>NZ_BAABDU010000004.1:0-1235265 GCF_039539785.1 Flavobacterium ginsengiterrae | reverse complement strand
TGTGGGAGAGTATGTCGTCGCCTTTCTTTTTAAAAACCCTATCCAATTCGGATAGGGTTTTTTGTTTTATAATACTTCCAAAATATTTAAATGCTTTTTTAGTATACAGGATTTTGTCGCAAAAGTTAAGAGATCGTTCTCAATAGAGAAAATGTTATAATGTTTTTTAAACTTATGTAGTAAATTGTTGAAAATGAGTATTTTTTAATTAGTTCAATTATCTTTATCTTCCATGAAAATAATTAAAATACATTTTGAAAGTCTTTCTTTTTACTTATGTATAGAAAATAGTAATGAACAATTCTCTCAATTTTCATGTTTGATAGTGCTTTTTTTTTTAAATCTGCCTATTCTTTTAGTCTGCCTAAATAATTTAAATATATAGATTTTAATTCTAAAATCATTATTTATAGTGATGTACGGGATTTAGCGATATTATAGTTTTGCGCTTAGAAATAGTGTAAATAGAGTATATCGACATGATACATCATAACAGTAAAATATGCCTCATTCGAGGTATTTTAATCTTATTATTGTTCTTCTGCATAAGTAATTTTTATGCACAAAATGGTTGTCCTCAGGTGCCTAAATCAATTTTAGACGGTGCAAATGGGTTTTCATTGGAGGGAAAAGAATCTAAGGACGATTTGGGTTTTCAAACTAAATCGGCTGGTGATATAAATGGAGATGGAATTCCAGATATTATGATTGGAGCGCCGGGTACCGATTTTGGTGGAATGTCTAATGTAGGTGAAATTTACGTGATTTTTGGGGGATCAGGTTTTTCTTTTAGCTCATTTGATGTTTCCACCTTAAACGGAACCAATGGTTTTATAATAAGAGGTATTAGCGCAGAAGAAAAACTTGGATCAATGCTGAGTTACGCTGGAGATTTTAACCACGATGGAATTGATGATATACTTGTTGGTGATAATTTTAATCCAACGGGAAAAGGAACTGCTTTTATTTTTTATGGTAAAAATTCTGGATTTCAACCTTTATATAACAGAAGCGATATTGATAATACAAAAGGATTGTTTATTACGCTGGATTCAGCGTTAACAACCAAGGTAAATGATGTGAGTTATGCAGGAGATGTTAATCACGATGGAATTGCAGATATAATTATTACAGAAAATATTAACAGTAAGGCAAATTATTATATAGTCTTTGGTAGTATTTCGATAAATAACTTAAATACATCTGCTTTGTCTGGGACAAATGGTTTAACTATTAAAGGATATTCAGAAACAAGTTCAGGAATAGGTTCAACAGCTAGAAATGCTGGGGATATTAATAATGATGGAATTGATGATGTCATTATTGGCTGTCCATCATATAGAGAAGGTTTTGATTATAATACAGGAAGAGTGGCAGTGATTTTTGGAAAAAATTTGACTTTTCCGTCTTCTATTCAATTAGAAACTTTAAGCAATCCAGATGGATTTACAATTACAAATACAGGTTCGTATAATAATCTGGGTAAATCTGTTGCTGCGGCGGGAGATTTTAATCATGACGGGATTGATGATTTTATTCTGGGCATACCTGGAAAAAATTTAACAGGTAAAAATAGTGTAGGTGAAGCATATGTTGTTTTTGGAAGAAATACATTTCCCAGCACTTTTACTATTGAAAGTATAAATGCAAGTACGGGTGTTATTTTTCAGGGAACAAAAGAAGGAAGTGAGTTTGGGTTTAATGTAGAGGGAATTTTCGATGTTAACAACGATGGTAAAAGTGATATTGCCATTTCTTCAAAAAGGGGAATTACATATAATGGATCAGTTTATATCGTTTTTGGGGGAAATACGGCGACAGGCATTGTTAATGAAAAAACGATTTTAAACACAGTAGGATATCAGATTTTTGATAGTTATGATGGCTATTCTACTGCTTTTTTTGGATATGATGTAGCCGGAATTCGAGATTTTAATCAAGATGGTAAAAATGATTTTATTTTAGGGTACGTAAGGAGGGATGAATATTATTGGGATAAAGGAAATGCATATATATTTTATGGAGAAAAAATGGATCGTATTGATGCTGTAAAACCTACAATCACTTGCCCTCCAACCCAGGGACTTTTTGCAAATTCATCACTTCCTGATTATGTTTCTTATTTACCAGATTTAATCGATAATTGTACTTACATAAATAACTCCGATTTAATCGTTACACAAAATCCGCCCCAAGGAACTTTTTTTACTGCAGATACAAATGTTACTATTACGGTTACAGATTTAGCTGGGAATACAAATTCGTGTACTTTTTTGGTAAAATTAAAAAGTCCTCCGCCGTCTCCTACCTGTAATACATTTAATTATTCATTAGGAAATTTAGATGGTTCTAATGGTTTTGTAATTAATGGAGAAAATGGAACTGTAAATATGGGTTATAGTGTTAGTAAAGCGGGAGATATAAACGGAGACGGCATAACAGATTTCATTGTTAGTGCTATTGGAAGTTCGTATTCATTTTCAGGAACTTTTAGTAACAGTAATGATTACATAAATGCTAAAATTTATGTGGTTTTTGGAAAATCAACTGGATTTCCACCTATTGTTGATTTAAAGTATCTAGACGGCACTAACGGATTCAAAATCAAAGACGATATTAATCTTACGGGTGATGATGAGACAGGATATCAGGTTTCAAATGCAGGAGATATTAATAGAGACGGAATAGATGATTTTATGTTTAGTGCACCAATTCGACGAGGTCTAGATTGGACAGTAGGAGCGCTTTATGTTGTATTTGGTAAAACAAGCGGTTTTCCGTCAGAAATGCTTTTATCAAGTTTAAATGGTAGTAATGGCTTCACTTTTATGGGGACTAATTATTATGAAGCAGCAGGATACAGTATTGATAATATTGGGGATTTTAACAATGATGGTTTCGATGATATAGCTGTTACGGGAACAGGAAGATTTGAAAAAGTATATGTTATTTATGGGAAAAATGGAAGTTTTCCAGCTTTAATTTTGGGTACAGATCTTAACGGAACAAACGGATGTATAATCACAAGTAATCCGGCAACTGATAAAGTAGGTAGATCGGTTGCAGGATTAGGAGATGTAAATGGTGACGGTATTCCTGATATTGCTGTTTCAAGTTATGAGGGAGAAAAGAAATACGTGATTTATGGCCGATCAGGATTTCCGAGTACATTTAATGTTGATAATTTAAACGGCAGTAACGGATTTGTTGTAAGTCATTCTTTAGAATCTTTGAAATATGGAACTGTCAGCAAAACAGGAGATTTAAATAATGACGGACTTAATGATATTGTTTTTAGTGGAACTTACATTCTTTTTGGTTCTTCCAGCTTTCCGGCTTCTGTAAATTTAAATAATCTGAATGGAACTAACGGATTTAAAATCGTTACTGGATTTGGAATTGATAAATATGGCGGAATTGGAGATTTTAATAACGACGGAATTAACGATTATATTTTTAGAGAAGGTACAAGCTCTATATATGTTTTATATGGAAAAAATACTTGGACCAACACCATTGATGTTAATACTTTTACCGTTAAAGACGGATTGAAAATTCTTCAAGGATATTCGTATAGAAACTCCTTAAATTTTGCTGGAGACATTAATAATGATGGATTTGATGATATTATCATTGGAAACAATAAATATTATTCACCATTTGAATCTATAAAGATAAACGAAGATCCCGGAACTGCTTATGTAATGTATGGAAAAGCAGTAGTTCCCGATACCCAGAAACCCGTTATAAGCAATTGTCCAACAAATAAAACTCTTGCTGTCGGAGATGCAATTCCGGATTACAAAACCGCTATTACAGTAAGTGATAACTGCGATAATAATCCAATAATAACACAAAATCCTTCGCCTGGAACAATTTATACAGGAGGAGTTCAAACTATAACTTTAAAAGCGACAGATGCTAGTACAAACGAACAAATCTGCAGTTTTACAATAACATCAAATGCAGATTTAGCACCAGTATTAACCTGTCCGGGAAATCAGCTTTTGGCATGTGGATCTTTGGTGCCAAATTATTTGGATTTGCTTACTGTAACCGATGATACAGCTGGAGATATAGAACTTACACAATATCCTGGAGAAGGCTCGACTTTTTTTGATGGAATGCAGATTGATTTCTCAGCCAAAGATGAAGCCGGAAATATAACGCATTGCAACATTATTATAAATGCTTCTGGTGCAGATACAGCGCCTCCAACTTTTACATGTCCAACCAATGTTACTTTAAATTGTGGTGACGTAATTCCGAATTACGCCATCGATCCTATGATGAATCTAGCAGATAATTGCAGTGAAAATGTGCATTATGAAATAACGCCAGTACCAGGAACGCCTTTCTATGATGGAATTCCTGTCAAAATAAAATATACAGATGAATCAGGAAATTCAGCCGAATGTAATTTTGTAGTACATTCTGCGGTTCCAGATATTACTAAGCCTATTATAACTTGTATTCCAGATCAAAACTTGGCTTGTGGAAGCACGTTGCCCGATTACAGAAGTTTAGTTTCTGCAACAGACAATTGTCTTGGAACAATAACATATACACAAAACCCAATTGCAGGAAGTCCATTTGTTGACGGAATGACAATAACAATTACGGCCAAAGATGTTTCAAATAACGAATCTTATTGCACATTTAAAGTCAACGCTTTCGCGGATGGAATTGCGCCCGTAATTACGTGTATTGGAGATCAGAGTTTATCATGTGGAGCAACAATTCCAGATTATACGGCTTTAATAAACGTAACCGATAATTGTGATGCGTCGCCAATTTTAACTCAAAATCCAATCGTGGGAAGTCCTTTCTTAGAAGGAATGACAATAACAATTACAGCCAAAGATATTTCAAACAACGAGTCTTATTGCACATTTAAAGTCAACGCTTCCGCGGATGGAATTGCACCCGTAATTACGTGTATCACAGATCAAAGTTTATCATGTGGAGCAATAATCCCAGATTATACAGCTTTAATAACGGTGACCGATAATTGTGATCCTTCGCCAGTTTTAACACAAAATCCAGTTGCGGGAAGTCCTTTCACAGACGGAATGACCATAACTATAACAGCAAAAGATGTTTCCAATAATAGTTCAATTTGTAATTTTAAAGTAAACACTTCCGCAGATTTGACTGCACCCGTAATTACTTGTATCGGAGATCAAACATTATCGTGCGGCAGTATAATACCAGATTATACGCCTCTAGTTACAGCAAACGATAATTGCGATGCCTCACCAGTAATTTCTCAAAGTCCATCTGCTGGAGGTGCTTTTACAAGCGGAATGACAATAACTTTAACAGCAAAAGATGCATCAAATAATGAGTCGTATTGCACTTTCAAAGTTAACGTTTCCGCGGATGTTACGGCTCCTCAAATCACTTGTATGGGTGATCAGAATCTGGCTTTTGGAGCAGTTCTGCCAGATTATCGTTCGCTGATAGTTGCAACAGACAATTGTGATTCCAATTTAACGATAACCCAGACACCAATCGCAGGAACTAATGTTACTGACGGAATGACTATTACGATGAATGTCTCAGACAACAGCGGAAATCCTGCTTCTTGTTCGTTTAAAATTCATGTGACACAAGACACAGAAGCGCCGGTTTTTGCCTGTATTTTAAACCAAATGGTTGATTGCACTACAAGTACAGTCCCAGATTTTACTAAAATGATTTTTGCCACAGACAATACCGATCCAAATCCGATAATTACACAGATACCGGTTGCGGGAAGCGCATTTTCTGACGGCATGTCAATTACGATAAAAGTTTCAGATAAAAGCAATAACAGTTCAAGCTGTTCTTTCTTAATGGTTTCATATCCAGTTTTAGTAGATCTTGGAGACGATTTACAAATTAACGAAGGCGAATCAACGCAGCTGTATGCTTTAGCTTTAGAAGATGGAATTTTCTCTTGGTCGCCAGCAGCGGGATTAAACAACATTAAAATTGGAAACCCAATTGCAAAACCTACAGAAACAACCACATATAAAGTAATTTTTACCAATCAAGACGGCTGTCAAGCAGAAGATTATATTACGATAACAGTAATTCCAGCAGAAAAAGACGAAACAAAATATGGTTTTTCTCCAAACGGAGACGGGATTAATGATTTTTGGGAAATTGATGGAATAACAAATTATCCTGAAAACGAAGTGCTGATTTACAGCCGTTGGGGAGATTTAGTTTTTCAAACAAAAGGCTACAACAACTCCACAAATGTGTTCAGCGGAATTGCCAATAAAAGTCGAAGCCTTGGTGCGAACCAGCTTCCAGAAGGAACTTATTTCTTCGAAATCCGCACAGAACAACCCAATCATTTTAAGAAAACCAAGGGATATCTTGTTTTAAAACGTTAATTCATGAAAAGTAAAATCAATATAATCTTAGCTTTATTTATATTAATCATTTTTTTAGAAAGAGCTTACGGACAGCAAACCCCAGTTTTCTCCAGTTATAATTACAATGCCGTTCTTATAAATCCTGCTCATGCCGGATATTATAATGATATTGATATGGTGATGACCACAAATGGTTATTTTAATTCGGTTGACGGAAGTCCGAAAAACTTTGATCTTTCAGTAAATAAATTAACTTGGGGCGAAAAAATAGGTTTAGCTGCAGGAATTTCACACGATCAGGTAGGAGTAACCAACATAACAACTTTCTTCACATCATATTCTTATAAAATCTATTACGATTCTGAATATAAAAACGGAAAATGGTGGGCATACGATCCCAATATTATTTCGTTTGGAGTTACAGCAGGAGGAATGCTTTACAATGAAAACCTGACACGACTGGGAATAGAAAATGATCCTGAATTTCAGGAAAATGTAAACAGTTTTACGCCTACTTTTGGAGTTGGATTTTTATACAACCGCGATCATATTTATTTCGGATTATCATCGCCAAATTTGTTAAGTTCAGCTTTTAATTCAAACCATAATACCAATTTAAAAAACGTGTATTATAGCTATTTCGGATATAAATTCTTCACCAATAGATTTGAAGAAATACTGGTCAATCCGAGTGTTTTGTTCAAATATGTAGAAGGAGCACCATTTCAAGCTGACTTAAATCTTTTAATCAATTACAAAAATAAAGTTGAATTTGGCGGCGGTTACAGAACTTCAAAATCGCTTAATTTTCTCGCCGGATTTCACCTTTCAGACAATTTTAGAATCATTTGCACTTACAACAAATCAATTGATAATGTGGTGATTCCGGACACCTTTGGATTAGTTTTAAATTACAGATTGGGAAAAGGTTTTGAGTAATTAATCGACCAAACCATTTTCAACTGCGTATTTTACAAGACCCGCCGTATTTTTAGCATTCAATTTGGATAATAAATTACGGCGGTGCGTATTTACGGTATTCAAGCTAATGAATGTTTTTTCGGCAATTTCGGCCGTATTATATTCGTGAGCAATCAAAACCAAAATCTCCTTTTCGCGCGAACTCAGTTCCGTTAAATTAGAAACCTGTTTTTCAATTCTTGAACTATTGGTTAAATGCTTTTCTTCCAATTCTTCAGCAAAATAATTTTCGCCAGAAGCAATCGTATTAATTGCTTTAAGAAGTTCTTCTTTCTCCGCATTTTTCAACAAATAGCCATTTACGCCAATTCTAATCAATCGCGAAACAATCATAACATTGCTGTGCGTACTTACAATTAGGATTTTTACATTTGGATGCTGTTTTTTCAGAATCTTACTCAACTCAATTCCGTCCATTTCCGGCATACTTACATCCAGAATAATAAAATCGACAACACCTTTTTTTATTATTTCCAATGCTTCGTTGCCATTTACAGCCTTGTCAACAATAGTAATATTGGGTTCTTGTTCCAACAGCGAAATAATACCCTGCAGAAACATCGTGTGATCGTCGGCAATAAGAAGATTAATAGTATTCATTCAACAAATATATTAGTTGCTTTTTAATTCATCAAGCTGATTTTTCAAATCAATGCCCTTAACTTTTTTCTTTGGTTTTACTGATTCAGCCGGAATTTCAATATTAGCAATTGTACCGCGTTTCAGTTTCGAATCAATTACAAAAGAACCGTTTAGCTTTTTAATACGAGATTCCAAATTAATAAATCCAATTCCTTTGGACTGCTTTTCGGTATCAAAACCAATTCCGTTATCCTCAAACAAAAGATTGATACTATTTTCAATAAAATTCAGCTGAATTTCAACCTCCGAAGCCTTAGCGTGTTTAATTGTATTCGTTAAAAGCTCCTGAATAATTTTGAAAATTTCAATCTGAATATTCTCATTCAATTCATTAATTTCCTTTTTCGGATACGGAATAAAAGCGATTTTAATCTTACTCGCCTCGCTGATATTTTTAAAATAAGATTCTAAAACCTCCAAAAATTTATTCTGGCTGAATTTCTTTGGCAGCAGCGTATGCGAAATACTGCGAACCTGCTGATACGTTTCATCAAGCTGTAAACTGATTTTCTGAATATTAGAAAAATCAGAAGCATTTAAATGATTTACCTGCAGTTTTATAGCAGCCAAATTACCGCCGATGCTGTCATGAAGTTCCTGCGAAATACGCTGTCTTTCCTTATCCTGTCCGCTAATCGAAGCTTTTATTAATTCCAATTCCTGTTCTTTCAAAATCGTATTAATTTTTTGAGAACTCACTTCCGCCTGTTTACTATTCAGCAAACGCTGCGCTTTCAAACGTTTATAGTATTGAAACAAAAGTCCCATAATCGGAACTAGAAAAACCAGAAAACCAGCAATAATAAAAAATCGCATTTTCTTTTGCTGGTCAATTTCCAAAGCTTTCAATTGCTGATCTTTCTTTAATAGCGAAATCTCATTTCGTTTTTTATTGGATGAATTCTGAAAAGCCAGAATAGTATTTTCATTCTTTTTCTTCGAAATTTCCTCTTGTAAAAGCATATTTTTCAAAGCTTCTTCCTGATTAGCCAAAGCTAATTTTTTAGCTTCATTTTCAAATTTCAAAACCTCGATTTCCTTTTGTTTCTGCGCCGTTTTATATTTGACTTCAAGTTCGTTAATCTCTTTTATTTTTTGAAGATTGCTGATAGAATCCTTTATATGCGCTGATTTTTCGAAAAACGAATAAGCACTTTTATAATCATTCTGTTGAATCGCAATTTTTCGCAATTCATCATAAATATGCATCTGATTTTGAAGCAGGCCAAAATGAACCGATTTTTGAAGCGCTTCAGAAAAAATCAATTTAGCATCCTCATATTTTTTTAACGAAATATAGCTATCACCAATACTGCTTCTGGAAATTATGGATAATTGATTCAGTTCGCTTTTGTCAGCAATTGCCAGCGCTTCCTTAAACATTTTTAAAGCCTCCTGATGTTTATTTTGCAATTGATAATTCTCGCCAAGTCCCAATAAAACAATGACACGACCTTGATTATTATTTGTTTTTTCGCAGAGAATTTTTCCTTTTTTATAAAAAATACTGGCGTTGTCATAATCCTTCAGCCTCGAATAAATGTCACCCAGATTGATATAACTTCCCAGAATTATTTCATCATCATCTTTATATTCCAAACATTGCTTAAACAATTTAATCGCATTCGAATAATCTCCAAGCTCCGTATAAGCCTGCGCTAAACCATGCGTATGCGTATAAAAAAGGTTTTTTTCTTTATATTTCTGAGAAGCTTCAATGCCTTTAATATGCCATTTTTTGCTTTCATTTAACAATCCTCTTTTTTTATAATTGATTGCCAGTAAATTATAGCCTAGCGAGAAAAGACGGTTTTTCAAAGAATCATTAACAGCCGTATTGTATTTTAAAGCCTGATTGGTGTAAAAAATAGAAGAATCGATTACCGCCCTTTTGTTAAAATAATAAGCAAGAAGCAGATTTGTTCGGGCAAGCGCTCTATTGTCTACTTTAGATTTTAAGATCAAATGTGCTTTTTTATAAGCCTTTTTTTCTTCGCCTTTATTGTAGAGATCATAAAGCGCGAGTGTGTTTTTATCTTCTTTAACCGAAATGGATTTTTTAGAAATAATAGCCTGCTTTTTACCTTCAATCTGAGCCTGCAGACCAATAGATAAAAAGACGAAGAACAGTACAAAAAGTCTTCTCAGCCAGATTTTCATATCATTAGTTTTTTACTCAAAACAGAAGAATGAGTAATTTTTAAAGCCTTGTAAATTTGGGATTTATAAGATTAAATCAGTTTTTGAATAAGCGATAAAAGTACTACAAAAGAATTGAAAATACTTTTCTAAAAATAAAATTTTTGAATGAAGTTGTGATATTATGAATGATTTTGAATCGTTTTTAAGGTGTTGTAAATTAAATGATTATGGCGATAAAAAACACTAAAAGTTTCTTAAATAGATTTGAATGTATTTTTTCCTGTCGTAAATTAGTGAGACTATACTTAAAAAATTGAATTATGAAAAACAGAATATTTTTAGTCCTTGCATTGTTAACGATAACAATCTCGGCCAGCGCGCAGAAGAAAATCGAAGTCACAGAACTGCCAAAACCAGCACAGGAATTTCTAAAAAAACATTTTGGTGATGTTGTAATAGAAAGTGCCAAAAAAGATGCAGAACACGGTGAAAAAGGTTACGAAGTAAAACTAAAAGATGGTACAGAAGTAGAATTCTGGAAAGACGGTTCATATAGAGAAGTGGATGGTGGAGACAAACCAATACCGACTGCATTTATTCCGAAAGAAGTAAAAGATTATGTGGCGAAAAATTATCCCAACGAAAAAATCACTCATATTGATTACGGTCACAAAGATCTCGATGTAGATTTAACCAACAAAATCGATCTGGAATTTACCAAAGACGGCAAAATCCTGAAAGACAAGAAAAACAACATCGGGAAAAAATAGTATAAGAATAACTGTTACTAAATTATTTTTAACACATAGATACATAGTTTTTTAGAGTTTAAAAAAAGGCGTTTCACTTTTATTAATTCACATAGCTATGTGTGAGAAACGAGTTTCTTTTAATTATCTTATTTTAGTCTAAAAAATCTATGTCTCTATGTGTTAAATTGATGTATTTTAATTATGCTCATTTAAAAAAAAAGATAAATGTCCTCCAATTATATATTGGAGGACATTTTGTTTTAGCGAAATCCCGAAAAGAACATCTTGAGAGAAAATAGTTTATATTTACATCTTCTATTTATTTGATTTATGGAAGAAAATAAACACGTTACGATTTACGATATAGCCGAAAGATTAAATTTGGCCACATCAACTATTTCAAGAGCTCTAAAAGACCATCACACCATAAGTGATAAAACCATAAAAAAAGTCAAGAAAACTGCCGAAGAAATGGGTTTTGTTCCCAATACTTTAGCGGCAGGTTTGCGTGGAAACAAAACCAAAACGATTGGAGTTTTAATTCCGACCGTTACACAGCCTTTCTTGTCATCGCTTATCAGCGGAATCGAAATTGCGGCTCAAAAATCGGATTATACCGTAATCATTATGCAGTCGCATGACTCGTATGAGGAAGAAGTGAATATGGCGAAATCCTTGTACAGCAACCGTGTAAGCGGCGTAATTTGTTCGCTGGCTATGGAAACGCGTGATACAGCACATTTTCATCAATTTTCTAATAATAATATTCCCTTAGTTTTTGTTGATCGTGTGCCTAAAGATTATAATACTTTTAGAGTTGTAATCGACAATTATACAGCAGGTTACAAAGCCACAAAACACCTTATTGAACAAGGTTGTATTCGAATTGCACACATAACAGCAGGATCAGAATTAGGTAATTTATATAACGAAAGAAAAAGAGGTTACATCGAAGCCTTAAAAGATCATAATGTCGATATAGACGAAAAGCTGATTATCAATTTAAATTCAGTTACTTACGAAGATGGAGTAAAAGCCAGCAACGCTTTATTCGACTTAGATCCAATTCCAGATGGGCTTTTTGCGCCTGGAGATATCTTGGCCGTAAGTGCCGTGCAGACTGCTAAAAAGCGTGGCATAAAAGTGCCTGAAGAATTTAAAGTAATAGGTTTTAATAACGACCCGATTTCGCAGATTATTGATCCAAATTTATCAACGATCACGCATCCCGCAGAAAAAATGGGAAAAGCAGCTGCAGAAATTATCATCAAAAACCTAAAATCATCTAAAAACGATGATGCCAAAGAAATTACTTTCTTAAACACAGAAGTACTGGCAAGAGAATCTACGCAGAAATAAATTTAAAATATTTTTGAATTGAACTAGTGCAAACTATGCACAAGTTCATAATAAGCTGAATTTTGTAAACCGCGGATGAAAGAGATTTATATGTGAAGTATAAAAAAATCCGCTTAAATCCGCGTCTTCGTGATAACGAATCCGTTTTATCCGCGTTAAAATTTTGTCCTTTTAAATTGTGCCAAAAGTTTAAATTGCAAAATTTAGATAATTATATAATTTGATCAAAATTGAAAACAATTACCCTTCCGGATGAACTGAATTTAGAAAAATCGCAGTTAGTACACATTGTGGACTACAGCAGTTTTAAAGACGTTTCTAAACAACAGATTATCCTCAATCAAAACATTATCAGTTTTCTGGTTTCAGGAACAAAAGAAGTCATTTTTGATAATACCGCTTTATCAATAAATGCTTCACAATTTATTGTCATGCGTTCAGGAAACTGTCTTATGACAGAGAAAAAGCTTGCAGATGACAGCAATTACAGAAGCGTGCTTTTCTTTTTTTCAAATGAAATGATTCATGCTTTCATTAGAAAAATAGAATCGGCGAAACCAGAATCAGCAGAACCAAAATCTGTTCATGCATTTGATTATGATGAATTTTTAAAACGTTTTGTAGAAAGTCTCGTAGACATTTCTAAGCTTCCTTCTGTCGTTCAGCAAAAATTGTTAGAAGTCAAGTTTGAAGAACTAATGTTGTATTTGACAGCGCAACACGGAACCGAATTTCTTCATTCGCTGACAACAAATTCAGATGATACAGCACAGAAATTCATTCGTACTATCGAAAACAGTCATTTAAGCAAACTGACCTTAAAAGAATTAGCTTTTTTATGCAATATGAGTGTTTCAACTTTTAAAAGAGAATTCGAAAAGCACTATTCAGAATCGCCTATAAAATGGTTTCAAAACAAAAGGCTCGAATATGCGCATTATTTGCTGGGTCAGGAGAAAAGCCCGTCAGAAGTGTATTTTGAAGCCGGTTACGAAAACTTTTCCAGTTTCAGTCAGGCGTATAAAACCAAATACGGCGTTACGCCAAAGCATCACAAGATAATTTGAGCTTTTAGCAACAATTTTTGGTTTTTTAGCTAAAATTATTCTGTCAGTCCAAATCTAACTTTGCTTAAAATTTTAAATCAGATAAAATGAAAAAGCTAAGTTTACTTTTGGTGATGTCAGCGATTTTTTCGACATCTATTTTTGCACAAAAAACATTCACCTTAACCAGTAAAGATTTAGGCGGAGAAACCACTAAAATTCAGGAATTCAACGGATTTGGCTGTTCGGGAGAAAATCAGTCTCCGCAGTTATCCTGGAAAAATGCTCCGGAAGGAACCAAAAGTTTTGCCGTAACGATGTACGATCCAGACGCGCCAACAGGAAGTGGATTCTGGCATTGGGTTGTAGTGGATATTCCGGCAAATGTAAACGAGTTGGTAACCAGTGCCGGAACTAAAAATCTTGTTCCCAAAGGCGCGATTCAAAGCGTAACCGATTATGGAATTAAAGGATTTGGAGGACCTTGCCCGCCGGTTGGACACGGATTTCATCAATACATTATTACTGTGTACGCTTTAAAAACCGATAAACTAGGAACAGACGAAAACACAAATCCAGCTGTTGTTGGATTTAATCTTTGGAACCAGACTTTGGCAAAAGCCAGTATTGTAGCGTATTACAAACGATAATTGAGTAAAGAAAAATCTAAAATTGAGCTTACTATAGGCAGGATAGTTTTTATAATTATCCTGCCTTTATTTGTTATATGAAATTATTTTTTGAAAAAAACAGAGCTAAAATTTTTTTCTTCGAACACAATCTTATATTTTTACGCAACCGATTGCAATTGTTGTTTTATTTCGAATAATGTATTTTTTAAATTAAAATTTTATCAAATGCTTTTAAATGGAAATAAAATGCTATTGATGTAAAAATGTATAATTGAGAATAAATAAAACTAAAATGACTTCATTACGATTTGTTTTTCTGTTTCTTTTGATTTCCGTTTCGGCTTCGGCACAAAGGGATTATAAATTGTGGCTGCAATATAATTCGGTTACAAATGCTTCAATTGCAAAAGAATACAAAGACAATTTAAAAGGAATTGTTGTTTTAGGAAATTCTGAAACTATAAAAATCGCTGAGAAAGAGCTGAAAACTGGATTTCAAGAAATGCTTGCAGTTATTCCAGAATTCAAATCGGAAATAAAAAGAGAAAATAACTTAATTGCAGGTTCTCAATCCAGTTTAAATGCAGAGATCAAAAGACGGTTACAATCTGATTTTGATAAAATAAATAATGAAGGATTTATCATCAAATCCATTTCCTTTCAAAATAAAAAACAAATCATAATTACAGGAAAAAATGATGTAGCTGTTTTGTATGGCGTCTTCAATTTCTTGAGAATTCTTCAGACGAATAAATCGGTTAAAAATCTCAATATTGCCGATTCTCCCAAAACAAATATCAGAATTCTAAATCATTGGGATAATCTGGATAGAACTGTCGAAAGAGGTTACGCTGGATTTTCACTTTGGAATTGGCAGAAACTTCCTGATTTTATTGATCAGCGTTATATTGATTACGCTAGAGCGAATGCCTCAATCGGAATTAACGGAACGGTCTTAACTAACGTAAATGCCAATGCTTTAATTCTGACACCGCAATATTTAGAAAAGGTTGAAGCTTTAGCGAATGCTTTTAGACCGTACGGAATCAAAGTATATTTAACTGCAAGATTTTCAGCTCCAATCGAAATTGGAAAATTAAAAACTGCCGATCCAAAAGATCCGGAAGTTATCAATTGGTGGAAAAATAAATCAGCGGAAATCTACAAACGCATTCCAGATTTTGGAGGATTTTTAGTAAAAGCCAATTCAGAAGGTCAGCCGGGACCACAAAATTACGGAAGAGATCACGTTGACGGCGCCAATATGCTTGCCGATGCCGTTGCGCCTTTTAATGGAATTGTGATGTGGAGAGCTTTCGTATATTCAGAACACGATGCCAACGACCGCGCTAAACAAGCTTATGCCGAATTTCAACCTTACGATGGAAAATTCAAAGAAAATGTAATCGTTCAGGTAAAAAATGGAGCAATCGATTTTCAGCCAAGAGAACCATTTCATCCTTTATTTGGTGCGATGCCGAAAACGCCTTTAATGATGGAATTTCAAATCACACAGGAATATTTGGGTTTCAGTACACATTTGGTTTTTCTACCTAAATTATTTCAAGAAGTTTTAGAATCAGATACCTATCAAAAAGGAAAAGGTTCAACAGTTGCCAAAGTCGTTGACGGAACTTTATTCCAAAATAAAATAACCGGAATTGCGGGCGTTGCTAATATCGGAAACGATCTTAACTGGACAGGACATCCTTTTGCGCAGGCGAATTGGTACGGTTTCGGGAGGCTGGCGTGGAATCCATATTTAGATTCTGAAGTTATTGCTGATGAATGGTTAAGAAGTACTTTTTCGAACGATGAAAATTTCATTAAACCTGTAAAAAATATCATGATCAAATCGCGTGAAGCTGTTGTCAATTACATGACACCACTTGGATTGCATCATATTATGGATACAGGACATCATTACGGACCTGGTCCGTGGGTTTCTAATCTTTCAAGACCAGAATGGAATCCAACGTATTATCATAAAGCAGATAAAAACGGAATTGGTTTCGACCGTTCTAAATCAGGAACAAATGCTGTTTCGCAATACGCGCCAGAAGTTGCAAAACTTTTTGATAATTTAGAAACTTGTCCAGAGAAAGATCTTTTATGGTTTCATCATGTTTCATGGGATTATAAACTAAAAAACGGTCAGACGCTTTGGAACGGATTAGCTTTAAAATATCAGGAAGGAGTTAATCAAGTTGAAAACATGCAGAATGTTTGGAAGAAAACTGAAAAATATATCGACGCTGAACGTTTTCACGAAGTCGAAATGTTATTAGAAATTCAGTACAAAGAAGCAAAATGGTGGCGTGATGCCTGTCTGCTTTATTTTCAGCAGTTTTCTGGAAAAGAACTTCCTGCGGAAGTAGAAAAACCAATACAGACTTTAGAGTATTTTAAATCATTAAAATTCCCGTTTGCACCGGGAAATGGATAAATTAAATTATTGAGATTAATTAAGAACGCAGATGACGCGGATTTGCTATCGCAAAGACGCGGAAAAAAACGGATTTTTTAAATAATAAAAATAAAAAATCCGTGTAAATCAGCGCTTTCGCGATAGCGAATCCGTGTCATCCGCGTAGCATATCAAACAACAAATTATGAGCAAAAAAACGGCAATTGTAACCGGAGGAAATTCGGGATTAGGTTTTGCAACCGCAAAAAAATTATGTGACAACGGAATTACAACCTACATCATCGGAAGATCAAAAGAAAAAACAGAAGATGCCTGCAAGGAAATTGGTGAAAATGCCATTCCGGTAATTTTCGATTTAAATAATCTGAGCGGAATTCCTGCCATGATCGAAAGCATTACGCAAAACGGCCCAATCGATATTTTAGTTAACAACGCCGGAATCAACATGAAAAAAGAAATTCCAGAAGTAACTGATGAAGATTTCCTTTCGATTATTCATACCAATTTACTAAGCGTTTTTGCCGTAAGCCGTGAAGTAATTAAAAACATGAAAGCAAACGGAAGCGGTAGTATCATCAATATTAGTTCAATGGCATCACAATACGGAATTCCGAAAGTAATTGCATATTCAGCAAGTAAAGGCGCAATCGAATCCATGACACGCGCTATGGCAACAGAATTGGCTCCAGCGGGAATTCGTGTAAACTGTATCGCTCCTGGATTTATAAAAACCAAAATGTCTGCTGCAGCGTTGGATAACGATCCTGAAAGAAAAAATAAAGTTTTGGGAAGAACTCCAATGGGGTTTTTAGGCGAACCATCGGATATTGCAGATGCGGTTTATTATTTTGCATTAAGCGAATCAAAATATACAACGGGTACAGTTTTGCCAGTTGACGGTGGAAACAGCATAGGTTTTTAAAGTTTACAGCCACGAAGGCGCTAAGACACAAAGTTTTTTCTTTAAAGTTTTTTAAAATAAACTTGGTGTCTTAGCGCCTTAGCGGCAAAAAAGCCCTTCGTGGCAAAAAAAGCGAATTATGATAAAAATGCAGCAAACTATGCGTTGGTTTGGACCTCAGGACAACGTAAAACTTATCGATATAAAACAAGCTGGAGCAACTGGAATTGTGACTGCTTTGCATCAAATTCCGGTGGGCGAGGTTTGGTCTGTTGAAGCTATTCAGGAAAGACAACAAATCATTAGAAATGCGGGTCTGGAATGGACTGTGGTTGAAAGTCTTCCCGTTCATGAAGAAATTAAACGCGCTTCTGGCAATTATCTGCAATACATTAAAAATTATAAAATTAGTTTACAGAATCTGTCCGATTGCGGAATCAAGATCATAACCTACAATTTCATGCCGATTCTGGATTGGGTGCGTACGAATCATAATTTTATAAATGAGGACGAAAGCAAAGCTTTGCTGTATAATCAGGATGCGTTTACGTTTTTTGATGTGTTTCTTTTAAAAAGACCCAATTCTGAAAACGATTATTCAGAAGCCGAAAAAGAAAAAGCCTTGCAATTTGGAAATCAATTGGCTGAAGACGAAAAAGCCTTGTTGTTTAAAAATGTTTTATTGGGATTGCCGGGAAGTAAAATCAATTTTACGGCCGAGCAGATTTTGTCACTTTTAGATAATTATGCCGAAATCGATAATCAAAAACTAAGAGAAAACCTGATTTATTTTTTATCCGAAGTAACACCGACAGCAGAAAAAAACGGTCAAAAATTAGCGATTCATCCAGACGATCCGCCGTTTTCAGTTTTAGGATTGCCGAGAATCGTTTCAACAGAAGCCGATTTAAAAGCGATTTTTAATGCCATTCCTTCAAAAGCAAACGGATTATGTTATTGCACAGGTTCTTTAAGCGCCGATCCGAAAAATAATCTGGAGAAAATAATTGACGATTACGAAGACAGAATCCATTTTTTACACCTTCGGAATACCTTCCGCGAAAGCGAAACTATTTTTAGAGAATCCGAACATTTATATGGGGATGTAAAAATGGAAAAGATTGTAGAAAAACTTTTATTGGTAATGAATAAAACAAAAGTCAGTTTGCCGATGCGTCCCGATCACGGTTTTCTGCACGAAGTTGATAAAACGACAGAAACGTATCCGGGTTATTCTTTAACGGGAAGACTGAAAGGTTTAGCCGAATTGAGAGGTCTGGAAATGGGAATTGGGTATAAATTGAATTTGTAACTACATTCTATTTCAAAATACTATACTAACTAAAAAACCACAATAAAATGAAATTAGTAAAACCTTATTTATTAGCCGTCACGGCAATATTAGCGTTAAGCTGCACATCGCAGAAAGAATCTCTTACCTTAAAAGATGCTTATAAAAATGATTTTTTAATTGGAACTGCCTTAAGTGCTGATCAAATTCAGGAAAAAAACGGCAAAGAAGATTCTTTAATTAAAAAAGAATTCAATGCAATTACAGCTGAGAATATCATGAAATCGATGTTTGTGCACCCACAGAAGGATAAATACGATTTTACATTATCGGATAAATTTGTGGCGTACGGAAAAAAGAATAATATGTTTGTTCACGGGCATACTTTGATCTGGCACAGTCAATTAGCGCCTTGGATGGAAAAAATTGCTGACAGCACAGAAATGAAAGCTTTTATGCAGGATCATATTACTACAATTGTTTCTAAATACAAAGGCAAAATTGATTCGTGGGATGTGGTAAACGAAGCTTTGAATGAAGACGGAACTTTACGAAAATCAGTTTTTCTAAATACATTAGGCGAAAAATATTTAGTTGATGCGTTCAAATTAGCCGCAAAAGCTGATCCAAATGTTGATTTGTATTACAACGATTATAATATCGAGGAACCTGCAAAAAGAGCCGGAGCCATTGCTTTAATCAAAAAGATAAAAGCAAAAGGAGGAAAGGTTGACGGCGTGGGAATTCAAGGTCATTGGCGATTAGCAAGTCCGTCTTTAGAAGAAATCGAAAAAAGTATTTTAGAGTATTCGGCTTTAGGAATCAAAGTGGCATTTACAGAATTGGATATTACCGTTTTACCAAATCCGTGGGATTTAAAAGGTGCTGATGTGAATCAGAAATTTGAAGGAAATCCAAAAATGAATCCGTATCCAGAGAAATTACCGGATTCGATACAAAAAAAGCTTGCAGATCGTTACGCTTCGATTTTTAAATTATTTTTAAAACATAAAGACAAAATCAGCCGAGTAACTTTCTGGGGCGTTCACGACAAACAATCGTGGCTAAACGATTGGCCGATAAAAGGAAGAACCAATTATCCTTTATTGTTTGATACTGAATTGAAACACAAAGAAGCCTACAACAGTGTTTTAGAATTAAAGCCATCAAAAGAATAAAATTTTCGGCTTTAAAGAGTTGTTAATTGAATAATATTTAGCAATCGATTGTTTTTTATCTATTTCTTGAAATAAAGCACAGTAAATTTGCACGATATGTTTTTTTATATAATTTTACACAACCGATTGTTTTAATTTAAATTGCTTTCCTGCAAGGTTTCCAAAACCTTGTAGGTATAATTAGGACGGCAGTTGCGACAATAGGAAACCTGCAAGGTTTTGGAAACCTTGCAGGAGAAAAACTAACTAACCACAAAACCACAATGAATAACATTTCACAAAAATTATCCATCAAAGAAAAAATAGGATACAGCTTGGGCGACTTGGCTGCCAATCTGGTTTTTCAAACTTTGATGACCTATTTGGCTTATTTCTATACCGATATTTACGGATTATCGCCAACAGATTCTTCAATCATTATGTTGATTGTTGGTTTAATTGCAGCCTTTATTTTTAATCCGATCATAGGGGTTTTGGCAGACAGAACGAGTACCAAATGGGGAAAATTCAGACCGTGGATTTTAGCAACGGCGATTCCGCTAGGAGTTGTGGCTTTACTGGCTTTTTCGACACCTGATTTTTCGTATAAAGGAAAAGTAATTTATGCCGTGGTAACTTATACTTTATTACTGCTTTTCTATGCCGGAAACAATCTGCCGTATTCTGCTTTAAGCGGTGTCATTACGGGCGATATGGGCGAAAGAAACAGCATGTCGTCGTATCGTTTTGTGGCGGTTATGTTTGCTCAGTTTTTTGTGCAGGTTTTTATGCTTGGAATTATAAAAAGTGCTGGAAACGGTGATAAAGCAGTCGGAATCGAAAAAGTAATGACAGCTTTGGCGATTATCGGAACAATAATGCTTTTGATTACATTTTTAACTACGAAAGAAAGAATCATCCCAAAACCAGAACAAAAGTCAAGTGTAAAAGAAGATTTAAGCGATTTAATCAAAAACAGGCCTTGGATTATCATGCTTTCGCTGACAACTTTGGTTTTTGTGACTTTGGCGATGAAAGGCGGTTCGTATGTGTATTATTTTGAGAATTATGTAAACAAAGAACAATTGGCGGTTTTCATTCAGCCCATTTTAGATTTTTTATCGAATATAGGATTGAATCATTTTGGAAACGATCCTGTTTCGGCGGGTTTCGGATTGTTTAATGCTGGCGGAATTATCTTTATGATTGTCGGTATTACATTGTCTAAAAATCTGGCAGACAAATACGGGAAAAGAAATGTATTCGGAATCTTTCTCTTCATTTCGACCCTTTTCATTATTGCCTTTTATTTTTTTCCTTCAACATCCATCGGATTGATATTTTTTTCCCAAATCTTACACGGATTTTTCTACGGAATCACAATTCCGATTCTTTGGGCAATGATCGCCGATGTTGCCGATTATTCAGAATGGCTGAATAACCGCCGTGCAACCGCAATTATTTTTTCAGCAATGATGGTGGGTTTAAAAGCTGGATTAAGTATAGGAGGTGCCTTGACAACTTTGTTTCTGGGCTATTTTAATTATGTTCCAAACGCATCTGAGCAATCAGAAACAGCGGTAAACGGAATCAAATTATTAGTAAGTGTTTTTCCGGCAATTCCATTTTTGATAGGAGCGGGATTGTTGTTTTTCTATAAAATCAATAAAGAAATGGAAGTACAAATTGAGCAGGATTTAAAAGAAAGAAGAAATTAAAATTAATTAAAAACATACAGAAGAATATGCCTGAAGACAGCATTGAACACATTAATTTTGAGGAAATTAATGATTTGGCGATTTCAAAGCCTTTAGTATCCCATATTTATACAGCCGATCCTTCGGCACATGTATTCAATGGTAAAATTTATATTTATCCGTCTCATGACATCGATGCGGGAATTCCGTTTAACGATAACGGCGATCATTTCGGAATGGAAGATTATCACGTTTTTTCGATGGAAGATATTACATCAAAAGCGGTCGATAACGGCGTTGCTTTGCATGTAAATGATGTTCCCTGGGCAGAAAAACAAATGTGGGCACCAGATGCAGCATGCAAAAACGGAAAATATTATTTGTATTTCCCAGCCAAAAATACCAATGGGATTTTTCAGCTTGGTGTTGCCATAAGTGATTCGCCGGTTGGGCCTTTTGTTCCAGAAAAAGAAGCTATAAAAGGAAGTTACAGTATTGATCCTGCAGTTTTTGAAGACGAAGACGGCAGACATTATATTTATTTTGGCGGAATTTGGGGCGGCCAGCTTCAGAAATACCGAAACAATATTTATGATGAAAATAACGAAGAACCAACGGCAGATGAAAAGGAGTTAGGACCAATCGTGGCAAGACTTCGAGAAGATATGCTGGAATTTGACGAAGATCCGAAAGAGATTTTAATTCTGGATGAAAAAGGAGAAGTTATAAAAGCCGGGGATAACGACCGTCGCTTTTTTGAAGCTTCTTGGGTTCATAAATACAACGGAAAATATTATTTCTCGTATTCTACAGGTGACACACATTTTATTTGTTATGGAATTGGCGACAATCCGTATGGGCCGTTTACGTATCAAGGAAGAATTCTGAATCCAGTTGTGGGCTGGACATCGCATCATTCTATTTGTGAAGTGGAAGGTGAATGGTATTTATTTTATCATGATTCGAGTTTGTCGAAAGGCGTTACACATTTAAGAAGCATGAAAGTAACCAAAATTGATTATATGGAAGACGGTTCGATTATTACGATTGATCCGTATGGGATTAGAAGATTGTTGGATTAAACGCAAAAAATAACCCCAGCGGGGTTTAATATTTATAGAAATTAAAAAGACATATAGAACATAAACCCTAGCGGGGTGACATATTTTGTGTTACATGTCGCTCCGCTGGAGCTCAAAATCAATGAAAATATTGTTGTGCTATAAATATTTTGCTCCTCCAGAGCTGTAAATTGCTTAGTGATTAATATGTTATTTGTATTTATAATTAAACGCAGCAATAACCTCGGAGAGGTTTAATATTTGTAGAAATTAAGTTGATGGTCATGAACAAAAAAACCAGCGGGGTTATACATTTTAAGGTTAAACATATCGCTCCTCTGGAGCTCAAAATCAATGAATATATTGTTGTACTATAAATATTTTGCTCCTCCAGAGCTGTAAATTGCTTAATGATTAATATGTTATTTGTATTTATAATTAAACGCAGCAATAACCTCGGAGAGGTTTAATATTTGTAGAAATTAAGTTGATGGTCATGAACAAGAACCCCAGCGGGGTGATACATTTTTGAAATACAATTTGTCACCCCACAGGAGCAAAAAAAACTTAACATAATTAATGTAAAAAAAGATTTTTTCTGAAAAAATTTTGACTACTTTAGCATAACAGAACGGAACAGAACGGTATGCAAAACGAAGAAGAAAAATTTGAATTTACAATTAATCATGAAAGTGATATTCCGAAGTACCAGCAATTGGTTGACGGAATTACAAATGCCATTGCAGAGAATATTCTACAGAAAGGAGATTTACTGCCGTCTGTAAATGTGATTTGCAAAACATATCAGCTTTCGAGAGATACGGTTTTTAAGGCATATTCGATTTTGAAAGATCAGAATGTGATTGATTCTGTGCCTAATAAAGGATATTATGTGGCGGGTGAAACCAGAAAAGTGCTTTTGGTTTTGGATACATTTAAGGCTTATAAGGAGGTTTTGTATCATTCGTTTGTCAATAATCTGCCAGATAATGTGATTACTGATGTGCAGTTTCATCATTATAATATTGATGTTTTTAAAACAATCATTAATAACGGAATTGGGAAATATTACAAATATGTGGTCATGAATTTTGACCACAAAGAAATTGCTCCGGCACTGTCGGCAATTTCAAAAGACAAACTGCTTTTGATTGACTGGAATATAAGGGCAGAAAAAGCGAATAATTATATTTTTCAGGATTTTGGAAAAGCATTTTATGACGCTTTAACAGAGGCGGCTGATTTATTTAAAAAGTATAAAAAAACAGTTTTCCTATATCCCGATTTTACGAATCATCCGTGGGAAACGGTAGAATATTTTAAGAAATTCTGTGCTGATTTTGGTTTTGAAAAAGAAATTGTTACCGATTCTAAAAAGTTTCAGATTGAAAAAGGAATTGCTTATATCAGTGTAAGTGACAGGATTTTAGGTGAATTTTTAGAACAATGTAAAGAGAAAGATTTTGAACCCGGAAAAGACGTTGGTTTTTTATCGTACAACGAAACACCGATGAAGAAATTTATTTACAAAGGAATTTCGGTTGTATCGACTGATTTTAAAGAAATGGGAACCAAAGCAGCAGCATTTATCACACACGACGAAGAAACGAAGTGTTATGTGCCGACGAAATTAATTTTAAGAGAATCATTATAAGTTATGTATTATATAGGATATGACATTGGAAGTTCTTCTGTAAAAACGGCAATCGTTGAGGCAGAAACGGGCAAGAAAGTAATTGTTTTGAACGAACCTCAAAACGAAATGGAAATTGTTTCCCTGCACTCCGACTGGGCAGAACAAGATCCAGAAATGTGGTGGCAATACATTTGTACGGCAACAAAAAGAGCAATTCGTGAATCGAATATTGATGCTTCTAAAATTCAGGGCGTTGGTATTTCGTATCAAATGCACGGATTGGTGGTTGTAGATAAAGATGGCAATGCACTTCGAAACTCGATTATCTGGTGCGACAGCCGTGCGGTTGAAATTGGAAACAAAGCGTACGCCGAAATTGGTCAGGAAAAATGTATGGAACATTTACTGAATTCACCTGGAAATTTCACAGCTTCTAAACTAAAATGGGTGAAGGAAAACGAACCTGAAGTTTACAATAAAATCTACAAATACATGCTTCCGGGAGATTATATCGCTTTGAAATTGACTGGCGAAGTAACTACTACCAAAAATGGTTTGTCTGAAGGAATGCTTTGGGATTATAAAGAAAATAAAGTAGCCGACTGGCTTTTAGAATATTACGGAATTGACACTTCTTTAACTCCAAAAATTGTAGAAAACTTTACTAATCAAGGCGTTATTAACGAAAAAGGAGCGCAGGAATCTGGTCTTCCAGCGGGAATTCCGATTGTGTATAGAGCGGGAGATCAGCCGAATAATGCTTTGGCTTTGAATGTCTTGCATCCGGGTGAAGTTGCTGCTACAGGCGGAACTTCTGGAGTATTTTATGCAGTAAGCGATGCGACTTCGGGAAAAAGTACAAGAGTGAACAATTTCGTGCATGTAAACTACGAATTAGAAACGCCGAGAGTGGGTAAGTTATTGAATATTAACGGAGCGGGAATCCAATACAGATGGCTTCGTAATAATATGGGCAATGAATCTTACGAAGCAATGAACGAAAAAGCTTCTGAAATCGAAATTGGTTCTGAAGGTGTTGTGGTTATTCCGTTTGGGAATGGTGCTGAACGTATGTTCAACAACAAAAACATCGGAACACATTTCTTGAATTTAAACCTAAACATTCACAATAGTGCCCATTTATTCAGAGCTTCTTTAGAAGGAATTGCATTTTCGTTTGTGTACGGAATGGAATGTTTAAAAGACGATAATGCGGTAATAAATGTCATTAGAGCAGGAAATGATAACCTTTTCCGTTCTGAGATTTTCTCCAATACCGTTGCGACTTTAATCGGTCACGAAATCGAGATTTACAATACAACTGGAGCGGTTGGTGCAGCAAGAGCAGTTGGTTTAAAAGATGGTGATTATGATAAATTCAGTTCGGGAATTACGACTAACGATCACGTTATGACATTTTTACCATTAAAAAACAAAGAGCCTTACGAACAGGCATACCAGAAATGGAAACAAGGATTAGAATTAGTATTAACAAATAAATAAAAGAATAAAATGATAACTCTAGGAGATAAAGAATACTACAAAGGTATTGGTCAAATTAAATTTGAAGGAAAAGAGTCTGACAATCCGTTAGCGTTTAAATATTACAATCCAGACCAAATTGTAGCTGGAAAAACAATGCGTGAGCACTTTAAATTTGCAATCGCTTACTGGCACACTTTCTGCGGACAAGGAAGCGATCCATTCGGACCAGGAACTCAAAACTTTGCTTGGGATGCATCATCAGATCCGTATCAAGCTGCAAAAGATAAGGCAGATGCTGCTTTTGAATTCATCAGCAAAATGGGATTCGATTATTTCTGTTTCCACGATTACGATTTGATTGCTGAAGGAGCAACTTTCGCAGAATCAGAAAAACGTTTGGCTTTCATTACAGATTACTTAAAACAAAAGAAAGCAGAATCTGGAATTAAATTACTTTGGGGAACTTCAAACTGTTTCTCAAACCCAAGATTTATGAACGGAGCCGCTACAAATCCTGATTTTAATGTTGTTGCAAGAGCTGGAGGACAAGTAAAATTAGCTCTAGATGCAACAATCGCTTTAGGTGGAGAAAACTACGTATTCTGGGGAGGGAGAGAAGGATATATGTCTCTTTTGAATACAGATATGGGAAGAGAATTAGACCATATGGCGCAGTTCTTAGCAATGTCTAGAGATTATGCAAGAGCACAAGGTTTTAAAGGAACGTTCTTTATCGAACCAAAACCAATGGAACCATCTAAACACCAATACGATTTTGACTCTGCAACTGCAATTGGCTTCTTAAAAGAGTACGGTTTAGACAAAGATTTCAAAATTAATATTGAGGTAAACCACGCTACTTTGGCACAGCACACTTTCCAACACGAATTAGAAGTTGCTGCAAAAGCAGGAATGTTAGGAAGTATCGATGCAAACAGAGGAGATTACCAAAATGGCTGGGATACAGATCAGTTCCCAAATAACATTCAGGAAACTACAGAAGCAATGTTAGTTTTCTTAAAAGCTGGTGGATTACAAGGCGGAGGGGTTAACTTCGATGCTAAAATCAGAAGAAATTCTACAGACTTAGAAGATGTTTTCTTAGCACACATTGGCGGAGCAGATACTTTTGCAAGAGCTTTATTGACTGCTGATAAAATTATTTCTTCTTCTCCATACGAGAAATTAAGAACAGAAAGATACAGCTCATTCGATTCTGGAAAAGGAAAAGATTTCGAAAACGGAAAATTAAGTTTGAAAGATCTTTATTCTATCGCTCACGAAAACGGAGAATTAAATCTTCAAAGCGGTAAACAAGAATTGTTTGAAAACATCATCAACCAATATATTTAATTGGTTAGAAACCTAACAGGTTTTTAAAACCCGTTAGGTTTTCTTCAAAATATTTAGTGAGAAAGAATATCTAAAAAAACATTTCAATTTTAATGTGATAGTCTTAGAACGTTAAAAATGATTTTTAGATAAAAATTGAAAAATGTGTATTAAGATTATGACTTGTTTTTGAAGTTTTAATTTGACGAAAATAGATTGAAGGTTTAGTTACTGTTTTTGAATAATTCGAAAAGAAAAAAACGAGTCAATTTGATAAAAATTAGTAGTGAGTTAAATTTTTATTGAAGGTTTTTTGAAGAGCAGAATCAAATCGAAATGCACATTTTTTCCTCGCTAGAACTTGATAGGAACTTTGTCAAAGTTTTAAACTTTGACAAAGTTTTTTTTACGCACGATTTGTTTCAATTATTAACTAAAATAAAACCAAAAAACCATGAAATTTTTTATTGATACAGCCAATTTACAAGACATTGCAGAAGCGCAATCAGTGGGTGTTTTAGATGGTGTAACTACCAATCCGTCATTAATGGCAAAAGAAGGAATTACCGGAAAAGAAAATATTTTAAAACACTATCTAGATATCTGCAACATCGTAGACGGCGATGTTTCGGCTGAGGTTATTTCTACTGATTTCGACGGAATGGTGAGAGAAGGCGAGGAACTTGCAGCTTTACATCCGCAGATTGTGGTAAAATTACCAATGATTGGTGACGGTGTAAAAGCCTGTAAATATTTTTCTTCTAAAGGAATTAAAACCAATGTTACATTAGTGTTTTCGGCGGGTCAGGCTTTATTAGCGGCAAAGGCTGGAGCAACTTATGTTTCACCATTTTTAGGAAGATTAGATGATGTTTCGACAGACGGAATGCATTTAATTCAGGAAATCAGAGAAATCTACGATAACTACAATTATCAAACACAAATACTTTCGGCTTCCGTTAGACATACTATGCATATTGTAAATTGTGCAAAAGTAGGATCTGATGTTATGACAGGGCCACTTTCGGCAATAAAAGGGTTGTTGAAACATCCTTTAACAGATATTGGTTTAAAGCAATTTGTTGAAGATGCTAAAAAGATGAATTTATAGTTTTTCGACTCCATTATTTTTAAAATTTGAACTCCCTCCAGAAGCCTCTGAAGGGAGTTTTTTATAAAATAAAAACAACCGATTGTTCCTAAAAATGTTTTTTGTAAGAATTATATTGTTTTAAAATCTTCCTGTTGGCTTTATGTAAAACCACTTGTTTTTCATAGTATAGCAAAAGATGTCTTTTGCGGCTTTTTACTTCTTTTTATTATAGCGCTTCTATAGTCTCTCAAAATTTAATTTTTTATATTTTTTTTAAGATTTGAGGCAAAATGATTTATTTTCTACAACGTTTTCGTTGCTACAAA
Organism: Flavobacterium ginsengiterrae; assembly: GCF_039539785.1. Classification (NCBI taxonomy): domain Bacteria; kingdom Pseudomonadati; phylum Bacteroidota; class Flavobacteriia; order Flavobacteriales; family Flavobacteriaceae; genus Flavobacterium; species Flavobacterium ginsengiterrae. The sequence goes on along the minus strand of NZ_BAABDU010000004.1, from coordinate 1,206,936 downwards.
GTGTTATTTTGAATAATATTCAGTTTTTTGTAATTTGGAATAAAAAATATGTTTTTTTATTCTGAATTTTTTTTGAATTTGCTAAAAAAAACAAACACAACCGATTGCGTATTATTGTTTTTTACATATATTTGTTTTGACTATATGCATTTCTAATTTCATTTTAATCAAGGAGATAAGCATAAAGTACAACTCAAAATAAAACTAACTAAACCATACTATTAACTAACTAAATTAATTATTTATGACTAACCTTTTAATTACTAAAAGCAGATCAAAATACTTTAAGAACTTAGGATATTTATTCCTAATGCTGGTATTTTCTGCTGCAGTAAATGCACAAACCACTGTGTCAGGAATTGTTTCTGATAGTAACGGACCAATACCAGGAGTAAATATTTTTGTAAAAGGAACCAAAATAAGTTCGGTTTCAAATTTTGACGGTGCTTACACGATTGGCCCGGTTCCGGCAAATGCCGTTTTATCTTTCAGTTTTATTGGTTATCAGACAAAAGAAGTAGCTGTGACTAATAAAACCACTTTAGACGTTGTTCTTGAAGAAGATGTAAGCAGTTTAAAAGAAGTTGTTGTTGTGGGTTACGGAACTATGAAAAGATCTGATTTAACAGGTTCTATTTCATCTGTAACCAGTCAGGCGGTTGCGCAGTCTGTAACGACATCTATCGAACAGGTTTTGCAAGGACGTACAGCCGGTGTAAACGTGCAGGCTAATAACGGAGCACCGGGTTCAAGTTCTTCAATTCGTATTCGTGGTATTAGTTCGCTTACAGGATCAAACGAGCCTATATTTGTAATCGACGGTGTTATTATAGACAATACTACGAGTTCTGTAAACAGTAATCCGCTTTCGATGATTAATCCGGCAGATATTGTTTCGATGGATGTTTTAAAAGATGCATCGGCAACTGCAATTTACGGTTCAAGAGCAGCAAACGGAGTCATTATCGTAACAACAAAGAGAGGTAAAAAAGGAGATCTTACCTTAAACTTTGATAGTTATGTAGGATGGCAGGAAATCCCGAAACATTTAGATTTATTAAATCTTAGAGAATACGGAACGTTAAAAAATACCCGTGCCGATCTTGGAATAGTACAACGCGACAATACCTTTATTCGTCCGGATTTATTAGGTGAAGGAACAGACTGGCAGAAGGAACTTTTTACAACAGCCTTAATGCAGAGTTACAACTTATCGGCTTCGGGAGGGTCAGAAAGCACCACGTATTCATTAGGGATTGGTTATCTGGATCAGGAAGGTATTGCTATAGGTTCTTCATTTGATCGTTTTAATTTAAGAGGAGTTGTAGACTCTCAGGTAAAAAGCTTTTTAAAACTAGGCGTAAATTTTGCTTTGAGCCAGACGGATCAGACCACAACTGTTACCGATGACTCTTTAATTTTAACGGCTTTAAAACAGACTCCAAACGTTGCGGTTCGCAATGCAGACGGAACTTTTGATGGTCCGGATACGACAGAATTTGTTCAGAACAATCCAATAGGATTAGCTTCTATAAAAGATAATCACAACAAAAATTACGGAATCAGGGCAAATACTTATGCCGAAATAGGTTTTACAAAAGATCTTAAATTCAAAACACAATACTCTCTTGATTATGGTTTTGTAAACAATTATACTTTTAATCCGGCATATACTTTTGGTGCATTGGTAAACGATGTACGCGAAGGCACAAGAACAAAATCAAACAGCGCATTCTGGAGCTGGAATAATTTACTGACCTATAATAAAACTTTTGGTTCTCATACCATTAATGCGATGTTAGGACAGGAAATGCAGGAATCAAGCTGGGAAAATCTTTACGGATACCGTTCTGGTTATATCACAAACGGAGCAACAGATTTAAATGCCGGAGATGCCACAACAGCAAGAAACTCAAATGCGAGCAGTATAAGTTCTATCAGCTCTTATTTTGGAAGATTATTTTATTCTTTCAATGATAAATACTTATTAACTGCAACTTTAAGAAGAGACGGATCTTCAAAATTTAATGAAGATAATCGCTGGGGATGGTTTCCTTCTGCTGCATTGGCCTGGAAAATTTCAAATGAAAATTTCTTAAAAGAAAATAAAACCATCAACAATTTAAAATTGCGTTTAGGATGGGGAGCTGTTGGTAACCAAAGTGCGCCAAACTACGCTTATACGTCAATTTACTCAGCTTCGGCAACCAATTGGGGAACGGGGCAATTGGCGAGCAATACGGCAAATCCTGATATTAAATGGGAAACCACATATTCAAGCAACGTAGGTTTAGATTTAGGTCTTTTTAATAACAGAATCGAATTAACAGCCGATGTTTATTACAAAAAAACAAACGATTTATTGTTAGAATTACCGCTTCCGGCTTATGTAGGAACAACAGGTCAGGGCTCTACAAGACCACCTACAGTAAACATTGGATCTCTTGAAAACAAAGGATTTGAGTTTAGTTTAAACACAATCAACATGGAAAGAAGAGATTTCAGCTGGAAATCAAGCATTGTTTTCTCGATGAACAGAAGTAAAGTTTTAGGACTTAATACAGAATCTGGAGTTTTAAACAAAAACATTCAGCAGGGATCTGATATAACAACCGTTACCAGAACAGCGGTAGGACAGCCAATAGGACAGTTTTATGGCTATAAAGTAATTGGCCGATTTGAAAAAGCAACGGATTTCTATTATAAAAACAGCGAAGGAGTTGTAACACCAACAGCTTTGCCAGAAGGAATGGCAATTGGAGAAAACGGTGTATGGATTGGCGATTATATTTTTGAAGATATAAATAAAGACGGTGTAATCAACGAAAAAGACCGTGATTATATTGGTAATCCGGCACCGGATTTCACCTTTGGTATTGGTAACACATTCTCGTTTCAGGGATTTGATATTAATATTTTATTGACAGGTTCTTACGGAAATGATATTGTTAATTACCAAAGACGCTGGTTAGAAAATCCGCGCGAAAATACCAATTTATTAAAAAGCGCTTTAGGTTATGCACAATTAGAGCTTATTGATCCAAACGGACCAAATGATTATCGTAATGTGCAAATTGTAGGAGGAGATCCTTATATGCCTAGAATTGGAGCTTCATCTGCATCATCAGCTTCAAACTACCGTTTCAGCAACCGATTTGTAGAAGATGGTTCTTATGTACGGGTTAAGAATATTTCAATTGGCTATAATCTTCCAAAGAAATTATATTCTAAATATGGAATCTCAAACATTAAGATATATTCTAACGCGCAGAATGTTTTAACATTTACCAAGTACAAAGGTTACGATCCGGAAGTAGGATCAATTAATCAGGATGCTCTTTTAAGCGGTATCGACAATGGCCGTTATCCTTCGCCAATTATTACAACGCTTGGATTAAACGTTAATTTCTAAAACTTGCAGACTATGAAAACAAAAAAAATATTTTACACGGTTCTTATGATCGCATTGCCATTTGTTTGGACTAGCTGTAGTGATCTTTTAGACGTTGAACCAGAAGATCAAATCACAAAAGAAAATTTCTATCAGTCCGAATCTGATTTTCAGTCGGCAACAGGACCGCTTTACAACAGAGTCTGGTTTGATTTTAATGATAAATTCTATTACGGTTTAGGCGACGGACGTTCAGATAACCTTTATGCACCTTATTCTGATTATGTTTATCCTTTTACAGATTTGTCTGAAACAGGATTAACAGGACCATTAGTTTCGGCTTGGGGATCATTGTATAATGTTGTACAACAGTCAAATAATGTTATTATTGGTATTTCCGGAAGCAAAGTAAACGAAACCACTAAAAACAAATACATAGCCGAAGCCCGTTTTATGCGTGGCACCGCTTATTGGTATCTGGCTTCATTATGGGGCGATGTCATTATTTCTACAGATCCAAGCGAATTGGTTAAAAATCCAATTGTAAACAAAAGCCCGCTGAAAGACGTTTACGAATTTGCTATCCGCGATTTAGAATTCGCAGCAAAATACCTTCCGGAAACAGCAGGACAAGCCGGACGTTTAACAAAATACAGTGCTTTTGGAATGTTATCCCGCGTTTACCTTTCATTTTCGGGAGTAAGCGATAACGCGAACAGCGGTACAAGAAACCAGCAGTATTTAGATTTGGCAAAAAAAGCGGCAGAAAAAGTAATCAATTCAGGGCCATACACTTTAATGACCAATTATGCTGATTTGTTTATGGTAGATAACAATAACAATTCAGAATCAATGTTTGCCTTGCAATGGGTTCCAAATGGAGATTACGGAGTAAACAACACGCATCAGGCTTATTTCGCATTAGGATCTGATATTACAGGCGATGATGCAGCGTGGGGATATTGGACAAGAGCTTCTTATGATGTTTTAAAAGAATACGAATCTAAAGATGTACGTCGTAAAGCAACCTGGATGGGCGATGACGATTTCTATGCAGAAATCAATAAATCAAACGGAGGTTATACAGTAGATCACAGTAAAGAATTCTTAAATGTGAAAAAAGGAGTTGTAGGTTCTACAAAAGACAACTCAAAAATTACCCGTATGAATTCGGCTTTAAATACCTACATGCTTCGTTTAGGAGAAGTATATTTAAATTATGCCGAAGCCGTTTTAGGAAACAACGCTTCTACTGCCGATGCTGCTGCTTTGGCAGGCGTAAACAAACTTCGCACACGCGCAGGACTTGACCCAAAAACAACTTTAACCTATGCTGATATTATTCACGAAAGACGAGTAGAACTAGCTATGGAAGGACAATACTGGTACGATTTAGTACGAAGAGCATATTACAAACAACAGGAAGTAATAAACTACATAACATCTCAGGACAGAGGCACAATACAGCCTATTTTGTATGATACAGCAACTAATACCGTTTCTATAGATCCGGCAAGAAGCAGCAGTCCGCGTTCAATTGGTGTTATCGACGCTACAATTTTTCTTCTTCCATATCCGGAATCAGAATTGGTACAAAATCCATTATTAAGAGAAAATCCGGTTCCGTATCAGTTTACAGAAGATAAAATAACAGACTTGTTCTAATATTTTGAAAAACAATAAATCTAAAAAGAAAGATTATATGAAATCTATTTTAAATAAAAAGTATTGGGCACCCATCGCACTGCTGGGAATAATGTTCTTTAGTGTGTTATTTACTTCTTGCGACAATAACGATTCTCAAGGCGGGAACATAACCATAACAAAAGTATTTCTGGAAGATGTAAATTCTACTGTTCCGGACAGAGAAGTCAGTTTTGCCCGTTTAGGACAAACAATACGTATTGAAGGTTCAGGATTTACAGGCTTAAAAAGAGTATACATTAACGGATATTCAACGTATTTCAACATAGTTTTTGTGTCAGATAATTCGATGCTGATCAACGTTTCTGCCGATACGCCAATTTTAGAAGCCGATCCTGCGGTAAGAAACACCATTAGATTTGCAAATGACAATAGCGAAACCACTTTTAAATTTGAAATTCGTTCAGGAAAACCGGCAATCACAAATGTTTCTAATACAATGCCAAATGCAGGCGAAACCATTACCGTTACAGGAACAGGTTTAACAGAAGTAAGCAAAGTAGTTTTTCCGGGAAATATTGAAGTAACAACCGGAATTACTTCAGATGAAGACGGTGAATTCTTTACAGTAGCCGTACCAAACGGCATTTCAGACAATGGAGGTTCATTATTTGTGCAGACTTCAAACGGAGGCGTTTATTCTCCGGCTTATTTTAACTGCAAAAGAGGAATCATTTTAGATTTTGACGGCAGAGGTACTCAGGGATCCTGGAGCACAGATACAACTCCGGGGATGATTGCTCCGGCAGATCTTGAATCGGCACCAATTGGCGTAAATAATATTTCGCATGGCAAATATGTACCGCATCGTCCGTCACGATTAGCTTCAATAGCGGCAGCAACAGGCAGAGCAACAGAAACATGGACAGCAGGAACAGGAACAGATAACTGGAGAACACAGTTAACTCCTTTTATTCCAGCAAATACACCGCTGGATAAAGTAGCATTTCAATTTGATATTTATGTGCCGGATGCATGGAAAGACTCAGGTTATTTAAAAATATGCACCATCAATAACTTTAATGCCGGAACATGGTCAGGCGGCGTTTACAATTACATTCCGTGGCTGGTAGACGGTAAATCAGTTGCATTTCAAACTACAGGCTGGACAACCATAACCATTCCGTTAAACAAATTTTATCAATGGTCTAAAGAGTCCTTTACATTCGAAGCTGTTTTAGCGTATCGCGAAGCGGCAACCTATCAAAATTTTGGTATTTGGTTCGAAAATGCCGATGTAAAAATGAAAGATGTTCTGGGAACAGAAAGCGAAGTTGAATTTCCATCAAAAGCAACATCTGTAAAAGTTTACACAGACAATTGGAGAATAGTATCCTTAGATACGCCGGTTTACAATGATTTTGCTAACTAAAAAAACATCAAAATGAAATATAAATATATATTACCTGTAATTGCTTCATCATTAATGATCTTGTCATCGTGCGATGATAATTTGATGGAGTGGCAGAAAGATCCGGAACATGGAGAAGTAACCGGAGCCGAACTTCCGCTGGCTTTAGTAGAAAAAATAAGCCGTTACGAAGCGCTTAAAACCTACACTGATTTTGTTTTAGGAAACGGAATTGGAGCCGATTTATACATGAGCGACGAAGCTTATCGTAAAATCGTCAACGAAAACTTTGATGAGGTTACGCCGGGTTACGCCATGAAACACGGTGCCATGGTAAATTCTAAAGGAGAAATTAATTTTGCAACCATTGATGCCTTTATCGCCGAAACCAAAAAAGCAGGCTTAAAAGTTTTTGGACACACTTTGGTTTGGCATTCCAACCAAAATGCGAGTTATTTAAATGGAATTATCGCGCCAACCGTAATTCCAGGTTCAAGCGGTACCAATATTTTAGATGTTGCCGGCTTAAAAAGTGGTACGTTTACAAATTGGTCAAGAGGTAATCCCGGAAAAGGAATTACGATTCTTGCCAATCAAGGTTTAGCACCAAATACACAAGCTATTCAATTGGCATCGAGTGCAACATCTTCTTTGGCATACAATTTACAAATAACATCTCCAACGACGACAATAGTTACAGGTCACAATTATGAAATTTCTTTTTATATCAAATCAGATGTAGCAGGAAAAGGACGTCTTTCTTTTGACGCAGATGCATCACTAAAGTCTAAATATCCTTTTAAAGATTGGATGAATACAGGCTCAGAAACAGAAGCTTTTGCAACGACATCATCGTGGAAACAAGTTAAAATTAAATTAGCTCCAAGTGAGTTTCAAACAACAGCGACAGGTTTTAAATTTAATATCGATTTAGGATATTTACCAAATGTTACCTACTTAATAGATGTCAATACACTTGCAGTTGTAGATCTTGATGCTGCAACAGGACCGGTAAATTTAATTTCTAATGGAACATTTAATTCAGGAATAACAGGATGGTCCAAAGCCAATGGAGCTAATGATGCTTTAAGCGATGCACCTGCTGCAAACGCCTATGAAGGAAGTGGCGCAATGAAAGTAGTAAACGCAGTAAGTACTCCAACAGAGCAATGGAGAACTCAAATTCAGACTACTTTTACTTCTCCACTAACTGCAGGAAAAAATTACACAATTTCTTATATGATTCGTTCTGAAGCTACCGGTTCTGTAAGATGTTCATCGACACCATCATCATTAGCAAGTTATCAGGGAGATCAGACAACTACGACCACTTGGAAACAAATTGAATGGAAGATTACCGCAAAAGGCGGAGAGACTGGTTTTGGTTTTGATTTAGGAGGAGCTGCAGGAACTTACTACATTGATAATGTTTTAGTAACAGACGGATCTTCATCTGGAAGCGGGCCGACAGCACCAATCACAATCGAAAAAACAGATGCTGAGAAAGCCAAAATTATCGGTGATGCAATGGCAGATTGGATTTCTAAAATGATGACACATTATAAAACAAGTGTTTTTGCTTGGGATGTTGTAAATGAACCAATGAAAGAAGACGGAACATTAAGAGCCGGAAACGAAGGAGAAACAGCAACAGATCATTTCTCCTGGGTAAAATATCTGGGGAAAGATTATGCAGTAACAGCGTTTAAATTAGCACGTCAGTACGGAAATGAATCAGACAAACTTTTCATAAACGATTACAACTTAGAATCTAGATTAGACAAATGCGAAGGTTTAATTAAGTATGTAGAATATATCGAAAGCCAGGGAGGAAAAGTAGACGGAATTGGAACACAAATGCATATTGGTTTAACGACAGATAAAGATAAAATTGTTCAAATGTTTCAAAAACTGGCCGCTTCAGGAAAACTAATAAAGATTTCTGAGCTCGATATACGATTAGGAACAAATGCTCCAACAGTGGCGCAGCAGGCTTCGCAGGCAGAAATGTATCAGTTTGTAATAGATTCATACAAAAAATACATTCCAACGGCACAACAGTACGGCGTAACCATTTGGGGCGTTTCAGATAATTCAAAAGAACATGAATTCTGGCTTCCGGACGAATCACCAAATCTTTGGGATGCAAATTACGTTCGTAAACATGCCTATAAAGGAACAGCTGATGGTCTTGCAGGAAAAGATGTAAGCAAAGACTTTTCAGGAGAATTGGTTAAGTAAGTTTTTATTGTAATTTAATCCATAATATGAACCTGAAAATGGTTTGTATTATGGATTATTTATTTTTTAATTTTTAAAAGAATTAGAATGTTTAAATCTTCAAAAAATACGATTGTAATGCTGCTTTTAATTGTAATGCAGTTTGGATATTCTCAGCAAAAAATCCCGCATCTTCAAAAAAAAGGAAACAAAACCCAGCTTATTGTTAACGATACACCCTTTCTTATAAGAGGAGGCGAACTAGGAAATTCTTCAGCAACCAGTATGGAAAGCATGGAACTTATTTGGCAGAAATTGACAGATATGAACCTCAACACTGTTTTAACGCCCGTTTATTGGGAATTAATAGAAGCAGAACAGGGAAAATTTGATTTCTCATTAGTTGATGATTTAATTGTAAGAGCCAGAAAAGAAAATCTAAAACTCATTTTCCTTTGGTTCGGATCATGGAAAAACAGCATGTCGAGCCACGCGCCAGCTTGGGTAAAACTCAACCAGAAAAAATATCCCAGAGTTAAAGATGATAAAAACAAAAGTCATGAAATCCTGACACCTTTCAGCGAAGAAAATCTGCAGGCTGATTTAAAAGCCTTTCAAAAATTGATGACTCATATTAAAGATTTCGATCAAAAAGAACAAACCGTAATTATGGTTCAGGTTGAAAATGAAATCGGAATGCTGCCAACTGCCCGTGATTATCATCCTTTAGCGAATACTGCCTTTCAAAAATCAGTTCCAGATGAATTGATGCAATATTTGCAAAAGAATAAACAAAAACTAGTTCCGGAATTTTTGGAAATCTGGAAGAAAAACGGATTTAAAACCAAAGGAAACTGGGAAGAAATTTTTGGAAAAGGTCTGCATACAGACGAAATTTTCATGGCTTGGTATTTTTCAAAATTCACCAATATTATTGCTAAAGCGGGAAAAGACACTTATCCAATTCCGATGTTTGTAAACGCCGCTTTAAACGCGCCCGAAAAGAAACCCGGACAATATCCAAGCGCCGGACCATTACCGCATATTATGGACATTTGGAAAGCAGCCGGAAATGCAATTGACTTTTTAGCGCCGGATTTTTACAATCCGTCATTCAAACAATGGAATGATTTATTTACACGTCAGGGCGATCCGCTTTTTATTCCGGAACATCGTTTTGATGAAACTGCTCCGTTTAAAGGTTTATACGCGATTGGACATTATGAAGCCATTGGTTTTTCGCCGTTTTCGATAGAATCTGTTTCCGATGCTAAAAAAGAACCGCTTGGAAAAATTTATGATTTAGTACAGCAATTAACGCCAACAATTGAAAAATACAAAGGGCAGGGAAAAATAGACGGCGTTTTATTAGACAAAGAAAATAATACGCACATTATAAAAATGGGCGATTACGAATTCACTTTTAAACACGATTACACGCTAAATTGGTCTGACGGAGCAAAAGCAGAAACCTGGCCCATGTCGAGTGCCATTATTATTGAAATTGCTAAAGATGAATTTTACATTTCAGGCTCAGGAATTGTAGTTACTTTTAAATCTTTAAAAGAAAACCGAAACGCAGGAATTTTAAAAACAGATCAGGGAAAATTCGAAAACGAAGTCTGGAAAACAATCAGACATTTTAATGGAGATCAAACCCATCAAGGCAGACATTTGCGAATTTCTGTTGGCGATTTCGAAATCCAGAAAATAAAGTTATATAGTTATGAATAGTTTTTTGTCGCGAATTAAAATTAGTGCCAATTTGTAAAATTCGTGGTGAAAAACATCATTTCAAATTCTCGACTAGTATTTTTAAAAAAGCCGTAACCGCTTTTTTCTCATAAACTTCTTTCAAAGAAATAAGCATGGCAGTTCGCGTCATGTTTTCGCCTTTTATAGGAATGGCGTGTAAATCGTTTTCATTTTCGATAGTCGTTTTCGTTAAGATTGTATGCCATTTTCCCGTTTTAATCAATTCGAGCAAAGTGGGAATATCGTTTATTTCAATAGTAACTTTTGGATTCAGATTATTTTTTTTAAAAGCCCTGCTGATAAATTGCGTGGTGCTGAAACCGCCCGCAGGCATCGCAAGCGGTAATGTGCTGATTTCTTCCAGAGAAATTGTCTTTTTATTTTTTAGAGAAGTTTCAGATGAGGTTACCAAAGCCATTGGCGAAGTAAATAATTCCAAATATTTAAAATGCGCTTCCGAAGCAATTTCTTCAAAAGTCAAAATAACATCAAGCTGAAAATGATTAAGTTTTTGCATTAATTCCTGTGAAGTTCCAAACACAATTTCGAATTGAATTTTCGGAAATTCAGAGCTGAATAAAATCAAAGCCTTTGTGACCACATGGCGTAAAGCATACGTAACACCAATGGCTACTTTTCCCGTTTCCAGATTATTTAAATCCTTTAATAATTCACGTCCGTCCAAAGCTTTGTTTACAGATTGCTGTGCATAAACGGCAAATAAATCTCCGGCTTCAGTCAGCGTTATACGTTTGCCAATTCTGTTAAACAGAGGCACTTGTAATTCATCTTCCAATTGTTTAATTTGCTGTGATAAAGTGCTTTGGCTGATATGTAATGCCGAAGCCGCTTCGGTAAAATTCAGTAATTCTTTTGCCTTTAGAAAATATTTAAGCTGACGAAGTTCCATTTCTAAATCGGTTTTATCGATTGATTATATCGAAAAATAAGGTTTTACAAATATAGAAATTCTTAAGAACTTTGCTGTATTGCAAAACAAGAGCACGACAAAATGAAAATTATAGCTTTACAAGAAGGAAATTATATTGCTAATTCTCAAAAAGAATTTCAGCTTTTAACAGATGATACAACCGAATCTGGTTTAAAAATGGCCATTCAGCCCTTCGTGATAATTACAGATCACGATGTTCTTTTATTAGATTTTGGGTTAGGATTTGTCAATAATGGCGTTCCTTTCATTCATGAAGTTTTAAGAAAAAATAATATAGAACCGGAACAAATCACAAAAGTTTTGGTTTCACATCTTCATAAAGATCACATCGAAGGAATTGGTTATTTTGAAAACGGAAAACTTGTTCAAAATTTTCCAAAGGCTAAAATTTATATTCAAAAACGAGAAATAGATTTTGCTTTAGAACAAATCGATAATCCGTCGTATGTTCCCGAAATATTAAATGAACTTGAAAATTTACCAAATGTAGAATTAATGAATTCTGACAGCGGTAATATTACCAGTGAAATTTCTTTTGAAGTTTCGGCAGGACACACAGCTTTTCATCAGGTATTTTGGATTAAGGATCAGGACGAAATTGTATTTTACGGAGCAGATGATCTTCCGCAGAAAAGATATTTAAAAATTCCTGTTGCCTACAAAACAGATTTTGACGGAAAACGTGCCATGGAATCCCGAAAAAAATGGGAGCATCTGGCTAAAGAAGAGAATTGGAAAGTACTTTTATACCACGATATGAAAACGCCGGTTTTAGAATTTTTAGAGCTGGCAGCAGAAATATAATACAATAAGATGAGAGATTTAGAATCAATTCCTGCCCTGATTATTTACGGATCTTTGGCACCCGGAGAATCCAACCATGCGGTTATGGACCCAATTAAAGGCGAATGGAAAAAAGCTTTTATAAAAGGCAGACTTGAAGAAGGAGGCTGGGGCTCGTCTTTAGGATATCATGGTTTTATTCCTGTGAATACTGCAGAAGCCAAAACCATAAACTGTTATGTTCTTTTTTCAGCAGATTTAACTTTACATTGGGACTATCTCGATGAATTTGAAGGCGATGGTTATATTCGTATTCAAACCGAATATCAGTTAGAAAACGGCGAAAAAGGAAAAGGTTACATTTATGCTTTAAAACAATAAAAGGAAAATTCAGATTAAATTACTTAGTCTGAATTTTTTTTTAGCCGAAAACAATAAAAACAACACACTCTTAATTTTTTCTTCCAGAGAAGTACGCAGAATCGAGAATGCTTTTGTAATTTGAGCTTCAACCGTTTTTATAGAAACATCAAGGTGTTCTGCAATTTCAATATTAGTTAAACCCTCTTTTTTACTCAAAATAAAAACCTCTTTACATTTTGGAGGTAAATTTTGAATTTCCTTATTTACTGCATTCAAAACTCTTTGAAAAGCCTCAGAATCATCTTCCTGAACAATTCCGTTTAAGGCATCATAATACGATTTTTCCAGAGAAAACAGCGATTGATTTTTTCGGTACAAATCAATAAACTCATTATAAGTCAGTTTATAAAGAAAACTTTTTAAAGAATGATCTGTTTTTAATCGCGTGCGCTGTTCCCAAACTTTAATAAAAACATTTTGAACGATATCTTCGGCGCTGTAAACATTTTTAACCAGACTGTTAGCGTAAACGCATAGTTTATGATGATACGTATCGATTAAATAAGTATATGCTATTTCATCTCCGCTTTTTAGAGATTCAATTAGGACAGTATTATCGTTGTAATCATCGGTTTTCATAGAAACAAATATATAAATTAAAAATTTTGGCGCTTAAAATACGGTCTGTATTTGATAAAAATCACTCCTTTTTTCAGTTTCTATTCGAAAATTATTACAAATAAAAAAGACAGAAAATGCAAAGATAAAAACATTTACTCTTTTATTTCTATCAAATTAGTAGAATTTATTGAAAGAAAAAACTTGTGAAAAATAAAAAAATCAGCAAAATGAAAAAAACTTTATCAAATTGTTAGGGTTTTTATTTTTTGCTTCGTAATAATATTAAAAACAACTAAAATGACCGTGAAAAAATCAGAACGATTAATCGTCAAATTTATCACAAATCAGGCAAGTCAGGAAGAAATTGAAACGCTGACCCAATGGTTAAAAGAAGACGAAAATCAAATTGTGTTTAAGGATTTTGTTAAAACCAATTACGCAATAGATACTGTTTTGAACAATTTTGATTCTGCCGAAGTTAGAAAACAGCTTTCAGAAAGAATTAAAAAAGAAAACAGCGTTTTTTATAAAAGAAGATTTTCATCGTATTATAAATATGCAGCCATTTTGATTGTGGCTTTAGGAGGATTTTATTTTTATAAAAATACTTTGGCAGTACAATCAAAACAAAATGTTGTCATTCCGCGCGAAGATGAAATTGTATTGCAATTGGGGAGCGAATCACAAAATCTTGATCTTGACGATGACAAAAACATTGTTGACGAAAACGGAAATGTAATTGGAAAACAGGAAAAAAACAGACTGGTTTACAACAAAACATATTCAAGCGGAAAATTGGTTTTCAATACGATCAAAATTCCGTATGGTAAAAAGTTTGAAATAGAATTATCAGACGGAACCATTGTGCATTTAAACTCAGGAACGTCATTACGATATCCGGTTCAGTTTATAAAAAACAAAAACCGACAAGTGTTCTTGCTTGGAGAAGCTTTTTTTGAGGTTAAAAAAGACCAGGCACATCCATTTAACGTAAATACTCAAGATATAAATGTTGAGGTATTGGGAACCAAATTTAATGTCGATACATATTCTGAAAGCACTACAGCAAATGTAGTTTTGGTAGAAGGAAAAGTTTCGCTGTATAAAGATAATTCGGCAAAAGAAAATCCCGTGTATTTAAAACCCGGAATGAAAGGTTCTACTATAATGGGGCAATCTGAAATAAAAACAGAAGAAGTCAACACAGATTATTATACAGCATGGTTAAAAGGCAGTCTGGTGTTTAAAAATGCCTCGTTTGATGAGATTATCAAAAAGCTGGAACGTCATTATAATGTGACTTTCATAAACCGAAATAAAATGCTTGGAAAAGAAATCTTTAACGCCCGTTTTGATAACGAACCTATTGAAGTGGTTTTAAAATATTTCAGCGACAGTTATGCCATCGATTATAATATTGACCGTGACCGAATTACGATTAAATAAATATAAAAACTAAAATAAACAAAGCTGCCTATGTAACAAAAATCCAGAAAAAGGATCGGCATTGAATAAAAAAAACCGGAAAATGCGCCAACACTTCCCGGTAGAATAAATGCGATCAGTTAATTAACCAACCAACATTAAAAAACATTTTAAAAGTATGAAAAAACTATTGAACAGAATTAGGTTCGACAAACCTTTTTTGAAATTCGATTTGAAGATGAAATTGACCACATTATTCTTAATAACCACTCTCACGGTTATGCAGGCGGGTGTAACCTACTCGCAAAAAGCAAAAATGTCTTTCAGTGCCAATAACATGACGGTTGCAAAAGCAATAGAAAAACTGGAATACACGACCAGCTACAGATTTGTTTACAATGTGAGATCTGTAGATTTAAACAGAACCATTGATGTTAATGTAAACAATGCTTCTATCGAAACCATTTTGAATACGATTTTTAAAGATACCAGTACAGATTACAAAGTGTCTGGAAATCATATTGTTTTAATGGCAAAGAAAATCGAAGCAGAAAAAACTGAAGCTAAAAAAGAAGTTGCAGATTTTATTGTAAAAGGACGTGTTACAGATGAAAAAGGAATGCCTTTAGTTGGAGCAGCAGTTTCTGATAATGGTTCCGGACGAGGCGTAAATACAGATTTTAATGGCGAATATCAGATTATTGCGGTAAGCAGCGAAACGACTCTGGCTTTTGCTTATTTAGGATTTGTAAGACAGGAAATAAAAGTAGAAGGCAGAAGCGTTATAAATGTTGTTTTAAAAGAAGATGTATTAGAACTTGAAGGTGTGGTTTTAAAAACTGGATATCAGGATATTAGTGCAGAAAAAGCAACAGGTTCTTTTTCCAGCTTAAAGGCAAAAGATTTTCAGGAACAGCGTTTAAGCGGTTTAGATAAAATTTTAGAAGGACGTATTGTTGGATATCAAGACGGAAAAATTCGTGGTACAACATCTATGAATACTAATGCGATGGCTCCGTTATATGTTATTGACGGTTTTCCTGTTGAAAATACTAGATTAACACCTTATGCAACTATAGAAGAAAATCTTCCTAACTTAAACTTAGAAGACATCGAAACGATTACAGTTTTAAAAGATGCGGCAGCTTCTTCTATTTATGGTGCTCGTGCGGCAAATGGAGTTATAGTAATTACAACAAAAAAAGCAAAACAAGGTAAAACAAACATTTCGTTTTCAAGTAATTTAACCATTACACCTTACCGAAATTATACAGGCAATCTTACTAGTTCTGCTGATATTATTGGTTTAGAAAGAGGATGGGCAGATGGAAATCCTAATTTAAAAACTGCTAACGCCAATACATACGCACAATCTTTATTGAATAATGCAGCATTTACCAGTTTGGGAATGCAGACTATTTTAAACGGTTACGCAGGAAATATTTCTCAGGCAGAAATGAATAATCGTTTAAACCAGCTTGGCTCTCAGGGATATAAATACTATGATGATGTGGCAAAATACGCAAAACGCGATCAGTATTTTATGCAGCACAATCTTAGTTTAGGTAAAGCGAGTCAAAACAATACTTTTAATGCTTCGATTACGTACAAAGACAATCAGTTGGAAGATATGTATTCTGAAAATCAGTCGGTTGGTATTAATTTGAAAAATTCGACTCAGATTAACGACTGGCTTTCTTTAGATTTGGGAACTTATTTAAACTACGGAATAGGAGATACTCAGTATTATAAGCCTATTAATCCGGCAGCTGTTTCTGATAATCCTGGATTTAAATGGCAGCCATACAATCAATTAGTAAATAACGACGGAACTAATTTTGTTTCAACTGCTGCTTCTCGCTACAATAATTTTACGCTTAATTCTATGCAGACTTATGGTCTTTACAACATGGATATTACGCCGATGGACGAGTTAGGAAGAAATTTAACTGAAAACAAAAATTTCTTAAACAGAACATTTGCCAAGTTTAATGTAAAATTCAGCAGCGCTTTTACTTACAATGCAATGTTCCAATACGAGTTTGCCTCAGATCGTGCAAGTCAATTGTTTGCAAAAGAATCATTTTATGTTAGAAATAAAGTAAATGGTTTGGTAACACTTGCTAATAACAAAGCAGTTTACAATTTACCTTATGGAGATATCATAAAAGAAACCAACCAATTTTCTAACGCTTATAATTTCCGTCAGCAATTAAATTTCAATCAGACTTTTGCAGAAAAGCATGATTTTTCTGCTATCGCAGGTATGGAAATCCGTCATTCCAAACAAGAATATAACGATAACACACGCTATGGTTACGATTCACAAGCCTTAACTTTTACAGCAATAAATCAAGCCGATTTATTAAAAGTATACGGCGCTGTTTTTGGCGGTTATATGTCACAAAATGATTTTGGATTACAAAAAGAATTACAGAACCGTTATGTTTCTGTTTATTCTACAGGAGGTTATACGTATGATAAAAGATATTCTCTTTCTGGAAGTATTCGTTGGGATCGTTCAAACCTTTGGGGAACAGATAGCAAATACCAAAACAAACCAATCTGGTCTGTAGGTGCGGGCTGGAATATTAACAATGAATCATTTTTTGATGTTGCTTGGGTTGATGCTCTTAAACTGCGAGGTTCTTATGGTATTGCAGGAAACATTGCTAAAGATTCTGCTCCTTATTTAACCGCTTTTTATTATGCCAATGCCAATGTTGGAGGAACTTATGGAAGTGTAGGTAAGCGACCAAATCCTGAGTTGTCTTGGGAAAAAACAACAACAACCAATATTGGTTTAGACTTTTCATTCTTTAAAAGCAGATTAAGCGGAACTCTGGATTTATACAACAAAAAAGGTCAGGATTTGTTAGCAAGCAGCCAGGGAATTCCAACAGAAGGGTTTGGATATTCTACGTACTATCTTAATAATGGAGAAATGACCAACAAAGGTATCGAAGCCACTTTAAGAGGCACAATCGTAAAAATGCCTTCTTTCTCTTGGGATGCCGCTGTTTTGTATGCCTACAATAAAAATACAGTAGATTATGTAAATGTAAAAGCTCCTGTTTATTATTTACAATTAGATTACCCGCAGGCTTATCCTAGAATTGGAACCAGTTTTAACGCTATTTATGGCTATCAATGGGCTGGTTTAAGTAATACAGGAATGCCTCAGGTTTATGATGCTTCAGGAACTGCAGTTAAATATAATCCAGGACAGTTAGACGCAATTAAAGATTACGGTTCAACAGTTCCTACACACAGTGGTTCTTTCCACACATCTGCTAATTATAAAAACTTCTCGCTTTCGGCTCTTTTTATTTACGAGTTAGGACATAAAGTAAAAAACACATTTTTGCCAATGTTGAATAACAGTTACAATGGTGCGCTTGGAGGTTATGTAACAGATATTTCGGTGGTAAACAATCGTATTGCAGATCGTTGGATGCAGCCAGGAGATGAAGCTTTTACCAATGTTCCTAGAGCGGTTTACGAATATGAAGCTGATTTTAATTCAGAATCCCGCACTATTTATTCTTATGCAGATATTAATATTTTGGACGCTTCAAATGTAAGATTGAGCAACATTTCGTTAGCGTATCAAATGCCAAAAGATATTATTAAAAGAGTAAAACTAGACGGAGTACGATTCAATTTGAATGCAGAAAACGTATACACTTTTGCCAAAAGCAGAGATGCCAAATACATGCTAGGCGGCTTTATATCTCCAAGTTTTGTCATGGGAGTAAATGTTAATTTCTAATTTTTAAAGACTAGACGATGAAAAATATATATAAAAAAGTAGCGTGCGTATTGGCTTTAGGATTGACTTTAGCATCTTGCGAAGACTATTTGAACGATGTGCCAAAAGGAGCAAAATCACCGGAAACATTAGCAGATTATGAAGCTTTTTTGCGCGATGAATACAACACAAGATTAGATATTCTGGGAGCAAATCATGTACTAAACGATCAATTTGTAACAGCCGCTTCATTAACAAGCAATAGATTGTATAATGCAAATTATATGTGGGATGAAAATGCAGATCGTATCGCATTGAAAGTATCAGACGAATCGTACTATTATACGGCTTACAGCGGAATTTCAGCTTTTAATTTAATTATTGAAAATGCGCTTTCGACAACCAAAGCGACTGAGCAAGAACAAAGAGTGGTTTGGGCACAAGCAAAAATAATGCGTGCCATGAACTTCTTTTATGTAACTAATTTTTATGCAGATACTTATGCAGCTTCTACAGCAGCAACAAAATTATCAGTTCCGTTAATTACAAGTGCCAATATCAATGCGCCAAGCAAACAAGTAACCATTCAGGAAATGTATGATTTTATTCTGAATGATATTAAAGAAGCATTGCCTTATTTGCCTAAAGTCTCTCAAACCGCTTTGCATCCAAATTTAGGAGCTGGTTATGCTTTTTATTCAAGAGTCTATCTACAAATGAGTAACTACACAGAAGCTTTAAAATATGCAGATTTAGCATTAGCAGAAAATAATAAATTGTTTGACTGGGTAGCTTTTTACGAAGCAAATAAGGCAATTATTGATGTGCCCAATTCATATACTACTGCTGTATCGCCAATGGGTTATAACAATGTCGAAAATTATATGTTTAGACACGGATCAAGTCGTTCATTAGGAAGAGAACCAAGTATTCCAGTAGAAAGAGCGGCGCGTTTTGAAACGGGAGATTTACGTTTAAAATCACGTTGGAAAATAAGAACCGTAGGCGCTGACACTTATTACTATTCAATATTATCAGGAATGTACAATTTTGGAGGCCTTACAACTGTTGAGGTTTATTTAATAAAAGCGGAGTGTTTGGCACGTGATAATAAAATCAGCGAAGCATTGGCAATTTTAAATGCAATTCGTAAAACACGCATTCTTCCAGCATCTTATCAGGATATTGCAACAACAGACAAAACAACAGCTTTGAATGCTATTTTCAAAACAAAAAATAATGAATTTGTACAGGCTCTTATTCCTTATGCAGATGCAAGACGTTTAAATGCAGAAGGCGTTTATAAAGTTAGTTTTAACAAAGTTGTAAATGGAACTACTTACACATTAAAATCAGATTCTCATTTATGGACATCGCCTTTCCCACAAGGAGCAACTCAAAATCCAGGAAATGGAACACTTACTCAAAACGTAGCTAAATAATCAAAAAAACGAAAGCTTCCTGATTAGGAAAACTTCTGAAAAGGAAGCTTTATAAAAAAATAACACCCATGAAAAATCTAAAAAACAACATTTATGCTCTTTGCGTGTGCTTACTGCTTACAGGTTACGCAGACGCTCAGGCAAAAAAAACGCCCGCAGCGGGATATACTGTAGAAGCACAAATTACAGGACTTGAAGACGGAACAATCGTAAAATTAATTCCGGGAGCCACACACTCAAGTGAAACAGCAGTTGCTGAAACCAAAGTAAAAGACGGAAAATTTTCATTTACAGGAAAATTAAATGAACCAAGATATTTCTACTTAGCTTTTGGAGACAACAAAGGTTTTATTCCGGTTATGGTTGAAAATTCAAAAATAAAAGTAACCGCATCAGCAGAAAATCCAAAACAAGAAGGCGGCAGAATCAGTTTTAAAAACCAAACCATTACAGGTTCAAAAGCAAACGATTATTTTGTAAAACAAACTGCTTTTAAAGATGAATTAAACAAAGATTACGAAGCGTATCATGTTGGAATCGAAGAATTAAGCAACGTTGTAGGTAAAGCCAGAAAAGAAAATAACAAAAAACTTATGGACTCTGTTTCTAATCTTCCTCAATGGAAAAAATTTGAAGCAGATGAAAAAGCATTCTTTACCAAAGTAGAAAAACTGACAACAGACGTTATTACAAGACATAAAACAAACTGGTGGGGACCATTTTTTATGATGACTCAGTTTTCATACCTAACGCCAGACCAAAAACCTTTGTATGAACAATTCTCCGATGCAGCTAAAAAAAGCTATTACGGACAATTGGTTGACAAAGAAATAAATCCAAAATCTCTTGTAGGAACAAGCGTTGCCAATTTTCAATTAAACGATAAAGACGGAAATGCTAAAAGCGTAAAAGACATCGTTTCTGGTAAAAAATACATTCTAATTGATTTTTGGGCTTCATGGTGCGCGCCATGCCGTAAAGAAATTCCAAACCTGAAAAATGCTTATGCAGCTTATGCAGAAAAAGGATTTGAAGTTTTGAGTATTTCGATTGATAAAGACCAAAAAGCATGGTTAAAAGCTTTAGGACAGGAAAACATGCAATGGCCAAATTTATATGATGATGATAAAGTAAGCAAAGCATTCAATGTAAAAACAATTCCGGCCACTTATTTAGTAGACAGTAAAGGCGTTATCGTTTCAGATAATTTACGCGGAGAAGCTCTTGAAGCAAAATTGAAAGAACTTTTAAAATCTTAAATTTTAGTCTCAGTTTTCAGTCTGGTAAACTTAGATCACACACACATAGCATAAAACTATTTTTCTATGTGTTTAAAAAAACATCGCAATAAAAAAATAACAATATGAAAAGTACAATCTTAAAAACAGGTTTCGCTGCATTGGTAATTGCAGCTTCTATAACGTCCTGTTCTAAAAAAGCAGACAGCTACACGATTAACGGAACTATCGACGGTGTAAAAGACGGATTAGTATATTTAGAAACTTTTGGCGACAGTACAAAAGTGGTAGATTCTGCAAAAGTTGTAGACGGTAAATTTACCTTAACAGGATCAGTAACAGAGCCATTACTGCATACAATCAAACTAAAAGGAGTAGAATACGGAAGATCATTTTTATTAGAAAATGGAACAATTGCATTTAAAGCCTTAAAAGATTCTATTTTTAAAGGAAAAATTGAAGGCGCAAAACAAGATTCTATTTATCAGTCATTCTACAAAAACGAATTTGCTAAAATTCAGAAAATTGCATTTCCATTATATCAATTATCTGATTCATTGTACAAAGTTGATGCCGCAGATAAAAACATTCCAAAAGGAAAACTTTCAGAAGAACACCGCGTTTTTATGGATAAAAAATGGGCAGATCTTCAAACCATTGCCGACAAAACAACATCAGAATATATCGAAAAAAATAAATCAAGTATTGGTGCTGCTCTGGTTTTAGACGACAGATTAATTAAATATCCAAATCCGGCTTTAGCAAAAAAAATGTACGATGTTTTATCGCCGGAAGTAAAAGAATCTTTCTACGGAAAAAAAGTAAAAGCTTCTGTTGAGCTTTTCGAAAAAACTGCCGTTGGAGCTGTTGCACCAGAGTTTTCGCAGACTGATGTAAGCGGAAAAGTCGTAAAATTATCAGATTACAAAGGAAAATATGTTTTAGTAGATTTCTGGGCAAGCTGGTGCGGACCATGCCGTAAAGAAAATCCAAATGTAGTTTTGGCTTACAAAACGTATCACGACAAAGGATTTGAAGTTTTAGGCGTTTCGCTTGACGACAAAAAAGAAGCGTGGACAAAAGCAATCGAAAAAGACGGCTTAACCTGGACTCATGTTTCTGATCTAAAAGGATGGAAAAACGAAGCGGCTAAAATCTACGGCGTTTCTGTAGTGCCAACCAATTACTTAATTGGTCCTGACGGAAAAATTGCAGCTTCAAACTTAAGAGAAGAAGAACTTCAGAAAAAACTAAAAGAAATTTTCAGCAAATCTTAAAATATATTGTTCAGTTTTAGCGTACTCAAAAAGCTTTGTCAAAGTTTCAAACTTTGACAAAGTTTACGATTACGACTGACCGCAAAAAAAAAAAACCGCGTAAATCCGCGTTTTCGCGATAGCGAATCCGTTTTATCCGCGTTAAAAATTATACACAGCTATTGGGTAAAATTTTGTAAACGTTAGAAAAAAAATCAATCAAACAAAAATGAAAAAAACTATCTTTCTGGGCTATTGCTCACTAGCATTCTGCACGCTTATTTCAGCGCAGAGTAAATCAGTTAACTTCAAGAAAATAAAAGAATTAGGCGGAATAGAAGAATATTTATACCAACCAAACGGCATGAATGTTTTGCTTTTGCAGGACAATGCTTCTCCGGTGGCAACCGTGCAGATTGTATATCGTGTAGGTTCTAAACATGAAGTTTTAGGAAACACCGGATCAACACACCTTTTAGAGCATTTAATGTTTAAAGGAACACCAAGTTTCAACAAGAAAAACGGAAACACGATTACTGATGTTCTGCAAAATACAGGAGCGCAGTTAAATGCTACAACATGGTACGACAGAACCAATTATTTTGAAACACTGCCAAGTGATAAAATCGAACTTGCAATTCAAATTGAAGCCGACAGAATGCGTAATTCTTTATTATTAAAAGAAGATAAAGAAGCAGAAATGACCGTTGTACGCAACGAATTTGAACGCGGCGAAAACAATCCAAACAGTTTATTAGACAAAGAAATCTGGGCTTCGGCTTATATTGCGCATCCATATCATCATTCAACAATTGGATGGAAATCAGATATAGAAAATGCACCAATCGAAGTACTGAAGAATTTCTACAATACCTATTATTGGCCAGATAATGCGACTTTAACCATTATTGGCGATTTTAAAAAAGACAATGTTTTTGAACTAATCGAAAAATACTTCGGTAAAATTACAAAAGCGCCAAACGCAATGCCACAGCCGTATACGCAGGAACCTCAGCAATACGGTGCGCGCAAAATTGTAGTAAGAAAACCGGGCGAATTAGGTGTTGTAAACAAAGCCTATAAAATTCCGGGTGCTTTACACGAAGATCTTCCGGCCTTAAATATTTTAGGAGAAATTATAGGCGCGGGACCATCGGCGATTTTAAATAAAACCTTTGTAGATACACGTTTAGGAATTTACGCTTATGCAAATGCGACTAATTTTAAAGAAGTTGGGCTTTTTACCATTGGCGTAGGTTTCCCAACCACATCAAAACACGAAGATATTGATGCTAAAATCAGCGAAGTCGTAGCAAAAATCCAAAAAGAAGGTGTAACCCAAGATGAGGTAAACCGAGTTGTGGCAAAAATCAGCGCGCAGACTATTTTGGCAAGAGACGGTTCCGGCGTTATTGCATCAGAATTAAACGAAGCTATTGCATCTGGCGACTGGACAGATTATATTACTGGTGTCGACCGATTGAAAAAAGTAACTCCGGCTGATGTTTTGCGTGTGGCTCAAAAATATTTAGTCGAAGACCAAAGCACAACAGGTTATTTTATTCCAAAACAGACAGGATCTCAAAATCAGGATTCGGCGAAAGCAAGTAATTATATGCCGGAAAATGGCCCGTTTTATTACAGACATTCAGAAGACGGACATGTACACGAAGAACCAGCTTCGGTTCTTTCTTCGGAACAAAAAAATACTGCAGCAATTGCTTTTGATGATACTCAAATCGAAAAAACAGCTTCGGCTTATAAACGAGAAAAAGCAGCAGGAATCGACGTAATTTCGGTAAAAACTTCAGCAAAAGATTTCGTAACCGTTGCGGCCAGTATTTCATTAGGAAACTATGCAAACGAAGGAAAAAATAATATCATTCCGTCACTAACTGCTTCAATGTTATCAAAAGGAACTACGTTGAATGACAAATTCAAATTTTCAGAAAAACTACAGAAATTAGGTGTAAACTTAAACGTAAATGCTTCTACTTTTAAAATCAATATTGGCTTTAAATGTTTGAAAAAAGACTTAGATCAGGTAATTGCTTTATTAGCAGAAGAACTAAGAAATCCATTATTTGATGCCAAAGAATTCGAAAACCTAAAACAGCAGTTTATTGGCAATACACAACAGGATTTAAACGATCCGGGCGAGAGAGGAAGCATTGCATTATCGCAGGCGATTTATCCAAAAGCAAATCCAAACTACAGTTTAAGCGTTGAAGATAATATTACTAATATTAAAAATGCATCTCTAGATGAAGTAAAAGCATTCCACAAAAAATATTTTGGACCTGCTTCAATGCACCTTGTAATTGTGGGAGATACAGAAGGTGCTAATTTACCCGCTTCGCTAAAAAAATCATTCAAAAACTGGAATGGTGGGGTTGTAGAAAACATGAAATTTGAAGAAGCCGTAAAAGCCAATTCAAAAACAGAAATAGTTACAATTCCAGAAAAACCAAGCGCTGAGTTGTTTATAGGACAATATACAGGTTTAAAAAGAACCGATGCCGATTATATTCCGTTTTACATAGGAAACTACACATTAGGCGCAGGATTTGCCGGACGTTTAATGCAGACAGTCCGCGACAACGACGGATTAACCTATAATATTTCATCTGGATTAGGCGGAAATATTGCAACCGGCGGATATTGGTTTGTAAACGCATCTTTTAATCCGGCATTATTTCAAAAAGGACTTGACGCCACAAAAGTTCAGGTAGATAAATGGGTAAAAGACGGAA
The DNA here is from genome assembly GCF_039539785.1 of Flavobacterium ginsengiterrae. NCBI lineage: Bacteria > Pseudomonadati > Bacteroidota > Flavobacteriia > Flavobacteriales > Flavobacteriaceae > Flavobacterium > Flavobacterium ginsengiterrae. The sequence continues at coordinate 1,181,931 of NZ_BAABDU010000004.1, read as the reverse complement.
TTACAGCAACAGAACTTGAAAATAAGAAAACCAATTTAATTGGAAGTTTTAAAGTAGGAATGTCAACCACAAACGGAATGGCGAGAACTATTTTAAGCTTTGTAGAAAGAGGTTTAGAGCCAAATTATATCGAGCAGTATCCAAAAGATATCGAAAAAGCCACTTTACAGCAGGTAAACGACGCGATTAAGAAATACATTCAGCTGGATAAAATGATCATTATTAAAGCTGGTTCGCTCGATAAGTAGTTTTCAGTGATCAGTAGTCAGTTTTTAGTGATCAGATTAGATTGGGCAGTTCAACTTTGTTAAAGTTTCAAACTTTGACAAAGTAACCACGACTGAACACTAAAAACTGAACACTCAATACTAAAAATAAATTTTAATAGTAGTCTTTCATCATTTTTAATTAGAATCTGAATTAGTAAGCCATTTTCTTTGAAAGACCCAAAAGAGCTGTTTTTGCCGACAGCTCTTTTTTTCAAACAATCAAATCAAAAAACAATGAAAAACACCATAATTGCATTTCTGTTATTGATTTCCGCATCTATGTCCGCACAAATGTACAATCCTGTAAAATGGTCGGCATCTGTAGAAAAAATATCAGATAAAGAATATATCTTAAAAGCACAGGCCGTAATACAATCCGGCTGGCATTTATACGGACAATATATCGAAGAAGGCGGTCCTTCGCCAACAGCATTCCGATTTAAAACCGACAAGAAAAACTTCGAATTAATTGGAAAAACAACTGAAGGAAAAGGGCACGAAACTGTCGATAAAATCTTCGACATGAAAATTAAATATTTTGAAGATAAAGCCGTTTTTACCCAAAAAATCAAATTTACTTCAGATAATATTTCGAATGTTTCAGCAGATGTCGATTTTATGGTCTGCGACGACAGTAACTGTTTACCGCCTTCTACTGAAGAACTGACCTTTAAAATTTCAAGTGAAAAGAAATTGGCAGCTGCCGAAGAAACTCCAATCGTAAAAAAAGATTCTTCAATTGCAGAACAAAAATCAGTTGTTGAAACCAAAGAAACAACACCAAAAACAGAAGCAGCGTCAAACAAGAAAACCGAATCAAGAGGTTTGTTAAGCATTTTTATAATTGCCTTTTTATCAGGTTTTGCGGCTTTGCTTACGCCATGCGTTTTCCCAATGATTCCTATGACTGTAAGTTATTTTACAAAACAAAGTAAAACCAAAGTGGCAGGAATTAGAAACGCCATGATTTACGGAATTTCAATCGTAATTATTTACGTTTTATTAGGCTCGATTGTAACCGCCGTTTTTGGTGCCGATTCGTTAAACGCACTTTCAACAAACGTTTGGTTTAATTTAATATTCTTTATTTTACTTGTCGTTTTTGCGTGTTCATTTTTGGGTGCTTTCGAAATTGTTCTTCCAAGTTCTTTAGCCAATAAAGTAGATTCTCAGGCCGATAGAGGCGGACTTATTGGAATTTTCTTTATGGCTTTGGCTTTAGCTATTGTCTCTTTTTCATGCACAGGACCAATCGTAGGAACACTTTTGGTTGAAGCAGCTTCAAAAGGCGGCATCGCGCCAATTGTGGGAATGCTGGGATTTTCGATTGCAATCGCACTTCCATTTTCATTATTTGCTGCTTTTCCGGGCTGGTTAAACGCACTTCCAAAATCTGGCGGATGGCTGAATACCGTAAAAGTAGTTTTAGGATTTCTGGAACTGGCTTTGGCTTTCAAATTTTTATCAAATGCTGATTTAGTATTACAGTTACATTGGTTAGAAAGAGAAATCTTTTTAGCCATTTGGATTGCCGTTTTCGGAATGCTGGCTTTTTATTTATTCGGAAAAATTACACTGCCGCACGATTCGCCGTTAAACCATATTTCGGTAGGAAGATTAAGTTTAGGACTGCTTGTTTTAACTTTTACCATTTATTTAATTCCCGGACTTTGGGGCGCTCCATTAAAATTAATCAGCGGATTCCCGCCGCCAATGCATTACAGCGAATCTCCTGACGGATTGGGCGGTTCTAAAATCTCTGGTGAAAGTTCTAAATCAAATCTGCCGGAAGGCGCAGAACACGGTCCGCAGAACATTATCACTTTCCATGATTACAACAAAGGAATGGAATATGCTAAAAAAGCAGGAAAACCGGTTTTATTGGATTTTACAGGATACGCCTGTGTAAACTGCAGAAAAATGGAAGAATTGGTTTGGTCAGATTCTAAAGTTTTAGGCGTTTTAAATAATGATGTCGTTTTAATTTCGTTGTATGTAGACGATAAAAAAGAACTGCCGGAAAGCGAGCAGTATGTTTCTGAAACGACTGGAAAAAAAATCAAAACCATTGGAAACAAATGGAGCGATTTACAGATTAAAACTTACAAAGCAAATGCACAGCCGTTTTATGTAATTGTAGATCACAAAAATGCAAGTTTAGCGGAACCATCAGCTTATAATCCAAATATCGAAGAATATTATAACTGGCTGCAAAGCGGTATTAAAAACTTTAAAAAGTAAAATGTTTTTTAAATGATAAATGAAATGGAAGTTACTTTAAAAACAAGCGCGTTAGAAAACTATTTTTCAGAATTTAGAGAAAATACAATTGGCGTAAATCACAGTTTCGAATCGATTTACGGAACTCAAAACCTGTTATACGCCGACTGGATTGCCAGCGGAAGATTGTATTTTCCTATTGAAGATATTATGCTTCGAAAAATTGGTCCTATGATTGCCAATACACATTCTTTTTCAAGCCAGACAGGAAAAGCGTCAACCTATGCTTATCAATACGCGAGAAAGCTTATTAAAGATCATGTAAACGCTTCTGAAACAGATTGTCTCGTGGCAACTGGAAGCGGCATGACAGCTGCTTTAAACAAACTGCAGCGCATTATGGGACTGCGTTCTGAAGATAATATTTACAACATAAAATTGAATTTAGACGACGAAAGACCTGTGGTTTTTATCACACATATGGAACATCATTCCAATCAGGTTCCGTGGTACGAAACTATTGCCGATGTTGTGGTTTTACCCTGCGGAAAAAATAATCTGGTTGACCCGAAAATACTTTCAGAAGAATTAAAAAAATACTCGAATAGAAGGTTAAAAATAGGCTCTTTTACGGCTTGTTCTAACGTAACCGGAATTATTACGCCTTATCATGAACTAGCGAAAATAATGCACCAAAACGGCGGTTATTGTTTTGTTGATTTTGCCGCTTCGGCACCGTATGTTAAAATCGATATGCATCCTAAAAATCCGGAAGAACAACTAGATGCAATTTTCTTTTCACCTCATAAATTTTTGGGCGGACCCGGAACCTGCGGTATTTTGGTTTTTAATGAAAAGCTGTATAAATCTAATTTTCCCGATAATCCGGGCGGAGGAAATGTAAAATGCACCAATCCGTGGGGCGGTTATCATTACAGCGATGCCATTGAAGTAAAAGAAGACGGCGGAACTCCGGGATTTCTGCAGGTTATGAGAACCGCTTTATGTTTACAGCTCAAAGACAAAATGGGCACAGAAAACATGAAAAACCGCGAAACAGAATTATTAAATCTGTGTTTTTCTGAATTGCAAAAAATTGAAGGTTTAACCATTTTAGGCGATTTGGAAACCGAAAGAATTGGCTGTGTTTCTTTTACTGTAGAAAATATTCACTACAATCTTTTGGTTCGATTATTAAATGACCGTTTTGGTATTCAGGTTCGCGGCGGCTGGTCGTGTGCCAGTACATATGCGCATTTTCTGCTTGATATTAATGAAGAAAAATCAAATAAAATCACAAACGGAATTCTTCAGAAAAACCTAACCGAAAAACCGGGCTGGGTAAGGGTTTCACTTCATCCAACCATGACAAATAACGAACTTTTAAGTATTTGTAATGCTGTTAAAGAAATTGTTCTAAATATTGAACAATGGCAGAAGGCGTATCAATACAATCCAATTTCAAATGAGTTTGATAATCTTTTAATAAAAGAAACGATTGAAGAAGATGTAAAAGAATGGTTTACATTGTAATAAGGAAAAGTTTTATTTTCAAAAGCCTTTAAATAGAAATATTTAAAGGCTTTTCTATTTAAACAGCAGGTGTTTATTCATTTATCTTGAATTAAAAAGGTTTCATTTTACATTTTGAAACGTAAATGTTTAAAAATGAGGTGTTTTAATTTTTAAGTTTGACCTAATTCTGTAAAATCTACTTAATCAATTACAGAATCAAAACTCGTACAAACAATAAAAATTTAAACCTAAGATTATGAACAAAAAAAACTTTTTAGCAATAGTATTTAGTTTGTTGTTTTTATCATTTTCATTTTTAAATGCACAAACTAAGAAAAAGCCCAATATCATTATGTTAATTTCTGATGATACCGGCTGGGGAGATTTAGGGGTTTATGGAGGTGGTGTAGGAAGAGGAATGCCGACTCCAAATCTGGATAAAATGGCCAAAGAAGGAATGCAGTTTTGGGATTTCTACGGACAGCCCAGTTGTACACCAGGAAGAGCTGCAATGCTTACAGGGCGTATTCCAAACCGAAGCGGTATGACTACAGTAGCTTTTCAAGGACAAGGCGGCGGATTACCAAAAGAAGAATGGACATTGGCTTCGGTACTTAAGAAAGGCAATTACAAAACCTATTTTTCCGGAAAATGGCACTTAGGAGAAGCCGATTATGCTATGCCGATTGCTCATGGTTTTGATAAAATGCAAAATGTGGTTTTGTATCACTTAAATGCTTACACGTATTGTTTTCCATCATGGAATCCTGAGATGCCGGCAGAAATGCTGACTTTTCTTCAAAAAGCAACTATTGGAGTTCTTGAAGGTGAAGCAGGAGGAAAAGCACGTGAAATAAGCAAAGTTACAGAAGAAAATATTGCTGAGCTGGATATGATGATGGTAGAAAACAACCTTAAACAGCTTGATGAATATGGTAAAAGCAAAGATCCGTTTTTTATGTGTATTAACTTTGCAAAAAATCACCAGCCTAATCTGCCGTCCAAACAGTTTGTAAACAGATCTCCGGGAAAGAGCAAATACTCTGATGCTGTAGTCGAAATGGACTATAATGTAGGTCGTATTATGGATAAAATTCGTTCTTTGGGAATCAGCGATAACACTATTGTGATTTATACCGTTGATAATGGAGCCTGGCAGGATGTTCATCCAGATTCTGGCTATACACCTTTTAGAGGTACCAAAGGAACAGACAGAGAAGGAGGAAGCCGTGTACCTGCAATTGCCTGGTGGCCGGGACAAATTGAAGCTGGCAGCGAAAGCCATGATATTGTAGGCGGACTTGATCTTATGGCAACATTTGCCAGTCTTGCTGGTGTTGAACTTCCTAAAAAAGACCGAGCTGGTGTAGATATGGTTTTTGACAGCTATGACATGTCGAATGTATTATTTAAAAAAGATAAACCACTTCGTGACAGATGGTTTTATTTTACAGAAGCAGAACTATCACCAGGAGCTGTGCGTATAGGAAAATTTAAAGCTGTATTTAATACCCGCGGAGATAATGGTGCTATTGCAGGAAGTGATGCGCCGGGTCAGCAATTGGGTTGGAGAGGAGACGAAACTTATGTAGCAACAGTTCCCGCTATTTATAATTTGTGGCAGGATCCGCAGGAACGTTATGATCTTTTCATGAACAGCTGGACAGAAAAAACATGGACGGCAATTATCTTTAATCAAGCTATTGCAGATTTAATGAAAACCTATGCTAAAATACCTCCAAGAGCACCTCAGAGTGAAACTTTTACTGGAGAAATGCAAATTCAACAATACAGAACAATTGAGCAGGTGAAAAAAATGATGAGTGAAAAAAAATCAACACTTCCTCCTTTAAGCGTAGATTAGAAATAGAATAATGAATTCTCAAGGTTTTTATTTGAAGCTCAAACCATTTGGGAGTAATAGTAATAAGCTTTAGAAAAAAGATGAAACAAGTTAAAGCCATTAGTATTTTCTAATGGCTTTTTTTGTAATTGTTTATAATGATAAATCTGCAATGTTGTAAAATCCAAATTTGAATTGTTTTTAGAAATTAGTGCGTATGAGTTCCAATAATCACGAATCAAAATCTCATTAATAGCTGATTTTAAGATCATAACGTTCCTCATTAAACGTTTTTCCCCATTCCTGAACTTCTTCAGATTGAGTAAGTTCAAATCCGGCCATTTTATACATTTGAAGTGCCTTTTCCTGTAAATTTGTGGTAAGCAGAAACACATTTTTAAATTTCTTTTCTCTGCAAAAATGAACAGCATCGGTTAATAATCTTTTACCAATTCCAAGACCCCTAAAAGCAGGATCCAGAAGAAACCATCGCAGCTGCGCTTCTTCATTTGACTGATGCACAATCGCCACACAGCCTACAATTTTATTATTGTATTCCGCCATCCAGATACGGTCATTTTCGGGAGAATATTTTTCTAAGAAATCATAAAAAGTCTTGATAACATACTTTTCAAAATCAGTCGAAAAATTATATTCTTTTCCATAAATCGTTCCATGCAGATGAATGATATAGCCCACATCTCCCGGCGTAATTTCATGTCGGTAGGTTATATCTTTTCGGGCTATTTTATTTTCCGTCAGCAGGTTTCTTACAGTATGCATCGAACTAACCAAAATCTCTTTTTCAGAAGAATTTAGTTTTTCAATCTTACCTTCAATTTTATTTTCAGATTTGGTATTTAAAACAGAAAGAAGCTCATTTCCTGTATCACTCAGTTTAATATCAAAAGCACGTTTATCTTCTGCCGAAGCAACTTTTACAATTAAATTTTCCTTTAAAAAACGTTTTAAAATCCGGCTTAAATATCCTTTGTCAAGATTTAAAATTTCGGTGATTTTCTGTGCCGTTATCAGTTTGCCTTCGCTTATTTCATAAAGAATTCGTATTTCGGTTAAAGAATATTCACTGTCTAAATAATGCTGGCTTAAAATATCTAAATGTGCTGTGTAGAATCTGTTAAAACTCCTGATTTTTGAAGTTGTGGTATTCATAATTATTTAAAATTGTATTGCAGATACAAATATATAAAATTAGTTGCTTTTGTCAACTAATTTAAAAATTTATTCTAAAACTTTTGCAAAACGAATAGGGAAGATGAAAATTCCTATATTTAGAAAAAAATCTAAAAGTTATCTGAAAAACTAAATTATTGAAACCAGCTAAACCTAACCTTTCTATTTTGAACCGAAAAATTACTCAATCACTATTTATTTTAATAAATCTTGTCTTTATGAATATCTCATTTGGACAAAAAACAACAAATTTTAAAACGTACACCCAAACTGATTTCGAAAAAAATAAAGTATTTAATGAAGTATACAGTTTTTGGGATAAGGATCGAAAGAATTGGTTTTCTCCATCAAAAGATACTTTAAAAACATCCTATTTTGTAGATGCCAGAAAATATAAAGGAATTGTTAATTACGGCGTAACTTTTCGAAGTAAAACCTTTAAAAATTTTCACTTTGTTGAACATCTTTCTATGTGCTTTTTAAAAGTAGAGATTACAAAGTGCACCTATAATTTAAAAGACAGTATCGCTGATATTGAGGGTTTTGTAACCGGAAATGACGATTGGGGAGTAAATGTGATGATAAAGAGAAAAAAAGAAAAAAGTTATATAGACATCTTTTTAGGTCAAAAAACAGATACAGCAAAAGTTTGTTATCTGGGCAAAATTTTTAATAAAGATTCTGTAGATGTAAGATTTAAAAACAAAGAAGCGACTGAATTTACTGTTTTGGATACTTTTCCGGCGTTTTATTTTAAAAAGTATGCGTATTCTAAAATTTTAAAAGGAGAAAAACAGCCCTTTAAAATAAGCGGAAAAGTTTCTAAAAACACGTTACTTACCTTTGGTTCAAGTTATTCGGAAATATTCGACATAGGAACCATGATTTATGATTCTGAAAAGAATAAAGGAAATAAAATAATACGCAGAGAAAATTACGACTGCATTCCTTTAATTACAGCTAATAAACTAATTACAGACATTAAAAAAGAAGTCGCAGAAAAAAATGAAATAACATATTATACTTACACTAAAAATGCTGAAAATTATATTCTGAGCAGGCAGTTTGCCAAAGCAAAAGAAGAATACAATGTTTTAGCTCAAAATTACCCTGTTCTTTTTGCAAGAGATATTCATAATGCTGTTCGCTGTGCTGTTTTGTCAAGAGATGTAAAAGCCGCTTTTTTGTGGGGCGAAAAACTGGCTTATAAAGGCATCGATCTTCCGTATTTTAATGCTAAGATTTTTAATGGACTGAGAAAAAATCCGGATTGGAAAAACTTCAGTATTAAATATGATTCAATTGCTAAAGAAGCAAAAGCAAAATGGAATCTTCCCTTAAAAAAAGAATTAGATAATCTGCTCAATGAAGACCAGGCCGATTATGGTCTGGAAAACCGAAAAAGTGCCAAAGTATTATACGAAACAACAGAAAGAGTAACAGGAAAACTAATTGATCTGCTAAAAAAAGAAGGTTTTCCTTCTGAAGAAAAAATAGGCTGTCTTGTAGTAAAAGATACAGCTATAATATCGTTTCCTGATTTTAATGTTTTAATTCTGCATGCGATACAAAAAACACCAGAAAATTTGAAAGCTTTAAACGAACTTTTGGATAAAAGCGGTGATAATTTGGAATACGATCAAAAAAGGAACTTTAATAATACAATTGGTTATGGATCCTGTTTTCGCATTTATAAAGGCAATTTATACAGTTCAAAATCATGTTCACAAAATAACAGCGTAGAGATTAGAAAAATAAGTTTCAAATTCAATAATCCTAATGGTTTTATTATGGATTATGGTAATTTTGTAGTTGAAGCGAATGACTCTAAAGATCCAAAAGCAGTAGAAAAGGACTATAGAGATAATTATAATTTCGTCATGAAACTTACAGACGATTGGGAGTTTTATGATAAATACTAAAAAAGCACAACTTACATCATGATAAAAACGATCGAATTTATAGAGAACTTTGACTGTTATTTTCCGGATAATATTTCGAATACAGAACCGTGGAATATTGTTAATGATCTCGATACGATACTATTAAATAAAATAAAACAGCTTTCATCTGATTATAAAATTGAAGGAAACACTGCCATTCATAAAACGGCTGTTATTGAACAAGGCGTAATCTTAAAAGGAACAATTATTATTTCAGAAAACGTTTATATTGGCGCGCATGCGTATTTAAGAGGTCCAATTTTGTTGGGAAAATCAGTAAAAATTGGTCCAGGATCTGAAATTAAACAAGCTTTTATTTCTGATAATACAACAGTGGCACATTTTAATTATATTGGAAACAGCCTCATTGGTCAGAATATTAATTTTGAAGCAGGTTCAATATGTGCGAATCATTATAACGAGCGAAAAATTAAAAACATTTCTGTTGTTTATAAAGACAATATCATCAATACACATTCAGATAAATTTGGGTCATTATTGGGAGATAATTCCAGAGTAGGCGCCAATGCTGTTTTATCTCCGGGTACAATTTTGGAAAAAAACACCATTGTAAAACGTTTACAATTAATTGAGCAATTGCCTGAAAAATAAGATAGAGCGAACAGTCCAAATAATATTCCATACAAAGTGTATTCGTAGAGACGCACAGCTGTGCGTCTGCGTAAAGTATACAAACTTATTTTCCCTTCAATAAATTAATACTTACTGTTGCAGTATCAGCATCTGGAAAACGTTTAAAAACAGCTTTATCCGGAAATAATCCTGCTTCTGCAGCAATGGTATTAAAAACATCAATTTCTACAATATACTGGTCAGAAAATCCGTGAGTAGCATCATAAGCTGTAGCGGGAGTTTTACCTAAATTTTGATCCGTAAGTTTTGGATTTATGGTATGAAGCTCAATTAAAAGCAAGCCGAATTTACGCACATAAGGCGACCATTTTTGTAAATGTTCCAAAAGATTGTCTTCAACAAGATTGTTGCTGATTCTTTTTCCTTTGTAAGCAAATGCACCTGTCGAACTGCTGACTCTGCTTGCATTTATGTATTTAGGTTCCTGCCAGATTCTGTTATGATCCAGAAAAGTCCTTACATTTAAAAGGTCTTTTAAATCGATATTATAGTTTTCTTTTAGATCATTTGCCAATAAATCCGGACGTCCAATATCACCCCAGATTACTTTTGCCCAAATATCGGCTTTTATAAGATTGGCTCTTGTAACTTTTAAAGCCGTTTGGTTATAATCAGCGCCAACGAGAAATAACGGATATTCATCGAGCATTTTGCCGCGTAAAGTCTGCCTGTCGATAACTTCAAAAATATGCTGCAGGAAAGCACCGTTTCCGCATCCCATATCCAGAATTCCTTTGGGCTGTTCTTCAATAGGAAGATTAAAAAGTTTAATAAGAATTTCATCGACGACTTTAAAATACGTATCGTGAGCGCCTCCGCTTCCCCAAACGTTCATTTCGCGGTCAACATGAATTTCATTTTCACCTTCGGCGGTTTGCAGTACATTCGGATTGCCAAAAATCAGTTCTTCAATTTTGGCAAATGTGGGCAGATAAGAAACTGTAACGCCGTAAGCGCTGGCTCTTTTAGCAAAAAACAAACCCGATTCTGTAAATTGATAATTGCCGTTTTTTTCGAGAAACCAGCCCAGATGTACAAAAAAGTCTAATATTTTTTTGAAATTTTCCGGTGATTTATGAAATTCTTCGGGTCTGAAAGAAGTTTCCATAAAGTATTTATGAAACATGCCGTTCATCGCCAGACGCACAATTGTCGGACCGATTAAATAACCTTCAATATGTTTTAAAATCTGCTGCTGAATACTGTTTGTTAAAGGATCGGCAGAAGGTTCAATTCCGTATCTCGTTTTATATTTTTCAAAAATGACATTCAGTTTTTCAAAAGGCACATCTTCAAACAATCTCGGATGATATTGAATGGACAATTGAAGCAGTGCCGTAACATCTTCATAAAAATGAAACAGAGAAAAAGCTGTTTTAGTTTTTTCGTTTACAGAAATCGTAATTTCCTGTGTTTTGTTATCGACTTCATAATCCAGAAAACCCTGAGAAGCCAAAACTCTTAAACCGACATTGAGATAGCCTTCATTGGCATTAAAAACTGTAGTAAGTTCAGATAAATTGGTTTTTCCCTTATTTAAAATAAAATCTAAAACAGATTTGTTTTTAAATGCAATTGCGACCGGAGCAGTAACTAAACCGTCCAAATGCCTGAAAATAGAACTTAAAAGCTGTGATTTATCGGTCATAGTACAAAAATGAAGGTTAGTTTAAAAATAATGAATTTTTTCTTACTTAACACATGTCATTTTTGGCAGATTTCGTTTTAGGGTTTGGTTTTAAAAAATTGAGCAGAAGACGCACAGCAGTGCTTTTATACGATATATTTTGTGTTGAAATCGATTTTTAATTAGCACATTTTTTACCGTAGAGACGCACTGCTGTGCGTCTACACAACTTTTTTTACAATGCTTTATATGCAGAAACAAGCTTATCCAGAAACTCAAAAAGTTTCGTATTCATTTCGCTGAAATCATAAGAAAGAATCGTTTCAGGGTTTTGGACAAACTTGTATTTTTTGCTTTTTGAAACCAAATCATCTTCACTTTCAATTAGAAGCGAAACGACTTCTGTTGTTAATTCCATGTGACATTGAAAACCGTATACAAGATTAGAATACGAAACAATCTGAGCTGGACAGCCTTCGCTAAAAGCTAAAACTTTACTTTCCGGAGTCAGTCCCGGCATATCGTTGTGCCAGTGTCCCACATTTAAAAGAGAACCAAAATGATTTATTTTTTCATCTTTTTTGCCTTCTTCCGTTAATGTAATTGGAAAAACACCAATTTCTTTTTCTGGACTGTGATTAAATTTTGCGCCAAGTGCCTGGCCAATTAACTGCGAACCCAAACATACACCTACAACTGCTTTTTTTGCAGAAATACATTTTTGAATTAAAGCCATTTCGGCATCAGCATTAAAATGAGGGCATTCTTCGAGTGTTGTATCCGGGCTCTGCGGTCCGCCCATAACAATCAGCAGATCTATAAAATCTGCCGAATCCGGAAGCGGATCGTTTTGGTAAACTTTAGAAAATGATATTGTATAATTTCTGTCTTTGGCCCAGTTTAGATATGCTCCCGGAGCTTCAAATGTTTCGTGCTGTATGAAATGTATGTTCATCGTCTAAAGTTTACTGCAAATTTAATTTAATTAGAGATTTTTGAATAGTCCACTTTTTTATTTTGTAGATATACCAGCAAACATTTTTGCCCATTTTTGTTTTGTAGAGACGCACTGCAGTGCGTCTTATGCGCAAAGCATATTCGTTATCGACATTCGTTGTGTAGACGCACTGCAGTGCGCCTCTACAGATATTCTTTGTGTTTTTTTTACCATTTTACAACAAACATCCACGTGACTGAAAACTGAAAACTGCGACTGTAAACCGAATATTACCTGTTCATCGCAATGTATTCAGAAGGCGTCATTGTAAAATGTTTCTGAAAATTACGTCCAAAACTCGTCTGCGATTTGTAACCCACCATTTCTGCGATTTCATACATTTTGTAATTTTCATTGAGAAGCAGTTCGGCGGCACGTTTTAGACGTACAATATTTATGAGTTCATTCGGACTTAAATTCGAAATATCTTTAATTTTTCGGTACAAAGTCGAACGGCTCATGTTCATAATTTCGGCGAGCGATTCTACGCTTAAATCCGGATCGGTTATATTTTTCAGGATTTCTTCGTCTAATTTTTTCAGGAATTTTTCGTCGGTTTTATTATGGGCAATGCTTTTAATATGCGAAAGCGGCGAACTCGCATAATAATTCATAATCTGTTTTCGGTTCTCGATCAAATTATTCGCCTGAACTTTTAAATAATCCATTGAAAAAGGTTTTGCGATATAGGCATCGGCACCTACTTCAAGACCGTCGATCTGCGATTTCAGCGAGTTTTTGGCTGTAAGCAGAATCACCGGAATATGACTCGTTTCGAGATTCGTTTTGATTTCTTTACACAACGTGATTCCGTCCATAACCGGCATCGAAACATCGCTTATTACAAGCTGGATATTTTCGTTATGAATAATTTTTAAAGCATTTTCGCCGTTATCTGCCTTAAAAATGGTGTAATGTGAAGAAAGTTCGGTGGTAATAAAATGCAGTAAATCTTCATTGTCTTCTACAACCAAAACCTGCGTTTTTTCATCTTTATTTTCAATAGAAGCAATCGTTTCGGTTTCGATTTCTTCTTTTTCAGGTTCGTTGTAAAACATAAATTCTTCTTCCTGACGAAGCGGTACAATAAGTTCGAAAATATTCATTTTTACATCCGGCACTAATTGCAGGTTTCCATTATGCAATTGTGCCAGCGAATACGCCAGCGAAAGCCCGATTCCGGTTCCCGAAGTCGTATCATTATTATCAACCCTGAAAAACGGTTCGAATATCTTATCTTTTAAATGAAATGGGATAAGATTTCCGTCATTTTTCACAGTTAAGGTCAGTTTTTTTTCATCTCTAAAAAGCGTTATCGAAACCTTATCTTTTGAGTATTTAATAGCGTTATTCATTAAATTGCTCAGAATTTTTTTGAACGCTTCTTTATCTACAAAAGCAAAAATGTCTTTTTCGCCCAGTTCGAGTTCAAACTCAATGCCGCGTTCTTCAATTAACTGGCTGAAACGCAAATGTAAATTGCGGACCATTGACGAAATATTGGCTTCCACGAAAGTAAGTTTCAAACCGCCGATTTCTGATTTACGGAAATCCAGTAATTCATTTACGAGTTTTAATAATCGCGAAGTATTTTTCTTCATGATCGAAAGATTCTGCGGTACCTCAGCCGACTGATATTCCATTGCCAGAAGTTTTTCCAAAGGACCTTTTATAAGTGTAAGCGGCGTTCTGATTTCGTGTGCGACATTGGTAAAAAAGTCAATTTTTGCCTGATAGATTTCTTTTTCTTTTTCGTCGTTAAGGTGTTTTATTTTTCGGTTATTTTTAATTTCCGTCAGATTATTAGAATAGCGGATTATATAATACAACGAACCGCAGATAAGCAGAAAATAGAAAAAATACGCATAATTGCTCGCCCAAAACGGAGGCAGGATTCTGATTTTTAATTCGACTTCTTTGCTCCAAACGCCAAAACTGTTCAGCGATTTTACTTTAAAAACATAATCGCCCGGTGCGAGTTCAGTAAAAAATACTTTGTTATTTCTTTCCAGATAAACCCAGTCGTTGTTTACATTTTCGAGTTTATACCAATATTCCGTCAGTTCCGGCGCGGTGTAATTTAAAGAAGCAAATTCTAAATTAAACGAAGCCTGATTATTATCGAGTTCAAGTTCATCAATATGCGAAATTGAATTTTGAAGCGGCGAGTCATTTTCGTTTACATCAATATCTTTATTATTAATCTGAAGATTGGTAATAAAAATAGAAGGCGTGTATTTGTTTTTCGTGAAATTTTTTGGATTGAAGCTGATCATTCCGTTTAGATTTCCAAAATACATATCGCCGTTTGCATCCTTAAATGCCGATGCATAATTAAACTGATCGCTTAATAAACCATTTGCCGTTGTATAGATTTTTACACCTTTATGATCTGGACTAAACTGCACGAGACCTTTTGAAGTTGTAAGCCATAAATTCTTGCTGTTATCTTCTAAAATAGAATATACAACATTGCTTGGAAGTCCGTTTTTGGTTGTGAATTTTTTAAAAGTTCGTGTTTTTTTATCGAATAAATTCAGTCCGTTTTCAGTCGCAAACCAAAGATTTTTCGAACTGTCTTCAAAAATATAATTGATCGAATTGTTGCTTATTCCTTTTGCGTTTTTATAATCATAAATAAAAACTTCTCTTTTATCTGATTTCGGATTGTAATAAAACAAACCGTCGCGGTAACTTCCTGCCCAGAGATTTCCGTCGCTGTCTTCTTTATAAGTCGTGTAATGTGTTGTTTCTGGAAAAGTTTTCAAAATGTCAAAAACATCTTTCTGCTCGTTGTAGCGGTACAATCCCATTGTGGTAATAACAATTAATTCATCTTTTTTGGTTTCATAAAAAGAAAAAATAAAATTGCTGTGCAGTCCCGTTGACGGATTATTGGCGCTGTAATGCTTAATTACATTTCCGGAATTTCGGTCTAAAACATCCAGACCATGCTCAAAAGTTCCAATCCAGATTTTATCTTTTCTGGGCATTAAAGCATGAATATTATAATAAGAAACACTGTTTTTACTTCCGTTTGGTAAATACGAAGTAAAAGTCTGCGTTTTTGGATTAAAACGGTTTAAGCCCGAATCTTCGGTTCCAATCCAGAGATCGCCGTGATCGTCTTTATGAATTTCTCGCACGGCGCTGCCGCTGATGGAGTTTTGACCCTTTTGCGGAAAATATTTTTTAAACTGCGTATATTGTTTTTGATGATAGTTTATACCGCCAAAATAAGTTCCAATCCAGACTCCGTTTTCTTTGTCAATCGTAATGCAATACGCGGCATTATCTGAAACGGCATACGGATCGTTGTAATTTTTTCTAAGATTAACGCTTGTTTTGGTTATGAGATTATAAACATAAATTCCGGATTCGCTTGCAATCCAGAGTTCGCAGTTGTCTTTCTTTTTAAACTGGCGCACATAAACCGGATTTTTGCCCGAAAAATTGAGACTTACAGTTGTTTTGTTTTTTATGTTGTACATTAAAACTCCGTCGTCCTGAGTTCCAATTACAATATTATTTTTATCCAAAGCATAAATGGTCGTAATTCTAAAATTAGATGAACCGGCCGGAGGCGTAACCGGAATATTTTCAAACGAAAGACTTTCTTCAGAATAGCGGAATACTTTATTTAAAGAAGAAGCCCAGATTTCGCCATTGGCATCGCGTGAAATCGAAGTGGCAATAAAGTATTTATTTGGGTTAAAAGTTTTGGTTTCTTTTTTAATGGTCGAATACTTATATAGAATGTTTCCCGAAACAAACCATATATTGCCGTATTTATCGTGATTAATATCGTTTATACGATCGTTAATAGCTTCATTTAAAACCGTAAACTGATCGGTTTTTTTATTGTATTGATATAAACCTTTATCTGTTCCTACCCAAATTGTTCCTTTATATTCATGCAGCGACTGTATATAATTGCTCCCCAGCGAGTGAATAGGATCGAGATTGCTTCTGTAGGTTTTAAAACGATATCCGTCGAAACGGTTTAAACCATCTTTTGTTCCAAACCACATAAAACCATCTTCGTCCTGTAAAGAGGTCAAAACGGTGTTGTTAGAAAGTCCCTCTTCAACCTGAAAATGTTTAAAATAATATTCCTGCGCGTGAATAATATTTATTGAAAAAATCGAAAAAAATACAAAAAGAAAGAATTTACGCATAGTTGTGTTTTTTATGATAAAACGAAGGCTTCTTCAAATCGTGTCAAAATTCTACAAAATGTTGCAAGCCTTTATTTATTTGACCTTTTTTATACAATTTGAATCATTTGAGATAGAAATTGACACAAATGAAGCATTTTATTTTGAATTAAAATCACCTATTTTGAGTTTTCAAATAAATGATATTGATAATTTTTAAGCCAAAAAAATATACAATCAATAAAAGTGAGTTTGAAAAAATACACCATTAATAATTTTGAATTAAAATGAACACATTATTATTAGGGAGCAATATAAATTCTTTATTTGCCCGCATCAGAGACGACTAGAATTCGCAAAAAAACAAATGTAACACCAACCAAAAAAGAAAACTATCTAAATGACAAATCAATGAAAACAAAGTTCACTCAAATGTTAAAGCAGAGATACTACCTCTTGTTTTTCTTTAGTTTATTATTACAACAATCGTATGCACAACAGCAAATAACCATAACGGGAAAAGTTGCTTCTGCCACAGGAGAATCGATTCCGTTTGCTAACGTTGTGATTAAAGGAACAAAAAACGGCGCAGTTACAGATTTTGACGGAACGTACAAAATCGCTGCAGCTTCAAACCAAACACTTGTTTTTAGTTCGCAGGGCTATAAAACAACAGAAATCGCTATTAACAGCAAAACTTCTATAAATGTAACTTTAGAAGAAGATGCCATGAAACTCGACGAAATTGTAGTCGTAGGTTATGGTTCTCAACAGAAAAAAGACCTTACGGGGGCAGTTTCTTTAGTAAAACCAGAAGAAATCCAGAAACGTCAGGTTACTACAATTGCCGACGGATTACAAGGTTTAGTTACCGGAGTTAAAGTTCGCGGAGGCGGGCGTCCGGGACAAGAAGCCAATGTGGAAATCCGTGGTTTAAAGAACCTTCAAAATACAAATCCATTATATGTAATCGATGGTTTGGTAACTTCTGCAAATCGTGATTTTAACCCAAATGATATCGAAAGCATTCAGGTTTTAAAAGATGCATCGGCAGCAGCTATTTACGGTTCGAGAGCAGCAAATGGTGTCATTATTATTACGACTAAAAAAGGAAAAAAAGGACCGCTTAAAGTTGAACTTTCTGCAAAAAGCAGTTTTATGGTTATGCCTCGTTACGACTTAATGGGAACCGAAGAATTTGCAAAATATAACAACATGGCGTATGATAATGCCGGACTTCCAAGACAAAACCTGAATATGGCGGTCGATACAGACTGGCAGGATGCAGTTTTTAAAACAGGAATGATGCAGGATTACAATGCAAGTTTTTCTGGTGGAAGTGATAATTCGTCTTTCTTTATGTCAGGAAATTATTTTGGAAATGAAGGAACGGTTGTGGGAACTGATTTTGACAGAATTTCATTCCGTGTAAATTCAAGCGGTACAAAAGGAATTTTCAGTATTGGAGAAAACATCGCAATCAGTAATTCTAAAACAGATGAAATGTCTGGAAACCCAATTATTGATGTGTATAGAATGACGCCTACAATTCCGCTTTACGATCCGTCTAACCCAGGCGGTTATGGTTACGGAAAACAAGGTGTTGCAGATACTTTTGGAACAAATCCTCTGGCACTTGCTGATTTTTCTAACACAACAAATGAAAATTTCAGAATTAGAGGAAACATCTGGTCAGAATTAAAATTCGTTCCGTGGTTAAAATACCGTTTCAATTTTGGATACGAGACTAGTTTTGATTCGTATAAATACATGAGAAAAAAAGGAAGCTGGACATTAAATCAACCGATAGATCCTTCTCAGACAGATCAAAATAAAGGAAGATCACAAACCATGTTGTTTGAAAATACGCTGACTTTCAAAAAAGAATTTGGTAAACATGACATTTCTATTTTAGTAGGGCAGACCTATCAGGAAGATACTTACGACCAGATTTACGGAACAAAAAGAAATCTTCCTATGAATTCAGGAACAGGTCAGTATTATGAAGTTTTAAATCAGGGAGATTCGCCGGTAGTAGGCGGTTTTATAAACGAAGCGGCTTTAACTTCATATTTAGGAAGATTAGAATACAATTATGATAATCGCTATTTATTTAATGCGGTAATCAGACGCGACGGATCATCAAAATTCAGCGATGGCAATAAATGGGGTAATTTCCCTTCGCTTTCTGCAGGATGGAGAATCAGCAACGAATCATTCTTTAAATCAGAATTTATTAAAGATTTAAAATTAAGAGCAAGTTACGGAGAGTTAGGTTCTGGAAATATTAGAGAATATGAATCCAGAAGTTTCGTAAACAATTTTGGTCAGATTGTATTAGGTAAAGATCAAAATTTATATCCGTCAGCAACTCAGGTAAAATTATCAAACTCGCAATTACGCTGGGAAAAATTAAAACAAACCAACGTTGGATTAGACTTAGGAGTTTTAAATAATGATCTGCGTTTAACGGCTGATTATTTCATTGCCCGTACCGAAGATGTATTATTTGGTTTCCCAATTTTATTAACGACTGGTAACGACGGCGGAAATCCAATCTCAAACGCTGCGACTGTAGAAAATAAAGGTTTTGAATTAGAATTGGCTTACAGCAAAAAAATCAACGAATTTTCATTTAATGCTTCTGTAAACTTCACAAAAGTAAACAACAAACTGGTTTCTTTAGGTAACGGCCAAAACGAAAACATTATTGGAAACACCATGACACGAAGCGGAAAACCAGTGGGAATGTGGTATGTACTGCAGACAGATGGATTATTCCAGTCTCAGGACGAAATTAATAACTACAAAAATGCAAATGGAAAAGTAATTATGCCAAATGCTGTTCCGGGAGATATTCGTTTTAAAGATGTTAACGGTGACGGACAAATTACAAACGAAGACAAATCAGTTGTGGGAAGTCCGTGGCCGGAATTTGAAATGGGATTAAACGCCGGAGCAGAATACAAAGGTTTTGATTTTTCTATGAACTGGATTGCTTCTCACGGAGCGACTGTTTATAACGGATTTAGAAGTGTTGTAGATCGTTTTGACGATAACAGTAACTACAGAAAAGGTATTCAGCCCTGGACACCGGAAAACCCAAATACTGATTTTCCTAGAGTTACAAAAGGTTCAACTTTAAACTCAAGAGGAGACAGCGACCGTTTCTTAGAAAGCGGTGATTTTATCAGACTGAAATACATTGGTTTTGGATATAATCTGCCGGATAGTGTTCTTAAAAACTCGGGTATTTCAAGAGCAAGATTAACCTTGTCAGCACAAAATATTATCACGATTACTAAATACAAAGGTTTAGATCCTGAGTTTAGCAATACAGGCGATAATAGAATTTTTGAACGAGGTGTAGATAACGGTTCTTTCCCAAATCTTAAGACATATTCTTTTGGTGTAGAGTTTAGCTTTTAATTAAAAAAAACAGCGTAATGAAAAAAATAATAATAATAACAGCAGCTTTTTTAGGTCTTGTTTTTACAGCTTGTGAAAACGAATTAGATCTAAACAGTCCAAATGATATAACAGTAGATCAATATTGGAAAACAGAAAGTGATGCACAAGCCGGTGTAAACTCAATTTATGCCATGTTTTATAAAGATGGATTGTGGGCAAGATGGATTTATTTCCGTTTAGACCTTACATCTGACGAAGGTTACAGCGTAAGTCCGTGGACGGAATTAGCAGACTGGACGAGATTTAATTACATCAATTATAATTTTTGGGAAGGAAATGCCGTAACATGGAGAGATACTTACAAAGCCATTTTTAGATGTAATCAGGTTTTAGCAAATGTGCCGAATATTGCATTTCAAAATGAAGATGATAAAAAGAAAATTATTGCACAGGCTAAATTTTTTAGAGCATTACATTACTATTATGCAGCTGTAATTTGGGAAGATATTCCGTTGGTTTTAGAACCTTCTACACCTGCCGATTTACCTCAGCAAAAAAAGGTTGACGAAATCTGGGCTCAAATCGAAAAAGATTTAAATGAAGCTTACGAAGATCTGCCAAGAGACTGGTCATCAGATCAGTTAGGAAGACCGGATAAAGGAGCAGCAAAAGCATTTCTTGCTAAAACATACATGCAGCAGCACAAATGGCCAGAAGCAAAAGCAGCGCTGGAATATTTAATTACCGGAGCAGGAGCAAAGTACAGCTTAGTTGCTAATTACAGAGATAACTTTACAGATGTAAACGAAAACAACAGCGAATCTGTTTTTGAAATTCAGTTTGGAGATCAAAGAAAAGGAGGAACTGATGAAGCACAAAATGCAGCAGTTTCCAGCAACCGTTCTCAATTTTTTGCCCCAAGAGGAATTGGATGGTCAGACGGACAAGCTCGTTTATGGTTAGTAAATGCTTTTAAAGAAGAAAAAAATAAAGACGGCAACTTAGATACCCGTTTAAGATGGACTTTATATTATCCGCAGTTACTAGCTGATTTTGGAGACAAAACATACGATAGAAATTGGGAATGGAATAACGATGAAGCATGGTTTAGAAAAGGAAGCCGTGACTATTACAGAAATAATGAAGATTATTACAATCAGGTTAATTACAGATTAGTTCGTTATGGTGATATTTTATTACGCTACGCCGAAGTTTTAAATGAATTAGGAAATACTTCAGATGCTTACCAGTATGTTGACCAGGTAAGAGCTCGTGTTAATATGAACAATCTTGCTGTTGCGCATCCTGAAATTGGAAACGATCACGATAAATTCTTAGAGCGTTTAAAAATGGAAAGAGTTTTAGAATTATGCGGAGAAAGTGTTCGATGGGAAGATTTAAAACGCTGGGGAGACTTAAATTCTCAGACTGCTGTTGATAAAATTGCACTTCGCGATCCTGATTTTAAAAACTTCACAGTTGGTAAAAATCACAGAATGCCAATTCCGCAGAGTGACGTAGATAATAACCCAAATCTGGAGCAGAACTCCGGATACTAAAAACTGAATTTTTGAGGGAATCAGAAACAAAAAATCTGATTCCCTTATCATAAAGAACGATTGTTCATAACATAACAACATTTATAATGAGAAAGGTAAAATTGTGTCTGACATTTATGTTAGCAGGGCTTCTATTGCTTAGCTGTAACAACAAAAAAAATAATCCTGAAGAAAATAAAAACGAAACCGTTTCCGTAGAAAAAAGAGAAATCTGGACTAAAGATCAGGCCAATAAATGGTATGCAGAACAGCCTTGGTTAGTGGGCGCAAATTATTCTCCCGCCACAGCGATAAATCAGTTAGAAATGTGGCAGGAAGATACTTTTGATCCTAAAAGAATTGACCTTGAATTAGGCTGGGCAGAAGATTTAGGCATGAACGTTATGCGTGTTTATCTGCACGATTTACTGCACGAACAAGATGCGGAAGGACTTTACAAACGCATGGATACTTTTTTAGGAATTGCTGATAAACACCATATTAAAACACTTTTTGTTTTGTTTGATTCCTGCTGGGATCCGTTTCCAGCTTTAGGAAAACAACGCGCTCCAAAACCGCACACACACAACTCAGGCTGGGTGCAGAGTCCGGGACAAAAAGTATTGCAGGATAAAACGCAATATCCTCGTTTAGAGAAATATGTGAAAGAAACGGTAGCCAAATTTAAAGATGACAATCGTATTTTAGGATGGGACGTTTGGAACGAACCGGATAACATGACAGGACCATCTTACGAAAAAGTAGAAATTAAAAATAAAGTCGATTTGATTCTGCCTCTTTTAAAAGATGTTTTTGTTTGGGCAAGAGAGAGCAATCCGTCACAGCCATTAACTTCAGGAGTTTGGACTGGCGACTGGAGCGACGAAGCTAAAATGAAACCAATGCACAAAATGCAGATCGAACAGTCTGATATTGTTTCTTTCCATAATTATGATAAACCGCAGGATTTCGAAAGAGTGGTAAAACAATTACAACGTTACGGAAAACCATTAATCTGTACAGAATATATGGCAAGACCAAACGGAAGTACTTTTGAAGGATTTTTACCATTGGCAAAAAAATACAATGTAGGAATGATTAACTGGGGATTTGTTGATGGAAAAACACAAACCAAATATGCCTGGGACAGCTGGACAAAAACATATACTGCCGAACCAAAATTATGGTTTCACGAAGTACTTCATACAGACGGAACACCATACATAAAAGCTGAAACCGATTTGATTAAAAAAATGACTTCGGAAGCAAATAAGAAGAATTAAAATAGTTTTTGCCACAGATTTCACAGATTAGAAGGATTTAAATTTTTTGCAGCGAAAAATATATCCCAAGGTTTCAATCTTGAAATCTTAGGTTATGTTAAAAAATCATTTTAATCTGTGAAATCTGTGGCAAAAAAAACAGTAAAAATTAGTGGAATTCGTGGCGAAAAAAAACTTCTAAACCTTTTAGCATCATGAAAAAAATCACCATAAAAAAACTCCTTTTAGCAACAATTTTGGTTTGTTTTTCTGCGAAAGCACAACAGCCAGATCCGCCGGGGCAGGTAAAAGGAAACGAAAAACCCAAAAATGAAGCCTATCTTTTTGCACACATGACGCATAATGATTACGGCAGATTATATTATTCAGTAAGTTTAGACGGACTGCATTGGGAAAACCTCAACAGCGGTAAACGCGTTTTTGAAGAATACAAAGGACATCCGGATATCTGCAAAGGCCCAGACGGAAAATATTACATCGCAGGAAACACAGGCGACGATGCAAAAGCCATTAATATCTGGGTTTCAGATGATTTAATCACCTGGAAAAAACATTCAGATTATACACCAGATTTAAAAAGCACACCAGATTATTCAAACGCTTTACAGCGAATTGGTGCGCCAAAATTGTATTATGATGAACCTTCGGGAAAATTCATCATGACATGGCACACGCCGCATCTTGAAGGAACAAAAGAAGATGGAGAACGTTACTGGGCAAGCCAGCGTACGTTGTATGTTTTATCTAAAGATTTAAAAACTTTCGAAGGAACTCCAAAACGTTTATTCGATTGGGACATGGGAACCATTGATGTTTTTATTCGCAAAGTAGGCGATTCTTACTATGCCGTAATTAAAGACGAAACCTACCCAACATTGTACTGGACAACCGGAAAAACCATCCGAATTGCCAAATCGAAATCGCTTTTAGGGCCTTATTCTTTGCCTCAGCAATCTATCAGTCCCAACTTTAGAGAAGCTCCAATGTTGATTCCTTCTCCAGATGATAAAATTTGGTACATGTATTACGAACAATATCCGGGAGTTTCATACGGATTATCGATTGCAGATAACCTAAACGGACCTTGGTTTCAAGCCTCAGGTTACACTTTTTTCTCAGACTGGGATAAATACAGTCTTCCTGAAAAAGTACGCCACGGCTGTATGATTACAATCTCTAAAAAAGAATATGACAATCTCGTAAAGAAATTCGGGATTGTAAAAGATGTTAGAAATAAAAAGTAAAAACAGGAAGCTAAAGGTTAGATGTTAGAAGTTTTGTTTTTTGAGTTAATAGGCAATTGGATATCTAATCGGAAAAAATAGTATCCCTCTAACATCTAACCTTTATCATCTCGCATTTTACTATAAAAATATGGTTAGTTAAGTTAGTTTAAGTGTTTGCAATTACCAGATTTATGTGGAAATAAGTCTGGTAATTCATTTTGATTAAAAAGAAGCATTGCAATAAATATTTTCAACATATAAGTCATATAAGTTCATATTAAGTTTTAGATAAATAAATTAAAACTTGCTCTTATTTATGATTAAAAGCGGTTGATTAAATGAATTTATATGACTTATATGGTTTAAAAAAAATGAGTGGAAAATCTCAAAATATATAGAAAATGAAAAGAAAAAGCATCCTTTTATTTGCCTTGTTTTCATTGTTTGCAGCAAATGCACAATGGAAACCGCAGGGCGATAAAATCAAAACAAAATGGGCAGAACAGGTCGATGCAAAGAAACCTTTACCTGAATATCCGCGTCCGATTATGGAGCGAAGCCAATGGAAAAACCTGAACGGATTATGGAATTATTCTATTCAGGAATTTGGAAAAACAGCGCCTTCAAAATACGACGGGCAGATTCTGGTTCCGTTTGCAGCAGAATCCAGTTTGTCTGGCGTTATGAAAGAAGTAGGTTCTAAAAATGAACTTTGGTACGAAACCTCTTTTTCTGTTGAATCCGGCTGGAACGGTAAAAATATCCTGCTGCACTTTGGAGCTGTCGACTGGAAAACAGAAGTTTTTATTAATGACATAAAAGTCGGTTCGCACACAGGAGGTTATACACCATTTTCGTTTGATATTACACCGTTTCTTAAAAAAGGCAGTGCTCAAAAGCTTGTTGTAAAAGTTTGGGATCCATCAAACGACGGACCTCAGCCAAGAGGAAAACAAGTTAAAAATCCGGAAGGAATCTGGTATACACCCGTTACCGGAATCTGGCAGACGGTTTGGATTGAACCGGTTAATGCTAAAAATATCACTTCATTACACACAACTCCCAATATCGATCAAAATACCATCAGCATAAACGCCGATATAAATGGAGCAGAAAAAGGCGATTTAATAGAAATTTCAGTTTACGATAACGGAAAAGAAATTGCCAAAGAAAAAGCAGTTGTTGGCGAAAGCAATGATATCGTTTTAAATTCTCCAAAATTGTGGAGTCCGGAAAATCCATTTTTGTATCAGACAAAAGTTCGCTTAATCAGCAAAAATAAAATCGTTGATGAGGTAAAAAGTTATTTTGCCATGCGTAAAATCTCATCAAAAAGAGACGAAAACGGCATAATGAGAATGCAGTTAAATAACAAAGATTATTTTCAGTTTGGACCTCTTGACCAAGGCTGGTGGCCGGACGGTTTATACACGGCACCAACAGACGAAGCTTTAAAATACGATATTATTAAAACCAAAGAATTAGGGTTTAATATGATTCGTAAACACGTAAAAGTTGAACCAGAACGCTGGTACACACATTGCGATCAGTTAGGGATTTTAGTTTGGCAGGATATGCCAAGCGGAGATGACCAGCCGATCTGGCAGAACAAAAAATACTTCGACGGAACAGAATTACAGCGTTCGCCAAAATCAGAAGAAATCTACAGAAAAGAATGGAAAGAAATCATGGATCATTTATATTCCTATCCAAGTATTGTAGTCTGGGTTCCGTTTAACGAAGCCTGGGGACAATTTAAAACGGTAGAAATTACAGAATGGACCAAAAATCACGATCCAAGCCGATTAACGAATTCATCAAGCGGCGGAAATCATTTCCAAACCGGAGATATTTTAGATTTACATAATTATCCAGGGCCGGAAATGTATTTGTACGATGCCAGAAGAGTTACTGTCTTAGGTGAATACGGCGGAATTGGTCTTCCGTTAGAAGGCCATTTATGGAGAACAAATGATAACTGGGGTTACGTTAAATTTAAAAATTCTGATGAGGTAACTGCAGAATATACTAAATACGCTCAAATCCTTAAAAATTACGTTAAAACTGGATTTTCGGCAGCAGTTTATACTCAGACAACCGATGTTGAAGGCGAAGTAAACGGTTTTATGACTTACGACAGAAAAATAGATAAAATGGATTTCAAAGCTGTAAATAAAATCAATACAGAAGTTATAAATGCTTTAAATCAAAAGTGATTTTTTCTCTCGCAGATTTAGCAGATTGTGCAGATTTTTTATACGCTGATCGGCGGGAGGAAATTCAAATAAAAACAATAAAATGAAAAAATACCTAATCCTTTTTCTGTTTACGGCAATAAGCTTCGCACAGCAGAAAACCTTTACCAATCCAATCCTGCCTTCGGGAGCAGATCCTTACAGCACGTATTACAAAGGATATTACTATTACACAAATACACTGGGTAATAAATTGACTTTATGGAAAACAAAAGACTTATCTGATATTAAAAATGCAGAAAGTAAAGTAATCTGGACACCGCCAAAAGGAACTGATTATTCTGCCGAAATCTGGGCGCCGGAATTTCATATCATCAATGGAAAATGGTACTGCTATTTTGCGGCCGATAATGGCGATAACAACAATCACAGAATGTATGTTTTAGAAAATAAATCGTCAGATCCGTTTAAAGGAAGTTTTGAATTCAAGGGAAAAATTGCTGCGGAAACCGACAAATGGGCGATTGACGGAAATGTTTTTGAACATAAAAAACAACTGTACATGATTTGGGCAGGCTGGGAAGGCGACACCAACGGACAGCAGAATATTTACATTGCTAAAATGAAAAATCCGCTGGAAATTGAAGGAGATCGTGTCATGATTTCTGCGCCAACAAATGACTGGGAAACACACGGCGCTCTGCATGATGATGTAAATCCGCCACAGGTAAATGTAAACGAAGGGCCACAGTTTTTAGAAAGAAACGGAAAAATCTTTATAGTGTTTTCGGCAAGCGGATGCTGGACAGATTTCTATTCTTTAGGATTGTTAACCTTTACAGGAAGTGATAATTTACTTGATGCTTCGGCTTGGAAAAAATCTTCTGAACCTATTTTCAAACAATCTGAAAAAAACAAAGTATATGCGCCGGGACATAATTCGTTCTTTAAATCTCCTGACGGAAAAGAAGACTGGATTTTGTATCACGCCAATTCAAATCCGGGAGAAGGATGCGGCAATAAAAGATCACCAAGAATGCAGAAAATCGAATGGGATGCCAGCGGATTTCCAGTTTTAGGAGAACCGGTAAGCGAAGGAGTAAAACTAGCAATTCCGTCGAAATAAAATAGAAAAAGAGTTAATCAGAGGATGATTGCTTCGTTCCTCGCAATGACATAAAAAATGAAAAATATTCAAATCGCCGCAGTTGCTGCACTGGCACTTTTTCAGTTCAATTGTAAAGACGCTAAAAAAGAAAATACTGTTTCAAAAGAAACCACAGAAAATGTTTCAGATTCTGTACAAACAGTTTTAGAAGCTAAAAATTTCGACACCATAATCGACGGTAAAAAAGTTAGTTTGTACTGGATTGAAAACAAAGGCATAAAAGCCGCTTTTACCAATTACGGCGGACGTTTAGTGGGACTTTGGGTTAACGATAAAAACGGAAAACAAACCGATGTTGTAGTAGGAATGAACAGTGCAAAAGGCTTTAAAACTTCAACAGAACCTTATTTTGGAGCTACAATTGGAAGAGTTGGAAACCGAATCGGGAAAGGTAAATTTACTTTAGAAGGAAAGCAATATCAGGTCCCGCTGAATAACGGAAAAAATGCTTTGCACGGCGGTGTAAAAGGTTTTCAGGATGTAGTTTGGAATGCTGAAAAAACAAAGGAAAATACTTTAGTTTTTACCTATGTTTCAGCAGACGGCGAGCAAGGTTTTCCCGGAAATTTATCAGTAAAAGTAACCTACACGCTTACCGATGATAATTCGGTAAAAATGGAATATGAAGCCACTACTGATAAAACTACGATTGTCAATTTAACCAATCACGCCTTTTTTAATTTAAACGGAGAAGGAAGCGGCACAATCTTAAACCACGAATTACAAATTTATGCCAATGAATTTACTCCGGTTGATGAAGGTTTGATCCCGAGCGGCGAATTAAAACCGGTAAAAAATACCGTATTTGATTTTACTTCAAAACATACTATTGGCGAAAGAATCGAAACGAAAGATGAACAGTTAAGATTCGGAAAAGGTTACGATCACAATTATGCTTTAAACGGAACGAAGAAAAATGGACTAAATCATGCCGCAACGATTTCGGGAGATAAATCCGGAATCACGATGGATATTTACACGCAGGAACCGGGATTACAGTTTTACAGCGGCAATTTTATGCAGTCGAAAAATACTTTTAAATCTGGTGCAAAAGACGATTTTAGAACCGCATTTGCTCTAGAAACACAGCATTTTCCTGATGCAGTTAATCAGCCAAAATTTGCGCCGATTGTTTTAAAAGCGGGAGAAAAGTATCATACAGTTTCGTATTATCAGTTTTCTGTGAAAAAGTAATAGCTTAACCGCAAAGTTCGCAAAGAATTACGCAAGGAAAGAAAAGAATTTATCCTTTGTGTTCTTTGCGTAAACCATAGCGTCTTTGCGGTTAAATTTAAAACCAATAAAAAATGAAAAAAGTACTATCCCTAATAACATCGCTTTGTGTTTTCGCCGCCTGCTCTCAGGAAAAAAGCACAGATAAACCAAAAGAAGCAAAAGCAAGTACAATTCTGTTGGCAGATCCAACAATCTTCTACAACAACGGAGTGTATTATTTATACGGAACAACAAGCGGTGATTTTCCAAATGGAGAAGGATTTCAGGTGTATACCTCATCTGATTTAAAAGACTGGAAAGGCCCTGTTGGAGCGCAAAGCGGACTGGCTCTGAAAAAAGGAGATGCTTTTGGAGACAAAGGATTTTGGGCGCCGCAGATTCTTGAGTATCAAAACAAATTTTATATGTTTTATACAGCCAATGAAAACATTGCATTTGCGACAAGCAGCAGTCCGTTAGGGCCGTTTAAAAACGAATCAAAAGAACCGATTATTAAAACCGGAAATCAGATCGATCCTTTTATTTTTATCGATGAAGATGGCAAAAAATACCTGTATCATGTTCGTTTAACAAACGGAAACCGAATTTTTGCAGCAGAAATAAACGATGATTTTCAAAGTATAAAACCAGAAACATTAACAGAATGTATTTCGGGAACTCTGCCGTGGGAAAACACACAAAACGTAAGCTGGCCGGTTACAGAAGGACCAACTGTAATAAAACACAATGGATTGTATTACATGATTTATTCGGCAAATGATTTCAGAAATATCGATTATGCTGTAGGTTATGCGACTAGTAAAAGTCCGCTTGGACCTTGGGAAAAAGCAGAAGACAGCCCAATCATCAGCAGAAAAAATACCAAACAAAACGGAATTGGACACGGCGATGTTTTTTGGGATAAAAACAACAAAATGCATTATGTCTTACACACACATTACAGCGAGAGCGGTGTTTCTCCAAGAAAAGCCGGAATGATTTCAATAGAATTCAAAGACGGTAAAATTGTCGCAGATCCGGCAAGTTTTCAATTTTTGAAAATTAATTAGTAATATTTGATGATCATTCCGCTAGGAATGTTTCGTTGGTAGAAAAAAAAATATCAACGGTATTTACGTTCCATAGGAACGTTTGAAATGTTGAATTATTAAAAAACATGTAAAGATCAAACGTTCCTACGGAACGTGAACGATCATAACAATATCAATTTTCTACCTACGAAATGTTCCTATGGAACAAAGACAATGAGTAAAATAAAACGGGCTGCCTCGATTTTGAGACAGCCCGTTTTTTATTTCCTGCAGGGTTTTCAAAACCTTGTAGGTATTTCAAAGTAATGCTTGACCGTAAAATTTTAAAACTGCCAAGTTTTTTAAGCCTTACAGTAATTTAAACCTGATTTTATTAATCTATTTTTTTATTTGAAAATATAAAAACTGAAAACAAGTTCGAAATAAAAGCGGCAACGAGCCAGGAACGCATCCAAAAAAATAAAAAAATGGATTTATCAGAGCAGTTAATACTGGCAAGTGTTAAGGTTATAAAAAACGTTGTGGTCAGATTTTGAAATATTTGAATTAATAATTTTCTATTATAAAACCGGACGATTCTCATTTTAATTTAAATTAATTAACTGCGGACCAAATTCTTCGTAAAAAATATTTTCCTGATTTACGTTTAAATTAATAAGTGCTTCATATTGGGTTTTAATAAACATTTCAGGACCGCAGATATAATATCGGGCTTCTTCCAATAAAATAGAATCTTTACATTTATGAAGATCAACACGACCCTGAATTACTTCATTTGAAATTATATTTTCAGGAGTTACAGCATCATAAAAAGTAAAAGTTTCTAAGCCATTTGCTTCTTCTTTTAATGCTGAAATCTGGTTTTTGAACGCGTGAACAGATTCGTTTCTGCAGCCGTGAATCCAGATTGTTTTTTTATTCTGAATTGAATTTAAATTGGTTTCCAGCATGCTAAACATCGGCGTAAGCCCAACTCCGCCGCTTATTAAAACTAAAGGATTTTCAGAATCTTTTTCCAAATGAAATAATCCTGCAGGAGAAGAAATAGAAATAATATCACCTTCAGATTTAGAATGCATTGTATTAGAAACCCATCCGTTTGGATTTGGTGCAATTCCGGTTTCTTTTTTTACCGAAATCCTGTAATATTCCGCATTAAAAGTGCTCGATAAACTATATTGTCTTGGCTGTAAAAGATTCAGTTCGGGTACAAAAACCTGAACGCTTATAAATTGGCCTGCATGAAAATCTGCAATTTCTTTTCCGTCTTCGGGATAGAGATAAAAGGATTTAATTTCAGCCGATTCTTCAACAATTTTTTTAATAACAAATTTTCTCCAGCCATTCCAGCTTCCTGATTTTTTGATATTTTCCTGGTATAAATCTTTTTCAAGATTAATCATAATATCGGCAAGTTCATAAAAAGCGGTAGTCCAGGCTTCCAAGATTGGCAGTGTGGCGGCTTCACCAACAACTTCACCAATAGAAGCGATGAGGTGTGTGCCCACAATTTTATATTGTTCCGGCTGAATATTAAGACTTCGGTGTTTGGTCCCGATTCCTTTTAAAACACCAATTAAAACTGACGGATCGTCTATATTTTCGGCGTAAGCCAAAACTGCATTTGCTAAAGCAGATTTTTGTCTTCCATTTGCCTGATTTCCCATATTAAACATGTTTCGCAATTCAGGATGATGCTTAAACATTCTGGCATAAAAATAATTGGTCAGGTCTTCGCCGCTCGCTCGTAAAATAGGAATAGTAGCTTTTATAAGCTCTTTTTGATGTGGATTCATTGTAAATAATTGATTAGGATTTAAATTTGAAATTCTAAGAAATAAAGTATCTCAGAACTTATATTGGCAAATTTAATTCCGCGTCAAACCTTCATTTTATGATCCAAATCATAAAGAGTGAAGTTTTTGTTTTTTATAATTTAAATATTCTCATTTTATTCTGTAGAGGCGCACTGCAGTGCGTCTTATGCGTAATCTCATATACGTTCGTGTTACGTTATGTAGACGCACTGCCGTGCGTCTCTACGATATGCGTTGTGTTGATTTCATTGTTTGTTAATGCAAAAGACTATTCTCATCTAAAATTTCACTAAAAAACATTCGTAAACCGTTGTTGGTCGAAATAATGATAATTAGAATAGTAATTTAAATTAATATTGTGTTCTTACTATTTAATAATCTGCACGATGAAAAATGTTTTCCTTATTTTGTGTGTTATCGGCATCACATTTTCGGCGAAAAGTCAAAATACTGTAAAAGCCCCGGAACCTTTTGGACCGCTTCCAACGCAAAAACAACTGGATTGGCAGGAAATGGAATTTTATGCTTTTGTGCATTTTTCATTAAACACATTTACCAATAAAGAATGGGGCTACGGCGATGAATCTCCGGCTTTATTTAACCCGACGAATTTAGATGTCCGTCAATGGGCACGCATTGTAAAGGCTTCGGGAATGAAAGGAATTATTCTGGTTGCCAAACATCACGACGGATTCTGCCTGTGGCCTTCGGCATATACAGAACGTTCTGTGAAAAATTCTCCGTGGAAAAAAGGAAAAGGCGATTTGGTAAAAGAGCTTGCAGAAGCCTGTAAAGAATATGATTTAAAACTCGGTTTGTATCTTTCTCCGTGGGACAGAAACCATGCGCAATACGGCAAACCTGAATATATTACCTATTTTAGAAATCAACTGAAAGAATTATTAACGAATTACGGCGATGTTTTTGAAATGTGGTTTGACGGTGCCAATGGCGGAGACGGGTATTACGGCGGTGCCAACGAAACCCGAAAAATTAATACGCTTGAATACTACAATTGGGACGAAACCTATAAATTGATTTACAATCTTGCTCCAAAAACTTTAGTTTGGGGAGTTGGGCCATCTGAAGCAAGATGGATTGGAAATGAAGAAGGACGCGCCGGAAAAACAAACTGGTCGCTTTTACGTCAAAAAGATGAATTGGCAGGAAAAGTACATTATACCGAATTTATGTCGGGACATGAAGACGGTGAAAAATGGGTTCCGGGCGAAGCCGATGTTTCGATAAGGCCGGGATGGTTTTACCATGCGACAGAAGATGATAAAGTACGTCCGCTGGATGAAATGGTCGATATTTATTACGAATCAATTGGGCGTAATGCGACTTTATTGTTGAATCTTCCGGTTGACCGCAGAGGTTTGGTTCACGAAAATGACGAAGCCCGATTAAAAGAATTGGTTTCAACAATAAAAAATGATTTCAAAACCGAATTATTAGCCGGAACTAAAATTTCTGCCGATAATGTAAGAGGAAACAGTACCGAATTTGCAGCGCAAAATGTTACCGATGGAAATAAAAAAACATACTGGGCAACAGACGATAATGTTAAAACAGCTTCCATTACTTTCGAATTTAATAAACCAACAGCAATTGACCGTATTCTGCTTCAGGAAAATATCGCACTCGGACAGCGTGTAAAAGCTTTTAATGTTGAGGTTAAAGTTGATGGAAAATGGAAAACTGCTGCAGCAGAAACTACAATTGGTTACAAAAGAATTCTCAGAATTGACAGAGTAGAAGCATCTGCAGTCAGAATTAATATTACTGATTCTAAAGCGAGTATTGTAATTTCAAACATTCAGGCTTACAACGCACCGACATTTGTGCGTATGCCGGAAATAAGCCGTGACCGAAATGGTGATGTTACCATAAAATCTGAAGAAGGAAATCCTGTTTATTATACCGTTGACGGAACAAATCCAACTGAAAAAAGCACTTTATATAAAGGTGTATTTCGATACAATAAAGCGGTTCAGATAAAAGCAATTTGTTTTAACGAATCTGAGAAAATTAAAAGTGCTGTAAAAACGGCGAAATACGGCGCTTCAAAAGAAAACTGGAAAATTATTCAGGTATCAAGCGGTGATTTAAAATCAGCTGACCGAATTATCGACGGAAATCCTAATACGGAATGGGCTTTTGGCAACGATGAAAATAAATTGCCGCAACAAATCACAATTGATTTAGGAGCTAATTTAAATATAAATGGTTTTACCTATTTGCCGCAGCAAGTTGGTCATAATCTTAATTTAATCTCTAACTATGAATTTTACACCAGTACCGATAATGTAAACTGGAAACTGCAGTCGAAGGGAGAATTTTCGAATATTAAACACAATCCAATCGAACAGGTTAAAACTTTCAAAAAAACAAAAGCAAGATATATTCGATTTACGGCGACAGCAGCAGTGGCAAAGGGCTCGACTGTTTCTATTGCAGAAATAAATGTGATCGAAACATTATAAACCACTTTTAATTTGTAAAGTTTTTGCTTAAAGTTACAAATTTTGTCTTATAGCGAAGCTTACAGGTTATTAGTCGAATTTTTGATTATTTACATTATGTAATATTTAATTTTATACTAAATAATTACAACAACAGGCAAATGATTAAAGAAAGTATAAATTTCAAAGAAGCAGGAAAGTTTGAAGAAACGCGTTTTGAAAAGATACATAATGTAATTTTCGAATCATCAAAAGAAGCTTCTATTTTAGTAGCTCAGGAAATAGCCAATATCATTCAGAGAAAAGAAGAACTAAACGAACCTTGTGTTTTAGGTTTGGCAACAGGATCTTCTCCTATAAAAGTATACGAAGAATTAGTACGCCTTCATAAAGAAGAAGGATTGAGTTTTGCAAACGTAGTAACTTTCAACTTAGATGAGTATTATCCAATGGATAAAAACAACATTCAAAGTTATTGGTATTTTATGCATGAGCACCTTTTTAATCATGTTGACATTCTGCCTCAAAATATTAATATTCCTGACGGAAACATCAGCAATGAAGACCTTCAGCAATATTGTATTGATTATGAAATGAAAATTAAAGCTTACGGCGGATTGGATTTTCAGCTTCTTGGAATTGGAAGAACAGGACATATTGGTTTTAATGAGCCGGGATCTCACGTTAACTCAGGAACCAGAAGCATTACATTAGATCATTTAACGCGTGTTGATGCGGCATCATCTTTCTTAGGAATTGATAATGTGCCTAGAAAAGCAATTACAATGGGAATTGGTACTGTAAAAAATGCCAAAAGAATTGTACTTCTTGGATGGGGAATCAGCAAAGCGTCTATAATAAAGAAAACAATCGAAGGTGAAATTTCATCTCGAGTTCCGGCGACGTATTTACAACAGCACAACAACACAACTTTTGTTTTAGATACAGAAGCTTCGTCAGAATTAACGAGAGTAAAAACACCTTGGTTGGTAAAATCAGTAATCTGGACAGAAGAATTAAAACTGAAAGCAGTGGTTTGGTTAAGCGAATTAACTAAAAAACCTTTCTTGAAATTAACTGACAAAGATTACAACGATAACGGAATGTCGAGCGTACTTTCTGAAGAAGGAACTGCATACGATTTGAATATTAAAATGTTCAACAAAATGCAGCAGACTATTACAGGATGGCCGGGCGGAAAACCAAATGCTGATGATACGTACAGACCAGAGCGTGCAACGCCGGAGAAAAAGAGAATCATCATTTTCAGTCCGCACCCTGATGATGACGTTATTTCGATGGGAGGAACTTTTGACCGTTTGGTAGAGCAGGGGCATGATGTGCATATTGCGTATCAAACTTCGGGAAATATTGCGGTTTCAAATGAAGAAGCCTTGAAATTTGCTGAAATCACAAAAGCTTTAAATCCTGAATCTACAGAGGCTGATACGATTATCAACTTCCTGAGAAACAAAAACAGCAACGATATTGATTTAGTCGAAGTAAGAAAACTGAAAGGTTTAATTAGAAGAAGCGAATCATTAGGAGCAACACGATATTTAAGCGTACCGGATTCTAATGTAAATTTCCTTGATCTTCCGTTTTACGAAACAGGAACGGTTAAGAAAAATAATCTTGGTGAAGCTGATATTCAGATTATGTGCGATATTATCGAAAGAATCAAACCTCATCAAATTTATGCGGCAGGAGATTTAGCAGATCCGCACGGAACACACAAAGTTTGTCTTGACAGTTTGTTTGAAGCTTTAAAAAGATTAAAACATAAATCGTTTATGGATGACTGCTGGGTTTGGTTATACAGAGGTGCTTGGCACGAATGGGAATCTTACCAAATTGAAATGGCAGTTCCAATGAGTCCGGATCAGGTATTGAAAAAACGTCATGCAATTTTCTTCCACCAGTCTCAAAAAGATGGTGTGATGTTTCAGGGCGATGACAGCCGAGAATTCTGGATTAGAGCAGAAGACAGAAACAGATTAACTGCAGAAAAATATCACGCTTTAGGTTTAGCTGATTATTCAGCAATTGAAGCTTTCAAGAGATATTTCTTCTAAGAAAATCTATACAATATAATAAACTATTTCATGTGGTTTATTTGGTTAGTTACCAAGTTTTGAAATGCAGCCGTGGTTGGCTGCATTTTTTTTATGTTTTTTTGTGAGTTTTTAACCGCAAAGTTCATAAAGTGATTTAACCGCAAAGAGCGCTAAGGTTTGCGCAAAGAGCGCTAGGTTTTTTTCTTGGTTTAAAAAAAGAAAAGATATAAAAAAAGTTCGCAAAGCTTTGTAAATAAACTTTGCGAACATTTTCGTTCCCGATAGCTATCGGGATAGCGCTCTTTGCGATTAAATCTTTATATAGAAGAATTCAAAATGCGTTGTTTTACATGATCGATATATGATCTTCCAATCACGTATCGAAGTCCTTCAATTTCAATACTGTTTCCTTCAACAGCGTCGATTTTGTCGATTGCAATTGTGTAGGATCTGTGAATTCTTAAAAAGTTTTTTTCCGGAAGTAAATCTGTAAAATCAGATAGTGTGCTGTGTATAATGTATTTACCGGTTGTGGTGTTGATTTTTAAATAATCTTTTAAACTTTCGATAACCAAGATTTCGTTGAAGAAAATCTTTTTCATTCTCTTTTTATCAATCTTAACGAAAATAAAAGGGCTGTCGGGATTGCTTTCCTGAACAGAAGTTCCTTTGCTTTCAAGTCTTTTGCTGATTTTATTCAGCGTTTTCATCAATCTTGGAAACTCAATTGGTTTTACCAGATAATCTAAAACGTCAAGTTCGTAAGTTTCAAGGGCAAACTGACTGTAAGCACTTGTAATAACCAATAATGGCGGATTATCGAGACTTTTAATGAAATTAATACCATCCAGAACGGGCATATTAATATCCAGAAAAATCACATCGACCGTATTATTTTTTAAAAAATTCAATCCCTCGATAGGATTGCTGAAAGTATTTATTACCTCAAAATTTTCAAGCGGTTCTAAGTAATTTTTAATAACGTTGATTGCCAATGGCTCATCATCTATAATCAAACATTTTATTTTCATTTCTTTAATCTTAATTATTTGAGCGAAAAAATAATTCAGGGTAAACTTATATACGAGGAAAAGCTGTTTTTAGGTTACTTTAATAACAAGTTTCACGACAAAAATATTCTTTTTATTTTTAAAAGAAAGCTTATAGTCATCTTTATTATATCCTAATTCAAGTCTTTTTTTGACATTTTCAATTCCTATACCACTTGACTTGTTAAAATTGTCTGTGTGCAGCGTAATTTCTGGCGTTGGGTTCGAAATTGTGAAATGAAGAAAGTCATCTTTGACTTTAAAACTAATATCTATTTTTACTTTTCCGGTGTTTTTGTTTACACCGTGTTTAAATGCATTTTCGATAAAAGTCAGTAAGATTACCGGAGAAATTTCTTTGTCATGAATATCTCCAGAAACTTCCATGTTTACTTCCAGTCTTTCGTCATTTCTAATTCTTTCCAGATCCAGATAGTTCTGAATGCATAAAATTTCGTTTTCCAGACTCTGCTTTTTTCCGCTTGTATCATAAAGCATATATCGCATTAGCTCTGATAGTTTTAAAACGATTTTGGGTGTTTTATTCGATTTTTCTACAGAAAGCGAATAGATATTGTTTAAGGTATTAAAGAAAAAATGAGGCGAGATTTGTGATTTCAGGAAAAGAAGTTCCGTTTCTAATTGTGACTTTTCAAGATCAGTAACACGTTTTTGTTCTTTCAGGAAATCCAAAGTTATTTTAATTGCCGTAACAAAAGTCATAACATACAATTCTCCCATCATCATATCGATCGTATAATTTAAGGTAAGCTTGTCTATGGTTTCAGGACCTTCCGGCCAGACTTCGTGCGTAATTAATAAATAAGTAAGATTGAATTTTATAAGCACCATTATAAAAATGGCAGACAAAACGGCAAGCATATATAAAACATACTTTTTTCGATACACCAAATAGGGCATAAATATCAGAATATTCAAATAACATAAAGTCATGTGAATTGGGAAACCTAGCAGGTTCGTTTTTATAGAATACCAGTAATCGTTAAAATAGCTTCCCCACCTAAAAGTATTAAATAAGAAATAAGTGAGCCAAAATACCACATGATAATACAATGGTATGCGATATAATTTATTAGAATTGAAATTCATAATATGAGTATGTTTTGTGACTTTTTTTGATGTTTATCTAAGTTTATATGTTGTCCGTCTAAATAAGTTTTAATAAAAAGTCAGTTTATTTAAATTTAAAGTTAAATTAAGGTTGTTTTATATGAAGAATTTTATTCTGCCGCTTTTATTTGTAATTCTGGTTACAAGTTGTAAAATAAAAGTAAACAAAAATACGAATCACAAAAATAATTTTGTGAGCCATGTAGATCCTTTTATCGGGACAGGCGGACATGGTCATACGTATCCTGGTGCGACAGTTCCTTTTGGGATGCTTCAGGTAAGTCCGGATAACGGAATTTCGAGCTGGGACTGGTGTTCCGGATATCATTATTCTGATTCTATTGTGTCTGGTTTCAGTCATTTACACTTAAGCGGAACAGGAATTGGAGATTTGGCAGATATTCTTTTCATGCCAATTAATAAAAAAGTTGACTTAACAACCAAAACAACATCACGCGATCAATTACCTTATAAATCAAAATACAGTCATGCTAACGAAAAAGCAACACCGGGCTCTTACCAGGTTTTTCTTGAAGATTCTAAAATCAATGTAGAATTAACTTCTTCACAAAGAACGGCTTATCATAAATACACATTTGCTAAAAACGATAAACAATCTGTTGTTGTCGATTTAGGATTTGCCATAAATTGGGACAAAGCCTTAAAAACAGGCATTACAATCGAAGACGAATATACGATAAGCGGTTACCGTTACAGTAAAGGCTGGGCGCCAAATCAAAAGGTATATTTTGTTGCGAAATTCTCAAAACCTATTTCAGAATCGGTTTTAACAGCTGATAAACAAATTGTTAATGCTAAAAAAGCAGATGCAGAAAATACGTCGGCACAATTATTTTTCGATTCAAAAAACTCAAACGAATTATTTGTAAAAGTGGCCCTTTCATCTGTAAGTATTGCCAATGCAAAAGACAATTTAGACGATCCAAAAATCAATTTTGAAGAAACGAAAACAAATGCTTCTTCAATCTGGAATAATGCATTAAGTAAAATACAAGTTGAAACACCAGTAGATTCGTTAAAAACGATTTTTTATACTGCGATGTATCACGCACAAGTTGCCCCTGTAACCTATAGTGATAAAAACGGTCAATTTAGGCAAGAGGATGATCAAATTGTTACAGCAAAAGATTATACCGCTTATTCGACCTTATCACTATGGGATACTTTTAGAGCCGAAAATCCTTTGCTTACTTTATTAGCTCCAGATAAAGCTTCAGACATTGTAAATTCAATGCTGGCGTATTATGATGTTAAAAAAATACTTCCGGTTTGGACACTTTATGCCAATGAAACCAATACCATGACAGGATATCATTCCATTCCGGTAATTGTTGATGCGTATTTAAAAGGCATAAAAGGTTTTGATGCCGAAAAAGCATATCAGGCCATGAAAACTACAATGATGCAGGACGAACGTGGTTTAAACTTCTACAAAAAATACGGTTACATTCCGTATAATTTATTAGACGAATCAGTTACGATTACTTTAGAATATGCCTACGACGACTGGTGCGTGGCGCAAATGGCAAAAGCATTAGGAAAAACCGAAGATTACCAGTTTTTCCTAAAACGTTCTCAGGCATATCAATATTTATTTGATTCGAAAACCGGATTCATGAGAGGAAAATCAGAAGACGGAAAATCATGGAACGAGCCTTTCGATCCAAAACACTCTAACCACAGAGAACACACAGATTATACTGAAGGAAATGCATGGCAGCACAGCTGGTTTGTACCTCATAATGTAAACGATTTTATTAAACTTCACGGAAGTAACGAAGTATTTACGAAACGTTTAGAACAGTTGTTTACAGAAAGTTCTGAGATTACAGGAAACAATGTTTCAGCAGATATTTCGGGATTAATAGGGCAGTACGCTCATGGAAACGAACCAAGCCACCACATTGCTTATATGTTTAATCATGCAGGTCAGCCTTGGAGAACACAATACTGGGTTCGTCATATTTTAGACACACAATACAACACAACACCAAACGGATTAAGCGGAAACGAAGACTGCGGACAAATGTCGGCATGGTATGTTTTCAGTTCAATGGGATTATATCCAATGAATCCGGCTTCAGGCGAATATGAAATTGGAAGCCCGATTTTTGAAAAAGCCACAATTAATCTTGAAGGAGGCAAAACATTTGTAATCGAAGCCGAAAATGTTTCAGATAAAAATTATTACATCCAGTCGGCAACATTAAACGGTGTCGAATTTAATCAAACAGCAATCACACACCACCAGATTTTACAGGGAGGAAAATTACATTTTGTAATGGGACCTCAGCCAAATAAAAACTGGGGGATTAAGAAATAAATCAAAACAAAACAAAACAAAACAAAACAAAACAAAACAAAAACAAAACTAACCTACTAACAAATAAATTTAATGGATATTATTGACGTATCGATAATCGTAGCTTACATTGTGCTCACAGTGAGTATAGGGATTTGGATTTCCAGAAAAGCAAAACAAGGACTGGATGATTATTTTCTTGGAGGAAAAACAATCAAATGGTATTTTCTTGGTCTTAGTAACGGATCTGGAATGTTCGATGTTTCGGGAACTTCCTGGATGATTGGCGTTTTATTTCTATACGGAGTAAAAAGTTTCATGTTTATGTGGCTGTGGCCGATATGGAACCAGATTTTCGTTATGATGTTCCTTGCAGTCTGGATTAGAAGATCTAAAGTTATGACCGGTTCTGAGTGGATTTTAACCCGTTTCGGGAGCGACAAAGCCGGAAAAGCATCTCATATTATTGTAGCAGTTTTTGCCATTATTTCTACAATTGGTTTTATAGCGTATTTCTTTGAAGGAATCGGGAAATTCGTAACCATTATTCTTCCTTGGGATTTAACGCTTCATTACGGCGATATGATTTTGTTAACGTCAGAACGTTCTTATGCCTTGTTAATTATTTTCTTAACTACAATTTACAC
Source organism: Flavobacterium ginsengiterrae (assembly GCF_039539785.1). Classification (NCBI taxonomy): domain Bacteria; kingdom Pseudomonadati; phylum Bacteroidota; class Flavobacteriia; order Flavobacteriales; family Flavobacteriaceae; genus Flavobacterium; species Flavobacterium ginsengiterrae. The sequence goes on along the minus strand of NZ_BAABDU010000004.1, from coordinate 1,140,935 downwards.
CGTAAAAGGCGGAATGTTTTCTGTAGTGGCAACAGAAGTTGTTCAATATTTAATTATGATTGTAGCCGGAGTTTTAATTGCGGGTTACGCTTTTATCAATTATACAGATATTCAAATTAATTCGGTTATTACCGAAGAATGGAAAAATGTTTTCTTCGGCTGGCAGTTTGAAACCCAGTGGAGTGATAAATTCCAAACCTTCAATAATTTAATTGATTCTGAAGGTTATAAAATGTTTGGCGCTTTCATTGGTATGACTTTATTCAAAGGTTTCTTTGCGAGTGTCGCAGGACCAACGCCAAGTTACGATTTACAAAGAGTTCTTTCTACAAAATCAGTAAAAGAAGCGGCTTATATGAGTGGTTTTACAAACTTGATTTTATTCATTCCAAGATATTTATTAATTACCGGAATCGTGGTAATTGCATTGGTAAACTTAGCGCCGGAATTAAACGCAAACATTGGTTTAACAGGAGCTGATTTAGAATTATTAATGCCAAAAGTGGTAAACCTTTACATTCCTGTTGGAATAAAAGGAATTCTTTTAGCAGGTTTATTAGCGGCTTTTATGTCGGGATTTTCAGCATTCGTAAACGCGGGGCCGGCATATATTGTAAATGATATTTATAAAAAATATTTCAAACCCGTTGCTTCAAATGCACATTATATAAAAGTAAGCCAGATATCATCTTTCCTTGTCGTTGGTTTAGGAGTTTTCATGGGATTCTTCGCAGATTCTATCAACTCGCTGACTCTTTGGATTACAAGTGCTTTATACGGTGGTTACGTAGCTGCCAATTTCCTTAAATGGATTTGGTGGCGTTTTAACGGCTGGGGTTATTTCTGGGGAATGTTTGCCGGATTAATCATTGCTTCTCTGCAATTCATTTTAGGAATGAACAAAGCCAATTTAACCGAAGGTTCTTTCTTATATGATTTAGCTCAGGTTCAGGCAATTTACCTTTTCCCATTAATTTTCGGATTCTCGATTTTGGGATGTCTTTTAGGAACGTATTTAAGCCAGCCGACAGATATGGAAGTTTTAAAATCGTTCTATTCAAACGTAAGACCTTGGGGATTCTGGAATCCGGTTTATAAACAATTAAAAACCGAAGATCAGGCTTTCGAAAAAAATAATGATTTCTGGTTAGATATGATGAACTGCGCTATTGGAATTGTATGGCAGTCAAGTATGATTTTATTACCGATATTTTTCATTATCAGAGATTATCCAAAAGCAATAACAGCCTTAATCGTGTTTTTAGTAACCACAACAATACTAAAATTCACTTGGTTAGACAGAGTTAGAAAAATAGAAGAGTAAACAGCAATTTGTCATTTCGACTGAAAGGAGAAATCTCTACGAGAAACTCTACAAAGATTGGCGACTTTTAGAATGGAATTTCTAACGAAGATTTCTCCTTTTCAGTCGAAATGACAAAATTGAAAGAAAAAAAATAATAAACAAAAAATAAAAAAAATGAGCAGTATTCCTTGGCAAGACAGACCCGAAAACAGTAAAGATGTAATGTGGAGATATTCTGAAAATCCAATTATCAACAGATATGCGATTCCATCTTCAAATAGTATTTTTAACAGTGCAGTTGTTCCTTTTGGCGACGGATATGCAGGTGTTTTCAGATGTGATAATAAAGCGGTTCAAATGAATATTTTTGCCGGTTTTAGTAAAGACGGAATCAATTGGGATATTAACCACGAACCAATTGAAATGAAATCCGGAAATACAGAAATGATCGAATCTGCTTATAAATATGATCCGCGTGTGGTTTGGATCGAAGATCGTTACTGGATTACATGGTGTAACGGTTACAACGGACCAACTATCGGAATTGGATATACTTTCGATTTTAAAGAATTTTTTCAATGTGAAAATGCCTTTTTACCATTCAACAGAAACGGAGTTTTATTTCCACAAAAAATAAACGGAAAATACGCAATGTTAAGCCGTCCGAGTGATAATGGACACACGCCTTTTGGAGACATCTGGATCAGCTACAGCCCGGATATGAAATACTGGGGAGAGCACAGATTAGTAATGAAACCATCTCCGTTTGAACAAAGCGCATGGCAGTGTACAAAAGTTGGAGCAGGACCAATTCCTATTTTAACTAACGAAGGATGGTTGATGATCTACCACGGAGTTATCAATACTTGCAATGGTTTCCGTTATGCAATGGGTTCAGCACTTTTAGATGTCGATTCACCAGATAAAGTAAAATACAGAACACAACCGTATTTATTAGGACCAGCAGAAATTTACGAAATGGTAGGAGATGTGCCAAATGTAGTTTTCCCTTGCGCCGCTTTACATGATACAGAAGAAGATAAACTGGCCGTATATTACGGAGCTGCAGATACAGCCGTAGCAATTGCTTTCGGAAAATTAAGTGAAGTAATTCAGTTTACAAAAGATAACAGTTTATAATAATTACGCATGGTTTTAAAAAATCAATGGTTAACAATTGTTTTAGTTTTTTCTTCGATTGCTGTTTTTTCACAATCGAAGAAAAATACTATTGTGCCTAAAACGTATACAGCGACTAAAACTACAAATCCAATCGAAATTGATGGAGATGAATCAGATGATGCATGGAAAAAAGCAGAATGGACTGATCTTTTTGAAGATATAGAAAATGATGTTAAGCCAAAATATGCAACAAAAGTTAAAATGCTGTGGGATGAAACCAATTTTTATATTTTAGCAAAGATTGACGAACCGCACATTTGGGCCAATTTAAAGCAGCGTGATACCATTATTTTTTATAACAATGACTTTGAAGTTTTTATAGATCCCGACAGCGATACTTTTAACTATTACGAATTAGAGATAAACGCCTTGAACACTGCTTGGGATCTATTTTTATCTAAACCTTACAGAGAAAATGATCTCGTGGTTTTAAACGACTGGAATCTTACCGGTTTAAAATCAGCAGTTAAAGTTCATGGAACGCTTAATAATCCAAATGATATTGATCAGGGATGGGTTTTAGAAATGGCAATTCCGTGGGCAGCGTACAAAACATCTTATTTCGATCAAAATGTGCCTGCAGATAAATTCTGGAGAGTTAATTTTTCAAGGGTAAACTGGCAGCATTCACTAGTTGACGGCAAATATGAACGCAAAAAAGACGCCGATGGAAAATTCCTGCCGGAGTACAACTGGGTTTGGTCGCCAATGGGTGTAATCAACATGCATGAACCGGAAAAATGGGGCTATGTTTATTTTTCTTCAAAAGAAGGAAAAGATACCTTTACCATTCCGCAGGAAGAAAAAGTAAAATGGGAACTTTACAATTTATACAGAGCCCAAAAAGAATATTTTCAAAAGAATAAAACCTGGGCAAAATCGCTGGCGAATCTAACAAAAGAAACCATCAGTGTTGATAATAAAATTTTAAAACCTGTTTTAGAAAATCATTCTGCAGGATACAATATTTCTATAAAAAGTCCTTTTTCAAATCAAACATTGATTATAAGGCAGGACGGAAAAATAATAACAAAATAACCACTATGAAACTACCAAAAACATTACTCCTTTTATTGGCGATTACTATTTTTTCTTGTGCCAAAAAAGAAGAGAAAACCACCTTTAAATTCGGAGTCTGGACGACAGCTGATGCTAAAAAATCAGACGCCGATTACACAGCAGAATTCAAAAAATATAAAAGCGGCGGTATCGACGAAGTATTAATCAATACCACAACCGATCCAAAACTTTTAACAAGATTAGTGCCTCTTGCCACAAAAGAAGGCTTAAAAGTTCACGCCTGGATTATGGCCATGAACAGACCAGGAGATTCTGTTGCATTGCAGCATCCGGAATGGTATCAGGTTAGTAAAGAAGGAAAATCATGTTTTGATAACCGTCCTTATGTAGATTACTACCAATGGTTATGCCCAACCAGAAAAGCTTCAAGAGAACACGTTTTACATTTAGTTGAAGAACTGGCAAAAGTACAAGGAATCGAAAGCGTACATTTAGATTATATTCGTTTCCCGGATATCTTTTTACCAATCAGTCTTCTTCCTAAATATAATTTGGTTCAGGACGTAGAATTACCGCAGTTTGACTTTTGTTACTGCGATGAATGTGTAAAAGCATTCGAAAAAATCCACCATAAAAATCCAAAAGACAGCCACAACACTTCTATCGATATGGAGTGGAAAAACTTCCGTTTAAATGCAATTCAAGCCGTTGTAAACGATGCTTACGCCATCGCACACAAACACAACAAACAATTAACAGCCGCTGTATTTCCTTATCCTGAAATGGCAGACCACATGGTTCGTCAGCGTTGGGACAAATGGAATATCGACGAAGTATACCCAATGATTTACCACAGTTTTTATAATGAAGAAATTGACTGGGTTGGATATGCTACTAAGCAAGGCGTTGCTGATTTAGAAGATAAAAAGACAAAAATCAATACAGGAATTTACATTCCGGGATTGAAAAATGATAAAGAATTGAAAGAAGCGATTTTACTGGCAAAAGAAAATGGAGCTGTAGGCGTTTCTTTCTTCGATGGAAATGCTTTAACAGAAAGCAATTTAAAAACGATCAAAGAAACAAAAGAAAGTTTAAAATAAGCTATTTTCGGGATTCATTAAAAAAGTAAACGGCATGTCAAATAGAAGAGATTTTATCAAAAAAACAGCTTTGGGCGCAGCAGCCTTAAGTTCAGTTGGTTTTAGCGGATTTGCGAAAGAAAAAGATGAAAACGAAGGCGCATTAGAATTTCCTTCAAAAAAAGTAAAAAAGCCAGTTGTTATTTCGACATGGAATCATGGTCTGCCTGCCAATCAGGAAACCTGGAAACAATTAAAAGCCGGAAAATCGCCATTAGAAGCGATTGAAGCCGGCATGAAAATTCCTGAAGCAGATCCGAATGTCCGCAGTGTTGGTTATGGAGGATATCCGGATCGCGAAGGAAAAGTAACACTCGACGCCTGTATTATGGATCACAACAGCAACTGCGGTTCTGTTTGTTTTCTTCAGGGAATAAAGCACCCAATTTCGGTTGCGAAAAGAGTTTTAGAAAACACACCGCACGTTATGCTGGCCGGACAAGGCGCATTACAGTTTGCATTATCAGAAGGATTTAAAGAAGAAAACCTATTGACACCAGAATCTGAAAAAGACTGGAAAAAATGGTTGGAAGATTCTAAATACAAGCCGGTTATCAATATTGAAAACCACGATACCATAAGCATGCTAATGTTAGATCAAGACGGAAACCTTTCGGGAGGGTGCACCACTAGTGGTGCTGCCTGGAAGATGCACGGCCGCGTCGGTGACTCCCCAATAATCGGCGCGGGTCTTTTTCTTGATAACGAAGTTGGCGCTGCTGCTGCCACAGGTTTAGGCGAAGCTGTAATCAGAACAGCGGGAAGTGCCATGGTAGTTGAATTAATGCGTCAGGGAAAATCACCTTACGATGCCTGTAAAGAAATCACAGAACGTATTTACAATAAACACAAAAACCACAAAGACATGGAATATCTTCAGGTTGGTTTTATTGCTTTAAATAAAAACGGTGAACATGCAGGTTACAGTTTGCGATCTGGTTTTAATTTCGCCGTTTCGGATGATGAAAAAGGACACCGAATGGAAGACGCCAAATATAAAATGTCCTGGGATAAATAAAATTTTAAACACATAGAAATAGATTTTTTCTCTCACAATCTATCCCGATTAATCATCGGGCTATGTGTTCAAACAAAAACAAAGAATGAAAAAAACAATATCCATATTAACCTTACTAATTATCTCAGTTTTATCCGTTAATGCGCAGGAAAAAGTTCCGTTCTGGCAGAATGAAAAAATCAACGAAGAGAATAGAGAACCCATGCATGCTGCTTATTATGTTTTTGAAAATGAAGCTGCAGCGCAAAAATACAATTGGAGAGAATCTAAAAATTATTTGGACATAAACGGAGCCTGGAAATTCAAATATGTTGAAAAGCCGGCAGATCTTCCAAAAGAATTTGAGAAAACCAATTTTAATGATAAAGCATGGGATAATTTCAAAATTCCGGCAAGCTGGGATGTAAACGGATATGGGTATCCAATTTATGTAAACACATCTTACGATTTTGATTATTTAATGGCGCCAAATCCGCCTTTTGTACCCACAAATTATAATCCAACCGGAGTTTACAGAAGAGAAATTACAATTGACAAATCGTGGGAAGGAAAAGATATTTTTCTTCATATTGGAACCGCAAAATCAAACTTAACCGTTTGGGTAAACGGAGTTTATGTAGGTTATGGAGAAGACGGAAAATTACCTTCTGAATTCAAATTAAACAAATACGTAAAAACAGGTAAAAACCTCATCGTTTTACAGGTAATGAAATGGAATGACGGTTCGTATTTAGAATGTCAGGACATGTGGAGAATGAGCGGTATTACACGTGATTCTTACTTAGTTGCCAGAAATAAAGCGCATTTAAATGATTTCGAAGTAATTCCTGATCTTGATGCGAATTATGTAGACGGAAGTTTGAAAATCACGACTCAGTTTTCTGATTTAGATAAAAAAGACGCTTATACTTTAGAAGTACAACTAAAAGACGATTCAAAAGTTGTGGCTTCAAAAAATATTGCTGTAAATGGAAATTCGGCTAAAGAAACTTTTTCATTCGACGTAAAAAATCCAAAGAAATGGAGTGCCGAGATTCCGAATTTATATCAGTTAAACTTCATTTTAAAAGATAAAAAAGGAACTGTAATTGAAGTTATTCCGCATAAAATTGGATTTAGAAAAGTAGAAATCAAAGGCGGACAGCTTTTAGTAAACGGAAAAGCAGTTTACATAAAAGGAGTAAATCGTCATGAAGTAGATCCAATTACAGGACAAACCATTTCAAGAGAAAGAATGGAAGAAGATATTAAATTAATGAAACAATTTAATATCAATGCCGTGAGAATGTCGCATTATCCAAACGACGAATATTTCTACGAATTATGTGATAAATACGGAATTTATGTAGTTGATGAAGCCAACATAGAATCACACGGAATGGGTTATGACATTACTAAAACTTTAGGTAATAAACCAGACTGGGAATTGGCACATATTCAGCGTATGCAGAGAATGATTGAAAGAGACAAAAATCACACTTCGATCATTATTTGGAGTATGGGTAACGAAGCCGGAAACGGTTACAATTTCTACAGAGGTTATTTATGGATTAAAAACCGCGATAAATCAAGACCAATTCAGTACGAAAGAGCCACTGCAGGCGCTTGGGACGGAAAAGATTTAAAATTTGAATGGGATTCTGATATTATCGATCCAATGTATAGTTCGCCAAACAAAATGGAAGAATATATTCTGGCAAATCCAAATCCGTCAAGACCTTACATTCAATGCGAATATGCGCACGCGATGGGGAATTCGATGGGGAATTTTAAAGATTATTGGGATGTAATTCGTAAGTATCCAAACTTTCAGGGAGGTTTTATTTGGGATATGATTGATCAATCGGTTTATAAAAAACTGGATAACGGAATCACGATTTTAGCTTACGGAGGAGATTTTGGACCAAAAGACGTGAAAAGCGATAATAACTTCGTAAATAATGGTGTTTTTACAGTTGACAGAAAACCAAATCCGCACGCATTTGAGGTAAAAAATGTACATCAGGACATACACACTTCTTGGGAAAACCAGGAAAATGCAACGATTAAAGTGTATAATGAATTTTCGTTTAAAAACTTAGAAAATGTCATTTTAAACTGGAAACTGGTTTTAGATGGTGTTGTGCACAGTTCAGGTACAATCGATTATTTGGCTATTGATCCAACTCAATCTAAAACGTATACTTTACCAGTAAAATTAGGCGATGCAAAATTTCAGGAAGCTTTTATCAATATTAGTTATACGTTGAAAAATGAAGAGCCGTTTTTGCCAAAAGGTTTCGAAATTGCTATGGAACAATTAGCGTATAAAGGAACTTGGAAAAATGATATTTCAATTGCCGGAGCTTCAAAAATTACGGTTGAAAAAAATACAAACAATACCGTTTTCAAAGGAGAAAAAGCAACGATTACTTTCGACAAGAAAACAGGATTTATCAGCGGTTATTCATTCGATAATAATCCAATTATTAAAGACGGATATCAATTGCGTCCAAACTTTTGGAGAGCACCAAATGATAATGATTTTGGGGCAAATTTCCAGAAAAATCTTGTGGCTTGGAAAGAAGCAACAGAAAATCCAACATTAGTAAATTGGAGTTATGTAGTTACAAAAGACAATAAAGTTCAGGTAAAAGCGACTTATAAACTGACTTCGGTTAATTCGACTTTAGATTTAAATTACGAAATCAACGGAAACGGAGAATTAGCGGTAAAAGAAGTTTTAAATATTGATAAAACAAAAGATCAGCCTATTTTACCAAGATTTGGAATGGAAGTAATTCTGCCAAAAGATTTCAGCAATTTGACGTATTTGGGAAGAGGGCCACACGAAAATTATATCGACAGAAATTACAGTTCACAAGTTGGACTTTATAATCAAACGGTTTCAGAACAATATTATCCGTACATCCGTCCGCAGGAAACAGGAAATAAAACAGATGTTCGTTTCTTGGAAGTTTTAAGCGATAAATTAAAACTGACTGTAACTTCAGATAATTTATTAGCCATTACAGCTTTACATTTCTTAAACGAAGATTTAGACGATGGTTTAGAAAAAGATCAGCGTCATGCTGCCGAATTGAAAGAGAGAGATTTAACGAGTTTAAAAATCGATTCGAAACAAATGGGCGTTGGCGGTATCGACAGCTGGCAGGCATGGCCAATGGAAAAATATTTATTGAAAGATAAAACATATCAATATCAATTTAAAATTACACCTTCTTTAAAATAATAGTTTATGAGCATTAAATCCTATTTAGTTATTGGTTTTCTGGTTGCAGCAAGTTTTGTAAATGCACAGAAAGTATATACGGAAAATGATATTCGTATAATTCCAAAACCGACTCAGACTTTAATTAAAACTGGTGTTTTTGAATTTACAAAAGATACGAAGTTTGTTGTAAACGGAGATTTTCAGAAAGATGCGGCAAATGCTTTGATTTCAAAATTTGAACTTGCTGCCGGATTTAAACCAGAAATAGCGGCTAAAGCTCCGGTAAGTAATTTTGTTCAGTTTAAAACAGATCCAAACATCAAAAATGAAGCTTATGTTTTAGATGTAAATCCAACAAATATTACTATTTCGGCTAAAAGTAATGTTGGTTTTATGTATGCGCTGGAAAGTGTTCGACAATTACTTCCGGAAGCTATTGAAAGTAAATTTTCTATTTCTACTGAAAAATGGCAGATTCCAAGTGTAACAATTACAGACGAACCAAGATTTAAATGGAGAGGTTTGATGCTGGATTTATCGCGTCATTTCTTTGATAAAAATTATGTTTTAGCTACTATCGATCGTTTAGCGATGCACAAAATGAACGTTTTGCACATGCACTTAGTTGACGATCAGGGCTGGAGAATTGAAATAAAAAAATATCCAAAATTAACTGAAGTTGGTGCTTGGAGAGTTGATCAGGAAAATACGAGCTGGAATGCGAGATTAACGACTAATCCTGATGAAAAAGGAACATATGGCGGATTTTTTACGCAAGATGAATTAAGAGAAATCGTAAAGTATGCAGCGACAAAAGGAATCGAAGTAATTCCTGAAATTGAAATGCCGGCACACGTAAGCAGTGCGATTGCATCGTATCCGGAATTAGCTTGTTTCAATCAGCGAATTGGTGTTCCGTCTGGCGGGGTTTGGCCTTTAACCGATATTTATTGTGCAGGAAAAGAAACGACTTTTGAATTTTTACAAAATGTAATTGATGAAGTAATCACGATTTTCCCTTCAAAATATATTCATATTGGCGGCGATGAAGCGACGAAAACCAATTGGTCAAAATGTCCGCATTGTCAAAAAAGAATCAAAGACGAACACTTAAAAGATGTTAACGAATTACAAAGTTATTTTGTAAAACGTATGGAAAAATACATCAACTCAAAAGGGAAAAGAGTTATCGGCTGGGATGAAATCTTAGAAGGCGGTTTAGCTCCAGACGCAACCGTTATGAGCTGGAGAGGAACAAAAGGAGGAATCGAAGCGGCAGATCAGGGACACGATGTAATTATGACTCCGGAAACACCTTGTTACTTCAACTTTTATCAAGGTCCGCAAAACGAAGAACCATTAGCTTTTGATGCTTATAATCCGTTAAACGAAGTGTACAAATTTGATCCGGTTGTAGCTACAATGTCACCACAGGAAGCTGCGCACGTATTAGGCGGACAGGCAAATTTATGGGCAGAACATATCGCAGGACCAAAAGATTCTGAATATATGATTTTTCCAAGATTAGCCGCTTTATCTGAAACACTTTGGAGTCCGAAGGAAAAACGTAACTGGAATGATTTTACAACTAGATTATTTTCTTTATTCAAGCGCTACGATTATCTGGGAATCAATTATGCAAAAAGTGCGTATTTGGTAACCGCTTCATCAACAGCAGATATTGCCAATAAACAAGTTAAAGTAGAATTGAAAAACGAATTCCCAAATCCGGATATTCGTTACGTTTTAGGAGATAAAAGCATCGATCATCATGCCGTAAAATATACAAGTCCAATTGAGTTTAAAGAAACTACTATTTTAAAAGCTTCTTTATTTCAGGATGAAAAACCAGTTGGAAAAACCTTTACAGATACCATTATTTTCCATAAAGCCGTAGCACAGAAGGTAAAATACTTAACGCCTTACAACCAGAGTTATAAAGGAGATGCTAATACGATGGTGAATACCATTAGAGGAAGTAAAAATTTCCACGACGGACAATGGCAGGCTTGGTTAGTAAACGACATGGAACTGGTAATTGATTTTCAAAAACAGGAAAGTATAGAGCAGGTAATTGTTGGAGCTTTAGAAAGTCAGGGTGCAGGCGTAAATTTCCCTGTAGAAGTTAAAGTATTGGTTTCTAATGACGGAATTAAATACAAACAAGTAGGGAAAATAACACGTCCGTATGCTGTAAACCCAATTCCGGAATTGAAGGATTTTAAAATCAATTTCCAAAAACAAAATGCACGCTTTGTGAAAGTAATTGCAGGCAACTTAAAGAAAAGCCCAAAAGGCGAAAGTTCGTGGTTGTTTGTTGATGAAATTCTAGTGAATTAATGAACGTATGATATAACATATAATATTGTCATTTCGACGAAAGGAGAAATCTCCGTAAGCTGCTCGCTAAAGATTGGCGAACTGCTATGAGGAGTTTCTTGTAGAGATTTCTCCTTTCGTCGAAATGACAAAAATGAGAAGCTTTGACAAAGTTAGAGAGCAGGGACACTTTGTGTTAATATCTTAAATGTGATTTTAACAATTAAAAAAGAACAAAAACAAAAACTATAAATAGAATAAAAGATGAAAAAAGGAATATTCATAATCGCGATGTTATTTTCGGTTCAGATGTTTTCGCAGGCCATTTATGAAGATGAGCGCTATGTACCAGAGACAGATCCGTTAGTGTTGAAAAACTTAGACGAGTGGCAGGGGAAAAAATTTGGTTTGCTAATGCACTGGGGAACTTACAGCCAATGGGGAATCGTAGAATCGTGGTCTATCTGCCCGGAAGATTACGGCTGGTGTGAGCGTAAAAAAGGAAGCAATCCTGCCAATTACAATCAATATATTGCCGATTATGAAGGATTGAGAAAAACATTTAATCCAGTAAAATTTGATCCTGCAAAATGGGCAAAAGCCGCTAAATATGCAGGAATGAAATACATGGTTTTCACTACAAAACACCATGATGGATTTAACATGTATGATACTAAATATTCGGATTATAAAATTACGAGTAAAGATGTTCCTTTTCATACAAATCCAAAAGCCGATGTTTTAAAAGAGATTTTCAACTCTTTTAGAGGTGAAGGAATTTCAACAGGAGCGTATTTCTCTAAACCAGACTGGCATAACGAAAATTACTGGGATCCGTATTTTCCTCCATTTGACAGAAACGTAAATTACGATCCGTCATTATATCCAGAAAAATGGCAGAAATATGTTGATTTCACTCACAACCAGATTTTAGAAATCCTGACTAACTACGGAAAAGTAGATATCCTTTGGTTAGACGGTGGATGGGTTCGTAAAAGAGACCAAGTGAATATTAAAGAAAACTATGATGAGAAGTTTACAGAAAACGAATCTAAAAACGGTTTCATCAAACACAGAGTTGTAGATCAGGATCCAAAAATGGACGAATTGGTAATTAAAGCACGCCAAAAACAACCAGGATTAATTGTAGTTGACAGAGCGGTTCACGGTAAAAACCAAAACTACTTAACGCCAGAAGGACGTGTTCCTGCAAAAACACTGCCTTATCCTTGGGAATCTTGTATTCCTGCCGGCGGTGGATGGTCTTACTCTCCGGGTGCAGAATATATGACCGGAAGACAAGGTATTCACATGTTAGTTGATATCGTGGCAAAAGGCGGTAACTTATTATTAAACGTTGCGCCAAGCCCTGAAGGAGAATGGGATAAAGGAGCTTACGATTTGTTACAGGCTTACGGAGACTGGATGAAAGTAAACAGCACAGCGATTTACAATACAAAACCAATCGAGCCATACAAAGAAGAAAACATTTGTTTTACACAAAACAAAGCGGGTAATGTATTCGCATTTTATTTAGCTAAAGAAGGAGAAGATAAAATTCCTGCAGAAGTTACAGTAAAATCGATCAGCCCTAAAAAAGGAACAAAAATTACTATGTTAGGTTCTAAAACTTCTTTGAAATGGACAAAAGAAGGAAACGGATTTAAAGTAATTATTCCGGAAAGTTTAAGAAACAACCTTCCTGCAAAAGAAGCTTGGACTTTAAAAATCGAAGCGATTAACAGATAAAGGGAACCTATGGTTTTAAATACAACAAATAAATTGAAGACAGCATGTATTTTGTACATGCTGTTTTTTAGCATAACCATTTTTGCGCAAGAGCCTGCCGATTATGTAAATCCGTTTATTGGAACATCCAATTACGGTGCGGCTTTTCCAGGACCCATTGCACCACGCGGAATGGCAAGTATTAGTCCGTTTAATGTGGCGGGAGTAAAAAATACGCCAATGGAAAAAGACAGCCAGTGGCTTTCTAATCCGTATGTAAATGAAAATACTTTTTTGACCGGATTTAGTCAGGTGAATTTGAGCGGTGTTGGCTGTCCTGAATTAGGTGTTATTTTATTAATGCCCACAACTGGACCAGTTGAAATCGATCATTTAAAATACGGTTCGACGTATTCTAATGAAGTAGCAAAAGCAGCGTATTACAGCGTAGACATCGACAAGTATAAAGTAAAAGGCGAATTTACAACTTCAAAACGAGTTGGGGTAAGCAGATTCACTTTCCCGAAAGGACAGTCTAATATTTTATTAAATCTTGGTTTAGGTTTAACGAATGAAGAAGGTGCGATGGTAAAAGTGGTTTCTTCGACAGAAATTGAAGGAATGCGTTCGGTTGGTTCGTTTTGTTACAACAGTCCAGAAGATGCTTATCCGGTTTATTTTGTGGCTCAATTTTCTAAACCTGCCGATAAATTTGGAGTTTGGAAAAAACCTTCAAAATACAATGGTGTTGAAGCGCAATGGATGGGTTACAACGGAAAAGCGAGAATAATGGAAAATACAATCAAAACCGTCGTGGGAGATAGTATTGGAAGTTATTTTACGTATAAATTCGACAAACAGGAAACGGTCGAAGTAAAGATTGGAATTTCGTACGTAAGTATCGAAAATGCCCGTGAAAACCTAGCAAAAGAAGTGGGTAACAGATCTTTTGACGCCATTTACAAAGAAACCTACAACGAATGGAACCAAGAACTTTCTAAAATTTTGGTTGAAGGCGGTTCAAAAGATGAGAATACGATTTTCTATACGGCTTTGTATCACACGTTAATTCACCCAAATACTTTGAATGATATTAATGGTGAATATCCGGTAATTAAAAGAACTAAAATTGCTAAAACCAAAGATACTCGTTATACCGTATTTTCTTTATGGGATACGTACAGAAACGTGCATCCGTTGATGTCATTGGTTTATCCAAAACAGCAATCGGATATGGTAAAAAGTATGTTGGACATGTTTGATGAAAACGGCTGGTTACCAAAATGGGAATTGAATTCGACTGAAACTTTTACAATGGTTGGAGATCCTGCAAGTATTGTAATTACAGATAGTTACATGAGAGGAATTCGTGATTATGATGTTAATAAAGCGTATTACGCGATGTTGAAAGGCGCAGATCAGGTTGAAAATAATCCGCTTCGTCCGGGATTGAAAGATTACATCAAAAAAGGATATTTGACAACCGATGATAAAGGACCGGTTTCAACTACTCAGGAATACAATATTTCAGATTATGCTATTTCACTTATGGCCAACGAATTTGGCGACAAAGACAATGTAAAACGTTTTAAAAACCGTTCGTTATCGTATAGAAAATTATTTGATAAGAATCTGAATTTACTTCGCCCAAGAATTGCAAACGGAAATTGGTACGAGCCATTTGATCCTGCTTCCGGAGCTAATTTTGAAGAAAATGTTGGTTTTATTGAAGGAAATGCGTGGCAGTATAATTTTATGGTACCGCACGATATCATTGGATTAAAGAAATTAATGGGCGGTGATCAGGCATTTTCAGCTCAATTGCAGAAAATCTTCGACACCAAACAGTTTGATATGGCAAATGAACCAGACATTGCCAATCCTTATTTATTTAATTATGTGAAAGGCGACGAGCACAAAGCTCAGGAACATGTAAAAAGACTGGTTCGAGAATATTTCAAAAATGAACCAAAAGGATTGCCAGGAAATGATGATACAGGAACAATGTCGGCTTGGCTTGTGTACTCGATGATGGGAATTTACCCAATTTCTCCTGGAGATCCAATTTACACGATTACAGCGCCAATGTTCCATAGAGTGACGATTAAATTAGATCCAAGATATTATAAAAAAGAGAGCATCGTAATTGAAAGACAACTCAATAATGGCGGAAAAATCAATTCGATTGAGCTAAACGGAAAAACACTTAACAGCTTTTTTATTTCACATGATGATTTTGTGAATGGAACAAAGCTTAAAGTGATTCAAAATTAAAACAACACAATTATGTTACAATTAAAAATCAAAAAAACAGCCATTATTTGTGTAATGGCTGTAGGTTTTTTTAACCACAGCTATTCGCAGCAAAAATATCCCTATCAGGATGCGAAATTACCGGTAGAAGATAGGGTAAAAGACTTGTTAAGCCGTATGACGCTTGAAGAAAAAGTACGTCAGATGGATATGTACCGAGGAGATTTTTTTAAAGAAAAAGAAGATTTTGCAAAATCTAAATCGGCAGAAAAAATTGGCAAATTAGGAATTGGAGCGATTCATGACCTATATCCTCGTTCGGCGAAAATGATTAACGACCTTCAGACAAACGTAATTAAAGGAAACCGCTGGGGAATTCCTGCCTTGATTATGTGTGAAATGCTTCACGGATATTTAGACGAAGGAAGTACGACTTTCCCAATGAACATTGGACTTGGTGCAACCTGGGATACTTCTGTTTTAGATAAAGTAGGTAAAGTAATTGGTATGGAAGCCAGAGCACATGGAGTTCATTTTGGGTTTGGGCCAAACTTAGATTTAGGACGTGAACCAAGATGGGGAAGAGTCGCTGAAACTTTTGGTGAAGATGCTTTCTTAAACAGCGAAATTGGTTTAGCATTCATTAAAGGACTTCAGGGAGACGATTTAAAATCAGATCGTTCAATTATTGCAGAACCAAAACACTTTGCCGTTCATGGTATTCCGCAAGCGGGAGGAAATTCTTCGCCAATTTTAGTTGGAGAACGTTCAGCTCGTGAAGATCATTTACCTTCATTCGAAAAAGCATTTAGAAAAGGAGGCGCTTTAGGAACCATGTGTGCCTATTCTGAGTTAGACGGAATTCCTTGTGCCGCTAATCATTGGTTATTGACGGATGTTTTGAGAAACGAATGGGGTTTTAAAGGACTTGTAGTTTCTGATTTAGGTGCTATTAAATACATTCAAACAACTCATAAGGTTTCTGATTCTCCAAAAGAAAGTATTAGAGAAGCAGTTTCAGCGGGAGTTGATATGCAGTTTTATGATTTTAGTAATGAATTTTGGCAGAGCACGATTATTGAATTAGTTAATGAGAAAAAACTAACTCAGGAAAATATCGATCGTGCAGCTGGTGCAGTTTTACGTTTGAAATTCTTATTAGGATTATTTGAAAATCCGTTTACAGATAAAAACTTAATTAAAGAGCGTTTTCATACTAAAGAAAATCAGGCTGTTGCTTTAGAAGCGGCTCAGAAATCAATGGTTTTATTGAAGAATGAAAACAATATTCTTCCATTAAAAAAAGACCTTAAAAATATTGCAGTTATCGGACCAAATGCAAATGCTTCGAGACTTGGAGGTTATTCTCCAAAAAATAGTGTTGGAACTACGGTTTTTGAGGGTATTCAGCAAGTAGTTGGTAAAACAGCAAATGTAGTTTATGAAGAAGGTGTGCCGTTGATTATTAAAGGTCAGGCTATTCCATCTAAATATTTATTTACTTCAGACGGATCTCAAAATGGATTAAAAGGAGAATATTTTAATAACAGAAATCTAGAGGGAACTCCTGCATTAACTCGTATTGACAGCCAATTAGAGTTTGACTGGCCTTGGGCTCCTGGTGATGGTGTAAATGTTGACGATTTTTCTATTCGATGGACAGGTTATATTCAATCAGACAGATCATTTGACGGTTGGTTAGGTTTAAGTTCTGATGATGGAATCAGAATGTGGATTGATGATCAATTGGTTATTGATAACTGGACAAAAGGTGCGACAAGTATTGTAACGACTCCAAAAAATATCGAAGCAGGAAAAAAATACAAAGTCCGCATAGAAATGTGGGAAGGAGGCTGGGGAGCGAGAGCTCACCTGCGTTGGAACCTAGAAAAAGTAAACATGCAGCCAGCAATCGATGCTGCTAAAAAAGCCGATGTCGCGATTGTGGTTTTAGGAGAATCTAACGAATTGGTAGAAGAAAACAGAGATGTTGCTGATTTGAATTTACACGGAATGCAGCAGGAATTAATTGAAGCGATTCAAAAAACAGGAACTCCGGTTGTTTGCGTGCTGTTAAACGGTCGTCCACTTTCTACAAACTGGATCAGCGAAAATATTCCTGCCTTAATCGAAGGCTGGTTTCCTGGAGAATTAGGAGGAAGAGCTGTTGCTGATGTTTTATTTGGAGATTACAACCCTGGAGGAAGACTTCCAATTACGGTTCCAAAATCTGTTGGGCAGTTACCTATATATTATAACCAAAAACCATCTGCGATTCATAAATATGTTGCAGAAAGTGAACATCCTTTATATTCATTTGGATATGGACTAAGCTATACAACGTTTGAATATTCAAACCTGAAAATTAGTTCTAAAGAAATTAAACCAAATGTTGAATTAAAAGTTACAGTTGATGTTAAAAACACAGGAAGCAGAGACGGTGATGAAGTTGTCCAGTTGTATATTAATGATGTATACAGCAGTACAACGACTCCAGAAAAGACCTTAAAAGGTTTTAAAAGAGTTAATATTAAAAAAGGAGAAACTAAAAATGTAGAATTTACACTTACACCAGATGAGTTATCTATCTGGAACAGAGAAATGAAGCGTGTTGTAGAGCCGGGAGATTTTGAAGTTATGGTAGGTGGAAATTCAGCTGATTTATTAAAAACGACTTTTAAGGTTTCGAACTAATTTAAGTTTAATTTAAGAATATTTTTAACGTTTTTGGGGTATTAAAATGAATAGTGTTGTATAAAGGATAAATCACTTAGATTAATTCGATGCGAAGCCTTTAAATAAAGAGGATAAAGCTTACAATATAAAACGTTTTCGTACCCCAAAATTATAAATGTATAACCAACACCTTTCCAAATATGTCATTTGTCGAAATTTTATTTTGTTAACAGAATGTATTCTTAAGTTTAACATGTTATTAACTCAAAAAACAACTAAATATGATCAAGGACGTACTAAAATTACTGTTTGTAGTATGCTTATTTGGCTTTCAAAGTCTGCAGGCACAAACAACAGTAAAAGGAACGATAACAGATGCTCAAAGCGGAATTCCGATCCCTGGAGCAAACGTTGTTGTTAAAGGAACAAAAACAAGTACATCATCAGATTTTGATGGTAAGTACACAATCACAGTTCCAAATCAATCAGCAGTTTTGGTTTTCTCTTATGTTGGTTCAGCTTCAAAAGAAGTACCTGTAGGAACTCAAACTACAATTAATGCGGCTTTAGGAGCAGCAACACAACAATTAGGAGAGGTAGTAGTTACGGCTCTTGGTATTAAAAGAGAGAAAAAAGCAATTACGTATTCAGCTCAAAACATTGCTGTTGATGAGCTTTCAGAAGCAAGATCTTTAAACGTTGCCAACTCACTTTCGGGTAAAGTTGCGGGTCTTAACTTCTCTACAACTTCAAATGGTGTTGGTTCTTCTTCTAGAATTACATTACGTGGTAACAGATCTCTTACTGGAAACAACCAACCATTATATGTTGTAGATGGTGTGCCAATTAGTAATGGTACTGGAGCAGATAATCAAAACCTTGATACAGGAGGTACCACACAGCCAGATGGTATTTCAAACATTAACCCGGAAGATATTGCTTCGATGACAGTCTTAAAAGGGCCATCTGCGGCAGCACTTTACGGAACCAGAGCAAGTAATGGTGTTATCGTTATTACTACTAAATCTGGTAAAGCAGGAAAAACTTCAGTTACCTTGTCATCTAACTTTATGGCTTCATCTGCTTATGACTTGGTTAATTTTCAAAATGAATACGGACAGGGAGATTTAGGGAACTACAGTTCATCTTCGACTTCGAGCTGGGGACCAAAATATGACGGAAGACAAGTTCCGGCTTGGCAGTTAGTTCGTAATCCTAATTATGCTGGACCAGCAACAACAGATTACACGGCTCAGCCAAACAACGTTAAAGATTTCTATAAAACAGGTTATAATTTAGCAAATACATTATCTATTACCTCTGGAAATGAAAAATCGCAAGGTTATTTCTCATATACTAACACACGTGCTGAAGGTATTGTTGGCGGAAATGAGCTTGACAGACATAATCTTAATTTAAGATTTACAAGTAAGCTTACAGATAAATTATCATTAGATGCAAAAACAAATTATATTGTTCAGGAAATTGATAATATATTAAAAACAGGAGAAGAGTCTATTGGTACTTCTGCTTACTTACTACCTCGTAGTATTAAATTCAATGATTACAGAGATTTTGAATATACTGACTCTGCAGGTGAATTACAGAAAAATTATTTTGTAGATCAATCAGGAACTCCTGGAGGAAACCCATTCTGGACTGCACTACGTGATAATGATCGTACAGATAAAAGAAACCGATTTATAGGTCTTGCATCTCTTAAATATGATTTTACAAGTGCTTTAAGTTTACAAGTTAGAGCTGGTTTAGATCAGACTACTAATAAAATCGTTTCAAAAAGATACGCTACTGCAGAATTTAACCAAAATGTAGGTAATTATACTGAGTTTTATGAAACTGCAACAGAATTCAATACGGATGCTTTACTTTCATATAATAAGAGGTTTGGAGATTTCTCAGTAGGAATCAATGCGGGTGCGAATATTTTGAAACAAAATAGTTCTTCATTAACTTCGGGAGGACGTTTAGGCAAAAGAAATTATTTTACAATGTCGAACGTAACTGATCCAACTGCACTATCTGCAGCTTCAGATAAACAAATTAATTCTGCTTATGGGTTTTCTCAAATTGGATTTAGAAACTATTTATTCTTAGATTTAACAGCAAGAAACGATTGGTCTTCTGCATTACCAGCAGATAATAGATCATTCTTTTATCCTTCTGTGGGTTTATCTGGTGTTATCTCTGATATGGTTACTCTTCCGGAAGTTATCAGCTTTGCTAAGTTAAGAGCATCTTATGCAAAAGTAGGTAATGATACAAATCCTTATCAAACAAGCTCAAGATTACGATATATTGGTGGAAACGGTGGAGTTTTATTCCCAGATTCAACTGCTGGAAATCCAAATTTAAGACCAGAGATGTCTAACTCTATTGAATTTGGAGCAGATGTTAGATTTTTCAACAGTCGTTTAGGATTAGATGTTACTTACTTCGAAACAAACACAAAAGATCAGATCTTCTACATCAATACTCCGGAAACTTCTGCAAAATCAAGAGCAATTGTTAATGGTGGGGAAATCCAGAATAAAGGTTTTGAAGCTGTACTTACGGCAACTCCAATCCAGACAAACAACTTTACATGGGACATTACAACAAACTTTGCAACTTACAAATCTAAAGTAGTTTCTATTTATGAAGGAAGAGACGAATTGGTTTTGGGTGAAGGAAGATTGGTTAGAAGTAAAGTAGTAGTAGGTGGTGAATACGGTGACTTATATGTTAAAGGTTTCAAAAGAGATCCAAACGGAAACGTTATTGTAAACGATGCAGGTCTGCCAGTAGCAACAAACTCATTTGATGTTAGGGCAGGAAACTTTAATCCAGATTGGACAGCAGGTTTCAGAAATAGTTTTAAATACAAAGATTTTTCTATGAGTTTCCTTGTTGATTTTAGAATTGGCGGTGAAGTGGTTTCTTATACACAAGCTAGAATGGCAGGTTTAGGGGTAAGTGATATTACTCTTGCAGGAAGAGATGGATTTGTTGTTCCTGGTGTAGTAGATAACGGTAACGGAACTTATACTCCAAATACAACAAGTGTTACGTCTGAACAATATTGGACATCAATAGGACAAAGAGATCCTTTAGCAGAACCTTTTATCTATGATGCTACAAACATTAGATTAAGAGAACTTGTATTTGGTTATTCATTGCCAAAACGTTTTTTAGGTGATTCAGGTTTTAAAAGTATTGATTTCTCATTAGTAGGAAGAAATTTATTTTTCTTCATGAATAAGGCTAAATATTTCGATCCGGAAAATGGTGCTGGTACAGGGAACCTTCAAGGTGTAGAGTCTTTCAACATCCCTTCAACGAGAGATTACGGGGTGAATGTTAAATTTGGATTTTAATTAAATAAAGAGATATCATGAAATATAGTTTTAAAATAAAAACATTAGGAGTTGCTTTATTAGCAGGTTCTATTTTATCAAGCTGTACAGGCGATTTTGATGAAATAAACAAAGATCCTAATTCGCTAACGGAAGATCAGTTAGACGCTTCAATGGTTGGGCCAGCATTTGCAACAGCTCTATATGCAGGTATCCATAATGGAGCAGGAGAAACTACTGGATATGCAGATGATCAGGGAACTTGGGGTATTGCTACAGGTATTTTATCTTCTACTTTTATTCATTATTTATCTTCTGACTTTAGTACAGAAAGAAATAGCTTTGGAGGTTATGAGTCAAGAGGATGGGCAAGATTTTATACTATTGCTCTTCCAGGTTTAAATTATGCAATTAAAGGTGCAGAAGGAAATGCTGAAACTTCAGCAGTTCTTAAGATCTGGAAAGTATATATGTTTAATCAAATGGTAGATTTGTACGGACCAATTCCTTATTCTCAAGCAGGTAGTGGTAAAGAAAGTGTTCCTTATGACAGCGTTGAATCTATCTATGAAGACTTTTTTAAATTGTTGAATGAAGCAAATACAGTTTTAAGCTCTACTTCATTAAGTTCTGTTGGACCTCTTCAATCAAATGATAGAGTTTTCCAAGGAAGCGTTGACAAGTGGAGAGTTTTTGGAAACAGCTTAAGATTACGTTTAGCATTAAGAATTTCTGATGTCGAGCCGGCGAAAGCAAAAACTGAAGCAGAAGCAGCAGTAGCAGCGGGAGTTATGCAGAGTAATGATCAAAGTGCTTACTATCAGGTTAGTTCTGTAACACCAAACAACTTAAATATTGTCGTAGGCGGATGGGGTTATAAAATGACCTCTTCTATGGAAAGTCTTCTGTTAGGATACAGTGATCCAAGATTGCAGAAGTGGTTTTCACCTGGAGCGACTGGTATGTACATTGGTAGACCAACTGGATATTTAAGAGGTTTCTTTACAGATAAAGAAAGAGATAATTTTTCTGCATTTAATGAAAATGTTTTGGGATTAGGACCAAACCCAGGTTCAGCTCCATTAAGCAACACAAAAAACATCGAAATCTTCATGGCTTCCGAAAATTATTTTTCAAGAGCTGAAGGTGCTTTAAATGGATGGAATATGGGTGGAAGCGCTCAATCTTTATATGAGCAAGGTATTAGATTGTCTATGGCACAATGGGGAATTACTGATGCTGCAGAGATTAATAGTTATATTGCTGGAACTTCACTGCCGACTGCTCCAAATGTAAATACGTTTCGTCCTGGTTTAGTAACAGAAAGTATTCCTGTGAAATTACCAGTAGCTTGGTCAGCTTCTACTGCAGATCAGCGTACACAAATTGCAGTTCAAAAATATTTAGCAATTTTTCCAGAATCATGGGAAGCTTATGCTGATTTAAGAAGAACAGATGCTAAAATTATTTATCAGCCGCTTAACACAGATAATACTGATGTTGGAGTTGGAAAAAGTTTGATGAAAAGAGTTATTTACGTTACTAACGAATATTCTTCAAATAAACAGGCTGTTGAAGATGCTATTACAAAACTAGGAGGTCCTGATACCGGAGGAACAAAACTTTGGTGGGACACTAAATAATTAATTTGGTTGAGTAAGGACACACACATTCTTTACTTAAAAAAGCAAAAGGAGAGGAAACTCTCCTTTTGTTTTATATAAAAGTTAGATTATGAATTTAAAAAAATATTATTCGGCTTTAGTAGTGGTTATGGTTTTCGTTTCCTGTAATTCAGTAAAAAAAGAACCAAAAGCAATTAACATTACACAAAATTATATTGCCAAAAATCCGGTTACAGCGGCAAGCCACGCATCAACATTAGTTGAATTAGAAAATAAAACTCTTTTGGCCGCATGGTTTGGCGGTAAATACGAAGGAGCAAAAGATGTTGGAATTTATGTTTCATCTTATAAAGATCAAGAATGGTCAACTCCAAAAGAACTTATTAAACCTTTAATAAAAGATGGAGACACACTGCCATGCTGGAATCCAGTGTTGTTTAAAAGCAAAGCTCAAAACTTATATTTGTTTTACAAAGTCGGAAAAAATCCAAGAGAATGGTTTGGCGCTATGATTGTTTCTAAAGATGATGGAAAAACATGGAGCGAATCTAAACTTTTGCCAAAAGGAATTTTAGGTCCAATTCGAAACAAACCTGTGGAAACCACTCCGGGAATTATTTTATGCGGCAGCAGTACCGAAAGTATTGACGATAATAAATGGAGGGTTTTTATAGAAACATACAACGAAAATACCGATAACTGGACAATTACTGATATTAACGACAAGAAAAATTTCGACATTATTCAGCCGACATTTTTAGTGCATTCTGATAAAAAAATACAAATTTTATCCCGAAGCCGACACAATAAATTAATTTCTTCTTGGTCTGAAGATAGCGGCAGAACCTGGCAGAAAACCGACAGCATAAATGTTGTAAATTCGAATTCCGGAGTCGATGCTGTAACTTTATTAGACAAATCATTTTTATTGGTTAATAATCCACTAAAAATGGGGAAAGATTGGTTTAACGGAAGAAATATTCTCGATGTAGAATATTCTAATGACGGTGTAAACTGGGAAAAATTATTTGATCTGGAAAATCAGAAAGAAGGCGAATTCAGTTATCCGGCAATTATTCAGACTTCAGATAAAAAAATACATATCTTGTATACTTACGATCGAAAGTTTATCAAACATACCACATTTGATTTACAATAAAAAAAAACAAAAATTATGCAAAAATACTGTCTTGCCTTAGATTTAAATAACCACCCAGATTTAATTGCAGAATATATCGATTACCATAAAAATGTCTGGCCTGAAATCCAGAAAAGTATTAAAGATTCTGGAATTATCAATTTAGAGATTTATAACGTTGGCGATCGTTTGTTTATGATTATTGAAGCCAATGATGATTTCTCATTTGAAGAAAAAGGAAAAATGGATGCCGAAAACCCAAAAGTGCAGGAATGGGAAACCTTGATGTGGAAATTCCAAAAAGCACTTCCTCAGGCAAAAACCGGAGAAAAATGGATTTTAATGGATAAGATTTTTGAACTTAAATAGATTATGAAATTTTTACAGAACTGCATTCTGTCAGCCGTTTTTATTTTTTTGAGCAACGTTTCAATTGCTCAAAAAAATACTATGGCGCAGACTTTTTACAAACACAATAAATATCTTTCGTCAGATAAATTAGAAGGACGTTTTGTGGGAACAAAAGGTAATAATGAAGCTGCTGCTTACATCAAAAAGCATTTTAAGAAATACAGTTTACAGCAATTTGGCAATAGTTATTACCAGCCTTTTAAAGTGTTTGTAAAAGATGGAATCAACAAAATGAAATCCGACAGTGTTTCGACCCAAAATGTTTTTGGATTTATTGAAGGTTCTGATGAAAAACTCAAAAATGAATTTATCGTAATTGGCGCACATTACGATCACTGGGGCTGGGGCGGAACAGGTTCCGGAAGCAAGAAAAAAGACACCATTGCGATTCATAACGGAGCCGATGATAATGCTTCGGGAGTTTCGGCTTTGTTGTGTATTCTGGAAGAAGTTTCTAAAATGAAAATCAAACCAAAACGCAGTATTATTTTTGTTTCTTTCAGTGGAGAAGAAGAAGGTTTATTTGGATCGAAATATTTTGTAAATCATCTTCCTGTAAAAAAAGAAGATGTAAAAGTAATGCTCAATATGGATATGGTAGGAAGATTAAATGCCGAAAAACAACTTTATATGGGCGGTGCCGGGACTTTTCCAAACGGAGTTGAGCTTATGAAAAATCTAGGACAAAACAGCTCATTAAATCCAGTTGTATTTGCAGGCGACGTAGGCGGTTCTGATCATGTTTCTTTTTACAAAGCCGGAATTTCGGCAGTTGGTTTCCACACCGGCGGACATCCACAATATCACACACCTGAAGACGATATTGATTTAATCAATTTTAAAGGCGGTGCTTTGGTTTCAAAATATATTTATAATGCATTAATAAGTATTGCTAATTATAATGAGGAATTGGTTTTTATAAAACAGGATTAAATAAAAAGCAAAAAAGGCTTAATCAAACATATCGATTAAGCCTTTTTTATTTTTTGTGCATATATTTTAAGTAGAAAAAGTCAATCCTTTAGCTTTAAAATTGCTGAACAAAACCTGTTTAGCAGTGCTGATTGTTTCTTCGGTTCTGTAAATACTGCACCAGAATTTAATTTGTATTTTAAATTTACTGTCAGAAATTGAGTTGTAATAAATCTGCGGTGCTTTGGTATTGTTTACCAAAGGCAGATTTTCGAGTGTGTTTATAATAACAGTATTAATATCTTCTGGAGATGCATCTCCACTGATTTCTATCGAAATATCAACCAGTTTAAAATTATCGGTATAAGTCCAGTTTGTGATATTCTGCGATAATAAATTCCCATTCGGAATAATGATTTCTGCACCATTTGAGGCGTTGATTTTTGTTGTACGCAATCCCATTGATTTGACACGTCCTGATTCTGAGCTGATATCGACAACGTCGCCAATTTGAATTGGTTTATCAAAAATCAAAATAATGCCCGAAACGAAATTATTAACCACATTTTGAAGTCCAAGTCCAACACCAACACCTAAAGCTCCTATAAGGATACTCAATTTATCCAAAGGCATTCCCGAAGCCACAACCGCCAGAAGATACCCAACGATTAGAACTACAAGTCTGCTTATTAGTAATTTAGAATGTTGTCTTTTATTGATGTTTTCTTCGTTTTCGTCTTCGATTTCTCCAAAAAAGTACGCGACATATTTTTGAAGTAAATGGGCAATCCACACGATTATGAAGAATAATACAATGTTACCTAAAGTAAAAGTAATACTTCCAATTGTATTTGGACGGTTTAACAGAGTAGTAAGAGAAGCACGCAGTGATTCCCATATATTTAAATTAGAAGCAATGACAACCAGCCACATATAACTAATTACGATAATGAATGGCTTTTTTAGTGTATCTGATAAACTTTCGTAATCGAATATTTTTTCAATTCCTCGTTTTATTCTCGTGGTATAAATTTGCAAAAGAATGATTTCTAAAATAATTTTTAGCAGAACACTCAACGCAACAATCTGTGTTAAAGAAATAAAGGCCGTTAATGTAAGCATATTGGAAAGTGAAACTCTGCCAAAAATATTATACAAAATCGATAAACCATTTAATCCTATAAAAATGATACTTGCCCATTTAAAGAAAGCTTTAATGTACAATTGATCTTTGAGGCTTTTGATTTGAACTAAACCGTATCGTATTCCAAGAATATTAATGATAATAAATGAACAACGCTGAATTAGCCCAACTCCAATAAATAAATCAAGGAAACAAAGAGCAAAAAACAATGCTGAAAGCAAAATCCAGTTTCGTATTGAAACACCAGACCAGTCCTTTTTAAATAATATTGTCAGAACTCCTAATAAGGCTAATTGCAAAAGTTCTAAAAATAGGGCGGGAGCGTAGAGATTACTTACTACTGCAATATTTAAACCTATTGCGATTACGGGTAAAATAACGCCTCTGTTTAGATATTTGAAATTAAAAAGAGAAAGGTTTTCGGCATGACCGTTAGCTTTTAAATATTTTATATTGCGTGAAATATACCAGGCTAAAAGTCCCATTAAGAAACAAAGCGTGATTAATGCTCCGCCTTTGTAGCTTAAATAATAAGCCGCAACATTTTCTTCAATTATAATTTTTGATTTAATGGTTTGTGCAATGACTTTTTTTGCTGTAGAATCAATGTGCCATAATGAAGGATATTCTTTTTTAAGAATGCTGATTCCTGATTTTTCCAGTTTGGTTTCTACTGTCGAAAGTGCATTTGAAACGGCAATTTTATGTTCGACCGTCAATCTTTTTTTATCGTTTAAGATTCCCTGATTTTTGGTCATCAGGCTGTCGGTTCTTAAATATGTTTTTTTAAGATTCGCTAATTCAGTTTTAAACTGTTTTCTGCGGATTGTATCTTTTATAAGCGTAAATAAAATTTTGTCTTTTCTAAGATCAATTATCCTGTTCTTAATTTTTTCAAGATTCTGATTTCGGGAATTAATAGCATCATTCTGCTCGTTTAATTCCTGTTCAATTTCCTTTAAAACAATGCGGTACATTTGCTGATTGCGCACGTTTGGATTAGCACCTTTAAGGCTTGCGAGAATTAAGTCAAGTTTACTTTCGGTTCTTTTAATTTCTCCGAAAAGATGAAAAGTGCTTCCTTCAAAGTCGATGTCATGTCCGGCAGATTCGAGAACTTCTCCGGCTTTTTCAATAGCAATAAGATAATCGCTGTCGGTTGTAGTATCTTCAAACAGTTTGCCTTTGTTTTCGGTTTTGGCTGTCGAAGTTTGTGAATATGAAACTGATGCAAAAAACAGCATCAGTAACAAGGCAGGTAAATAGAACGAATTTCTTTTTGAATTCATAATTAATTTGGTGATTTAAGGTCTCCAAATTTAATTGTTTTTTCTGTAGTTTTTGATTCTTATTTCATAAGATTTCCTCTATTTTTCGATATGATATTTTGGATCAATTGTTATTAAAAGTCTTTTGAAAAGTTGTATTAAGCGATTTCGTATCGATTTTAAAATCAATGTCATAGCGTCAAAATTTTCGACTTCTTTTTTTGTTTTTATAGCAATGATATTGCTGATTATTGAAATTCCGTCGCTGACAATAAGCAAATCCATAACAATCGTAACAAACCAATCAAAATCATAGTTAAGGCCTTTACTCATCAAAGCTAATGCTGTTGGGATCAATAAAACTGCTAATTTGGATACAAATCCTAATGCTAATTTTTTAAAACTAAAAAGATTATTTAACACAATTGTTTTGGTAACACCTAAAAAAGTATCCATTACCATTAAGTAAAATAAGACTCTTACTATTCCGGTGTCCATTTCTAGATAAATAAAAATGAGGTAGAGCAGTAATTTTAATTCATTTAAATATTCTAAGATTTTCTGTATCATGATTTTCATTTTTGATTAATTTTTATAATAGATTTTTGGGTGTTTTTTTGTGTAATAATCTTTTGGGGTGTTAACCCCAAAAGATTATTATTTATTACCATGCAGGAGTAGTTATTTTAAATTCATTACTATAATTAGAAATAAATCCATTATAAACTATTCGAACTTTGTATGTATATGAAGTAGAAAAATACAATCCGTAATCACTGTAATAAGAATCTGTTTTTTGCGGTAAATTAACAAGTACAAATGGTCCCTGTTCTACTTGACGATACAATTCGTAAGTAAGAGAATCTTCATTAGACCACTCAAGATGTACTGATGTGCTACCAACTGGACCACCTGATAGTTTTGGTACTGCTGGGCTTAAAGTAGTTGCATTTGTTGTTACAGGATCTGATAGATTTCCTGCTGCATCTTTTGCTTTAACGCTAAAATTGTAATTGGTATTCGCTGATAATCCAGTAACATTGTAAGTTCAAATATTTCCTAATTCAGCTAAAAGATTATTATTATCTTTATAAACCAAATAATTAGTAACTCAATCATTATTTGTAGAAGCTGTTCAACTTAAAGTTAATCAAGTGCTGGCTATATTTGAAGCGGTTAGATTTCCTGTAGTTGTTGGTGCTATTGTATCAACTTGTGGAGGTGTTTTTTCCTGTATATTCGATGAAGTGAACTACTCTATAAGGATTAAGAATATTTATATCAAAATCAAGGAATGTTTTATCACGTATTGGCTCTATTGAATTGGGCAATCCATTTAGAGTAAACCCACTACCAACTAATAACCTTCCATATATCGAACCTATAGGATTTCCAGAAAATGCTTTTCCTATATCAGCTGATGCTTTTGATGTTTTGGAGCCTTCAGCTTTATCAATCAGATTAAATTCAGATTGGGTAGTGTCTAAGCCAACAGGCATTCTTCCTCTTAATGGAACATATTCCTCCCAACCTTCAGGAAAAGGTGCTGGTTTCCCCCACATTGCAATCATACCAATAGGTACAGCTGTTGAAATTTTGATTTTACTTTTTAATTCTTCGATATCGCGTACAAGAGAATCAAGTAAAGTATTGTTTTTAACAACTTGGTTTTGGTCGTTTACGGCTAATAAATTGTTTGAATTTGAAGTACTTAAATTGTTTAAATATAAATGATGCGTACCAAGATTTAAATCTCCCTTCATTTCTTTTGAGCCATTTAGAGGAAGGTAATTGTCTTTGATCTCATGAATGTCTGTTTTTGCTTTATTGACATCTCCAGTAATTGAGCTAATATTTCCTTGTATTACAGCAACATCGCCTTTAATTCCAGTAATATTACTTTCAATTATACTAATATTTGCCTTAAGAGTATTAATTTTAGGATCAATAGCATCTAGTATATCTTTAATAGATTTAATATCTATAACTGTTTCAAAATTAGTTAATACATAATATTTTTCGGTTCTTGTTTCAGTATCTACTGGAGTTCCCATAACGCTTACATATTCTGCATCATAATCAGTATAAGCATTTTGCGAGTTACCATCACCATAAATTAAATTGGTGGTGGTTTTGATAGTTTTTAAATAATTAGTTGAAGCACCTATTTTTATAGGATATAAAATTCCTTCTCCTGTATTTTTAGGTTCGTGAATAACTGCCCAGCCTCTCATTTTATCTGTTGCATGGGCTATGATATAATTTTTGTCAGTTTCAATGCTTAAATGTCTTTTTAAAGCTTCGTATAATTCAGATCTGTAAGCTATTTGAAGCCTCTCTAAAGTTTCCTGCTCGAGTGGAAAACCTCCAGGATTATTAAAATTTACTTGTTTCATTTTATGATGTATTGAATGTGTTATTTTTTAGTTTCCGAATTAACTTTCTATTGAGTAACAATAGCTTTGATAACTCTTACCTGCTAGTTTGTAGAAATTAAGCAAATTGTGATATTCTGCAGAAGTAATGTCAATTGCTTCAGTTTGCTTTTTAGGAGAATTTTCGTTTATATTGGCAGTTATGGTTTGATTTGCAATTAAATTTTCGGGTATAAAAACTCTAAAGTTGGCATACGATACTTTTGTATAATCTTCACGATGAGCCAAATAAACTGGTTTGTTGTTTTTGTTTTTATAATCGTTATTTTTAAAAATTGTAAATAACGGAATTCTTAAATCTCCCTGAACTCTGTTTCCATCTGCTAGAATTTTATCTGGATTGTAATATTCTTTATGGAGATATAAATACTGTAATTCGGGCTTAATAGACTCATCAATATAAATTAATCCTTCTTGTCGTTTTTGTTCTATATTTAAATTCGGATCATATTCTTTTGTTACATTAAAAGCCTCGTTAATTACTTTTTCCAGATAAATTACCTGTCCGGTGTGTTGCATTTTATAGAGAATGTCTTCATAAAGAGAATGCAGTGGTGTAAGCAGAACATCCAGCCAGTCAACATGTGTTTTTTTCCTGAGAATAGGAGGAATGAGCCAAAGCAAAAACTTTTCCCATTTTAGAATGGTGTATTTATTCATTGTAAATGTATTTGACTATTGTTTATCTCTGTAAAATGTATACGGAATGTAGTTTACTTCAATTTGAAGAGCATCTATATCAAAGTAACCTGCCTTAGGTATAAAATATTCAATTGGAGTTACATCAAGTAAGGCAGGATCTTGAGAATCATTTGGGTTTCTAGCAATAGAAGTCTGAATTTTATTCAATACAGGAATTTTGATTCCTTCTGCTTTCTGAATAGCGTCAACTAAATAAGTTTTAACAAAAGCTCCATTGAATTCAATGTTTCTTAAATGATCTTTTACAGCGTCAAGGACAGGGAAAAAGCTTCTGTCTAGAATTAAAGAACCATTATCTGTATCTAAAGGATTGTTTTTTAAGTCTAATTCGTATTGAGCTAATTTTTGCAGTTCTTCTGGAGAAGGCTTGCTTAAAGTTTTTAACTTATAATATTCAATATCTTTTGGATTAATGTAAATGCTTAAAGGATCTACGTAAACATTTAGATTTAATTTTAAGATATCACCATCATCAGAAGTTATGTACACCTGATTTCCTGCATCTTTAATTTTTGCGATATATTCCTTAAAAGCAAAAAGTTCATTTAGAACATCAATTCTGGAGATTTTATCACCTTTTTCAGCAGCGACTTTTATAAAAACAACTCCGACTTTATTATGAAAATAATCTGAGAAGATTTCTTCTACATTGTCTTTTTTTGGATTCAGGATTGTCTCAAGATCAACTTCGCTAACAGCGCAGTGTTTTATAATTTTAGATTCTTCAATTTGTGCGTCAGTTAGATTTGTAGTGTCAAATTGATACGAACCATCTTTCCAGACTAAAGACATTCCGTTGCTTGAATTTGGATCTAACGGCGAACCATAGTGAAAATTTAAAGCTTGTTCTCGGTACCAGTTTAAAGTGTGCGGTCTTGAAATTAAAGCATTTTTTTCGACTATTTTTTCGTGCACCCAAATAGCAGTAGCCACAATATTAATCCACAACCTCCAAATGCTGGTTCTTGAAGAATTATTTAATTCATTGAGGGAACTTTGTTTATTTTTTTCGTCCAGAATTTCATTCTGAATTTCAGCAATTGTACGTGCCATATTTTAGTTTTAGGTATAGTTTAACCTGTAAGACATGTAAAATATGCTTATAGGTAATTGTTTATGATTTTTGTAAATACTACAGAGTTGTAGTTTCTTTTTAGAGATTCTAAAAGAGTAGAATTAAGATAAAAATTGATTTTTAGTAAATAATAAAATCATCTTCTATAATCATATAGTCAATTCCGGAGAAATTGTCCATCAAAAATTTTTCTTCTTCAGTAAGAGCTGTTGCAGGTTTTTGATTTCGAGAATTATAATATTCTACAATATCTTTTTTAAAGGCTTCTCTGCCTGTTTTTAAATCTTTATATACAGAAAGGTCTTCTGTAAGATCAAATTGGTCATTGTCTTCTAAAATGTCGAACACTTTTTCAATACTTCCGTATTCTTGCAGGGATAAATCAAAAATGTTTTGATTTTCTTGTGGTTTAGTAGTTTCCATCGATTTTAATGTTTTGTAAATCGTTGACATCTAATATTTTTACATGAAAGTTGTCATACGCTAATTGTTTGTCTATTTCGTTTTCTAGTCTCAGCCTCGAAGTTGCATCTGGGCTGTTAATGTATTTTTTAATTCCTACACCAAGAATTGGAAACTCCTTGTAGCTTCCTTTTTGGCTAAGCAGTAAATGTTCTATATTTTGCTGATCCGAATCTTTAATGGCGAAGTCACCGTTTTCAATTAATAGATCTTCATCTATGATAAAGTCTTTCATATATTGTTACTGTTTTGTGAGATGATTTAATAAAAAGGGAGTATGATTTTCTTTAGATTTGCGCGCGATAATCTTTTAGATTTCATACTGTAAAAATACGCCGTGCTTTTGCTTTAACCAAGATTTTTGAAGCAATGAATCTGTAGTTTCAGTAAGTTAGTTCGTTTGATTATCAGTTGTTTATTTTGGTTTAGAGATAAGGTTGATAATGATTTCAAAAATTAGTTTTATGATATTATTTTTGAGAGTATTTAATTTAATTTTTGATATTCCGGCAGTTTGTAAAGTTTGCAGTGAAACCAAATCAAGCTGACTTTTTAATAGCCATTCTAATTCTTCTTCGTTAATGTCACCATTTGCATAAAGAATAGTCCAGCGCTCTAGTTTTTCTGCAGATGTTTTCAAAAAGTTATTTAAATCTTTTTCCAATTGTGGTTTATAATCTTTATAACTATTGGTTAAAAGTGTTTTTAATTTCTCCTTTAGTTCTTGGGTTAAAGTTTCTATATTCATTAATTTAAAGAGGTTAAGTTGATTAATTCCAAAAGTTGTTCTTTAGATTCTTTGTCTTTGTTTATTTCATATTGAATTAACAAATCAAAAGCATTTAAAATCTGCTTTTTAGATTCGTCCACAAAATATGGAGATAGAGTTTCTTTGGTTTGCCAGTGTTTAAAGAAACCTGCTAATAGATTTTTTTCTTTATCACTAAGTATCTGCCACATAGCAAAAGTGATTTCATTATTAGGTTTATTTTTTTCGTATTCTGTCAATTTTTCCATTTCCAAAATCAAGGCTTCAACTTCCGTTTTATTGTTTTCATAAGGAGTTATTGCCTTATCTATAATTTTAGATGTCTGTACTTTGAGTTCCGTTGTTTTTTGATAAGAATATTGATCGAATAAAGCTGTTTTTGTTGATTCGCAAGACGCTGTCAGAATGAAAACAAAAATTAGAAATGTTATTATTTTTAAATTTTTCATATGATTATTTATATAAGATTACATAATTCTTTTTGTCACGTTTTAGTTTACTAAGCAGTTTCCAGTCGTCGTAACCTTTTTTGTCAAAATGCGGAAGATCTTTAAAAGTTTTCCAGTCTCCACCCCAGTTCCAGCCATGTTTTTTGAAGATATCGACACATTCCTGCCAGTCAGAAATTTGATCGTCGTCCCAATCTTTTGCAGTATCCCAAGAAGCAGTTTTTCCATCGATGATTAAACAAATATCTACTGCAAAACCATAATTATGAATCGATTGTCCGCCTTTGGCATTGGTTACTTTTTTTCCAGGTTTTGTTCTGCCAAACGCATAGAGATCTTCTTGTTGCTGAAAAGTTCTAAGTCCTTGTGTAATGCGTACTTTCGCTCTTCCTGTGAGAGCCAGATCACATTCTTCGATAATTTTGGTAACTTCTTCCCTGACAGAAGGATGAAGCAAATCAATGTGTTTTTTTGTTGTTTGATCCATATTGAAATTTATTAATGATTTAAGAATAAAAAGCCTTTCCAATTGTTTGAAAACAATCAGAGAATGAAAACGCAATCAAATTATTTGTGCGTTTTTTGAGTTCTTTTGGGAGAAAAAAATGAAATAAAATCTAGAAAAAATCTTTTTTTATAATCTCGTTTTGAGATTATAATGTGTTTTTAATTATACTGTAAAAATACGCCGAAGTTGCCTGTTTTAGAAATAATATAGCTTTGTAAATCAGTAGTTTCAGTAGATCTAAAATTCTTTTTTCAGATTTTTTTTGTAGATTGAGATTGGGAGAAAAGGCAAAAAAATACCCGCTTTTCGAGTTTAGAAAAACGGGTTTATTATTAATGATTAGGTTAATTACCAAACGGAAACGTATCGTATTATTTTGTCTTCATTTATATTTAGTTTTATGCTGTTTTTAGTGATTTCTAACGAAGCGATAGGAGAATCATCTACTTCATAAACTAATAAATCATTTTTTTCAGTTTTCGTATATTCTTTTCCTTCAAGAGCTTCGTCTATTATTTCCAAAGGAATTTCTCTATTGAATTCTAAAAAAAGATTTTGCATGTAATATTCGCTTCTCCAATATCTCTCCATAAATTCATCGTCGGAATATTCTTCGTTATGAAATTGAGTTGTCATACCGATAACTTCTTTTCTAAAAAAATTATAATAAATAGATCTGTCTTCACTTATAATTCTTCCATTCCCATTAATAGAAGATAATAAATTGTAGTCATCAGAATCTAAAGAAATGGTACGATAGAATTTATCTCGCGGATATTTATCTATATATATATATATCATTAGAAAAATGAGTTCTTCAAAAGAGCAAGTTTCTACATAATCTTCAAAATGCCTTTCATCCCAATCAACTGCATCATAGTAAAGGCTTCTTCTGTTTAGATAGTTTTCTTCTGTTAGCTCTAAATTAAAATATAGGAAGTCTAGTTTTGGTAAATTGTTCATAATTGGACTTTAAGGAAAACTCTTCTATGATTTGAAGTAAGAGTAGGATTTTTGTATTAATTTAAAGATTGAAAAACAAACTGATTTTAATTTAGAAAAAAGGTATGTTTTAAAAGAGAATAAGTTTTTAAAGACTAAAAAAATTAATAGAGGGAAATATATACTATCACTTTATCTTCGTTAATATTTAGTTTTATACTGTTCTTAGTAATTTCTAAAGAAGCAATAGGGGAATCCTTTACCTCATAAACCAATAAATCTTCTTCTTGGATTTTGGTATATTCCTTGCCTTCAAGAGCTTTGTCAACTATTTTCATAGGGATTTCACTATCAAATTCTAAGAATAGATTTTGCATATGATATTCACCTGTCCAATGTTTTTCAAGCAGTTCTTTGTCAGTGTATTGCTCATTATGATACTGAGCATACATTGTAATAACATTTTTTCTTAAGAAATTGGATGATATATATTTATCTTCGGTTATAGCTCTGCCTATTTTATTGGTGTATGACAGTAAGTTTAGCTTCTCCGAATTTAAAGAAATAGTTGACTCAAATTTATCTCTAGGATATTGATCCCTATAAATATAAATCATTAAAAAAATTAGTTCTTCAAAAGAACAGGACTCAACATATTCTTCAAAATGCCTTTCGTCCCAGTCTGTTTCTGCGTAATAAAGTTCTCTTCTATTTGAATAGTTTTCTTCTGTTAGCTCTAAATTAAAATATAGGAAGTCTAGTTTTGGTAAATTATTTATCATAATTTTTGCTTTTAAATCAAATCTAACCAATTACAGAATTACCAAACGGAAACGTATCGTATTACTTTGTCTTGATTTACATTTAGTTTTATGCTGTTTTTAGTTATTTCTAATGAAGCGATAGGAGAATCGTTTACTTTGTAGATTAATAAATCATCTTTTTCGGTTTTGGTATATTCTTTTCCTTCAAGAGCATTTTCAATTATTTCAAATGGAATTTCCTGATTAAACTCTAAAAAAATATTTTGCATGTAAAATTCTCCATCCCAATATTTTTCCATAATTTCATCATCACTATATCGCTCATGATGGTATTGAGCATTCATTCCAATGACTTCTTTTCTTAAGAAATTATAATTAGTGAATTTATTTTCAGTCACAACTCTTCCTTTTTCATTAGTGAAATTTGATAAAATTTCCTCTTTAGAATCGTGAGATATACTAAGTTCAAATTTACATCTAGGATATTTTTCTCTATGTATATATATCATTAAAAAAATAAGTTCTTCAAAAGAGCAACTTTCAGCATAATCTTCAAAATGTCTTTCATCCCAATTAACCTGATCATAATAAAGTTTCTTTCTATTAATGTAGTTTTCTTCTGTAAGTTCCAGATTAAAATATAAGAAGTCTAGTTTTGGTAAGTTATTCATATTTTTTTTAACGCATTTCAAATCAAATCATTATTATCAAATTTCAAAAGAATTATCTAATTGAAACATATAAAATTACTTTTTCTTCATTGATATTGAGCTGTATGCTGGTTTTAGTAATTCTCAATGTATCAATGGGGCTGTCTTTCACCTTATAAATTAATGTATCAAGATCTTTAGTTTTTGTATATTCTTTTCCATCTAGAGCTTTGTGAATTATATCTATAGGAATATCTCTATTAAATTCTAAAAAAAGATTCTGCATATAATATTCTCCACTCCAATATTTTTCAATAATCTCATCATCTGTATATTGTTCATGATGGTACCAAGAATTCATTCCAATTACTTCTTTTCTTAAGAAATTGTTATAGATAAATTTATTTTCAGTTACAATTCTTCCATTTTGATTGGTATAGCATGATAAAATTTGCTCTTTAGAATCTAGCGATATGATATATTCGAATTCATTTCTTGGATATTTATCTGTATATATATGTATCATCAAAAAAATAAGTTCTTCAAAAGAGCAAGTTTCAGCATAATCTTCAAAATGTCTCTCATCCCAATCAACCTTGTCATAATAAATTTTTATTCTGTTTAGATAATTCTCCTCTGTACGTTCTAGATTAATGTATAAAAAATCCAGTTTTGGCAAATTATTTATCATATCTATTTTTTATTTTGTGAATTTAGTATATTCGATGTAATCTCTAAACTGCTCTAATAATGTTTCTGCATAATATTTTGACTTTCTTTATCAATTGCCTTTTTTGTTATTACATGTCCGTTTACATATTCGTATTTGAAGACATGATAATTTTTTCTCCAAATTTTGAAATTGAATAGACGGGCATTAATTTATCATCTAATAAATAAAGAGAATTGGGACTTTCCTTTCTAATTTTAAAGTCAGGTAAGATACTAACAATTCTAAGTTTAATTTCCGTTTTTTATCTATAAAAATTCGAGTTTTGTACTGATCGGAGATTACTTTATAATTTTTATCACAAAATAAAACTTTGTATTTATTCAATCGATCTTTTCCAAATGTTTTAAAAGAAGCATCACAGATATATTTATTTTGTATAAGTTTATCAATATCTGATAAATATTCTATTTTAATGTTTTTATCGAGACATTCTTTGGTCTGAGAATTACAAAAGGAAGATGCAAGAAAAAAAATAGTACGAAGAAAACTAATTTATTTATTCTTGATTCGATCATCTTTTTTAAATTCTAAAGGAATTGGATTTATTTTGAAAGAGATTTTATGAACATTAACTTTAAAAAGTATCATATAATAATATTACAGTTGGTTTAGAAGTATTTTTTATTAAAAAATAACTAACCACTTCTTTATTCATATAATGAGTGCGATTTAGGGCTTCTAATAAAAAAATACTTTCCTTATTTTTTGGATTTTTGAATAAATAACTTTTTGAAATATAGAAATATGGGTTGAAATATTTTAGCTCTACATTATTTTGTTTTACAATTTCATCGACACTAATCTTAGTTCCTTTAATGGTAAAAAAATCACTATGAAATTTTTTATAATCAGAAGGAGTATATTCATATGTGTTGAAATAAACATTATCAGCTACTTTAATTTTTTGAAGCTGCAGTGAATCTCTACTGTCAGTTATTGTGAAACCTTTTATATAATACTCTATATCTTTGTGATTTATTAAACTATAGTTGTCAATATCAATTTTATTTTCTTTTAAAAGACTTTTAAGATAAAGTTCTTTTTTAGTTGGTTTGCTTTCAGAAGTACAACTTAAAGTCGCATATATTAACGTAATAATAAAAATGTAATATTTTTTCATCTTATTCTATGGTTTTGTATTTTTTTTCAGTACTGGTCTTTTTTAGAGATTTTCCATATTCTCTTTTTTGAAAGAAATGTCTTGAATCAAGTGATTATATAAAATACTCTCCCTCATTAGCTCTGTCGTTATAGCCTAAATAAGAATTTCTTCATCAGGGTTCAAGTTGTATTTTAAAAGAACTATCTGTTAAAACTTCTTGACTGGTCTGTTTATCATAATCAGAAATAAAGATTTTTTGTTCCGCCTCCATTACTATGTAGGGCGAAATAATTTTGAAAATGAATTCCTTCATAATATAGCCGATAATTGGCAGTGAAAGTATCAGCTAATAAAAAGGTTTTATCTTTTTTACCATTAATCAATCTAAAATTAATTACTTCTTTATTTTTATCTATAGCAGGAAAAATAATTAGTTTATAGTTGTTTTTGAGATAAGCGATCTGCGATTTTATTGTATCGTTTTGTTCGTCAAAAAAAAACTATCGATTGATTTTTTTATGTTTTCTTCTTTCTTAAGAGATTCACTCTTATGCTTTTTACAGCTGATAAAGCAAATCAATAAGATGATTAAAAATTTATTTTTCAATTTAAACTTTTGGATATTTTAGTTAGATTGTTGTTAGAAGCTTATCTGTTTTTACTAATGATTTTGATTCTAAAATTTTCTGTTTTATGATTTTTCCTTTCATGTTGATTTTAAAACAAAGATATACATAAACACTTCCTACTGAAGTGTAAGAAAAATTATAAAGTTCAATTGCTAAAATAGTGTAATCTGTTTTATTTATTGAAGATATTTTATTTGGAATTAAATTCTTATAATCAGTTATATTAATTTCGTCAATATGGTGTTTATTTATCTCTATTAAAGGATTTTGAGAAGTATTAACTTTAGTGATCAATTCCTTATTGATGATTTTATTATTACATTCATCAGTAATTGTGTTTTCTGTTTTTAGAATTATTTCAATATCATTTCCATATAAATTTTCATGAATGTTAATTATGCTCACAGAGTCGTTTATAGGTATACGGCATGATTCTATGCTTTTTTGTATATATTGAAATTTTTGATTTTTGTTCTGAGCATTTCCAATATTAAATATAAATAAAAGAAAAATTAGTGTTTTCATCATAGGTTGCCTGTTTTACTTTTTTTAAAACTAAACGCTGTTGATTTGTAAAAAATTGTGGTTCCAAAACTTCCTTTAAATACAGATATTGATTCAAATGTAGATTCTTCCAAAGTTGTAGAGTTTGTCCAGTTTGTAAAAGCATATTTTTTGTGATCAGAATGTATAAATAACCACTTTTTCCAATTTTCATTATTATTTATATCTGCTCCTTGCCAGCCAATTGCTTTGTCAGAGTAATCTATACCAAGATTTCCATTATTAAAGTATTTAACAGCTTTTATGGTATATTCAATAGCAATTTTCATTTTTGAATTTTCGTTCCTTCCAAGTTCATTTTTATTAAAATCAATAGCTTCACCTAGTTTAATATTTAAAAAGTTGCGAAATGCTGGATTTCCTTGAGCTCCATAATGAAATTTATGTGCATACGTTTTGTCATCCCATTTATTTCTCATTTTAATTAAAGTATTATTTAGAGACCAATCTTTTTTGTATACTTTAACTTCAGATTCTATTAATTGTTTATGATGGTTCATAATTATAAATGGAATTCTTTTTATTACATCTGTTGAAAATCCGGATTCTGAATACGCTAAACCTGCTATTCTAAGAAATACTTCATTTTTTATATTTAAAGATTCGATATTGTTATAAGATAAAAAATATTCTCCATTTTTATCTTTTTGCGTGGATTTCCCACTACAAATATAAACATTCTCTACACTTCCCTCATTTTCCAGTTCGTTTATTTTTCCTTCAAAAGTTCCGTCTTCATTATAAAAATGTCCATTTATATATAGAAGACGATCAAAAAAAGTATCAATATTTTTTTTATCAAGTGTTAGAGGTTCTATATGAGATTTTTTAATCTCAATCATTTTAATCAGCTGATTCACTTCTTCAGCATTCCTATCATCCTCAATCTGTTGTCGCCAAATGTTGAGCATAATTTGTCTAAACCTTGCCATTTCTGAAGCGCTGGTATCAT
Source organism: Flavobacterium ginsengiterrae (assembly GCF_039539785.1). NCBI lineage: Bacteria > Pseudomonadati > Bacteroidota > Flavobacteriia > Flavobacteriales > Flavobacteriaceae > Flavobacterium > Flavobacterium ginsengiterrae. The sequence goes on along the minus strand of NZ_BAABDU010000004.1, from coordinate 1,100,490 downwards.
TTAGTTCTATGTTATGGTTTTTTGTATTCATGATTTTGGTTTTACAGAAAGAGATAATATGCTTTTTCTAAAGAATTTCTACTTTTACAGGTTTTGGCTGAATATGGTCTGAAAATGCTGTGGTAATATTGAGACGTAAATCATCTTCTTGCTCAATTTTGCCATCACCACCGAGATAGCAATTTTTAAAAAGGACTTCAAGAGCTTTAAATTCGTCCATTTTAGAAGCCTGTAATACAGCGGCACGGATACCCATGTCTGGTTTTTTGAAATAAGCAAAAAGAGATGTGTCATCATCATCTTTAATAGTGAGTTTAACTACTTTTTTATGTTTGTATTTCCATTGATTTAATTGTGCCTGAGTGATATTTCCATCAAGAACATCGACGTTTTTTGATTCGGTTGATTTCATTTGAATATTTTATTTTTATAAAAAAAACTGCTTGAGCTGCATTTCAGGATGAAAAATGCTCAAGCAGCCTGTGAAGTAAATAATTACCTGTCTAAAAACGGACTCATTAAGAGCTGTAGAAATAATTTGCTGACAGAAATCATACTGCTTTTTGAGTTTCTTTTCTGTATAACGCTATAAAATTGGTTTTCTCTTTTGAGTCGGTTTTTTAAACAAGAATTTAAATTAAGGAATGTTTAGAATGATTAGTTCCATTCGATATGAGAGCAGATCAAATCAAAAGAAACCGCAATTTTAGTGTCTCCCTGGCTGATTCCTCTGCTGTTTGAATTGAATTCGCAGTTTCTTACTGTATGTGTAATTACTTCATTGCTGTCGTCTAAATAACTTACAATAATGCTAAAAGGGTTAATATCCTGTAATCTTTGTCCTTTTGGCAGGGCTGCTAAAATAGCTTCAACTTCATAATTGTATAAAGTGATCGAAGCTTTGGCTTCGTATTTTCCTCTACCTCTGTGTACTGGCATATCACCAGCTCCGTAATGGTTTTCTTTAGAAACTGAGTCGCTGTAGTTTACAGCCGTAATACCAGTGACAATATTTCCCGCAATACTTACTTCGATTGATGACCAGCTGTGTTGTTGTCCGTTAATTAATGGCAATTTATTCATAGTGTAGCTTAGATTTTCTTTAATAATATTTATAACGTTTTATGGCTATCATATAACGATATGGTTTTGTTTTTTAATTTTCCTTGAAATGTAATTTCTAAAAATTAGGCCTTATCGATTCCGAAAGGATTTTTGAATCCTAAGTCAACCATAATTTTACGGGCAGTTCCAATAGGAGTGATTTCAGCTTTTACTTTTAATTCAGAAGTTGCCAAAATGTTTTGTTTTGGATCTACATACACATCAAAAGCAGATACTTCCTGATTTGCAACCATGCCTTCAAGAGCGCTTCTGCATAAACCTTCAAAGCTTTTTGAAACAGATTGAGGTAATTTACCATCAATGTCTACTAAAACCGGAGAAGCTAATTTTGGCAATAAAGCAGAACGTAACAAACGAGTAGCTTTGTTAATTGTACGGTTGTTTTCGATATAAGCATAGTCTGAAGTACCAGTTGTACAAGTGTGGCTGTCATTGAAATATACACCAGCAAGACCCGTGTGAGTTTGGCTAAAGATGTATCTTTTTTCGTTTAAAGTTCTTAAATTACCTAAAGATTTAATTTCCTTTCCGCCTACAAAACCTGGTTTTGCAAAACCTTCTCCTGTAAGATTAAATTTTTCAATCCATGCAATGTTTTCAGAAACTTTTGCTTTAGATAAAGCTCCTAATGCTAATCCAACGGCAGCAGTATTTTTGTATGAGTCTTTGAAAAGAGCAAATTCTAGAACATTTCCATTTTCTTTTTTTAATCCATTAGCATCTTTTACGTTATAAACATTTGAAGAATTCTCTACAGGAATTAATTCTTCGTTTGGAGCCAAAGTATAAACTTTGTTGGTGTTTTTTTGGATTAATTTTTGTTCAAATGCTTTTTCAACGTCCATAGCCACTACAACTGATACGTTTGCATTTGCTTCTGCTAATGAAGGAGAATCTTCTTCTGTTGCGACATCAAAACCTTTTCCTTCTAAGATAATTTCAAATGGCATGTAATCAACAAAAGCCAAATCAGCTTGTCCTTGTGCGATAGCGGCGGCGGCTTTTGTTTGTGCAAATGTTGTTTCTTTTGAGCTGATAATTGCCATTTGACGAATGTTTCCATTTGCTTTTTCCTGCATTTCCATTGCTTTTTTTACAGTTTCAGCATAAGAAGCTGTATTAACGGCCATGATATACAAATCGCCAGATGGATTCATTCTAAAAAACTGCTGAATTTGATAATATGCAGATTGTCCATTGATGTCGTAGCTCTCTGTAATACCAAGAGCTTCTGCATCTTCTAATGAAGCCAAACGTTGGATTTTATCAAATTTTAATTCTGATGTTTCGCTGCCATCAAAAAGTAACCCAGAAACCATGTCCTGCTCTGGACTTCTTCTTCCTAATCCGCCTGATAATTTGTTAATTACTACATCGTTTAATGTACTCATAATATAAATTGTTTTAAAATGTTTAAGAATGTATTTGATTTTTGTTTAAAAAAGGGCAAAAGAGTGGCTGTAGCAAGTAGTTAAACTTGTTAGAATGAAATGTGTTTTTTTTGTAATTTGATTGTAATTCTTAATCCAAAATCGAGGATTATTATTTTTGGGGTTTATGTAAGAATTAGGTCTTTTAGTTTGATTTTACCTTTGGTATATGGTAAAATTTATCTTTTGTTAACGATAACAAATTTAAAGCTCATAGATTATTTTTCCAATTTTTTGAAGCCTTAAAGCCAGTAGTTTCAATTCTTTAAGCTTTGGCTTCTGTGGCAAGTCCTTCGTTTATTATGGTGTAAATAGTTCGCTCTGTAAGGAACAAAGTGTCTGAAAGTTCTGCAACTACAACTTTCATTTGTTTAGCTTGATTAGTGTTAATATAATTCATAACATAATCTCTCCTTTTGTCTAATAATGTTCTGCTTCTTTTCATGATTTTGTATGTTTATTTTTTGTTTTGAATGGCTTTGAATAGTTGTGCTGCAGTTCTTATGACTAAATATTGTTGCTTAAATCTACATTTCCTTCAACTTGATTTGGATTTATTTCAAGAATATCTGAGGTTAAGTTGTAGCCAAGGTTTTCTAATTCTTCATTGCTCAATCCGTTATTGAATAAAATATATTTCTTTTTTAAAACATTTTCGATCAATGTTGTTTTGTATGTGATCTCCCAGATAAAGTAATCGTTTTTGTCCCAGTAGTCGTATTCATTGCAATACTGTTTTTCTTTAACTTTAAATGTTGAATTGTTATCAATAAGTGTATTATTATTACTCGTTGATAATATTGCTTTATCAATGCGCTGTGCAATTTCAAAAACCTCTTCATAATTTATTGAAGAAGATGTTTTGGCAGGCATTACAACATAAAGACAAAAAGAAACATCGGCTTTATAGTTTTTTTCTGAAGATGTTTCCCAAAAAATATTTTCGTACTTAAACATCACTATTGGTTTTTCAATAGGAGTTTTAAAAACAGCATCACTATACAAATGAACTGTTAACGCATCAGAATTAAATTCTGTTTCAACAGCGTTTTTCTTTTCGTTATAAAAATCTTTTAAAATCATATGTTGGATTATTTTTAAGCAAATTTAAAACATATGTTTTGTTTTTGCAAACATATTACATATAAAATCGCAATAGTTTCAGTAATATGATTTAACTGTTTGATAGTGAATATGTATGATAATTCAGAGATTTTAATATTTTTAATTACTGATAATCAGTATATTTTTGAATTTTTTACAAAAAATTAGGATTATATGCTGTATATTATGTAGTTTTGCAACATATACTTGAAGTTTTAGTTTAAGTAAAACATATTACATAAAAAATAAAACGAGTTGCAACATGGAAATACATGATAAGATAAAACGAATTATAGATGAAATGAAGTTAAATAATAACTCATTTGCAAAACTTATAGGAGTTACAAGTACTACAATTGACAGTATTACTATTGGGAGATTACAGTCAGATGGCGAGCGAAAAAGAACCAAACCTGGTTTTGATTTGCTTCAAAGTATTATTACTCACTGTAATGTAGATCCAGATTATTTTTTTGGAAATAGTGATGAGATTTTTACAGATAAGTCTAGTAATGCAGTTAGTTTGCATATTCCAAAAATTATTACAGTAAATGAAGAAGGAGATGAAAATATTAATTTTGTTGGAGTAAAAGCGCGAGCAGGTTACTTAGACGGATATGCAGATCCGGAATATATGGAAAGCCTTCCTTCTTTTAGTATGCCAATGCTAAAAAACGGTACTTACAGATGTTTTGAAATTAAAGGGAACTCAATGTCGACTACAATACATGACGGAGATTATCTTTTTGGAAAATATGTAGATAATTTTGATGATATACTCGACGGAAGAATTTATGTAATTGTCAGCAAAAATGATGGAGTAGTGGTAAAGAGGGTTTTAAACAGAATTAGAGAAAGTGGTAAACTCATCCTAAAATCAGATAACCGAGACGGAAACTATCCAATGTATTCTATTTATGCCGAAGATATTCTAGAAGTTTGGTATGCGAGTATGTATGCTTCGAGACAAATGCCTGATCCGGTTAATATTTATGAAAAACTTCATGCTCTGGAAAGTAAATATTATGAATTGGAAGAATCTTTGAAAAAGAAGTTGAATTAAAACAGTAAGAGTTAAATACGCTTTATAAACAAGAAAGAGAAAGTCTTATCGTTTAAGACTTTCTCTTTCTTGTTTAATAGATGTTTTTGTGATGTTTTTCTATTTCGTTTTTCCTTTTAAATAAACTAGTTTCACAGGAACTCTATTAGAATATATTTTCCCATCAAATAAAATATATCCATTTTCTTTGATTTCTTTTTTTTGATCTTCAGTGATTTTAGATTTTGTGAAGATGGAGTCATTCTTTAAGGAAATTGATCCTTGATTTGGTTTTAGCTTGTCTATATTTGAAAACCATCTTTGATCATCTCTATAAGGTAGATTAATTATTGAAGTAAAGTATTTTGTTTGTCGCGGATAGAGAACAAAACTTTGCAATGATTCATCTCGAAAGCCAATTTCTTTAAGAGTATAATTTCTGTTAAGTTTATTCTGTTTAAGAAAGTTTTCAATAAGAGCTTCTCTTTGTTGGATTTCAAAAACAGGAGAAACACAGTTTCCCATTTCTGCTCTTGTAGAACGACCGTCTAATACCGAATTATTTTTATATAAACTAAAATCTAAAGAATTCAACGGAGAAAAGTCTTTTCTTCCTAAAGCTTCGCGATAAAGATCTCTTTCTAATGTTCCAATAGAATTTTCGTTAAACATTATGAAATATTTTTTATCAGAATTGTTAGTTATCTTATATCGCAGTATATTTTTTGATAAACTATCGTATTCTTTGTTTGGTTGGTAACGAGTTTCGATGTAATCAATACCTTTTAAATCATCAACGCAAATTACTTCATTAGTTAACAGTTCTATCTTTAGATCTTTTTTATCCTTGTTACAGGAAAAGAGAATTAAAATGGTAGATATCAAAGAGAGCGATTTTTTCATTTGTTTTAACTTTTAGAAACTGATTACGGTCATTGAATTTAATTTTCTTTATAGGCGTCATTTCGTATGCCATCTTCGTCTCTTTCTATAGTGTCTCCTTCAGTCTTTTCTAGACTTACACCAAACACTTCCATATTTTTAAAATGTTATTTTGAATTGGATATGTATTTTGTTTTTATTCCAATTCCGTTTATAAATTTCTCTAAATCATTATACATATAATCGCTTAAATCTAAATGTTCTATTTTTCCAAATGTTTCCTTTGTTTTGCATTCAAAGCAAATTTCGATATATTCAAATGTTTTATTATTCTCATCAATAAAAAGAATAGCATTTCTAGGAATATAACAGCCTCTTATAATTTTAGAACAATTGGTGTTTAGTCTGGAACATGTATTAAATAAGATATCTGACAATTTTTCTATTTCAGGAATTGTTAATGTTTTTATTTGAGTTACATTTTCTAAGATTAGAGAATCTAGATTCTTTCTTGGTAGTTCAAAGGGAGTTTTAAATTCTAAAGTTGTTATGTTATTAACATCATTGTTTTTACTTAGTGCATCTGCGGATATATTTGTAGTTACATTTCCGTTATCAAAATCTAAATTATAAGAAATAATTCTTATCTGAGAAGATTTATTAAACGGATATGAATTAATTCGTTGTGAAAGATTTACAATATTTTCCTTTTTAGAAATGTTGGTTTTTGGTTGAGGTATTTTGCTTTTTTGCGCATTGCTTACAAATGCTATGAATAAAATTATTCCAATCAATATTATATTTGACTTCATACATCTTATTTTTGATTATTCTAGAGGCTTATAATTTAAACGATTTTATTTGTATTCATCACTTAATATACCATCTTCATCCCTTGGTGGTAATTCTCCTTCAGGTTCTTCTAGATTTACGCCAAACATTTCCATAATCATATTTTCCTTTTGAGCACAAAGATCCAAGCCTTCTAATTCTTTATTGCTAAAACTTGTTCTTCGAAATATTTGACTAGGAAATGCGATGTAATCTTTGGGTTTTCCATTTTTTACAAAAAGGAGAATAATTTTAGGATAGGTGTCTTCAATACCATTACAGCCTGTAATTTTATATTTTAATTCTACGATATTATTGTCTTTAATTTCATAGTAATTAAAAAATATATCAGAAATTTTATCTAATTGTTCTTTCGCAACTAATGTTTTTGAATCATGAAATTTTGGTTTAATATAATTTCGTGGTTCTTTATCTTCATAGTATTTTGGTGTTACAACATATACAGTATCATATTTAGAAAAAGGAAATATTTTTCTTCTTTCATCTAGTGGGATCTTGAAAAATGAGACAAGTGTATCATTATAGGTACTAGAAAAAGGGGTAGGTGGCTTATTTAATAGTGATTTACGGAAATTTAAATTTTCGTGATAGAATTCACAGTTAGTTTCACAATGAATATCGCGTAATTCTATTAATTTCTTTTGTTGTCCAAATATTGGGGATAATAGTAATGAAAAAATTAGAATTGTTATTTTTTTTAATTCCATAATTAATTTTTTTATTTAAAATCTATATAGATCTTCTTTATGACTGACTTCCAATTGTTGAAAGCTGGTTTTCCCCAATTTTTAATATAAAACGCTTCATATGTTTTAGAGAAATATCTTTGAGCATGTTCCTCCTTTTTGGATTGGTCTTCTGTGAGTTCTTTACTTCGTGCCACTAATTCATATATTTTCGTTCCAAGTGAATAAATCCATAAATCTTTATTTGTAACTACTGTTTTTTTATTTTTTGTATCGTAATATATCCAACCTTTTTTATTTTGCCATGCAGATGAAACAAATGAATTTAAAATGCAACGAAAGGCGGCACATTTAAGTCCTTGTTCAATTACAGAGTCGTTATTTTCAATAAATGAGAAATTTGTATTTCCAAATATCTTAATATTTTTGTCTGTAAAATCTCCAAGTTCAATTAAAAAGTCTGGATCGCCTGCTTCTTTACACGCAACAGAGATAAAAGTCCCTTCATCTAGCAAATTGCTTATTAACAATTTTAAACCTAAACAGGTTTTTATTTTTTGTTCATTAGGTGCGTTTTCGGTATACATGCTTTGCGCTTTTTCAACTACTTTAGTTACATATGTATTATCAATCTCTGTTGGAGTTTCTAATCTGGAAAGTACTTGTTTTATTTCACGAATTTTATTTGCAAACAAAATGGCCCAGCTATTTTTGCCTTTTGAAGTGTCAGAAAATATATTTGCGTGATGAACAAGGCAAATGTTTTTATATTCATATTCTGCATTTAATTTATTTATTGCTTCAATATCGGCTATACTGTCTAACTTAACACATTTCCAAATATCATTATAAGTCCTGTTAAATTGTGACATCCCTCCCAATTCCAGAACTATCAGGAGGTTTATCTTTTTCTTATCTACAATTAACGTCTTATCCTGAAAACTAGTATCACTGTTTACTTCTTTTATTCTAAATATTCTTTCCATTTGTAGTAACTAATTTTCATTTTCAATTGAGATTTCTTCTTTTAAAACGGCAAAACCATCTGCATTTACCTCTCCGCTAAATTTTACCACTTTGGTGTTTGGTCTAATGTTCTTGCCGTTTGCTTCATCTATTACAATGATGACTGTTTCTCCTTCATTGTAGTTTTTTGTTTCTACAATTAGACTTACTTTATCGCCAATGTTTGCTGAATCTATCTCATTTTCCAAATCATTATTTTTCCAATTAACACTTACAATTTCTTTTTTTAAAGGTGTTACTACAGGTGGAGAATAATTATCAAATATAACTATTTTAGGTCCGGTTTGAAGTGAATTTGTAATATTAATCTTTCCTCCAACATTACATGTGAGTTTTGAGTTTTCTAAAAGGGCTTTTTTATTTTCTCCAAACATTTTATCAGAAGGATTTTCCCATTTCGTCATTATTAAGGGGCTACATGGATCATTATTTTTTTTTCTACAAGTTCCGAAAGGATTTTTAAAAGTGATATCATTTTCAGTTGCCATCAATTTTTCTTGGATAAAAATTGTATTTTGAGATTTGACATCTAAAGTACTAGGCGCACTACCTTGGTCACACATGCATGATGCGCCATTGCAAACATATTTCACTCCCATAATTAGTTAATTTTCACATTATTTCCTGTAATTGTAGTGTCTCCGGAAGCATTAATATTGATCTTTTCTGTAGATTTCATATTTATATTTTTCGCCTCTATATTAATATCACCTTCAGTTTTTAGGTTAATTGCAGTTTTGCCTTTTAGTTCGAGTAAATTTTGATCGTCTTTTTTTAAGCGTATGCTGTCACTTTCTCCATTTAATTCAAGGGCTAATTTTTTAAGTTCATCTTCTTCAAACAAATAACCAGCAATTTTATTTTTTTCAATAGTTAATGATGCTTGTTTTTTATCATCATCATTTTTTAATAAAAGATTGTATTTCTCTGGTGTTACTTGCGTAGAATTTAATTCTATGCCTTTATCATTTTTGAATTTAAAAGAAACGTCATCTTTAGAAACATTTAGGGTTAAACGTTCTTTAGTTTCTTTATTTTTTATCGAATTAAAAGTCGTTGTTAAGCTATCAGAAGTGAAATGAGTAATTGCTAAAGGTTTTTCATCCTCATCAAAATAACTGATTTTAAAATTTTGGCTCTCATTAAATTCTATTTTGGCAACGTCAATAATTTTTGTTTCATTGATTTCGGACAGATCATCTGTTTTGATGTAACGAATATGAAGTTTGTTTCCATCTGCACTATAATCAAAGAATAATTTTGGATCATTTACCGCCTGAATTCTTCCCATTATCCTGTCTACTTCCGCATATTGCGAAATAAACGCTCTCGTTTCAACACCATCAATAATTGAAGCTAAAACCCAGCTGTCTTTTTTCGGAATCGTAATAATTCCTTGTTCTATATCCTGAATAGAGGCTTTTAGGCGCACATTTTTTATAATGGCGCCATCAGCTCTCATGATGTTTACAGTATAAGCATCTTCAGGATTATGAAGAGATTCTTCTTCTTTATTTATTTCGATAACTTTTGCTGCAAAGGTTTCTATATTTTGATTGTTGCTCGCAACGTTTTTTATTAAATCTGTAATATTTCCCATTTTTCAATTTCTAAACTGATTCGACTCTTCTTCCTAAATAAATTTTTTGACGATATCCGTTTTCGCCAAAACTGCGTTCTACTTTTTCTACCTGAAAAGTTCCGTTTTTCTCTTTGTCTTTTGCGTTTTCAAGAATTACTTTATCTGTAGGACGGACGAAAGGTTCTCCAAAGGTGAGAATATAACCTTCAAATCCATTTGGCTTAGACTGCATTGCTCTGAGAGCTGCATATTGGTATAATTCTGAAGCAATTTGTGTTGTTGTTTTTTCAAATACTGCAGGATCATTAGGCAGATTATCAGTATCGCTATGTAAAATATGAGTTTTTGTAAGCTGTCCGTTTGGATCTCCTAATTCAATGTAAATAGGGGTGTTTGAATTTCTAAAATACTTTTCAACGCGTGTTCGTGTATTTTTGCTTGATTCGTTAACTACTACCAGTTTATCTTCAATAATATTATAACGGAATCTCAAATTTACTCTGCCTGAAAAACCGCCTGCAACAGATTGAACCGCTTTATTTAATTGTGAACTAAGAAGATTTAAACCTTCATTTATCAATTTTTTTACCAATGATCCTGCTAGAGGACTTTTGATAAAATTTCGATCAATAAAACCAGATAATTCATTGGCAGTATGCTGTTGCGGATTGTTGGTAATCGTTAGTACAGGACCTGTTATTTCGGTTTTAAAATAGGTATAAATGCCTTTGTCTTTTAGCATTTCGAAAACCTGAGCTAAACTATGATTTCTGCTAATTACAATGTTACCCAAGTTTTCATCGAGAGCATTTACTTTAAAAGGAAGATTCAGTTCCTTAATTCTTTTTTCGAAGAAAGTTTTAGGATTAAAACTGTCAACATTTGCAGCTGGATTAACAGCAACAAAATTAAGATTGTCCTTTTTATCCTGAACATCATTATTTTTTACCGCTTTTACTTTTTTAAAAGCATACATTGCATCCTGGCAGGTTATTACAGCATTTACATCAGATTGAACTCCGGTAATGTAACCTCTAAAAGCAGGTTTGTAATCATCGTCATATCCTAAAAATATTTCGATAAAGTTTTCTACTTTAAAAAAGTCATGAATTGTTTTTTCTTCTCCGTTTGCTTTCGTAAATAGATTTAAATCAAAGCTTTTAGTATCTGTAAATACTTTTTTAGGCATTACAATAGTAGCAGTGTCAGTTAGAGATTTATACGAACTGCTTATTTCTACATTTTTTACATAAGTAAACTCATAATATTTGGGAGTAGGAATGAGTCTGACTGTTTCGTAAACTCTAATTTTGGCATTTAGTTTAAGCATTGTCTCTAATTATTAGTTCTACCGTTTCATCGGATGTTGCGCTGGCAGTAAATTTTTGAATGTTTTTTGTTCCCGAAATAGAAGGAATCGAATAAGAATCGATAACTAATTCATAAATACCAAATCGGTTTAAAATGGCATGCGTTACTCTTAAAGAATAAGGTGCATTTAGAAATTGTTTCAAAAGGAAAAGCTTTTCTTTTGGGTATTCATCTCCCGTTTCGTTTGCAATAAGCCCTTCAATAGAAATACTGAAATCGCCATTCGTAATATGTTCTTTGATCGTTGCATCTCTTCCTTCAACACTTTCTTTTTTAATGACTTTAGAACGGCTGAGATTTACTGTAACGGCATCGACTCTTAAGCTAGGGAGATTAAGATCTTTTTTGGCAAGAGGTTCAAAAACCAAAGGAGCAAAAACTCTTAGATTAAATTCGCCTCCGGTTTTGTCTATAATAAAATCTTTCGATTCAGATTCGTTATAATTAATACCGCTGTATTCTGTGTCTTTGGTATCTAAAATTTCGTTTACGTTAAAATTGAATTTCATAATGATTTTATTTTTTTAGTTTGAAAATGTTTTAGCAAAAGCTGTTGCCATGGTGTTTTCCATTCTGTTTTCGGTATGTTTTTGCAGCCAAAGAGCTTCTTCCAGCAGTTTATAAAATTCATCCATTGGAAGTTTATATGGATCAACCTGAAAAGCATATCGAATAAGTGCTGCCGATTTTTTGAATTCGTCTCTTTGGGGCGTCGCATCTACTGTAAATTCACTGTCTTTTTTGATCGTTTCTACAATAGAATTTCCTGCAGAAAGCATAAATTCATCATCATAATTCTCGTTTTCGAGTATACATTCTTTAAATAAAAATAAGATCGCTTCATGTGGATTATTTTTATAAAGATTTTGATAGTTTAAATAGATTTCGAAAGTTGGTTTTTTGCAGAAAACGGTAATTGATTGGTCATCAGAAGTAATTTTTAATATTTTACCGTATTTTTCTTTTAGTTTTTGGATTACTGTTTCGTCAAGCATTTTGTATGTTTTTTTGATTGTAGATTAAATACAGCTGTCTTGGCTTTCTTTCTTGACAGCTTCGGTTAAGCTTTCGCTTTTTTCAGATTTACTCATGGAAGTAATTATAAATTTTTCTATAAAAATATTTCCTTCAGAAGTCTGTGTTAAAGGTGTTTTAAAATTACTCATATCTGGTGCCGGAGGGGTTTCTCCTAAATCTTTTGGTGTAAAATCCATGATTAGTTAATGTTTATTGTTAATGTAATATTGAAGATGAAGTATAGCAATTAAAGCTCTTTCCTTTAGAATAAAATCTAAGGGAAAATGGTATAAATGTCTTTGTTTGGAAATTCGATTAAGTGCTTTACGAGGATGTAAAAGTAGAAGATAAGATGCTAAAAGAAGAAAAAATTGACGTCAGCTTTCTGTAGTTTCAGTAGATGTTTTTTTAGATAATTTGTTAGTTTTTATGTTTTTGTGAGGTGGTTTTTTTGTGTTTTTTTTAAATAAGACTAATTAGGAATATTCAAAAAACATCCAAGATTATTGAGAAAAATAATTTCCTAATAATCTTGGATGTTAGTCTTGCGAAAGTTTGTTTTTACTATTTAAAGAGCATTTTTATTTATGCCTCTAAGTATTCTTTTAGATTTTTTCTTCTGAAAAAAAAGAACTAATACTTGATAAAGCGGCTGTTAAAACTAAGCCAGCCAATTTGATTCTATTAATCGCTATCAATGATAATCCTGCATCTTTTAAAAGGTCTAATTTTGTGTCAATTAAGCCTGTTAATACAATTAATAAACTAATGATTACTGTAATTTTTGATTTACTCATATAATTAATTTGAAGTGATTTTTAATTTAAATCAATAGTTTCTTGCTATTACCAAGTTGATAAAGCAGATCGAACCCATGTGTTTGCTGCAGTACATACATATATGTAATCTGCGGTTACTCTTATTTCCCCTAAATTGCCAGCTGCTGTTGAACTGGCTGGTGCTGTATTTAAAGAATCAAGTTTGTATGATTTTGCACTTACGGCACCTCTCAATACAGTCTTAGTAATATTAGTATTCCCTAAAGTAACTGAGTTAGTTCCTGAACCCACTGCAAAATTTCCAATTACGACCTCATTAGAACCTCCAACTTGTAAGGGCATTGTTCCAGACCCTAAAAAAATAGAATTGTCAGAAATAGTATTATTTGCCTCAGAGGTGTTTCTGCCTGCATCTACTCCAAGTGCAACATTCCAAGAGCCAGAAGTAATATTTTTTAATGCTGAAAGTCCAATGGAAGTATTAGATGAACCATCAATATTAAATTCTAAAGAACGTTCACCAATGGCAACATTAGAGTATCCGTTTACAGTATTGCCCATTGCTCTTGTTCCAATAGCAACATTTGAAGATGATTCAGTATTGCTGCTTAGTGCTGAATAGCCAATGGCTATATTTCGACTTCCAGAAGTATTAGAAAGGAGAGTGCCATAACCAAGAGCAACATTTTCATTTCCTAATTTGTTTAAGTATAAGGCACTATGTCCTAAAGCAGTGTTGTCTCTTCCTTCAGTATTATTCAATAGAGAATAACCGCCAACAGCTGTATTGTAATATCCTTCTGTGTTGGCTCTTAAGGATAGATAACCAATAGCAGTATTTCGATTTCCAGATCTGTTATTTAATAAGGTATCTGTTCCGAATGCTGTATTTTCAGTACCAGACGTGATATTCATCATAGAATTAGGACCAAAAGCTATATTGCTTAATTTATTATCACTGCCGACACTAGTAATAGATGAATAGTTAATCCATAATCTAGTTGGATTACCCAAGTTGTCAGTTAAATTTCTGAATGTTCCGTCAAGGGCTAATCCTCCAGCAATTTTAATTGCCCCATCTGGCATATCGCCTGATACTGTGATGTCTCCTTCACCAACTAAAGATTCTCCGTTAATGGTTTTAAAATCTGATGTAGTTGCTAGAACATATGAACCGTTATTGCCTGTAGGAGCGGGAAAAGAAATAGTATTAATTCCTGTAGGAGGTAAAAAGTTTACTGAGGTAATTTTACTTCTGTCTGTCGAATTAGTTTGATTTATTGTTATCAACCCCGACTCCATTTCTATTGAAGCTTCTTTGGCATCTGACCTATTTGTTATAAAGTAATAATTTTTACCAATTTCATGAGAAGAAAAAATATTATAACTTGCAGCACTTCTGATTGTGGTTCTGCTACTCACAAATTCACCTTCTCCTTTTAATATATCTACAGATGAGTTTCCAGAATTTTTTGTTGCTGTAATATTAGCATTTACAATTCCTTGTAGAGAGATATCATCTATAGTAGCTAGAGTTTTGGTTTCGCCTTCTGTTGTAATTGAAGGCATTAAAACATTTGAATGATTCGTCGTAGAAGCAGGATTCATTCTTAAAGTTGTATAATTATTTGAATTACCAAATTCTATACCTTTAGCGGATAAAGCTGTAGTTTCTCCAGTATTTAATTTAGCAGCTTCAATTAAATCACTTTTTAAAGAAATCATTTCATCCTTTTCAGGTTCATTAAGATTTAAATGTTTAAGTTCGATTTGTTTTCCATTTATTGTGTTCTTATAAATATCTTGATCTTCATCTTTCTTAAACAAAATATTATGATATGTTTCATTTCCCGATTCCAAGATTTGTTCTAAATCTGGATTAATGCCGCTAATATCACTTAATAAAGCTATTGTTCCTGATTTATCTTGAAATGTTTGAGTATAGTCTTCATTAACAGGATTTGCAAAGTTTAAAACAAAGAATTTTGAACTAGGACTCTGATAGCGTAGATAATTTTCCCAAAGCATTATTTCTCTTGAATTTGAAGTCGACCTTACAGATAGACCACTAAAAGAGCTTAAAGATGTTTCTCCCGTTATAGATTTAACTCTAAAAAAAACCTGGAGGCATAAAAGAGGAAACTCCTGCTGTAACATCTTCTATGTTTATAGGAGTACGAGACGTATTTCCATTAGTTAAAGTTTGATCTAAATTCTGTAATCCTCCTTCTTTAATAGTTATGTCTCCATCACCTAGAACAGGTTCTCCATTTATCGTTTTAAATTCAGGTTTATTAAGCAGTTGGCTAAATCCAGCTTCGCTGTTCCAATCTGTGTTTACTTGTGGAGCATGTGCATTTATATCAGCAAGGTGATCATTTAAAGCTTTTTTATCTGCCTTGTTATCAAGTAATTCGTCAATATCTGAAATATCTTTTACTGAAATTTTTTCAAGTTTATGTCTAAAAGAATCCCAAGTATCCCAAAATTGCTGTTGTGAAGGTTTTAAGCTGGTTTTAAACCAGTTTTTTATGGTATTTAAGGTTTGTATTGCCATGATTTAATGTCTATTAATTGTTGTTTTTGGAAATTCATTCTTAGGGTTTGATCTAAATAGATCTTCTAAATGGTTTTTGTCTGGGATTTTAGGCATTTTTCTCATACCTTTTGATAGCAAATGGTTCATAGTGGTATTTATATTAATGAATGTTACTAAGTGATGTTTTTCTTGAAATAAGAAATAGATTCAACAGTTAAAAAAATAAGCACTGTTTAATTTTGAGGGTGTAAAAGTAGGTTAGAAGAATACTTAAAAACGAAAAAATAGACCTCGGTTTTCGGTAGTTTCAGTAAAATGAGAAACCGCTGGCAATTAGAGATTTTGTCTCTCTCACTACCAGCGGTTTTTATTTAAAATTTAAGTTTTTTTAGATTATTGAATTAAGACAATGACCGCCTTTTTTCCAATATTGATAATCTACAGCCCAAAGGAAATAAACAAGAATCCAGCCAGCGCCAGATAATGTTTTGGCTTTTTGGTTTTTGCCAAGTGCGCTTGAAATTGTTTCGCCTTTCATACCAAATTTATAACCGTTTTTCTTTCGCAGGAATGTATTCCAAAGTGTACGAAACTCATAATTTGCAAAAATATCCAAACCAATTGCACCGGTATAAAAATATTGATTAAGAGTTCTGAAAAAGCCCTTTGCTTTTGCATTTTTAAAAACAACTACAAGAATGTTTAAGGCTGTCAAAGGCAAAAACAAGGTAACCGCAATGAGATATAATAGTATTCCCATTTTTTAATTGAATCTGCCAGAGTTATCTTCTTCTAAAATATAATTTCTTAGAATTGTTTCTAAAGAAAGAGGACTGTTAATAATTATATCAGCTATATAATCAAATCCAGGTGTCGTAAGATACCTTTCCTTTTCGTTTAAGATTTTTCCGTTTTCATCCTTAATTTCATTAAATTCAGAATTAAGAGTTGGATTAAAATTTTCGTCTCGAACAATAATACTTTGGGTGTTGTCAATATGCCATTCTGGAGTTTCTTTTTTAAATAATTGACTTACATCTTTATCATCTTTAAAATAGCAAATAGTATAGTATAAATCTAATGATTGTAAATCGAAATTAAGTCCTATTCCAGCTATCTGAATTTCTCTTTCAATGTTTTCAAATACAGGATTATTCGAAATTTTTTGTTTAATTTTTTGTGTTTTCATTTGTTATAGTTTTATAATTAAAGTTGAATGATTAGTAAATGAAGAACCAGAAATTGCATTTTTACCAAATTCATTCATTTCATCTTCAAAAGAGAATGAAATACCGGCATTAAAAGTTGTGATCGAATCTTCATTAAATTTTAAATTACCATTTCCATTATAACCTGTATAACTGTAGGTTTGTAAAGGATATGATCTATAAATGGTATCAAGAATATTTCCTTTCATATCATATAAATTTTCTTCATAAGATAAAATAGACCAAGAATTAATTCCATCCGTAGAAGTTGTTATAATAAGAGGTATTTCATAAGATTTTATATTACTTGTTAATGCTCCTGCTCCTGTTCTGTCTATTGTATATAATTTAATTTGGTTTTCACCTCCAAATTTGCAGTTCATTCCTTTTATATAAAATTCATAAATTACCTTTGTAGGAAGATCGGAATTTGCATTAATCGGCATGTATCCGTCAACATACTCATCTAAAGTTTTTAATAGATAAGATCCTGCACTGTTTGAACCAAATGGATTAATTACAGGATCTGGATAAGAATATATTGTTGTGTTAAAAGGTGAATAACTATTTGCTGCCGAACTTGATTTTACACTTCTATAAGTAGTATGTAAAAATTTTACAGCCTCTGCTTCATCTATAATTTTTTTACGCACAGAGCCTGGACAGTGATATAAATTTCCTTGGATGTCTCGTTCAATAGCGCCAAATTGAGGAACAGTGGTTAAAGTTCCGGCAGGGATTGTTAATGGGGCTTTTGTCGTGGTTCCATAGGCTGTGGTAACATAATCATTAGCCAATGCGAGTACTCCACTTTTAGGAGGAAGCACTACAAGACCACCTTGACCATTGGAGTCTTCCAGTATGTAAGTACCGCCAGTGGATTTAAAGTTGAGTTTGATTCCTTGATTATCAATATCAAAAATTGTTTCTCCTTTAGAATTAATCATAGAAAACCTCGAGTTACTAAGCATGCTTTTTGCTTGTCCTAAATAATCTGTTACATAAATTGTATTATTCCAAGTTAACGGCAAACGTTTTAACCAATTCCACCAATTAAATAGTTTTAAACGGCTAACAACTTTATTATCCTCTGTAACTACAGTAGTTATTTGGGCTTCAGCATCGGTTGCAATTGTTGCGGTCAATTTTGTTTCATTTAACAATTTTCCCATTTCAGCAGTCAGTGCTTTTGTAACTCCTCCTGTCGTTAAGTCATTAACTAAAATCGTATCTAATGAAATCTGAACCTGCTCGATAGCATCTACAATTTCCTGAATTGTGTCAAGATCCACATTATCAGATTGCAATAAAGTATTAATATCATTTATTTGATTCTGTAAAACCTTACCCTGTTCAGCAGTTAAAATAGATTCTGACCCTCCAGTAATCAAATCATCTATTAATAATAAATATTCACTGGCAATTTTTGTTACTTCATTTAAAGGAGCATACCCGCCTGCAATACCTTTTTGAGATTTATCTTCTTTATTGTTTTGCAGTATTTTACCCATTTCGGCAGTCAAAGCCTTGGTTGTACCTCCAGCAGTAAGATCATTAACTAAAATAGTATCTAAAGAAAGTTGAATTTCCTCAATCGTGTCTACAATTTTTTGAATTGTATCCATGTCAGGATTATCTGATTTCAATAAAAGATTGATAACATTTAACTGTTTTTGTAAAAGCATTCCTTGCTCTGCAGATAGTAATGAAGTTGTTCCTCCTGATGTTAGATTATCAATTATATTTAAATATTGATGAGCAATTTTTGAAAATTCATCTAAAGGGACATAACCTCCCGGAGTGCCTTTTTCGTTTTTATTTTCTTTGAGGTCAAATAAATCTAAATGAGCGTTTTGATCATTTTTATGATCTTCTAAATCTGTTTTCTCAGCTTTTGTATCTAGAACAGATTCAAGATTCTCAATATCTTCCATAGGAACTTTCTCAAACTTATGTCTAAAAGAATCCCAAGTGTCCCAAAATTGATTTTGTGAAGGTTTTAAACCTTTTCGGAACCAGTTTTTTATAGTATTTAATGCTTGGATTGCCATGTTTTATTAATTATATGATTTATAGATATTGCTGTATTCGATTCTATCTGACATCGAAAAATTGCTCCACCGTGAATTCTCACAATGGCTTTTTTTGAGTGGTGTGGGAAATTCCGTGATAAAAAATCTTTTGACGGAAAAGAATGAGAAATACCCTTATCGGGAATTTTAGGCATTTTATGTATGCCCCTTAGTAGTAAAAAATCCATAACGGCTATTTTAAATTGATTAATAATAAAGAGTCGTATGTGGTATTTTTGGTGGGGAAATAATGGATATATAATAAAACAAGCAGTGTGTTTTATTTTGTTTTTGGTGATCGCAAAAGTAGGAATGGTATTACTTAAAATAGCAAGAAAAAGAGATGGTAATTCGGTAGTTTCAGTAAAAGCAAAACTTACTGAAGCTACTGAATACAAAGGGTTTTAAGTTTTTAAATCATAAACAGGCGAAGTATTTTTGTACCCAGTAAAAAGCTTCATTATGAACAAAAAAGTAATTCACAATTTCAATCTTTTAATAAAAAAGACTAGTTCTTCACAAAATTCTGAAGACTTAACAAAGACTATTATAAAAGAACTGGCTCAGGTTTCAAAAGAAATGAACCAGCATAAAGATATCGTACAAATTTGGCAGGAGCAAAATGCTGTCAATACTGTCTTAAATAATCCTGCAAACTTATCCGAAGAAGGCGTTTTCGGTATCCATGCTGCAGATAAAACAGCTCTATCGATTAACAATACTTCTTCGGTTTCGCAGACTCCTTTGTTTACACAAATATCCACTGCTTCAATCGGGAGAGGCGCATCTGATACTACAGAAAGAATAATGATGAATTCTTTCACATCAGCAGGCAATACTCTTCCGGTTTCAGAAGCAGAAAATGACATTATGAATGATTCAATCAGTCAGATATATCAAAGCATAGACACAAAACAAACACTGAATGTGCCGCAAGATCTTCAATTAAACAATGATGAACCTTCTGTTGAAGTTATCAAAGCCGAAATTGAAAAGAAATTAGCTGAGGCAGCTAAAGCCAATGATACAGAAACAATTCAATATTGGACTCGTATTAGTAACGCTTTTAATGAAGGAGCAACAGTAGCTGATTTTAATGGAAAACCAGGTGAAATGCTTTTTACAGAAATGTATGCAGCTTTGAAACGATCAAGAATATCATCTGTTGAAATTCAGAACTTTAATTGGGAATCCGTTCGCCAAAAAATGATTAAAGCAATTGATGCTAATATACTTAAAGGATCTATTTCTAAAGAGAATAAAACCCGTTGGGAAACAATCAAAAAACAGCTGGCAGATGATAAAACTAATGTTGCGAATCTTTTTGAGCAATATGACGAGTTATTTTTATTACTTAAAGAAGTTGAAGGGCTGGAAACTCTTCCAAATACTATAAGCATTACCACTAAAACAAAAGTATATCCAAATTTAAGTGCAGATAAACTTTATGCAGCTATTGGAAAAGAAGATATTTATGTTAAACAAGTTAGCGAAACAAAGCTAACAGGAAGCGGAGTAAACAAAGGTGCTATAAAAATTAAAAATGCCAATGTTACTTCGTTTATTGCTGGTGAAAGCTTGCAATTTTTTGTTGATGAAGCTTTTATAAATCAGAAAGTAAATCAAAAAGAAAATATTAACTGGATAGTTTACAATACCAATACCAAGAAAGAAAATATCTTTAAAAATGAAGGGACTTCATTTAGTTATAATTTCGACACGCCAGGAATTTATAGAATTGATGCTTATGGACAGAGCCATACAGTAAAACAAAAAAAAGGGGTAAAATCAGCTACTTTTATAGAACTTAAAATTGACGATCAGGACATTGTAATTACACCTCCTGCAACAATTAAAGGAGAATTTACCAGACCGTTTGTAGAAGAAAAAGTATTTAAAGTTTCTCTAAAAAATACTACGGTAAAATCATTAAATCCAATAAAACTTTATTACCAAATTGAAACTACAATATCAGGTAAATCAGCTTTAATTTCTGAAGAGAGAGAATTAGATTCAACTGGAATTATTAAACTTACTATGCCTGATTTGGGAACTTATAAAATTAAAGTTGCAAGTAAAGACCAATATGGATTAACTAAGGAATTTAAAACTTCTGTAATTCAAAATGAAGTTACAAGTATTGGTTTGGCTGAAAACAGTTCAGAAAGTAATATATTCTTGTTAGGAATTCCAAACAGCAAGCTGACTTTAAAAACCAAAACTTTCAAAATAAATCCGCCTACAGTTGATGAAAAAGAAGATGTAAGATGGATGATTTACGATGCTAATAATAAACCTTATTTGGCTTCTGGATTTGATTTATCTGAAAACAAAAAAGATCCTCAAAGGGCGTATATTCATAAATGGAACTCTTTCATTATATCTATTCCTCAAAAAGCAGGAAATTATACTGTAGAAGCTTTTAGTGATCGTCAAAAAGGTGCTAAATCGCAATGTATTTACAAGTTTGAGGTAAAAGAACCACAAATTGCAGAAGCGTATTGGGCATGGAGTGGAGGAACTAAAAAAACAATCTCAGGTCTTTTAGAAAACAATTACATTAATGCCAGTATTCCACATTATAATAATCAAAAAGTTAGAATTTATTTTTATTTAAATGACAAAAAAACAAATCATTTCATTGATGTAGTGACCAATGAAAGTGGAAATATTTTTAAAGAAATTAGTTTCGATTTGAATTTCCAAAAATTAATTGGATTCCAAACCAGAAAAAATGCTAAAATAGGATTTAAGCTAATAGGAATTCAGAATGCAAAACCATACCCATTTAAATCGCCGGCTAATTACGATGCTAATACTCTTATTTCTCTAACAACAGAGAAGAAAGTGTTAGATGTTTATTTTACATATGATGGTAAAAGAGTAAAGCCAGAAGATGAGGTTCCATTTGGTAAAAAAGGCGCAATTGTTACTCTAGTTGCGAAAACCCAAAATATGGTTGGAGAAGAAATTGAACTAAAAGCTCATAAAGTAAGCCAAGGACCATCTTTCATTGGAAAAGCAAAAGTAAACTCAGAAGGAATTGGAACAACAAGTTTTCTTCTAAAAAATCTGGATAAAAAACTCAAAATTGGAACAACAATAAAGTATTATGCAGGTGTTGAAGGTTATTCTACAAGACATTTGGATAATAAGGTCTTGGTTATGATTGTTGGGGAAGGGAAAAAGAAAGTAGGAGTATTAAATAATGATGCAATATTGCAGGAAGCTAGAATTAAGGCATTTTTAAGAATGATTCGAGTAGGAGAAGGTACTATAAAGAATGATGGATATGAAAAATTATTTGGAGGAAGTTCATTTATAGATGACTATAAAAAAACTTGGGAAGATCACCCAGGGATTGTTATACAAGCTAAAGGGAAAGATTCAAAAGGAAAAGAAAAAATATATTATTCAAGTGCTTCTGGTGCTTATCAAATTAAAAAAGATATATGGAATGATTGGGGAAAGAAGTTTAGAGAATTTTATGACATAAAAGACTTTTCTCCAGAATCACAAGATAAATTTGCTTTAATAATTTTAAAGCATAAGAGAGGTAAAGATGTCATAAGGTTAATAAGAGAAGATAAAATTGAAGATGCAGTAAAACTTTGTCAAGGAGAGTGGGCAAGTTTGCCTGATTCGCCTCATGGACAACCAACTGTTACTTGGGACACGGTTATGACAGAATATAAAAAATTCTTGAAAGAAGAATTAGAAGGGAAATCACCTTTATCATTAAAGTCAGGGTTTTTAAAAGATTTAGGATATGGTGATGACCAAAAGAAAGAAATCATTAATGATGTTATTCTTAAATTTGTAGGATCTTCAGCAAATAGGGCTGACTTATCTTTTAAAACAATTAATGTTTTGAAAGAGGTATCTAGTGCTTCTAAAAACTTTGAAATAAAAATTACAAGCACTAAAAGATCTACCTACGATCAAGCAAGAATTATGTATGAGAATTGTGAGAGTACGGGTGGGAAATATCAAAAAGACCAAGTTTATGGTGATATAGGTGATAAAGTTGTAGAAGTTTATATTAAAGAAGCTGAAATAAATAAAAAAGAAAAAGAAGCTGTGATAAAAAAGATGGAAGAAAAAATAATTGCATTAGATCCTGAAAATGTATCTAAACATTTAGGTAATTATATATTTCTAGAAACATTTGATATTCAATATTCAGGCTTACCAAATCCAAAAGATTTTAAAAAAGAGTTCTTGAAAAGAAAAGAATTAGATCATATTTTATACGAGCCAAAAAATAATTGTTATCACATTCAAATTAATCAATAATTAATCTATTTTTGAAAAAAAAGTTATGAAAAAAATCAAAATAGTTTTTTGTTTATTGTTTCTTTTCCTAATTGGTTGTAAAGAGCCTAAAAAAGAACAAAAAGTAGAAACTCCAGTAATTGAAAGTAAAGTTGTTGTTGATCAAAATGATAATTTGAATAACTTCATTGGGAAATATGAGTATAAAAATACTGATACTCCAGATGAGAATCTTCTGTTGATATTGAAAAAAGTAGATATTAAAACTATTCCTAATTTTGAAGGATATTCTTGGGAAGAAAAAAATGAAAAAGGAGAAAATATTGAAGTCGCATTATCTGGAATATTTTACGGGAATACAGATTTATTTGATGAATCTAGAGAAGGTTACAAACCAGGCTTTTTTGTTGGGACAGTGCAAAGTGAGCCTTCAGAAAATAATGCTCTAAAAGTTAATATTAATTTAGCGTCTTCAGATATTTTAGAGAATCCAATTTATCCACCAATTCAATCTACTCAAGAAGCTTTAAAAAGCGGTAATAAAAAGTGGGAAGTAACAGAACTTGAAATTAGCAGAGAATTAATTTTTGAAATAAAAGATTCTACAGAACTTATTTTAAAATCTGATTTAGGTTCAGATGATAAAATTTTCAAAAAAATTAAATAAACAGATATTTAGATATTCTATTTAAAGCGCAAAAGTCATTTTTAGACTTTTGCGCTTTTTTTAATTAAAACTGCCCGTTTGGATGTATTCAAAAATCATATATATTTTGACACGGATTCGTTATCACGAAAACACGGACAAAAATGGATTTACATAAAAAAATTAAAAAAAATCCGTTTTTGTCCGCGTTTTTACAAAGTAAATCTGTTTAATTCGTGTTCTAATTATTCAAAATTGTATTTTAAAATAATTACAACCCGAAAGAGCCTAATAAATTAAAGTTAGGAAGTTTTATGGTCTGGAATGCTTCTGGTAAGAATAGAATAGCTGGCGCATTAATACCAACTAAACATGGGAATAAAGCTAGTGCTATAGATTTTAATTTTAGTACATTTTCTAATGGTAAAATTGATTTTAGTAAAGCTGATGTGGAAAGAATGGTTTTATAGATTATTCAACGTTTGCCTAATGGTGATTACGGTTTTGATTTGCCAAAACAGGGAAATTTCTTTCCTGTAAATAATGCATTAACTGAACATTCAACCTATTATCAAGGTGTTTATAATAAAGTATATATCCAATTAAAAAGAATAGAATTTAAAAAAGAATTAGAAAGGAGAATGAAATATAATAAAATTATTGTTTTCCTGATTTTGAAAATCATCTTTGTATTCAATTAGAGTAATTGATTTTAGTATTAGAAATGTAGTATATTTACTTTAAAATTAATATATTTTATATGCGCTTCTTCATTATAGTTATGCTTTGTTTTATTGTTATTTCATGTGAAAATAAGAAAGCAGATGTTGATAAAATGAAGATTAGAAAAACAATAGAGATTAAAAACAAAACAAAAATAAAAGAGCTTGAAAATCAGGTTTTCCATCGTGTTCTTTATGAAAATGAATATTTCTATTTTTTAGGTAAAAAAGGTGATTTTGTAGATGTAACTCTTAATTTTAATGTTAAGCGTTTAGCTGATGAAGCTACCATTGATAATATTTTTTATTCTGATGATTTTAATAGATATCAGAGTCAACTATACAGAATTAAAAATTACACTATAAAAAATAGTTTCAATTACATTATATCTGTATTTGATGAAGGAGAAGATAAAGATGCTAAGATTTATTTTTCCCTTATAAAACCAAAAGATAATGTTTGGAAGTTCCAGTATGTGCCTTCTTCTCCATGGAAAGATGAGGAATCTAAAAGAACTTACAATCAAAATCTAGATTTGCGCAGTGAGTATCTATTTATTAATAAAAAAAATATAGACTCAATACTTGTATTGACCAAACTAGTATGGTACGAAAATGATAATAGTGACAAAGCAGATACAGTTAGTTGCGAAAAACCATATTATTTTAAATTAAAAGAAAAATATAGGCATTGGAAGAATTACAATCCGATTCGTTTTATTTCTTCTAAAAGCAAGATAAAGATTTATGAATCCCCTGATATTACATCAAAAGTTGTTGCAACTTTAAAATACAACGATTGGATTATTATAAACGATACCCTAAAAAAAAATCAGGAGATTAGTCAAGATTGGCTTGATATTTATGACAGAGAGCATCTTGAAAAAGGCTATATTTTGAATAAGGACTTAGCAGAAAAACCTACTTATAATTTTCCAATAGTGAAAGATGAAAGAGAAGGACTATAAGCTAAAAAAAGGTTAGTGATTATTTAAAAAATACATTTATAAAAAAGCTGCCATGAATGACTGCACACAAAAGTTTAGACGAATTTATAATTAAATTTGATAATGATGAGCTCGGTATTGTATCGGGCTCATTCCTTTTAAATTAAGTTTTATTCTATCATTATTATAGTAATTTATGTATTTGACTATTTCTCGTTCTAATTGATTTATAGAACTGTATTTTATCTGATACTTCCATCCTTAATCAGAATACAGTATTAGATTAGTTTTATTCGGTATTTCTCCAAACTACCTTTTAAACATTAATTGAATTTAATTAAAATCTTAGACTTCTGCGTTTTTTACTTTAACTGTATTTCTTGTTCGCAGTTCAATAATTATGGTATATATTCGTATTAAAAATATACGAAAAGCATATCAAGATTTCAAAATTAAATATGAAAAAAATATTAATTTTTTTGGCCTTATTAATTATAATAAGCTGTAGCAGGAATAAAACTAAAGAAAATGAAATTCAAAAAACATCTCAAGAGGAAGAATTGAGTAAATATGATGTCGTAGAAGAAAAACAAGATAAAGATACAATTAACAACTTTTGGCCAATTGATCTGGATACTATTAAAAGCGCTGAAAAAATAAAATTCAACAACGAAAATTTTGATTTAAAAATAACTAATTACAGTCTTAATGATAGTTCTATTGTAAAGAATATTGATAATGACTTGTATCATATTAATTTTGATGTATATCATAATAGGATATCGGTAATTTATTTGAAAGAAAGAGATAAGGTTGTTTTTACAAAAAAAATTAATAAATCTGATTTTAAGATTAAAGATGCAGAATTTAATAAATACTCAATTATTAAGTATATTGAATTTGTTAATGAAAAAAATGGAGATTTCTTTTTTAAAGCTACATTGAATATTCCTGATACTGACTGGGTTGAAAAAATTAATTTTTTTATACAGAAAGATAATCCAGAAAAAATCAAACTCTTGTAGAATTTGAGTTATGGACACAGTATTAAAAGCGCAAAAGTCTTTTTGACTTTTGCGCTTTTTCATTAATACAAGAAACATTCATCAAAAAACACAAATCCACCCCTTAAAAAGAAAATACAACTCCCTCTTTTTTTTGCAATAGATTTATTTTGCAGTGCGTTCAATTGATTTTTTTCATAGGTTTATTCAAATGAAAATAAATCGTTTTGAAATCCGGACGTTTTTAAAATCTGTTTATGAAAAACATTAAAAATTACATTTTAAGCTGTATTATATTTCTATCAATTTCTTTCGGTGCAAAAGCACAGCGATCCGATTTGTATTTTGATCATATTGATTATGATGTGAGTTTTTCGCAGAGTATGATTTCAAGTATTCATCAAACCAAAAAGGGGTTTATTTGGATTGGAACTGCAAACGGATTAATCAGTTACGACGGTTATGATTTCCTGCGATATGTTTACAACAAAGACATTCTCAACACCATCAGCAACAATCACGTTAATG
Source organism: Flavobacterium ginsengiterrae (assembly GCF_039539785.1). Classification (NCBI taxonomy): domain Bacteria; kingdom Pseudomonadati; phylum Bacteroidota; class Flavobacteriia; order Flavobacteriales; family Flavobacteriaceae; genus Flavobacterium; species Flavobacterium ginsengiterrae. The sequence goes on along the minus strand of NZ_BAABDU010000004.1, from coordinate 1,073,653 downwards.
TAATTTTAGAAGACAACGAAAAACAGCTTTGGATCGGAACCAACAACGGACTAAATCTTTTCAATAAAAACGAAAGAAGCTTTCTGCGTGTCGATGTTCAGAAAATAAAAGGCGGACGAAACTACATTTCCTCTCTAATTCAGGACGATGAAAACCGAATCTGGATTGGAACTTTTGGCGGGATCAAAAGATTAAATAAACAGAAATATGTATTAGAAGAAATCTCCAACGACCATAATTCACCATTTAGAAAAAGCAGGGTTTTGTCTTTGTTTTATGATAAAAATTATGGTGTTTTGGTGGGAACTTCAAAAGGTTTGGAATGTTTTGATCCGAAAAACGGTTCGAAAAAAGCGCTTCCAAAAGCTCTGGCCGAAAACCAAGATTTATTAAAATCGAAAGTATGGAAAGTCATTAAAGAGAAAAATGGCGATTTATGGTTTGCTACCGAAGCCAACGGCGTTTTTAAATTTGATGTAGATAAAAATACCGTAAAAAACTATTTGGTAAGTTCGCCAGGAAAAACCAGTTTATGTTCCAATTGGGTCAACGATATTGCAGCGGTTGACAATAACACGCTTTGGTTTGCCACCAAAAACGGTTTGTGTGTTTACAAAAAAGACCGAAACGAATTTACCAAATACGGACACAATCCGTTGCAGCCTTACAGCCTTTCAGACGACGATGTAAAATGTTTCTTAAAAGACCGTCATAACGATATCTGGGTTGGAACAAACGGAGGCGGTGTCAACTTCTTCCAAAAAACCAATACTAATTTTACCAATATTAGAGAAGTTGTAAGACCTAATTTTGGCTTGAATACAGCTTTTGTAAATGCAATTGCCAGAGAAAACGACGGTTCGGTTTGGGTAGGAACAAATGGCGGCGGTTTAAATTATCTGGATTTCAAAAACAACGCTAATACTTCGTATCAAATTGAGGGTTACGATTTTGACAAAAGCGTGAATATGATCACTGCTTTGGCGAATCAGGACGCACAAAATCTGTTCTGCGGCACTTTCAACGGATTGTTCAAATTCAATAAAAACAGTAAATCGTTTCAGTTTATTTCGCTTTCGCGGAAGGATTCCAAAGAAAGAGAACGTCCGATTACTTCTTTATTAATGGATAACGGCGATTTATGGGTCGGCACCAACGGAAACGGATTAAAAAAAGTAATGCCCGACGGAACGGTAGAAATCTACATGGCCGACGGTTCGACGAATTCACTAAGCGATAACTTTATTACTTTCATTGAAAATAGAAAAGACGGACTTTGGATTGCCACACAATATGGTTTAAACTATTTCGATAAAAAACTAAAACAAGTTACAAGAGTTTTTAAAGCCGGACCAAAAAGCGGACTTTCTAATAACAGCTTAACCGTCATGTTTACCGATTCTAAAGGTAGATTCTGGGTTGGAGCTGAAAGTGGCGGTGTTAATATTTTTGACGAAAAGAAAAGACGTTTTTTTGAGATCAACCGTTCGATGGGTTTTACAGACGAAACGATAAAAAGTATTTCGGAAGATACAGAAGGAAATATCTGGATCAGTGATAACAATCTGCTTTATAAAATCAGAACTAAAAATTTGAAATCGGTTTTAAATATTAAAGATTTTGAAATCACTTCTTTTTCATCTAAAGACGGATTAAAAGTAAAACAGTTTTCGAACAATTGCAGCGTCAGATTAAATACCAAACAACTCGTTTTTGGATCTTCGAACGGTTTGATTGTTTTCAATCCTTCAAAATTGATTAAAACCGAAGACAAATCGCCGATTGTTTTCACGAAACTTATAGTAAACAACGAAGAAATCAGACCTGGAAGTAAAGAGGTTTCGATGGAAAAACGCATCAGCGAAACGACTGAAATTACTTTAAAACATGATCAGGGCTATATCGGACTTGAATTTAGCGCGATGAATTTCATTTCGCCGGAAAAAAATGAATATGCTTATAAGTTAGAAAGTTCCTTCAATAAAGACGAATGGCATATTATCGGTTCGCAGCATTATATCAATTTAACCAATTTAAATTCGGGAACGTATACACTGAAAATCAAAACCTCAAATGGAGGCGGAGAATGGAATCCGAACATTAAAACTTTAAAAATTACAATGTTGCCGCCGTGGTGGAGAACCTGGTGGGCTTATTTGTTTTACATCGCATTATTGGCTGGAGCTGGAGTTTTACTATTCCGTTTTCTGAGAAATAGAGAATTATTAAAACAGGCATATTATCTCGATCAGGTTGAAAAGCAAAGACAGGAAGAATTGTATAAAATGAAACTGGATTTCTTTACCAATGTTTCGCACGAAATCAGAACGCCTTTGACTTTAATAAGCGGGCCAGTTGAGGAACTTTTGAGCAGTGCCGAAAAAAACTCGAATCTGGAACATAAACTCAAAACCATTAAAAATAATTCAGATCGATTATTAAAATTGGTAAACGAATTAATGGATTTCAGAAAAGCCGAAAAAGGAAGTATGAAAATCTATTGCGAACAGCAGGATATTGTTTCGTTTTGTTTTGATATTTACGAGTCGTTCCGCGGTATTGCTGTCGAGAAAAAAATCGATTATAAGTTTGTGCTGAATATTAATACAGCATTAATTTATTTTGATAAAAACCAAATGGAGAAAGTGATTTATAATCTGCTTTCGAATGCTTTTAAGTTTACAAGTAAAGGCGGAAAAATCACTTTGGCAGTCGAACAAAAAGACAATTCTGATTTTATTGAAATCAAAGTAAAAGACAACGGAATTGGAATTCCAGACAACCGCAAAAAGAAAATCTTCAAGAACTTTTTCCAATTGGATGATCGCGGAAGTGCCAATCTTGGAAGTGGCATTGGTTTGGCTTTAAGCAAAAGTATCGTCGAACTGCATCATGGAGAAATTAAGGTTCAGACAGAAGAAGATCCGAACTTTAATACCATTTTTACCATTCAATTAAAGAAAGGAAAAGAGCATTTTAAAAAGTCACAAATCGTTGAAAATTCAGTTATAATTGAAGAAAATGCCAATCCAATTTCGGATGTCAAAACCGAAATTGAGATTTACGAAAGAGAATATCCGGAAGAATTGGACAGCAGTAAAAAAACGGTTTTGGTTATTGATGATAATGAAGAAGTCTTGTCTTTTGTTTACGATATTTTATATACAGATTACAGAGTATTGAAATTTACAAGCGGTAATCTGGCTTTGGAATTTATGGAAAAAGAAATTCCAGATCTTATTGTAACCGATGTTATGATGCCCGAAATGGATGGTTTTGAATTGTGTAACATTCTTAAAACAAATCTCAACACCAATCACATTCCAGTCATTATGCTCACGGCAAAATCTTCGACTATAAATCGTATTGAAGGACTTTCGACAGGTGCTGATGCTTATATTTCGAAGCCTTTCAGCATTGAAGAATTAAAACTGACAATTGCCAATTTATTATCAGCAAAAGAAATCATGCGTCAGAAATACGGCGAAGGTTTCATTGCCGATTCGGAGGAAGAAAATCTAAATACGCCAGAAGGAATCTTCTTGAAAAAACTAACTCAGATCATTGAAGACAATCTTGACAATACTGATTTTGATGTAAACGATCTGGTAAACGAAATCGGAATGAGCCGAACGGTTCTTTATAAAAAAGTCCAAACGCTGACCAATCAATCGGTTGCTGGTTTAATAAAAAATATGCGATTAAAAAAAGCAGCGAGTTTATTGGCTAAAACCAGTTATTCGGTTGCTGAGGTGACGTATATGGTAGGTTTTAATGACAGAAAACATTTTAGTAAAGAATTTAAAAAGTTTTACAGTCTTTCTCCAACGGAATATAAAAGTTCTTTGGAGAAATAATTTAACCGCAAATTTAGGTTTCGATTTCCTGCAAGGTTTTCAAAACCTTGTAGGTATAAGTTTTACGATATAACAAGCTAAAATGAAACCTACAAGGTTTTGAAAACCTTGCAGGAAAACCCAATAAGATTTTTCTTTTTCCACAAAGTCCGCAAAGTTTATTTAAGCTTTGCGGACTTTGCGTTTTTTCCTTTGCGTGCTTTGCGGTTAAACTTCTCAATGGTTAAGTTTAAAAATTAAGTACCTCGTAATTATTTAAGTTTTTTATTACGAATCACGTTTTTTAAGGGTTTAAATAATGTAAAATTCATAAATAAAGACGTTCGAACCCCTAAAAACGAATATCTTCCTCCCTTGATAACCTTGTTTATTAGTCATTTTTGCAACTATAAATTACATGACTTATAAATTAACTAACCAAAAAAATTAACAATGAAAAACAACAAACCCGAAAAGATTCTTTTTCTAGGTGGAAATTATCTAAGATTAATTTTAATGTTTTTTCTGTTGAGTTTCACTCTCCATGTGAATGCGCAGGAAAATACCATTTCAGGAAAAGTAGTCGACAATGCAGGACTCCCATTACCAGGAGTAAATGTACATGTTAAAGGAAGTACAAAAGGAACTCAAACTGATTTCGATGGTAACTTCAGTATTAATACGGCGCCAAAAAGCATTCTTGTTTTTTCGTTCATCGGAATGGATGAGGTTTCTGTGGATACGGAAAACAAGAAAAACTTAAAAGTAGTTTTAAAACAAAGTTCACAGTCTCTAGACGAAATTGTAGTAGTAGGTTACGGTACCAAAAAGAAAAGCGACATAATCAGTTCTGTGGCTTCAGTTAAACCTGGAGACTTAACGAAAGTGGCAACTTCTGACGTTGGCGAAATGCTTCGAGGAAAAGCGGCCGGAGTTCAGGTAAGTTTAAATGATGGAGGGCCGGGAAGTTCGTCTTCAATTCAAATTAGAGGAAAAAAATCCATTAACGGAAGCAACGAACCAATCGTAATCGCCGACGGAATCGTAATCGGAAGTATTAATGATATCAATGCCAATGATATTGCTTCTTTAGAGATTTTGAAAGATGCTGCAGCACAGTCTATTTATGGAGCAAGAGCATCCAACGGAGTTATCTTGATTACTACGAAAAGAGGGAAAACAGGAAAAGCGAAAATATCTTATAATGGTTTTTCTGGAGTACAGACCATCAATAGAAATTTTGATCTATACAGCGGAGAAGAATTTGCCCAGCTAAAACGAGAAGCATACAGAACAAGTAACGGAGGAGTTTACAGACCCGACAATCAGGTTTTTACACCATTGGAATTGGAGTCTGTTCAATCTGGAAAATACATTGATTGGGAAAAAGAAGTTTTAAGAACTGGTGTAACCAACAACCACAGTTTGAGCATTTCTTCGGGAACAGAAAAAACAAGTATTTTTTCGAGTATCAACTACATCAATACATCAGGCGTAATTCCGAATTCAGATTTCGAAAAAGTAGCGATGAGAGTCAATGTCGATCAGCGTATTACAGATTGGCTGAAAATAGGAATGAACGTTTCGCTTCAATATTCAGAAACCAATAGACCTAATGTTGGTAACATTTTAAATAATGCTATTAATACTTCGCCACTTGGACAAATATACAATGAAGATGGTTCGTTCCGTTATCTGCCGGGAGGAATTCAGGAAACACCAAATCCGCTGATTGATGTTTACGAAACTAGGACAAACGAGCTGAACCGAAATGATATCATGAATATCTTTTTGGATATTAATCTGGCAAAAGGTTTTACGTATAAATTAAATGCCAGCCGTAGATCGTGGAATTTTAAAGGAATGTCTTTTAACAGTTCAAAATCACTTTCAGGGATTGCCAATTCTGGGCAGGGAAGTGGTTATATCGAATTTAAAGATAATGTAGAATATCAATTGAGTAATATTTTGCATTACAATCTGAATTTAGCCGAAAAAAATCATTTTAATGTGACAGGAGTTTACGAATTAACTTCATCAGAATATAATGATTTTAAAAACTCAGCAAACAGAATTCCAAGCGATATTTTAGGAATTTATGGTTTAGAAAGTGCTTTCCTGAACACGCCTTTAATTGGCGGAAGCGAAAGATCGCTGATTTCATTTGCAGGAAAATTAGAATACGATTTTGATAACAAATATTATTTTACAGTTTCAGGCAGAGCCGATGGATCTTCTGTATTTGGAGCCAATAATAAATGGGGATTCTTCCCAGCTGTAAACGCGGCGTGGAATGTTACAAACGAAGAATTCATGAAAGAGCATGTTCCTGTTTTGAGTAATTTAAAACTAAGAGCGAGTTACGGTAAAGTGGGGAATCAGCCTAAAGATCCATATCAAAGTATGGCAACCGCTACACAGAGAGATTATATTATCAATGGTGTAAAAGTTTCAGGATATGTTCCGGGAAATCAATTATCGAATCCAGATTTGAAATGGGAAACTTCTACACAGTTAAACCTTGCTGCAGATTTTGGTTTGTTCAAAAACAGATTAACAGGTACAGTTGAGGTTTACAATACTGATACGTCAGATTTATTGATTTATGAAGCCTTAAATGCAAATACAGGTTACACCACCAAACTTTCTAATATTGGTAAAGTAAATAATAAAGGTTTAGAGATTACTTTGAATGGCGATTTGATCAAAAAGAAAGACTTTAGATTAAATGTAGGCGCTACTTTCACTAAAAATAAAAACAGCATTGTAAGTATCTACGGAAAAGACACAAACGGCGACGGGCGTGAAGATGACGCTGTCGGAAACTTATGGTTTATCGGAAAACCGATTGATGTGTATTACCGCTATAAAGCTGTCGGAATTTATCAGGAAGGCGAAAATATTCCGCTGGTAACAGGAACGACTTTATATCCAGGAGATATTAAATTATACGATGCAGATCCGTCAAACGGAGCTAATCCAAATCCAGATCAGGACCGAGTTATTACTTCAAAAATGCCAGATTGGTTCGGTACTTTCTCATTGGCTTTAGAATACAAACAGTTTGATTTTTCTGCTGATATCTATACGGTTCAAGGCGTTACAAGAGACAATTTATTTTTATATGATTATGTACGTGGAGGTTCTTTAAGAGGAGTTAAAAACGGAATCAAACAAGATTATTGGACACCAGAAAACCCAGGAGGAAATTGGCCGAGACCAAGAGACGGAAACGATCCGCCTTACATCAACAGTTTAGGATTACAGGACGCGTCATACATTCGTTTACAAAACGTTTCTGTCGGATTTAAATTCCCACAAAACACATTAAAATCTCTTGGATTAAGCAATATGAGATTGTATGTAACAGGAAGCAATTTGGTAACGATTACAGATTATCAGTCATACAGTCCAGAAAAAGAAATCAGCGATTATCCTGAACCTGTAACTTGTGTTATTGGCTTACAAGTAGGTTTTTAATAACAGCGTTTAAGACATTCAATAAAATAAAAAAATAACAAGATCATGAAAAATATAAATTTTCTATTTCTTTTGGTATTCGGTCTTTCTCTTGGACTTACTTCCTGCGAAGACTTTCTAGAAGAAAACGTAAAAGATCAAGTATCAGTAGATTATATCTACACTACTCCAGCAGGTTTAGAAGTTGGAGTAAATGCACTTTACAATCAAATGCGTTTTTATAATTCGCCATCTGGAGATAACCCCGATTTGTGGGCCAATGTATTCTTTATGGTGGCAACCGATTTAGGACTGCACAGAACTTGGAACACTCCTTACGGAACGGGGCATAATCCGCAGTCTTTTACGGGTTCAAAATGGATTCAGGGTTATAAAATCATCGACAGATGTTCAGCAATTATTACATCAGCACGTTCGATTTCTATGGATGAAAATGCTAAAAAAAGATTAGTGGCACAAGCACGCGTTATTAGAGGTGAATTGTATTTGGATTTAAAACAAATGTACGGAGGGATTTTAATTGACACGATTCCGACAACACCACAAAATATCAATGATCCAGTAGAATATAAAGTAGCCAGTGATGCTGACGTTTACAAATTAATTGACGGCGATTTGGATTACGCGATTGCTAATCTTCCTTTTAAGGTAGATCCAGGACGTTATGGTCAGGGAGTTGCAAGACACATTCGCGGTAAAAGTGCTTTATGGCAGCAAGACTGGGCAGGAGCAGCGGCGCAGTTTGATGCGATTATTAACGATGGAACACATGGTTTAGTAGCACTTATTGATGTTTGGGGACAAAATGCCAATCATAAAGAATCACTTTTTACGTATCAAAGAGACTTTTTATTAGGACCAAGTGATGATCTTGCTGGAGGCGGCGGTTTTTGGTTAGGAAGTGTTTTTACACACAGAACTTATGAATTAAATACCAGCGAACTGATTCAGGATGTTGCTTATGGCGGACAATCTTTAGGATGGTTTTATCCAAACAATTATTTGAAATCACTTTACGATCAGACAAACGATTTACGATTCAAAACCTATTATTATTCCGATAATTATCAGGATTATAAAATCAATGTTCCTGGAAATCCAAAATTTGGACAGCCGATTACCAATCCGGCAATTGCTGCGCCAAACGGAAATTACAGAGCATGGCATTGGAGTTTGAAAAAATACCATGATACCGAAAAACTACCAATGACTTCTAACAGTTACAAAGATTATATGTATTACAGACTGGCAGAAACCTATTTACTGGCATCAGAAGCCTATCATAATTTAGGAAACGACACCAAAGCATTAGCTTATTTAAACAAAGTAAGAAGAAGAGGTTATACAGGAAATCCAGAAAGCGCTGTAACGACTTTTGATTTAACTTCTTGGACTTTAAACAACTATTTAGACGAATCAGCAAGAGAACTGGCTTTTGAAAACAACAGATGGTTCTTGTTGAAACGATTAGGACTTTTAGTAGAAAGACAAAATTTATATTTCCGTTCAAGTCCGTCTGGAACGCTTTCAGGAGAAGTTCAGTTAAAAATGACGCCTGCAATGGTCAATATGCCGATTCCGCAGAGTCAGATTGATTTAATGGGAAAACCAGCAGGATTTAATGTTGGATATAACTAAATTTTTCTAACACATAGACACATACATGGCTTTTACTATGTGAATTTAAACAAGTGAAACGCCTTTATCGAGCTTTCAAAATCTATGTCTCTATGTGTTTAAAAAAAAATAAAAGTTAAGGTTAAAGTTAGTAATAACCAATCCGGAAGTTGAGGTAAATCAAAGCTTCCGGATTCAAAAAAGAAAAATCATGACACGTAAACAATATATTCTAGGAGCATTAACCGCTTTGCTTTTTGCTTCTTGCAGTGACGACGAAAAAGTAGTTTTAAAATATGCAGACGAAGGCGATACAGGCGGTCCAAATCCGATTACGCAGACGCTGAAAGAAAAAGCCAAATTTAAAATCGGCGCTGCAGTAAAAATGAAAGATCTGCAAAACGAAGCCAATTACAAAAATGCCGTTTTAAAACATTACAATCAGATTACAGGAGAATTCGAAATGAAGATGGCGAGTATTTGGACATCAGCGACAGCTTACAATTATACAGCTGCCGATTACTTAGTCAGTTTTGCCAAAGACAATAACATGGAAGTGCACGGACATACTTTGGTTTGGTATGATTCATTTCCAGAATGGTTTAAAAATGCTAAATATGATTCGATTGCTTTTGAAGCTAAAGTCAAAGTTTATATTACCGATGTTGTAGGCCGTTACAAAGGCAGAGTAAAAAGCTGGGATGTTGTGAATGAAGTTTTTGCCGATGGAGGCGCTATGCGAAACGAAACTGTAATTAATTCATTATTTAAAGACCCAATTGGATTTTACGGAAGATGTTTCCGCTACGCAAAAGCAGCAGATCCAGATGCGAAATTATTTTACAACGATTACAGCGTAGTTATCGATGGCGGAAAAAGAGCAGCGATCAAAAAAATGGTAACGAGATTCAAAGCCAACGGAGTACCAATTGACGGTTTGGGAGATCAGTTTCACTATGCAACAGACACCAACAGACAAACCATGAAAACCGGATTTACAGATATGGCTTCAACGGGATTATTAATTCACATTTCAGAATTAGATATCAAGGTAAATACTGGAAAATCAGATTCGTATGTGTTTAACGATACCGAAGCTCAAAAACAAGCCGAAACGTATAAATACATCACAACGATGTACGAAGAATTACCGCAGGCACAGAAATTCGCAATCTCAACCTGGGGTGTAACCGATAAATATACATGGCTGACAAGCTTCTGGCATTACAAAGAATATCCATTGCTTTTAGATGCTGATTACAATAAAAAACCAGCGTATCAGGGATTTTTAGACGGGTTAAAATAGGAGTTTTTAGAGAATAGAATATAGAAAATAGAAAATAGAGAAAAGAGAATAGAAAATAGAGAAAAGAGAATAGAAAATAGAAAATAGAAAAATATAGAGAGTTAATATTATTTAAGATTAAAGAGAAAGTCTTTTTTCTATACTCTATCTTCTATATTCTTCACAAAATATTTCAAATGAAAAGAACAATTACATTACTGTTGCTTACTTTTTACTGTACCATTGGTTCAGCGCAAAATAACGCGACAGATAAAAAAATAGCCGAACTGCTTTCGAAAATGACTTTGGAGGAAAAAATCGGACAGATGACTCAGATTACTTTAGGCACTTTTGAAGAAAAAGGAAAACCGGGACTTAGTCTGGCAAAACTCAACGAAGGCATTCAGAAATATTACATTGGTTCGGTATTAAATACGCCAAATCGTTATTCGCCTGATACAAAAGAATGGAGGCAGATTATGACAACGATTCATAATGCCAACAGTAAAAACCGACTGCCAATTCCTGTTTTGTACGGAATCGATGCCATCCATGGTGCGAGTTATACTATGGGAGCGACTTTGTTTCCGCAGCAGATTGGAATGGCTGCGACTTTCAATACAGAAATTGTTAAAAAAGGAGCGGAAATTTCGGCTTACGAAACCAGAGCATCTTCGATTCCGTGGGTGTTTTCTCCAGACTTAGATTTACCGAGAAACCCAGCTTGGTCAAGAATTTGGGAATCTTTTGGTGAAGATACCTATTTGACATCTCGAATGGGAGAAGCGATGGTAAATGGTTTTGAAGGCGGTAACATCGGTTCAAAATACCATGTGGCGTCTTGTATGAAACATTTTATCGGTTATGGAAGCACGACAACAGGAAAAGACAGAACACCGAGTATTATTCCGGAACGTGTTTTACGACAATTTGATCTTCCAATTTACGAAGCAGCGATCAAAGCCGGAGCAAAAAGTGTTATGATCAGTTCGGGTGAAATCAACGGAACTCCGGTTCACGCCAGTAAATACCTGATTACCGATGTTTTGAAAAAAGAACTAGGTTTTAAAGGAGTTGTTGTAACCGATTGGAAAGACATTATTTACCTGCACACGCGTCATAAAGTGGCTGAAACCAATAGAGAAGCCGTAAAAATCGCTGTTTTAGCAGGAGTTGATATGAGTATGGTTCCAGAAGATTATTCATTTTGTATCGATTTATTAGACTTAGTGAATAAAGGAGAAATTCCGATGTCACGCATTGACGACGCTGTAAGCCGAATCCTGAAAATGAAAATCGAATTGAATTTATTTGAAGGAACGGTTGCAGATCCAAAACAATATCCAAAATTCGGTTCGGCAGAATTTATCAATGAAGCGTACAATGCGGCAGCAGAATCGATCACTTTGTTAAGGAATAAAAATGCGGTTCTTCCATTAAACAAAAACGAAAAAATACTAGTTACTGGTCCAACAGCAAATAGTATGGTGGCGTTAAACGGAGGATGGACGTACACTTGGCAGGGCGATAAAACCGATGAATTAGTTCCAGATAAATTAACGATTCTAGAGGCTATTCAGCAAAAAGCGGGAACATCAAACGTATTGTATACCAAAGGCGCTGATCTAGCATTAGAAAACGAAGACGAGATTAATAAAGCGGTTGCTTTGGCAAAAGATGCTTCGAAAATCATTCTTTGTTTAGGCGAAAAAAATTACACCGAAACGCCCGGAGATATTACCAGTTTATACATCACGGCACCGCAGATTAAGCTGGCATTGGCTTTAGTGAAATTAAACAAACCGATTATTTTGGTTTTGAATGAAGGAAGACCTCGATTAATTAGTGATTTTGAGGACAAAATAGATGCCATTGTTCAGTGTTATTTACCCGGAAATGAAGGAGGAAGAGCATTGGCCGCTATTTTGTACGGTGAAGTAAACCCGAGCGGAAGGCTTCCGTACAATTACCCAAGATTCCCGAATTCATTAGAAAAATACAATCGTAAATACACCGAAAGTTTAGCCGACAGCGAACAAAACGACGATGCGAAATACCAAAGAAGTTACAATCCGCAGTTTGAGTTTGGAACAGGATTATCGTACACGACTTTTGAATATTCGAATCTGAAATTAGATAAAACTGAGGTTAATTCAAACGACGAAATTAAGGTAAGCGTTGACGTAACCAATACAGGAAGAATGGCCGGAAAAGAATCGGTTTTATTGTATTTGAGTGATTTATACGCCAGTATTACGCCAGAAGTAAAAGCCTTAAAACGTTTTGAAAAAATTGTTTTGGCACCAAACGAAACCAAAACAGTTCAATTTACATTAAATCAAAAAGATTTACAGTTCGTTAATAACGACCTAAAATGGATTTCTGAAAAAGGAACTTTCAAAGTTCAAATCGGGAATCAGAACAAACAGTTTGTACTGAAATAAATTTAGGTCACCAAAGTCTTTTGCCCCGGCAATAAAACTTTACAGCTAACCAATTATTAACCAAAAAAAATGAAATCATGACTATAAAACTAAATTATATAGCACAGTTAAAATATTTCGTATTTGTACTTTTTGTGGGTTTGCTTTCCTGCGAAGATGATGTTCGCGAAGTTTATCTTTATAAAAAAGGAGAACTCAACGCGACTTCAACCAATACAGCTATTAAAGGAGGAGAAACGGTAACGTATACGGATTCTTCAACCAAAGTAAGAGCCATAAAATGGACCTTTCAAGGCGGTTCTCCAGGAGCTTCTATCGAGCCGACAGTTGAAGTGAAGTATACCAAAGCAGGAACTTTTACCGCAACGCTTGAAATAACGCATACAGATAATACGATCCAAAAGAAAACTTTTACCGTTGAGGTTGAAGCACCGCCGACACCGCCAATTGTTGTTCCTGCTGATGCCTTGAAAATCTATTCTGAAAATCCTGATTTTACCAAAACGGCTCCAGTTTTAAACTGGGTTTCAAGCAATCAGTTTGTGATTAAAGAAGTGGCTGAAGATGGATATGAAGGCGCATTTAGAAGTTTCTCATTACCTGCAACGCCACCAGCGACAGAAGCCAAATGGGCAATGGCAATTTTACAGTTTGTGAATTTCACTGATATTTCGTCTTACACGTATATCAATATGGCGGTAAGAACGACAAGTACCGGAAAAATCAGATTTAGAATGAAAGACGCTTCAAACACAGGTTATGTAGAATTTGACGCGACAAGCAACCTGTACGGATTAAAAAGAGACGGAAGCTGGAATATGGTTAAAATCCCAATTGCAGATTATAAGAAACAAAATCCGGCATTAGACCTTACGAAAATCAAAGATATTTTAGTATTAAGAAGTGTTGATCCAGAAGATGTAAGAGCTTTAAATAATTACACTTTCGATATTGATCATATCTATTTGTCTAAATAATTTTTTTTACCGCATAGCAAAACGTAAGCAGCTTTGTCAAAGTTTTAAACTTTGACAAAGCTTTACAAACCAACACCCCAAATTTCTCAAAAAAACAATAAAAATGAATTAAATGAAACATTCTATTTATGTCTTACTCTGCTTTATAAGCCTGACTTCCATACAAGCACAGAAGAAAATAGCGTATCAAAAAGTTGAAGCCAGACAAAATGCCTTAGATCCAAAATGGGTAGCGTATGATGCCAAAACAATTGACAAACTGCCTGGATTTAAAACCAAAAAGCCAGAACCAACTTCAGTTTTTGGCAGTTCTAAAATGTGGCAGAAAGAAGCGACAGGATTTTTTAGAACCCAAAAAGTAGACAACAGATGGTGGATTATTGATCCTGAAGGTTATCCGTATATTTTTAAAGGAGTTGCTGTTTTTAATGCTGGACGTTCTGAAAATCAGCAGAAAGCATTTGATGCCAAATACGGGAGCAAAGAAAACTGGGTAAAACAAGAATCAAAATTACTTCGTGATAACGGATTCAATGGCGTAGGAGCGTGGTCGAATGTTGAGTTGGTTCGAAATGCCGAAAATCCGCTGGTGTATACCGTGATTATTTCGCCAATGGGAATGTATCATTCTGATCATATTAAAAAATTTGGAGGCAAATACAAACAAGCCAGCTGGCAGAATTACCGTTTTGATTTGGTGATGGTTTTTGATAAAGAATTTGACCAATACATCGAAAAAGCGATTTCAGAAGTCTCTCAATACAAAAATGATAAGTATTTGATGGGTTATTTTACAGATAATGAATTGCCGTGGTACAACGACGCATTAGATAAACATTTAACTTTATTGGCCAAAGACGAACAAGGATATTTGGCTGCAAAAGAATGGTTTGATCAGCGAAAAGGATTCAATGCATCGGCATCAGACATTACACAGGAAGATAGAGTGGCATTTACGGCATTTTACTTTGAAACGTACATGAAAAAAGTAACGGAAGCTTTGAAAAAAGCAGACCCAAACCATATGTATTTAGGATGCCGTTTTAATCAGGATAAAGAGCAGGAATTAACCAATCCGGAGATTTTTAAAGTAGCCGGAAAGTATATGGATATTATTTCGATTAACCATTACAGAAAATGGGAGCCAAGTCAGGAACTCATGAACAATTGGGGAGAATGGTCGGGAAAACCGTTTTTGATTACCGAATGGTACACCAAAGGAGAAGATTCAGGTTTGCCGAATAATACGGGCGCAGGATGGCTGGTGCGAACACAGAAAGAAAGAGGACTTTTTTACCAGAATTTCACTTTAGAATTATTGAAAAATAAGAACTCGGTCGGCTGGCATTGGTTCAAATACATGGACAACGATCCCGCAGATTTGAGTACTGATTATTCAAACAGGGATTCTAATAAAGGAATCGTAAACAGCAATTTCGAACCGTATCAGCCTTTATTAAAAGAAATGAAAATCATCAATGACAACGCCTACGAATTGACGCGTTATTTTGATAAAAAGAATTAAAAATACATTCAGCATAAAAATAGAACGCTGATAAAACAGATTTGCTTTCGCAAAAGCGCAGAAAAAAACGGATTTTATATTATTAAAAAAATCCGTTTTTATACGCGTCTTCGTGATAACGAATCCGTGTAATCCGCGTCAAAATTAAGCAGCTGATTGAAGTCATATAATTAAAAATAAAAACTATGAAAAAAATTGTAATGCTGTGCTGTACTTTTCTGCTGATGGGGAAAGCAATGGCGCAGGAAATTCCGTTAGTTTCCAACATTTCGTCGAGGAACACTATTACCTTAAACGGAAAATGGAGTTATATCGTAGATCCGCTTGAAAATGGTTATTACGATTACCGTTTAATGCCTTTTAAAAACAACGGATTTTTCGAGAATAAAAAATGGAACACCACAGATTTAACCGAATATAATTTCGCGACTTCTGCCACAATGGACATTCCGTCTGACTGGAATTCGAAAGACGAAAGACTGTTTTTTTATGAAGGAACTGTTTGGTTTCAGAAAGACTTTAATTATAAAAAAGATGCTAAAACCAAAGGGATTCTGCATTTTGGAGCAGTCAATTACGATGCAAAAGTCTACGTAAACGGAAAAATGGCAGGAATACACGTTGGCGGTTATACGCCTTTCAATTTTGATGTAACCGATTTATTGGTTGACGGAAATAATTTCGTAGTAGTAAAAGTTGACAACAAACGCCACAAAGACAATGTTCCAACTGTAAATATGGATTGGTGGAATTACGGCGGCATCACAAGAGACGTAACGCTGGCTTCGGTACCCAATACATATATCGAAGATTATTTGGTTCAATTGGATAAAAAAGAAAAAGGAAAGATTACAGGATTTATAAAACTAAATAGTGAAACCGCCAATCAATCCGTTTCGGTTTCTATTCCCGAATTGAAAATCAAAAAGAACGTTACCACGGATGCTAAAGGAATAGCGTATTTTGAAATAAAAGCCAATCCGGTTTTATGGACGCCTGAAAAACCAAAGTTATACGATGTAACGATTAGCAAAGAAGATGAAAATATTGCCGATCAAATTGGTTTTAGAACTATTGAAGCCAAAGGAAAAGAAATTCTGTTGAACGGAAAAAAAGTCTTTTTACGAGGCATCAGTATTCACGAAGAAGCTCCTTTTAGATCAGGAAGAGCGTGGTCTGAAGACGATGCTAAAACCTTATTAAACTGGGCAAAAGAATTAGGCTGTAATTATGTTCGTCTGGCGCATTATCCGCACAACGAAAACATGGTAAAAGAAGCCGAAAAAATGGGCATCATGATTTGGTCTGAAGTTCCTGTTTATTGGACCATTTCGTGGACAAATCCAGATACGTATGCCAATGCCGAGCGTCAGTTGCACGATATGATTTACCGAGATAAAAACCGCTGTGGAATCGTAATCTGGTCAATTGCCAACGAAACGCCTCATAGCGACGAAAGAGATGTTTTCCTGAGCAAACTCGCAAAATATGCGCGTACGCAGGACAATACCCGTTTGATTAGTATGGCGATGGAAGTAACCAAAAGTCCGAACAACGTGAATACACTTCATGACAATATGAATGAGTTTGTTGATATTGTAAGTTTCAACCAATATTTGGGCTGGTACAGAGGAACCAACGAAACGTGTAAAGACATGCAATGGGTGATTCCGTACAACAAACCCGTTATCATCAGCGAATTTGGAGGCGAGGCTTTACAAGGTCGTCACGGCGATAAAAAAGAACGCTGGAACGAAGAATATCAGGAAGAATTATACATTCAAAACACACAGATGTTTAATAGAATTGAAGGTTTAGCCGGAGTTTCTCCTTGGATTTTAGTCGATTTCAGATCACCAAGAAGACAATTGCCGGACATTCAGGATTTCTTTAACCGTAAAGGTTTAATCTCCGATCAGGGAATTAAAAAGAAAGCTTTTTATGTGATGAAAGATTGGTACAAGCAGAAAGAAGAAGAATATAAATAAGAGTTTTAGATAAAGTGAAAAACCTTCAAAGTCAAGTTTTGATTTTGGAGGTTTTTTGTTTTTTTGTTGAATGCTGAATCATTCCTAAAATTTAAACAATTCAATATATTCTATTTGGAGAGCATCACAAACTTTTTCAAGTGTAGAAAGAGTTGCATTTACATTTCCTTTCTCCAATCTAGACATATTACTTTTTTCAAAATTGCATTTGGATGCTAATTCTTGTTGGGAAATATATTTTTGTGTTCTGATTTCTACAATTCTCTTTCCTACTTTCTGTTGTATGGTTTCGCTCATTTCGAATTATCTTTTATGATAATTCAAAATTTGTTATATATTTGCAATTATAGGTTATCATATATGATAACTGGTAAAAATGACTAAAATTAAACTCATGGAAACACAACAAAAAGCAGTAACAGAATTATTAGAAATAGTGAATAAAGGAAACTATTTTAATAAACTCAAACCTAATAACGATTCTTTTTCCGCAATGCTGAATGTGTCTTGTTATAGTGAATTAAATATTATCGTTACTGCTTTGTTAAAAGCAAGTATTACAATGCTCCAAAGCGAAAGTTCTACCAAACCTTTTTCTGATGCCATGATTTTAGTTGAAATGGCTTTGCAACTTTTGCCTAATGATGAAATGGAGTTGTTGGATGAGTTGCATAGGGTTGGGGTAGATATTGAAAAGTAAGGCTTCAGCATTATTGTTTTTTATTATAGGATTTAATGATACTATACTTAATAATAAAAAAGTCATATCTGTTGAAGCTCTTTTGGCCTATAAAGAGGTTTTGTTTGGTATTATTAAGATCCTAATAGATACTAGGCTTTATATTTTTATTTAAGAGCTGACACGGAAAAAAAAGTTTACTTCAAAATTTTGACCACAATATAGGTTAAAAGTACGAGAAATTTTAAATATGAATATTTATAACTTAGGAGATATGATATTGATGTTTTTATGTTATTTTATACATTTTGAAAATATCTTCCAAAGAATTGTAATGAATACTTTAGAGTAATGTTGTTTTTGATGTCATTCAGTTTAAAGCTTTTGATATAAGGTTTATGTTGTCCTCTTATGGTACTAAGAGTTTGATATGCAAAAACTAGATTACATTTTTGCGAAATTTTATCAATTGTTGTTTTATCTTTTTTGTTAATTCTAATAAGAAAAAGTTTTTTGAAAACTATTTTTACACGCTTTCTAACATTTGTAGCTTATCATTGAAATATTAGAAAAATTAACATTTTTTTTTTCAAGTTAGATATAAATATTGATATTTTTGTTTTACTCAATAGTTTTTAAGAGTTCATACTTCACAATAATTAGTTATCAGTGATAACTTCAAATAATTAGACTTTAAAGTCTTAGATAATCTCCTTCTTTAACTTAAAAACTTTTTATCATGAAAAAATTCATGCTTGGAGATGTTGTACATCTAAATTCTAATCCAGAAGTAAAAATGACTATTTTTAATATTCAAGGAAATACTATTGCTGTAAAGTATTTTTCTCGAATGAATAAACTAGAAATTAAAACTTTTTCGTCAGAGACATTAACATTGGAAAAAAAATGTTAAAAAAAGGGAGTTTTACTCCCTTTTTTTTATGCAAAAAAATTATCTTAAGAAATCTCTACAACCTTATTTCTCATTAGCATGATTTATGAAAAGATTAAAAAAATAAAATAAAAAATAGAACAAGATTCCTTATATCTTAATATTTATTCCTACTTTTTATTGAAAGTAAAATTTAGTTCAAAGCTGAACACAGTATTATGGTGTTCTATTTTTGTTCTCACCTTTTTATCTTCTATAAATGCACTTGCATTATAAAGCTCTCTCAAATCTTGAATACCGTCAGGAAATTTGTAATCGACAAGATCTTTTAAGATGGAATATTTTTCTACTCTTTTCTTAAAATCTGAAAAATCTTCGCTTGAGATTGCGTTATAAAATATAAAGATAAGCTCATCTTTATGAAGTTGCGCTCTTAGTAATGATGAATAAGCTTCTTGTCGCTCTTCAAGACAATGGTTGTCAATTGCTTTTAGGCAATTATGTAGGATTTTCATAAATGGTGATGAGGAACCATTTATATTATCGTAAACTGTCCAGAATGACTTTTTAAATATATCAATATTAGGAATATTAGTATTACTTTTTTTTCTTTTTTCTGCTTGATACACTGCTTCAATATCCTTGTTTATTCGAAACAAGGCTTTTTGTCCTACAAGTGTTACTACTCCTTTCTTTGCTATTCTTTTTTTAGTTTCAATTATATTCTCTTTTTCAGGAATACCATCAAAAAGAATTTGAAATATATTTTTAAATTCTGACTGTTTTGTCTCCTGTGACTGGTTTTTTATTACATCATAAGTAAGAATTATAGAGATTATTCCGATTAGAGGGCTTAAAGTACCTCCAAAGAAGTCTCCAAAAGTTCCCCATTCACCTTTCTCTTTTGAGAATCCTGAATGAAAATTACAGAAGTAAATAGTAAGGCAGATTAAGTAAACCGCAATTACTAATATTAAGGGCCAATATCTTTTACAAATCTTCCTCATCGTTATAATTTACTTCTAACGTAGGCTCAACGACAATAATACAGCCTTCCACATTAAATTCTTGATAATTTAAGACACCTGCAGGGTATTCATATCCTTCAATAAGAATCTTTAGTTCATTGCCGCATTCATCGCAATTGAATTCGTACTCCCATATTGACTGAATCTCATACCCCATATTCCTTTCGTCATAGTTAGTTTCAGCTTCATCAAAATCTTCAGGATTTATTTCGTGAATTTTATTGCATTTTTTGCATTTAACATTTATTCCAGTTTTAATTATCATAATTTAATAGGGTAGGCAGTTCAACCAATTTAGTTTTAAAACGGCTAAGATAAAAGATATTATTTATTGTCTAATATTATTTTTATAAGAAAATAATGTAGCATCCATACTGATTTATGAGTGTTATCATGTGAAAAATTAAAAGTTGAGTTTCTAACCGCCTCGATTTTAAAAATAATTAAAAAACAGTATAAATACGTATTGTGTGTGTTTAGAATTATATTTCTTGTCAAGTAAAGTTGATTGTTTTCTTATGATTTTTTCTTGCATATATTTTATTTTTTTTTTAGGTGCCATAATTGTTTGCAGATAGTCATTATTGTTTGAATTTTTAAGCTCAAAAACTATAAAGCTTTTACTCATTTTAAGTGAAAGTAAACATAAATTGTAGTCAGTTATAATAAGAAAATTTTTATTTTAGCAATCTAACCAAGTAGAATTTTCAGAAGTTGATCTGACTTGATAATTATTAATACAAAACATATAAGTATTTATGGGAGGGAATGCAGGAATACGGGGTTATCTAATACAAACAATTATTTGTGTGTTAGATACACTTGAAAGTGATAATCATTGGACATCAGTTACGCTTGAGCCATTAGATGAGTCAGAAAAAGTAGATATTAGATGGAAATATTCAGATGGTAGTGTAAAATTATGTCAGGTAAAATCTTCTGAGAATATAATCCGTCACTCTGCTGCAAAAAAATGGTGTGAAGAGCTTGAAGCCGAATCGCCAATTGCTTCTAATTATGAATTGATAGTCATTGGAAGTGTAGATCAGAAACTATTCAAAGCAACTGATATTGGCAAAGTCAAAATTGGAGAAATTAAGCCTTTAAACACTCAGGTACTTATTGATCAGGCATCGACAAAAATAGATAGATACTATGAAGGAAAAAACAAACCTAAGATTTCGTCTCAGGTTAGAGAACTTATTGTAAAAGCCTTAACTTTAGAATTTGGAACAAGTTCTATTATTGGTGAAGAAATATCGAGAGCTGATTTTGATAAAAAGCTTTTAGAATGGATTGTCGCAGTTGAAAACCAGTTAGATTCTAACCCTTTTGCTTCATTGGCGCCACCCGTTGAGAATCAAAATATCCCTATTAATCACAGAATAGTAAAAAAAATTTTAGAACTCATCGGATGGCATCAGTTTGGAGAAAATTATTCGGTTGAACTATTCAATGAAAAAACAGAGGAAAATGATTTACATTGTGTGAATTTTGTTGGAGATTTTGAAAGTAAATTAAAAGAAAAATCTGGAGATTTTATAATGATTTCATCTCTTCACTCAGTCAAATATCCCGATTCTTCAAAAACAGAAATCGAAAAATATCTTTATGATGCAGATGTGGTTTATAATGATTTAGAGGAAAAAAATAAAATTCCACTTAAGCGATATGAATCAACCGACGTTTACAGTTTCTTATTTTGGCTTTCAACTGATAACGATGAAGTTTCGAGGGATTTTATTCATTTTAGTAAAGAAAACTACAAAAGAAACCTGCTCAATGAAAAAATGACTTACTTTTTAATTGATAATAATAAAGCAAATTTTTTGATTAGCAGTATAACGACTGCAAAAAATTACAGGCCAGATGTTCCTGTTAAATTTGCATACCCAATTACTGAAGCTAATCAGAGTCCACAGCATATTGGAGAAAGAGGATTAAAACTTCCGCCTCAATTTATTAATTCTTCTGTAATTCCAATTACTAAGGAAAGTAAATCGAAAATTAGCTTTCTTCTGTTCTGCTCTGATCCGTATTCAGCTGAAGCATTAAAGAAACTTATATGGTTAACTATAAGTCTTACTAGCGGTTATGGTAATGAATATCTGCTTTATTTTCCAGATTATAATGAGGTAGAAGATAAAAATGATGCTCTTGAAATTATTCGTTCCTTTAATGAAGAATTATTGGATGAGAAAGTTACTATCCTAAAATACCACAATATTGATTCTGAAGCATTAGATTCATTATCAAATATCAAAACAATTACCAATAAAAATGAAGTTTACGATGAAGATAGTCAAACATCTTTAGTTAATTCTAAGCATTTAAATGAAGCTTTTATCAATATACTTCCTTATGGAGATATTATAAAGCCTTTTCTTAAAACTGATGCAATTACAGCAAACGATATTAAATTTTTCCTTGCAAAAAAAGGGATTTATACAAAAAATGCAGATATCAAAAAGTTGATAGAATTGATGAGCTCTTTGCTTTTCAGTCCAAGAGAGCTTGAAGATTTTAAATCCTATATTGACATAAAAGGAAAAACTATAAACAGCTCGGATGCTTTTTTTAATATTAAGCAAGATGAAACATTAGACTCTGTTTTTAAGAAAGTGAAAATAAATACCGATAATTTGACAGATGGATTAAATGTAAAAATAATAAATCCGGACAACTTAAAATTTGAAGCCAATCCAGCGAAAGATGAATACAAATTAACATTGGTTACCGAAACGAAAGATCCTACAAGTAGTTTATTAGTAAATACCAAACCAGGAAAAGCAGAAGTAGTAATTAAGAAAAAAGACAACCAATTAGTTGTGGTAACTGAAAATACGATCAGTAAAGCAGACAAATATATTGTAAACCGTCTTGTCAAACTTGTTGAAGAAGAATTTAAAAGAATAGATTTTATTGAAGAGGAAAAAATTAAAGTTATGTTCAAAAATTTCAGTTCCAACACAGAACGAGTAAATTTCTTGCTAAGTTTCAGTAATATTGCTTCATCAACGATGTTTCATGAAGCTGATATTCAGTCAATAAAATTTAAGTTTGATGAGCACACTCAAATACCAGAACTTTATCGTGATAAGGTAGATAAGGATCTGGTTATAAATTTTGAAGGGAAAGGACTTCAAACTCTAACGGAGCTAAGCGAGCAGAATGCAAAAGGGTCTATATTTTTAGAGGAAATGCGAGTTCTTTATAAGTTCAGTTTTTTAAACATAAAAAATGGTCTTTATAAAGTGACTTTTAATTTTTCAAATGCTCTGAAAAATAAACCAGAATTTGACGGAGTATTTAAATCTGCTCCATATTTGATTAAAACAGATTCAGTAAAAGCCTTATCAAGTATTGCAAATCTCGAAAAGGAATTAGGAAAGGAAATTGAAAATCTTAAACTTGAAAAACTAAAATTATTTAATATAATAAAATGATAGATTTTACAGGAGTTAAACTAAAGAATATGGCTACTCATTTTGTTGGAAACAAATTGAGAGACGAAGGAATAAAAATTTCAGATGGAGAGGTAAGTTTGCCTGATGGAGATACTAAAAAATATTTATTAAAGTATTTTCTGTCATCTTTTGTTGATAATGAAAAGTTCAATTTTACCAATCCTACAGAACTTTCATTAAATGCTGTGTACACTTTAATCAGCAGAATATTTTCGGATACTGATTCATTTTATGAAAATTCTGTTGAACTTTCTAAACATTTATACTCAAATTCGACTCATCCGAAAGTAAATGGAGGAGAGTTTACGGTATGCCTGTTTGAAAATATTATTTTAGATGGAATTGAAACAAATGCGATAGGTGTGTTTAAAACTGAGGTTAAAGATATATTTTTAAAATTTGATTCAACCAAAGATAATTATGTTATAAGATATGATAACGGAGTTAATGTAGGCAGACTTGATAAAGGATGCTTAGTATTTGAACAGCAGGTTCAAAATGGATTTAAAGTGTGCATTGTCGATTCAAATAAATCTAATGATACACAATATTGGAAAGATGACTTTTTAAGTGTTAAACCACTTTCAGATGAATATCATTTTACTAAAAATTTTCTTTCAATAACAAAAGATTTTGTCACTAAGCAGCTTTCAGAGGAATTTGAGGTAAGTAAAGCAGATAAGATAGATCTATTAAATCGTTCAGTTGAATATTTTAAAACACACGATAGATTTGAGAAGAAAAGTTTTGAAGAAGCTGTGTTTGATGATCCTGAAATGATTCAATCGTTCAGAAGTTATGACAAAGAGTATAGAGGAAATAAAAATGTAGATATCTCTGATAATTTTCAAATTTCATCACAGGCTGTTAAAAAACAATCACGTATATTCAAAAGCGTTCTAAAATTGGACAGGAATTTTGATATTTATATTCACGGAAATAAAGATTTGATAGAAAAAGGTATAGAAAAGGACGGAAGAAAATTCTATAAAATTTATTATGAAGAAGAAAAGTAATTAGTTTTTATTATTAAATCAATGGGAGAAGGTCACAAAGAAGATGGCAACAGCTCAATTGCAGACAAGATAATTAAGGAGACTGCTTAATTTAGAGAAAATTGTACGAAACAATCATATGGACGCTGGGCATAGAAGTTGTTGCAAAATGTTAAAGATAGTCGTGGCCGAAACCAATAGAAAAGTTTCGGTCAGGATTAATTACAGCCATGGTGAAATTGAATTTTTGCACAATGAAATCCACTTTACGGAAAAAGATATCAGGAGGTTAATATAGCAAATTTAGTTTAAGAAAGTTGATGACGAGAAATTAGTGCTCGCAATGGCCAGATTTGGTACCGGCTTTCTAACAATACATCTGCCTTCTAAATTAAAATGTACTTTATTAAAAAAATCTTTTTATACAATCAAAAATTATTAATAGTAAAAAGAAACAAGAAACAAGAAACAAGAAACAAGAATACAACCAAGACTTCCCTTAAACCTCATTTCCTAACCCTCGGCTTCTCCATCAAAACCCCAAAATAAGAAGTACTAAAAGCCGAAAGACTTTTGTATCCAACCAAATGCGCAATCTGGCTCAACGTATATTCTTTGCTGTCTAGAAGTTCGATGCTTTTCAGGATACGAATTAACTGCAGGTATTTTTGAAGGGTGATATTGGTTTTCTGTTTAAAAATACGTTGTAAACTTCGAACGGACATTTGAGCCAGATTGGCCAATTCGTCAATTTCAAAAGCATATTGATAATTTTTATTGATGTAATCGCAAACCGGAATTAAACGGCTGTCGGCAGGAACGGGAATTTGCAAAGAATTGTTTTCCTGACAAAAGTGAGACAGACTCATTAAAAGGGCATTTAAAAAAGCAGCTTGTTCTTCGTTTTCGGTTAGCAGTTTATCCCATTTTTGGGCATACAAAATCATTTCTTTTAAAACATTCGGCGCCGAAAACACATGAACCTTTTGATAAAAATCGTGTTCAGGAACCGTTTTAAACAAAGCAATGATGAGGTTTACGGTTTTAGATTCAGAAGAAATGCGGTGCTCTTTTTGGGTTGGAATCCAGATCACATGATTTTGCGGAACAAGATAAGTTCTTTCTTCAATATGAAAATATTGATAACCTTCTTCTACATAAGTCAGCTGATACCGTTTGTGGGTGTGAACGTAATTGTCATGCTGCCAGTTTTTATCGTACCAGACATAAGCATTTGTTTGTAAGTTGTCTTCAAACTGACCTTCCTTTTTTTCGGATAAGCCACATTTTGTATTGGCGTTCTGCATGTACTTTTTGGCAAAGTTAATAAAAACGTCATCGTTAATTTTGTGAATGAATATAATTTACAAGAACATGAAAAATCTACAGCTCTTTTTGATTGTTATTTTAACGGCATTAACGATGAATACGATGGAAGCACAAAATAAGAAAACCAATATATTAGTTCTGATTCATTCGGATAATGGAGGAACTTATGAATTAGCCCAAGAAATTGCGAAAGGAATCGAAAGCGACCCCAATTCAAAAGCCGTTATAAAACTGGTAAAGGAATCGACAAATTCAAAATTAAAAGATTTGCCCGTTGCAACCGTTGACGAATTAACATCGTATGACGGAATCGCATTTGGTTCGCCTGTTTATTTCGGAAACATCAGTACAGCGATGAGTGAGTTTCTTTCTAAAACGGTGAATTTATGGTCGAATCACGCTTTGGAAGGAATGCCCGCAACGGTCTTTATGTCGGCTGGAAGCGGTGCGGGAAAAGAATTGGCATTACAGTCTTTTTGGAATAGTCTGGCCGTTCACGGAATGGTTTTAGTACCAAACGGAATTAGAGGCGATGAAAAAATAGACAAGAAAGTACCGCAGGGAAATTCGGTTTTAGGAACTACAAGTCTGGCTTCTTTAAAAGATGTCAAAAGACCAACAGAAAGCGAACGTTATCTGGCAGCATTACAAGGGAAAAACTTCGCAAAAGTGGCGTCGGCTTTAAAAGGAACTTTTTCTAAAAAAGAAATCTCGGTAAAAGAAGAACCTTCAATTAATACGATTTTAAAATCTAAGAATATTGTGTTGCCTCAAGTGCCAAAGCCAGCAGGAAATTATCAGCCTTATGTACGAACAGGAAATTTGGTTTTCATTAATCAGGTCGCTTTAAAGGATGGAAAAATCCTGAACCCGGGAAAACTAGGAGTAAATGTAGATGAAAATCAAGTAAAAGAAGCAACGGAATTAACCATGCTAAACGTAATTTCTGTTTTAAATGAAGCCGTTGACGGCGATTTAAATCGTGTAAAACGTTGTGTACAGCTTACAGGAATTTTCAATACAAAAGACGATTACACCAAACATGCCGATTTAATGAACATCGCTTCAAACCTGACAGTGGAAATCTTTGGTGAAAAAGGAAAACATGCCAGAGCTACTTTTGGAGCATCTTCTATTCCTGTAAATTCTTCGGTAGAAATACAAGCTGTTTTTGAAGTTGAGCAATAATAGTACTGATTTTTGAAACATAAAATAAAAAAACTCTAACAATGTTAGAGGTTTTTAAGTTTTTCAGAAAGGCACCGCTGCCAATATTTAGATACCAGAAATTATTGGCTTTTTCATCATTTTTTTTTAAGTTTACCTATAGGTACAGTACAAATTTAACTCTCATAAAGAGTTACAAAAGGCAAAAATTACTAAAAGCTTATAAATAATTATGTAATATAAATAATTAATTAATTGAGACTGATTTGTCTATTCTTTTAAAATCAAAATAAAATTTGAAGGAGTATAAAATTAACAATGTTTTTATATACTCACAGATCAAAAAGAAATTGTTTGAACTAGAAGAATTTTTGACTTCATGTAAACAACAACTGCAATTTGCTTTTTCAGAGAAATTAGAAACTTTTTCTTAGTGGCCTCGGCGTAACAAATATCAAAATTCTTTATGGGAAGATTTGAAAAGAATATTCAATATTTCTGAGGGGTCATCGTTTCTAATTTGATACTTAAAATTAGATTTGGTATTGGAATAATGTGTACTATTTATCCTTGACGCTATAGTTTACTTATACAATAATTTCAAAGTAAAGCTCAGGTAAAATTATTTTGATTTCCTCCGATGCTCCTTCTTTAAGCCAGTATAATATGAAATTCACATTTGCACTTTTTAGTTCATAGTGCTTTGACTTCATTTCTTCAATTTTCTCAATGAATCTCTTTGAGAATTTCAATACGGATTGTCCATTTGAATTTAAACATTCATCTCCTTTTGCAAATAGTTTATCGCCACTCACCAACTGTGAAATTAGATAC
Organism: Flavobacterium ginsengiterrae; assembly: GCF_039539785.1. NCBI lineage: Bacteria > Pseudomonadati > Bacteroidota > Flavobacteriia > Flavobacteriales > Flavobacteriaceae > Flavobacterium > Flavobacterium ginsengiterrae. Next base: position 1,046,110 of record NZ_BAABDU010000004.1, on the reverse strand, counting down.
TGTTTATTAATAGAATAGTCTAACCAGATATCTTTTAAAGTTGCATGTACCGCAATTTTATCAGGTGTAGTGTAAATTTCAAAATCGTCGATTTGTTCAAGATTTTTCGTAGTAATATGATTAAGATAGTTTGCGTTTAGGTGAATATTCAGATTACGCTTCGCCCTGGTTATTGCTACATATAATTGCCGCTTGGCTTCTTCGGTAACGGGATCAAAGTTCTCCAGCAGGAGGAAGACATTATCAAACTCTTTTCCCTTGGCTTTATGAATGGTGGATACAAAAATTGTTTCGCCATTTTCATTATAGAAATCTTCCAGTTTAGATTCCCTGATCAAAACTTCCAAATCAGATTTGTACTTCCTGTAAGGATTAGTAGTTTCAAAATCCTTGATGATATTCAGGCAAATTTCTAATTTATTGCTGTTACGGAAGTTATCCATTAATTCTCGTTTAGCATTGTCCCAAACTTCATCATTGATTGTATAAATATCAGCCCCTAAATTTACTTTATCCAGTAGAAATCGGACTTCAGTAAGATTATATAAACTAAAACCGTCATTAGATTGTATCAGTTTTGCCTTAATACCATTCTTTAAAAGAAGTCCGGCAACTTTGACAGCTTCCTCATTTGTTTTTGTGAGTACACACGTAGTTCCAGAAAGATCTATGTTAGCTGCATCAGTTACAAGAGGTGTAATCAGATTATTGCTTTGATATCTAGTAATCTTGATTTTTCCATTATCGATTTGATTGGCAATGATTGGCGTTTCTTTTAGGCGATGTTGAATTTGCTGTACAAATTGATTCGAAAATGAAACCAGATTACTTTTACTACGGTAATTTTCTACCAATTCATGTTTTACGGCCTTGTTATCGAAAATGAACTGTTCAAGGTATTTAGAACTCGCTCCTCTAAACTCATAGATATTTTGGTCATCGTCTCCTACAGCAATAACCCTCATTTCTTCATTCTGTTCCATCAAAGCATTTATAAGGGCGAACTCATCTGCATTCATATCCTGGGCTTCGTCAATTACTAAAACAGTCTTGGTAATTTTATTAACTTCGACATCCCCACTTTTAACTTTTTCAACAGTAGTGTTCAAAATATCTGACGATTTTTCTAAACTGCCGACTTTACCCAAAAGATCAAAACAATAGGAATGAAAAGTCTTGATCTCTATAAAGTTTGCGGCATTTCCTATCAGCTTTAATAAGCGCCTTTTGAATTCGGTAGCAGCAGCTCTGGAAAATGTCAGCATTAATAACTGTTCATGTTTGACATCTTCCATTAACAGGAGCGAAGCCAGTTTATGGATCAGCACCTTTGTTTTTCCACTGCCCGGACCTGCAGCCACAACTATATGCTGTGTTTCGTTATCATTAATGATCTTCAATTGTGTAGGGGATAGTTCACCGAATAGCTGCCTGAATTTTGCAGGGGTAATATTCCGCTTAATCTCATTTTGCCTGCTTCCTTTAAAATACTTGTTTAAGAAAGAACTATAATTAAGCTGGAAATAATCTTCGACAAACTGAAGTGCATTTCTGTAATCGGCAATCATTCTTTGGGCATATTCGCCCACAATGTGAATTTGCTGGACTTTACTTTCGTAAAACTGGCTGAGCTTTTGATAATCGTCTTTAGTGTATTGCTTTTTATTATTTTGTTCGGTTCGTTCAATGGTTAAGCGATTATACACGACAAGAAAACCGCCTTCTATCTTTATTGCCTCAATTCGTGAAAGATAGAACAATGTATCTTCAATATCATCAATGTTTATTTCTTTTTTGAAAAGGCTGAAACTATTCTCATAAGCTGCCTTTAATTCATGTATTGAAAACTGTACCAAAATCTCGTCTTTATCCTCCTGATCTTTTATGTTTTCAATGATGGTCTTGTCATAAAAGAATTCAACGATAAATTTTGCAAGCTCATGGCGTTTTTCAAGCTTATCGTTCAATTGTTCTTTGTTTTGAAGGCATAGCACGGCAATGTAGTTTTTGGAATAATCTACATTTTTTCTTTTAATCCAGTTTTTAATAGACCAAAAGTTAAGTATCGTTTTTAGCCTACTGGTGTTTATGTTTTCACAGCCGTTTTTTTCAGCTTCCTCATTTAATTCTTTCAGATTAAAGACACTTTCTTCTTCTTTAAAAACCGGCAGCAAAAAGTTTTCAATTTTACTGTATGCTTCTACTATAGCAAGTGAGCGGTTTTTATTGTCTGTTTTTTTTATAAATGCTGTCAAGTCCTTTGCATCTGCCAGAATATTCTCTTGACGTAGCAAATTTATCACATTAATAACCTCTTCTTTCACAATACCCAAATGATCGCTGATATAATCTACCCTTGATTCAGCAGTTTCATTGCTGTTTTCTTTTCTGCTTTTACAGGAAAACAATTTCTTTATAATACGTGCACCTTGTTCTTTTTGCTTTTCTTCAAATTTTTTCGAAGTGTGTATCTTATCAATAGCTTCCTGAGTATTTTTAGATAAAATACTGTTTGCAAACACCCTTGGCATATTCTGTCCCCGCTTAAGATATCCGGCATCTTCAAGAGCGGCAATAGCAGTAGTTACTCGTGTTTCTATTTCTACCACATTATCATCCCAACCTGCTTTGCGGGCAATTTCCAATGCTGAATTGGATACTTTCGACCGGAATCTTGTTATATCCTTCACCGTTTTCCATACCTGCTGGATTTCTTTTATGGAAAGCTTGGTCTGGTTCAGCAGGATAAAGTGCTTGCTGAGATCTTCTTCATTAAACAGTACAAAACAGTCAGCTGAAATATTTTCATCCCTGCCTGCGCGCCCTGCTTCCTGAACATAGTTTTCAAGTGAATCTGAGATTTCGTAATGAATAACCAAGCCTACATCTTTCTTGTCAACTCCCATACCAAAGGCAGAGGTTGCTACCATAATTTGCGTTTCACCATTTAAAAAGGCATCCTGATTTTCGGTCTTTTCCTGTTTATCCATTTTGCCATGGTATGGTTTTGCGCTAAAACCGTCATTTGTTAACCTTTCAGCTAGCAAATAAGCTTTTCGGGTTCGGGATACATAAATAATAGAGGGGCAGTTTTTCTCTTCAATTAAATCCCTTGCGGTCAAATATTTTTCTTCTTCATTTTGCCTTTCAAAGACTTTGTACTGAAGGTTAGTTCTTGACGCTTTTGAAGTAAAAAGTTGAAGATCAAGTGATAATTTTTCTCTAAAATAATCTCGTATGTCCTCAATTACCTTTTGTTTGGCTGTTGCTGTAAAGCAAGACACCGGTATACCGTCCTCAAGGTTTTTCTTTTCCTGAATTAATTTTATAAAATCGCCAATGTATAGATAGTCTACCCTGAAATCTTGTCCCCATGAGGAAAAACAGTGCGCTTCATCAATTACAAAACGGGCAACTTTCCTCCCTAAAATTAGCCTTTCAATAGTTCTTGATCGCAGTGATTCAGGAGAAATATATAAAATAGAAGCAGAACCATCTTCAATCCGTTCAAACGATTTGGCTCTTTCAATAGGGTCTAATAATCCATTAATGGTAACAGCTTCAGTAATGCCATTCTTTTCCAGGTTGTCAACTTGGTCTTTCATTAACGACTGAAGCGGAGAAATTACAATAGTCAATCCTTTTGAATTTTCAGCGCTCATAAGTGCCGGAACCTGGAAGGTAATTGACTTTCCACCCCCAGTTGGGAAAACAGCCAGTACCGACTGGTTATTCACTGCTGCCTTAACGGCTTTTTCCTGGAGCGGTTCACCACCATATGTCCGGTACGAATCGAAACCAAAGAATCTTTTTAATCCTTTGTAAATGTCAAGGACGTTATTACAATAAACACAGCCTGTTATACAAGGTTTACTCCGTAACGATCGCATTATTCGTTCCACCTCGGGATAGTTTTTAAGAACCCATGGAGGTGTTATGGAGTGAACGGTTTTATGGGTTATAAATGAATTGATCAATGCCAGGCAATAGGCCAATTCAATAGGATGTTCAGCTATTATTTCAGTTAGATTTGTATCTTCACAAATTTCGTTACGGAACTTTAATCTAACCAGAGCTTCTGTATCAGTATTGGTGCTACTATAATTCATAAATTTAAAAAATGCTCCAAATTCCTTTGTAGAATTTAAAAGAAGGTAAAAGATTTCTTTAAGCGTTTCATCAATTTGCCAAAAAGCAGCAACTTCACTATTGAATAAATCCCGTGCCTTAATGGAATCGTTTAGTGGGTTGTTTGTATCTTCTATCTGAAGTTTGTCATCCTTCAATAACGCATGGTAGGGTTTTGTCGGAAATAATAAAGGGGATAGATAAAGCGTATCAATTATGTTTGAAGGGCTTATGCCAACATCGTAAATCGCTTTACCTAAATATTTTATATCGTGATTTAATATATTGTGTCCGCACAGATAATCATCGCCTTTTAGGAAGTGAACAAAATCCTCTAAGGATGCTTTATGAAATTGACCACCATTTTGTTTAATTGCCCCTATATCAAGGATTTTACCTTTGTTTGGCTCTATTTCGGTGTCAATAAATGTAATTAAACTGGTAATATTTTGTTCATCAATTAGCATTAAAGTCAATAAATTACGGTTTAGTTTATCTATCGTGCTATAAATTTACAAATATTTAATTGCGAGTAGAATATGATGCTAATTTAATCTTTAATTTGTGAAAATTAAAGATTATATGTAATAACCTGTAAATTACTTCAAATGCTTACATTGAGTTTCGTTGTGGGATTTCCAGGACGTGAAGCAAAGAGACATGGTTTGAACTAAATTTGCTCTGGCTCAGTTGCAATTTTTTATTCTCTTTAATTGTTTTTGATGCCGGGTCCAAAAACATAAGGAATGGTCTAAAAACGTCGAAATCCCCAGCGTCTGCTAGGGGGGTCGTTTTCTGCGGAGAAAGTGGTTTCTCGCTAATGTATTAAAACCCTAGTAAATACTAGGCTTCAGATGCTATTTATGAGCCGGAATAGAAAAAAGTGTACCTCGAATTTCAACTAAGTTCTTGACAAGAATAGGTTAAAAACAGTTTAAATATGCAAATATTACAAAATGTTTTGGTAGCAAATGAAAACTAGATTTCAATTTATAATATTCTTTCTGATTCTCTATTATATGCTTGTATATCCACTTAGTTAAAATATTTATAAAAGGAATGTTTTTCGTATGTAAAAAAAATGTCGAATCCCAAAAAAACCACAAAATTTTTTTGTTAATTTACGCGATTTAATGAAGCATTAACAGTTGTCAGTTTACTGTAATATTCATGTTTTAAAAATAGAAAAAAAATATTCCTATCTATTCACCTTTTCATACATAGCCAGACATTTGAATTGGGCACGAATAGTTTAAAATGGACTAGAGAACAAAAAGATTTTACGAGCCCGCTTAGAGTGTGGGTTGCCGATATGTCATTAAAGCTATGAGACAATTACGCAGGAGCGAATGCCCCTTCCCAATTTGGCGTCTTATTGGAAGTATATGAACAGTATAAGTATGGGTATTTAATTTCCATAGAGAAAAAATCAACTTAATTAAAGTCATATGAAAGTTTCAAATTTTTATTATATTATTTATTGTAATAAAATCATCTTTGGCTTATAGCCAAGGCTTGCCAATGGTGATGGACTGACTTACTTACAGAATTGATACTTATCCGGGTATAGATTCTTCTGGTTTGAATATACATTGGTACTGAGGTATTCTTTTTGGAAATAGAACGAGTAATAATGTAAGTGCAGATTGTAAATGGTAAAATTGGTATTGGAACTAGTTCTCCAGCAGTTGCAGTAGATGTCAATGCAGGGGATGTTGCTGGATTCGTTAGATCTGAGAGTAATTCAGTTTCTGTAGCTGTGATTAGCTTAGGTACAGTGGTTTATGTGATTGTTTTTAAGAAGGATACTTCTTTAAATGAATATAATGTTAGGGTTGGAGTTGATGGAAATTATTTTGTTGCTTATACAAATAATTTGAAGATTTAGAATTAATAATGCTGGAAATGTTGGTATTGGAACAAATAACCCTAAAAATGAACTAGATATAAACGGCACAATCCACTCTAAAGAGCAAAAGTAGATATGAATAGCTGGTCTGATTTTGTATTTAAAAAAGATTATAATCTGCCAACCCTTGATCAGGTTGAAAAGCATATAGCCGAAAAAGGTTATTTAGAAAACATTCCAAGTTAAAAAGAAGTCTTGGAACTGGAATCAATCTAGATGATATGAATGCTAAGCTTTTGCAGAAGATTGAAGAATTGACTTTATATGTCATAGAGCATTATAAATCAATTGAAAATTTAAAACAAGAAATTAAAAATATCAAATCGAAAGATAAATAAGTTATTATGAATAAATTTTACATTGTAAGTTTTCTATTAATCACGATTAGTGCAGTTTCTCAAATTATCTCCCCAAATGGAGATAATATTTTCTATTATAATGGTGCTGCTGATGTAACATTTAGATATTTAGAACGAGGTTCTGGAGGAAGGGCATTTGTTCATGCTCCAAATAATGTTTTAGGATTAAACTATGCTGAAGATTTTAACGGTGGTACTTTAATTGGCAATAATGTATTTTTTAAGGACAATGGCAATTCATACATTTCTTCGGGAAATTTCGGTATTGGAACCTCTGTTCCAGCTGGTACATTAGATCTGAAAAAAGATAATTCGAATTTGGTTTTTGATTTAGATGCAAATAATTTTTGTAAAATAATCAGTAAAGGATGGAATGCTAATATTGATATGCATACATTTCAAATTAATGGCACAGAAAATTTAAATCAGCTTCATTTAAATACAAATGGTAATGTTGGTATTGGAACGCTAAGTCCAAACTCAAAATTGGATGTTTTAGGTCAAGTTAATAGTTATAATACCGCTTTTGGTCAATCAGATAAAGAAACTAGTACCAAAAATTATGTAAATTTTAGTACTAATAATCATGGAAGTGTTCTGGTATCATCTAATCTTTATTTTTCTAATAATGATAATTTTAAAATTGCTAAAACACATCCTAGCATGTCAGGAGGAGCAATATTACTTCCCGGTAACTCCCAGCCAAATCAAGGAAAAATATTGTTCTATACTAGTAATCCTTCTTCGGTTGTGGAAGATCAATTATTCTCTGGATCTATTGCAATGGAAATTACAGGAAATGGAAACGTTGGAATTGGACAAGCAAATCCCACTAATAAATTAGATGTAAAAGGAACTATACATTCAAAAGAAGTAAAGGTTGATATGGCAGGCTGGTCAGATTTTGTATTTAAAAAAGAATACAATCTCGCAACACTTGAAGAGGTAGAAAAACATATTGCAGAAAAAGGGCATTTGGAGAATATTCCAAGTGAACAAGAAGTTTTGAAAAATGGAATTAATTTGGGAGAAATGAATGCTAAACTTTTGCAGAAAATAGAAGAGTTGACTTTGCATATGATTGAAATGAAAAAAGAAATTGAAGCATTAAAAAAAGATAAAAAATGAAAAAAATAAAGTTTACAATATTTGCCCTCTTAATAGGTTTTAGTGTACAAAGTCAAAGTTTGAATCCAACCCAAAAGATTATATCTCCTGGGACGGCTGATTCTTTTACAGGAGGATATACTTTTTCTTACTCGACTGCCGGAACTCCTTGGAACGGAGCCTTAATAAGTTTTGGAGGTTTTGATAATAGATATGATTGTCAGATTAGTGCTGATTATGGTGTAAATGGAGGTAATAGTATTTCTTTTAGAACCAGAAACGGAGATGTAAATAATGGAGTTGGCGTTTGGAATAGCTGGAATGAATTAGCTACTAGAGGAGTGAATAATTTTGTTGGAAATCAAATTATTAGTGGAAATGTTGGTATAGGGACATTAAATCCTAATTCAAGATTAGATTTAGGGCCGGGATATGGAATTAAGGGTGCTAAGCTTCTTATATATAATGATGATACAACATCTGAATTATCAGGAACTAAATGCGGTTTTTATATGGATAATTTTGGGTATAATAATTTGAATTTGGTTTTTCCTGAAGCAGCTTCTCATGCTGGGTTATTTACTATTTCTGCAAAAAATACTTCAGACGTTGTTTTGAAACCTTATTTTTCGATTACCGGACTAACGGGTAATGTTGGTATAGGAACTACAAAACCAGATTCAAAACTGACTGTAGCGGGAAATATCCATGCTCGAGAGGTAAAAGTCACTGTTAATGCAGGAGCAGTTCCTGATTATGTTTTTGCTGATGATTATAAATTGAAAACACTAAATGAAGTAGAAGTTTATATTAAGGAAAATAAACATTTGCCTGAAATCCCTTCTGCCAAAGAAATAGAAAAGAACGGATTAATGATGGCGGAAATGAATATGAATCTGTTAAAAAAAATTGAGGAATTAACGCTTTATATTATACAGATAAAAAAGCAGAATGAAAAAGATAACATGAAACAAAATGAAGAAATTGAAAATCTTAAAATGATGTTAGAACTAAAAAGAAATAAAGAAAAATGAAAAAAACACAGTTGATTTTGTTATACATATTGCTAAGTTTTAATATGTATTCTCAAAGTTTAAATCCTACTTTTAGTATTTCATCTCCAGGGATGGCTGATGCTTTTAAAGGAGGATATACTTTTTCATACTCATCGGCAGGGACCCCATGGACAGGCTCGTTAATTAGTTATGGCGGATTCGAATACAATAATTATGATACACAAATAAGTTCTGACTATGGTAGAAATCGTATTTCTTTCAGGACTAGAAACGGAGATCATAATTACTGGAATCCTTGGAATGAAATAATAACTTCTCTTGGAGATAATTATTTTGCAGGAAATCAAAATGTTGGAGGTACTTTATCAATAGATGCGTATCAATCTACATCTCCTTTTTCAGTGGGTAATAATCATGGGGTTAAGTTATCGATTGGAAACAGTCTTTGGAGTAATACAGCTATAATTCAGACTGGATATACTGCTCAAATAGGTGATTTTACTGATTTGAAAGTAGCCAGTTACGGCTATAGTGATGGCTTGATCCGTATTTTGCAAAATGGAAATGTTGGGATAGGAGCAACTAAGCCAGATTCAAAGCTTACCGTAGCAGGAAATATTCATGCTCAAGAAGTGAAAGTAACTGTTAATGCAGGAATGGTTCCTGACTACGTCTTTGCCAATGATTATAAATTGAAAACGCTAAAAGAAGTGGAGCAGTACATTAAGGAAAATAGCCATTTGCCAGAAATCCCTTCTGCCCATGAAATAGAAAAAAATGGATTAATGATGGCGGAAATGAACATGAATCTGCTAAAAAAAATTGAAGAGCTAACTTTGTATTTAATCAATAAGGATAAGCAGATTAATTTTCTATTAAACGAAAATGCCTTGATAAAGAAAAACAATGATGATCTAAAAAAAACATTATTAGAGCGTCTAGAAAAATTGGAAGCAAAAGCCAACTAAAATGTTATGAGAATTTTAAACAAATTATATTTTTATTTATTGATAACAAGTAATTCTTTACTTGTTGCGCAAACAAACTTTGAGCAGGGAATTAAATTGGAAAATGGTACAGACTTGAATTTTCAAGCATATTCCTTTAGACAAGAGGATGCTGGCGATATTATTTTTTCAAAATATAATAATCAAGAGATGGCACGAATAAGATCTGAATACAATCCAGCTAACGATGCTGCATCAATTGTTTTTTCGACTACATCAGCAATTAAGGATACTTTTATTTTTTCTTCATTGGGAAATCTAGGAATTGGGACAGGTAATCCCTTAGCCAGGTTAGAGGTTAATAATGGAAGTATTTTGGTTAGAAACTCTTCAAATGTTGATAATGAGTCAACAATTATGATTGCACACTCAATAAATATCGCAAACATAGACACATTTGGTACATCAATAAAAACAATTACTCAAAGTGGAGGAAGCAATACATATGGGATGCAGTTTTTTACTCAAGAATCCTATTTAACAGGACAGACAGAAAAATTAAGAATTTTAGGAAATGGAAATGTAGGTATTGGTGTTCTTAATCCAAAGAACAAACTTGATGTCAAAGGTGTCATACATTCCCAAGAAGTAAAAGTGGATATGCTAAACTGGTCAGATTTTGTATTTAAAAAAGAATATAATCTTCCTACACTTGAGCAGGTCGAAAAGCATATCACAGAAAAAGGTTATTTAGAAAATATTCCGAGTGAAGAAGAGGTTTTGAAAAACGGAATCAATTTAGGAGAAATGAATGCCAAGCTTTTGCAGAAAATTGAAGAGCTGACTTTATATATGATTGAACAAAACAAGTCTATTGCGAATTTAAAAAAAGAAGTAGATAATCTTAAAAACAAATGATGAGAAAAATGAAATTTATTTTGCCATGCATACTGTTATTTTTGACTGTAGAGGCACAAACTTTAAATCCGACAGTTAGCATTTCATCTCCAGAAAGTGCTGATAATTTTAAAGGAGGCTACACTTTGCTTATTTGACATCTGGTACGCCTTGGAGCGGCTCGCTAATCAGTTATGGCGGAGCTACTGATAATGGTTACGATACGCAGATTAGCTCTAATTACGGAAAAAACCGTATTTCCTTCAGAACTAGAAATGGGGATCACGGTTATTGGAATCCATGGAATGAAATAGCGACTTCTCTGGGGGATAATCATTGTATTAAATTATCAGTTGGAAATAATCCTTGGAGTAATACGGCAATAATTGAAATAGGTTATACAGCTCAAACAGGAGATTTTACAGATTTAAAAGTAGCCATCTACGGATATAGCAATGGCTTGATCCGTATTCTGCAAAATAGAAATGAGCAGGTCGAAAAGCATATCATAGAAAAAAAACGGAATCAATTTTGGAGAGATGAATGCTAAACTTCTACAAAAAATTGAGGAGCTGACTTTATACGTAATTGAGCAAAATAAGCATCTGAAGAAATTTGAAAAAGAAAATGCAGAATTAAAAAAAGAAATAACATCATTTAAATAACAAAAAAAATGAAAACTACAATTTTACTCTTATTCTTAACTTTTCAAGTTGGTTTTTTACAAAATATTTTTCACTCAAATGGTAATGTAGGAACTGGAACAAGTACGCCTTTGTATAAATTAAATGTATTTGGTTATTAACATGACTCTAGAATTCTATTGCATTCTGTTGGAGGTGGTGATGATGCACGTCAAGCTGATTTGATGCTTTGGGCTAGCGAACCAGAAGTAATTTATTCAGGAGTAGGAATTGGAAATAATGTTTCAGTATCAACTTCGAGAGGACTGCACCTAATAAATCCAATTAGAGGTGGTTCTTATATGAGATTGTTAGATAATGCTATAGCGTTTGGAGTTGTTTCTTCTGAAGGAACCAAAAAAGAAACAGTAAACATGAATTCAGAAGGTAATATTGGCTTTGGAACAAATTCCCCAGTAAGTAGATTATCTTTTTCTGGCTATTCTACTGTGCCAGATATGAATGGAAATATAGTTTTTGGCACGTATGGTTATGAAAGAATATGTATTCATAGAAATGGATATGTTTCAATTGGCACAAAAGCACCAGATGGACTTCTTACAGTAAATGGCACAATCCATTCAAGAGAAGTAAAGGTAGATTTAAATTTTCCAGCTCCAGATTATGTCTTTACAAATGATTATAAATTGAAGAGCTTGCCTGAAGTAGAAAAAAATATATAAAAGAAAATAGCCATTTACCTGAAATTCCGTCTGCAAAAGAATTTGAGAAGAATGGAATAAATGTTTCTGAAATGAATATGGCGCTTCTTAAGAAAATTGAGGAGTTGACTTGTACATTATTGAAATGAAGAAAGAAAATGAAGCGGTAAAAAAGAAAATGTTTTGATGAAAGATTATCAAATAGAATTGGAGAAAAGAATATCTAAAATTGAAAATAGATAGATAAATAAATATCAAAATTTAATTTTCATTAGAAAATTGAGTGGAATAAAAAAATATCTGGATTACAGCAAGAAAATAAAAAGTTTACAGATTTAGAAATAAGATTTCAGAAACTCGAAAAAACAATTAAAAAATGAGAACACAAATAGCATTACTTACTCTAATAGGATCATCTTTTATCTACAAAAGCACAAGGTTTTAAATCCATTCTCTCATATTTCAGCAGCGGGCTCTGCAGATTCTTTTAATGCGGGCTATACTTTTGCCTATGCAACGTCTGTCACACCATGAAATTGCTTACAAATTATTTATGGCGTATTTCCTGTAAATAGTTACGACAGAAAAATAAGCTTTGATTAGGGACCAGGAGGAGGAGAACATATAAGTTTCAGAACTAAGAATCGAAAACTTAACTTTTGAATCCTTGGATTGAATAGTCAACCAAGGGAGAAAACGATTTTGCAAGAAAACAAAATATTTCAGTCAATTTAAGAGTTGGAATAAGTGAGCTTTTGAATAAATTACATGTCCATGAAACTAATTTCGGTTTAAGAATTTTAGTGGATTCTGATGTTGCAGGACAGCGGGAAAATAAACTCTTAAATGTAAAGTCAGCTAAGAGTAATCATAAAGGAAGTCCTATGCCTTCATTATTAAGATCTTAATTCAATTATTTTGTTAAAAAAAAAGAAACATGCATTATAAATACAATTATAAACCAAATAAATTAATTATTAAATTATGACCAAATTTTTACTGATTTTTATCGGCCTATTGTCAATTGAAGGCTTTTCTCAGTCATCAATACCAAATCCTCAAAATGCGGCAGAGGAAAAAATAAAGTCGCCTCAAGTACACCTTTTAAAACAATTTGCCGATTATCCTGTCAATTTATCAAGCGGTTTGGTTGATGTCTCTTTGCCGCTTTATGAAATAAATTTTGGGGATATTAAAATCCCTTTAAATTTAAAATTTCATGCTTCTGGTCTCAAAGCAAATGTTACAGAAAGTGGAGTATTAGGCCTTAAATGGGTGATGAATATTGGTGGGTTTATTAGCCGTGAAGTTAGAGGATATCCTGATGAAAGAAATGATCACAAACAAGGTATCGTTTCAGAATCTTACAGCCCAGACTGGATGACTTTATACGGAGGTACCAATGATGAAAATTATCTGAATAATAATTATATTTTTCAGACTCAAGACCTTACTGCAATAGGCAGGCCTGGTGTTTATGGAAAATATGAAGATACTGAATATGACATATTTACTTTTTCTTTGCCAAATGGTAAAACGGGAAAATTTATATTGAAAGATATTAATGGCAATAAAACTGCTGCTTTTATGCCCTATCAGCCTTATAAAGTGAGTTTCACTTCAGAAGGACTATATAGCAGCCGTCTTTACATAACAGCTTTAGAACTAACAGATGATTTAGGGTATGTATATCAATTTGGAAAAAGTGATTCAAATAAAGCAAATTATGAGGTTGATCAAGAATACTATTCTATTAATTGCTGGGTTTTAAATTCGATTACGGCTCCCAACAAAAAGGATATTATCAGATTTGAATATACCAAAACATCTTTAAACGGAAATAGTCCTTTGCCGCCGCTTATTATACATGACCAATTAACTACGGCAATGAATTATTTTTCAAATGATATGGGTATGTGCTCTAATTCTGTTTTGTACGATCTTATCGGTTGGGACTTACATGCAAATTATTTTGTAAAAAATTATAATATGCCTCCTTATGGTAATCAGGAAGCCTGTATTTTGGACAAAATAACGTATAATGATTTAACTATTAATTTTAATTATTTAAAAACTCCACGTGACCTCAATGGATTTTTACTTAATAATATTGAAATAAAAAATAATGTCGAAACCTTAAAAAAAATAAATTTTGACATTATCAGTCCCGGCAGAGAAAGTATTTATAATTTGCAAAAGGCTAGTTATTTGGACTCTTTTGTGATTAAAGACAAAAATGATCTTGTAATTGAAAAATATAAATTTGACTATTATAACCTGAATAGGGTTCCTCATGCAGAAAAATTAACCAACAGTGGTGATTATTGGGGGTATTATAATTCACAACTTGAAAATTTAATTTCAAAAGATACTGTAAATGTTGCATTTACCAATCCTGTAGGAAGTTGTATACTAGGATCGAATACGTTATACTATAAAAAAGAAATCGGTTCAGATGGCAGCCGGTTTAGTAATCCTGAAGACATGAAAATAGGAATGCTAAAATCAATTACCTATCCAACAGGAGGAAGTAGTGTATTTGAATATGAGGGTAATAAAATTATGGGATTCTATAATGGTATTAACTCAATAAAAGACTGTGGAGGATTAAGAATACAGAGAGTAATTGAAAAAGATAAAGATGGAAAAGAAATAAAGAAAAAAGAATATACTTATGGATCAAATGAAGATGGAATAGGAGAAGTACCGAGTTATCTTTATCCTGATCGATATTTTAAAAATGAAATGGAGGAAACAGCTACAGATTGGAAAGTTATCGACAATTTAATCATTTTTGGTGGTACTAACGGTACACCGTCATTCAGAAATCAATCTGCTAATGTAACCTATAAAACCAGGACTTATAGTGGTTATTTTCCTTCTCGATATTATACTTTTTTAAATAAATTGGTATATTACGATAAAGTGACTGAATATATAGGTGATGCTGTAAACAATATAGGTAAAATTGAAAATTACTACGCTAACAACAATATTCCTAGGATTTATGATTACAACTTTGATACCCGTAATTTCACCTACAAAAGAAACAAATTTGCCATCGATCCGTCTAATTTTTGGTCTGGAAATAATCTAAGTCAAAAAATTGAATATAAAAAGGGAGAAAATAATACGTATGTAAAAGTTAGAAAAACAAACTACGATTATGAAGAGTATATCGTGGATGAAATTTATGATACTTCAATTTTCAAGTATAAGACTTTTTATGGACTTGAAGCAAACCAAGATCAAGACCGAGTAAAATCTAGTTCTTTTGCAATTGCCAAAGAAGAATTGGAACGCGTGCAATATGATACGGGATCATTCTTTGGTTACAAAACAAATAAATATACTATAGGTGTAGAAAATTTGAAAACAACAACAGAAGAATTATTTTTTGATGATGGGACTAGTATCGTTCAGACTATGACAAATAAATACGATACAAACAAACCGTCATTTATGAAAGAGTCTTCTTCTTTGACCTCAAGAGGTGAGAATATTGTGCAAAAATTCCTCTATCCTTTTGACATCAACACAGGAATTTACAGTCAGATGTCTAATGCTAATGTGCTGTCTACTTTAGTGGAAAAAACAACTTTAAAAAATCAAAAAGTAATTAATAGCACGATGCTTACTTATAAAAAAAGCGACAATAATTTTGTTCCTGACCAAAGTTATATTGCTGAATTAAGTACGCCTTTACCGGCATCACAGTTTTCAGTTTTTAATGGAATAACAAAGGATTCACATTATGGTTCAAATCCTGAAATCACATATGATCTTTATGATGATAAAGGAAATCCGAAACAATTAACCCCAAAGGGAAAAGCATCTATATGCTATATTTGGGGATATGATGATAAAAAGCATATTATCGCTAAAATTGAAAATGCAAGTTTTTTAAGCGGCCAGACTAACAGTATATCTCCTACGCAACAGACACTTATCGGCAATGCTGTTGCTGCGTCTTTTGGAGAAATCAATGCAACAACAGAAAGTAACCTTATTACGAAATTAAAATTGCTAAGAGCAGGTTTTCCTGATGCTATGGTAACAACATATACTTATGATTCTTTAATAGGGATTACAAGTATCACTGATCCTAAAGAGTTCACTACTTATTATGAATATGACACCTATGGACGTTTGAAGCAGGTTAAGGATAACGATAAAAAAATCCTTTCTGCCAATAAATATCATTACACTAACTAAATCGTCATAAAAAATCAGGTATATCACTATTAACATCTAATGTTGATAGTTGTATACTGCTATTGTAAAATTTAAACTTTTAAAATGATACATAATAAGATAAAAAATACGTTTGCTTTTATGGTTTTAATGACGATTATTTTCCTTAATTCGTCAAAACTTCAGGCACAGATAACGGGTCAGCTGTATTTAGAAGGTCCAACTACTGTTCATTATGGAGATATAGTATCTTACTCTCTAAAAGATGCCATGGATAATAATGCTCCCTCAACTTACGCATATAATAACTTCAATTGGATGATTAATGATGATGGTACTGTTCTAACTTATGTTAATGAAACGTATCAGCCAGATGCCGAAGTATACTGGGATGGTAATCCAAACCAAGAAAAGGTATATGTTTTATACCAGAGACAAGGAGAAACATATCAATATTATGCAGAACTTAACGTTACAGTTCTCCCAACGCCGGCAACGCCAGATGCCCCAATTGTGGTAAGTTCGGGGTGTAACCAAGTGGTTTTACAAAGAAATGATCCACCAGGAAATCTCAGAGTAGGAGGACAGGATATTACATGGTATTGGCAAACTAGTCCTACTGGGACTAGCACGGCTAATTCGTCTGCTACCATAACCGTAACATCGGGTACAGAGTATTATCTGAGAGCCAGACGTAATAATAATGGAGCATGGAGTGATGAATCAAGCAGTGTACAATATTTTGTTGGAGTTCCAGCTCCAATAGTAAGTAACGTAGTGCAGCCTAATGTCACGACCCCAACAGGAAGTGTAACTTTAACAGGCCTTCCGAGCTCGTGGGTGATTAATCCAGGAAATATTTCAGGATCAGGATGGGCAACGACAATAACAGGATTAAATCCTTCGACCACCTACAACTTTACTGTGACTAATTCTTCCGGATGTACTTCAAACCCATCGGCAAATGTGGTTATTGGCGCACAGGCATCTACTTTAGATGCTCCAGTGCTGTCTGCTATTGCACAACCTAATTGTAATAATAGCAAAGGAGAATTCACAATTGTCAATTATAATTCTACTTATACTTATACAGTAACTCCATCCACAGGTGTAAGTGTATTAGGAGCAAAGGTCTTGGTTTCCCAAGGAAGCTACACTATAAAGGCAACATCTGAATTTAATATTTCATCTCCTTTAACCTCCTTCAATATTAATGCACAACCTGTTACACCTACTGCACCAATTGTTGGTACCGTCACACATCCTACTTTGAGCACTCCAACAGGAAGCGTTACATTGACAGGTCTTACAGGAAGTTGGACAATAAATCCCGGAAATGTTTTTGGTTCTGGCCCCGTTGCATACGTTGGTGGATTAAAAGCTGGTGTTGTGCATAATTTTACTGTCACAAATTACTGGGGATGCATCTCTCCTGCCTCGGCAGATGTCTTTATTAATTTACAGCCTTTTAATTGTGATGGTATTAGCAATGATGAGACTTATGTTCATACTATTACTCCTTTAGTAGAAAGTACAGATGTTGACGCATTAACTAATAACAATAAATTGGAATCTATCACATATTACGACGGCATAGCAAGACCCAAACAAAAAATAGAGATACGTAGTGGAGGTACAAATAATGTGGACCTTATCACGCATATAGATTATGATGATTATGGCAGGCAAACTAAAGAATATCTTCCTTATACTGATGGAAACAGTTGCGGAGCTTTTAGAACGGCTGATATTGATTTAGCAACAAAAACATATTATGCGAATCATTTTCCAGCTGATATTAGTTTGGCAACAGCCAATCCTTACTCCCAAAAGGATTTAGAACCATCACCTCTTAATCGTGTTCTAAAACAAGCTGCGCCTGGTAAAGACTGGATGTTAGGTCAGGGACACGAGATTAAGATGGATTATAAAACGAATACATTAGAAGAAGTACAGCTTTTTACGGTAGATTTTGTTCTTGAAAACAGCGTTTATTTACCTAAATTAAAAAATTCTGGACATTACGCTTTAAACATGCTATATAAAAATATTGTCTTTGATGAAAACACCAAAGTAAATAATACTACTGGCAAATATACCGAACACGAGGGGGCTACTGTAGAATTCAAGACGAAAGAAGGCCAGGTTGTTTTAAAAAGAACTTATGGGGCTGTAGAAGATGGAAACACAAATGAAAGACATGATACGTATTATGTATATGATGATTTTGGAAATCTAAGTTTTGTAATTCCTCCCAAAGCAGTTGATCTTTTAAATAGTAATAATATCGATGCTAATTTGGAATCATCTGTAGTTTTGGAAAACGGCCAACAGTTAAATCTGAAAGCATCTAATTCGATTACATTAAAAGAAGGATTTCACGCTAAAGCTGGTAGTATTTTTTCTGCAGTTATAGACAATGACAATCAAAGCGTTTTAGATAATTTATGTTATCAATATCGATATGATCAAAGAAACAGATTAGTTGAAAAGAAATTACCAGGAAAAGGTTGGGAGTATATCATCTATAACAAACAAGACCAGCCAATTTTAACGCAGGATGCCAATCTAAGAGCTGAAAACAAATGGCTATTTACTAAGTATGATCTTTTTGATAGAATCGTATATACAGGTGAATACAAAAATACAATAAAAACAACTCGTGCTTTGATGCAATCTTTTGCTGATGAAAACAATGTTCTTTTTGAACAAAAACAAACTGCCAATAGCATAAATGGCACTACTGTTTATTATAGTAATAATGCTTTTCCTAATGTTAATGATACCAGTATTAATTTATTTACCATAAATTACTATGACAAATATAACTTTGATACCATACCAACAAATGTTTCTCCTTTAGGAGCTATTACAGATGCAAAAGGACTATCAACAGGGAGTAAAATTCGTATTCTAAATACTAATAGCTGGATTACAAACTGGAATTATTTTGATGTTAAAAGTAAGCCTTTCTACACTTATACTAAAAACGATTACCTAAATACAACAGCAATTGTAAATAGTGAGTTTGACTTTTCCGGTAAAATTAAACAGACCGTTTCAGCACATACTAGAAATAATCTTACAACAACTATAGTAGATAAATTTGAATACGATCATGCTGGCAGACTTACAAAGCAAACACAATCTATAAACGGAGCAACTGATCCAGAGATTATCGCTGCCAACACATATGATGAATTAGGACAGTTGATAAGTAAAGGTGTTGGAAATAAAGCTTCTCAAAATCGATTACAGGTTGTAGATTATAAATATAATATTAGAGGTTGGCTTAAAAATATTAATGATGTCAATGCTATAGGAAATGATTTGTTTGCCTTTCAGATTAATTATAATGATATTGCCGATACCAATAAAAAGTTATTTAATGGAAATATAAGCCAAACTTTCTGGAAAACAGCAAATATTGATTCTAGCCTAAAAAACTATACTTATACTTACGACAAGCTGAACAGACTCAAAAATGCTGATGACAATCTCAGTAAATTTAATGAAAGTCTTACTTATGATAAAAATGGAAATATTATGCGTCTAGTAAGAAATGGAGAATTAGTTGGTGAAAGCACCGTTCCAAATATTAATATTTCTTCTCATTTTGGTTTGATGGATAATCTTACTTATTTTTATGATAAAGGTAATAAGCTCCAAATTGTATCTGATTTAGGAAACAAAACCTATGGGTTTAAAGATGATTATACAGGAGTGGGAGATGATACCTCTGTAGATTATACTTACGATGCCAATGGAAATATGAAAACGGATACTAATAAAGGGATAACTGCTGTTAGTTATAATTATTTGAATTTGCCAGATGAAGTAACTATACAAGGTCAAATTATCAAATATTATTATGATGCAAATGGAATAAAACAGCAAAAGATTGCAAACAGCATCACAACAGATTATGCAGACGAATTTATTTATAAAGAAAATCAACTGCAATTTTTATCTCAACCAGAAGGATATGTTTCTTATAATTCGGGAGCTTTTGATTATATTTACCAATACAAAGATCATTTAGGTAACGTGCGTTTAAGCTATGATAAGGATTTGGTTATTCAAGAAGAAAATAATTACTATCCATTTGGATTAAAGCATAAAGGATATAATTATGTTAACAATATATCGAAAGGGAATAGTCTGGCGCAAAAGTATAAATACAATTCGAAAGAATTGCAAGATGAGCTTGGACTTAACATGTATGACTATGGAGCAAGGAATTATGACCCTGCACTTGGGCGTTGGATGAATATTGACCCGCTAGCAGAGAAAAGTCGTAGATTTAATCCATACACTTATGCTCTTAATAATCCAGTATATTTTATAGACCCAGATGGTATGATGGCTAGTCCTCCTGATTGGTTCGTTAATAGAGAAACTGGTGCTGTAGTTCATGTTGAAGGTCAATCAAAGCTTACTCAAACAACGGCAGATAAAATTGGTGCTGGAGACGCAAAAAAATATGATAGACTTGGAGCTGATAATATGTTTGGTAATAATAATGAAAAAGCTAATAATATTAGGGAGTTAGGAGCTAGTGTTGTTGAGAATCCAGAGATATTTATGGAAAAACAAGGTTATGAAAAAGCAGAGAAAGTAAATATTAAAGAAAGAGAGTTTGTTAGTGGAGGTGCTATGGGCGAAGAAAAAATAAGTTCAACAATTACAGACATGAAACAAATCGGAGATTCTAAAGTTACCTATGCTAAGCCTGAACAAATGAATGAGAAGAAAGTCTTAGCAGAAACAAGTGGACAAAGTTCATGGAGTTCTTCAAGAAGTACGACATACACTTTGACAAAACCAGTAGGACAGGACAACTCAAAAACGGCAGAATATTATGGAAATAAACACACAGATTATGGTACTGGATTAAAAATTTTAGATACTTTTATTCAGCTTGCTCAAGGTGTAATTCAATCTATGAAGAAATGATAAAAATTAATATAGTATTAGTAGCGTTAGTTGTTGCTTTAAACAGTTGCAATGATAGAAAAACTTTTAATAATGTAACAAATCAAAGATATTTGACATTTAAGAGCAAGTTTGATTCTACTTTGGTTAATCATTTTCCAACTGCACTTAATTCGACTGACAACTTTGCAGTCGCTAATACAAATTCCGAAAAAAATGATGTTGGATTATTTTTGTTTGAATATAATTTATCCTCAAAGAGTATAAATGATTTAGAGAGAAAAATTATTCATAATCACAAGAGTGTTTACAATAATAAAGATTTGTGTCTTTTGATAGTAAATAGATTTGAAACTGTAAGAACAAAAGATAGTCTTGAAATGGCAGAAATAAGTGATTCTTCTTTGATTGACAAACCATGTTATAAAAAATTACTGCCAGTTCCAAATTTCATCGATTTTTCGATTGCCAATAATGTAGATTTTTGGAAAGATAAAGGTTTTAAAATTTATGTTATAAATGCGGAATCAGGAAATCATTTTAAACAATTCGAATTACAGCCTAATCCACAAATGCCAAAAGGATGGGAAAACGGATTCTCAAAAGGAGTTGCAATAAACAAAACTAAAAATACTGTTATTTATTGGAGTATAATTTGGTAAATTATAATCACCTATTTTGAAGAGTAAAGCCATTCCATAACGGAATGGCTTTTGCTTTTATAGCACTTGAAAAGTGGTTAATGTATCAGATGTGTTGATAAAAAAGAAATATTAAATTCCATTTATAACAAATAAGCGTTAATCCTGCTCCGCAGGATCGACGCTTATTTCTTTTTATAAGTTCTAATTAAAATCTAGAATTAATGTTTTTGTTTAAACGGCTTAAATTACTGCGGATAATACTTACTATAAGTACTTGTATCTCCTGAACTATTTAACTAATGGTAGAGTTTCTGATTATCGAGATACTGGTGCAGCCTTTTATACATCGGGCAGTTTAAAACCAAGTTTCCAATTAACTACAAGTGCAATTAAAAATGTAATAGGAGGTAAATAGAAAACTATGCTAAAAAAAATTATTTATATCGCAATCGTATTTTCTTATGTAACTAAACTTGATGCACAAGTAAAAGATACTATTTCAAACCTAATAATTTTAATTGATGATAAAGTTCCGACTACAATTTCTAATTTTAGAATAGAATTTTCTGAAAATAATCAGAAAACTAAAATATCTATGATTAATTTTGAACAGGGAAGATTACTGTTAGATAAGTTTTTGCACAGTAAAATATTATCAAACAATATTTCAGATTTGAAATTTTATTTTGATTATTCTGAATTTAGGAATGGTAACACTAAGAATTATAATTATTTTATTGAGGTCAATAAAAATATTTTAAATCAAAGAATAATTATTGTTTATTTATATAATTTAGACGACAAAGAGAAAAGAAAAAAATATAGATATACACAATTAGATAAAGACAGGAAGTATACATTTGAAATAGATGGTGGTTCTGTTTTTATAGGAAGACCCAAAAAGAGGTAATGTATCACTCTATTTTTGTTTGGGATAATGCAGAGTACAAAATTAAAAAATATATTACTCAACAAATCAGGTTATCTTATTATCATTGTAAGAAAAAAAATAAAAAATGCTCAATAACTTTAAATAAGATAAAGTAAAGTAAAGCCATTCCATAATGAACATGCCCCAAATAGTGTCTAACTTTTTGGGGCATGTTCAGTTTGAAGAGGATGCTACATTTACTCAAAACTAAATTTGTGTAGACATTTTTTTTGTTGATTTTTGATTTCACAAAAAACTATGCTCAACGATTCCGCCGCAAAACATATTCGAAAATAAGCAAGGGAAAGACTTTGAGGCCTGAATATTACAGAAATGAGGATCTGAAAAAGATATTTGGGGTCTCCAATAATACAATCATAAAATACAGGCAGACAGGAATCCTTCCTTACACCAAGCTGGGGAATATTTTTCTATATGACAGCGGTAAAATTGATAAATACTCAGAAGTAATGCTTCCTAATATTATCTTCGAATAAAATAGTACTTAAATCCAATGAGCCAATCGGTATTCATTGGATTTACTTATTTTAATACAGTCGCACTAAAAAGAATGTCATCAGTATTTATTAAAAAAATATTGCTGTTATAAATGTTTCAAACAAACTTTATGACTATTTTATGCGATGTGCTATTGTTTAAAAATAGGTGTATATACTTGTTAATTTGTAAAAACAAAAAATTATATTTGGTCACTAATACGTAGGTTGTGTACAGGTTAAAAATGGCTTTAATTAATAATTATTTTTGATAATTCGCAGATTATTAATTGCTTACATGTAAAATATGAGAAGAAAATTATTTTATTTTTTGATTTTGTTAAGCAAGACACTTTCTGTCCAAAATTCCCAAAAAGCGCCGAGCGAAATAACAACTATTGATGTTTATGACGGCATTTACAATAGAATAATAGTCAAACTTGCTGAATATTGTAAGCCAGATAAAAAAGACAAAAAGATTACTACAAGTGTCACAGCCAGTGAAGGAGCATTTGCCAAACAATCAAAAGTTATATTTAATACCGTAGTGACAGGCAATAAGGACGCTGTAAATAATGGTTCTGCCTTTGCTTGTTCGCAGTACAAAGAGAAGCATAAATTCAGCGCAAACATGACTTTTGCAGATAAAGACTGGAAGCGTGATTTGATTGAAGTGGGCACAAATATCACAAGTGCGGACGATAATTTTAAATATTATTCAAAAGGTAAATGGTCTAGTGATATAGGTGTCAAATTAGGATATAATATGCGTTTGTCTACTTCCTAATACTTTATAGATACAACTTGTACAAGAATTAGCGAAGTACGCGAAATGGCTATGCGAGAGAGATTGGCAAAAATAAAAGAGGCAATAAAATTGAATAGGAATAATCTACAATTATGAGAACAGCATTTAAGAGTCTTATTGAGGGATGGGGATGCAAGCTTTCTTCATAATACATTTAATTTTTTATAGCGTCAAATGATAGCATGTACAGTAAAATTCCGAAGCAAAAGAGTTCTGTTATGCTTTCAACTTTTTGATTATCGATGTTTTCTCCGAATATTTTGAAAATGTACTGATGAATATGTGTAGCTGTTGCCAGTTCATCTGCATCCAGTTCGAGCTTATAATTAACAATGGAAAAATGCTCTTGCTGTTGCGGACGTTCATATAAAAAATTATATAACAAATCAGATTTCTGGATTAGATGTGCAAGTTCGTGATAAAAAGTAAAATGTTGAGCTACCTGATAGAGCAGCACATTAGAGGGATTATCTAAATTATTGTAGATGGCTGGATATTTAATTTTAATAATTTCATCAATTTCATTTCGATTATTTAAATTAATTATCAGTGAAATAATCAACCCCGAATTTATGCTATCACACCAAACCCATTAGATACTCCTGCTTTGGCATTTGCAGTGGTATCATTAATAAAGAAAATGTAGATGTTTTGAATTCCCCACTTTACAGACTGGTCTAATGTCTGCCGGTAAAAAGCGAAAGTCTTCTGAAATTCCTCTACATGTGCTGCAAAACTGAAATCAAACACCTGTTTCTTGTTAACAGCAGTATTAAGAAGTAAATTGTTTATTTCGTCTTGATATTTTCCCATCTGTTCAGGATTAATTAAATTAACGATTTCTATTACTTTAAAAGATAAAAATACAATTTAATTGTAATAAAGACACTGCAAAGCCAATATTGTGTACAGTATTTATAGAAAGGATTATGGCTTCGTGAGTTCAAAAAAACTTAACTTCCAATAAAACGACTACTGTTTTTTGATATTTGAAGTGGTATTTGTAAGTGGGAATTTTTCACCAACTTTTTAAATAAAAAATTTTATCAGTCACAAAATAGAACTACGCAGAATTATTTCGTACTACAAGAGTAATTTTAGCAGATAAATATTAGGCAATACCTGCTTAATTTATTTTTTTGACATTTTAATCACCAATTAAATCTAAAAAATTAGAAAATTTTATAAAGGACCTGCTGTAAAAGATATGGAAGCATTTTCAAATTTTAGTCAAAAATACCAGGAGAATATGGACTTTCTTGACCGATTTATTGATTTGAAAATGTTTAGTGCCAGAATTATTAGTTTTATCACAAAACAAAAAAAGGTACTTACCTTTCATTCTCATATTCTGGAAAACTCCTATACAACATTGGAGAATATTAAAACGTGCTGTGCTAATGGAGGTTTTGCTGATGTCAATAGCCTAGTAAGAAGATTCAGGGATGATCTTCTTTTATACGTTTATATTCTTGCTTTTATTAATCGAAGAAAACCATTCTCTGAAAAATCATTGGAGAATTTTAAAATGGATACAATTGAGAATTTTGTAAAAAGTTTTGAATCTCTAGAAATGAATTCGAATATGAGTGATGATGAAACTGCCGTTGAAGGGTGGATAACCAGCACAATAGAAATATACCAAAACAAATAAAATTGATATTAAGCTTTTCAAATTATATGCAGTTTTTAAGAAAGGACGAAAACGTTGAAAATATTCTGGCCAAGTACAATTTGGAAGATTATTGGGAGGCCCTAACGGATAAGCTTAATAATTACATGCATAATAACGGAATCAATTTTACACAGGACAATACCGTTTGATCGGAGGATAAAGATCTTGAAATTTATTTAAATAATATTAATGTCAGGGTATCATACATTGTGAGCTTATTTCTGGTATTAATAACTATGATTGAATCAGCACTTCTTTGTTCAGGAGATATTGAGTACTATTTAAACTTAGGAGAGGATCCGCCCGAGGACTGCCAGTATTAAATCGCGCCATTTATACAAAAATACATTGATGAAAAGGTTACAAGATTGCATCCGGAATTAAAACAATACTTAAAGGATAATAATAATTATAGAATGAGAATCGACTGAATTTAGATTGTAACCTTAATAAAACAATTTTTAAATCAGTTAACCCAGATTTTAAAAAAGAGCTCAAAATAGAGAAGGTAACTAATACGATAACCGTTTTTAAAGTAGGGTTCGACAACATTCCAAATAAAAAATCCTTTAAACACTGATGTTTAAAGGATTTTTGTTTTTGAAAGTCATTTTTTAAAACTTTATCTGGCGGAGAAAGAGGGATTCGAACCTAAGCTCCGCATCCCGCTCTTATACTGCATTTCTAATTTTTTTAATCTCTGTGCCACGATTCTGCCACAAACTTTAAAACGTGCTGATTTTGTATGTAAAACCTTGTTTTTTAACAGGTTATAATTCTGTTTTTTTAATATGACAAAAATACATTTTTTTATAACATAATCAATTTCTGATGTAGTTATTTATATTTGTGATTAATTTGAATGCATAATTTAATGCTGCTTCCGATTTTTTTATTGTATAGCAAATTATATGCTTTTTAATATAAAAAAGTGTATACTTTTAAGAATATATGCTTTTGCATATAAAGAGGCACACTTTTCTTAAAGTCATATATAAAAAAGGCCCTTTTACTGCTAAAGCAGTAAAAGGGCCTTTTTTATATTCATTTTGAATCCTCTGAATTTTCAAAATACATTTTTTACTGCTAAAGCAGTAAAATTATTAATACTTCAAAATTTGGAGATTTTTACCCGTGTCATAATTTTCTTGAATTACATAATTGTATTCCAATACTTCTTTTCTGCTGGAGCTTATATGCTTTAAATTTAATGTAAAAACTTAAAAGTTAAATAAATAAATAAAAAGGTCGAGTGTGACAAATGATACAGATAATTCCATTTTCGACAATTACTTTAGCATT
This sequence comes from Flavobacterium ginsengiterrae, assembly GCF_039539785.1. Lineage (NCBI taxonomy): Bacteria > Pseudomonadati > Bacteroidota > Flavobacteriia > Flavobacteriales > Flavobacteriaceae > Flavobacterium > Flavobacterium ginsengiterrae. The sequence goes on along the minus strand of NZ_BAABDU010000004.1, from coordinate 1,019,416 downwards.
GTTTGTAGTCAGATTTGTTTTACAGCTTAATAGCCCAAAAGCATATGACTAATTGTTCGACAGAAACTTCTGTTGGGGAAAAATCAGAAATAATAATTTCTTTAAATGACAAAAGCCAAGACCTCTGAAATTTTAGATAATTTCTTTAAGCTCGATAAGAGAGTAAAAAAGATTGAAAACTTATTGCTCTTAAATGATTTTCAGAGTAATCAATCATTGTCTGAAAGATGCAAAAGCTCTTATAGTAAAAGTGAGCTTGCAATTCTTTTTTATATCCTAATGGATGAAGGTCTTTTATTTTTTGATCCATCTGATGTGAAAAAAAATCGAATCAGTATTCAGGAATTTCTAAGTAAAAATTTTACATATAAAAATAATGAAGGAGTTCAGAAAAAAATAACTAGAATAAGCAGACAATTTTCTGAGTGTAAAGGTTATACTTATAAAGAGAAACAGATTAAATTTTTAGATGATTTGATTGGGATATTGATGGAGCGAAAAAGAAAACTTGAGAACTGGTAAGCTCGGGATGAAAAAAAATATAACATTAACTAACAATTCAATATGACAAAGAAAGAAAAGAGACAGGCCTTTATAATGGAGATTAAAAATATTATAGATCCTTTAATGGTAAAACTGGAAATGATCGATTCAAAAATCAGTAAAGGAAAAACCTTGAGACCTGCCTATTACAGAAATGAAGATTTAAAAAAGATATTTGGTCTATCTAATAATACTATTATAAAATACAGACAGACTGGGATTCTTCCATATACTAAACTAGGAGATATATTTCTATACGATAGTGTGAAGATTGAGGAAACACTTCGTAAAAATAGTATCTAAATAAATCTTTTTTTTATAACAATATAAAGAGCAACTTTCTTTCTTTTTGGGAGTCTTGGTTCTTTAAAAAATAATAATATGGAGATAAACAGAATTCAATATGCTTCAGATCTGCATCTGGAGTTTATTAAAAATAAAGAATTCATGAGAGATAATCCATTAATTCCAAACGGAGATATCTTAATTCTGGCTGGGGATATTGTACCTTTTTCGCTCATGGATAAACATCAGGATTTTTTTGATTTTTTATCCGATAATTTCCAAATGACGTATTGGATTCCTGGAAATCATGAGTATTATCATTTTGATGCTGTTCTTAAATCAGGAACTTTTTATGAGAAGATTAGAAATAATGTAATCCTTCTAAATAATTATGTTGTAGAATATGATAATTTAACACTGGTCTTCTCGACTCTATGGACCCACATTAGTGAGGTTTCCCGATTGAACATTGAAAGAGGACTTAGTGATTTTCATGTTGTTAAATACGATGGAGACAGGTTTTCAGCAGATAATTACAATAAGCTGTATTTTGAGAATGTAGATTTTATTAGTAATGCCTTGGAAATAATAGATTCTAAAAAAGTTGTCGTTGCAACTCATCATGTTCCAACTTTTAAAAAATATCCGAAAATGTATAAAAAGAGCCTGTTGAATGAAGCTTTTGCTGTTGAACTTTCAGAGCTTATTGAGCGGTTCCAGCCAATGTGCTGGATATATGGACACAGCCATTATAATACTAAGGACTTTAAAATTGGAAATACAAATATGGTAACAAACCAGCTGGGATATATTCAGAGAGGTGAAAATGAAAGATTTGCCGCTGATAAGGTTTTTATTGTTTAAAATTTAAGATAGGAAATTTATTTTTTACTAATGATTTCGAATTTAGATTTGATGTTTTTCTTTTAGTTGTCGTTCTGTGAGTTAAGGCCGTTCTCTTTAAAGCGATCATTAAGAACATTTAATCTTTCTTTTAGCATATCATAGCTAAGTGTTGCGCCATAAAACATATTTTCTCTCATTTCTGTATAGTCCTGTCTCCATGCTTCATCCACTTCTGGAGGTGGAAGGAATGATAAAGTAGAATGGGTGTGTCTTTCATAAGATATACCTCTCACTGTGGTGTATTTTTGCCTAAATTCTACAATGGTAAAAAATAGATTTTTATCCTTGACTGCAGAAATTCCGTATTCATTATCCATGACTTTTTCTAGATCATATAAATGTCTGGTCAGCCTACTAAATCTTATTTTATCAACTGGCTTACTAAATTCTTCATGAAGCAGAAAAACTTTCTCAAGAAAAGTTCTGGATGGTAATACTACATTTGCATTAAAAGCAGGGATATTAAAAGATTGTTCAGGGAATGTTTCATCAAGTATGGATGAAATAGGACGCATTTCAGAGGGCTCTCTTAGTGATCTGGCTCCGATTTCGATCAGAACTCTTTGAGGTAAGTAACCTGATCCATGATTAATTACAGGCTTATATATTAGTTCAATTGAGTGCGGGTCGCTTGTGTCATCGATATTTTCATCAGTTTTGAGGCTGAAGAGAGTACTTGGTATTCCAATTTTTAAAAGTTGCGCTTCAAGTTCATTTTTGAAGTCAGCAATGATGAATTGCCCAGAAGCTTTGCGAAGTTTTTTGATCGCAGTTTTAGAAAGTTCTCCTGGGAATTTAAGGAAACTTCTATCTATAGCAAGATCTATATCCTCAGAGAAGCGTTCAATTAAATTGTAAGCTTTACTTAATGAAGTTCCTCCTTTGAATATGAGGTGATCTGAATATTGGGAGGTAAAAATTGCCAGCAGTGTCACAGTGACCCACCAGTCTTTTTCAACAGCATAAGCAGGAAGTCCTTTTTGTGCTGCTGCTTCTGTAAATAAACCTGCTTTTTCTTCATCTGATAATGAAATCCAATTTTTTATCATAACTGCTGGTTTTCTGGTAATGCCTCTTTCATTATTGTTCGGATCCATTCAGGAGCTAATTTAATATCATGACGCAGGCGTTCTGTCTTTTCTTTTTTTAATATTTCAATTACTTTTAATATCTCGTCCTCATTAAGCTGGTCTTTTCCCAATGCCTTAAGGCCTTGAATTACCAGTCCGCTTATTTCTCCAATTGAGGCCAGATTTTTTGTTGCTGTTTTTTTAAAATGTAGCGATCTTTTTCCTATTGCTATTTTTCTGGCAACACCATCTGTAAGATATATAGCATTCATTGGTATCTGTGTAGAAAGTCCAAGAATGTTTAGAGAATATGCACCAGTAGGAATAATACGTGCCCGATCTCGACGCGCTATTGCCTTTGCGATATTCTCAATTGAAGGAGTTATTGTGATTCCAAGGGTTTTGTTTATTTCGGGCCTTGTATAAATACCTCTAGAAACTCTCATGATTTCTTTTTTTTCAGTGAGTCGTTCTAAGGATTTACTGATTGTTTTTGCACTTCCGAAACGAAGAAAATCGTCAGTAAAAAACACAGACCCCCTCTTGGCTTTTTTTATGCGTTCAATTACTTTATTTTCAGTGCTTTCTGTCATTTTTTAAGTGCTATTTTGTCGCAAATATAGTAAATATTTGCGACAATTATATTGATTTTGTATTCTTATGAATGGAGTGATTTTTTTTGTAGAATGTACCCTGTAATTTACGTTAAGGTGGAAAGTAATAAATGTATTGGATTTTTAAGCTGGATGGTAAAATTTACGATAGTTCTTCATCACAAAGACGAAGTCTTTGTGATGAAGAACTATCAGTCTCTCAATGGGTACATAAGACGCTTATTGCTTACTTAATTTTTGGAAAAAGCCTTATTGTTTAAGCAATAAGCGTCTTATGTACCCATTGAAGCAAAGTTAGTCTTTTTTTTTGAGAAAGTCAAGAGTTTGGAGATGTTTTGTTTGGATTAAATAGTTGATTGTTAGTGTTTTGTTTTTTTTTAATAAACCTTTGAATATTATAAAGGGAAATAGTATTTACTTTAAAATCGAGATCATAAATTTGGTGCTTCTGCATTTTCTTAATTTTAAGATTCTTTTACTATGTGAATTTAAATTAAATAATTCAGAGTGCTAGAAGTGATTAACTAAATGGCATCGAAATTTTGTTTTTCTACCCATGTTTTCTACCCATATAATTGTAAATTTCTTACCAGTTAGTAAGACGGGCTTTAAATTTTCTTTAATTATGATATAGTCGTTAATTATGTTATCTACCTACCTTATCTACCCACCTTTCAAATTTAGAGCGTCTTAATTTAAGAATATCAAAACTGGAAAGTATATTTATTTTTAGCTAACTTATATGAAGTTAAATCATGTTCATTTTTTCGTATTGTTCACGAAACTTGAACTATTAAAAAAAAGTGAACAAATCACAAGATACGAATCTGCTGCCCCCAAATCAGCAAACATATCTGTCTCAATCCGATTCGAACCACGGTTTAGTATCGTTGGCTTTAATTACTTTCAATAAGGGATTTTCAACTGTGCCACGATTCTGCCACAAACTTTTTATCCATAATAAATAAAGGTTAGGATAATGAAAAACTCTGCAAATCAAAAAAAATTGCAGCGTTTACTTTTTTATTTGGCTTTAAATAAAATTTGTTATCCTTTATTTAGGGCCTTTCAGCGGGCTTTCAGGGTTTGCAATCAAACACGTAATCCCAATTTTGACAGTATTGAAGCTATAAAACTGAGTTATTTAATAGCTTAAAAAATATTGTAATTTTAATTACAAGCTTAAGCTAATATGTTTAGATAGTAAAGATATAGGAGAAGAGGTTAAGGTTGAGAAAAGATACCGATTTTTAATATTTAATTTTATAAGACTTCAAAAATTATTCTAGGTAAAAACATGCTACTCAAAGAGTAACCCAAAGCTTTTATTGCTGTATTTTATATCTGTTTTATTATTTCAATGAAATTGTAAGCATGCATTTATTGGGTATTTATTTGATTTTTCTTCTTGGCTACACTGAGAGTATTCTTCTTTGCTGACTCTGATGTAAATGATTAATGTTGTCATGAGTTTTTCATGATAACGTTAAATATAATGATCAATCAACAATTTTAGCATTTCATCCTCATGATTTTTTAAAACTTCTATCAATTTAATGTAGTCATTGTCATCATGTGATTCTTTAATCAGATTATTTTTTTCCAGATCGTCGAATAGCTTTGTCATCTTTAATGGAGGGTTTGACAGTTTTTTTCTGTACTCATTTTTTTCCATTACATTTTTATCAGAAAAACCGGAATTTTCAGAAACCGTTATTAAAATTAGATTACCTAATTTATCAATATCAATTTCTTTTTCTTCATAAAGTGTTTTTTGACTTTGTGGTAAAACATGTTCTACCGATGTTCTGGATATAATTTTTGACGAATTATTATTGTCTTTTTTCCATAAAAGATATTCTAACTTGTAAAACCAATACCTGTTAAACCCTTTAAATATGAAAGGTTGATCAAATAAAACAGGTTTAAGTGATTGATTAAGAAAGTCTTCTGGATTTTTAAAATAACTTTGATATGTTGCTTGTGTATTTCCTTTGATGGAAATAATGTTGTCAATTTTTTCTAATATCTTTATTGAATTAGTCACCTGTGAACTTAATAGTTGATCCAGATAGATGCCCAACCAATAATGTATTGTATCATTATTACTATGATATAACATCCTTTGGAGCTGTTCAATATTTTTATCGTTTTCCTCTTTCTCTTCTTGCTTATTTTGAAGACTACTGAGTAACGCAAAGTCATTGTCCTGTAAATCTGAAAAAATAATAGAATTAATAAGCTGTTCTTTTATCTTCACTAAGCAATCAATAAAATCTTTTGCGTATTTGTTTCTTGGCTCCGTATTAGCATTGATCACTTTGTACCTAAATTCATTAAAGACTTCTAAAAGTTTATCCGTATTGAAAAATTTAGGAAGACTTAATTTTAAATTATCATTTTCATTTTTAATGTATATAAAAAGAGTATGAATTAATAGCGTACTGAAACTAATTATCTGCTGATATGTATCTGTAGGTTTTTTATTTGCATTATTATTTTGCTCCTTATAAAATAATTTTTCTTCATCGGAATCTAAAATATCTACTAATTTCTCCGAAATGGAGAGGGATACTTTTTGCTCATAATTACCTTTGCGATCAAACATTCCCGAACAATTGTCCCACTTAATAGAATATCCATGTCTTTCTTCTTCTTCAATCGCATTTATTAACTCCGATTTCAAAATGTCATAATGCTGCAACTGCGCTCCATTTGTATTTATCTGGATAAACAGTTTGTTTTCGTCCGTTCCTTGTGGAGCAATTAAGAATTCAAATGTTAGTTTTGTTTTTATAAACTCTAAGAAACTTTTTTCTATATTATTCTCATCAATCCATTGATCAATAATCCTAAAATTGTTTGCGATAATTTGATTTTGTGCTAAAGAAGCGTCTTGCACACCTACCACAGGTAATAAATTCTGGAGTTCCCAAAAACTTTTGTTGTCTTGCTTTTGAGCAATCAATAATTGTTGCAAATATTCGTTTGTTTTATCGCGTATGGCAAAAATTAAACGTGACTTTCTATTCAGACAACAAAAATTAATAATATCAGTGTCTGTAAAACTTTTACTTAGATAAAGTGCTAGCATCCATAAAGTCGTAAAACGCTGTTGCCCATCTACCAAATCGAATTTTCCATTATTAGAAAGAGCTATTACATTTCCGATGAAGTATATTTTGTCGTGCTGATTTTCTTTCAGGTCACTCAAGAGCTTCGTGATTTCATTATATCCCCAGCTGTAAGGTCTTTGATATGCTGGTATAACAAATAACTCATTATTAAAATCACTAAGGGTCTTTCTATTTATTGTAAATAATTTGGAGCTCATTACTGATTAAAAAAGGGTTGTTTATAATTCTTATTTTTGTACCCAAAGCTGTCTTTAAACGCTTGAATTCTTCCCGTTGTAATCTTTTCAGAATCCTTAAGAGTTGATTCGTCAAAAAAATCACTACAATAATTTATAATTTCATTTCTGTCAAAAGCATATAGTATTCGTTTCAATAATTGGTTTTCCTCTTCTTTTTTCTGGATTGAAATTTTTGAACAAGGTTTTGTTAGTCTCGTATAAAAACACACTTTAAAAAGTACTTTGGCGATCTCCGTAAAGCACTCGTCTTCAATAGCTTTTTCGCCATACTTACTTGCATAGCATAGCAAAGCCATTTCATAATATTCCTTGTGAAACTCAACTCCTTTAAGTTTATCCAGTTTATCAAATATTTCAGATTTCAATTTCTTTTCAATCTTCATCCACAATTGTCCCCAATAGATAAGATAATGGATGGCATTCTCTCCTTTATATAAAGGTTGATTTATTTGATATGTAAAATCTGGTGTTATGGAAATGCCTTTTTCTTCTACTACTGTTGCATATTTATAATCATGTCCGGATTGCATTTCAATGTTGGCAAATTCTTCAGGAAGAATTTCTTTCCAACTGTCTACATGATTTCTTGGAAAATCACGAAAAGGAAAACCCACCCAATATCGAATCCTTAAACTTATTTTTATTATGTTATCCAAGAGGCTATTTGAGAATTGATACTCTTCAAATAGTCTAGCCTTTTCTTCTTGTTTTTCTTTATCTACAGCTTGTAGATGAAAAGGTTTGACAATATCTAATCCATTTAGCCTTTTCCCAGAAGTATTAAGAGTTGTATAAAATTTGAAAGCCTGATCTTGATTTTCAGCAATAATGTAGGTAATATTGATGTTTTCAAACTTTATTTTCTCTAGATTTCCTGTTATGTAATGCCTGAAATATGACGCATTTACTTTAATGTTATCCTTAGAAATTGTTGAAGTGATCTCAAGGTCCTTATTACAGCCGAATACCTCCTTTTGGTCCAAAAGATTCGCTAGCATTAACAAACTTGTTATTCGTTGTTGCCCATCGATTATATCATATTCTCCGTTATTATTTTTAACCAGAATAATGTTTCCTAAATAGTATAGCGGGGTTGAATCTTCTTGGTTAGTCTTATAATCAATAAGATCTTTATATAGCTTTAAAAACTGTGTGAAATTCCAAATGTAAGGTCGTTGGTAATCCGATATTTTTAGCTGAAATTTTGATAAAAAATCAGTTAAAACAACAGAGTCTTCATTCTTATTGCTCATTTTTTAGGTTATCAATTGTTTTATTGATCTGCTATTAAAAATAAAAGAAAAACCCTGTAAGTCGTTTGATTTACAGGGTTTTTAAGTCTTTCAGCGGAGGAAGAGGGATTCGAACCCCCGGACCTGTTACAGTCAACAGTTTTCAAGACTGCCGCATTCGACCGCTCTGCCATTCCTCCAGTAAGATGCAATTATTTTCTCATTGCGGGTGCAAAGATAAAATGTTTTTTCGATTGGAGAAATTTTTTTGATAGTTTTATAGGTGAAATAATTTTTATCTCAGTCTATAATTTTAATTTAACGTATTAAGTTGTTCTTAAGTAGTATTTTATAATTTTATAAATGGTCGTGCAGAGAATACAATAATTTAGTGTTGGAATTATATTTTTATTAGGTAAGTATACCCATTTTACACTAGAATTTTAAAAATAACAATTATTAACCTTGATCCGCTTTAATTAGGCGGATTTTTAATTTATAGGAATCATGAATAAAAGAGACGGTGAATTTGCAAAAGGTTTTATTATTTTTTGCTTTGTATGTTTTTTAATTGTTGCTACGGGTGTACTTCTTTCTCGCATAGTAGATGCGATAACAAACTAAAACAAGAATCCATATCCCAGTAACTCTAAAATATAATTTTAGGTATTCTGTAATATCCATATCATAATATACTCCTACTAATATGTAAATACTTTTAAGAACAACCAAAGCAGAAAGATAAAACTCAAGTCTAAATCTCGTAATATCTTTTGAAAATTCACGCACTAAAGGTTGTAAAAAAGCTTCTGTATAAAGGAATATTGGAAAATAAAGGACTACAGATAGAAACGAAGGTGCAAATATGATAAAAAATTGAATGTGATAGGGCTCTATAAAAATACAAGGAGTAAAAAGGTAGAAACAAACTGCCCAGAAACAAGAAATAAGACAAGTGTATAAAAGATACCTAACTGTTCCTTTTTCTATTTTATTAATAAGGTTTTCAATCATATGCAGTAGATTATAATATCATAGCCAAATTTATTAAAACACACCTAAACAATAACTAAGTACAAATACCTGATTTTATAAGCCTGAACATCTAAAAACCTTAACATCATTATGTTACAGAAAAATAAACATGTATCCTGACTTGATATACAATTATATTTCTTAAATTGATTTAAATAGAAAATCTTAATTTTAATAAGATGGGAAAGTATAAAATTTATGATCGTGATTTTAGAGTTAACGCGGTCAAACTAGGACATGAAACAAATTTTTTTAAAGTTTCTAAAGAGCTTGACATAGCAACTACAACCATATATAGATGGCGAGATGAACTTCAGAGAGACGAATCAAAAAGTTTTTGTGGCAGGACTCCTGAACAACAAAGACTTGCAGAACTTAAAATCGCACTGAAAAGAAAGCTAAAAAAGACTGAACTTCATGTTGAAATTTTCAAGAGGGCAAGTGAATATATTTCTAAGGGTAAACCAATGATCTTTTATTTTATTGAAAACAATTTAGATAAGTATTCACTTTGGAGAATGTGTGAAGTTTTAGGCATCATACCTAGTACATATCTTAATTGGAAAAACAAAATTCTTACCCCTAGACAACGTCATAGAAATTTTATTGAAAATGAAATTTTGTCCATTTTTTATGAATACAAAGAAAGATATGGGGCTTCTAAAATTGCAGCTGAATTGTGGAGCAAAGGTATTATATTAAGCACAGCAACAGTTGGTTCGTATATGAGAAAACTAGGTATTTTTAGTAAACTCAGCAGCAGACACAGTATCAAATCTAGTTCGAGATTCATACCTAATAATCCTTGCATTTTTCCTAACATTTTAAACAGACAGTTTACAGTAAGTGAACCCTCTCAGGTATGGGTGTCTGGTATAACAAGTTTAGAAACATCTGAGGAGCTGCTATTTCTAACAATTATAATGGACTTATTCGATAGAAAAATTATTGGATGGAATTTGAGTGAATTGCTGACAATAAAGGCAACTTCTTTACCCGCTTGGGAAATGGCTGTTCGAAATCGCAAAATAAAGACGGGTCTTATTTTTCATTCTAATAGATCATTCCAATACGCTAATAAAGTATTCACCTGTAAATTGAGCTCTTATAAGCATATTAAAAGAAGTATGAGCCGACCAGGGAATCATTTAGACAATGCAGTGGTTAGAAGCTTTTTTGCTTCCCTTAAATCTGAATTAGTCGATTTAAATATGCTTTTTACAAAAAAAGATACAGAAGAAAAAGTATCGGAATATATTGAAAATCTAAATTCAAAAGTTATTGCTTTATAAAATATCAAACTTAAAGATATGATTAGAAAATACGAGCTTAGTTTTAAAGAGGAAGCAGTTAGATTAAGTTATGAACGTGCGGAAATTAGAAGTGTTGAAAAGGAGTTTGGAATAGGGCGAGGTTGTATACACAAGTGGCGAAAAAAATTCGAATACCTAAATTTTTCCTCAAAGTATGCTGCAATTGGTGAACTCAACAAAAAAATTAAAGATTCTCAACTTACACTGGAAATTCTAAAGAATGGAAGCGAATATGTAGCACAAGGAAGAATAATGACCAAAAGATTCATTGAAAACAATTTATCAAAATATTCTTTAGTAAGGATGTGTAGAGTTTTACAAATGTCTAAAACTGCATATTATAAAAGAAGAAGGCAGGAAATCTCAGATAAGCAAGCTCGAATAACTTTGCTTAAAGATGAAGTTTTGTCTGTATATTATGAATTTAAAAAAGTATATGGATACAGCAAAATTACAAAGGAACTTCGTAGGCGAGGATTTAAAGTTGGAGAAGGGCAAATAAAAGTTTATATGAGGGCTTTAGGTTTGCGCAAAAAAGCTAAAACAAGATTTAGAGTAACAACTGATTCAATTCACAATCATTATATTTCACCAAATGTTTTAAATAGACAATTTACAGTTAGTGAGCCTGCTAAAGCTTGGGTTTCAGATATTACATTCATTGCAACGATGAAAGGCTTTCTATACCTTACTATTATTTTGGATTTATTTGACAGGAAAATCGTTGGGTGGAGTTTAGCAGAAAGCATGAGTACAAAACATACTACCCTGCCTGCTTGGGAAATGGCAGTTAAGAATAGAAATATCACTGGTGATTTAATTTTTCATTCCGATAGAGGTGTTCAATATGCGAATAAGATTTTCACAAAGACTCTAGATTCATATAAATTTATCAGACGCAGTATGAGCCGTAAACAAAACCATAATGATAATGCTGTTTCAGAAAGCTTCTTTAGTAATTTTAAAAGAGAAATAATCCACGGCAGCAAACTGCTCACAAAGGAACAGATGAGAATAGAAGTTCACGAATACATCGAAAATTGGTACAATAAAAAGAGAAGACATGCACATTTAGGTTATAAAACAATCGAAGAATTTAATAGAGCAACTTAAGAATATTATTACCTGACTAAAAATAATTTTTAACAATAAAGCCACTTCAATTAAGAAGTGGCTTTTTAATTCTTAATATTATGGAAAATTTAAAAATGCTAAGTAAAAATGAGTTGATTGTAAGATACAACATTCAGGAAAGTATATTACAAAAAACAAGAGCACATAATTTAGTTCTCAGCTCTTTTTTAGTGGCTGTAATAGCAGAAGCACGTAATGCACAAAACAATGTTATTTATGACACTCCTATACCTTACAAAATTATTGAAAATGATGAGTTTACAAAATATTTGAGTCCAAAGGCGGAAAAATGATAGGCTTGATTTTATTTTGAAAATTCTCCTGTATTATAGAATCGGTTTTTATTGTGTATAAGTGCAGTATTATAGAACTTTTCGCATATTCCGATTCTTTAACATTATTAATATCTATACCATGTTCTTCAAGGAGTTGGAAAAGTAATCCCCCTCTTTGGACTATAAGACTATCTTTATGTTCATTGCAAAGGTACATAAGCTCATTATAGTGTAAATTTTTCTTATTCTCTATCTCCTCAATTATTGCAGGAAAAAGATCTTCAAACTTTTTTATATAATCATTTATCAATTTGTAATTTACCATAGTAAGAAAATTAGATTATTTTTATTGTAATAAAGATAGTTAATTGCATTCTTTAAAGTTGTCACAAGCTATTTTTAAAACACCTTTAGACAAAAATGATATTAAGTCATCAGTAACTGAGTCATAAGATAAATCATATGTACCATATCTAATTTTATTCACATAATAAACATCAAATTCAGTAACTGATCTTTTAGCTTCTTCATGAGTAAAGCCTTTACTCTTAGAACAAGCATAAATATAAGTTGTAGCTTCTTGTATCTCATTTTAGATTCTTTTCAAGTTAACATCATACTTAGATTGCTTATAACTAAGTGTTTTTTGAACTAAATCTAAATTGACACTTGACTGTGCAGGTTGTATTTGATAACCCTGAGATTGAGTTCTATTATCATAATATTCCCATTGATTTTTGTATGTGTTATACTGCTTATAGCCGGGAGCAATCGGCATATATAAGGATGTCATTAAAACGATAAATGATGATCAGGCTGTGTGTGATACCGATATTGTTCTAAATGTCGATGAACTGGAAGATGCAATCTTAAATTACGGATTTACCATATACAGCTTATCGAGAGATGAATTTGTGCAGAAAGGAGAAGTGAAGAGAATAACAGCCTTTGGAAATGTCTATGTTGAAGGCTACATCCGTGCAGTTTAGAAAAAGACCCACGGAGCATAAGCAGATAATTGTGGTGAGGCCGTTTATCCGACAAGTCTACAGCGACTTAATCTGATCTATTACCTCAATGCCGAGGCAGTTTTTAACACTGAGAAGTTTTGCTGGAAATGTGCCCTGCAGTGCGAGAATTACCATGGTGTTTGGTTCCATATTTTCGACGATTTGTTCTGCCTGTATCAGATATTTATATTTTACGCATTGGAAGAGTCCTCTTAAAATATCTATATCAGCTGATATTGATGATTTGACTTCAACGGCAATAAGCTCTGTTTTGTTTATAAAAACAACGTCTATGCAGTCTGCTGAAAGGAGCCTGTATTCAGTCCGGCCCGGAGGGACATCCAATCCAAGAAGATTTGGATTTTGGGCTACAGCGTTCTTGAAATTTTTGTGGTGTTCACTTTCCCCGCCGCCAAAGCCAGCGCTTCTGGCTTTCTCCATGAGCTGCTGCAGGACACTATTTACTTCGTCGAGTTCAAATGCTGCAAGCACCTTATTCCAATCGGGAAATTATAAATTTTTCTAAGCTGGATATCGAGAACTTCTGTTTTCTTTGTTCTGCTTAATTTTTTAAATTCCTTCTGATCCATAAACCATTCTATACCTTCCCGGGCAGGCCGGTTGCTTTATTAATGACCAGACATTGGATAGGAGGTATGTCAAGTTCGATTTTTTTCCAAGGGAGATTAAAGCATTTCCAATTGCTCCCAGGGGATAGTTCAAATTTCTAGGATTTGGAATCCAATTTCACTGGCGAGATCAGAATAATATATAGGTTTTCCTGCTCTCTCCTGTCTTACTAAATAAGGAAGTGCCGTCCTTGCCCTTTTCAGAAATAATTTATCTCCTGAGATCAAATCGGCATAACTGGTATAAAAGGTTTCATTTTTTGCCATTTGCTATTGTTTTATCACACCAAGCAGTGAAAATCAATTCCCAATTTTTAAAAGTTCCTTTTGAAAGTGATCTGTAAGCTGCTGGTCGATATCATGGATAAATTTGCTCATCGGACGTTTATGAATGCCTTCATTCTGGCTGTAGGTTCCCAATTCTATACGTTCATCTATTGAGGTTTTATGAAATAGATTTGGAAAGGATTGCGTTAATTTACCTTTATAGGTATCAGAATATTTCAGTTTACGGATTATGAGCTCTTCAATCAGGTCAATCTGATTGTTGTATATGCCTTTGATATCAAACCTCTTTGCCAAACTTTCCATACCGATATAGGTGGTTTTATCAATGAAATCTATTTTCATTGCTTTTTGATTTAAAAGGAAGGCTGTAAGTGATTTTTCCAAGATTTTAAAGGTAAACTTATCATCCCAGTCATTTGGGTCTGATGATAAAAAATCGATTCCCAGATCACGTTCCCCTTTTATGGAATTGCAGGGAGAGCAGATTGGGAAAAGATTAAAAAGCGAGATGCTGAGGGCAGGATATTTAGCTTTAGGAAGATAGTGGTCAAACTGAAATTTTGCCTTGTATCTATCCTGAACCGCAACAGTTCCTTTTGCCGGTCTGTTTTCAGGAACTGCGTTTAGCGCATACTGGGCATTGCATACATAACATGTCTTTAAACCAAGTCTGGAATACACTTTTCGCAGCGATGCTTTTCCATTGTTTTCATAATCAAGGGCTTTCAAAATCTTTTCACGGAAGCTTATTTTTTCTGCATTATTCCGGCATGGTATGCAGTTGCCGCAGCCATTGCCAGCAGTGCAGTCCTCAAAGTCAAAACTGATGCCGCAGGAATCAAATTTTTGCTTGAATTCCTTGAGTTTAACGTTATCGGCACCAATGATTTTTTTGAGTTTTTTTTCGGTGTTTATCAAATCTGTGAAATTTTGAAACTTTGGATTTAACTTTTCAAGTGCCTGTATTTTTTTAACTATCTTTTGAATTTTAAAAAAACTGATGTATTTGTATTTTACGGTCTTAAACTTCGAAAAATCAAGTGGTCCCATTGTTTTTTAAATTTTTATTGATGAATTCTCTTTCTTTGTCAACTTCTTCCAATCTTCTCTCCCAATCTATATAATCTTTGAATTTTTTATCCAGGAGGGATTTTAGTGAATTCCTAATAACCGCCTCTCCAATTAAATTTATTTTATCAAGATACGCGTTGTATTTTTTTTTGCTCAGCTGCGCAGTCTGGGTCTTTTCAATTTTTCTGATCAGTTTGGTAATATAGCTTTTTGCAAATTCTCCCATGAAGCCCTTGAGGAAAAAATCGTTCGCCAACAGGTCATGTATGTTTGCTCCAAATGTCGGGTCGAAATTCCTCAGAGAGGGAAAACCATCTTCAAGCCGCAGAATATTTTCATTAGGTATGTCCGATAAGATAAAAGGGGAATGAGTAAGGAACATAATATTGAAACTTTTTAAATCTCCCAAGGAATCAATTTTTTTGATTTCCCTGCGAAGATCTTTAATTAAATTTTTCTGATATTCCGGATGATAATAGAGTTCTATTTCGTCCAGTACTATATTGATATAATTGTAATTTCTAATTTTAGTCCCCTCAATGGGTTTTATAGTTTTTAAGTTGTTGATATGATAGGTTACAGTGTTGATATTAAAGATATACTGCTGTTCACCCGAGCTTAAATCGGAGAGCTTGATTCGAGAGCCGTCTTTTTTTTCGAACTCAATATCAATATCAAAAATAGCTGGGAATAGGTGGTTTATAAGTTCATGAGTCCCTTTGGCTTCAAGCGCAAATTTATTTACAGAAAATTCGATCCATCTGGTGAGCTCTTCTTCATTTATTCTTATATCGTCAAAGAGATTCCAGCTGTTAATAAATTCCAATTCTGAGCCAAGCTGTTCGATGCTTACCAGAAAATTATAAGTCTGGTTAAACTTTCTGGCAACATGTGAGTCGGATGATAGAAGAAATTCTTTGGTTTTTGCAAGCTTCCATTCTCGATTCTTCTCAATCTGTTCAGAAAAGGGCGTCTGCTCTAAATTTTGAGGTTCATAAAAATGATCAATATAGATTGAAGCTATTTTTTGGAATTTTTTAATCAGATATACGATGCACAGATCGCCTATGCCGTTATGCCCGATATTAAAGTCCATGCTTTCAGGCAGTCTGGATAGGAATTCCAGAAATTTTTCCTTGTCAGAATAAGTAACATTCAGCTCCTTTAGGTTGTAAGTGCGTTTATCTTTTAGCCGTAAAATAAATCTCTTGAACCCATATTTATTGAGTATAACAGCCTTAGAGCCTCTGCGATACTGGTCTATGATGTTGTATACCAGTCGGTCTGTGGATAGTGCCAATTCCGAGTTTACGTTTATAATCCCTTCTTCCCTGTATGGATTGATTACATTTGGAGTCTGATAGCCGTCATTTTTGTGAAATAATTTGAATATCCATGCTCCCAAATTTTTTGAATTCATCGAGTGGAGTGAATAATTGAGAAGTATGGTATAGAAAAAGGTCTGATCATCGAATTGAAGACCATTTTTATCTTTTTTAATTTCATGTGTTTCCCCGTCAATCTGGTAGATTAATTGAAAACGTAATTTTTTTTCCAGTTTTTTATCAAACTTTTTTTCATTACTATAATCGGCTATTATTTTTTTGAGTTTAACCGCAAAAGATCTCGTAAGTTCCTTATAGAAAATAGAAGCCTTGCTTGAATTTTTCTGCTGTCTGATTCCATAATTTTTGGCACCTTCTACCGAATACCATTGTAAAGCAGTGAGGAAGTCAAGCTTTTTGCCCAGATCGGCAGTTTCCAAAAAAATCCAGTTGTACCTAAATTCTAGATTCATAATTAATTTTTCTGCTGCCGCTAACAGCTGCAGATCATTTAAGGAAGCGGTATCTGTCATATCAACGGCCGGTTCGGTATCGATAATCTGAAATTCTTTAATTTTCGAATAGTATTCTTTTACAAAATGAAATAAAAAACGCAGCTGATCTATCAACTGTACGCTTGTCGGTTTCATTGTCTCGAATTGATTGCATGCCAGATAATACAGTATAAGATTGTAAAAGTCGATGAGGCTGCTTTTACCGCTGCCATTCTGTCCCACTACGGCACTTATGTTTATGCTGAGACCTTTCGTGGAATAGATGTCCCCCGCATTGTTCTGCGGAGGGAGTACATTGATGAGATCTGTCTGGAGATTTTCGTTGCCTTCTAATATTTCATCGCCATTCTGGTCGACAAATTGATAATTCTGGTAAAACTTATAGATTACCTGATTTTTGAGGTTTTTTCTAAATTTTCTAGAGGTTCCTTTTAAGGGACGAAGAGCCAGAAGGCGGAATCCTTGCATATTTTTTTTAGTTGTATTTATAAATGAAATTTATTCATCAGTATCAAAGATGATCTTATCCCGATATTGAACGCAAAGGAAGATCTTACATCCTTTTCCTGCATTCGCTGCGGAAGTAAAATTGGAAATTATTGGTGTCAATACTGAGACGGAGGCATCTAAGGGAATTGGACCGGAGACTTAATGTTGGTTTTACAGTTTCTTTTAATGGCATATTGAGGGTCTCTATTTGGTTCAGCATCCCAGGAATGTATAATTTAACCTGATTTTTACAGCATTTTCAGCGAATATAGGATTATTTTTATAATTAAAAAGCAGGCTTTACCTAATTTTTTAGTAAAGGATGAGAGCTGTATTAAAAATTAGATACTATTGTAAAATTTAGCTGCACATCTATTGCATTTTCTGCCGGGGCAGATTAATTTCATGTTCCTAGGGATAAGGGGCACGGTGTGTCATGCTTACATCTTCGCGCAGCTGCTGGTGGACTCTGAACTGCCTTTCGGAATCACTGGAATATCTCGGATCTGCGATAAACGGCGTCTTAGCCATCTTAATAAGGGTAATGGTTGGAAAATGATAATCCACTTCCACAGTTCCAAGAAGTAAAAAAGTTTCGAATCTAAAGCCGGTAGGCCTTGATTTTGCTGGGTTTTTAGTTTACAAAAATATAAAGTGCCACGATTCTGCCACAAAACTCAGATTAATGATTTTTATGACATTTTGATGTAGTAATGTTTCGAACTTAAACTTTTAACTTGTTCTTTTTCTGTTTTTTATCTTTTTTAATTCTACATGCACCGATTCTGCACCCATAAACTTAGGGGTAGAGAACAAATGGAAAAACTATTTATCATATAAAATTAAAGTTTTATATTTAAAAATCAGGTAGTTATACTTGTTGTCGATGCTTTTTTGTTTGATACATTTACAGAGCTTTTCCACAACAAAAGACTATTAATTACTGCTAACTTAAGTCCCGATGAAAAAAAATATACATTTCTCCCTTGTTTTGATTTTTTTAAATTTTTCGCATTTGTGGTCTGCTGCCACGTACCATCTTGCTGTCGGACTTGAGTATTTAAATACGATGGCCTATCAAGCAAAATACAATGTCAGTTTTAGTGATTATGCCACAAGTGGTGTGGCAAAAGATTTGGAAAGAATGAAAAGGATTGCACTGCGAAACGGCCACATTTTTGAAAAGATTACCAATGAAGATGCCACGGTTGAAAATATTAAAAAGAAGATTTCAGAAATAGGTGGCATCATAAAGGAAGGAGATACTTTTGTCTTTTATTTCTCAGGGCATGGCGCTGAGCTTCCAGACCAGAATGGGGATGAAGAGTCAAAATTTGATCAAGTGCTTGCTGCTTATGATGATTATTTAGTGGATGACGAAGTTTATAAGCTTCTTAACAGGTATTTCCAAAAGACAAAAAACATAATGATTGTTGACGCATGCCATTCTTCAAGTTCCTATAAGATCAATAAATCTTTTCTTGATTTTAAGATTGATAAAAATAAGCGGCTTAGATTCCAAAATGAAATTATAGCTGACAGGCAGCTAGAGAAGCAAAATAGCTTAATATGTGATTTTGGTAATATTGAGGATATTAATGAAGACTTTAATTTAATCTATATTGGCGCGGCGGAGGATTCGGCTGAGGCAAGCGGGGGAAGCAATGGCGGTCTGCTGACAATCAATCTTGAGAGCATTATTATAAATGCCATGGCGGTGGGAAATTGGAACAGTTATACGTATCCAAGGCTGGCATGTGAGCTTCGCACGCGAATTTCGCTAATGCAGAATGTCCAGTATCATGAAATTGGAAAATCAGTAAATAAATATGCTAATACTATACCATTTAAAACTCTTTAGATATGAAACTACCTTTACCCTTACTAATTTCCTGTTTATTTTTTTGCGAAATAAATGCTCAAGAATATATGAAAGTTAAAGATACAAGCAAGATTAATGGGGAACAGGCTTATATTCTGCCCAAGGCCGCACTTGTGGTGGAAGTGCAGTGCATAGCCACAACTTTTTCTAAAGGCACTCTTTTTGACGACCAAAACTATACAGATTTGGAAATTGCGCAATATGCTATAAGATATGGAGTTGACAAGATAATATATAAAGGTATTAAAAAAGGAGACAGCACTTCTTATAAAATAATTGATGATTCCATAAAAATAAGCATGAAAAGTGTGCCTGATTATTCTAAAATATTTTATGTGAATCCTAATAAAAGGTGGTATAAAGATCAAAGGGTCTCTTTTACCTATAGCACTGACGGTATTTTGTCAGAAGGAGAATCCAGCGCAGAGAATAAGTCTTTTGATCTGGTGGTTAAAGGGCTTTCCGGCGTTGCATCAATTGCCGGGAGTTTTTTTATGGGGAAAAGCATTTTGTCTAAATCAGATCCTGTAGTCTATAAAATCCCCGCTCTAGAGGAGGCCTTGGCAAAGTTTGATTTATTAGGCACTCAGAGCAATTATGAGATTTATAAAGATTTGAAAAACAGATATCAAAAGGCCTATGATGAAGTTTTTGCCAGGTATTTTTATAAAGAAAAGAAGGAAGTGAAAATAATGAAATTTTTGTATGTTCCATCAAGTGTAAAACCTGAAACTATAAAAGATTCTCTTAGGACTGCCCTTTTTGCTTTTGATAAGGGAAAAATAACCTTAAATAAAGAATTAAAAAATGAAATTCTTGCAAAAGATGGACAGTTTGGCGATATGGGACAGTTTGGCTACTTCCTAGTTTTTGAAAGAAACCGAGAGCAGCAATTAAATTATTTTACAGAGAGAGGAGAGGATGAATTGGGATTCGCTTATAACATACCATTAAATGTCCAACTCAAGTTAGTGAAAATAGAGGAAAAGAAAGCGTCAAAAGAAAATAAAAAGACAGAAGAAAACAAAAAAATAGTAGATAAAGAAAAGACGGAAGCTAAAGAAAAAACAGCTGTTCTTTATTATGAGCAAGTTAAAATTCCACAGTATGGAGCAGTGGGATATTCTAAGGCAAAAAATAAAAAGCTATCATTTCAGCTTGACCCGCTTACAGGCGAACTTAAAAGATTAACAATTGAAGGCAAGGCAGTGAGTGCTGATCAGGTCGGTTCCATTGCTCCAGTCGCTGTTGATGCAGTGAAATTAGCAAAAGGCGATAGTGCTGCAACAAAATTGGAGAATGAAGTTAAAGAGCTGGAAAATATGAAGAAGAAAAGAGATTTGATTAAAGAGCTTGAAGTACAATAAAATTGGCAAAGTCCGTTATAACCTCGAGCCCGGCGGCCGTCAGGCTGGCGGGCTTCCGAGACATAAGTTAGCACCATAAAAAAGCCGATGCAGTCATCGGCATTATTTTTTGTCTTTTCTTTTTTTCATGCGCTCCCTAATTTGATAAAGGTTCTCTGAAAGGAGCTGCAGTATCTGTTTATGGTGCTCGGAGAGTTTGTTTTTCATTCCCCTGCATTGCAGGATTTTCATTCTAGAGAGTGAGATTTCGATGGTTTCGACGGATTTGTCCTCGACCTTTGCCGAGAGTATCAGCGAATCCTTTCTTTCATAATACTCGTTGGTAAATGCGCAATGCACCAAGTCGTCGCCCTCTCGCATAAAATCCTTTACTTCTTCAATAACTGAAATGCTCAGTTCTCCTTTTTGGAAAGACAGTCCGAAAAAGCACCTTTTATCGTTTGCATACTTTTTCTGAGCCTTTTCGATTTCAAGGCGCAGGTCCTGCAATTTTTTCTTTCTGAGCAGTTCCCTTTTTTTGCGCACCAATCAGTCGTGAGAATCGTGCAGGTTTTCAGGACAGGCGCAAAGCGGAATTGCGGGATCTTTTTTGAAATACCGCAAGAGCTGCAGATAATCCTCCCAAATGGAAACATCGGAAATCTTATACTTATGTCTGATGACCGTTTTGACCGTCTGCCAGTTTCGGCGGATATCCTGACCTGAAACGCGGAGATAATACTGCAAGAGGCTGAGCTGACGCGCTTTTAAAAGGGTTTCGGTAATGGGGTCGGATAAAAGCGATGAAAACAGCAGGTGGGGCGTTATATCATATACAGAAGCCTTAAAGCCGTTGCGTCTTAAAATAGGCAGTACTTTCATCTGCGGATAGACTTTGTAGGGATTGATAAAGAACTTGGCATTGCGGCTGAAATCCTTGGGTTTGATTTCAAGCGGGAAATAGAATTTCCAGGCATCAGGGGCAGATGAAAACACATTGTTGCTGCGCGAGAGCGTGCGCACTTCGCCATTGGTGGCAATCCAATGCTGCATGACCTCATGATGAAAATAGGTCGGGGCGAAATTCTTTTTCATGTGCTTGTAGGCTATGAACATGCGCACCACCTGAAACCCTGCGCAGTTCTGAACCACGGCAAAGTATTCGGTTTCCTTGAAATGCACCTGATTATAGGGCATCATCTTCAGCCTGCCCCCGCAGGCAGGACAGGCGGTATACTTTGCGCAGGTGCTTGGACAGGAGGTTTTCCACACGTGGGTGCACTGCAAGCAGTAGAATTTGGAGCGTGAGAGCACGCCCCATTTCAGGAAGATATTTTTCTCCGCCCAAGTGGAGACTTCGGGTTTTATCGGAGGAAGGGAAGCGCTGAGCGCAATCAATTGCTTTTCTATGCGGGTTTTGGGTATCGTAGGCCAAAGAGTGTCAGGGCTGTCTGTGCCGCAGGTTTTACATCTTTCTTTACAGGGAGAACAGGTTCTGTCCTGATAGGCACAGCGGGGATTTCAGGCTGCGAGAAAAGGTCGGCAGGGGCAGGTTCCTGTACTACGGCTTTATAGGGCATAGGGGCAGGCGTGCCGATGGAATTATCGGTGTAGTATTTTACAGCCATGTCAAAGATTTCCTGATTGTCAAAGGCACACAAGCCCGTTTTTTTGACCTCACCGCCTATGTAATCCAAACAGCTTTCGAGGTTCTTGGATGCTTTGGCATAGTTTGGCGCAAAGGCGGCATCGCCCTGCGCCAAAGTGCTCAGATAGTTCTCTATGGCGTTTTTAAAATTTTCAGAAGCTTTCATAAGAAAATATTTAAGGTTGAAAATTTTTACTCAAAGAGTCTTGAATAGAGGTCATAACAGTATTCCTCAAAGCAGAGCCAGCATACAAACGTGTAGTGGGGGACTTTAAAACGGTTCTCAATCGGTTCGCCGATAGCTTCTTCCAATTCGGTTCTGATATTTTCGAGGTCATCAATATGCTCGACGTAGAAATCGCAGCAGTCGGCATTGTAGATAAATTCTGAAATCATACCGCTGACGCAGCCACCCTGCTGCAGGTCAAGGAAGAAAGATTTCAGCTGCGCACTGCGTTTACCGTCGTAAGAAGTGATGCTGCGCAGGATAATCTGATTAAAGACATCACTGACACGGAACTCGTTATAATTGGATTTTTGTAAGGCTTTCATAATATTGTATTTAGGCGTGTATAAAAATTATAGGTTTGAAAGGTTTAGAAAGGCAGGTCGTCGGGATCATCCGCTACGTTTTCCTGTTTATCTGCAGCAACAGCTTTTGTATTATCCGCCCGTGCAAATACCAGTATCTTAATATCGGAAGTGTGAAAGGTCAATGCCCCGTGTGCCTGCGCATCATTTCCGATATAGACATTCAGTCCGATGCGCCCAAAGAGCTGCACGAGCGTTCCTTTACGGAGCCACTGCGCCAGTCCTGCGCTGAGCCAGTAGGAACAGTCGATATAGGTTACAATCTTTTTGGTTTCGGTACTTCCTTTGGGTTTATAGCTGTCGTTGACTGCTATGGAGAAGTTTACCACCTCACGGTTTTCCTTTACTTTAAAAACTGAGGCATCTTTTACAATTCGTCCTGTGATTTCCATGACATAAAATTTTTAGTGAATACTTGTTTGAAGTCTTCTTTTCCCATAGTCCCCAAATGAAATTTTTCAAAAGAAAAAACGGGAAAAAAGAAAGCAAAAAATGAGTATCCGGTTTAGGAGCCGGAGTGCTATAAGTCCCGAAGGGCAGCGCAGCTGTTATGCGCATGCAGGTGAGGGCGGATACTACTTTGGCTGCCCTTTTAACCCGTTTTGAATGGAAAAGCCAGTCTAGAGACCTTTATAATCTTCGTTGGGAATAGAAGGAAGTATTCTATTGGAAGCCTACAGGGGAAAGTTTTTAGTTAGAGGTTATTTTGTAAGGAAAAATCACTATTTTGGACATTTCTGCCAGGTGGCGTTTTAGTTGCCGCCTTTGCAGGGAATTGAAAATTATCACAGAAGCAAAAGCAGAATATTAATCTATAAAAAACAATCAGAGTGGATGAAATTGTTTTGAGCAGGAAAGTAAAGCATGATATTTTTGAAACCCTCTCATCAAGGGAAGATTTTATGGGGGTATATACTGATTTTGACGGTATTATAACCTTTCTGAATAAAATCTGGCCACTGCAGGAAATGCCTTCGCAGGATGAAAGGTATATCAACGCAATGGAGGATGCCAAACAGCATCTGATCAACAATGAGGATTGGAGTCTGGAATACACATTCCTCAATCGGTTCGGGCTGGTGGATGGGGATAACAGCTACTACAATAAATTTCTGGAAACTGTTGTAAGCCCTGATGTGAGGCCGTCCAAAGAGGGGATTCAACTTTACGCGCATCTGATTAATAAGCATGTGGAAAAATCAGGGAGCCGAATGGCAATAGTGGACTATTTTGAAGAAATGCCGCTCTATAAGCTAAGGCCGCTGATGAGCGCAGGGGATCTGCCGCTTCAGATAGCGAAAAACAGCATTCCTTTTTTTAAAGGACCGGACAAGATAGATGAGTATCCGTGTTTTGTCCTGTATTATGATAATTGGAATGACTACAGCATACGCACCCTTATGGGGCTGCGGTACCTGCCTGCGTCTAATGCCAGAAGCCAGGACCTTTCTATTAAGATCATGAAGCGCGATTGTGAGAAAACCTGGGATGAGCTGGAAGATAAATTTGTATCGCTGGGAGATGAATTCTGCTCCTGCGGCACCAGCGAGGAGTATTATCTTGATTTAAAGGAATTATTCCCAAGCTCCTATCAGAGCGTGCTTTTAGCCATAAGGGATGTTGGGCTTTTTCCTAGGATAGCCGAACAGTTTGAGAATGATTATATATTCAGGACTTCACTAACTCGCGACAATTCCAATGAAAAGATGCTGCGGACCATCCGATTCCAGCTTAATGATATCGATTATTCGCAAGCCTTTAAGTTTAATTTCAACTACCGTCCGCCTTATGCCGGCAATGATTTGCGCCTTAATTTTGATTTTCAGTCAGAAGGTATCCTGCAGCATAGGGTCTTTGGACTCATTGGAAAAAACGGAACAGGAAAAACGCAGATTCTCAATGCGATTGTGAGAAGCCTTTCCTCGGATTCACCCCAGAGATAACGCCCAGAAAGCCTATTTATGGAAAAGTGTTTACCATATCGTACAGTTTTTTTGATAAATTCAGCGGGCCTCCCTCAAATGCCTCGTTCAATTATGTGTACTGCGGGCTCAAAAAGGCAGGTGGTGGGTGGCTTTCAGAGGAAGAGCTGGTTGACCGTTTTTATACTTCCACTGAAAAGATAACCATTAAGAAGGAAATAGAGAACTGGAAGATATTACTGGAGACCTTCATTCCAAAAGAAACGGTTTCAGTCATGTTTAGCAGAGGATTCATGGGACATGAATTTTTGCCTGAGCAGTTTCCGCAAGTTTATTCCAGAGTAAGTTCTGGGCAGAATATACTGCTGTTTATTGTCACTGAAATAATTGCGCAGATACGCTATAATTCGCTGATCCTATATGACGAGCCAGAAACGCATCTGCATCCCAATGCTATCAGCGAGCTGATGAATATGATATTTGAACTTGTCCAGAGGTATGATTCCTTCTGCATCCTTGCCACGCATTCGCCGATTATTATTCAGGAACTCCAGTCAAGGAACATTTATGTCATTGAAAGGGATGGGAGTTATGCAGGCACCAGACGGCTGGAAAAAGAGCCTTTTGGTGAGAATCTGACAGTGATAACAGATGAGATTTTTGGCAATAGAGAAGTGCCGCGGCATTATTTAAAGCTGCTTCGCAGTTTAGTTACTGCGGGGCATTCCTTTGAGCAGATAGTATCTTTGATAGAACATGATGATGTTCCTTTAAGCCTGAGTGCGAGATTATTTATTAAATCATTATTAGCAGACCGCAATGAAAAATTTTAGAGAGTTTGATGGGGATTCTAAGGAAGTCTACAGGAATGCCGTTGAAAGAAAAGAAGATGCGCTGCTTCGAGCACGGCTTACAGGCATTGCCGCAACGCTAGGAGGCCAGTATGATGTATATGACTATAATTTTAACAGGGGCAGCCTCTCAATGCTTCATGGCAATCCTCTATTCGTTCATCACGGACCGGATATCAGGAGCCTTTACGGATATGATACGCTTGTTTTGAGGGAGTTAAGAAACAGAATCCAGAGAAATATTCCTGCATCGGTGCGCTATACCTGCCAGTACTGCACTGTTACGCCGGTGGAGTCCTTTGACCATTACCTTCCCAAGGAGGAATTTCCCGAATATTCGGTTCATACCAATAATCTTGTTCCCTGCTGCAAGACCTGTAACGGCTATAAATCTTATGTATGGCGCAATAATGCCGGTGAGCGGCTTTTTCTGAATTTCTACAGAGACATACTGCCGGCTGAACGCTTTTTATTTGCCGATGTCATCGATGACGGGCAGGGGGATATTGATTTTAGATATTATCTTGCCAATCCTTCGGGTATACCTTTGAGTACTTTCAATCTAATACAATCGCATTTTACAAGGCTCAGGCTTGAAGAGCGCATGAGAATGAAGGCAGTGGGCATTATTTCCGAACTGGAAAATTCCCTTCTGGTCTCCACCTTAAGCACTGCTGAAAGTACAGCTGAAGTGCTGGCATCAGCTCAGCGTAATTTTGCCTCATACGGGACTAATTACTGGAGGTCGATAGCCGAAATCGCATTGGTTCAGAGCCCTCTTTTTCTGGAAAGGCTGGAGGTTTAGCGATGAAATGCTGCAATTCGGCCGTACTGTCTGTAACCTTATAAACTTTATAAAGCTTCAGTAATCATTAGATTCTGTTATGGCCAGATTTGGAGAAGTACCATGAATTATCGAAATTTTGGAATGCGAAAAGCATTGGAAAAATCGGATTGTAGATAGGTTTCCACCTTTCCAGTTCTGGGTTAAAGCATCTTTTAAACTGCTCTAATGAGGCATTCTGCAGCAAAATCTTAAGCGCTAGCTTTAAAACTATATGTAATACGGTCTTATTCTGATAGAATCAAAACCTATAGGGATTCATCTTTTTCTGTCACTGGGTTAAGTTTGCTTAAAACTTACTGCATTGGAAACAAAGCGCATCAACCTTAAACGGATAGAAAGGTTGGTTCAAGAAAACCATCAGCGAAAAGAAGAGCTCCGTGATAAAAGGAGCAATAGGCTGCTTTACGGGCTTCTTTTTTTTCTGGCTTTATTTCTGCTTTTCTATTGAAATGAATCCATTATAATTGATTTTCAAATAGAAGGGATTAAAATTTCATCCGGTGGCGTGGCAGATTGATTTAATGTTTAGTATGTAGGTCTTTTTTTTGATTTTTATGCATAGCTATTAATATTTCCCAAAGAGACAATCAAAGTTAATAGCCATTTTATAATCTGTGGTTAAAAAACTATATATTTGAAAATAAATATGATGACATTTACCATACATATTGACTCAAGTTTAAATTGCCTTTTGTATTGACATACACATTATAATAAAACATTGGAATGACGGAAAAAGCAAATCAATTCACGGGACCAAAACAATATTTAGAAAAAAGCTTTCTAGAGGAACTGAATTATAAAATTTGGTCTACAAAAGCATCCAGATTTAACGCTGATAAACGTTTAAAAACGAAAGCAAAAATTTCAAATATAAGCTTAGCTTTTCTATCGGCGTATTTAATTATTGCAAGTTTAATTTCTGTCTACAATATTAATACTGGGAATAATGAAAATATCATAAACTATATAATAACTGCATTATCGATTTTATTATTGGTGGTAAGTCAGTTTGAAAATGCACAGGAATATACGTTGAACGCTCGAATATTTCACGATTGTGGACTTGAATTATCTACGTTATATAACGATTTAAGAATGTTTAAAACCCTAAAGCATAGTCCTTCTGAATATGAAATGTATACTTTCGCTAAAAATTTATCTGAAAAATATCAGACAGTATTGAGGAATTATCAAAATCATTCACCTATCGATTATGATATGTTTCAAATTAGTAATATAAATTATTTTGAAAAGGTTGCACCAGAAAAAGTAACGCCAAAAAATATAAAAAAAGTAAAACAGAGATACTTATGGGAGATTTATGGCTGGTATTCAATTATGATTGTTTTACCACCAATATTGATTTTAGGAATTATATTACTAGCTAATTCCATAAACTAATGTGTACTAACAAAATTTTGCAAAACTGGCTTTTAGTTTAAAGAAAGGTTGGTTTTTACATTTGGAGAATTTGTGTTTACTCAAAAAATAGCGCAATTATTTTCGAGTTTCAGCAAGTATCAAAATCTTAATAACAACTGAAAAATAAAAAAAGTATACAGTTTCGAACCTAAACCCCGATAGCTTTGATTTTGCTGAGTTTTTGGTTTTGTAAAACTGCAAGTGCCACGATTTTGCCATAAAACTTGAAGTAGTGGCTTTAGATCGTCACCAGCAAAATTGGCATATAGAAACCATTTTTTAGTTTTTATTAAAAAAACTTGTAAATACAGAGAATACACTATTTGATAGCACCCCCATCAATTTAAAGTCCACATTAAGTTGTCTTGAAAGCTCAATTATTACTTCTTTTGGCATACCATACAGTACCCTGCTCAAAACCGTTCCAGCGTAACTGTTTTTTTTGTCAATTGGAATTGAAGGAATCGTGTAGAGTTCTTTTAGAAATTTACTAACTGTAATTACAATCTTTGGATCTTCATGTGTAGTATAAGTCAGGTTTTCTAGACAAAGGGAGTATCGGTTTTCTGCTCCGCTTAAGTATCGATAAAATTCATCCTTTAAAGTGTCCAGGGTTATATTTATCCCTATATAATTTGAGTCCAGGAGAAACCTGTAAAATTCGGTGCCACATTTCTCAGGATAAAATTCTGTCAGATACTTTTCGGGATTAGTAAGTGTTCCTACATATCTTTCAATGCGGGTGTGCATGAATAAGGTAGTATCGCTGCTTATAATCCTATAATTTTTACGCTGTGCAATGTAGATATAATCCAGCAGGACTTTCATTACCCCTGTAAACCTGTCATCTTCTTTAAGCTTTGGGAGTACATCCAGTTTTTCGGAAACAAGGTCAATGGTGCAGTTTGTATCTATCCAGGTAAGTAGAGAATTTAAGAACTTGATTCTCTTCTCACTGAAATTTTCCGGAGTTTCAAACTTTCTAACAAACTCAGGAGTAATTTGTAAAGTCATAGAAGATGAAGGCGAGTTCTTAAGCTGGTATATTTCTTTTTCTATATCATCCTTTAGATAGAATGAGACCGCAAAATTATGCCTGTATTTGAAATCCAGTTCTTGTTCTGCCGCGTATAAAAGCATAAGTGAACTGAAATCAAGTGCGTATATAACTTTATCATCTTTTATATCCAGCGGTTTTGATAGGGCAGAAGGTACTGTTGTAAATTTTCCACTCTGACCAGATGTAAGATGGATGTAAGCATCAATGTATCTGCCACCGAAAACTGCGCGGGAAATTTCAGTAAAGCCAATACGGTAGTTGTAATAATCATCCAGCGCTTTTTCTTCTATTTTGGCATTCTTTGT
This sequence comes from Flavobacterium ginsengiterrae, assembly GCF_039539785.1. Classification (NCBI taxonomy): domain Bacteria; kingdom Pseudomonadati; phylum Bacteroidota; class Flavobacteriia; order Flavobacteriales; family Flavobacteriaceae; genus Flavobacterium; species Flavobacterium ginsengiterrae. The sequence goes on along the minus strand of NZ_BAABDU010000004.1, from coordinate 990,429 downwards.
TCCTTCTTCGCCAAATTCTGATTTCAGAAAATCCACGAGATCCCTTGGATTAGCTGGTATTTCAATTGATTCGAAACCTAATTCGTTTAATGGATTTGACGCTTCCTCCTGAATTTCCCGGAACAGTTTCAAGCCGTCATTTAAGATTTCGAGAATTTTAATTCTGTAGATCTTATTGGAGATTCCACCGGATGCAGTAAATTCTTCTCCAGGTTTTCTGCCTATAAACTTACTCTGCATCCCCGAATCGCTATCGATTTTCTGTGTCATTTTCTTATCACCGATAAGGTATGTGACCCAGTTGCCAATTTTGACTTCATTAAACGAGGTGAGAAAACCGTCCTGTTTTATAAATGCACTGCTGCCCAGGTAATTTCTTCTGGCAAATGTATTCTGAGGATTTGATGCAAGATTGTACAAGATACTGAACCCCTTTTGAGGATCTGCTTCTGTTCTAAGTAAAATCACAGCTAATGTAACACCTAAATTCTCATTTTCTATTTCCCATGTAATTTTTTCTGCAACTTCTTTAATTCTGATGATATTGCCGCTTCTTTCAAGTCTTGCAACATATTCGAGTATGTAATACTCGTTGTCAGGAAAACATTCATATAGATAACCGTCGATATCTTCAAGTTCTTTAAGGTCATTTATTTCAGTATATAAGTTGTGCTCATACTGCAGCAGAATTTGATCGGGACTTTTTGCCGTCTGCCTCCAGTACTTCAGAAGTTCCATAAGTTCCTTATACCGACCTGTTTCCTGATCATTTCTATCTCGCAGCTGGTCATAAAGAAGAATGATATAAAATCTTAAATGTGCGCTTAGTACATTTTTTTTAACAAACGAATCAAGATATGCTATAGCTTCATTTCTCTTTCCAACAGCATTAAGATTTTCAGCATAAAGGGCTTTCCATTGCTCATCAAAATCTGTATAATCTTTTAACTTCTGCAGATCTTCGTAAATTTTTAATGTGTCTTTTTTCTTTAAATACCGCGTCGAAATTGTACTTATCAAAAGCGTTTTTAAATACTCATTTTTATAATTTTTTACCTTAATTTTTTCCAGTTGGGTCTCTAGGGTAAGCTCGTCTTCAATATTTTGGAGGATATTGGAAAAAGAACTGATAATATTAAGTCCGGCTTTCTCCTCGATATTGTCTATTGTATCAAGATAACTGTTGAAAAGATCAATTATCTCTGAAACCCGGCCAGTTACTTTAAAAAGTGCCGCCTTAAAAAGATAGAATTCGCTGTTCAGGTCCTTTCCGGCTTCTTCATAGTCATCAAGGCATTCTAATGCTTTTTCATACTCTTTATTGTGGTTTAATACCTGACAATAACAGAAACTGTAAGTCCATAATTTTTCAGTGATTTTTGGAAAGACTTTTTTCAGCAATTTTAAGTTCTCTTTGTCATTTGTCAGCAGGTATCGGAAATAAGCAAAGAAGAAATGCTCGTGAAGAATCGAATCTTTCAGCTCGGTATCGTCCAATTTATTTACATATTTCTCAAGTAAAGCAGTCGATTCTAAAATCAGCTTATTGTCAGGATCTTTAAAATTTTCTCCACTGACATATCGCACAAGCTGTTCGCTAAAAACCTTTGTGACGGCGAGATCTGCCGCCAGCCTCCAAGCGTCCAGAGAACTGAAGGTTACTTCTTTGTATCTGCCAAAGTCAATATTAAGCTTTAAGCCGTACTGCTGAAGTTCAGTAAGATGATAAAGTTTATTGGTCAGAACAATATGCTGGATCAATGCCAGGTGAAAATTATATTCCTCCCGGACGATTTTTGGAATTATTGGCAGAACTGCTGTTAGTTCGTCGGCAGTTACGGCCTTCACGTACCAAGCAGCATTATTAAACTCCTCAGTTTTTAAAATTTCATCGGCTATTTCAATAGCTTTTTGCTTCTGATCGATATTCAGGTATTCTACACATGCGCGGTCGCGGACAGCCGTATGGCTGTCGTTTAAGGTGTGTGATTTTACAAAATCCATTGCTACATTTTCATTTGTAAATTCTGGCAGTTCCCTTTTGCAGACCCCTTTCAAATAACTGATTTTGCTTAAAATCTTGTTTTTAGCAGGATGGCTATGCTCCTTAACGCGGTTTTCAAGCTTTTCAAGGAGATCCAATGCGGTTTTAATTTTAAACTGATTAGCCAGGTCTTCGATATCCCGCAGCTGCTCTTGGAATTCAAACAAAAGGCTGGATAAGCCCTGAAAAATGTTTTTTACTTCTATATCTCCAATATGTACATTCCCTCTAGCTGTAATCTCACCTTTATTTATGTTTTTATTTTCCATAAATATCTCCAATCTGAATATTTCCTCCTCCGCTGTTTATGGTTCCGGTATTGACATTTTTACTGTTTGAAATATTTGAAGTCACATTTAGAACTTTATTATAGATTTCCTGCAGGTATTTCTCTGAATCAGGATTATCTTCAAGTTCCCGTTCAATTATCGCTTTAACTACATTCAGCCTTGCCGCGCTTTCAGGTTTTTCCTGTAGTTCTTTAAGTTCGCCATTGGCTTTGGTTCCTTTTTTAAAAAGGTTTTTAACCCACTCAACTGCATTTTTTGACACCTCTTCCACCGATGTGTCAAAAGCTTTTTCAAGACCTTTTTCAGCTAAATGTTTTCCTAATGATGCTATTGCTGCAATAGTTATTGGCTCCATGTTTCTTTTAATTAAGGGTTTAATGGTTTGTTCGTTAAAAATATGAAATTTCCTGTAATAAAGATAATCTCCTAAATAATCTCCGTCTAATTGTTTCAACAAAGCTTACGTCGCCTTTTACTAAAATGCAAAAGTTAGTATATTTGAATTAATTAACTAACCCATTACAAAGACCAACATGGCAGATTACGACTTAACGGTATTTTCTCCAGATGAATTTGAGGAATTCAGCAGAGATCTTCTTCAGGAAAAATTCCAAATTTTTATAGAATCTTTTAAAACAGGCAAGGACGGCGGAATTGATTTAAGGTTTGGCGGCGATAAATCCAAAAAAGTGATTGTCCAGGCCAAACGGTATAAGAATTTTTCCAGTTTGATGACCAATCTTAAAAAAGAAGTTTCAAAAGTTCACAAGTTGAATCCTTCAAGATATATAATTAGCACCACTGCCGGCTTATCTCCTGCCAATAAAGAGGCCGTAAAAAATCTATTTGCTCCGTACATACTTTCCAGTGAAGACATTTTGGGAAGTGATGATCTTTTAAACCTGCTTTCATTAAGCAGAAAAGTGGAGGAGAAGTATTTTAAATTATGGATTACAAGCACCACAATTCTAAACAAGGTTCTGCACAGTAAAATATACAACCAGTCCCGGTTTGAGCTTGATGAAATCAAAAGACAGGCAAGGATCTATGTACAGAATCCAAGTTTCTTCAAAGCGGGAAAGATATTGGACCAGCACCGGTATATAATCATTTCAGGGATTCCGGGAATCGGAAAAACGACACTCTCGCGAATGCTGACTCTCTCGCTGCTTTCGAAGGGATATGAAGAATTCATCTATCTGAGCGATAACATAGACGATGGGTATACGTATTTCAAAGAAGACCGCAAGCAGATATTCCTTTTTGATGATTTTCTTGGAAGAAATTTCTTTGATGCAGTTACGCTCCAGAAAAATGACGATAAGATTGTCAAATTTATAAATACGGTTAAAAATTCGCCTGATAAGGTTCTCATCCTGGCAACCCGCGAATATATCCTCAATCAGGCCAAAGAAGTTTATGAAGCCTTTAAGATTCACGATATAGAGATTGCAAAATGCACGCTCGATTTATCCAGCTATACCAAAGTCAGTAAGGCCAAAATTTTATACAACCACCTGTTTCATGGAGAAATTCCTAATGCACATCTTGAAAATCTTCTGCAGGGTAAGAGCTATCAGAAATTGATCAACCATCAGAATTACAGTCCGAGAATCATTGAAACTTTTATCGCACAGAAAATATGGAACAGCTGTGCCGCTGAAGATTTCTATAAGTCCCTAAAAGGATTATTTGATTTTCCTGACAGTGTGTGGCTGCATAGTTTTGAGAATTCACTTGACAGATTCTCCCAATATGTCCTTTTGGTTCTTGCGACACTTGGCACTCCAGTATTGCTAAGCGATCTTGAAAAGGCAGTAAAGGAATTTTTCAAAAATAACGGGCAGAAACTTTTGACCTATTATGACCCGATAAGATTCTTAAAGTCGATAAGGGAGCTGGAAAATACCTTCATACGAACTGATAGGGACGATAAGGGCGTTATTGCGGTGGAGTACCAAAATCCGTCCATATATGATTTTTTGATCAATTATCTTACGGATAAAGATTTTATAATTGAAGATCTTATCGGCTCATTCAAATTCACCGATCAGTTTCATACCATTTTTTCAGGCACGGCATTTGCGGGACGCATCACACTGAAGGAAGATTTGGTTGAGGCATTGGCCGATAGGCTTGAGCATCTTGAAAGTTCACTGGCCACCTGCAAGATGCACAAATACACCACGAGAGATGAATTTACCTTTACAAGGCGCAAGGCTGCCAGCTATATGTTCCTGAATTACTTATACAGCAATTTTTCAGCAAATCAAAAGATTGAAAACTTTGTTTACAGGCAGTTCGGAAATAGGATTGTCTATGAAATTGAATCCGATTCGCTGGATTACGTGGAGCTGATGGAACAGCTTGATCTCAATAGGTTCACTTTTGATCATGAAAAGGTGATTGATGCATTTTTCTGCTATAGTGAAAATTTGGATGACATAGAAGTTTTTACCCGTTTTCAAGAGATTTTGCCGGAAGCGTATAATGAATTTGTTGTTGACGGACATTTTATCGGTATTGCACAGGAAGCGATTTACAGTGGTCTTGAGCATATCGGCCCGGAGGAAATTTATGAATTTAGAAATCGGCTAGATAATATCATGGCGACCTTTCCTTATCTGGATACTGAACGGCACTATGAAGAACTGACTAGAAGGGAGTCGGAATATGAGGATTACATAGACCATCAGATTGAAATGGCTCAGGAGGACCGATACTTCAACAGACATGATGACAGCCGCTCGGAAGACAATATTATCAGTGATATTTTTGGCAGTCTGAAAGACAGTTAAGAGTTATTCACTGCTTGAGAAAGACTAATTCAGGCGAAGCCTGCTTCCCGTTTAGGCAGTAGACCTTGTACGCCACAATTGGACTTCTACGGTTACTGCATCTCGCCGTTGTCAGTAAAAGAATGATAGGGATTAGGAGTTATTATCAGATGATCCATTACCTGAATATCAAGCAATTTTCCAGCCTGAATAACTCTGGAAGTTATCTGTCTGTCTGCAACAGGGGAGACTGTTGTCCCTGAAGGATGGTTGTGACACAGAATGATTCCTACTGTGGCTTTCAGTGCCGCAGCGAAAAGAACTCTAATGTCCACAACTTTTGAGGAGATTCCTCCCGAGTTTACTTCATATATGCCGAGGGCTTCGTTGGACTGGCTCAAAGGCAGCACTTTGAACTGTTCTATGAACTCAATAGTGTTTTTATACCACTGCTGCAATGCCAGATTATATGCAGATTTGGATGATGTAACAGATGTTCCATCACAATCTGATTTTAATTAAGAATTAGGTATATTTACCTGAAAAAAGGCAATTTATTGGTCATATCTTTGAAGAAAAAATATAATGTTTTCGAATCTATATGTTTGTAGACTGATTAGTAGTAAGTACTTTTTCTGCCTTGAAAAATGTAAGATAGTTGGAAGTTTTTAGATGACGACTCTATTTCTGCTGAATTTATTTAATATACGGAAAACCGTAAAACTACATTAAGTTTTATTAATAAATTTGATTACTACAAGCTTTAGTTTTAAGATCCAGATTCTATTTTTATTCGAAAAGTTTTGTGCTAAAGATTTTAGGTTTATTTAATTGGGGTGTCAATTAAACAAAAAAAATCTAAAACAAATCATGAAAAAAAATATCATTTATTATTAATATATTAGCAAAATAACCATTTAATTTATGTCATTAATATTCGTTCATTTATCAGATATACACTTTGGACAGGAAAAGGGAGGAAGTCTTCATATTAATGACGATGTAAAGGAGAGGCTGCTTGATGATGCCCGCACAGAAGTGATGAAGTTATCTAAGCAAAAAGCAGATGGAGTAATAATTTCAGGAGATATTGCATATGGAGGAAAACTCATCGAGTATGAAATTGCAGGAAAATGGCTTGATCGATTAACAGCGGCGGTTGGATGTGAAATTACAGATGTTCAAGTTGTACCCGGAAACCATGATATTGATTTTGACGAAATTACTCCAATCACCCAAAGTGTAATCGATGAAATTATAGAAAAAGGAGATGAGGCTTTGGATAAATTTCTTGATCGAGAGGCTGATCGAGAACTGATTTATAGAAGATTTCATGGTTATAGGACATTTGCAGAAGGTTATGACTGTCCCTTAGATAGTGAAGGAAGGGTTTCTAAAGATCATATTTTCGAGCTTGCACCAAATCGGAGAATTAAGTTTTTGGGACTAAATACCGCTTTAATTTGCTCAAAAAGTGAGAAAGAAGAAGGAGGACTGATTTTAGGTAAGAGACAGCATGTAATTCCAATCGAACCAGGACTTGAAACTATTGTGATTGCTCATCATCCGCTAAATTGGATACAGGATTCCAACGCTGCAGGGCGATACATAAGAAAGAGAGCAAGAGTGTTCATTTCTGGACATGAACACATGCCTTCGCATAAACTCGAACAAACTAATGAAGATGCGGATCTTGTTAGTTTAGCTTCTGGTGCCGCAGCACCTCCTAAAGCAGACGATCAATACAATTACTGTTATAACATACTGGAGTTTCAATGGCTGGAAGAGGAAGATGCTCTTTTATTAAATATACATGGCAGAATGTGGGATTACGACAATGTAGAGTTTATTAGTGATGGTAACCACTTCAATAACGGCTTAGCAAGTTATAAGATTAGATGTCCTAATTTTAGGAAAGAGGCTGGTACTGAAGTAAATAAAATAAGTTTACAAAACATTCAACACAAGTGTGATGAAGTATCTGTAAATCTAGACGTAAAAGAAACTCCAAAAGAATATTCTATGGGAGAAGAAGCAGAAATAAATTTAGTTTTGTTAAAGTTTTTCCGTGATTTAACCAGTGGGGAAAGACTTTCGCTTTTGATTGAGTTAGGCGCAATTCCCAATACTTGGAATGAGACTTTAACTCATGGAACAGAGAGAAGTGCATTTAATAAGTTATTAGCTGCAGGTAAACTAGAACAAGTACATGATAAAATTAACCAAATACTTCACAAATAATTATGGCAGATGTTGCGAAATATATTAAAATTTTTATAACTACCCCAGATGATGCATACGTAGCAAAAAGAATTGCGGCTGTCAATGCAATCGAAAATGCAATCAAGAAAATCACTGTAAATAAGATTTTAGACTTTGCAAGCGGTATAATTTCTTCTTTAGAAAACCCAGAGGCCTCGAACGAAGCTATAAATAGTATTGCTTCTGCTCCATTAAAAAAGAGCAGTACCTCATTTGTCGCTGATGAAGAGCAGCTTCAGCTTTTGACCTGCACATTACTAGCTGTTTTGCAATATTTGGAAAAGGCAAAAGATTTTAACCATACTGTTTCTCAGGAGTATGTTTTAGCTTTAGCCTTGTGGAGTGGATTATCTTTTCAGAAACCGATTGAAGGAATGGAAAGATTGGAAGCATTAAGGATAGAAATATTGGCATTAGCTGTAAAGATGGTTCACGATGTGTCGATTAATTCACGAACCAGAATACAACTTAAGCCGAGAGTCGCACCTGCGGCACCTACTGAAAATACATTTGTTTCATTTATAAAGAACGCAGAAAATTCATATGGGGAAATGATTGATGCCCTTCGATTTAATTCCAATTTGGACGGTGAGGAGTTGGATATCTTATGGTGGATAATGAGTGATTGGAGCGGAACGTTTCAAAAGCAGGTTTCAGTTCTGAATCCAGTTCAAAAAGTAATTGCAAGCTGCATAGAAATTGGAAGTATGTTAAGAAGATTTCCTGCCCAGGCACATTCATTCTTGGCTTGTAAAGGTGTAAATCAAAAGGAAGAATATACTGGTCCAGAACTTTTAGAACAAATTGGGGAATTGAAATCAATCATTGTAGAGGAATTCAATACAAGTGATCCTATAATAAAGCATAAAGAAATTTTTCCTGTTTTTAGTTTTTTAATTTATGAGCATCAGAATACTGAAATGGAAATTAAAAGAACATTAAACGAATGGTCTTCTAGAATTATGCTGGAATTGTCACTATTGAATGTTAATAATTTTGTGGAATAATGGATGAAGAAACTCTAGCAATTTGTAACCAACCCGATTGTACATTTTCGCAAACTGGAATTTGCGTTCTAAATAATGAACCAGTCAGTTGTCCAGATCGTATTTCCTCACTAGAGGATGTATCTTCAGCAGAGGAAAATAATTCTGGAGATATTTACCTTGAAGCTCCCGTCGATTTCGAAAGATTTTCGTCAAGTTTTTCACTCGCAGTTCAAGACGCGCAAAATTTAATGCGAAACCGCTATTGTAAAGTAGTTGCCATATTAGGCGTTCCAGGAACAGGCAAGACAGCATGTTTGGCAAGTTTGTATCTTTTATTAGCGCATGGTCGCTTGAATGGATTTCAATTTTTAGATTCCAAAAGCATCAGAGCTTTTGAAGAAATAACCGGAGGCACAAGACGCTGGAATTCGGCCAATCTTCCTGAACAATTGACGGTACATACAGAAATGCAGGATGAAAGAATTGCTGGTTATTTGCATTTGAGGCTAAAGCATCGGAGCGATGGAAAAAAAATGGACTTGCTTTTGACTGATTTACCTGGGGAATGGACTTTAACTTTAATGGATCGTAATCGAACGGACCGTTTAGATTTTCTTAAGTCAGCAGAGAGAATTTGGATCACGATTAATGCTGAACACATTATGGATGGTTCGAAAAGAAGGTACACGATTCATAGGGCAGACCTTTTGCTTGGCAGAATCAAGGAATTTCTCGAATATGATGTGCCTGGTATTTGTATTGTATTGACACACTGCGATAAAGCGGAGCCAGTTAGCAAGTATTTTTCTGAGCTAATAAGAACCCACAATGACCTTGACATAAAAATTATAGAAATAGCTTCCTTTTCACAAAATCCAGATATTCCTGCAGGTTTTGGATTAGAAGAGACAGTTAAAGATTTGCTACACATGAGAAGAAAGACTACCTTTGATTTTGCAGCTTCTTTAGTTAGGGATGATTCAGTTCGAAATATATTGAAATTTCAAAATTTTTAAAGCTAATGATTAAAAAGGAAATTATAATTGTCGGAGGTCCCGGTTCAGGAAAATCGAACTATTTAGCGCGTTTTTGGCTTGCAATATATGGTAAAGGAAATGATTTGATATTAACTGCTCCACCTGATGATCTGGCATATATTGAAGATATTACAGCATTTTTATTGCAAAGTAAATTTGTGCCGAGGACTGAACCTCAGGAACGAGCGAGAGACTTTAATGTAGCGATTAAAACTAAAGATGATGCTATTTTAGCTAATTTAACTGTGCCAGATATGTTCGGTGAGATTTGGAAAAAAGCAGTTGAAACTTATGAAATTCCAGAAAAGTGGCTCAGCACTTTACGTAATTCAACTTCAGCTATTTTGTTTTTAAGAATTAGAAATGAAAATAACGTTCAGCCATTAGACTGGGTAAATAGTCAAGACCTTTTAAAAGTTGGTCTTGGAGACGAAAAAAATTCTGATATCCCTACTCAAATTGCACTCTTGGAGCTTTTAAGATTTATAGATGAAAATATTGTAAAATCAAATGGAGGAAAGCCTAAAGTTGCAATAATGGTAACCGCTTGGGATTTATTAGATCCACAGGAATCAAAAGAAAGTCCAATGACCTATTTAGAAAAACAATACCCTCTTTTTGCTGGGAGATTAAGTGATATAAATTCCTTAGATGTAAAAATATTTGGATGCAGTATTGTTGGTGGGGATCTAAATATGGAAGAATTTGGAATAGCATTCCAAGACCAAAATATAAATGATGTAGGTTACGTTGTTTATCAAGATGAAGATGGATATGTAATCAAACAAGATGATGTTACAAAACCAATGAGCTGGTTATTAGAATAAAAAATATGGAATTTTACGATTTATACTTTCAAATTCATAAATACCGAAATGGACATCAGCTTGTAGCAAGCAGTATTGAATTAGAAAGAACTGATCAAGATACTATTGATAGATTATCTGATCTTTCGGGACAGATTAGGCCAGGTGAATTTTTTGAACCTTATCTAACATGTTACCCATTACCTTCCGAAAAACATTTTGTTATTGCGAGAACTTGGCAGGATTTGAACGCTACGAGAGCAGGATGTGTTTTGACCAAAAGCATTCTTATTCCAATGAAAAAATGGGAAGTGCTGACTGATGTTGCATTTATATTTAATGTCCTTTTGGATTCGAAAATGGATCTGGAGTTTCCTCAAGTTAAGCATAAAAATTATTCAAATTTTAATCCAGTTTATTCAGGACCACTTGAAGAATTAGTGGAAGCGTTATTTCTTGAGCAGAGAAAACCGATATTAATTTTTGATGCAAAAGATAAAGAGGACATAATATCACGTCTGTATTCAGTCTTTTTTCCAAGTCTCAGACGCAATTTTGCTTCTTGTACTTTTGCCTTAAATACCAGAACTATTAAAAATAGGACTTTTGATTTACTTTTTACTGAGGGAAATCTGAGAACGCGTTTTTCGGAATGGCAGGGAAGACGTATTGAAGGATCAAATTTTAACAGGAAACTTGCCCGCCATCGCTGGACGGATGATTTGGTGAAGCAAATTTTTGAACTTCAGATGCCTTCACTTCTTAGCCACGAAGAGAATTATCCGTTTGATTTAAAAAAAGACGGAAGTGAAAGCACTCTCAGATTGAGTTTGCTATGGAGAGAATTAGTGCAGAAAGTTGTTTTTGAACAGTCGCCCATGGCATTACTAGGTTTGCTTGATATCATAAATTCTCAAAATGCATATTCAAAATTGCTTTATGAACGTATAGAACCTCAAATACAAACAACAATACTTAATGCATATAAGATTCTTCTACCAATTGATGCATGGAAATTCTACGGTGCACTTTTAGTCAAACATAAAAAGTATTTAATGAGTAGAGCTATGCTTTCTGAGGTGCATTCTGCATGCAGAGAGCTAACATTTATTAGTCCTAATACAGCCATTAAATTCATAACAAATTTTGATTCGTCTATAGAGTCAACTCCTGCGATATTGTTTTCAAGCATTGGTGATGGTCTAGCACTTAATTTGGATAATACTCGTTTTAATGAACTTTCAAATCAATTAGGTTTATTATTATTGGCAACAAGTAAATCGTTTGCTGCTAGATCCATGATTTTAGCATCAAATGATAAAAAAATTGTAAGCAACATCATTGAATATCTAGATGTTAATAACGAAAAATCTTTAAGACGCGCAAAAAATAATTTATTAATTAATGTGTATGATGTAAATCACAATCTAATATTTTGCAAAATTATCAGTGATCAAACTTTTGAAGAATATAAAAAAATTACAAGTTATGCAATTTCGCATTTCGCATTGAAATCTAGTTTTTTTAATACCACAATTCTAGAGGAAACAACAAGACATAATGCAGTTGAATACTTATTTGATTCTTTGTTGAATTTGGGTAAATATGATGAGCTATTGTTTAAAATATTGGATTTAAAACCATATTTGGTTCGAAAAATTATTCTTGATCAAAATATTGGTAATTCAGATAAGGAGTTAATTATCACAAATGCAGTAATAAACATGAGATTTGATTCGGTAACCAAGTTGGCATCAGTACCGGATGTTGCAAATGATATTCTGCAAATTATTCAGAAGGACAGAAAAGTCAAAAAAGAAATAGTTATTGAATTTGCATTAAATGATTCAATACCATTATTGAAAGCAATGAAAGTTATGGAAAGTCTTTCATCTTTAATGATCAATAACATAAGACAAGACCGTTTTTTTAATTTGATTGATAATGCCATTAATGATAAGAGCACTATTTCAAGTGCGATTAAAGTAATTTCCAAGTTTAGTCAATTTAAAGCAGGTTTATTTCTGAACTATATTTTTGATAATATAAGCGAAAGATCAAAGTTTCCGGAAATTTTTGATATCCTTTTCACTCAGGGTCTGCCAACAAAAAAAATGTTAGTGATCAATAGTGATTTGGTTAGCAGTTATTTAGCGGAGTATTCCCCTTCTGATATCAATAAAGTATCTATGGATAATTGGGTAGAGTTACTAGGACTGACAACTTCTAAAGAGAAAAAACAAAAGGTAGCTATGTCAATGTTACAGTTTGCGTATGGAACGACTATTAAAGAAACCGGTGTAATGGTAGAAGAAGCGTTTCCAATTGTCTATCAATCTTTTTTAAAAGGTAAATCTGTCGCCGAGCTGTTAACTTTCTGGATATTTCCCGATTGGGATAAATGCAAGATTTTACGTTACGATCTTGTGGATAGGTATTTAATTTCAAACTGGCCCAGAAGCGGCTTACTAAATATTGGCGAAAAACTTGACATTTTAAAGGAAGTACTCCGAATTTTAAATGACAAGAGAGGAGGTAAAAAATTTATAAAAGAAGCATTCGCTGAAATTGGTGACAATCCGAACTTCAAAGAAAAAACAGTCAGTAGAAAAGTTAAAAAAAAATAACATAAATTTATTTAATGTAACTTTTCAAAAAGCTTTCAATTAAAGAGAATGAAATGAAAAAGGGTTTTTTGCTAAAAATTATGTCGATAGTATTTTTAGTCACTTGATACGATCCTGAAAACCTTCCAATTGGAGACTGAAAATCGAATAAACCAGATGATGTGTTTCCTGAAAATTTACCGTTAAACTGCTTCGATTGTTCTAGGCCAAATTTGTAAATCTGATCAATATTTTCTGTGTATGGTATTTTTATAGTTTTATTCATTATTTTTAGAAGCTTATTTTATTATAGTGTAAAACATATAATCTGTTGTAATGAGATGAGGAGATGAGTTAAGAATAATCTGGATATTGGAATGCGAAAAACCATTAATAAAATCGGACTGCAGATACGTGTCCTTGTTGTCGACTTTGGCGTTGAAAAGTCTTCTTAAGTTCTTTATCGAGGCAGACTGCTGGGTATAATAGCACATAATCGCTGCATTTAAAAATTAGAAATTCTTATCCTATCTTGTCATTTTAAAAACTTTAAAGGAATCTTTTGTCGCAGAGAGCGTCTGCTGGCTCGAAACAGCAGACAGCAGTTTCTTTATACATTTGTTTTCTTGTTCGTTTTGCTGCTTCTCTATCAAATTTAGTTCATTATTAGTAATTTACATAACTTAAAAATCAAAATTTAATTCTGTGCTGCGACAGGTTGATCTCATGCTCATGCTGGTAAGGTTTGCGGTGGATTGTGCTCACATCTTCCTTAATCTGGTCCTGTGTCGCGAACCTTTTATCGGAATCCATGTATCGTGGATTCGGTATGAAGGACATCTTGGCCATTTTCGAAATGGTGATGGTTGGGAAATGGTAATCGATTTCAACAGTGTCCAGAAGCAGCTAGCGGCCACCTCCTTGGAAAGGATGCCGTGCAAGACTGTCGGGAAAATGGACCGTATCGAAATATGCCCCTTTAAAATCGATCCACTTGCCGAAATACATATTGCCCTTTGCTGTAGAATTAAGTAAAAATGACGTTCAGGTCAAGAAAATGTTGAAATCACCAAAAACATTATTTCTTTTTTTTGATTACTAAATGAGAGAGTGCCGGATCATGCAAAAGGCGTTCAAGTTCTGAGTTTACAATCTCTGAAATGTCCTCTTTTATCTGAAGGTAATTTCGTTCAATCATTGTAGTATTTATGACCCGCACTGGGCTTATCTGCTGATATGATTTTTCTTCTTCTTTAAGTTCGTCATGATTATTAATTATTTCGGAATGAAATGTTTTGAGCTCAATTTTACAGTCAGGATTATCGGAAGTTATGCCTACGAATTCACCAGAACTTAAGGAAGAAATCTTGGAAGCAGGGACTGCCGATTCCAATTGTTTTGATCTACTGATTGAAGTATCCGAACTGTTTATGGATAAGCTCTCGCGGTCCTGCATTATTTTACCAAAACGCTCGGAGAGCTGCTTTGCTGTGTCACCATTTACCTGACCGCTAATGATATTGCCGGTAATATTGAGTATAACATCTGCCTGTTCACGTCCGTAATCTTTACGGAGCTGGCTGAAGTCCTGAATACCAATGCAGGTGCTTACTTTATTGCTTCTTGCAGTTGCTATAAGGCTGTCCATGTTATTGAGATAAATGGTGGGAAATTCATCAAATATTAAACTGCTTTTAAGTTTGTCTTTCTGGTTTACCTGTTTGATTAGCCTGCTTACATAAAGTGAAAGCACAGCGCCATAAGTCTGGATTTTCAGCGGGTTGTTTCCCATGCAGACGATCTTGGGATCATCAGGATTATTAATGTCGAGTGTAAAGTCATTTCCAGAGAGTACATAATAAAGCTGGGCGCTTGAGAGCCTTGCCATGGATATCTTAGCGGATGCTATCTGACCCTCGAGCTGCTCCATGACATTATTGAGATAGGCACTGATAAAAGGATCGATTAGGATTTCAATTTCTTTTTCAGTTCTCAACAGCGTAAAAAGGCTGTTGTATTCAACCTGCATGAGTTCAATTATATGAGGCAGGGTGCAGAATTCACCGTTGTTGTATTTACGCAGATACCATATTACAGCAGAAAGAAAATTGATAGGTGATTCGACGAAAAAGTCTCCCTGTTTTTTTATCCATTCACGGTTTAATCCCAGAAGAATGGTGCGTGCTGATTCTGATGCATCCGTTATGTCTTCCATTGACTTTGGATCAAGGGGATTGCATCTGTGCGTGCGGCTCAGGTCATCAAAATTAATCACATAAAATTTCGGTTCAACCTTGTATAGATGCCTGTTTTTAAGCCAAGTATTATAGGCTATTGTGCTGAGGTCATCAAACTTAAAATCATATACAAACATTGAAAAACCCTTACGTATATGCTGGGTTATGATATGACGGATCACAAAATAGGATTTTCCAGAACCAGGCGTTCCTGCAACCAAGATGCCTCGAAAAGGATTGATGATATTAATCCAGCTTTTTCGGACTTTGTTTTTTAAATTATAATGTGCCGGCAGGTTAATGGAATATTCATTTTCAAGGAGCCTTTCTTCCTGCGGAAATGTTTCATTTTCCCTGTTGAAAATGTCCTTGCGACTGAGATTTCTTCTTATGATTCTAGAAAGCAGTGTTCCCCCTGACAGCAGGAGGAGATATCCAGCAGCAGTGCACAGCATGTAGAGAACCAGTTTGTTTTCCACAGTGAACTGCATGAAGAGAAAAAAGTAACTCAAAAAATAAGTCAGAAGCCCTAAAGCAATATAGCAAAAAGCAGTTTTGAAGCCCAGCTTTTCATTTTTTCTGCCCTTTGCCCCAAGCAGGGAAATGCATAAAAATCCCAAAGAAAACAGTTTGGATAAATGAAAATAATCAAAGAGTCCCGTGCGAAAAATATTGGCTAATATTTTATCGGCAAAACTGCCTGCAAGTCCCCATATTTTAAACACATTATATCCGTAATAATAGAAATGAAGACCTAACAATATAATGCTGATAAGCCTTGTCATATCCAAAATTTTTCTAAGCGCCTGTTCATTTTCACCTGTCTGCATAGTCTTAGTTTTTTAGTTAATAATCGGACTGTCCTTTTCCTTTTTTTCGTTTCTTTTTTCTTTTCAGCTGAGAGGGAATAAAATCAGCTGAAAACTCAGGCTGGAGCACCGAATCAATTATCTTCTGCAGCTCGCCAGCAGAAATAAATGAGGACTGAGATGGTTTATTTTTTAATGTATTATTCTCAAGAATTTTAACGGCGATTCTGCCAGTGTTAAAATCTTTGACACCGCAGCGTTCTTTTATGCCGGAAGCTGAGTAAGTTTTTCCTAGAGAGCTTCCGTTAAATACACATTTTGTTTTATGGTCTATATAGGTTAAGCCATAAAGGATCCCCTGTTCATTTCTTCGTTCAGCGGTTTTAATTCCATCTCGAATAAGAATTCTGTCGAGATCAGAAACTGACTTTATCCTGTTCTGTATAAAGGCGAGATCAACCGCATTTTTTACTCTCTTTAAATGGGAATTTCTCCCAATCTTATTTGCCGCAAATTTTATTTCGAGATAAGCAAGGGTAGGTTTCATGTAAAAGCTGCTGGCTTTTAAGGGAACACCCACAGTCTGTCTCTTATCGTTCAGAATCTGGTACGCCAGACCTTTATGGAGAAACATTCTTGAATCTTTACTGCCCTGCACGGCGGTAACATTGTAGAGATTCAAGATTGCATTTAATTCTCCTATTGTGGTATATTTATAATTAGGAATTACTGCGTTTAATACAGCAGCAATTGCTTTTTTAGTTTCAGCTTTTCCATACTTTAAAACACTGCCTTGCAAAGGTTTTATATTTTGTATTTTTTCCTGTTGTCTGCCCTGTGCAGGAACCAGGCTGAATGCCTTTTCAATTTCTTTACGGGCCGTTTCAGACTGGTTCCTGCCTATGTTCTGCATGTCAATTCTCTTTCCGTCGGACTTCACTTTTACAGACACTATATGGATGTGTGGATGTCCCGCATCATGATGCTGGTAGACCAGATACGGCTGGAATCCAAAACCGATTTTTTCCATATACGATTGTGCAATTTCCATCAGCTTACTCTTTGAAATATTGCTTTCAGAGGAATCGAAATTTAGCGATATGTGCACACTTCCCCGCTTGACATTTGTATTTAATTCCAGCTGTTTTAAAAGAAGTTTAAGCCTTGATTCTTTGTGAAGTTTAGAGGCTGCTGCAGGATAATTTCCTTCTCCTATGAGTTCTGCTTTTCCTGCTTCCATCTTATTTTCATTATAATTGAAAATGCTTCTGACTGATGATCCCGTGTTTATGACAGCAACCATTTTTCAGCAAGATTTCGGATAGTCATTCTAATATCTTCAATAGAATTGAACAGCATTTTTTTATCTGTTTCAAAATCCAGAATCCACATTTTGAAATCAGAAGTCTGTGAAAGCGAGTGCAGTTTTTTCACTGCCTGATTAAAATTGTTTCCAATGGGATTCAGCTCTGTTCTGAGCCTTGTTAATTCGGATATTAAATCATCAAGAGACTGGTTTCTGTATTTTAAAACAACAGGTTTTTGGAGCAGATTCTTTCGGGCAAAATCACTCAGTTTTGGGCTGAGCGACTCTGCAAAATATTTCTGAAGGATCTTGTATTCCTGCTCACTGAGCCTGAGATGAAGCCATCTGTTTCTGTTTTTTTTCTCGTCTTTCATCATTTTTCCTTTTCATTCAATATTACAAATCTTCCAGTTTTTACTGCCAGCGAGTTCCGAGCAGAGAGGCAGCAAGATATCGGTTGTGATACAACCGGACATCTTGCAGATTGCAGGAACGTGGCAATCTTTCGGAGTCTGAATAAAAAACTCAGACTTTTTTCAAATACTCAGACGAATTTATGCAGGAAAATCCAATGCATCCCATCATAGGTAAATTTTGCTTATGATGCTTTGATGCATCATTGCTAACTTTAGGCTTTGATTTATTAATTTAAAAATGCTGAAATTATGAGTGCAAAGAATTATGCAGCCAAGGTGTTTGATACTGTATTGAGCATCCCTGGAATGAGTGAGCCGGTGAAGATTGATTTGAAAATTTCACGCAAAAATGTACTGCTTTTATCCCACTTTATAGAAAGGGGATTGCTGCTGGAAAAGGATGAAGGTAGTCTCATGGGAAGCATAGCACAGGACGAAATTACCGAACTAAAAAACATCTCGCAGGAATGCCTTCAAAAGGCTGGCCTTGTCGAACTCAATCAAAAGCTTTTGACTTTTATCGAAGACGGTAAGGTATAAATAGGAGAAACTGAAAAAACTCGAAAATGCTTTATAGATTTTTAATCTGTAGAGCATTTTTTTATTATTTAAGAGTTAAAAATGAAACTGGTATAGTTTTGATGTTTTTTGGTTTGTTTTTGATGTTTTTTCTTTCAATTTGCTGATTTACATTTGTTTTATATTAAAATAAAATTTGCCGAAGACATGGAAAACTCTAGAATTAACAACAATATAGTTTCTATCGTTAGCTTTTTATTTATACTACTATTTGTGTACGCAGCTGTAAATAAATTATTTGAGTTTGAAACTTTTAGGGTGCAGCTAGCACAGTCACCGCTTATAAGTGTTTTTGCGGCATGGGTTTCTATTTTAGTGCCTTTAATAGAGTTACTTATATCGTTGATGCTTTTATTTCCTAAGTCACGCTTTGCAGGACTTTATGCAGCGCTATGCCTGATGACTATGTTTACTGCTTATATTTTTATAGTGCTACATTTCAGCTCCTTTGTGCCATGTTCATGTGGCGGAATCCTAGAAAAGATGTCCTGGAATGTTCACCTTATTTTTAATTTCTTTTTTATCATTCTCGCTTTAACTGGTCTACGGTTTTATGATGATTATCAAACAAGAATAAATTCAAATATTACAAAGGCATCCAAGTTAAAAAGGGCTGGACTAATAATGTTTTTCAGCATAAGTGTTGTAATTGTTTTGTTCCTAAGCTCAGAAGAGATCATTCACAAAAATAATCCATTTATTCGGAGATACATTAAAAAGACTGTTAAAGCGGTTTATAATAAAGATTTAAAATTTAACTCGTATTATTTTGCAGGCGTTAGTGGAAGTAAAATTTATCTGGGGAATTTAACGGATCCTTTTGGAGTACTAAGCATAGACACTCTTCAGAATATGAGTGCAGAAAATAGAATTAAATTTATTGATGATGGAGAGCCTTTTCGTAAGATTTTTGCAAAGGTGAAGCCACCCTATTTTTATCTGATAGATGGTACCGTTCCAATTGTTTACAAAGGGAATATCAAAGATTGGAAAGTAACAGGTAAAATAAAAGATATTCCACGTTTCACAGCTGCCGAACCAATAGACAGTGTAAGCCTGTTATTACGAAATAATACAGGTCCCAATTCAGGCCATCAGCTAGGCATATACAGCGAAAGTTTTAAACCAAATACGAAATACTTTCCTGCACTTTTGCAGAAGCAGATTGACGGTATTTTCGATACAGACGGGATGCTGCTTTATAACAATGATCTCCATGAAATGATATACGTCTATTATTATCGAAACGAGTTTATAATTTCCGATAAGAAAGGAAACTTTAAGAGAAGACATACAATCGATACGATCAGCAGAGCCATGATAAAAGTTTCGGATTTGAAAGAGCATACTGAGCGCCGTTTAAGTTCCCCGCCATTTTTTGTTAATGCACTATCAGCCACTATTAAAAACCTGTTGTTTATACATTCGAAAGTTCCGGGACGCTATGAGGATGATCAGATTTGGAAGAGAGCATCAGTGGTTGATGTATATGATATTAACAAAGGAATTTATCTGCTGAGTTTTCCTCTTTTTACAGAAAATAATCAAAAAATAAAAGATATGCGTGCAACTAATACGCATCTATACATTCTCAGCGGTAACAATCTAGATATCTATTCCTTTAGGGGAATCTTGAAAGAACAGCTGAAAGAATAGTAAATTATAATATACCAGCGCTGGTTGCAGGAAAGAGATCAACACCTGCTAAAAAAGTAGATCGATGTTTAATTTAATATTAACTATTATGAAAAAGACATTTTTAAAATCGACCATGCCTTTTACTGCTGCGGTAGTATTAGGAATTTCAGGTGCGTTCTTCACCACCTCTATGCAAAGTGCATCGAAATTAGCACCTCGTGACGGTTATATCAACAGCCTGTCAGGTGTCTGTGATGTCCAAGTGCAATGTTCTGACAATAGCAATAATCCAATTTGTAAAGCAAATGGACAGACTGCTTTTGGTAAAGCGAATAATTGTGGGGAGACACTTTATATGCCATAATTAATTTAAACAATCATTAAAAGCAATGCAGTTCTAAATGAACTGCATTGTATATTTTATTATCCACGATTTTCAATCCATTCAAACGCCTTTTCATTTTTAAGAAAGTGATTGAACCACTGCAGTATTCTAATTGAAAGATCCTTTTGGTTGTATGGATCCGAAAATGAATGTTCTTCTTCTGGATAAAGGAGCATTATATTGTTTTTCTCAAGACGATGCATTGCAAGATAAAGTTCAATACTTTGATGCCAGTCAACCTGCTGGTCATTTTTTCCACTCCAAAAAAGAAGCGGTTTGTTGATGTTTTCTACATTGTTCAGCGGCGAATTATTTAAATAAGTAAGAGGCATTTCATAAGCAGAAACTCCTAATCTAAACTGTCCAATATTAAACTTTATCATATGGGGTTTTCCGGTACGCCAGTTAATCGCATGGTAGAAACTGTTCAGATCTATCGGGGCAGCGCCAGCAACCGAAGCTGCAAATATATCAGTCTTACCTGAAATGTATGCAGTCTCATAGCCTCCAAAAGAATGTCCCATAAGTCCGATTTTGTCTGGATCGACCAAGCCTTTTTCAATAACTGCGGAAGTAGCTGCTGTAACGCAGTCTAGAGCGCTTTCACCTGTCTTTCCAGTTTCGTATTCAATGTCTGGACACAATACAAAATATCCCTCAAGAGATAGCACAGCTGGATTAAATCCGGCAGCCTCAAACAAAGTAGGTTTGTAGTATTTATGTATTTTTTGCGATTGTTTTTCATATATATGAACAATCATAGGGTATTTCTTTTTTGGATCATAACAAGCAGGATAATACAATCCAGCACGAAGCGAACTCCCTTTCGAGTTTTTGTAGTCAATATGTTCAGAATGCCCCCAATAATATCCTGACTGATGTTTATTGCTCTCAAAAAAAATGTAGGGAGTCCTGTCCACGGCTTTATATACCAAAGAAGGTGACCTGTTAAAGTCTTGTGTCTGATAAATATAAGAATTAGTTTCCTTTATAAAATGGATTTGACTAATAGATGCAGGCTCATATACAATTGGCTGTTCTTTATTGGTTTCATTCCATTCAAAATAGCCGGATTTTAAGTCACTTCCTTCTGCGTCAAGTATAGCTCCTTTACTAATTTTTATGGTGCTGCTTATACACCCGTCATAATTGTCCAAACGAAAATTACCTCCTAAATTATATGCGAAACGGAATTGAATTTGCTTTTTTTGTCCGCTTGTAAGTCTTCTAAATGCCCCATCTGGTTTAACGGCCCAAATGTCATAGCGATCATATAAAAGGATCTCGCTATCGCCATCAGTCCATCCTGGATTACCGAATGGGTAACTTAAATCCATATTTGCTGCCAGACCTGAAAAAACTGTATTAATCTTTTCAGTAATATTTTTATGACTCTTCTTAGATATATTATAAACCCACCAGTTGTCTTCAGAAAAATAGGCAATATATTTACCAGTAGGAGATGGTAGGATACTACGTCTGAAATCCTTTATGTTTTTTACTAAAAATTCCTGTTTTCCAGTTGTCAGATTCTTTAAATAGAAATCTCTAGGGGCATCATATTCTAATCCGGGCTCATGAGCGAGAGGATCTGACAGCAGTGCATAATGCTGGTCTCCCGTAAGTAAAACATCTGAAAAATCTTCTGAGGATATAACCTCGAATTTTCCAGTCAATGGAAACCATACCGCAAGACTGGGCTTGTCACTAAAAGGTTCTGATTTCTGCTGCTGGGAATAGATTTGTTTAGTTTTAGTATACCAAATTTCAGGATCTGTTTTTATTTTAGCTTTTTTGCCATCTGAAAGTGGTTTTATACAGAAAAAAACCCTTTTTAAATCACTGGAGATTGTAATTGGATATCTAAAATCATTCGTAATTAATTTGTTTTTTGGAAACGCATTTTCTAATAGGGGGTTAAAAACAAATAGAGCATTTTCTTCAAAATTGTAGTAAGAAATTGACGCTTGCGAATCTTGATTGTATCTCCTTAAAAATGAAAAAGCTATTGACTGCTTCCATGCAAAATAGTCCCAATTTTCTGGGCTTTTTTCAATTAGTGTTTTTTGAGGAAATCCGGATTTTAGTTCCAAGATCCCCAGCGAAGATAAATTTTCTGATTTAGAAACGTAGACAATTTTTCTGCCGTCAGGACTTAACAGAAAAAAAGAAATCGACTCCATTTTTTTTACAAGATTATCTTTGGAGTCTATAATCCTTAGCGTTGAATTATTCCCGTGCTGTACCAGTATCACTAATTGATCTGTTTCAGCTGAGTAAGAATAGTTTTTAACATCAGATATATTTTTAGAACTTCCATTTTTTAGATTAAGAATATTTAAATCTCCGTTACTCAAGGATACGAAGCGCTCTTTTTCTAGAAATTGATAGTGATTAATTCCTGTAAAATTATATACCTTGTCTGATGTTGTGCTTTTTACAAATAAGGTATCCTTCCCGCTGTCATACGCTAAGAGATAACTGACCCATTTCCCTTCTGGACTTACTCCATTAAGCCTTATATCCGACCACAGAGAATAGTTTTCAATCTCTACCTTTTTTTTTTGCAATGCCTGTCCTCTTAGAGGACAGACTACTAATTGCAAAACTAAAAACAAAAATAAAAAGGGTTTCATTAAAAATGTGTATCGATGACACTTTTGTGTAAATATGAATGGATTATAGAATTTCATTTGACTATTATTAATATCCAGTGTTCTGAGGAAGTAGATTTGAATTTATGTTTATTTCATTCTGAGGTATTGGAAAAAGCCTGTCAGCTGTATTCCAGCCAGGCTTAATTCCCGACAGCTTCTGATCCAAATTACCGGTACGTTTTAAATCAAAGAAACGATGACCATACTCAGAAAACAGTTCCAGTTTTCTTTCTTCTAAAATGGCATCAAGAATCTCCTGTTTTGTGACTGCAGTCGTTTTACTAAGTCCGGCACGCTGGCGGATTTGGTCAAGGTCTTCTTTACTTCCAATGATATCGCCCTGCTGAGCTCTTGCTTCAGCCCTGATTAAATATTGTTCCGAAAGCCTTAACATTATAGGGTATTCTTTTGAAACAGAAGTATTATAGAATTCTTTATATTTAAATGAATAGTACCATGTCGAGGCACCGCTGGACAGTGATCCTGTCCATGAAATTTTTCTCTTATCAACAGAAGTAAAAGAATTGATGATTGCAGAATTCAGTGCTGCAGAAGAAGGCGGGACGGTGAAAAAAATAAAAGAGGCTGCTTCATCGGTATTTTTGCCACTTACAGAAGACTGCAACTGCCATATTGTTTCTTTAGATTCTTTTAGAAAAACCGATTTTAAATCCGTCTGGAGCGCAAAAAGCCCTGAGGCATTTAAAACTGCGGATGATGCATTGGCAGCTTCAGCCCATTTTCCATGATATAAGTAAACTCTTGCCTGCAAGGCAAGAACAGCATATCTGTTTGGTCTTGTTCTCTCATTTTTTATATATTCTGAGCCAAGCATATCCGCTGCAGCGTTCAGATCATTAATAACTAGGTTATATACCTCCTTAGTGCTCACTTTAACAGGCATACTGTTTATTTTATAATCAGTACTTACAATATAGGGAACGTCTCCGTAAAGATTAGTCAGATAAAAGTGTACAAGTGCTCTTATAAAAAAGGCTTCACCAGAAAGCTGTTTTTTCTGTACATCCGTAAGCGACAGTGAAGCTTTTGTCCTTTCTATTACAGAATTAGCTGCATATATCTGGTTATAAGCCACACTCCAATATTCCTGCAAATTAGTGTTGCCCGGCAGTAAAGCGTTTATATAGAAGGAAGAAGCAGATGAACTCGGTGTTCCATAAAAATCTAGTTCATCAGCATAATTTGCAAGAAGATATGAAATGCCAGAACTCTGTCCCGTGAGCATTCCTCTGTCCCTTATTTTTGAATAAATATCGGTAAGTGCTGCACTCGCAGTCAAATAATTTTCGAAAACAGCAGAGCTGGGAAGCTGTGACTGCGGGGAAGCAGTTTCTACAAATGAATCACACGATACTGTTAAAATTCCAGTTGCTGAAAGAACAAAAAAAAGTGCTACATTCAGTGAGAAAATGGTATGGGATAAATAACGTTTCATAATTAGGCTAATTAAAAATTAAATTGGATTCCTCCAGTGATTGTTTTTAAAGGAGAAAGATTTCCAGAAGAAATAAATTCAGGATCCCCGTCTTGATAATTTGTAAATGTCAATAGGTTTTCTGCCTGAACATTTAAACTGCACTGAACGTTTTTTAATTGAAGAGGGATCAGCCAGGATAGTGCAATATTTTTCAGTCTTATAAAAGAAGCATCCGTTACAAAAGCTGTGCTTGAATTATATAGATATCCGTTGTTAACAGCTCCATTATTATAACCTGCAGTATAAATCTGGTAAGGAGTCTGGTCTCCAGGATTTGTCCAGCTGTCCACAAATCTTACAGGCATATTGGACATCTGCCCTGCAGGATCTAGGGACGCAATCGTATTTTTCTGCTTGACAAATTGAAACAGAAAATCTAGTTTCCATGCTTTGTACGACAACTGATTCTGCAGTCCGCCATAATATTTCGGCGTTAGATCCATTGCGATCTGTTTGTCTTCAGGACTGGTGATTTTTCCATCTAAGTTTAAATCACTAAATTTATAAAGACCAGTTTGGGGATCAACTCCTTCAAATTGATAAAGTAAACGTATATTTAGCGGTAAGCCTATTCTATAGGTTTGGCTGTAGGATGAACCCTGTAGGTTGGGAAACTCAAGCAGTTTATTTTTGTTAGTTGAAATATTAAAATTAGTTGTCCAGCTGAAAGTTTTGCCAGTAATGTTTTCTGTACGTAAAGTAAATTCAAGTCCATTATTTTGAACTAAAGCATCAAGATTTGCCTGAAGAGTGGAAAAACCGGTAGTGGATGCCAGCGGGATTCCTACAAGTTGATTTGATGATCTGTTTTGATACCAAGCGGCAGTCAGAAATATTCTATCATGAAGAAAACCTATTTCAAGAGCTGCTTCCAGTTTTTTATTGACCTCCCATCCAAAATCGGGGTTGAAAAGACGTGAAGGCTGAAGTCCTACATTTCCGTCGTACAGTACACCAGTTGTGGTATATGTATCTAGGTATTGATAGTCGCCAATCTTGTCACTTCCTGTCGTACCGTAACTTGCACGTAATTTTCCAAAACTCAGCCACTGATTGTTTATCATGAATTTTTCCTTCGAGAATAACCATGCAGCCCCTATGGCACCAAAATTAGCAAACTGGTTTTCGGGTCCGAATCGGCTTGAGCCATCACGTCTTGCAGTAAGATTTAGAATATATTTTTCTTCTATGGTATAATTGATGCGTCCAAAAAAGGCCTGATATCTGTATTGTGGTTTTTCGCTGAACAAAGTTCTGGATGTTGATGCAGAAGCCATGTTATAAATTAGGCTGTTGGAACTAAATCCTGTTCCGGATTGGGCCAGACTAGTTGTGGTCTGATCCTGAAATGTGCTTCCCAGAATTACAGAAAGCTTGCTTCCAGCGAATTCCCTGTCAAAGTTAATCTGAGGTTCTACGATCCAAGAAGTTCTTTGAGTATTGTTAACGAACAGGGTGGAAGAAGCACTGGTAACATTAGCGACAGGGTTATAGATAGTAGAAGGATTAATTCGCGTCTCCATATGATTAAGATCACTATAGCCTAAATTGGCTTTTAGCTGAAATCCTTTGGATATATCGTATGATACCACTGCCCCTGTAATAAGATCTCTTGTTTTAGACTTGAATTTTGCCTCAAGATTTCTAAGAGGATTTAACCAAGTGTTTCCTGCCCAGTTTAGTTTTCTATTTTCGTCATATAAAGCAGGAGCATTGGGTGCAAGAAACTTTGCAGTATAAGTAAAATCAAAAGCGGGCTGATTGTTGTTTTGCAGGTTGTAGCCAGTGTTGACAGAAAGCCTGAAACGATCATCTGCTGAGGTGTGGGTGACACTTAACTGAACCCCGCTCTTCTTATAGGTAAATTCTCCTGGAAAAACAGTGGACTGTTGGCTTGAACCGCCACTTAATCTGAATTGAGTGCGCTCAGAGCCTCCTTGTACACTTGCATTTAAAATAGTTGTAAGTGCAGTGCGTCCAGTTAGGGTCTTCTGCCAGTCTGTGTAACGATTTTGGTCCCATGTTCCATTTACATCAAAAGCTGATGCTGGATAGGAAGTTATTCCATCATTTGCAAATGCATGTCTACGCATGTTTAGATACTGTTCCGTATCCATTAGTTTTGCAAACCTAGTTACGGATGATGCACCTGTTGACGCATTAACTGAAAAAGTTGTTTTTCCTTTTCTTCCTTTTTTCGTTGTGATAAGTACTACACCATTTGCTCCTCTCGAACCATAGATAGAAGTGGCGTCTGCATCTTTAAGAACTTCTATGCTCTCTATGCTTGCAGGATCAATGCTGTTAAGCGGACTTGTTAGTGAAGGAAAAGGAGTTGAGGTCTGGCTGTAGCCGATTGGATCTGATGAATATGGAACTCCGTCAATAATATAAAGTGGGGCATTAGCATCTGATCTTATGCTGTTCTGGCCCCTTACCTTAATATCAAAAGCGCCGCCCGGCACGCCTGTAGTCTGTGTAATCGAAACTCCTGTCATTCTTCCCTGCATAGCTGCCAGTACATTTGTCACAGGCTGTGTTTCAATATCTTTGGAAGTTATACGGGCAATGCTGCCGGTGCGTTCACTTTCTTTAACCGAATAATATCCTGCATTAACTCTCACTTCCTGAAGTGTGGTCGTATCATATTCTAGGGTAATGTCAATTTTAGATCTGCCTTTTACAGGGATGAGCCTGGTTTTAAATCCTATAAAGGATACTGAAAGTGTATCGGTAGGTGAAACACTGATAGAATACTGTCCATTGTAATCTGTTATTGCAGCATTGCTTGTTCGACCTCTAACTGAGACGGTGACACCAGGCAGGGGAGCAGTTCCGTCGGTGACGGTTCCCTGAACTTGAAGATGTTGCGAAAATGCGCTGAAAAGCCGTTTAGAATTTGCGGCCATTGATGATGAGAAAGACAATATTATGCCCGCAAAAAACAGGCAATAAAGTGCTTTTCCATCCTTGTAGAATGAAGAATAATTCATAATATTGGGATTGGTTAGTTAAATTGATTTTGATTAGCTAAGGTCCTCTACGCTAGTTTGGTCGCTGCCGTTGAGGGCCATTTTTTATGCTTGAAGTAAAAGCAAGTTTGATTTCTTAATTCACAGGCATTATTATTTCAGATTAGTGACTAGTACTGCGAAAGAAACATTAAGAAAGATTTGCAATGAATTAAAGAGGAGTTAAATAAAAAAAGCGTGGAACTCATCTTAAACGCTATCAAGGTACTGGTATACCCACGCACGAATAAGTGAGCCCACGCCATAAGACGTGAGCATCTTACTTATCATCTCGTGCGTTAAAAATTACCAGTTTTTGATAACGAGATTCAAAGCGAATGCTTCAATATTTTTTAATGAAGGATCGCAAAATTACATTTTAATTGCAATTATTTTACAAATATAACAAAAAAAGCTTTTGGTATGATATATCATACCAATATTTTTAAAAATAAGTATGAATTTTAACTATTCATAAAAAGAATGGTGTGACTGAAAAGGAAAAGCTAGGGGAAGAATTTAAAAGACTGCGTGAAAATATTCCTAGCAAAGAATATAAAGGAAAACCTATGTCACAACAAGAACTCGCCGATCATAATACCGGAGTAACAAAACACTTAATTGGTACAATTGAAAGAGGAGAAGCTAATCCAACCTTAGAAAAAATTCTTTATTTAGCAAAATCATTAAATATTAAAACTATTTCAATTTTAAATGTAGATATAAATGTTGAAAAGTTTATCAAGGAGATCGGTAAAGAATAGATTAATATATTTTTTAGAATCTCTCTTCTGCTCCTTAAAAAAAGTCCTTCTGAATTTAGAAGGACTTTGTATAATAATTATTTTTTCGATTCTTCAATAGAAACTTTTCTAAACTCTTTTAAAAGTTTTTCAATTTCCAAAGAAGATTTACGAGCTCGAGCTCCAGCAGCTTTAACTCCTTTTTCCGATAGAGAATCAGATTCAGTTTTGAATGTTTCAATCTCTGCATTAATCTTTGCGATTAGATCTTTCATATTGTCTTTTTTTTTAATTACGGCAGCAAATGTAAAAGTTACAGATTAAAACGAGTTCAAAAAAATGAACTATTTGCTTATTTGCTCGATAAAAAAATTAACTGGCATTTGGGTCTTTTGCCTGAACGCAAGAGCAAATTGCTGCGTACTGCTGAAACCAGCCATTTCTGCTAAAGCTGAATTAGTATATCTTCTTGCCATTCTATCATTCTTTAGTAATTCTATTATATAATCTATTTTTAGGTCATTAATATATTCTACGAAACGTTTTCCTTTGTAATGTGAAATTACTTTGTATAGATATTTTGAGTTGGTATGTAGCATTGAAGCGACCAAATTGAGGCGAAGATCTTTTCCTAGAAACTTTTTAGAATCTTCAAAATTCTGTAATGCATTTAAAATAGAAGTAATCGTCTCGAAGGGTATATCAAGTATTACTCCTTTCTCTTTTGTCGATTCTTTTGTATCTTGAGATTTGGTGTTTAATTCAAGTATAAGTTCATCAAATTTCTTTTTATAAAACTTTTTATTCTTTTGATGCCTGTAGTTAAGATAAAAAGATACAGTAAAAAGTACCAATATAACCCCCGCAAAAATTAAGTCATAATGCTTTTCCTTTGCAAGTTCTTTATGAATCTGCTTATTTTCAGTTTGAATTTTTTCTTTCTCAATTATTAGTTCTTTGGTATCATAGCTCTTATGTATTTTAGTCACAAGATATTTGTACCTATTATTTAATATTGTATCTGCTCGGAGTAGCTGGTCGATGTAGTACAATTGCTTATTGAGATCTTTTTTATTTTTGTAATAACTAATTAAAAGCTCGTATGCCTCACGAAGATCAGGTCTTATATATTTTTTGTCTTGAAAAACCGAATCAACTTTTACTAAATAGGGAAGGGCTCTCTCTTTATTTTTTACTGCCCAAAAACTCTTACCGATATAAAAGTAACCTACTGTTTCATTAGCAAAATCTCTATTGTCTTTTACTTTTCCAATAACTGATTCTATTTTTGACACTGCTAGATGATAATTCTTTTTGAAATATTCATTAATTCCATCCGAATGAATAAAATAGATCTCCATGTCAGGAATTCCCATAGATTTGCCTTCACTAATCCCCTTTCTATTAATATCAGAACACAGTCCGTAATTTCCAATTCTGTTGTAGCACACTCCAATTGAATGAAGTGTGTTGAGATAAGCTGTGGTATTTTCAATTTTGAAGTAGACTAAGCAATCATTAAATAATGAAATGGCTTCGTCATAAAACCCAAGATAGTATTTGATTTGAGCCATATGATATTTTACCTTATTGATAAGATATTTATCATCTGAACCAGAAATATAGCTATTTGCCTTAATGTAATACTGGAAAGCATTCTCATAATCTTTACGACCATAATACACTATTCCTTTTGAGAGAAATGATGAGCCAAGCAAAGTATTGTCAGCTGATCTTTTAGCACTGTAAATCATGCTATCTGCGTAAATTAGGCGTAATTTTTCAGGAGAATGATGAAGAATATTTTGGTATGCATAAATTATCTGTTTCCAGTTTTTTTCTCTTTTAGCTTTATGTAGATAACTGAAGAGATATATAGACGCTTTCGAACTGTCTTCTCGATACTTATACAATTGATCGTCTAGGTAAGTATAAGTTTTATATTTTAATGAATCAGTTGATTTTAATTCTCTTTTCTGTGCAAAACCGAATTCAGAATAAAAAACACAAAACAGCATTACAAATATTAAATTTTGTCTCATACGGGCGATATTTTTTAGAGATATTTCATTTTGATTTAATGTATCCTGAAGAAAATTTGCCACTGCAGGATTATCTTTCTAAAGCCATTTGTAAAAATAGGTTAAATAGTTGAATGTTAAGGAATTGTTATGTTAAAATGAGGTGTGGATTTCCATGAAATCCATAGTGTAATTTCATGGAAATCCATACACCATGGCTTGCGCAAGGCTTTTTTACGAAATAGATTTGCTCCGAATTCAAAGGCAAAATGTTCAGCAAGGTGCTGAATTAAAGTTCTGCCAATCCGGATGAAATGGACTGGGGTAATTCCCGCTCACCGTCAAACTATTGAGAAATGAAAAGTTTTTTATTAATGAGCATGACCGCTTTTTTGGTATTTTCATGTTCAGCTGACCAAGATTATAATTCTGAAATTGTGAATACTGTGGTTCCAAATGCAAATGAAAAAGGAATAAATGCTTTTAATAAGTTTAATCCTTTTGAACAGACAGGTATTAATTTTTACAATGACATTGACTTCTATGTTTCTAAATATGGATATCCAAGCTCTAATGAGCACTTAATTGATCAAGTATTCTTTTTGCTGGCTAAACGCGGAGATAGTAAAATGACAGGTAAAAGCGTCATTACTATAACACCAGAATTGATATCATTGATTTTATCAGATCCTGAAGGAAAACTTGTAGAAATTATTAATGAATCCGATTTGAGTATAGCTGTAAAATCAAATTTAAATGAATTTGTTGCGGATTTAATTAGTAGAGCGCAGGATGATTATGATGAGGTATATGAACACATCGTATCATATGAGGCAGCCGTTGTGGTTGATTCAATTTTGGAAGAAGATGAAAAAGATACAATTTTAAAAGTTTCATCAATTTCGAGATACTCCCTATATGCCGAGGCTAGACAACGTGATCCTGATTGGAAGACATCAGTGACAAACAGGCCGTCAGTTCCCTTCCTGAAAGAGAACCAAATGACATATATTAATCTGGCGGTTCTTTTAAACGCAATCAAATAAAATTGAATAGATTATTAAAATCCTATTAGAATGAAACTGCGAAGCATTTTATTTCCACTCTTGATTTTAGTAAATCTTATAGGTCTCTTTTTCATCATAGGTCTTTTTACCTATGATGAGATGGAAGCCGAAAATCATAATGTATTAAGTTTATGGAACAACCTTAGAATTTCTGCATATGTTCTATATATAATTACTCTTTCCAATCTTTATTTCTTTTTTTTTCTCATAATTAGAAGGAAATTTAAAGATTAAATACTTGAATACATCTTAAAAATGATAAAATTAGGATAATGTTAAAGAATTTAATCAACACGAAACTGCAAAACCTTCCTATTGACGGATTCGATATTCACCTTATTAAAAAGTATGAAAAGGTCACTAATAGTGTAGATGAATTTAAGTCTGAAAATTTAGCCTTTTTGCTAATAAGATCAGGAGGATTTAAATTAAAACTTGAAGACGTTATTCAAGATTTGTCGGCACGCGATTTAATTATAATTCCTAAAGACTCAGATTGTAATATTCTTGAAATTCACGATAAACTGCAGATTTATCTAGTTACATTCTCTTCAGAGTTTACGGTTAAAAACTGTCTCAAAAAAGAGCTAATCGACTCGTTTTACTTTTTTATAAGGAAAGAAACAATGAAAGCATCACTGAATGAAAACGAATATTCAGTTTTGTCTCTTATTTATAGGCTTGTATATTATGTAAATGTGAATGCAAATAGAGAGGGATATGAAAGTGAGCTACACCGCATAAGTTTAAATTTATTCCTTTATGAACTTAAAGTTATTTATACGAAGTATGTTGGGAATTCGATGCCTAAGTTCACTAGAAAGGAAAATATTGTTATGGAGTTTTTGACAATATTGTCAATTCACTATAAAAAACAGCATCACGTTCAATTTTATGCAGGAGCTCTTTTTATCACTCCAATTTATTTAAACAGAGTGGTAAAAGAAATTACCGGCAAAAGCGTCAAAATATTAATTATAGAGGCACTTATAAGCGAGGCTAAGATTCTTCTGGAAGATGGTCAGCTGAGTTTGGTAGAAATATCAGAAGAACTGGGATTCGAAAGTCTGTCAATTTTTAGGATATTTTTTAAAAAGTACACTTCTTTATCGCTTTCTGATTATCGATCTAATTCTTTTGAAAAATTCAAAGGCAGCTAGTGGTTGATGTAATTATCGAAAAAAAACTATGCTATGATGAATAATATATATCCATTAGAATGGTTTGATTCTTTGATACTGCACACTTTTGATCCATTAAGCATGAATATTGACAGTTTGACTGATAATGATATAGCAGTTATTTCTGAGAATATTTCCAAGGAATCTATAAAAATACAGGTGCATATAAAAAATGAAGTTTTTTCATTAAAGAAGAAACGACATATACGCGTCACAGTCAGGCAATATCATTCAACACTAATTTTTCTGCTGGACAGTATTATGGAAAATCGAACGGAAAAGGTCATTCAATCTGACAAAATACGGAAGCTTGCTGATCTTCTCATTTCAAACCTGGATTATCTGATTTCTTTCATCGAGGATAGATTCTCTTATTATTTGAGCCTAGATGAAAGAGTTCCAATTACCTATCTTATGCTTTGCAGAAAGGAACTAGCATTAAAACTGCAAAGAATCAGTAAAAGGAATTTAAGTTCTGAGTCTGACAAAGTAACAATCAAGCGAGTTGTAAAAATAGTACAGAATGCAATTGAAGCAGAAAACGGAAAGAAACTAACTTACCGCCGGATCCTTTATTTCCGGGAGCTTTTAAGGCTGTTAGATGAACATAATGATGATATGGAAAATCTTTCCATTTTCAATCCTCTTGATGAACTTTTAATCGACCATAATTTTAATTCGGTGCAATATATTTCAATTCTAACAGAAAGAATGACCGAACAGATTTACAAAACCGAGAAACTATCTTCCAAATTAAACCTGCTTCTACTATTTTTCAAGGATTTCAAACAGCTTCACTCAAACGTGAAAATTACTTTCGATGCAAGCCATCAGAACATTAAGGATGTTTTAGAGAATTGGTTTGTATCAGAAATTAGTTTCCTTCAAAACCGAGATGAAATTGAAGCACGAGATATTTCATCGTCTAAAAAAAATGGAAATCCCTCGCATCTTGCTGACCAAAATAAAATCCAATGCACCCTTTCTTCTGATCAAATGGGTCTGATTTTGAGAGCAACTGACGAAACAAGAATATTGAAAGCAAGATCAATGAGCCTGATTTTTAAAACGATTGTTCCTTATCTGTCAACACCATTTAAAAGAAATTTATCATATCAATCAGTCAGAAGTAAGTCTTATAATCCTGAGGAAAAGGATAAAGAATTTGTTATTAAAACATTAGAGAAAATTATTAAGCATATAAAAGAATATTAATTTAATTATTGAGATTATGAAAACATTATTAAAAATAATACCAGTGCTTTTGTTTCTTTTTATCTCCTGCCAGAATAAAGAATTGGATTTTAAAACTGCGCAAAACTTGATTATTAAAAAATACAAATATCCATCTGTTATAGATTTTGAAGTTTTTTGCAGTGATCCTATTCATGCAAGAAGAATGCTGGATTCGGGACTGGAGGAAAAAGGTCTTGTCAAGATAAGTAAGACAAGAGAATTTAAAGATCGTGAAAAACCGTTGATCGAATTTACAGCCTTATCAAAAAACTTTCTGTTTGAAAGAACTTTAGAAGAAAAAGAATATAAAATACAGAAGGTGAAGATCGGATCAAAAAGTTTTGATAAAATCATCCATATAACTGCAGAAACAAACGATAAAAGAATGGCTGTTGCCGAGTACATTGTAAAATACCACATGAATGAGTTTGGGGTGTTATGGCCAGACCTTCCTGCTGAAAAAAAAGAAAAAGCATATTTTATATTCTCTGATAATGGTTGGCAGCTAATTGAGAAGAAAGATGCCGAACTTATGATACTTAAGAAAATTATTGAAAAATAAATATCTAAAAACAGCAAAAATCAGCCTCCTATTAAGGAGGTTTTTTATGGATTTAAATTAATGCCCTTTGCTTAGCCCGTAATATCATCGAGAGGTACAGGGGTACAGATGGGGTACAGAAAAAGTTGTACTTGTAGAAGTTTTATTTCCGGAGTTACTTTGGAATGTAAAATAAACCATAATTGTTTTTACTGGTTTATTCATAGTATGAGATAATGTTGAATGATAAATGAAAAATGCTATGTTAAATTCTATTTCATGGAACAGTTACCTAGTGGCTGTTGTTACTCTATTAGTTTTGTGGTATCTGTATACAGGCTTCCGCTATTATTATTCTGAAATAAAGCAGATTCTCTCGGGCAGAAAGAAAATTGGTTTTCCGTCATTAGGAAAAAAAACAAAAAATGATTCCTTGCCTTCTTCTGACCAGGAAGATGGTAAACCTACAAATCTCAATGAAGCATTTCAAGAATCTTTTGCTACGCTTGATGAGGTTAAAGAACTGTCAGCAAGACTGACTGGGGCCGTTTCAGAAAGCGCCGAACTGGGCCGTCCAAAGCAGGAATTCAATAATTACATCAGATTAATACTCTCTGAATATCCATATGTGAAGATCTCTTCTTTACGAAGCAATGTGAATAATTTTCTTGTTTACGAAACGAAAAAGCACCCGGAACTGCTTCTCACTTCTAATGAGGCAGACAAACTATGGGAAGAAAATAATTAAATGACAGCAGAGGAACTTTCCCCGTCCGCTCTAGTGCGGTATGGTAAAATGTGACAAGGAGAATAGATGATGCGACGGCGCTGTTCCTCTGCTTTTTGAATTAGTATTAATCTTTAAAATGATGTAAGATGTTGAGTGAAAGAATAAAGTTAAAGCGTTTTTTTAAAACAAACAAGGTACTAATAAGCACTATTCTTTTGCTTATGGTAATTAATGGAAATGCTTATGCTCAAGACGGTGTTGCCGGAATAAATGAAGCCAACCAAAAGGTGCGAAGCTATTTTGATGCAGGCACAGAACTTATGTATGCTGTAGGAGCAATACTTGGACTCATAGGAGCGGTGAAAGTATATCAGAAGTGGAATGCAGGCGATCCCGATACAGGCAAAGTGGCAGCAGCATGGTTTGGCAGCTGCGTGTTTCTGGTAGTAGTTGCCACTGTGATCAAATCTTTCTTTGGAGTATAAGTAACTTTAAAATGAGCAGTGTTTATCAGATTAACAAAGGAATCAATCAGTCAATTGAATTTAAAGGCCTGAAAGCCCAGTACATATGGTATCTGGGCGGAGGTGTCGTGGGACTGATGATCTTTTTTGCAGTGCTCTTCATAGTCGGCATTCCCTCTCTTGTCTGTGTGGCTTTAATTGGTACTGCAGGAACTGTGATGGTGATTAAGATCTATAAAATGAGCCGGCTGTATGGTGAATTTGGAATGATGAAAGCTTTAGCTGCGAGGCAGATTCCTAAATGTGTTAAGGTGCGCAGCAGGGCAGTTTTTATTAAGTGATAGTTGAAGAACATTAAATAGATAGAGATGGATTATGAAAGTCTTAAACTTATATGCCGGAATCGGCGGGAACAGAAAAAACTGGGATGAAGTATCGGTTACGGCAGTTGAGCTGGATCCTGTACTGGCAGCATTGTACGCACAGAACTTTCCAGATGATAAAGTGATTATAGGGGATGCACACCAGTATCTTTTGGATCATTACAAAGAATTTGATTTTATCTGGTCATCACCGCCATGCCAGTCACATTCCTCTTTTCGGCAGAATATCTGCGTGAGATTCCGAGGCACTCCTGCTGTTTTTCCTGACATGAGGCTGTATCAGGAAATTTTATTTCTGCGGCATAATGCAGAGTGTTTATGGGCCGTTGAAAATGTCAAGCCTTATTACACTGTGCTTATCGAACCTGATGCTGCTTTGCAGCGTCATCTTTTCTGGTCAAATTTTCAGATTCCAGAATCTGAAGGACAAGCAGTGATTAAAATACGTCATGCACAGATTCCTGAACTTGAAGAGTCCTTGGGGTTCTGCTTAAAGGGATCTAATATTCAAAACAAAAGGCAGGTGCTTCGCAATTGTGTGGATCCGCAGCTTGGTCTTCATATTCTTAATACAGCCAAAAGTATTTGGCAGGAAAAATTGAAAATTAGTAAAACCAGAAAAAATGGAAAAGGAGTTAGATGATGTTTTACCTATTATGGATGTGCAGCATGACTGCATTCTATCAAAGCAGGGAGATATAACTGTGGTATTTAAGGCGGATCTGCCTGAAATTTTTACACTATCGGATCAGGAATACGAGGCGTTTCACCAGTCATGGATTAAGGCTGTAAAAATACTGCCAAAGTTCACAGTTTTTCACAAACAGGACTGGTTTCTAGAGAAAAGTTATAAAGCGGATTTTGAAAATGATGACAGCAGTTTTTTGACCAGAAGCAGTGAAAGATTTTTCAATGAAAGGCCATTTCTGGATCATTCATGTTATATAATGATTACCAAGAAACCAGCAGGAAGAAAAAGTTCCAGTTCGTTATTTTCTAATCTTATAAGAAATAACCTTGTACCTGATGAAACACTCAATGTGCAGTTCCTTCAGGATTTCATTGACAGTACAGGCCAGTTCAGAAGGATTATGGAAGACAGCGGGTTCATTAAGCTCACAAGACTTCGAAATGATGAGCTGAAAAGCCAGAGCAGAAAGACAGGTCTTATTGAAAAGTATAGTTTTCTATCAGATAATGAAAATTCGTATATCTATAATGATCTCAAGTTTTCAGACGGGATGCAGATAGGGGACAAGCACACCCAGCTTTTTACGCTTGCAGATGCCGCCGATCTGCCGGCGCTCTGCGGTTCAAGAATCAATTTTGACCGTTACTCAACAGACAAAACAAAGTTCAGTATCGGATTTGCTTCAACACTCGGCCAGCTGCTGTCCTGCAATCACATATACAACCAGTATATTTTCATTGAAGATTCGCAGAAAACAATCCAGAAACTGGAGAGCAAAAGATTAAGACTTCAGTCATTGTCTGCTTACAGCAGAGAAAATATGATTGCAAGGGACGCAACTAACGATTTTTTGAACGAAGCTATCGCACAGCAGCGCCTGCCTGTGAAAGCGCATTTTAATGTTCTTGCGTGGACATCTGAAAAGGAAGAACTTAAAGACATAAAAAACAAAGTGTCATCTGCTCTCGCGCAGATGGATGCGGCGGCTAAACAGGAGACAGTTGGAGCTCCGCAGATTTACTGGGCGGGAATTCCCGGAAACGCAGCAGATTTTCCGATGAATGATGCTTTTGACACTTTTACCGAGCAGGCTGTCTGTTTTCTGAATATGGAGACCGGCTACCGATCCTCACTGAGTCCCTGCGGAATACGTCTTGGAGACCGCCTGACGGGAAAGCCTGTTCACGTGGATATCAGCGATGAGCCGGTGAAAATGGGAATTTGTACTAACCGAAACAAGTTTGTCTTAGGGCCTTCTGGAAGCGGGAAATCCTTCTTTACCAATCATATGGTCAGAAGCTATTACGAACAGGGAACTCATATTGTCTTGGTGGATGTTGGGCACAGCTATAAAGGCTTATGCGATATGGTAAACGGCTATTATTTTACCTATGACGAGAAGAACCCGATTCGTTTCAATCCATTTTATATCGGGGAAGGAGACAGTCTTGATACCGAGAAAAAGGAAAGCATCAAAACGCTTTTGCTTGCTTTGTGGAAGAAAGATGATGAGACGTTTAACAGAAGCGAATATGTGGCTCTTTCCAATGCCCTGCAGCTGTATTTCGAAAAACTGGATAAGGATGAATCCATCTTTCCTTGTTTCAATACTTTTTATGAGTTTTTAAAACAGGAGTTTGTAACAGTTCTTCAGGGTGATAATGTAAAAGATAAGGATTTTGATGTGAATAATTTCCTTTATGTGCTTCGCCCTTATTACAGCGGCGGAGAATTTGACTATCTGCTCAATGCAACTGAAAATCTTGATCTGCTAAAAGAGCGCTTTATTGTATTTGAACTGGATAACATCAAAGACCATCCGATTCTTTTTCCTGTAGTGACCATCATCATCATGGAAGTATTTATCAGTAAGATGAGAAAACTGAAAGGCATACGAAAAATGATTCTAATTGAAGAAGCATGGAAAGCTATTGCAAAGGAAGGAATGTCAGAATATATCAAGTATCTTTTTAAAACTGTGCGTAAGTTCTTTGGCGAGGCAATAGTGGTGACACAGGAGGTTGAAGATATTATCTCTTCACCCGTAGTGAAGCAGGCAATCATCAACAACAGCGACTGCAAAATTCTGCTGGACCAGAGCAAGTATCAGAATAAGTTTGACCAGATTCAGGAATTGCTTGGGCTGACTGACAAGGAAAAAGCTTTGGTGCTTTCGGTGAATAAAGCAAATGATCCTTCCAAGAAATACAAGGAGGTTTTTATTTCTCTCGGAGGAATGCTGTCTAAGGTATACAGGACAGAAGTATCTCTGGAGGAATATCTTGCCTACACTACAGAGCAAAGCGAGAAAGTAAAAATGAATGCCTACGCCCAGAAATTTGGAGGAGACATCAAAAAAGGTATTGCCGCTATGGCGCAGGAATTAAGACACGGAACTTAAATTAGTAGAAAAATGAAAATTAAAACTCTTACATTTTTAATGTGCTTCTTTTTAGTAAGCATGCCTGCAAGACCTGCCGAAAAGACAGCAGCCCTGCCGATATTGGAGATTGTAAAAGCAGTAACTAAGAAAGTAATAAAGGCAATTGATCTGGGGATCCAGAGAATGCAGAATAAGACCATCTGGCTTCAGAATGCACAGAAGCAGATTGAAAACACGCTTTCAAAACTGAAACTCGATGAGATTTCGGACTGGACAAAAAAACAGCGTGATCTTTACAAGGATTATTACGACGAACTGCAGAAAGTAAAATCTATTATAACCTATTATCAGAGAATTAAAGAAATTTCAGAAAAACAGACCCGCCTGATTGCCGAATATGAAAAGGCCTGGAATCTTTTTAAAAGAGACGACCATTTCAAAATCTCTGAACTCGAATACATGGAAAAAGTGTATGAGGGAATTCTTGGAGAAAGCATGAAAAATATCGACCAGATATTTTTAATCATAGAATCTTTCTCCACGCAGATGAGCGATCTGAAAAGACTCGAAATTATAAATACAGCAGCAGATCAGATAGATTCAAATTACAATGATCTGAGACTTTTTAACCAACAGAATGTACTGCTCAGCCTCCAGAGAGCAAAAACAGATGCTGATGTAAATAAAGTGAAACAATTTTACGGAATTCCGTAATCAACTCTAAAACTAATGAAAAAGATAATAATGATTCTTGTGTCTGTATTTTTATCTGCATGCCAGGTTCAGGCTCAGCAGGCAAAACAGAAAAGGATGCTGCTGCTTCAGATAGCAGCCCTGAGAACTTATGTGGATTATGCTGCAAAAGGTTATAAGGCAGTTAAAAGCGGACTTAACTTTATATCAGATGTAAAGAAGGGAGAAGTGAACCTGCACAGCGATTATTTCACATCACTGGTATCGGTTAATCCCAAAGTAAAAAAATATGGCAGGGTGGCTGAAATAATCACTCTTCAGATTGAAATTTTTAAGATATATAAAAATACTTTAACAAGCCTCCCTCAGGATGATCTGTTTCACGGAAATGAACTTGAATACATTGAAAGAACTTTCAGGCGTCTGGTGAACAGCTGTGATGACAATCTTGATTTACTGCTTCTTATCACAACCAGTACTTCACTTGAAATGAAAGATGATGAACGTATTGAACGCATTGATAAGCTTTATGAAGCTGCGCGGGAAGATTATTCTTTCTGTAAAAAATTCAGCGGTGAGATTAAACTTCTGGCATTATCAAAAGCAAGAGAAAAAAAAGATGTCAAACAAGCCGATGTTCTGCTTGGCTTATAAAATAACAAATCATGAAAAAGATACTTATATTTTTTGCAATGCTATTTCTGTTTTTTATGCCTTTTACTGGAAAGGCACAGTCAGCTGAAATCCAGCAGCTTATTTTAAATATCGAAAAGCTGTCGCAGTTTAAAAAGATATTAAGCGACATGAAAAAAGGATATGATATTCTCAGCGGAGGGTATAAGGCCGTCAAAGATATGTCAGAGGGAAATTTTTCACTGCATAAGACTTTCCTGGATGCCCTGATGCAGGTCAGCCCAGTTGTAAAGAATTACAAAAGAGTCGGGGACATTATCGACTATCAGTTTACACTTATGAGGGAAAGCAGAAAAGGGATAGACCTTATCATTAAAAATGAAAAGTTCAGCCGTCAGGAAATCCAGTATTTTGAAAAAGTGTATTCTAATTTAAGCAGGGAAAGCCTCAGAAATTTAGACGAACTGACTTCCATCGTAGCAGCTGATAAACTCCGAATGAGTGATGACGAAAGGCTTGCAGCTATAGATAAGATATATGAAGATATGCAGCAGAAGGTGCTGTTTCTAAATGATTTTAACGGATCAACATCATTGCTTGCGCTGCAGCGTTCTAAGGAAGCTAATGATGTGAATGCGATTCGGAACAGTTATCGGTTTAAAAATTAACTCTGCCTTATGATAAATATTTTCAAATCAGCTGTATTAGTATTAATGCTCTTTATGTTCCCTGAAACAGTTTCTGCACAGGGACTCGGAGATAATATCGGCAGTCTTCATGCAGTTCTGGAACAGCTTTACGATGAGATGATGCCACTTTGCAGCAATCTGATTGGAGTCGGGCAGGGGCTGGCGGGATTTGCTGCAATTTTCTATATCGCTTCAAGAGTCTGGCGTCATATTGCCAATGCGGAACCGATTGATTTTTATCCGCTCTTCAGGCCCTTTGTGATCGGTTTCTGCATTATGATTTTTCCTTCTGTTCTGGCGCTCATAAACGGGGTCATGAAACCAACAGTTAATGCCACAGCTTCTATGGTTGAGGGGTCAAACAAAGCAATCGAAGTGCTGCTGAGAGAAAAAGAAAAAGCAGTCAAAGAAAGCGCACCCTGGAAAATGTATGTTGGAGTACTGGGCACAGGCGACCGCGACAGATGGTATAAATACACCCATGACGGTGCAGATCCTTCAGATGAAGGACTTATGGAAGGAATCGGAAATGATGTAAAATTTGCAATGGAGAAAGCGTCATATAGTTTCAGGAATTCTGTAAAGGAATGGGTTAGCGAAATTCTGAGAATTCTTTTCGAAGCTTCTTCATTGTGTATTGATACGCTCAGAACATTCCAGCTTGTGGTGCTGTCCGTTTTAGGACCTCTGGTGTTCGGTATTGCAGTCTTTGACGGATTCCAGCATACCCTGACGGTCTGGCTTGCCAGGTATATAAACATTTATCTCTGGCTTCCCGTTGCCAACATTTTCGGAAGCATTATCGGGAAGATTCAGGAACAGATGCTGAGGCTGGATATCTCACAGATTAATACTTCGGGAGATACTTTTTTCAGCAGGACCGATATCGGATACTTAATTTTCATGATTATAGGAATTGTGGGGTACTTTACTGTGCCTTCCGTGGCCAATTATATCGTGCATGCATCAGGAGGAAGCGCATTGGGACAGAAAGTGACAAGCCTGTTTGGCGGATCAACTTCTACTGTGATTGGAGGTGCTGCCACTGGAGCAGGAATGGTAATGGATTCAATGGGAAATGCAGCAGGCAGAATGAGCCAGAGCATGTCATCTTCAGCAGCTGCGTCGCCTTATTTTGAAGAAAAAGGAAATTACATGAGCGAGAAGCTCAAGGGAAACTCTAAAAATTAAAAGCACTCGATTATGTTTAGTAAAATGAAAAATATAGATACTGCTTTTCGTCATATAAGAGGATTTACAATGCTGGTTATCCTTTGCTGCGCTGCCATAACCTCTTATTCTATTTATAAAAGTTTCAGTTCCGTCGCTTTGATGCAGGACAAGGTTTATATCCTCGCAAATGGAAAGGCGCTTGAGGCATTTGCATCAGACCGTAGGGATAATGTACCTGTTGAAGCAAGGGATCATGTCAGGACATTCCATCAGTTTTTCTTCAGCCTTGACCCAGATGATAAAGTAATTAAAGCCAATGTTACCAAGGCCTTGTATCTGGCCGATAATTCTGTTAAACGCATATATGATGATTTAAAAGAAAACGGTTATTATTCGGGAATTATATCAGGAAATATAAGCCAGACTGTTATTGTAGACAGCGTCCGCATTGAAATTAATGAATATCCCTACCGCTTTAAGTGCTATGCCCGGCAGAACATCATAAGGACAACAAGCATATTGAACAGAAATCTGATTACAGAAGGAACGCTGCGAAATGTTTCAAGGAGCGATAACAATCCGCATGGTTTTCTGATTGAACGCTTCAATACTCTTGAGAACAAAGATCTTGGAACAGTAAACCGAAAGCCATGAGAAGTCTGATGCGAAAACAAAGACAGAATGTAAAGTCTTCAAGGTCATATATGATAATCAGATTCTGGTGGGTAACAAAAATGAATAGGCTGACTAGAGACCTTTCAAATTCACAGCTTAAGTTTTCAGTAATCATTTTTGCGGCCCTTGGAACGATTTTATGTGTTTATAATGCATTGAGCGGTTTTGTGTCAGAAAGTCAAAAATCGATGAACATTGATGCAGTAAAAATGCTTAAGCCTGCTTATAGTGATGAGGGAGGCCATATGCATTCTCTAGATCTGCCATTTAACAAATATGTTGAGAGATCCAATATCAGCAGATATATTGACAGTTTGATAAATGCAGCAGACTTAACCGATTTGTCTAAAAATCAATATTCCATCGCTGAAGATTTTAGCATCAGTCCGAAGCTCAAGTCAACTAATTCATCTAACTATAAAAAATAAGATTATGGAACATAAAACACTTTCAGCCAGAGAGAAAAAGAATCGCAGTATGATGCTGGTTCTTCCACTGCTTGTTCTTCCATTTATAACCATGCTTTTCTGGGTGCTTGGAGAAGGGAAAGGAACAGAAAATCCAATTTCAGGAACTGAAAAAAAAGGATTTAATATGCTGCTTCCAAATCCAAAACTAAAGGAAGATTCCAGTTTGGATAAAATGAGCTATTATGACCAGGCATCAATTGATTCGATAAAACTGCAGGAACAAAAAAAGAAAGATCCTAATTATTCGGTTGGTGCGGAAGATAATTATAATCTTGAATCAAAACGTTTTTTTGATACGGATGAGGCTGCATGGAATGATAAACAAAACGGACTGAAAACAGACTATCTAAAACCAGAGAATGAAAAGAAGATGTACCAGAAACTTGAAGCGCTCCAGAAAGCTATTGCGGAGCCTCCAAAAGAATATCAGAGCGGTCAGGATATGAGGGAATTTCAATACCAGAAAATGCCTCACGGTGAATCAGCCGAGTTGAAAAATCTTGAACAGCTCATGGCAGCCATGAGTGCGCCTTCTGAGCCTGATCCTGAACTTGCCCAGCTTGGCGGCATGCTGGAAAATATTCTGGATATCCAGCACCCAGAACGTGTACAGGAAAAACTGCGTCAGAGCTCAAAGCTTCAAAAAGGAAAAGTTTTTTCAGTGAACAGAAAAGCTGAAGAGCAAAACCTGAGCTCTCTTCAGACCAACAAAGTAAATTATGAGCAGTCAGCAAATTCATTTTATTCGCTTGATGGTGAAATCAACGATGAACAAAATCAGAACGCAGTTGAGGCAGCTGTTCATGAAACGCAGACGATTGTCAACGGTTCTATTGTAAAAATCAGACTTGCAAGTGACGTTTTTATCAATGGCGTACTAATTCCAAAAAACAGTTTCGTTTTTGGGACAGCGTCACTTAAGGGAGAAAGGCTTGAAATAAAGATCAATACCATAAAATACCAGAATTCCATTTTCCCGGTTGAACTATCCGTCTTTGATATAGACGGCATTAAAGGCATTTACATTCCTGG
The DNA here is from genome assembly GCF_039539785.1 of Flavobacterium ginsengiterrae. Taxonomy (NCBI): domain Bacteria; kingdom Pseudomonadati; phylum Bacteroidota; class Flavobacteriia; order Flavobacteriales; family Flavobacteriaceae; genus Flavobacterium; species Flavobacterium ginsengiterrae. The sequence goes on along the minus strand of NZ_BAABDU010000004.1, from coordinate 946,277 downwards.
AACCATAAACAGGGATGTAGCAAAAGCATCCGCTGACAGGTCCATGCAGAGTATTGGACTGGCAGGAGTCAGTGATTCTTGGGGAGCTCAGGCGGCAGGAATGGGAGTGGAGGCAGCCAAATCACTTTTAAGCAGGAAAGTTAAGCTGATAAAAGTAGCAGTCAAGGCAGGTTACAAAGTGCTTCTCTACGATGAAAAAGAAAAGAATGAACAATAACTTTAAACTAAAAGAAAATGAATAATTTAAAGACACTAATTATCACATTTATTTTTCTGGCTGGTTTTTCAGTTTCTGCACAGTATGATGCTAAAGCCGAATTTAATAATATACAGCTTAGCTATTCAAAAACCACCAGTATTTTATTTCCGTATGCGGTAAAAAGCCTGGATATAGGAAGCCGTGATGTACTGGTGCAGAAAGCTAAAGGAGTGGAAAATATACTGCTTCTTAAAGCTGCAAAGCAGAATTTTCCGCAGACTAACCTGACTGTTGTAACATCTGACGGCAATCTTTACAGTTTCATTTTAAATTTTGATGATCTGTGTCCTACATTAAATGTGGATGCACGATTACGAATTGGCGAGGATAAATCGCTGCTGTTTTCCCTTGAGAACGAAAACCAGAAAGAAATAAAAGAATATGCCCTGCTTGCTCTATCAAAGAAAAATAAGGTAAGCGGACTGGGCTCAAAAAATGCAGAAATTGAATTTAAGGTTGACGGCATTTTTATTCATCAGGAAGTGATGTATTTCAGAGTGTTTTTAGGGAATGATTCCAGAATTAATTACGATGTGGACCAGCTTCGTTTTTTTATCCGAGACCAGAAAAAATCCAAAAGAACTGCAGCTCAGGAAATAGAACTGACACCGCTTTTATGCACCGGAGAATTTAGCAGGATTTCCGACAAATCAGAAACTACAGTAGTATTTGCGATATCTAAATTTACGATACCGGAAAAGAAGAAATTCACTATGCAGGTCTTTGAGAAAAATGGAGGCAGGAATCTTGAACTTAATATAAAAAACAGGCACCTGGTAAATCTTGAAATACTGGGTAACTTATAATCAGTACTAATTTTAAATGTGAATATCATGAACGAGAAAAATGTACAGTATCTGAAAGACCAGTTAAAATATACTGGATTCGGAGAAACTTTTGATGCTGAATTAAGAGAGAATATCCAGAAGGGGGATAAGGACTTTAAATTGATGCATACCGGTATTATGAACAATGGTGTCCCTAACAAAGATACAGTCACCGTTGAACTGAATTTTAAAAAGTCCGACCAGAGCGATATGTATTTTTTCAATTCCTATCAGGTTAATCTCCAGAAAGAGGATAATAAGCCGGGATTGGAACAGACTTTTTATATTAATAATGATAATACCAGCATCACTCTCAAAGAGGCGTATAATTTGATGGAGGGCAGATCGGTCAATAAGGATTTAAAGAATAAGGACGGTGAATCCTACAATTGCTGGATTCGTATGGACTTCAAAGAAAGTGACGACCGTGGAAATTTCAAGCTTCAGCATTATCATCAGAACTATGGATATGATCTGGAAGCTTCGCTGGAAAAGCATTCTATAAAAGAACTGCTGACGCCGCAGTACAAGGAAGATCTGATGAACTCTCTGAAAAAAGGCAATCTGCAGTCCGTAACTTTTGTGGTAGGAGGAGAGGAGAGAAAACAGTTTGTGGAAGCTAATCCCCAGTTTAAGACTATTAAGGTTTATGATTCTTCTCTGCAGAGAATAAATGACCGTGAAAGCAAGAACGAGAAGCAGTCGCAGTCCAAAGGAAAGAGCTCAGACCTGGCTGACAATTCCGATGAGACCTCTCAGAAAGAAAAAAAAAGTAATTCCCGTTCAAAAAAAGCGGGCAGATCGGTTTAAGGTTCTTAAATAAATTAAAACTGAATTATGTCTTCTGAAAACAATCGAGTAGAAAATGAGATAAAAGTCTGGCAGTCCAAGGAAGAAAAATTAAAATTTTTATTTCAGAACAGCCCTAATATAGAACGCTCTTTTGGCATAGAGAAACTGAAATTTTTTAAGATGTTGCTTTTTAAATATGAAAAGACGAAAGCTGTAGATGAAAAAATAACTCTCAGGTTTCTTAAGCATGAATATAATAAATTGAAGCATCAAGTTTATCCCAATATCATTGTTAGGCTTGTAAATGAAGCGGTTAGTGCTGTCGCTTTTCAAACGATAGATAAGCGGGATTATCTTAGAGATCTGGAATTAAACAAGAAAACTTTAGAGGAACAGCTGATAAAATGCGGTTTTCATGAGGCTTATGGCAAAGTATTGGCGAATATGCAGGAACAGCTGTTAAATTTTACTGTTCCTGTTTCTTATCACATCTCAGAAAATGAGCGGCTTGAACATTCCCTGCAATTTGTAAAAGATGCGCAAGGAGCCTACCAATTTGATGGATTCAGATCAATTCTTCATACAGATTCATCGCCATCCATTCGCAGCGTCCACTATTTTAAGAATGAAAAATCTGAGGACTTCAGCGCTGCTGAAGCATACGAAATGCTTGCGGGAAGAGCAGTTCTAAAAAGCGGAACTTGGAAACAGTTTAACTTCAACGACAGTGATCTTCATGACAATTATAGAATGCATGAATTTCCAGAATCGTATGGATACAATGTAAGCGATGCTTTAAGGACTGTTCCTCTTAAAAATGATGACTATGAGACATTCGAATCCCTGGCCGATTCTTTGAAAAAGGGGAGGAGGGAAGAAGTTCTTCTTATGATACAAGGGAGAGAAATGAAGGTTTTTTTGGAAGCAAATCCACGCTTTAAAACCTTGAATTTTTATAACGACAGGATGCAGAAACTTAGTCTGGCGGAAATTAAAAACGGCTGTAAAATTAGCCCGTTGAAACCGCAGCAGAATATTGAAGCTCAGACCGCAAAAAAATCTCATCATATGTGATGTTTATTTATCTTATACAGTTATGGAAAATCTTAAACTCTTATCAGGATTTTTTCAGGCAATTGAAAATGACTTCAGGATCAGCACAACTCACATTGCAATTTTTGCAGCCCTGCTTCAATTTCGTGCAAGCAAAGATTTTGTAAATCCTATTCAGGCTTACAGCATAGAAATCCAGAGTATTGCTAAGATCATGTCTCACAAAACCTATCAAAAATGTATGCGTGAATTGGATGACTACGGTTATTTGATTTATGTGCCTACAAAGAATAAGAACAGAAGGAGCAGTATTTATTTTCACTTGGAATAAGTTGTACTGTAAAAATTGAAAGTAGACAGAGTTTTGTTTTAAAGTAGATGATCAAATATTATAATGAGTAAAAGCAGAATTTTATGGAAGAATTTATAACGAAAGATGATTTAAGACAGTTCGGGCTTTTCATGGCCGATACAGTGCGTACTGCTGTTGCGGAAGCATTTCAGCCAAAAAATATTGAGCGGGAATCTGAGTGGCTGAAAAGTAAAGCTGTCCGTAGGCTGCTTGATATTTCTGCAGGCTCGGTGCAGAATCTTAGAACATCGCAAAAAGTACGTTTTAAGAAAGTGCTTGGATCCTATTACTATAATAGAGAAGATCTTGAAAAACTATTTGATAATGATAAAGACTAAGAGATTAAAAGAAAGCCAGATAATGCGCTATATGTCAATGTACAGTGATGATCCTAAACTAACTGTCTGGCATCTATCAATTTTGACAGCGATACTGGGATTGGGGTATAGGCAGGGGCAGAGCAGGAGGATAAAGGTGAGCCGCAGCAAAATTATGGAGCTGTCGCATGTGAACACACTGCCGACTTATCATAAGTATTTTAAACAGCTTCAGGATTTAGGGTATATTGAGTACACTCCATCTTATCATCCCGGCTATAAAAGTGAAGTAAAACTATGTAAAAAGAGGCTATCTCAAAATATTTGAGATAGCCTCTTTTAAGTTTGAATAAGTCTTAAAAATATTTATCAAGAAGAAATGTTGTATTTTTTCTTGATTGCCTGGATTTCTTTTTCCAGTCTGCTGAGAACTGCCAAGTCCGGCTTAGACATTTTAGGCTCAGTTTTATTGAGTTTTTTATTTAGAATTGACATTTCACGGCCGATTGTTGCCTGTTCAGTTATGGCGTATGCTTCAGTCTGTTTTACTGATGCGTGGCCCAGCAGTTCTTTAACTACATTTATAGGAACATTATTGTTTAATGTAACGGTGCTTCCAAAAGTGCGGCGTGCGATGTGAGTATTTAAAGTAAATGGAAATCCGCATAAAACTGCAACTTCTTTCAAGTATTCATTCATTTTCTGATTGGAAGAGACAGGCAGTACCGTTCCGCGCTGAATGCATAGCTTATGTTCTTTATATTTCTCAATGATTTTAAGTGCCTGAGGGAGCAGCGGGACATTGGTTGTTGAGTTTGTTTTCTGTCTTTCTGACATAATCCAAAGATTTCCGTCAATGCCTTCTTTGATATCACTTTTCTTTAATTGGTAAGCATCTATGTAAGCCAGTCCAGTGTAACATTGGAATACAAATACGTCCCTGACAACATTAAGCCTGTCAGTAGTAAAATAATGCCTTTCCAGTTCATACAGTTCCTGAGTGGTAAGCGGTTTCTTTACCAGTTTTGTTTTTCGCCCCTTAAAGTTCTTAAAAGGATCCTTTGTGATTAATTCCTTATCAATCGCGCGGATTACAATCTTTTTGAAATTTGCAATGTATTTTAGTGTAGTGTTATTGCTGCAGTCTCGCACTGTTCTAAGATAAAACTCAAAGTCTTTAACAAATTCGAGATTCAAATCCGCAAATTCAACATCCTCTTTTTTAAACTTGAATTTAATAAAAGCAGTTAAATGGTTTTTAGTAATGGTAAACCTGTCAAGAGTGCCTTTTGCATATCCTTTTCCTAGAAGAGCCTTCATTTCGTCATTATGCTTTTGAAATTCTTCAAGCACCTTGATCTTTGGTGTTACTCTTCCCAATATATGGTCCATTATTTTTTCTGTAGTTAACGGCTTGCCGCTGTACATGATCTCTGTTTTGATTTCATGGACTTTAATAGTCAATGAATCAAGAAAGAAGTTTAAAGATTTTGCATCTTCTTTACTTCCGAGGGCACGTTCTGTCTTTTGATCCCATCGGGTAAAATCCCATTTTCTTTTAGTTGATGTTTCCTTAGTAATACCGTCTACGGTTATTCTAAGATGTACTGCTCTAATTTTACTTCCTTTGTGGGCGGTCTTTAAAAAGAAAGCCATCCCAAAACTGTTCTCTAACATAATTCAGTTTTTTAGATTAATAAATGTAGAATTATAGCGTCAAAAAAACAAGTCGTTAACCTCGTTAACCCCTTTGTTTATAAGGGATCGTTTCAAATTCTGTGGCAAAATTTTCTCGTGGATATTTTTGCCACGATTTTGCCACAGAGATTTTGTGCGGTTTTTAAAAATATGAAAAGCAGCATAAATGAAAAAAGCCTGCGAATCTTACGATTTGCAGGCTTTACCACGTTTTTTGCGGGTTTTTGAAAAGATTGAAAAACTTTCGTTTCGGCTTCTTTTACCCTTTTGGTGGGGAGAGCAGTACTCGAACCCATGAGGTATCTTTTTAAGATACCAAACATGGTGGTGCTCGGATGAGTTTTGAGTTAATAGTTCTTACAAATTAGTATGCTGGTTAAACCTCATTTTGATTTTAAAGTGATGCATTTTTATATTTACTTTTAATTAATTGAATTTCTTTTTCAAGTTTTTCAAGCGTAGTTAAATCTTCTTGAGAAATCTCATTTATATGCTGATTGAGTTTTTGATTTAGTATAGACATTTCTCTTCCTATAGTTGTCTGCTCTGTTATGGCATAAGCTTCTGTCTGTTTAACGGAGGAGTGCCCAAGCAGTTCTTTGACCACGTTAATTGGGACATTATTGTTCAAGGTTACCGTGCTTCCAAATGTACGGCGCGCCATATGCGTATTAAGTGGAAAAGGAAAACCGCATAATACGGCAATTTCTTTAAGGTAGCCATTCATTTTCTGATTGGAATAAACAGGCAGCAGAGTCCCTCGTTTGATGCAGAGAGGATGATCTTTATATTTTTCAAGAATTCTGACAGCATGGGGCAGGAGCGGAATCTTTGCAGTTGAATTAGTTTTCTGCCTTTCAGAGATGATCCAGGGTTTCCCATCCACTCCGTCTTTTATATCAGCACTTGTGAGCTGGTAGGCATCAATGTATGCAAGCCCTGTGTAGCATTGGAATACAAAAATGTCTCGTACTATACTGAGTCTTTCTATTGAAAACTGATGGGCTTCCAATTCAGCCAATTCTTTTGCAGAGATAGGCTTTTTTACAATTTTAGTTTTTTTGCCTTTAAAGCTTTTAAAAGGGTCTTTTTCAATAATTTCTTTATCAAGTGCACGAATAACAATTTTTTTGAAGTTGGCAATGTATTTAAGAGTTGTATTATTACTGCATTTGCGGACAGAACGCAGGTAAAACTCTAAATCTTTTACAAATTCAAGATCTAGATCTGCAAATTCAAAATCATCAACATTATACTTGAATTTTATAAAATTGGATACGTGGTTTTTGGTTATGTTAAACCTTTCCAAGGTTGCTCCCGTATAACCATTGCCAACCAACGCCTCCAATTCATCGTTATGTTTCTGAAATTCTTCCAGCACTTTTACTCTCGGCGTTATTCTTCCCATCACGTGATCCATGATTTTTTGTGCGGTTATCGGTTTTCCGCTGTAGAGTATCTCAGTTTTGATATCGTGGATTTTCGAGGTGAGCGAGTCCAGAAAAAAATTAAGTGATTTTGCGTCTTCTTTTGTTCCGACTGCTCTTTCAGTTTTCTGGTTCCATCGCTCCAGATCCCACTGGCGTCTTGTAGATGCTTCTTTAGGAATGCCGTCAACGGTGATTCTGAAATAAACGGTTCTAATTTTACTCTCATGTCGGGGAACTTTCAAGAAGAAAATTAACCCAAAGCTGTTCTCTAGCATAATTCAATTTATTAGATTAGTAAATGTAGAATTATAACCTTATTTAAACAAGATGTAAACGTGCTTAACCCCTTTGATATAAGGACTTAAGGTGAAATTTTGTGGCACATTTTAAAAATCTTGGCCTGCGCCACGAATGCGCCACGAAGATTTTGTCTGTTTTTGAAAATATTGAAATTCGGTATAAAAGAAGAAACCCTGCAAATCGTTTGATTTGCAGGGTTTTCCGTGAATTTTAGCCTTTTTTGTAAACTTTGAAAAGTCTCTTTTTAAGCTCTCAGCGGAGAAAGAGGGATTCGAACCCCCGGACCTGTTACAGTCAACAGTTTTCAAGACTGCCGCATTCGACCGCTCTGCCATTTCTCCAGTATGTTGCTATCATTTTGTGATTGCGAGTGCAAATATAAGACGCTTTTTCGGTTCTCAAAACTTTTTTAGCTACTTTTTTAAAATAATTTTCAAGTATCTAATTATCAGTATTTCCGAAAACGAGTTTTTTGAAAAACTTAATCTAAATCGTCTAAAATTGGCGTTGGTTTCTTGTTTTCGTCAACAGCAACAAACGAAAAAGTTCCAGAAACTACCGTTTCGCGAAGTTCAGAATACATTTGCTCCATAAAAATATCAACGTGAATTTTACAGCTCGTTCTTCCAACGCTGTCTACTTTTGCTACTAATTCGATTAAAGTTCCCGCCGGAATCGCTTTTTTAAAGTCAATCTGACCGGTCGAAATTGTTACAACTTTTTTTCGGCTGAAACGTGTAGCACAAATAAAAGCTACTTCATCCATTAAGTGAAGCGCAGTTCCTCCGAATAAAGTGTCATAATGATTGGTTGTGCTTGGGAAAACAGCTTTAAAAATACGTGTTTCAGATTTTTGAATTCTTTCTTCTATTGTACCCATACTAGTAGTTTACGTATTCTGTTATTTCAAGTCCGTATCCAATCATACCAACGCGTTTTGTTTGCTCTGTATTTGAAACCAGCCTAATTTTAGAAATATCAATATCGTGAAGGATTTGTGCGCCAATTCCGTAATCTTTACTGTCAATAATCACTTTTGGAGCTTTAAGAGTTCCGTTAGATTGTAAAGCTTTAAGTTCAGAAATTCTATTTAAAAGGTTTACGGCCGTCATATCCTGATTGATAAAGATCACAGCACCTTTTCCGTTTTCATTAATTACTTTAAACATATCGTCTAACTGCTGCTCTGCATTATTAGTCAATGTGCCCAATAAGTCGTTATTAACCTGCGAAGAGTGGATTCTCGTTAAAATAGGTTCGCCAAGATTCCAAGTTCCTTTGGTTAATGCAATATGAATTTGTTTATTTGTAGTCTGTTCGTAAGCTCTTAATCTGAAAGTTCCGAAACGGGTTTCAATATCAAAATCTTCTTTTTTCACAATTAAGCTGTCGTGCTGCATTCTATAAGCTACTAAATCTTCGATCGAAACTAATTTCAAATCAAATTTTTTAGCCACTTTAATCAATTCTGGTAAACGAGACATAGTTCCGTCCTCGTTTAAGATTTCGCAGATCACTCCAGCTGGTTTAAAACCTGCCAGACGAGCAAAATCAATTGCAGCTTCAGTATGTCCGGTTCTTCTTAAAACACCGCCTTGTTTGGCAATAAGAGGGAATATATGTCCCGGACGAGCTAAATCGTGTGGTTTTGTATTTGGATCGATTAACGACTGAACTGTTTTTGATCGGTCTGCTGCAGAAATTCCTGTAGTAACACCATTTCCTTTTAAATCTACAGAAACTGTAAAAGCAGTTTCCATATGATCAGTATTATTGGTTACCATAGCACGAAGATCCAATTCTTTGCAACGGCTTTCGGTAAGTGGTGTGCAGATCAAACCTCTTCCGTGAGTCGCCATGAAGTTGATCATTTCCGGAGTTACTTTTTCGGCAGCAGCCAAAAAATCACCTTCATTTTCGCGATCTTCATCATCGACTACAATGATTATTTTACCTTGACGGATATCTTCAATAGCTTCCTCAATGGTATTTAATTGTATTTTAGTTGTTGACATAGTTATTCTTTGTTTTGAGCTGGGAAAAATCGCTCAGAAATTTTTTGAAAAAATAGTGAAATCGGAGTTGTAATCGCATCAAAATTAATCAATCCATTGTCGTTTGTTGCGCGATAGGTTAACAATACAGCTAACGGCGACAATATAAATGAAGACATCCATGATCCCATAAACGGAGTCATTCCGCCTTCCTGAGATAGTCTTTTTCCAAAAGTATTGATGAAATGGAATGTAATGAAAATTAAAACCGCAAAAACAATTGGTAAACCAAGTCCTCCTTTTCGGATAATAGCCCCCAGCGGAGCACCAATAAAGAACATTAAGAAACAGGCAAAAGCAATTACGAATTTTTCATACAATGCTGTTAAGTGCTTGTTTATTTCGCGCTGTTTGTCTTTTAAATCTTTTTGAGTTGATTCGATAGAGTAGGTGTTGCTCGTAACATTACTGCTTGCCATTTTTAAGACATCAGATTTTTGTTTATTAGTGTATAATGATAAAAGATCGTTTGGCAGAGTTTTCTTCTTTTTGGCTTTATCTACACGAGTTGGATCGATTGACTTTCTGATTCCAACACGCTGGTTTATGTTTTCAGAAAATGAAATGATTTCATTATCTAGATTTTTGTTTAACGAATCTAAGGTGTAACGAAGCTCGTTTACATTTAACATGGCATTCGTTCCCGCAATGCTTTCTTTGCTGTCGTCGACTTTGTTTAATTCAGATAAATCAATGTTGATGATGTGTTTTTTGAAAGCAGCTTTAATAAACGGAAGTTTAGCGCGGTCTTCGTATTTTTTTGGAGTAACATCCTGATAGTAAAAACCATCATTTAAAACGAGTTTTAAAATACTAGATTTTTCGTTGCTGATTAGTTCTCCGTCTTTAGCTTTAATTACGGTTTTGTTTTCGCCAATGTTGTTGGCTTTTTCGTGAATTGTTACACCAGTTAAAATGTTTCCGTTTTCGCCGGATTTTTTATTCACTTTAATGTTGTAAGTTCCAACATCATTAAACTGGCCTTCGGCAATTGCCATCGCTGGTTTTGCCTGTGCGATATTTTTACGGAAGTTCACGAATTTGTATTCGGCATATGGAATAACGTTATTGGCAAACCAGAATGCAACAATACTTAATATGCATATAAAAACTATCAAAACCCTCATGGCTCTCTGTAAAGAGATTCCGGAAGATTTCATAGCGGCAAATTCGTAGTTTTCAGCCAGATTACCAAACGACATAATCGAAGCAAGTAAAACCGATAATGGCAATACGAGCGGTATAATACGAGGCATAGAAAAAAGCAGGAACTTCACGACTAATATTAAGTCGAGATCTTTTCCTGCCAGTTCTGATATAAACAGCCATACTGTTTGCAGTATGAATATAAAAAATAGGATTACAAATACAGTTGTAAATGTAAATAAGAATGTTTTTAATAAGTATTTGTCTAGTATTTTCAACCTTCTGATTAATCTAATTTATTGATGTAGTATTTCGGGTATTTACTTGCTACAAATGTAAATTGATTTTTTGACAATGGCTGATTGGTTTTAAAAGAATTAACGGTTAAAGTTGTTTTTGTTCCGTTTTTTCCGGTTTCAATCAAATTGTAGATGTGTTTTGTCTGAACGTCAATACCTAACAAAATTTCTTTTCTTTGGTCTTTTCCGCTTGTTGGTACTAATTTGATGTATTGAATTTTTCTTCCTTTTACATTTTGTACAATATCCATATTGTATTTGTATCCAGAGTTAAAGAAAGTAAGCATTTTTGAAGGCGTAATGGCGTTATCGTCTTTTTCGTTTACTTTAGAAATAGTAACTTCTTCGTCTTCAGGAACAATAGTGTATGTTTTTTGACCATCAAAAATTTTAGTAACACCCATAAAATTCAACACATATTGGTTTCCTTTCATAGTTACGTTTCCTTTGCTGTCCTGATTGATATTCTCTTTTGCATTGTTTAGAGAATATTTAAAATCGATAACGATATTATCGTAGCTTTTTATTTTAGTAGTTACTTCGTTCAATAAATCTTTAGCTTTTTTATCCTGAGCCTGAATAGAAGTGAAGCTCAAAAGCATAATAACTGCCATTTGAAAACACTTTATAGTCATGTTAAAGATAGAATTGTTGTTGATTTCCTGAATTTTTGTTCTCATGATTGGATTAATTTTGTTCATTATTAAAAAATTGATCAAGAGCACTTAAGTCTGTAATATTCACGCTTCTTGCTTTACTGCCTTCAAATGGGCCAACAATTCCGGCTGCTTCAAGCTGGTCAATTAAACGACCCGCTCTGTTGTAGCCTAATTTTAATTTTCTTTGCAGTAATGAAGCAGAACCTTGCTGTGCATTGACAATGATCTCTGCAGCTTCTCGAAATAAGGTATCTCTTTCGGAAATATCCACATCAAGATTAATGCCATTTTCTTCTCCAACGAACTCTGGAAGCAAATAAGCTGTTGCATATGCCTTTTGCGAACCAATAAAATCTGTAATTTTTTCAACTTCCGGTGTGTCAATAAATGCGCACTGAACACGTATGACATCGTTTCCGTTTGTATATAATAAATCTCCACGTCCAATTAACTGATCAGCGCCCTGAGTGTCAAGAATCGTTCTTGAGTCAATTTTTGAAGTTACTCTAAACGCGATTCTCGCAGGGAAATTGGCTTTAATTAAACCGGTAATAACGTTAACAGAAGGTCTTTGTGTGGCAATAATTAAGTGAATACCAATAGCACGCGCAAGCTGAGCCAGACGCGCAATAGGAACTTCGACTTCTTTTCCTGCAGTCATAATTAAATCAGCAAACTCGTCGACAACCAAAACAATGTATGGTAAAAATCGGTGGCCTGCTTCAGGATTTAATTTTCTTGATTTAAATTTTTCGTTGTATTCTTTAATATTACGAACCATCGCATCTTTTAATAACGAATAACGATTGTCCATTTCAGTACAAAGTGAATTCAGGGTATTGACAACTTTTGCATTATCTGTAATAATAGCATCTTCTGTGTCAGGAAGTTTTGCTAAATAATGTCTTTCAATTTTATTAAAAAGCGTAAGCTCAACTTTTTTCGGATCAACCAAAACAAATTTTACTTCTGCCGGATGTTTTTTGTATAAAAGTGAAGTTAAAACAGCATTTAATCCAACCGATTTACCTTGTCCAGTTGCACCTGCCATCAATAAGTGAGGCATTTTTGCTAAATCGACAACAAAAGTTTCGTTAGAAATTGTTTTTCCTAAAGCAATTGGCAGTTCCATTTCGGCTTCCTGAAATTTGGCTGCACCAATAACGCTTTTCATAGAAACCATAGTTGGAGTCTTGTTTGGAACCTCGATACCAATAGTTCCTTTACCCGGAATTGGCGCAATAATACGAATTCCTAATGCTGATAATGATAAAGCAATATCATCTTCTAAACTTTTAATTTTAGAAATACGAATTCCGGCTTCGGGTACAATTTCATATAAAGTTACCGAAGGACCAACCGTTGCTTTAATCTGTGCAATTTCAATTTTGTAGTTACGAAGTGTATCTACAATTTTGTTTTTATTTTCTTCTAATTCTTCCTGATTAATAGTAATTCCTCCAGTCGAATATTCTTTTAATAAATCGATGGTTGGAAATTTATAATTGGATAAATCCAAAGTTGGGTCGAATAATCCAAAGTCTGCGACTAAACGCGACGCCAGATTTTCTTCGATAATATCTTCTTCTTCCGCTTTTTCTATAACAAACGCCTCGTCTGGAGTGGCAGTAATTGGTGTAACCGGCGGGATAATAGGTTTTAAAATTGGGTTTAATTCAATTTCTGATGAATGCGAAATTGTTGGTTTTAAAGCTTCTTTGTTGATTTCGAATTTAGAATCATCCGTTTTTAGGTGAATGTTATCTATTTCAGGATCTTCTTCAATAGCAAATTCTTCTAAATTATAAGCGCTTTCAGGTTCTTGATCCTGTTGCGGTTTTTTAATAGAATTTAATTCGGATTTAAATTCGTTTTTAGTAGAATCGAAATACGATTGGATTTTTTCCGGTGATACTTTTATTTTAAAAATCAAATAAACAATCAAACCGAAAAGCAGTGTTAGTAAAGTCCCCGTTTTTCCTATATAATCCTGAAGAAAAATATTGAGCTCATAACCAATCGTTCCTCCTAATTCCGGAGCCGAAGTGGCAAAAAATCCAAATAGAATTGAAACAATAATAATGGCAAAAATATCCCAAAACCAAGTGTTTTTTAGTTTTTTGGTCGAAAGTTCCAATGCTAAAAACAATCCGGTAAGGAAAAATAAACGCACCAATATAAAAGAAGCGAGACCAAAACCTCTGTAAACAATTAAATCAGCAAGATAAGCCCCAAATTTTCCAAGCCAGTTTTGTACTTCTTCGGTACGATCTCCAAGGCTGTTAACCGCACTTTGATCAGTCTGCCATTGTCCGTTAACATAAAATGAAATAAATGCCACTAACAATGCAATAGAAAAGAGTACCAAAAGGCACCCCAAAACAAATTTTTGCGGTTTGTTTAATTTCCAGGATCTTAGACCTGCGATTTTTGATTCGGTTTTTTTGTCTACAGTTTCTTTTTTACTTTTTGCCATTCTTACGTTCCTGCCTATATAAATTTTGGAATATAAATAATTAAACCTATTGCAATTGCTGTCATTGCGGCAAAAAATACCGCTCCTGCAGCAATATCTTTAATAAATCCGATTCTTCTGCTGTAATCAGGATGAATAAAATCGGCAATTTTTTCGACTGCCGTATTTAAACCTTCAATGCTTAAAACAAAACCAATGGCTAATGTCTGACATAGCCATTCGGTTTGTGAAATATGAAAATAGAACCCCGCAATAGTCATTATAATTCCCAATGAGAATTGAACCATGATGCTGTGTTCTGTTTTTATTAATTTTACAGCTCCATTAAACGCATATTTCATGCTTTTTAACCGACCTGTAACAAAAGTATTATCTTTTTGAAACTCCATTTAAAGGAAAATATTATAGTGCTGCTAAAGCAGCTTCGTAATTTGGTTCGTTTGCAATTTCTGCAACTTGTTCTGTATGTGTAATTGTTCCGTCAGCATCAACAACAATAATTACTCTTGAGTGTAAACCAGCTAAAGGTCCGTCAACGATTTCTAAACCGTTTGCTTTACCAAAAGCACCATCCTGAAAATCTGATAAGTTTACTACATTCTCTAAACCTTCAGCACCACAAAAACGTTTTTGAGCGAAAGGTAAATCTCTGGAAATACATAAAACAGTAGTATTTTCTAATCCGCTTGCGCTTTGGTTGAATTTTCTAACAGATGCTGCACAAGTTCCTGTATCAACACTTGGGAAAATGTTTAAAACTAATTTTTTACCAGCGAAGTTACTTAATGAAGCAACAGATAAGTCATTTTGTACTAATTTAAAGTCAGCTAGTTTAGAACCAACCGCTGGTAATTCGCCTGATGTATGAACCGGATTTCCTCCTAATGTGATAGATGCCATGTTTTTTGTTTAAAATTAATGAGGCTCAAAAGTAAGGATTAATATTTGAATCTAAAAGTATTTGTTATGGGTTTAAGGAGAGATTAAGAATGGTTTTTGGAGAGCCGTGAATTCACGAATTTGTGGTTTGTTTAGAATATTGTTCTCTTGATTTGGTAATCTTTTTGTATGACTTTGTCAAAGTTTTGAGTTTGACAAAATTGTATGGAAACTGAGACTAAACCCCGAGACTAAAAACTAAAAAAAAGCGTCCCTAAAAATTAGAAACGCTTTCTCAGTCATGTTTTTTTGTTTTTTGTTTTTTCTCTGAAAAAAGAGGCCGATTATTTATCGATAGAACCTAAAACACGTTTCATGAACGTATTTAAAGCTTCTTTTTTGTCGGTTCCCTGAGCTACTAATTTTTGTACTTCAAGAGCGCCATACATATTTGAAATCAATTCGCCGATTACGTCTAATTCTTCATCTTTTAAAGATGGAATCTCTGTCATCGCTTCCAGAACTTCAATAGTTTCTATAATGTAATCCTGATCGTTTTCTTCGATGAATTGTGTTAAATGCTTTATTACTGGTAATTTCATTTTATGGAGTTTTAGAATTTTTTCAAAATTGGAAAAAACTTAATTAAAAATTACGCAATTGCGTTTACAAGATCGATTAAAACTTCTTGTTTGTTAGTCTGCGTTTCGCCAACCAATTGTCCGTTTACAAAAGTAGCAAAAGTAGGCAGATTGCTTACATTAGCTAATTTTCTTGATTCAGGAGAATTTTCTGCATCAACCAAAACAAAAGTGATAGCTTCATTTTCTGTCGCTAATTTTTTGAATTTTGGTTTCATAATACGGCAGTTTCCACACCATGAAGCTGAATATTGTACTACTACTTTTTCGTTTTTAGCAACTAAATCTGCTAACGTATCTTCGTTTAAGTCAATTAACATGTTCTTATTTTTTAAGGTTCAAAGTTACAAAGGTTCAAAGAGGCAAAGTTTTTAGAAGCTTTGCATATAAAATCCTTTACAAAACCAATTTGGTTTGCATTTGAACTTTGTTATTTAATTAGAGAGGATTTTAAGGCAGCAAAGGTTCAGAGAAAAAAGTTTTGGACTTTGTATATTTATGCAGCAAAAAAACTTTGCCACTTTGTAACTCTGAACCTTTGTACCTTTATAAAAAATTAGTTTGCGCTTAAGTATTCAGCAGTACTAACTCTGTCAGCAGACATTGCTTCTTTACCAGCTTCCCAGTTTGCAGGACAAACTTCACCTTTAGTCTGGATGTGCGTGTAAGCGTCAACCATTCTTAAGTATTCGTTTACGTTACGTCCTAATGGCATATCGTTTACACTTTCGTGGAAGATTTTTCCAGTTTCGTCGATTAAGTAAGTAGCTCTGTAAGTTACGTTAGAACCTTCGATGATAACTGAATCAGTATCTTCGCTGTAGCTTGTAGATTCGATATCAAGAATACCTAAAATGTTAGCTAAGTTACGGTTTGTATCAGCTAAGATTGGGTAAGTTACACCTTCGATTCCACCATTGTTTTTTGGAGTATTTAACCAAGCAAAGTGAACTTCGTTAGTGTCACAAGAAGCACCAATTACGATAGTATTTCTTTTTTCAAATTCTGGTAATGCAGCTTGAAAGGCGTGTAATTCAGTTGGACATACAAAAGTAAAATCTTTTGGGTACCAAAATAAAAGTACTTTTTTATTGTTGTTTACTGCTTCTTCAAAAATGTTGATTTTTAAGTTGTCACCCATTTCTGAGATAGCATCTACTGCAATACTTGGGAATTTTTTTCCTACTAAAGACATAATTTTCGTTTTACGTTAAATATTTATTTCTGGTGCAAAAGTAGGGCAGAAGTACATGTTCTTACAATAAGATGTGATTATAAAAATTTATAAGTTGATAAATTTTGACTATTTAAGTGTTTAACTTATTGAATTTCAATGTTTACGGGCAAAACGCCTTTTGAACTATTTTTTTCTAAAAATTGAATTCCTGCTGTTTTTTGAAATTCTTCAAAATCCTGATAGGCCTCAATTAATCCAAAAGCCTTTTTTAGATTTGGAATAAGCGGTAAAACATAAGGGTTTCCAAAAACGTAAACAATGCATTTTTTGGTTTGTAATAAATCAGAAAGCAGTTCTAGAACTTCATCATTAACTTCAAAATTGTTCAATGGTTTTGCTTTTGGAACAAATAATGAAATAATAATAGTGTCGAAGTTTTCTAATTCATTTTTAATAGAAGAAATATCCGAAATTTCTAAATTTTCAAAAGCGAATTCCGGCGAAGGTAGTTTTGAGTTTAAAGTTTTAAAGAAAGTGTTTTCGGTATTTTTATATAAGCTCAGTTTAGCTAATTTGTTGTTTTTTTGAGCTTCAATAACTAAATCTGAAATGCCGTTATTGATGATTTCAGTAATAGCATTTTGAGCAATTTGAAGATTTAATTTTGATGTTTTCTCGAAATTTAATTCACCCGAAGCATCAGTATTTCCAGAAAGAATTCCTGCTTTTTCTTTCGCTTTCATGATTCTGTTATAGCTTTCAAAAATACGGTCTGGCGATGCGTTTTGGTAAATTGCTTCAATTCCTTCCGGAACATTTTCGGCAAAACATAAAACATCATTTCCGGCATTAAAAGCTTCCCATTCTAATTGTCCTTTTACATCGTATAATTTGGAAACGCTGTGCATATTCAAAGCATCAGAAATTACCAAACCATCGTAACCCAATTTATTTCTCAATAAATCCTGAATAACTGCTTTTGATAAAGTTGCCGATGTGTCTTTTCCGTCGTTTAAACTCGGAACCGCCAAATGCCCAATCATAATAGAATCGACATTATTTTCGATTCCTTTTATAAAAGGAACTAATTCGTTTTCTAATAATTCTTCAAGAGTTTCTTTTAAAACCGGTAAACCTAAATGCGAATCGACATTGGTATTTCCGTGTCCGGGAAAGTGTTTTAAACAGCCCAAAACACCAACTTCAGATTGTCCTTTTAAATATTCAATCGCAAAATCGGCTACTTTTTCTTTGTTTTCTCCAAAAGAACGATAGCCAATTACGGGATTATTCGGATTGTTATTGATGTCTGCCAAAGGCGATAAATTATACTGAATTCCGGCTGCTTTTAAATCTAAACCAATTTGTTTTCCAACTTCGTAAACCAAATTAGATTTATTCTCTGGCAAAGCCCCAAGTGTAATGGCATACGGATATTGCGGTGTTTTTTCAATTCGCATTGCTAAACCCCATTCGGCATCAATACTAATTAAAAGCGGAGTAGAAGCGGCTTTTTGATAACGAACAATTAAAGCTTTGATTTTTTCGTAGCTGTCATCGTTGAAAACTACTTTTTTCTTGCTTTCATAATTCGTTGCAGCGCTAGCACGACTGTGAAAAAAGGTGAGTCCGCCAATATTGTGTTCTTTTATTAAACGTTCGGTTTCCTGAATATTTTCTTCGGTATCGTTAATAAAAACGGCAGGAAAGAAAAATTGTCCTATTCTTTGTCGTAATGCTTCGGCTGTAATTTTCATTATTATAAAGTCTTTTTCATGCAGACACTATTATCCATTTCCTCATAAGGCGGATAATTCGGTATTATGGTATAATTTAATTTTTGATATAAGTTGATGGCTTCCGGCTGGTTTTTTCCCGTTTCAAGAATGGTGTAAGTATAACCCACTTCTTTTGCCCAGATTTCGAGTTCTTTTAAAATAGCAGAAGCAATTCCTTTTTTACGATGATCAGGATGAACATACATTCGTTTAATTTCCGTTTTGTCAGTTTCTTTTTCGCGGAAAGCGCCGCAGCCAACAGGAACTCCATTTTCGTAATAAACAATCGTGTGTTTTATTTTATCGGTTTTATTAAACTGATTGTAAAACGCATGATCGTCGCCGTCTCTAATGGCTAAATCCTGATCTAATAAAACTACCAGATTTATAAAATCAATATCGTCAGAATTGGTTCGTTTTATGTTAATCATGATTTACTGTTTTTTATATTCTAAGAGTTTAATTTTAACACATAGATACATAGTTTTTGAAACGTTTAAAGGCGTTTCACTTTATTAAAACAATCATAGCTATGTGTGGAGAAACGAGTTTCTCTTTTAACTCTTTTACACAAAATAAAATTTATGTTTCTATGTGTTTAAAAAAGATTATTTTATTTCAACTTTGCTTTCTTTTGTTTAGCTAATTGCTTTTTGGTTTCAATTGCTTTTTCTAGTCTGTTTTTAAAACGGAAAAGTTTTGGTAATCCTTCTAATCGATCTTCGATCGTGATTTCTTCATAAACTACAATTGCTTTTTCCAAAACGCGGATTTCATTCTCCAGATCGTTTTGGTTTTTATAAATAGTAGCTAAACGGTCGTAAGGATGATTTCCTTTAAAACCTTCTGAAACATTTTGTTCATAAAGCTCAATTGCTTGTTCAAGATTTCCGGCTTTTTCGAACTCAGCTCCTTTCAGATTACGTTCGGCCTGCAAATTTTCATTGATTTCCATAGTTTTAAGAGTTTGATTTGGGGTTAAACTTCTTCTGATTTCTTCCCAAAATCTTTCGGGAAAATTAAAAAACGAGATAAAATAAGACCTGGAATTGTAGCTATGAAAACCCAGATAAAAAAGTTTTGATAGCCTAAATATTTCTGAATATAACCGCTCAACATTCCCGGAAGCATCATTCCTAATGCCATAAAACCAGTTGCCAGTGCATAATGGGCTGTTTTTGATTCTCCTTCGGCAACATGAATTAAATACATCATAAAAGCTGTAAAGCCAAATCCATAACCGAATTGTTCTAAAATAACAACGGCATAAATATAATAAATTGATGAAGGATGAAAGAAAGCCAGTAAAATAAATCCTAAAATAGGAAGGTGCATCGCCAGAAACATTGGAAACATCCATTTTGTAAGACCTTGTTTAGAAATAGCAATACCGCCTAAAATTCCGCCAATTGTTAAAGCAGCAACACCGCAGGTTCCGTAAATAATTCCCACGGCTTCTGTATCTAATCCCATACCGCCGGATGTTTTTGGATCAAGCAGAAACGGACTTAACATTTTAAGCAATTGTGATTCGCCTAATCTAAAAACAAGAATAAAAGCCAAAACCAGCCAGATTTGTTTCTTTTTAAAGAAACTAATAAATATCGTTGCGAAATTTTGATGATGCGTTTCGTTGTTTTTTTCAGCAATATTGATTTCATTTCTTGGAGTAAAAATGAAATTATAAATGGTAATAAATGTCATAAGCAAGCCGACACAAATCATAGTATATGACCAGGCTTTTGTATTATCTCCATATTTATGTTCCAGATAACCGGCAAAAAGAACGATTAATCCGTTTCCTGCCAGCATTGATAATCTGTAAAAAGTACTTCTGATTCCGAGGAAAAAAGACTGCTGATTTTCTGGTAAAACCAATAAATAAAAGCCATCACTTGCAATATCATTTGAAGCCGAAGCAAAAGCAGCAACCCAAAAAATAGCCAGTGTCATCATAAAAAATCCATTTGTGGGAATGGTAAATCCAACGAGCAGAAAAGCAATTGAAATTAACAACTGCATCGATAAAAACCATTTTCTTTTAGTTCCGGTCAATTCAATAAACGGACTCCAAAGCGGTTTTATAACCCAAGGCAGATATAATAAACTGGTATAAACACCAATATCTTCATTTGAAATACCAAGATTTTTATACATAATTACCGAAACCGAAATAATCACGGCATAAGGTAATCCAGAAGCAAAATTAAGAAGCGGAATCCAAAACCACGGTTTAGTATTATCTGTTTTCATTTGGCTGAGCAGGTGAATAGATTTTAAAATTCTTTTTTATATCGGCAGAAGCTGGTGTGCTTTCGTTTGCAAAATAATCAATAAAAGTTACAGCGCAAGCTTTATACTGACGGATTTTTTCTGCCGGAATAGAGAATGTTATTTCGCCGTCTTGTTCAACAGCTCGAACCTTGTCTATTATTTTTGTAGCATCGTTTGTATCTATTTTAGAGATATGTTCACCACCATAAATAACAATGTAACGCACCTTTGTATTCAGCGGACTTTTGATTGTAAAAGTATATTGTATGTTGTCTTTTGTAAACTCGGTAAAAACCGGATTATCGATAATAATGCGTTTTAAATTTGGAACCGCAGCCGGAATTGAAGGATATTTATACTGACTGTCTTCTAAAAGGCGAACAACATCAAAATTTTTTCCCATAAACCATTTGGCACTGAAATAAGCACTTCCGGAAACATTTTTAAAACTTCTTAAAAAATCAACCTGCGTTGGGATTTCCGTTGCAAAATTCCAGCTTCTGTCGCCGTCGCCTCTAATTTTGTATGGCGCATGACCAATATAAATGGCTGTATTATTAGCATTTTCAGACCACCATTTTACTAATTTAGAATACGAAGCTCTTGGATTATTCATACTCCAGTATAATTGCGGCATAATGTAATCGATCCATTTTTGGTCCATCCATAAAACCGGATCAGCATATAAATCGTCGTAGTTAGAAGTCGATTGTGTTTCTGAACCTCTTGGATCCTGAGATTTATTTCGCCATACTCCAAACGGACTAATCCCAAACTGAACCCATGGTTTACTCGCTTTAATTGTAGTTGAAATTGTATGTACAAAGTTGCTCACATTCGCACGACGCCAGTCGGCTAGACTTAAACCAGAACCGTATTTTTTATAAGAAGCCGTATCGTTAAACACTTTTCCGGGAACAGCATACGGATAAAAATAGTCATCAAAATGAATCGCGTCGATATCGTATTTGTCTACCACTTCTTTAACAACTTTGGTTAAATGTGTCTGAACTTCAGGCAATGCAGGATCGTAATAATATTTACCTCCGTATTCGATCATCCATTCCGGATGTTTAAAAAGATCGTGATTTGGACTTAAAAGATTTCTGTTTAAATCGAAAGTCGCGCGATACGGATTAAGCCATGCATGAAACTCAAAACCTCTATTATGTGCTTCTTCGATCATCCAGGCCAGAGCATCATAATACGGATTTGGAGCAACACCTTCTTTTCCGGTTAAGAATCTTGACCAAGGCGCAAATTCTGAAGGGTAAAAAGCATCACCGACACTTCTAATTTGAACAATAACAGCGTTGTAGTTTAATTTTTTATACGTGTTTAAAATCTCCAGATAATCTGCTTTTTCCTTTTCGACGTTGTCAATTGCGGTTTTTGGCCAGTCAATATTTACTACGGTCGCAATCCAGACTCCTCTAAATTCATTTTTAGGATACATTACTTTTTCCTGTGAAACAGATTTCCATCCAAAGAAAAATAAAAATAGGATTGAGTATAGTAAGTACTGATTTTTATGCATTTTAAATGTTTGTTTTAACAAGAATCAAAAATAGTTTGTTTTTGCCACGAATTACACGAATTTTTACGAATTATTTTTTGAAAAAATAATTAAGATTAAAAATTAGTGCAATTAGTGCAATTCGCGGCTGTCTTTCTTTAATCAGGAAACGAAATTTTCCCCATTGTTACAGATGGAATTCCTTTGCTGTTTCCAAAATTATAATCACCGCCGGCCACAGTTTCGTTTGCTAAAAGCGCAAATAAAACAGCTTCTTTCGCATCGCTTAAAATGCCCAGATCGTCGCTGGTATAAAACTGGCAAGGCAGTAATTCTTTTAACCATTTTACCAATAACGGATTATTGGTACCGCCTCCTGACATATAAATATGAAAATCTTCTGCAGGAATGCTTGTATTATTTATGGTGAAAAAAATCGCCTCAGCAATTGTTTCGGCACTTAAACGTGTTAAAGTTGCCAGCAAATCTGATGCCGAAATGTTTTCTAAATTTAATTTGCCCAAAGCCGACTGCACAAAATCAAAATTGAACAATTCCTGACCAATCGATTTTGGAAAGCTTTTCTGGAAGAAATTATCTTTTTTAAGTTCGCTTAAAAGTTCTTTATTTACAGTTCCCTGACTGGCGATTTCAGCGTCTTTGTCGTAGCTTTTTTCAGGGAAATAATGTTTAGTATAAATATCAATTAAGGTATTTGCTGTTCCGGTATCGGTTACAAAAACATCTTCTGCGTTTAAAGAGGCTGGGAGATACGTATAATTTCCAATACCGCCCATGTTAAGCATGATTCTATTTTCGCCTTTTTTGCCAAATAATAAATAATCGCCGTAAACCGCCAGAGGAGCGCCTTCACCGCCGGCAGCAACGTGTTTTTGTCTAAAGTCAGAAAGTGTAATAATTCCCGTTTTTACCGCAATATGATCGCCGTCGCCAATTTGCAGAGTTGCATTTGGAAATTTTTCCTGTTGATGTAAAAACTTAGGCGCGTGTAAAACCGTTTGTCCATGCGAAGCAATTAAATCTACTTCGCTTGACGGAAAATTCCATTTCTTCAAGCAATCGTTAATCATGCCGCTGTGTAATATTCCAATCCATTCGTTTAATAAAGCCAAATGCTGAAAATCGATTGTTTTCTGAGCAAATACTTTTCTAATTCCGTTTTTAGTGTCTTCAGAATAAGAAATCGTTTCAAATTCAAGGATTTTAACAACGGTATTTTCGCCAGATCCAGAAATTGCGCAAAGTGCAATATCAAGTCCGTCGAGAGAAGTTCCAGACATTAAACCGAGTATTTTTCGGGTCTCTTTTTGAGCAATTTGGTAAAGAGCGCTTATATTTTTATTCATTATAAAAAGAGGTTTTATTGAAGTCAGTTTATTAGTAACGCTAAAATGGGATTATTTCGGATATAAATGTATTTAAAGTTTGATTATTTTTTAATGGATATAAATGTAATTATGGTTCTCAGATAAAGACTTACATCAATTTTTTACAATTTTTATAAAACGTTAAATACTAATTTCAATTTTTAATAAAATGTAAAATATATAGCATGCCATTAGAAGAGTTATAAAATAACCAGTCCATAGATTTCTATTATCATATTCTTTGAGAATTGATCCATTAGTTTTCCTTTACAACCTATTATAATCCAAAAGAAGAAACTTTCCAATCCAAACAGAGGAAATTTTTGCTGTAAATGGTTCTTTTGCCATATTTGTTTATTAATAATTATATTACTCTCTCCATTCCTTCCAATGTAGCATTTTGTAAAAGTATTTGTCCTAACTTAGTATGAACAAGGTATTTTTCCATTTTTGAAATTGGCACAAGTATTTGTTGATAAGTTAGTTTAAATATATTTCTACTCTAATCTAATCGTTGGATATAATCTCTGTATTCTTAGGTCTTGATATGATATTTATGGTTAGAATCTTTTAATCAATTCATATTGTTTTTTTAAGTCATCATTTATATTATTTTTTAAAACAATCGTATCAGTTTTTATATCTTCTAGATAATTTGAATTAAGCCTACATTTAATTAGGGTATATTTATAAGTAGAGTCAGTGAGAATAGGATTGTCTGCTCTAATAAATTCAAATCCTTTTTTTGTTCTAATCCACAAAAAAAATAAAGATGTTCTAAAATCATCCATTAGTTTCTTTTCATTTTTTAAATCAATAACATATATAGAAAGCGTATTAGGCATGCTCACAATAGGTAAAACCAATATGCTGTCTTTGTAAATAGAATATTTTTCTAATTTTAATTTTTTTGAATCTAAATGACCAACACCATTTATTGGAAACACAACTTCAGAATAATCAAAGTATTTCATTTTGAAAGAATGTTTTTTTTTCTCGTTTTTTAATTTATAATCCAGTTTTAAAAAACCATTTTCTAACTTATTGATTTTTAAATGAAAATCTTTTTCTTTTCTAAAAATTGTATCTAATGATGCTATTTTAATAGAATTATTGATTCTATTCTGTATCGAATCATTATTTTTTTTCTGCGTTGTTGTTAAGTTTAGATTGTCAATCTTTTTATCACCGCAAGATGTTAATAATAAAATAATTGCAATGTATGTATACACTTTCATAATTTAATTTTTTATATCTTTTTCAATTTCTATTAATCTCTTATTTTCATTTTCCAATATTTCGATTGTTATATCTGTAAAATCTTTTATTGGCTCAATGAATATCAATATGTTCAGATTATTATGATTTGATTCTTTGTTTTTCTTTATTTCAGTAATTTGCTTTCTGTTTTTCTTTATTTGATAATCTATACTGTCAATTAATCTTTTCTTAAAATCAGTCATTTGTTTTACTAAATCTTCTCCGTATTTATTATTATTTGAAATTACAGTTCCTTTTCCGTTTGGTTTTGAGGTTTTTACATTGTCAAAATTATAAGCGCCGTGTCCCGTTTTGTTTCTCGTTTCCTCATCTTCTATATATATTCCTGTGTAAAAAGCTTTATCTATATCATCTGATATAAAATTTTCATTTTTGATTAAATTAGCAATTCCAGTCCATCTTTTTAATTTTTTATCAAAATAGTCTTTGATAGAGGCATCATAACCACCAACATTTGAATAATCTTTAATTTTAATTTGACCATTTTTTACTTTATAATCATTACCAGTAGTTGAAGTACCGAATAAATTGTAATCTCCTCTTCTCATGGCATCTTTACCATACCCAGATTCAATACTTGCTTGAGCCATTATTAGTAAAGCCCCTTTTCCAGTTGCCCCTTTATATTTTGCTGCATCGTAGATTTTAAGAGCCGTCGTAATTAAAAATTGATGATGTAAAGGATCTGTTGCATCTTTTTCAATTAAATCCATCATCAGACTATAGTCTTCGTTAACTTTAGTAAATGGATTATCTGTCTTATTTAGTAATTTTCCAGAAGCCTTAAAATACAAATTATCTACTCCAATAACAGGATACATTTTCTGAGCACCTAAGTCTGGATATATTATTGTTTTTGTCTGAATTGATATCTTTTCTGGTAGAGCGGGAAAAATTGATTTTAGCAATAAAAATAATTCATTGTGTTCCGAAAATAACTCTTGGATATTTACATTAACGCTGGAAATTTTATTTACTAACTTATCATAATATTCCTTCAAATATATGTTTTTTTCTTCTTGCAATAACTCTGATAATTTAAAAATCATTAGCTCGCTTAATTTCTCCCAATTTATATTATTAATCGAAATTTCATTATTGGTTTCTAAATTCCCGTTTTGCGGTTCAAAATTTATTTGTGATATGTAATGTTCTTGCTCTTCGACATTGTCAGCGCTTGTTGTGTTATAGTTTGGCAGACTAGTTTTGTTTGAATCAAGAATATTTCTAAATTTCTTTTGGATTTCAGTTTTAGTTACTTCAAGATATATTTCACTATCAACTATTTTAAGATCTTGAGGAATTACAATGTTTTCTTGTGCTGATATTCCTGTATAAACTTGAGAGGTTATTGTACTATCTGCGATAAAAATGTTATTTTTCTTTTCCACTGTAGAAGAATTTCCAATAATAGAAGCAGAGGAATCTATAATACTATGAGAAGAAGTAAAAAAATCAGATTGAGAAAGTGATGAGATACTTGAATAATTTGGTTCTAAATTTATATGTGTTATATCATCACGAAGCATTACATTTTCAATTTTATCAGAATTACTGATTGTTTCAATTTCTTTAAATGCATTATTGTTCGTATTTAAAATATCAACATAGTTTTGCTGTTCTTGCCAGAGCTGTACTATATCTTTTTGCAAATTCATTTCTTTTGAAACTTTTGCAAGTTCTTTAATAAAAATTCTTTTATATTCTTCGGAACTTTTTTTTATATCGTTCTTTATAACAATATCAAAATTATGAATTACTTTTTTTTTCATATCTTTTTTTGTGTAAATTTAATCTTACTTATAAGAAATGAGAAATTTTAAACATTTGATGTTCGGTAGTTTCAGTATAATTTTTGATTGAATTTAAAAAGAAAAACCTCGATTTCAAAAAATCGAGGTTTTTCTTTTTAAACTTTTACTCCAACTCCAAATAAGGGCTTAAAGTTTCAGCTAATTCATTGAGCCAGTAAACGCCGTCTCTTAATTTGCTGATTTCTCTTTGAAGCGTTTCATGTTCGCTCATAATTCCTAAAGCTAAAGTAAAATTTACCTGCCTTAGTGTTTTAGCCATTTCTTCGGGTTCGATTCTGTAGTTGAAAAAATCCAAAAGTCTGTTTTCGGTTTCTTTTGGAACGTTGTTGAAGCTCATAATTCTAAATTTAAGAATAAAACCCCTTGAAGCAATAATTTTAATAAAGGTTACAGCTTACTTCATCAGGGTAAGTTAATATTAGTTTATTCTTTGTGTTTAGGACTGTAAAGATATCAAAAAAACACTTTAAGCAAGAAAAATATTATAAAAAAAAATAAAGAAGTATTGTTTTAAAGGTAAATATAAAACGTTATTTTGAGAAAAGATAAACTCTGTCCAGTTTTCCGTACAGTTGTCATTTCGAGGAACGAGAAATCTTCGTACGCTGAGCACGCGCTGTTGCGGAGTTTCTTGCGAAGATTTCTCCTTACGTCGAAATGACAAAATTAGGGAGTTGCGTTATGGAAAATGTTGGTTTCAAAAGCCTTCGACTTCGCTCAGGATGACAGTCGTATAGAAAAAAACCTCAGAACCTTAGTATCTCAGCACCTTAGAACCTTTACTTCAACACAAACTCATTTTCCTTCAACTTTTTCAAAACTGCTGCAATAATCTTAGATCGACATTCTGAATTTTCAGTTGTTGATGCCGTTTTAACCCAATAACGAACGTTAAGCTGAATAATACCACCGGCAATAACATCGGTAATTACGGCGGCATTTTCGTGGTCTTTTTTGGTAACTTCTTCACTGTTTCCCAGAATCTCTTTTACGAGTTCGATGGCGCGTGTATAATCAGAACCGTATTCGAGTCCGACGGTGAAAGTCTGCAAAAGAAAACCTTCGCTATTATAATTAATTAAAGTGTTTTTTATAAGAAGAGCGTTTGGAATATAAATGATTTTCGAATCACTTTTGACTTCGGTATCGCGAAGATTGAGGTTGATGACTTCGCCTTTTACGCCGTTACTTTCGATAATATCACCAATAGAAAATGGTCTTTTAAAAGCCAGCAGAATTCCGGCAAGGAAATTTTCGCCAATATCTTTAAGCGCAAAACCAATCACAAAAGCCGAAATTCCCGCACCCGCAAGCATACTTTGCGCAACGCCTTCGAGACCAATAATTCGGAACATAAACAAAATTCCGATAATAATTAGCACAGATTTAATTAAACGGGCAATAAAAACCGCCAAAAGACGATCGTGCATTCTAACTTTGAGTCGGTTTCCGGCAAAAATACCCACACGACTCGCAATAAACCACGAAACGAGAACGACCAAAACGGCCAGAATAAACTTTGGCGTAAGATCGACAATGCTGTTATAGTAACCTTCGAGATGGTTAATGACGTCCTGAAAGAAATTTTCCATAATAATAAGGCGTAAAAAAGTAAAATTTTAAAATTAGCTTTTTAGTAAGTGAAACGCTTTACAGGATTCTCTCAGAATTTTATAAAATCTTTTGAAACGGTTAGATAAATTCTCAAAAGAGCTCATTTTGCCATGCGATATTTTTATCTTTGTAGTCTGAGTTTTTTCAGGAAATATTTTTATAAAAAGCACCATTTACATGTTGACCCAATCTCATTTAGAGCAATTAGCCGCAAGCCTCGAAGGTACACTTTTATTCGATGAGCTTCATAAAACGCTTTATTCTACAGATGCTTCGGTGTACCGAATTAAACCGAATGCGGTGGCAATTCCTAAAACAACTGAAGATATTGCGAAGCTGATAAAATTTGCAGCCGAACATAATATGTCGATTACGCCAAGAACTGCGGGAACTTCGCTGGCAGGACAGGCAGTTGGAGACGGTTTGGTGGTTGATGTGTCGAAAAATTTCACCAAAATTATTTCATACAACGCCGAAAATAAAACCGTTACGGTTCAGCCAGGCGTAATTCGCGATGAACTGAATTTATTTTTAAAACCTTACGGCGTTTTTTTTGCCCCAATTACATCAACGTCAAACCGCGCAATGATTGGCGGAATGGTGGGAAATAACTCTTCCGGAACAACTTCGATTCGATATGGTGTTACAAGAGATAAGATCTCAGAAGTAAAAGCACTTTTGAGCGACGGTTCTGAAGTGGTTTTTAAAGATTTGACTTCTGCCGAATTTATCGAAAAAACAAAAGGAGATTCTTTAGAAAATAAAATATACAAAACGATTTACGATGAACTTTCGGTTAAAACAGCTCAGGAAGAAATCGTAAAAGAGTTTCCAAAACCGGAAATTCACAGGAGAAATACAGGTTATGCCGTTGATATTCTCCTGAAATCAGAATTATTTGGCGGAACTGAACCAACCATAAATCTTGGAAAACTGCTTTGCGGAAGCGAAGGAACTTTGGCTTTTACAACAGAAGTGACGCTGAAAGTTGATGATTTGCCGCCACCTCACAGTATTATGGTTGTCGGGCATTATCACACGATTCAGGAATCTTTAGAATCGGTTGTTGTGGCGATGAAACATCATTTGTACACTTGCGAAATGATCGACGACACGATTTTAGATTGTACTAAAACCAGCCGTGAACACATTAAAAACCGTTTCTTTTTGGTTGGAGAACCCAAAGCAATTATGTTGTTTGAAGTCGCATCGCACACTTTAGAAGATGCCGAAAAACAAGCCGATGCTTTAATTGCCGATTTAGATAAAAACAATTTTGGTTATGCTAAAGTAAAAATCTACGGAAGTGATATTGATAAAGCTAACGAACTAAGAAAAGCAGGTCTTGGGCTTTTGGGAAGTATAGTAGGCGATGATAAAGCGGCAGATTCTATTGAAGATACGGCGGTAGAATTGAGTGATTTGCCAGCTTATATTGCCGAATTTTCAGCAATGATGTTAAGCCACGGACAGGAAGCGATTTATTATGCGCATGCCGGAGCAGGAGAATTGCATCTTCGTCCGGTTTTGAATTTGAAGAAAACATCTGATTTAAAATTATTCAGAACCATTGCGACAGAAGTAGCACATTTGGTAAAAAAATATCGAGGTTCATTAAGCGGGGAACACGGCGACGGAATTGTTCGCGGGGAGTTTATTCCGTTTATGATTGGCGAGAAAAATTACGAATTATTGAAAAGGATTAAAATCGCATTCGATCCGAATTCGGTTTTGAATATCGGGAAGATTGTAAATGCTTTGAAAATGGACGAAAATCATCGTGTAGTTTCGGGCAGAGTTGAACCGGATATTAAAACGTTTCAGGATTTCTCAGATAGTTTAGGAATTTTGCGTGCAGCCGAAAAATGTAATGGTTCTGGTGATTGTCGAAAATTGCCATCAGCGGGAGGAGCAATGTGTCCTAGTTATCGTGCGACTAAAAATGAAAAAGAAACCACCCGCGCCAGAGCAAACGCTTTACGCGAATATTTGACCTATTCTGAAAAAGAAAATAAATTCGACCAGAAAGAATTATACGAAGTTTTTGAGTTGTGCGTAAGCTGTAAAGCCTGCGCAAGCGAATGTCCGAGTAATGTGGATGTTGCAACTCTTAAAGCCGAGTTTTTATACCAATATCAAAAAGCAAACGGATTCTCGACCCGAAATAAGATTTTTGCCAACAACGCTAAACTGAATAAAATGGGAAGTAAATTCCCGTCGATTACGAATTTTATTTCGAATCAGGCTTTGGTGAAAAAAACAATGGGAATTGCGCCGGAAAGGCAAGTACCGCTTTTGGCAAAGAAAACGTTTAGAAAATGGTATGCAAATAATAAACCTTCAAAAACAGATTTTCCAAACGGAAGATTGTATTTGTTTGTAGACGAATTCACGAATTATTATGATGTCAATATCGGAATCGATGCTTTCGAATTATTGACCAAATTAGGTTATCAGGTTTTGGTTGTCGATCACGAAGAAAGCGGAAGAACGTATCTTTCTAAAGGGTTTTTGGAAGAAGCCAAGAAAATTGCTAATCATAATGTGGATATTTTTAAAGATTTAGTTTTAGCCAATGCGCCTTTAATTGGAATAGAACCTTCGGCGATTTTGACTTTCAGAGATGAATATCTTCGTTTAGCTGATGATAAAGAAGCTGTAGAAAAATTATCCAGAAATGCTTTTACGATTGAAGAATTCTTCAAAAAAGAAATCATTGACGGTAAAATCACAGCCGATTCTTTTTCAGAAGAAACCAAGGAAATTAAAATTCACGGACATTGCCATCAGAAATCATTAAGTTCTGTTGAAGCGACTTTCGCAATGTTGAATCTTCCTAAAAACAATACAGTTACGATTTACAATTCGGGTTGCTGCGGAATGGCAGGTTCTTTTGGCTACGAAAAAGAACATTATCAGGTAAGTATGCAAATGGGAGAGGACACGCTTTTTCCAAAAGTTAGAAATACTGCTCAAAATGTAAAAATTGCAGCTGCAGGAACTTCTTGTCGTCACCAAATTTATGACGGAACAAAAAGAGAAGCACAGCATCCTGTTTCGATTTTGAGAAATTGTCTGAAGTAATTTTAGATTTTAGAATGTAGATTTTTTTTCTCTTGCTCCCGATAGCTATCGGGAGCAAGAGAAAATATATTGAAAAGTAAAAGAAAACTTTGCGTCTTAGCGCCTTCGTGGCAAATAAAAAACTATTTCAAACTTACTTTTTTACCTGTTTCAGCAGCTTTGTAAATAGCGTTGATAATTCTAACATCTTTAATTCCTTCTTCACCTGTAATATGATTCGGGAGTTTTTTGTCTGCTAAAATGACTTTACAAATCTCATCCATTTGAGTTTGCTGTTGGTTTATAACCGGAAAATTAAATGGTTTTCCATCAGATCTTTTACCTACAAAAGGTCCGTAACTCACAGCTGGACTCATTTCGAAGAAACCTTCATCGGCAGCAGCGTGAAATCGGTCGATGCCAAAACCATACGAACTGCTGCAATTAGCAACAGCACCGCTTGGAAACTCCATTTGCCAGGTAATATTTTCTTCTACTTCTTTAAATCTGTTTTTATTGTTTATGGTTCCAAATTGAGCTGTAACCGCAATTGGTTCTTCGCCTAAAACATAACGCGAAACCTGAATGCAATAAATTCCTAAATTGATCAAACAACCGCCGCCGGCCCATTTTTTAGTCAGTCTCCATTCTTTGCGGGCATTTAAATCGACTGGTTTATTAATGTCACGAACATCATACGTACTATAACCAAGACCAGTTTCAATGTAACGAACCTGTCCCAGAACTTTTTCCTGTCCGAGACGTTTTATCTCTAAATGATTTGGTTCATAATGCAGACGATAGCCCATTGCCAATTGTACATTATTATCATTGCAGACTTTTATCATTTCTTCACAGTCTTCAACAGTAATTGCCATAGGTTTTTCGACAATAACATGTTTTCCTGCTTTTGCAGCGCGGACAGTAAACTCTTTATGAAGCGAATTTGGAGTTACAACATATACCATGTCGATATTTTTGTTTTTTGCGATCGAATCGAAGTTTTCGTAGTTGTAAATGTTTTTTTCAGGAATATTATATTTCTTTTTCCATGTTTCAGCTTTAGAAGGCGTTCCTGTAACGATTCCGGCAAGCTGGCAGTATTCAGAAACCTGAAGACCTTCTGCTAATAGCGATGCATAGTTTCCTAAACCGCATAAAGCAATATTTAATTTTTTTCCTGTGTAAGGTTTATGAACCTTTTCTGCCTCGGTTATAAAAGAAGGAAGCGTCGTCATAACAACCGAAGCTCCAACGCCAAGTCCAAATTTATTTACAAAAGAACGTCTCGTGATTTTTTCCATAAAATGATTCTTTAAAATTAAATACTACTTGTATTAGTAAGCTCATTTTATGAAATGTTACATTTGTACTTTCAATTTAACCGCAAAGGATTTTTTTGTTTCTCTCTCCCGACAGCTATCGGGAGCGAGAGAAAATTTAAAGACAAAGATTTGAAAAAAATAATTCTTGAATTGCTTCGCCTGTTCGCTATCGCTCGGGTCGCGGTAAAAAAAAAAAATCGTAGAAAAACAAAATCGTTTTATATATTTGAAATCAGGATAATTTTTGCATTATTTGCAAAATAAAACCAGAACAACTGAATTAAATTAATTTATAATAGCAATACATATATGGCATTTTCAAGTTTATTCCGAAAAAAAACAGTGCAGGATATTCTGAAACAGGTTGCAAAGAACGAAGCAGACGGACATGGAGCGCTTGGAAAACACCTTACTACCAAAGATTTAACGGCTTTTGGAATTGCTGCTATTGTTGGAGCGGGAATTTTCAGCACCATTGGAAAAGCAAGTGCAGACGGAGGACCAGCTGTAATATTTTTGTTTCTTTTTACCGCTCTTGCCTGTAGTTTTGCTGCTTTTGCTTACGCTGAATTTGCTTCGATGGTTCCGGTTTCTGGAAGTGCTTATACGTATTCGTACGTGGCTTTTGGAGAAATTATCGCCTGGATTATTGGCTGGGCTTTAATTATGGAATATGCCGTAGGAAACATAACCGTCGCCATATCGTGGAGTGATTATTTTACGGGACTTCTGCAGAGTGGTGGCATTCATTTACCGCAATGGATTCAAATGGATTACTTAACTGCTTCAAACGGTTTTAATGATGCCGAAGCTTTAATGCGAGGCGGAAAATCTTTCGAAAATTTAAGTACTGCTTTACAACAGGCTCACACAGCCTGGACAACGGCGCCTACAATAGGATCTTTTCATTTTGTAACTGATTTGCCAGCTTTATTCATTATTATTTTAATTACTGCTTTGGTATACAGAGGAATGAAAGAATCTCGAAATGCAAGTAACCTTATGGTGGTTGTAAAACTTTGTGTGGTTCTTTTAGTAATTGCTGTGGGGATTTTTTATGTAGATACAGCTAATTGGGATCCGTTTGCGCCAAATGGAGTGAGCGGGGTTTTAAAAGGAGTGTCTGCTGTTTTCTTTGCATATATTGGTTTTGATGCCATTTCTACAACCGCCGAAGAATGTAAAAATCCACAAAGAGATTTACCACGCGGTATGATGTGGGCGATCATTATTTGTACGCTTTTATACATTGCTATTGCTTTGGTTTTAACCGGAATGGTTAAATATTATGAATTAAATGTTGGAGATCCTCTGGCATTTGTTTTCGATAAATTAGACTTAAAATGGATGTCTGGAATTATTGCTGTAAGTGCAGTAGTGGCGATGGCGAGCGTTTTATTGGTTTTCCAAATGGGACAGCCAAGAATCTGGATGAGTATGAGCCGTGACGGATTATTGCCAAAGAAATTCTCAACCGTTCACCCAAGATTTAAAACGCCATCTTTTGCAACAATTGTTACAGGATTTGTAGTAGCAGTTCCTGCATTATTTTTAAACTTGACAATGGTAACTGATTTATGCAGTATTGGAACTTTATTTGCCTTTGTATTGGTTTGTGCGGGAGTTCTAGTACTTCAAAACAAACCAGAAATTCCAAGAGGAAAATTTAAAACACCTTACATCAATTCAAAATACATTTTACCTGTTTTAATTATTGCGG
Organism: Flavobacterium ginsengiterrae; assembly: GCF_039539785.1. Classification (NCBI taxonomy): domain Bacteria; kingdom Pseudomonadati; phylum Bacteroidota; class Flavobacteriia; order Flavobacteriales; family Flavobacteriaceae; genus Flavobacterium; species Flavobacterium ginsengiterrae. Next base: position 912,145 of record NZ_BAABDU010000004.1, on the reverse strand, counting down.
GATTGTATTATGCTTTTGCTTTTAACAGTAAAGCTACAATGGCATTCATTAATAACGATGCACAGACTTTTGATGCAACTTCAATTGTAACATCTTTAGATAAAGAAGATTCTGAAAAAGTTTTCAGCTATTTAAAAAGTATCGATGCGACTAATAAAACTTCTGAAACTTCAGATTTAGAACATTTATTAAGCCAATATCAGGATGATGAGGTTAAATATGCTGAGGTTGTAAAAGGACTTCCAATCAGCGATTCATTAAAATACGAAACAGGATTTCAATTATTCAAACACAAAATTCCAATGTGGATTTTCTTATTTGTTTTGGTTGGATTAACAGTTTGGGCTTTTAGAAAAAATCTTTCTTTAATTCCGCTTTTAGGTTTAATCTGCTGTTTGTATATGATGGCCGAATTAAGCGTTTGGAACTGGATTTATTTCACAGTTTGGTTAATCATCGGACTTGTAATTTATTTTACATATAGTAGAAAAAATAGTAAACTTAATGCTCAGGTTATCAGTTAAGAATTATAAAAATACAAATAGAAAAGCCGTTTTGAAGTTTATTTCAAAACGGCTTTTTTCGTTTTTTTTTTGTGTCATTTCGACGAAGGAGAAATCTCCGCGACAACATTCTACAAAGATTGGAAATGTTTTGGCGAGTTTCTTGCGGAGATTTCTCCTTCGTCGAAATGACAATCATAAATTTTCTGAATTAATCACTTAATCTACAAAACCCCAAGCTCGACCATACAAGCCTTCATCATTTCATAAGTGCGCTGAATATCATTATCCAGACCAATAGAAAAACGAATCAAACCATCTGTCAATCCCATTTCTACTTGTTCTTCTAACGGAATCTCACTCGAAGTTGAAGTTCCCGGTGCGCTAAAAAGTGTTTTATAAAATCCTAAGCTTACTGCTAGATAACCCAGATTTCTTTCCTGCATTAATTCCATTAATTGATTTGCTTTCGCTAAAGTTCCAACATCGATTGTCATCATTCCGCCAAAACCATATTCTGGATTAATCATTGTTTTGTATAATTCATGACTTGGGTGACTTTTCAATCCTGGATAAACCGTTTTTAAACCATCTTTTTCAAATTGATCGGCTAGAAAATGAGCATTATGACTGTGTTGTTTAATTCGGATATGAAGCGTTCTCAAATTTTTCATCACACTAGCAGAGCGCAAACTATCCATCGTTGGTCCTAAAAGCATACTCGCACCAGAATTTACGTTTTTCAACGAATTAATAAATTCTTTAGAAGCACAAGTTACACCACCGACAGTATCACTGCTTCCGTTAATATATTTGGTCAAAGAATGAATTACAATATCGGCTCCCAATTTCGCAGGTGAAACTGACAAAGGCGAAAAAGTATTATCAACAACCAGTTTTAAATTATGCTTTTTAGCAATTTGTGCCAATCCGCGAATGTCAGCCACTTCCAAAAGCGGATTACTTACCGTTTCGCAATACAAAACTTTAGTGTTTTGTGTAATCGCTTTTTCAACAACATCTAATTTTGTGATGTCTACAAATGACGTTTCAATTCCAAAACGAGGAGTGAAGTTTTTTAGAAAAGCATATGTTCCGCCATAAATCGTTCGACTCGAAACAATGTGATCGCCTGCACCGCACAATTGTAATAGAGTAGGAGTAATTGCACCCATTCCCGAAGCCGAAACATTTGCTGTTTCTGTTCCTTCCATTGCTGCCAAAGCCTGATCCAAATACAAATTACTTGGCGAAGAATGACGCGAATACAAATAACAGCCTTCCATATTGCCTTCAAAAGTATCAAACATCGTTTTTGCTGATAAAAATGTATAAGTAGAAGAATCTGAAATCGACGGATTTACACCGCCAAATTCGCCGAAATATTGCAAATCCTGAATTTTATCTGCTGGGTTAAAGTCTTTCATTATAGTTAGTTTTTTGTTTTAAGTCTTAAAAAGAATTTTGTCAAAGAACTACCTAATTAGAAAAAATGTCAACTACTAATTATTTTTATAGATTTTAAAACTATAAAAATAGTTTTGTTATGATTTTTAATCTAAATTTGAATTGTAAAATGCAATTCTGTAGATTTTCTTTCATCTCTTAAAACCATCAAAATGACATTAGACGAAATCGATAAAAAACTTCTTGTTTTACTTCAGACTGATAGTAAAAAGACCAATAAAGAATTGTCTTTAAAACTTAATCTTTCGGTAACAGCAGTTTACGAAAGAATCAAAAAACTCGAACGCGAAGGAATTATAAAAAATTACGCAGCATTAGTAGATAAATCAAAAATCGAAAAAGGATTTGTCGTTTTTTGTCATTTAAAACTCATTCAGCACACCAAAGAATTCTTAACTAAATTCGAAAGCGAAGTCATTAAACTCAATGAAGTTTTAGAATGCCATCACGTAAGTGGTGATTACGATTATATCTTAAAGGTTTTGGTAAAAGATATGGAAGCATACAGAGAATTTTTAGTTACCAAATTAACTTCATTGCAACACATTGGAAGTACGCAAAGTATGTTTATGATTAGCGAAGTGAAAAATTCTACGGTGATTTCTTTCTAAGGTTCTAAGATGCTGAAGTTCTAAGTTTTTAATCGCGCATTTGCTAGCAAAAAATGAATTCCTTAACATAATTCAAAATTTAAAAACCTTAAATTTGATTCCAAATGGAAGTAATTTGATTCTACATAGAAGTAAACACAAGCAAAATGGAAGTAAAGGAATTAAGACGTAAGCTTATAAAAGATTTTGGAAGATTTATAGACGACGATTCTAAACTAGAGATTTTAGAAAGCGTTTTTGATGCTATAAAATATGATGAAAAAGACTCAGTTGTTCCAGATTCACATTATAATTTAGTTGCCGAAGAACGAGAAAAGTATCTTTCAGGAGAAGTTGAGGCTAGTTCTTGGGAAGAAACAGAAAAACGATTGAATGCAAAATATGGTTTTTAAGATTAAAATTTTACCATTAGCAGAAAAAGATATCGACGAATCTATTGAATTTTATGAAAGCAGAAGTAAAGGCTTAGGAAAACAATTTTTAACGTATTTAAATTCATATCTCAAGGTTTTAAAGACAAATCCGGAATTATTCGAAATTAAAAAAGAACCAAGTTATAGAGAAATGACATTGGTAAAGTTTCCATTTGTGATTATTTATGAAATCATTGGAACAGAAATAATTATTTATTCGGTATTTCATACTTCAAGAAATCCTAAAATGAAACCTTAAACTTTGCGCCTTAGCGCCTTTGCGAGCAAAACCCACAATACAGAAAAATAAAATCTTAGCGAACCTCCGTGTAAAACTTCCGCGAATCTCTGCGCTACAAAACCTCAAAATTTCACACAAAAAACATTGAAAATTAAACCTCAAACAGAACTTTATTGCTTAATTTTGTAAGCGCTAAATTAAAATTAACAAACTATGAGTTCATTTGACGTAGTCATTATAGGTTCAGGTCCTGGCGGATATGTATCAGCAATTCGTTGCGCACAATTAGGTTTCAAAACTGCTATTGTAGAAAAATATAATTCATTAGGCGGAACTTGCCTTAACGTAGGTTGTATTCCTTCAAAAGCATTATTATCATCTTCTCATCATTATGCAGAAATTGCTCATTTTGCAGATCACGGAATCGAAGTTTCTGGCGATGTAAAAATCAATTTAGAGAAAATGATCGCGCGTAAACAAGCCGTTGTAGATCAAACCGTAGGTGGAATCAACTACTTAATGGATAAAAATAAAATTACTGTTTTTAATGGTTTAGGTTCATTTGTAGATGCAACTCATATTGCTGTTGCAAAAGCTGACGGAACATCAGAAACTATCGAAGCAAAATATACTGTAATTGCTACAGGATCAAAACCATCTTCTTTACCATTCATCAAAATTGATAAAGAAAGAATCATCACTTCTACTGAAGCTTTGGCTTTAAAAGAAGTTCCAAAACACTTAGTTATTATTGGTGGAGGAGTTATCGGAATCGAGCTTGGACAAGTTTACCTTCGTTTAGGAGCTCAGGTTTCTGTAGTGGAATTCATGGACAGAATTATTCCGGGAATGGACGGTTCATTGTCTAAAGAATTAACTAAAGTGTTGAAAAAACAAGGAATGAAATTCTACGTTTCTCACAAAGTAAAATCTGTTGAAAGAAACGGCGATGCTGTTGTAGTTCAGGCTGAAAATGCAAAAGGAGAAACAATCACTTTAGAGGGAGATTATTCATTAGTTTCTGTTGGTCGTCGTCCTTACACAGACGGATTAAACGCTGACAAAGCTGGAGTTAAAATTTCTGACAGAGGACAAGTTGAGGTAAATGATCATTTACAAACTAGTGTTCCAAATATTTATGCTATTGGTGACGTTGTTCGTGGAGCAATGTTGGCACATAAAGCAGAGGAAGAAGGAGTAATGGTTGCTGAAATCTTAGCAGGTCAAAAACCACATATCGATTATAACTTAATTCCTGGTGTAGTTTACACTTGGCCAGAAGTTGCTGCAGTTGGACAAACTGAAGAGCAATTGAAAGCAGCTGGAGTTGCGTACAAATCTGGAAGTTTTCCTTTCAAAGCGTTAGGACGTGCAAGAGCAAGTGCTGACTTAGACGGATTTGTAAAAATCTTAGCTGACGAGAAAACAGACGAGGTTTTAGGAGTTCACATGATTGGAGCGCGTACAGCAGATTTAATTGCTGAAGCGGTTACTGCAATGGAATTTAAAGCTTCTGCTGAAGATATTTCTAGAATGAGCCACGCACACCCAACTTTCGCGGAAGCGGTTAAAGAAGCAGCATTGGCAGCGACAGAAAACAGAGCTTTACACGTATAATTTTTACGGAAATCATATTTTTAAAAAACCGTCCCGTCAGTTTTGACGGGACGGTTTTTTTATTGCTTTACCATTTTGAAAGTAAAATACATTCCTTTATTTTCAGTATAAAGACTGTATGTTTGATTATCTTCGTCATATAATTTATAGACATATTTTTCTCCTTTTACGCTAAAATTTTTCCTCGATATATTGTCGCTTTCAATAAACTCTAATTCAAATTCACAATTTCCTTTTTTTCTATAAAAAAGTTTTGAAAAAGTGCCGTCAGAGAATTTTTCTGTCCATAAATTACCTTCTAAATTTACTTCAACCTTATTGCCGTCATTTTCTACATAGTAATATTTTGAGATTTTATCAAAATCATCACATTGTTTTCTGGATAGAATTTGCTGTGGTTTTTCTTTTTGCATAACCCAGCTGCTTTCTGATGACTTTTGATTAAAAATCGCTACAAACTCGTTACAGTCTTTTTGTAATCTGTAAAAAATTTGTTCAAATGTTTTTCTCTGTACAATGGTGTCTTTAAATTTTGCCAGATAAGGAGAAATATGCGAATTATTGATCGTGTTAATTCTAATCTCATTGGCTAAATTTATATTTTGAACCAATGATTTACATATTTCAGTATTTAGAGAGTCAATCGCTTTTATAGATTGTGAAGAGGAGTAAGAGTAATAAAATAATAGAAACAGCAACAGGTATTTTTTCATTTCAAGTTAATAGGTTGGTTTGCCAAATGTAGCTTAAAAATAAAACTATTGTAAGGTGTATTTTAAAATTTTTGGACAAGATAATTTTTAATGCCTAAAAATATAAACTTGAAGAAAAATTTTGTAAATTAGATGTATATTTCTCGTGCTATCTTTATGATAATTAAAAAGATAGAATTATGAAAACGAAATATGTAGTTCCAATTCTTATTGGAGCAGGAATTGGTCTCGCGTTATACTCTTGCGGAGGCGGAATTCCGGAAAAAGCACAAGCCGTTACTAATTTTGACGGTGCGAAATATCTCGGGAAGTGGTACGAAATCGCTAGATTAGATTACAAATGGGAAAGAGATTTAGATAATGTTACTGCCGAGTATTCTTTGAATGAAGACAAAACAATAAAAGTTGATAATAAGGGCTATAATGTCAAAAAAGACAAATGGGAACAAAGTGTCGGGAAAGCTAGATATGTCAAAAAAGACAATATTGGTATGCTGAAAGTCTCATTTTTTGGTCCTTTTTATGCTGGTTACAATGTCGTAGCAATTGATAATGATTACAAATATGCACTTGTGGCCGGAGAAAGTTTAAAATACATGTGGATACTTTCCAGAGAAAAAACAATTCCGGAAAGTGTAAAAGCAGATTTTCTTATTAAAGCGCAGGAAATTGGTTATGATGTAACCAAATTAGTCTGGGTAAAACATGATAAGGCAAATTAAAAATAAAAAAGCTGGTACTTAAATACCGGCTTTTTTATTTTTATCTGTGTTCATCAAGGAGTAAATACAGTTTTATAGTTATCCCAATATCTGTAAATTAAAAATAGATTTCCAAGAAAAAGCAACGCTGCGATTGGCAGACCTTCTGGAGCAAGGAAATAATTAATAAACAAAATATTGATTGTAATAGGTAAAATAAGGATATTTGCCAGAGTCACAAAACGACCTGTTACAAACGAAAGACCACAAAGTAATTCAACTGTTTTAGCCAGCGGCAATAAATAAGTTGAAGCAACTAACCCCATATTAAATGCCTTAAAATTACCTGTTGTTTCTGGTTCCGGCGCAAGTTTAAAAAAGAACGAAATAGAAGCAAACAGCAGTAAAAGGCCGATCAAAACGCGGACAATAATAGTAGCAATTTTCATAATACTTAGAATTTAAATAGGTTAAATGATATAATAATTAGTGGGTTGAAAACGCAAAATCTATATTCATCAATTAAATGGAAATTCAAGTAAGTATCCTTTTTCTTGAGAATTTAACAATCAATAATATTCTATTTTGGGATTAGTTTAATGCTATATCAAATATAACGAATTTTTTCTTATGAAATTACTTCCAATATTAACACTTTTGCTTGATTTTTTTGAATTAAAAGTGTTCATTGAGCAGATTTATAATTCTTCTTGTTTATTAGAGCAACAAAATTTTTGTTGTAATTTTGAAATTTAAAATCTATTCTTTTTGAGAGTTTCAATTACCAAGCCTATTTCAAATCCAGAGCAGTTTAAACAACAGCTTTTAAATTGGGCGCAGCAGTTTCGGGAAATCGTTTTTTTAGATAGTAATTCTTATCCGCAGGAATATTCGAGTTTCGACTGTATTTTGGCCGTTGATGCTTTTACATCTTTAAAAACCGATTTTCATAATGCTTTTGAAGATTTAAAACAATATCAGCAGACTACTAAGGACTGGCTTTTTGGTTATTTATCCTATGACCTGAAAAATGATGTTGAAAATTTAAAATCAAACAACTTCGACGGATTAGAGTTTCCGGATTTATTTTTCTTTCAGCCAAAAAAAATATTTGTATTAAAGAATGGTGAGCTTCAAATTCATTATTTGTTACTGTGCGATGATGAGATAGAAGATGATTTTGAGGAAATCTTAAAAAACGAATTTAACTCTTTTGTTACGTTAGATAAAGTTGAAATACAACAGCGTATTTCGAAAGAATTATACGTTGAAAAAGTGAATAAAATGCTCGAACATATTCATAAAGGCGATATGTACGAAGCAAATTTCTGTATGGAATTTTTTGCCGAAAATGCTGTAATTAATCCGTTGGAAAAATTTCAAAAACTAAATAAAATTTCTCAGGCGCCGTTTTCTGTTTTCTTTAAAAACTATAAGCAATATCTGCTTTCGGCTTCGCCCGAACGTTATTTAAAAAAAATAGGCGATACAATTATTTCCCAGCCCATAAAAGGAACTTCTAAACGTTTTTTAGATCCTGTCGAAGATCAAAAATCGAAAGAATATTTAGAATCAGACGCAAAAGAACGGGCAGAAAATATCATGATTACAGATTTAGTTCGAAACGATTTGTCGCATACAGCTCAAAAAGGATCTGTTGAGGTAGCAGAACTTTGTAAAATTTATTCTTTTTTGCAGGTGCATCAAATGATTTCGACTATAACATCAAAATTAGATTCTCAATATAATGCTGTTGATGTTTTAAAAACAACATTTCCTATGGGAAGTATGACTGGCGCGCCTAAAATTTCGGTAATGAAAATTATCGAAAATCTGGAAGAAACCAAACGCGGGCTTTACAGTGGAGCAGTTGGTTATTTTACACCCGATGGAGATTTTGATTTTAATGTCGTAATAAGGAGTATTTTGTATAATCAGGAAAATAAATATGTTTCATTTTCGGTAGGAAGTGCCATAACATCGCTTTCAATTCCTGAAAAAGAATACGAAGAATGTCTGCTGAAAGCAAAAGCAATGCATGAAGTTTTACAGTAAATTTTTGCCACGAATTACACGAATTTTTATCGTATATTTTTTTGCCACAGATTAGAAAGATTTACACAGATTTTTTTAATTATTTTAATCCTGTAATCTGTGGCAAAAAATATATATGACAAAAAAACATCACGGTTAACATTTCATTTGAAAATAGATCAAGTTTAATTTTTTACTTTTATACGATGCTTTCAAAATTTCAAAACCATATCGTTTCCCGATTTCCTTTTCTGGCTCAGAAAAAGCTTTTTCTGGCTGTAAGCGGGGGAATTGACAGTATGGTTTTATTGCATTTGTTTAGACAGTTAAATTATAAAATTGCTGTTTTGCATTGTAATTTTCAGCTTCGCGGATTAGAAAGTTTTGGCGATCAGGAATTTATTCAAAACTATTGTGATCAAAATAACATCAAAATTTTTACAACTCAGTTTGATACCAAAGCTTTTGCCGAAGATTATAAATTGTCGACTCAGATTGCGGCAAGAGAACTTCGTTACAGTTGGTTTTATGAGCTTTTAGAAGAAGAAAACTTCGATTATATCTTAACGGCGCATCATGCCGATGATAATCTGGAAACATTTATTATCAACCTAACACGCGGTACAGGATTAGACGGTTTAACCGGAATTCCGGAAGAGAACGATCGTATAATTCGTCCGCTTCTTCCTTTTTCAAGAGAAGAAATTCTAAAATATGCAGAAGAAAATGCAGTAGAATGGAGAGAAGACAGCAGTAATGCTTCTACTAAATATCTGCGAAATAAAATCCGCCACAATTTAGTTCCGGTTTTAAAAGAAATCAATCCTAATTTTCTCGATGCTTTTCAAAAAACACAGTCATATCTTCAGGAAACAAAAGAAATGGTCGATGATGCTTCGATTATCGTTTATCAGCAGGTGGCAAAAGAAGCTGGAGATGATATTCATTTTGATTTAAATCAGCTTAAAAAACTTCCTAATTATAAATCGTATTTGTACCAATGGCTGAATGAATTTGGGTTTTCTGCCTGGAACGATATTTATGATCTGGTTGAAGGCCAGTCTGGAAAACAAGTTCTTTCGGGTGAATTTAGATTGTTGAAAAACAGAGAAACTTTGATTTTGAGTCCGTTTTCTGGCTCATCTGAAAATGATGAATATGAAATCAATGAAAACGATACAGAAGTTAATTTTCCCTTAAAAATAAAACTTAGTAACGTAAGTCACACAACATATGATTCAAATAGAGTTATATTTGTCGATTCCGAAAAAATCCGCTTTCCTCTTATATTACGTAAATGGAGAGAAGGAGATATTTTTCAGCCTTTTGGAATGAATGGAAAGTCAAAAAAAGTGAGTAAACTTTTTAAAGATGAAAAATTATCATTGATCGAAAAAGAAAAAACATGGATTTTGTGTTCTGATGACCAAATTGTATGGGTTGTTGGAATTAGACAAGACGAACGTTTTAAAATAGAAAATACCACAAATAAAATACTTAAAATAGAATTGCAATAATGAACTTTAATCAAAATCATCAATCGATACTTTCAAGAAGTATCTGGAATAAAATAACCGCCTTTTTACTGTTGTTCTTTTTTACTTTGGCAGGAAATGCACAAATTTTAGAGCCGGTAAAATGGATTTCTAAAATTGAGAAAAAAGGTAATAATGCTGTTTTAATTTTTGATGCTGTAATCGAAAAAGACTGGCACATGTATTCGCAGTTTACACCAGACGGCGGACCTTTGGCTTTAGAAATTAGTTTTAAAAACCAAAAAGGAAATTATGAATTAGTTGGAAAAGCTAAAGAAGGTAAAACCAGAACGGCTTTTAATGATGTTTTTGGCGTAGATGAAACTTTCTTTGAAGGAAAAGCACATATCGAACAGGAAATAAAAATCATTAACCCAAATTTAAAAACGGTTGATGTTGATTTTGATTTTCAGGTTTGTAAAGAAGTTTGTATTAATTCAAGTAAAAAATTCTCGATTGCTGTTCCTTCAACTTTTAAAATGGATGAGGTTCCGTCGATAACAGAAGCTAAACTTGATGAAACGAAAGTAACAGGAATCGCTGTTGATACGGTTAAAAAAGACGAAACTGCATCTTCAAAAATAGAAAAAACAGCTGAAACTGAAAAAGAAGAAATCCCTGCTCCGGCACCGGCCAGAAGTTTATGGTCAATCTTTTTTATTGCCTTTTTATCTGGATTTGCCGCATTGTTAACACCTTGCGTTTTCCCAATGATTCCTATGACGGTAAGTTTCTTTACCAAACAAAGTAAAAGTCGTGCTAAAGGAATTAGAAATGCCATTATTTACGGCCTTTCTATTATTGCAATCTATGTGATTTTAGGTCTTATTGTAACTAAAATATTTGGTGCCGATGCTTTAAACGCCTTATCTACAGATGTTTGGTTTAACCTTATCTTCTTTGTGATATTAATCATTTTTGCAACTTCATTTTTGGGAGCTTTTGAAATTATGCTTCCAAACTCATGGGCAAACAAAGCTGATCAGCAGGCAGATAAAGGAGGATTAATCGGAATTTTGTTTATGGCTTTGGCTTTGGCAATCGTATCTTTCTCTTGTACAGGACCAATTGTTGGAACATTATTAGTTGAAGCTGCTTCAAACGGAGGAATTGCTCCAGTTGTGGGAATGTTAGGGTTTTCATCTGCATTAGCACTTCCGTTTATGTTGTTTGCTATGTTCCCGGGCTGGTTAAATTCACTTCCAAAATCCGGCGGCTGGTTAAACACGGTAAAAGTAGTTTTAGGATTTTTAGAATTGGCTTTAGCATTCAAATTTTTATCAAATGCTGATTTAGTTCTTCAATTGCATTTCTTAGAAAGAGAAGTTTTCATCGCGATCTGGATCGCTATTTTTGGAGCTTTGACTTTATATTTATTCGGAAAAATTACCCTTCCTCACGATAGCCCAACACATCATATTTCGGTAGGACGATTATATTTAGGTTTATTAACTTTAGTTTTTACGATGTATTTAATTCCGGGACTTTGGGGAGCACCGTTAAAATTAATCAGCGCTTTCCCGCCGCCGCCGCAATACAGTGAAAGTCCGTTTGGAGTAGGAGGATCAGGAAATGGTGCTGTTTCTGCAGAATCAATAAAAGGTCTTCCGGAAGGAGCAGAATTAGGTCCGCATGGTATTATGGTTTTTCATGATTACGAAGATGGATTAGCTTACGCAAAAGAAATCAATAAGCCTATTATGCTTGATTTTACAGGATATGCCTGCGTAAACTGCAGAAAAATGGAAAATAATGTATGGTCTGAACCAACGATTCTGCCAATTTTAAAAAATGATGTTGTTTTGATTTCGCTTTATGTTGATGACAAACGTGAACTTCCAAAAGAAGAACAATTTACAACAGAAGCAGGAGATAAAATCATTACTGCCGGAGATAAATGGACAGATTTTATGATCTCAAAATATAAAACAAATACACAGCCTTTGTATGTAATTACAGATTTAGAAGGAAACAATTTAAATACTTCTAAACCAACAATAAGCTATGTAAGCGCCGATGAATATTTGCATTGGTTAAAAGAAGGAATTGCTAATTTTAAATAATAAAGGGTTTGGTTGGTTTGTAGTTCGTAGTTTTAGTTGATTGTTATAAGTTTCTCAATTAATCTACAATCCAAAATCTATAATAAAATAGCAGTAAAAGCAAAAAGCACTCTAAGTCAAATTTAGAGTGCTTTTTTATTTATCAAGTAACGAAAAGTGAAAATTAAATTTTATAAGAATTCTCCGTGTTGAGAAATGTCTAATCCTAGTTCTTCTTTTTCTTCAGTAACTCTTAGCGGAGTAATTTTGTTTACTACAAAGAATAAAATGTAAGAAGCTACGAAAGCAAAGATTGATACAACAACCATTGCAGTTAACTGGTTGATGAATAAAGTTGGAGTTCCGAAGATTAAACCTTGGTTATCTCCAACAGCAGGGTTAATAGCTTTTGAAGCAAAAACTCCGGTTAGCAGCATACCTACCATACCACCAACTCCGTGACATGCAAATACATCAAGAGCATCGTCGATTTTTCCTTTAGGGAATTTACTAACAACAATGTTACTTACAATTGCTGAGAATAAACCAATGAAAATAGCGTGAGAAATACTTACGAAACCAGCAGCAGGTGTAATAGCAACAAGACCTACAACAGCTCCAATACAAGCTCCAAGAGCTGATAATTTGTGGCCTAAAATTTTATCAAGGAAAACCCAAGCCATTGCAGCAGCGGCAGCAGCAACTGTAGTTGTTCCTAAAGCCTGAGCGGCAAGTCCGTTAGCTCCTAATGCAGATCCGGCGTTGAAACCAAACCATCCAAACCAAAGTAAACCTGTTCCTAATAATACATAAGTAATTCTGGCAGGATTTACTTTTTGAACTTTTCTTTTTCCTAAGAAGATAGCTCCTGCTAATGCAGCCCATCCGGCACTCATGTGAACTACAGTTCCACCAGCGAAGTCTAATACTCCCATTTTAAAGAAAACTCCATCAGGATGCCAAGTCATGTGAGCAAGAGGCGTGTATATCAATAATATAAATAAAACCATGAATAGCAAATAAGCCCAGAAACGTACACGTTCTGCAAAAGCACCTGTAATTAATGCAGGAGTAATGATAGCAAATTTTGCCTGAAATAATGCGAATAATATAAACGGAATAGTTGGTGCAAGGCTCCATGCAGTATTTGTTCCAACACCTTCAAAGAATAAATTATAAGATGGGTTTCCAATAATTCCTCCAATAGTTGGTCCAAAAGCCAATCCAAAAGCAACAACAGTCCATAGGATAGTAACAATTACCATTGCCATAAAACTTTGAAGCATAGTACTAATTACGTTTTTCTTACCTACCATACCTCCGTAGAAAAATCCTAATCCCGGTGTCATTAACAATACAAATGCAGTTGCAACGATCATCCAGGCAGTATCTCCTGTATCAAATTTTACAGCTTCTGCGGGAATTGGGTTATCAGCGATGATAAAATTTGATATAAAGGTTAGTACTAAAATAGTGATAAGAATCACACTTAAAATAATTTTTCGCATAGTTATTTAGTTTTAAAATTTTTGATAAAAGTATAAAATGATTTGATACCCCATAAAAAAATAGGGTTGGTTGTTTAATTTTTGTTAAATTTAGAATTTGACCCCTTAAATTTTGCATGAATTTCTTAAAACAAACTTAAAATTTACATTTTGGCAGCAATTTTTTTTCCTTTCATCCCAAATCACGCATTTCGATTAAAATTTTAATAGATTTTTTTGAGTTAAAATTGTGTTTTAGTACTTAAAAAGATTTAAATGTTGTTTTTGTTGAAGTATATTTGATGTTTTTAACAATTTTAGTAATTAAAATTTAAGAATGAAAAAGCAGAAAATAAAGTGGGGAATTATTGGCTTAGGAAACATTGCAAATCAGTTTGCAGGTGATTTACTTTTGATTGAAAATGCAGAATTAACCGCAGTGGCTTCGAGAGATCTTTCTAATGCCAGAGAATTTGCAAAACAATACAAAGCGGCAAAAGCTTATGAATCGTATGATTTGCTTTTTGATGATCCTGAAGTTGATATCGTATACATTGCAACGCCTCATAATTCACACGCTGAGTTATCTATAAAAGCATTAGAAAGCGGTAAACATGTTTTATGCGAAAAACCAATGGCATTATCTTATACTGATGCTCAACGTATGGTTCAAGCTGCTAAAAAGTACAATAAGTTTTTTATGGAAGCATTTTGGACCCGTTTTATTCCATCGATACAAGAGGTTTTACAAAAAATAGAAAATGGAATAATTGGAAACGTAAACTATATAAAAGCTGATTTTGCCTTTCACGGAAGTGAAACAGAAAACAAAAGACTTTTTGAAAAAGAGCTGGGAGGCGGAGCGTTATTTGATATTGGCGTTTATCCATTGTTTCTTTCTTATATATTGTTAGGAAACCCAAAAGAAATTTTAGCAAAAGCCATTAAACATAGAAATGATATTGATTTACAGATTTCTATGATTTTGCAATACGAGTCGGCTCAGTCAGTTTTACATGCTTCGATAGTTTCAGAATCTGATATGAAAGCCGTTATTGCAGGAACTGAAGGAAGAATAGAATTAAATGTGCCTTGGTATGCTGCAAATGGGTATTCGTTATTTAAAAACGACGAAAAAGAAGCAGTTATAACTTTACCAACTCTTGGAAAAGGATATTCTCATGAAATAATTGAGTGTCAAAATTGTATTCTTAACAATCAAATTGAAAGCAAACTTTGGTCGCATCAGAATTGTACGGATTTGAGCAGAATAGTGGAGGAGGTTAAAATTAAATCAGAATATTGAGTTATAAATCATATCCGTAGCCAACATAATTGATTTCTTTTTCTTTAAAAAACTTTTTGAATACTTTTACCTTTTCATCTATTTCCGTGAGAGTCTTTTCAATTAAGTTTTTATCAAATATCCAGGTTTTATTAATAAAACTATCTGTCCATTGTACGGTATCGTCTTTATGAAAAACTTTAATACCTTCTTCTCGTCCTGAACATTCTGGAAAACCACAATTACAGCAAAATATAAAATATTCACCATCTGATTCTAAGCTTTGTAATAAAGCTGAAGTATTAACCATTTCTCCATTAATGTATGGTCTTTCACCATTTATAATGATTTCTATATTTCCATACATCCAAATATTTAAGTTTGGAGCTTGCACAGCGATTACGTTGAGTTCTATTAATATGTTGTCTAATGATTCGTTCATGATATCAATTTAATAAAAATCTATATAATAAAGCCATTCTCCGGTTTTCCTGTTTTTTGCAAAATAGAATTTACCGCTGTCAACGATGTTTAAATGGGCTTTTTCATCAGAAGCAATCTGTATAACAAATTCATAATCTTCTCCAAAGTTAATACCGGACTGGCAATATGCAGCATAACCTCCAATTTTGTGTTCATAGTGATTTTCAACAACATCGTAATAGGATTCAATTATACCTGAATCTTCCATTTCATTGATTCGATCTGTAATATCTTCAGATATTTCTTGATCTTCCCAAACTGGGTAGTCTTTTTCAATTAAATGATGAGATAGGGGAAAAGGTTTTATATATGAATTTTCATTTTTTAAATCTTTAATTACAATTTGACTTATATCGCTATATTCACGCAAAATCCAGTTATTTCCATTTTTATTTAAATCCATTGGAAAATCCTGCGATATGAAAGCAGTAATTAATTCCGTTTCTTTTAAGATTTCGGGAATAAAAGGCAGATTCTTTAAATAAATTTGAAATAAAGGAAACATTTGTCTGCCCTGATTGTCTAAAGGAATCTCTTCATTTTCAAGATATAAATAAACTCTTCCAATCCAACTTTCAGAAATAGAATTGGTTGGTTTAAAACCACCAAATTTGAATCCAGTTGCTTTTTTTACAAGTTCGCTTTTTATTTTTTCTATTTCATCCATTTTTTGAACTAATCTAATAGATTTTTTAAATAAAACTGTACAATTTTATTAGTTTATAAAAGTAATAAAATATTTACAAAATAATTCTGTTTTTATTCAGCTAAAAAACTATTTTTACTTTTTTATAAGAATTTATTTATGTTAGTAAAAGTTTACGGAAGTGCCGTTTTTGGAGTTGAAGCAACGACCATTACTATGGAAGTACATATGGATAAAGGAATTGGTTATCATTTAGTTGGACTTCCGGATAATGCCATAAAAGAAAGCAGTTACAGAATCGCAGCCGCTTTAAAAAACAACGGATTAAGTCTTCCGGGAAAAAAAATCACAATTAATATGGCGCCTGCTGATCTCAGGAAAGAGGGTTCTGCGTACGATCTCCCTCTGGCGATGGGAATATTAATTGGTTCAGACCAAATAAAAGCGCCAGAAATTGAACAATATATTATTATGGGCGAACTTTCTCTGGACGGCAGTCTCCAGCCTATTCGTGGTGCACTGCCAATCGCGATAAAAGCAAAAGAAGAAGGTTATAAAGGATTTTTTCTTCCCATTCAAAATGTAAAAGAAGCAGCCATTGTTACGGGATTAGATGTTTACGGTGTTACTAATCTGCAGGAAATCATCGATTTTTTTGCCGGAAAAGGGACTCTTCAGCCAACTGTTATTGATACCCGAGCCGAATTTTATAAAACTTTAGATTTTCCTGAATTTGATTTTTCAGATGTTCGCGGACAAGAAAGCATAAAACGCTGTATGGAAATTGCGGCAGCGGGTGGACATAATATTATTTTAATTGGCCCGCCGGGAGCCGGAAAAACCATGCTGGCCAAACGTGTTCCGAGTATTTTACCGCCTATGACATTGCGCGAAGCACTTGAAACGACTAAAATTCATAGTGTTGCCGGAAAATTAAAAGAAGTAGGATTGATGAACCAGCGTCCGTTTAGAAGTCCGCATCATACAATTTCAAATGTTGCTTTAGTTGGAGGCGGAAGTTATCCACAGCCGGGAGAAATTTCGATGGCACACAACGGCGTTTTGTTTTTAGACGAACTGCCAGAATTTAAACGTGATGTTCTCGAAGTAATGCGTCAGCCGCTCGAAGATCGTGAAGTAACTATTTCGCGTGCTAAATTTACCGTTACATATCCGTCGTCGTTTATGCTTGTGGCGAGTATGAATCCAAGTCCGAGTGGTTTTTTCAACGATCCAAGTATGCCTAATACTTCTTCACCACATGAAATGCAGCGTTATATGAGTAAAATTTCAGGCCCGCTTTTAGACCGAATCGATATTCATATTGAAGTAACTCCGGTTCCTTTTGAGAAATTAGCTGATGACCGCAAAGCCGAAAGCAGTGTTGAAATCCGCAAACGCGTAACTGCTGCCAGAGAAATTCAAACCAAACGTTTTGAGGGAATTGAAAACATACATTATAATGCGCAAATGAGCAGTAAACTGATTCGTGAATTTTGTGCGCTGGATGAGCAATCAAAAGAGTTATTAAAAAATGCCATGGAACGCTTAAATCTTTCTGCAAGAGCTTATGACAGAATACTGAAAGTCGCCAGAACTATTGCTGATTTAGATCATTCTGAAAATATTATTTCATTTCACATTGCCGAAGCGATTCAATATAGAAGTTTAGATCGCGAAGGATGGCTGGGGTGATTTGATTTTAGATTTATTTCCAGGGATATTTAATTAAAAGTAAACTCAAAGTATTGTCATTTCGACGAAAGGTGAAATCACACACAAAATTCCACAAAGATTAACAATATGCTTTGTTCGATTTCTGTTCGATTTCTCCTTTCGTCTAAATGATAAATAAACTTATTTCAATTCAATAAAATCTTCAATTCTAATATCTTCTAAAAACAAATCGTCATGCGAAACTACAATCAAAGTTCCCTGATATTCGTTAATTGCAGCGGTTAAAATTTCGATGTTTTGAATGTCAAGATTATTGGTAGGTTCATCTAAAATAATAATATCGGGCGCTTTTGTATTAATCGTTAAACAGCAGAGTAATAAACGCATTTTTTCGCCTCCGCTTAAAGCGCTGCACGATTTGTCCCAATCATTTTGAGAAAACAAAAACTTGTTGAGTTTCATTTTTAAGATATGTTCTTCTAAACCTGAATCATTAAATTTCTGAACCTGATTATAAACCGTTAATTGATTTTCGATTAAAGAATAATCCTGATCAATGTAAATTATTTTGGCCTCGGCTTTATGAACTGTCCCAATTTTAGGTTCTAGTTTTCCGGTTATCATTTTAATTAAAGTAGTTTTTCCGGAACCATTTAAACCTTTTATGGCAATTCTGTTACCGCTTTTAATTTGAACATTCAGAGGTTTTTTCCATAATAATCGATCTTCAAAAGCATGATTGATATTTGTGCCTGTAAAAAGAATTTTGCCTTTATGTAAATCTGTTTTTTCAAATCCAAATTTCATTTTGTCAATCTCAGGCAAAGCCGAACGCAGATTTTGTAAATCTTTAGAAATACCTCCAATTTTTTCTGCGTGAACATCTTTTGTTTTCGCAGTACTGTTTTCGGCATTGTTTCGCAAAGTATTCATCATGATGCGTGAAACTCCGGCTTTTTTTTGTTTTTTCTCGCCTCGCGAATCTAATTTGTTCTGGCGTTCGAGAGTTTCGCGTTCTTTTTCTTTTGCTTTGCGAAGCGCTTTTTCTTTACTCTGAATATCCTGACTCAAAGCATTGTTTTCAATTTGCTTTTGTTCAGTATAAAAATCATAATTACCGCCATAAACAGTAATTCCGTGTCTGGTGAGTTCGTAAACAGAATTGAGTAAATTCAAAAGTTTTCGATCGTGGCTTACTATTATTAAAGTTGCTGATGTACTTTTTATAAAGTCGTATAATAATTTCCTACCGGCAAAATCTAGATGATTGCTGGGTTCGTCGAGCAAGACAAGTTCAGGCTGATGAATTGAAATTCCGGCCAGAAAAACTTTTGTTTTTTGTCCGCCGCTCAGTGTTTCGAGTTTTTGGTCGAGTTTTAAATCATTCAGTTCCCAATATTGCAACGCTTCATTGCAACGGTCTTCGATTGTCCAGTCGTCGTTAAGTATGCTGAGGTTTTCTTCAGAAACATTTCCGTCCAGAATTTCCTTAAAGGCATTTAGTTTTTCTTCAACATTTAAAGCCTGAGCTATAGTTAACTGATTAAACTGTCCGAAAATCTGAGGTACATAATAAGGCGATGCGTTTATAGTAAGCGTACCTTGTGAAGCCTGCAGTTCTCCGGCAATAATTTTTAATAAAGTTGATTTTCCAACTCCGTTATTGCCAATTAAGGCAATTTTATCGTGATTGTTAACTGTAAAAGTAACGGCATCAAACAAAAGTTCTTTGTTCGCATGCAGATATGAGATATTCTGTAAAATAACCATAATTTCTTTCTTAAAGGAATAAACAAATATGCAAGCCGATATTTCAGCTTACTTTAAAATTGTCCGAAAGAAATTTTTATTCACATAGAGATTGTGCGGTTATTTAGTGGTGCAAAGATATAAAAATATTTTTTTACGATTTACAACTTCAATTATTCAAACTTTAAATTAGCATTTTTAGACATTAAATAAGAGGTTAGTTTTTTTATTTTTCCGTTTTCCATTTCAAAAACATCGCAAAAAACGGCATCGAGTTTATTACCGTTTTTCATATTTCCCTGTACAGCGCCTTCGGCAATTACGATATCATTTTCTTCAATTAATTTTACAATCTGAATGGTGGGACTTCCTGTAAAATTATCATTTTCAATTTCTTTATCAAAAGCTTCTTTGCCATCATGTCTATAAATTCCGGGCATTTCCCAAATTATATCTTCTGTTAAACAAGCCAGAATCCTTTGATGATCGCTTACCATAAAAGCTGCCATATATTCATTTACAGTTTGTTTATTTGGTGTCATGATAAAAGAATTTTAAAGGGTTAACTTTTGATAATCAACAGTGTGAATTTACAAAATTTTTGAAACACTCCAGAAATTCATTTATTTGTGAGTCTGCGGATAAAAGAATTTAAATGAATTAAAAACTGCTAAATGCAGAATTGTGCCGTGATTTTCATTAGGGAAATAATCAAAATACACTTTTACATTTTTGCTTTTCGACAATTGTATTTTCTCGGAAAGTAAATTCGCATCAACTTCCATTACTCTCGGAATTTCGGTTGGTGTTAAACCTTCTTTACCTACGGCAATGTAGATTTCAGTTGGCTGTTGAAAGTTTTCCTGAAGAATTTGAGAATCTAAATTAAGGATAGAACCATTATCCCACCAAATACTTGGGCTTACAATTACGTATTTATTAAAAAGTGATGGTTTTTTAAGCAGAATTTCAGAGCCTAACAAACCGCCAAGAGACTGCCCGATAATAGTTTTAGAATCTGTTGTTTTGTATTTTTTATCTATAAAAGGCTGTAATTCTTTTTCGATAAAAGCAATAAATTTATCAGAATGTCCGGTAGTTGGAAAACGGGTTTTATCTTTTTCAAGAGTAGTAGGGAAGGTGAAATCCCTTTTTCTGTCAACAGTAGCGATTCCAACCACGATTGATTTTGGAACCTGATTAATCCATTCAAAACTATTAAACTGAACTAATCCAGCAATATGAATAAAATCTTCATTAGCAGAACCGTCTAGTAAATAAATAACAGGATATTTTACAGTGTCAGCCGGATTATAACCTTCTGGAAGATAGATGTTCAGGATTCTGTTTTCGCCTAATTCTTTAGATTGAATTTCATCAATTACGCCTAAAACAAATGGTTTTGAGGTTTCGGTTGTTTTAGATTTTTTGTTTTGACTGAAAAGGAACGAAGTGAAAAAAAGTAAAAATGAGGCGATTAAGAATTTGTTCATTGATTGATGTAAAAATGATTTTTAAAAGACGAAAGTTACAATTTATTTTTGCTGCTTTCGTCTTTTGTATCATTTGTAAGGATTTATTTTGATTTTTCGTCAAAAATTTTATCCAGACCTTCCATGGCAATTGTAAAGCCTTCTTTAAAGCCCATTTGTATAATCATTTCAAGATCAGAAAGTTTTTCGTGTTTAATAATTACATCAACAAAAGTTGAATTATCTTTTTCAGAAAAAGTAACATCCCAGTCAGAACGTGGAAATTCTGTATTTAAATTTCCTTCGCTATCGCAAAAAGCATCCAGCCACTTTATATTTGTTTTAGGATGAATTGATGTATAATCAGCCAGCGCCCAATGTTCTTCGCCTTCTGGTCCAACCATGGCATACAATCTTCGTCCGCCTTCTTTAAAATCCATACTTTTTGTTCTGGATTTCCACGGAGCCGGTGCCCACCATTGGTCAAGAATTTCGACTTCTGTCCATGCAGACCAAACGTTCGATAACGACGCGTTGAATTCGCGCTTTACCTTTACAGTATTATTTTCTTTGTCTACAGTAAAATTCATTAAAAGATTTGATTTCATTTTCTTTCGATTTATTGTTAATAATACGTTCTATTATAGATAACGTTATTTTTACTTTCTTGTTTCAAAAATTTCGTCTAAAGCTTTCATGGCAGAAGTAAATCCTTCTTTGAAACCCATTTCGATAATTTTTTGTAATTCTTCAAAGCTCTCTCGTGTAATAACAATGTCAACAAAGGTTGAATCTCCCTGCTCAGAAAAATTAATATCCCAGTACGAACTTCCAAACTCAGAATTTGGATTTCCATCGGCATCAGAAAATGTAGCTGCGTATTTGAAATTTGTTTTAGGAGAAATCGAAGTATAATCAAAAGTACTCCAGCGTTCCTGTCCGTCCGGACCAACCATGGCATATAATCTGCGTCCGCCTTCTTTAAATTCCATGTTTTTAGTTTTAGATTTAAACGGAGCCGGCGCCCACCACAAATCAAGAATTTCAGGTTCTGTCCAGGCAGACCAGACGTTAGACAATGATGCGTTGAATTCGCGTTTTACATTTACGGTTTTATTTTCCTTGTCTACAGAAAAATTCATTAACAAATCAGCTTTCATTTTCTTTAGATTTTAAATTAAGTAATACTTGATCTAATTGTGTAAATCGGCTTTCCCAAATTGCTTTAAATTGCTCCAGCCATTGATCTATTTCTTTCATTTTATCAATTTTAAGTTGATAATAAATTTCTCTCCCCATTTTTTTTTCTTCCAGTAAATCACATTCATTTAATATTTTAATGTGTTTGGAAACCGCTTGTCTGGTGGTTTGAAATTGTTCCGCAATGGCATTTGGTGTTAATGCACTTGAAGAAACCAAAACCAAAATGGCTCTGCGGGTAGGATCGGCAATGGCCTGAAAAATATCTCGTTTCATTATAATAAAAAATAAGCAACTAATCAGTTGCAAATATAAGCAACTTTTTGGTTGCGCAAATTAAATTTTGATGTTTTTTTGAATTTGATATAAAAAAAGACGCATTCTTAAATGCGTCTTTCGTGTTTTTAAGTCGTTTAGAATTATCTAAACTTATTTTTTACAATAATGTCTTTGAGTTTTGCTTTTAGATCTTCTCCTGTATCAAAAACCATTTGTTCGTTATTAGGAAAGGCAACGGCACGTCTGTCAAAATAAGCAAGATAATTATCATCGCAAGCGCCTCTGTTTCCTTTGTAAGTTGAATAAATGTTTTCAAAAACAAATTCGCTGGTAACCGGAAATGTCTGTACCAATTGATTTGTTTTTAAATCAATGAAATCTATTTTTGCAGTTATCTGGCAAGATTTAAATTGTCTAAACTCGTATACATTGGCACGAAGGGTTTTGTAATTGTCGACTTTTATTTCTTTTCCTAAACTGTCTTTTACAGGTCTTCCTCGGCTGTCTACAAGGGTTCTTACACCATCTTTGACTTGTCTTTCTTTAATAAATTCTTTCTCTTTTATCTGCTCCGGCGAAATTAGAATTTGTCTGAAATTGATAATCAGACTGTAATCATAAGTTACATTTTTTTGTCTTGCATTATGGTAAACCGTCCATTTATCATTAAGTCCGTATGTTTTAAAATCAAGCAGATCTTCCTGAAGCATTTTCGGAATCACCATTTCGGTTTCGTTTTTGGCATAAACATCTACAAAGTCAGTTCCTTTAAACTGAGCATCATCCATTAACTTTCTGGTGTTTTTGTAGTTTGGATTTATACTTTCCAGATAAGCTAAATCATCGTAAGCTTTTCTAAAATCCATTTTGTTTTTTGATTTTAAAAGGGCAGATGCATTTTCGTATAGATATTTTGAAAGTGCATTTTTGCTGTTTACAATTTGGTCAGCATAATTATCAAAAGGGAAATAAGCGTTTTTTCCTTGTTTTAATAATGGAAGCGGAAGTAACGGACGAATTTTTTCCTGACGATTATTCAGTAATAAGTATGTATTGTAAATACGCTCAGAATTGGCTGGATTTGCTTCTTTGATCATCATGTCAAGATCACGTAAATCGCGATCTTTTGCTTTTGCAAATGCTTCTTCGAGCAAATACACATAATCTTGTTTTCCTTTAGAATCTTTTTTTGTGCGAAGTGCTTCAACTGCACGATCAATGGCGCCGTCGTAATTACCGTCGCTTAACATTGACTGTGTAGTCTTAACGCCACAGGAAGAAAAGGCTAAAAAAAGTATAGAGATTAGAAAAGTAATTTTTTGCATAGTATTCTGTTTGAAGGTGTAAATATATCTTTTTTAACATTCAACAACTATGCCTTTCCCTAATTATTTTTTGGAACAGAAATCCTTGTTTTTATAAGAATATTTAGTCCGGCTTTCGCCTTTATCTCTCCTCCTTATAGACTTCGGGAGGAGAGGATTGGCTTTATCTAAACTGGAGCAGACGTTTGTTTTTATATGAAATATTGATTTAAACGAACTGTCGGCTAAATTGCTTTGCTCGTGTTCGAATCATTTTTTAATTAAGCTTTTGACTCATTAAGATATTTTAAATATTTCTCCGCCATCTTTTATATAATCAATTGTTTTGCCCAGGTTTTCCATTTTCTCATCATCATCCATGTCAGTAATCTCATCTACTAATTCATCTCTTTCCATATTTTGTTCGATACTTCCATTTTTATCTTTTTGATTCTTCTTTTTTGCATGAAATGAAGACAAGAATTAGAAGAAAGAGAATGTATTGTTTCATGTTTTATTCTTCCCAATTTTCAATTAAATTATCATTCCATAATTTTTGGGCAAATTCTTTAAAGACTTTCGGACCTTTTTTAAAGTTTTCATCAAACTTAAATTCGCCGCCAATAAAGTCTTTTTCGCCGTTTTCTAAAGTGCCAACCTGTACTTTGTTTTCGCCGCGCATGGCGTATTTGTCTTTTCCTTCATACACAATAATTTTCATGTTTAACGGACTTATATCGCCGTGGCAGGCTGTTTTGTACATTATCCAGATTTCTGCAATTCCGTTATGATTTAAATCTGTTACATTAAATGTATTTTTTACAAACTTAGCTTCAATATCAACCGGACAATCTGAGATATAATCGTAAACTTTCCAGGTTTGTTTTACGTCATTTCCCGAAACTATATAATGATATGCAAATAGTTCAGCATCTGAACTATCATCAGATTCATGTTTAAATTTTTTATTAAAATGGTATCCGGTTTCGGTTGTAATAACAATATTATCACCTTGTTCATCTTTCCAGCGAACGGCATTTTTTACAAAACCTTCGTATTGAATTGACTCAGGAAATTGGGTCGAATCAATTTTTTCTACTTTTAAAACAAATGGTTCTTCTAAAGATGGGTTTGTTTTTGATGAAAGTTGATTTTCATTTTTTTTATCTTCTTTGCAGCTTATGCAGAAAATTATAGATAATAATAAAATAGCAATGTTTTTCATGGATTTGGTAACGGTTGTTTTCTATTTAGTTTTGATATTCTTTTAAAAGTTTTTTGATTATTTCAGAAATACACTATTTGTATTCTTTTCCATTAAAAATTAATTTAGAAGATAGCACTTTAGTAGTTTCTTTATCATCGCAGTCACCATTTTTAAACATATTTTTTGTCTTTACAATTTTGGTTTTTACAATAAGATTATTGAATTTTTTGGTTTGTAATTTATCAATATTGATGGTAGAAGTTTCATTTTCAAATTCTCCTTTACAATGAGTGTCCCAATCACCTATAGATTGTTGAAGGATATAATTTTTAAGTACGGGTTTCAATGAATTATTATTGACAATGTATAATGATAAATTCATTTCGCTGTAAGGATTAGACCGGCTTGTGTTATGGTAACTGGTTCTTACGCCAAAAGCCCTTGTTGTGTTGTTTAAAATATATAATCCGGTGTCAATCGTAATGTTGTTTAGAATTATAGCATCAGAAGTCCATGCATCTGGTTCAATAAATTTGTAAATTATTTTTCCTGTAGCATTATCTATTACTAATATATAAGCATCTAATACAAAATAATCATTAGATACCTCAGAAGTATATTTGGGTACAACCATAACTCTTTTGGATTTGTCATTTGGTAATACTTTTTGAGTAAAAAGGTCTAAATTTATTTCAGTCTTTTTTAACTTAAGCTGTTTTAAAACGGTGTCAAGATGATCCGTATTTTGCGAAAAGATATATTGACTGCAAAATAATAAAGCAACGAAATATTTGATCATTATTTTTAATGTTTTATATGTGTTTTTTTATTGTTACCAGTTAATTTTTGATCTTAGTTTAAAAGTTTTCTAATCAGTACAATTTGTCCTAAATGATAATAACTGTGTTCGATCATACAGTCGATATTTCTTCGGTAAGTACCGTATTTTTCATCTACAAAAGGTTCGTTTAGTTTTTCGTCGGGCATTTGTTCGATAAGAGAAGCAAATTCTTCAGAATCATTCCAGAATTTATCAAGAAAGTTGTCCCATTCTTCCTGAGATTGAAAAGGAGGAAAGTCAAAACTAAATTTATCTTTTATATCAAGCGTTCCGCCTTTAAAAACCTGATTAAGTCCGTTAATGTAATAATCAATATGCTGTGCCAGAACTGCAATTGTGTTTAGATTTTCAATAGGTTTTATGGCAGTTTTCCAATCCAGATTTTCGAGCTGGAGTTTATAATTGGTATTGGCAACCCAGGTTCCGTTAAGGATAATTTCTCTAAAACGACTTGCAATTTCTGATGTACTTTTCATATTCAATGATTTAGAAAGTTAATATGCAATTATTATTCCTGCTGAATCCACTCGTATTTTCCGTTTTTTAAATAAATAACACCGCCGCCACAGCTTTCATCTGCGTGAATAAAGATTCCGTCATTTGGCAGTTTAATTTTGTCTTCTTCCTTTACATCTTTTTCACCAATAATTTCGCCGTCTTCATTTACATTCTCAAAATAAACTTCGTTTTTTGGTGCTTTTTCAAATATACCTGCCCAGTCAATTTCATCAAAACCTTGTTTTAAAATATCATTTCCAAAACCTAAATAATCAGTTCTTTTTCCGTTTCCGAAGGTGATTTTTAAACCGCTTTTATTATTGTTTGTACTTCTGAAAATTTCTACAGTTTCGTTTAAATTATCTCCATCGAGATCGCATAAAATTTTATTGATTTTATGTTTTGTCGAAAGTACAATTGTATCGTTTTTTTTGATTTCTGGTTCTTGTTTTTCCGAAACTTTGATCGTATCAGTGTTTTGTGGTTTTTGAATTTCGGATTTTGTTTCTTTTTTGCATGAAACGGCTAATAAAGAAAGGAAGAGTAGAATTCTAATTTTCATATTAATTTATTTTGGCTTGGAAAATTTTAAAGCACAAATATAAAAAAATACGTACGAAAATTTGTGGTTTTTATTGAAGATAAGTTTTTGTTATTACGAAGTTTTTGATTTTCGAATTGAAATCAAATAAAAAGCCTCCGGTGTAAATGCGGAGGCTGATAAAAAGATTTATTTTTTTCTAATTTTTATTTGATAGACGATTTCCCAAAAGATAATTGAGAAAAGTGCATTCGCAAAAATCGCTGTTTTAACCTGATACGGATCGTAATCTATAAATAAATGCAGATTGGTAAATTTCAGAGCCAGAAATATAGACAAAGCTGCGATTCCAATGGCGCAGATTATATTTAAAACGGGTTTCCATTTTAAGCCAAAAAAAGCATAAATAAGATTTAAAACTGCAAAACCACAGCCTAAGGTGATATATGGATCTGTTTTTAAGATACTGCCCAATGATAATATATACTGAGTCAGGGTTAAGTATAAAAAGAATAAAATTGAATAAAACAGAATTCGTACTTGTGGTTTCATTTTGTAATGTTTTTAATGAACAAAATTACTGATTTAAAATGAAGCTGCGATTAGGATTGTTATTGTAAAATAGATTCTACTTTAGTTTCAGATTTTTCTTTTAGCGGACTATCTGGATGAAGGCTCCAAATAACAAGGAATCTTCCTTTTGCCAGATATTCTTCTGGATGTTCATCGGTTGGCTGGCCGTCTTTTCCCCACAACAAACCTTGCAGAAATCTGTCGCCTTTAAAAACGTGATCAAACTCAAAATACATGATAGAACCTCGGTCGGCTTTGCTTTTAAAGCTTTGAATGGCTTTGCTTTTTACAGTTCCAACAATATTGCTGTAGGTTTCAATATCATTATAAAAGGTACAGGCTTGCGGTGTAATACAAACATTACCGTCGCTTGCTATATAACCGCCTTTTGGAATTTCTTTTGGTTTTAATTTTAAATCAGCAATGGTTTGGCTGAATGAGTTGATTGTAAGTAGTAGGAGTAAGGTTGATAGGGGAATTGTAATTTTCATTGATTTTGGGGTTTGATTTGGTGAAGCTAAAAATAGGATTTTTATTTGAATCTAAAATATTTCAAAAAAAAAGTTGAGTTAAATTATTGTGCTGTGCGAAGTCTTCGACTTCGGACCGACAACTATAATCCACTCCAATTTTCAACTTGAAAGTAGAACTGTTAAAGATATTACTGAGAAATTTACTTTTAATATA
This sequence comes from Flavobacterium ginsengiterrae, assembly GCF_039539785.1. NCBI lineage: Bacteria > Pseudomonadati > Bacteroidota > Flavobacteriia > Flavobacteriales > Flavobacteriaceae > Flavobacterium > Flavobacterium ginsengiterrae. The sequence goes on along the minus strand of NZ_BAABDU010000004.1, from coordinate 884,339 downwards.
AATTTTGTGGAATATTGGGACGGGTACGAAATCGAAGACTTCGCACAGCGATAACAATATTTAAGAAAACTTAGAAAAGCGGGGCGATTATTAGTTTTTTGATTCTAATTCAAACCAATTTTGTCATGAATAAGAATGTTTTTGTTTTCTAAATCTTGTTTTAATCTTTTCCAGGTTTTATCTCTTAAACTGCTTGCCCGTATTAGTTGTTTTTCATTTTGAGTATGAATATATAAAGATTTGGGAGAACGAAAAGGCTGTATAAAAGTAATTTCTTTTATTGTATTTAAATCGAATTCTATAAGTTTTGAATACCAAATAGGGTTTTTTACTATTAATTTTTTATCAGTTAGGATAAAATAATTCATCCTATATGTAAAAAATGCAAAAATAAACGCAAAGCTTAATATGCTCACCCAATATCTATTATTTCCTAGTGAAATAGATTGATGAATGATCAAACAAATAAAAATAAAAAAAACGATAAGTACAATTGTAGTAGAAGTTAAAATATAATTTCCGCTATAAATTCGAGATTCATCTTTATCCATCATATGTTAGTATAAAAAAAGCACAAAGTAAAATCTTGTGCTTTCATGAAATTTACTTTGATGAGTAATTACTTCTCTTTCAGTAATTTTTCTAAATATTCGTTTTTGTCTTTTTCAGCCTGAACCAGACGTTCGTAAAGTTCTACAACTTTATCTAATGGATTGAATGTACAATTATTATTGATTCCTTGAGCACCACTAATAGAACTATTATCATAAAAGTTATTGAAAAAATTGAAAACTGCTTCTTCTGAAAAATTTTCAATTGCTTCTACAGTGACACCGAGAACTTTCGCAATTTTTTCAAGTTTATCTTTTTCAACAGTTTCGCTGTTTTCAATAATAGATATTGCTTGTTGATTTGAACCAATTGCAATCGCAAGTGCTTCCTGCTTCATACCTTTAAGCTCTCTAATTCGGCTGATATTTCTGCCAATGTGTTTTGGTTTTACTGCTGTGCTCATAATTCAAAGGTATTTAATTTTTATGAATTACAAATATATGTTTTTTCGGACAGAGATTTGGTTCGATTATTTTAAGTTTTATTTGTTGCGGCTAGCGCGAGCGTCCCGCTCGTGCCTACACAGATTTTAAAATTATAGGATTTGCTTGCATTGTGTTCACGAGCGGGACGCTCGCGCCAGCGGGAGAAATGACAAACTAGGCGGAAAAACGATAAATTTTAACCTGATTCTAATGATTTTGAGATGGGTTTACAAGTTTAAACCCAATCTTGTCATTTCGACGAAGGAGAAATCTTCGTAAGAAGCTCCGCAATGAATATCCAATCTTTGTAGAATTTCTCACGAAGATTTCTCCTTCGTCGAAATGACAACCCATACTGAATAGTTCGATGTTTACTGCTAAATCACACGAATAAATAATTCAAAAAATCTAGATCAGGATTAATAGTTTTTATCAATTCAATTTTCTTTTCTCTTCTCCAGTCTTTTAATTCTTTTTCACGAGCAATTGCTTCTTGAATCCAAGTGAACTTTTCATAATATAATAGGTATGTAATATTGTATTTTGAAGTAAAGGTTTTGTTTCCAGTTGTATTGTTTTCTTTGTGCTGACTTAAACGGATTTTTAAATTATTTGTAACTCCCGTATAGAAAACTGTTTTGTATTTATTTGTAAGGATGTATATGTAATACGTGTGATAACCTTCTTGTAGTTGCATATTTTTTTGTAAAACTAAAAAAAATAAGGAAATTTCCTGTTTATTTTTTTCGCCGATCTTTGTAGAGTTCCTTGCGAAGATTTCTCCTTCGTCGAAATGACAAGATTGAGGATAAACTTTGGTAGTAGCTTCGACTTCGCTCAGCCAGACAATCGTAATTCAAAAAAATCTAAAATCTAAACTCAGAAATCTAAAATAAAAAATCCCGCTTCAATTAAGAAACGGGACTTCTAGATATTCTCTTTTTTTTTATTTTAAACTGTTGCAGCAATTTCTTGTGGCAACGGAATTTGATTTTTAAGTAAATCTTCGAAAGTTTCGTGAGCACGAATCAAGATTCCTTGTCCGTTCATCCAAAGAACTTCGGCTGGTTTGTATCTTGAATTGTAGTTCGAAGACATTGAGAAACAATATGCTCCAGCGTTACGGAAAGCTAAAATATCACCTTCTGTAATTTCTGGAATTCTACGGTTGTTTGCAAATGTATCGGTTTCGCAAATGTATCCTACAACAGAATAAAAACGCTCTTTTCCTTTCGGATTCGAGATGTTTTCGATATGGTGAGAAGATCCGTATAACATTGGACGAATTAAATGGTTAAAACCACTATCAACTCCAGCAAAAACTGTAGAAGTTGTTTGTTTTACTACGTTTACTTTTACTAAGAAATGACCTGCTTCGCTCACAAGGAATTTTCCTGGTTCGAAAATCAAAGTTAAATCTCTACCATATTCTGCACAGAAAGAGTTGAATCTTTTTGATAATTTTTTACCTAATTCTTCAATATCTGTTTCGATATCGTCTTTTTTGTAAGGAACTTTGAATCCGCTTCCGAAATCTAAGAATTGTAAATCTTTGAAATGTTTTGCAGTATCAAACAATATTTCAGCAGCATACAAGAATACTTCGATATCTAAGATATCAGATCCTGTGTGCATGTGAATACCCACAATGCTCATTTTTGTGTTTTCAACAATTCGCAAAATATGCGGAATCTGGTGTACAGAAATTCCGAATTTACTATCGATGTGTCCAACAGAAATATTAGCATTTCCACCCGCCATTACGTGTGGATTGATACGAATACAAACTGGAATATTAGGATGTTTTGTTCCGAACTGCTCCAGAATAGATAAGTTGTCGATATTGATTTGTACACCCATTGCAGCAACTTCTTCGATTTCTTCTAGAGAAACGCCGTTTGGTGTAAAGAAAATTTTGTCAGGATCATAGCCAGCGTGAAGTCCTAGCTGAACTTCCTGAATTGATACAGTATCTAAGCCAGACCCCATGTTCTTTAATAACTGAAGAATCGCAACGTTAGACAATGCCTTCATGGCGTAATTAACTCTTAAGTTTTCTACCTTAGAGAAAGCTTTAGTTAATCTGTTGTACTGAGATTGGATTTTTTCAGCATCGTAAACATACAATGGACTTCCAAATTGGTCTGCTAACTGCAGTAAATCTTTTGCTTGCATTTTTATAAACTATTTTGAGCAAATGTATTACACTTTTATCTATCAGCAAATAATTTGTAGAAAAATAACAAATTGTAACAAATTGTTTTATTTTAAACAAAAAGTTGTTGTTTTTGGAATTTTATAACCTTTTTTTGAGGTGCTAAGGTTCTGAGGGACTATCCCGATAGCTATCGGGACTGAGTTTTTTAATCTCGCAAAGTCGCGAAGTCGCAAAGAATTAAAAAAACTTTGCGACTTCGCGACTTTGCGAGCAATTTCTCTCCAGTAAAGCGGTATCTAAAAACAAAACCCCTGAATAAAAATTCAAGGGTTTGCTGTAGTAGTTATGTTGTTATCGGAAAAAAGATTTATGTTTTAAGATCTTATGAGAAAACCTTAGAAGCTTAGCAACTTAGCATCTCAGAACCTTAATTTACAAACTTGGTAAATCTCCTTTTCCTTTAGTAGGCAAGTTAGTAGATCCCATAAGGAATAAATCTACTTCTCTTGCTGCTTCGCGACCTTCTGAAATAGCCCACACGATTAATGATTGTCCACGACGCATATCTCCAGCTGTGAAGATATGAGGAACGTTTGTTTGATAATTATGAGCTTTGTAATTGCTTCTCATATCAGTCTCGATTCCTAATTGCTCGCTTAATGTTTTTTCAGGACCTGTAAATCCAAGTGCTAACAATGCTAAATCGCAAGGCCAGATTTTTTCAGAACCTTCTTTTTCGATTAGTTCTGGTCTTTGACCCGGAGTCATTTTCCATTGTACTTCAACTGTTTTTAATCCAGTTAATTCACCTTTATCGTTAGAAATGAATTCTTTAGTATTGATTAACCAGTTTCTGTCGCAGCCTTCTTCGTGAGAAGAAGATGTTTTTAACTGCAGTGGCCAGAAAGGCCATGGAGTTGTTTCGCTTCTTCCAACCGGAGGTTTTGGTAAAATCTCAAAGTTAGTTACCGATTTAGCTCCGTGTCTGTTAGAAGTTCCAATACAGTCAGAACCTGTATCTCCACCACCAATAACGATTACATCTTTACCAGTTGCTTTTACTTGGTCTGGAATAGATTCTCCGAAAAGAACTTTAGTCTGCTGTGTTAAGAAATCCATTGCCTGAACTACACCTTTGCTTTCGATTCCTTTAGTTGGTAAGCTTCTTCTTTCAGTTGCTCCTCCGCATAAAACAATAGAATCGAATTGGTTTAATTCTTCAACGCTGAAATTTACACCTACGTTTACATTGGTTTTGAAAGTGATTCCTTCTGCTTCAAGAACTACTACACGACGGTCGATAATTCCTTTTTCTAATTTGAAATTTGGAATTCCGTAACGTAATAAACCACCAATTGCATTGTCTCTTTCAAAAACAGTAACTGTGTGACCAGCTCTGTTTAATTGCTGCGCTGCAGCAAGACCAGCTGGTCCAGAACCAATAACGGCAACCGTTTTTCCAGTTCTTGTTTTTGGTGGCTGAGGTTTAATCCATCCTTCTGCAAAACCTCTTTCGATGATGCTTTTCTCGATGTTTTCGATAGAAACCGGATCTTTGATGATTCCTAATACACATGATTTTTCACATGGAGCAGGGCATAAGCGACCTGTAAATTCAGGGAAGTTGTTTGTAGACTGCAAAATCTCTAATGCACTCTGCCATTCTTCCTGATGTACCATGTCGTTGAAATCAGGAATTAAATTTCCTAACGGACATCCGCTGTGGCAAAAAGGAATACCACAGTCCATACATCTTGATCCTTGTTCTTTTAATTTATCTTTTGGTACCGGAATAGTAAATTCGTTGTAGTTGGAAACACGTTCTGCAACTGCTAAATTACTTTCGTCGGCTCTATTATATTCTTTAAATCCGCCTATTTTACCCATGACATTTTTATTAAATGTAAATGATGAATTTTAAAGTTCTGTTTTATTAACCGCAAAGAACGCAAGGTCTTTTTTTTGCTTTTTTGAGTGTTTTAAGTTCGCAAAGCTGTGCGTTTAAGTTTTAATCTAAAATCTGAACTCTAAAATCTACAATCATTTATCCCGCTATTAATTCTTCTATTTGTTTTTCTTCTGCAATTCGTTTTAATGCTTTTTTGTAATCTGTCGGCATTACTTTTACGAAGTGCTGTTGTTCATTTTCCCAGTCTGCTAAAATTCTTTTTGCTAATGGACTGCTGGTGTACAATGAATGGTTTTTGATCAGTTTTCTTAGTTTAGTAACGTCCTCTTCTTCCATTGGATCGAATGCAACCATTTCCATGTTACATACTGTCGAATCGAATTTTTTGTTTGGATCGTAAATGTAAGCTACACCACCGCTCATACCAGCAGCGAAGTTTCTTCCAGTTTTTCCTAAAACTACAACTGTACCACCCGTCATGTACTCGCATCCGTGATCTCCAATTCCTTCTACAACTGCTGTTGCTCCAGAGTTTCTCACACAGAAACGCTCTCCTGCGATACCATTAATATAAGCCTCTCCGGTAATAGCTCCGTAAAGGGCAACGTTCCCGATAATGATGTTGTCTTCGGGTTTGAAAGTCGCAGTAGGAGGTACTTTTACAATTAGTTTTCCTCCAGAAAGACCTTTTCCTAAGTAATCATTACAGTTTCCGTGAATTTTAAATGACAATCCGTTTGTTGCAAATGCACCAAAACTTTGTCCGGCAGAACCTTCAAAATCAACTAAAATAGTGTCATCTGGTAATCCTTGTGCGCCATAAATTTTTGAGATTTCGTTACTCAAAATCGCACCTACAGAACGGTCTGTATTTTTAATTTTGAAGGTAACTCTCGTTTTCTCTTTTCTATAAATAGAAGGAATTGCTTCTTTGATGATGTCGAAATCCAATACGTTTTCAAGAGCGTGATCCTGAGTTGTTGTATTGTGATTTGGAACCGTTTTCGCTTTTTCCGGTTTGTATAGAATAGTTGATAAATCTAAACCATTAGCTTTATAATGTTTGATCGCTTTGTCTACGTTTAATTTTTGAGACTGACCTACCATTTCTTTTAATGTTCTGAAACCTAACTGAGCCATGATTTCTCTTAACTCCTCTGCAATAAAATACATGAAGTTGATTACGTGCTCTGGAGTTCCTTTGAAATTTTTTCTCAATTCTGGATCCTGAGTTGCAATACCAACCGGACAAGTATTTAGGTGACAAGCTCTCATCATGATACATCCAGAAGCTACAAGCGGAGCCGTAGCAAATCCGAATTCTTCTGCACCTAATAAAGCTGCTATCGCAACGTCACGTCCTGTTTTTAACTGTCCGTCACACTCTAAAACTACACGGCTTCTTAAGTCGTTCAGGATTAAAGTTTGTTGTGCTTCTGCTAAACCAAGTTCCCATGGAATACCTGTGTGTTGTAATGAAGTTAATGGTGCAGCACCAGTTCCTCCATCATAACCAGAGATTAAGATAACGTCTGCTTTTGCTTTTGCAACACCGGCAGCGATAGTTCCAACTCCAACTTCAGAAACTAGTTTTACGTTGATACGAGCTTCACGGTTTGCATTTTTCAAATCATAAATCAACTGAGATAAATCCTCAATAGAGTAGATATCGTGGTGAGGCGGAGGCGAAATTAAACCTACATAAGGCGTAGAGTTTCTAGTTTCAGCAATCCAAGGCACTACTTTTTCTCCAGGTAACTGACCACCTTCTCCCGGTTTCGCTCCCTGAGCCATTTTGATTTGGATTTCTCTTGCGTTTGTCAAATAGTTTATCGAAACTCCGAAACGTCCAGAAGCAACTTGTTTAATTGCAGAGTTTCTAGAATCTCCGTTAATTTCTTTCTGGAAACGTTTTGGATCTTCTCCACCTTCTCCAGAGTTACTTTTTCCACCAATTCTGTTCATTGCAATCGCTAAGTTCTCGTGCGCTTCTCTCGAAATAGATCCGTAAGACATCGCTCCGGTTTTGAATTTCTTCACGATTTCTGTCCATGGTTCTACTTCGTCAATAGAAATTGGATCTAAATTATTGAATTCAAATAAACCTCTAATTGTCATTAAGTTTGAGCTTTGCTCGTTTACAGCATTTGCATATTCTTTATAGCTTTCTGGGCTGTTTAAACGAACTGCCTGCTGTAATTTAGAAATCGTAGTTGGGTTAAACATGTGTTTTTCACCGCCGCGTCTCCATCTGTAAATACCTCCAATTTCAAGAGAAAGCAAGTTTGCAATTTTTGAATTTGGGAAAGCTTTTTGGAAACGTTTCTTCACTTCTTTTTCTACTTCCATTAAACCAATTCCTTCAATTCTTGATGGAGTGTAAGGGAAATATTTAGATGTAAATGTTTTGTTTAATCCTAAAATCTCGAAAATCTGAGCAGCTCTATATGAATGTAAAGTAGAGATACCAATTTTGTTCATGATTTTTACAATTCCTTTTGCAATCGCTTTGTTATAGTTTACAACAGCATAATCTGCTTTTACTTTTGTAATGAAACCTTTTTCAACCTGATCGTGAATGATTTCGTTTACCATGTAAGGGTTGATCGCACTTGCGCCGTATCCGAACAATAAAGCAAAATGATGCGGTTCGCGTGGTTCAGCAGATTCGATAATGATTCCGAATTTTGAACGAACCTGTAAAATGTTTAATGAATGGTGAATGTAAGAACAAGCCAATAACATTGGGATTGGAGCCATTTGTTCGCTTACACCTCTATCAGATAAGATAATGATGTTGCATCCTTCTTCAACTGCTTTAAAAGTTGCCTGAACACATTTTTCAAGAGCACGCTCTAAACCATTAACTCCTTTTTCTATTTTATATAAAGTAGAAATCGTAGCCGATTTGAAATCTGGGTGATCTATATTTCTAATTTTATCCAAATCCTCATTTGAAACAACCGGATTTTGGATTTTTAATTTTTTACATTGTTTTGATTCAATTTCGAAAATATTGAAATCTCCACCAATTGCTAAACTGATATCGGTAATGATTTCTTCACGAATACCATCCAACGGCGGGTTAGTAACCTGAGCAAATAATTGTTTAAAGTAATTGTACAACAACTGTGGCTGGTCTGATAAAACTGCCAAAGGTGTATCGTTACCCATAGAGCTAATTGCTTCAGCTCCGTCGCTTCCCATTGGGTTGATGATTGTTTTTAAATCTTCAATCGTGTAACCAAATAAACGCTGTCTTGTTAAGAAATCTAATTTTTCAACAGGAGTAGGGTTGTTCGTGTAAGGAACTTTAGCTAAAGGCAATAAATTAGCGTCAACCCATTCTTTATAAGGACGTTTTGTAACTATCGCTTTTTTAACTTCTTCGTCTTCGATGATACGACCTTCATTCATATCAACCAAGAACATTTTTCCTGGCTCTAGACGACCATGCTGGATTACATCTTCCGGATCGATGTCAAGAACACCAATTTCAGATGACATAATTACGAATCCGCTTTTTGTTAAAGTATAACGAGATGGACGAAGACCATTTCTGTCTAGTAAAGCTCCAATTACGTTACCATCTGTAAACGGAATAGAAGCAGGACCATCCCAAGGCTCCATGATACAAGCGTTGTATTCATAGAAAGCTCTTTTTTCTTCAGACATGGTTTGGTGTTTTTCCCAAGCTTCAGGAACAACCATCATCATGGCTTCTGGAAGAGAACGTCCAGTCATTAATAAAAGTTCAACCACCATATCCATAGAAGCAGAATCAGATTTTCCTTCTAAGATAATTGGGAATAATTTTTTGATATCATCGCCAAAAACTTTGCTTTGCATAAGCTCTTCACGAGCACGCATACGGCTCACGTTTCCACGAAGTGTGTTGATCTCACCATTATGACACATATATCTAAATGGCTGAGCTAAGTCCCAAGATGGGAATGTATTTGTAGAGAAACGCTGGTGTACAAGTGCAAGACGAGTTACCAGGTCCGGATCTTTTAAATCTATATAATAACGGCTGATGTCTTCCGGCATCAATAGACCTTTATATATTATAGTAGTTGTCGATAAACTAGTAAAATAAAACATGTGGCTTTCAGAAGTTTTAGATCCTCTTACGGCATGTTCTGCAATTTTTCTAGCTGCAAAAAGTTTTGCATTAAATTCTTGTTCAGTTAAATCCTGTCCGTTTTTAGAAACGAAAACCTGTTTAACAGTTGGTTCTTTTTCTGCGGCGATTTCACCTAAATTTTCAACTTCAACCGGCACATCTCTCCAACCTAAAACTTTTAAGTTCTGATCTTTAATTGTTGCCTCAAATGCATTAATACAAAAAGAAACCTGGTTTTTGCTTTTTGGTAAAAAAACCATTCCTACTGCATACTCACGCGCTTCAGGGATTTCAAAGTCGCAGACTTTCTTAAAAAAATCATGAGGAATGTCGAATAAAATTCCGGCTCCGTCACCAGTTCTTCCATCAGAACTTACGGCACCACGATGTTCCAATTTAATTAAGATGTCTAATGCTTTATGAATAATATCATTTGACTTAATACCATTCAAATTACAAATAAATCCTGCACCACAATTGTCGTGTTCAAATTCAGGCAGATAAAGCCCTTGTTCTTTAACTCTCATTCTTGATATTTTTTTTACAAAAATACGGATTTCGTTAAACATAATGTAGTGAAATTATCTATTCGCTTTCATTTTTATAGTAATATTAGAAAAAGGGTTCTTAAATGATAATATTATTATATAAAGCATTGCGAATTATCAAAATCATAATTGAGAATAAAATATATTAAGAAAAATCGTCGTAAGGCTTATAAAACCTATGAATTATTTGTTAAATATCAAACGTTTTTATCGATTTGTGTTAACATTAACAAATTGTTTCGTTAACGATTTGTTTGCGTTGAAAAATATTCAACGGCTAATACCTATATGTAACATTATTTAATTGAAAAAGATTTTACTATTAAGTTGTATTTTGTTACTTTTGTCGCACTTTTATTCTGAAATAAATTCAGAACCAGACAAATTCTATATTATGAACATACACGAATATCAAGGAAAAGAAATTTTAGCGAGTTACGGAGTACGCGTACAACGCGGAATCGTGGCTAACAATGCAGTTGAAGCTGTGGCTGCTGCAAAACAATTAACTGCCGAAACAGGAACAGGATGGCATGTAATTAAAGCACAAATTCACGCAGGTGGTCGTGGAAAAGGTGGTGGAGTTAAACTGGCAAAAAACTTACAACAAGTTGAAGAGTTAGCAGAACAAATCATCGGAATGCAGTTAATTACACCTCAGACTCCGCCTGAAGGTAAAAAAGTTAACAAAGTATTGGTGGCTGAAGATGTTTACTATCCTGGAGAAAGCGAAACTTCTGAGTTTTATGTTTCTGTTTTATTGAATAGAGGTACAGGACGCAACATGATTATGTATTCTACTGAAGGTGGAATGGATATTGAAGAAGTTGCTGAGCACACACCACACTTAATCTTTACTGAAGAAATTGATCCTGCTGTAGGATTACAAGGTTTCCAGGCTAGAAGAATTGCTTTCAATTTAGGTCTTTCTGGAAATGCTTTCAAAGAAATGATTAAATTCATCGATGCATTATACAATGCTTACATTGGTTCTGATGCTTCTATGTTTGAAATCAACCCAGTTCTTAAAACTTCTGATAACAAAATCTTAGCTGTAGATGCTAAAGTAAATATCGACGATAACGCTTTATACAGACAACCTAAATATGCTGAAATGAGAGATATCCGTGAGGAGAATCCAATCGAAGTTGAAGCTAAAGAAGTTGGTCTTAACTATGTTGACCTTGACGGTACTGTAGGATGTATGGTAAACGGAGCTGGTCTTGCAATGGCAACTATGGACTTAATTAAATACGCTGGTTTTGAGCCTGCTAACTTCCTTGACGTTGGTGGAACTGCTGATGCTAAACGTGTTGAAACAGCTTTCAGAATTATCTTAAAAGATCCAAACGTAAAAGCTATCTTAATTAATATCTTTGGTGGTATCGTTCGTTGTGACCGTGTTGCTCAAGGTGTTGTTGATGCTTACAAAAACATGGGTGACGCTATCAATGTGCCAATCATTGTACGTTTACAAGGAACAAACGCTGAAATTGCAAAAGAATTAATCGATAATTCTGGTATGCCAATCTTATCAGCTGTTCAATTCCAAGAAGCTGCTGACCAAGTTAAAGCTGCTCTTTCTTAATTAAATAAGAAATCAAATTATATAGAAAATCCATTCCGTTACGGAGTGGATTTTTTTTTTTAAACCGCAAAGCACGCAAGGTTTTTTATTTCAGCATATTATAAACGCAAAGTTAGCAAAGCTATGTCTTAAATAGCTTTGCGAACTTTACGTAATTCTTGCGTTCTTTGTGGTTAAATTATTCGCAGCGCTATTTCAAAACAGTCGACAATTCTACAAGTTCAAATGTTGGGTCGTGTGTGATATATTCTCTAATTAATGCAGCATGACCGGCCCCTACTAAGATCATTATTTTATTATCAGTGCTTTCAGTTAGTTTCTGAATAATAGAATACATGTATAAATTTCTTTTGTACCAGTTAGATACTAAAGATGGTCCTGTAAAATCATCTGGATTTCCAGCTCTGTTTGCTACTTCCAAATACCATTGAAGGTTTTCATTTTCGGCTTGTTTTGTATTATAATATAACATCATTTCTTGTAAAGAACTTTTTCTGATTTTTTCGTTATGTTGTTTTTCGAAATTTTCTGTAATCGCCTTATTTTTTGCGATTAAATCCTTTTGGTTTGCTTTTTCCATACTCATCATTAAGCTATCATATGGAAAGCGAGTATAAAGGTTCATTCCGTATAATTTTTTATGATTCAGCTTTTTAGCAGTGCGAAGTGCCAGCTGTGTTATTTCGCTTTTATTATTTTTAAAAAGACTGTCGGTATTTTTATTATAAAATTGATCTAACTCGGCTTGTTTTTTAAATTCCCATTCAACAAATATTTTATCGGGGCCAAATTTTTTGATTTTTTCACTCATTATTTCGAGTTCCTTTTGACTCTTTTCAGACATGATATTGAAATTGTTTAGTTGAGCAACATCAAGACCAGGATTGGCGTAATGAAAAGTTCCAATTAACAGAATTTGCTTTTTCTTAGTTTGAGCTGAAGTAATACTAAAAGTAATAAGAGCTAGTAATAAAATGATTTTTTGCATGATGGTTTGTTTTTAAATTCATGACAAATCTATGCTGTCTTTTTATCTCAAATGTTTGTTTTTGATGAACATAGGTTTTCATTTTATGAACACATTAAATTTATAGTCCAATAATTTTCGTATAACGTTTTTGATAGTTCATCACTAAAAAATCTGTTTTTAAATAAATATCATTTTCTATTTAAGGCTTAATTGTATTTTTGAGTTAATTATCGAAAACTATGAAATCAAGAATCCCTTTTTACTATCATATTGTATTTTTCTTTTTATTATTCCTAACATACATTTTGTGGGATATTGCACTTAATGAGAGAAAAATAGAAATCGGAATGAAGGCAGTATATTACGGGTTTTCATTAACCTATATGTTAGCAGTGTTTAGTGTTTATATTCTTAATTTCTACGTCTTTTGTAAATTGTTTTTTAACAGAAGAAAAATACTTTTTTATATACTTACAATTCCGGTTTCTTTATTGCTTTTTACGGCATCTCGTTATTTTTTAGAAGAAGTTGTTATGTATAATATTACTGGTATGCATAACTATTACGAAGAAGCAAGAGATATTACATATTATATAAAAGATAACTTTTTCTTCGGATTGCCGGCTGTGATTTTAAGCACTTTGACTTTTTTATCTTGGCAGTTTCAAACGACACAACGCCACAATCAGGAATTGCTTTTGGAGAATAAGAAAGCAGAATTTCAGATGCTTAAAGCGCAGGTGAGTCCGCATTTTTTGTTTAATACGTTGAATTCTTTTTACAGCCAGCTGATTTTGAAAGATGATAAAATGGCCGAAGATATTTTGATTCTTTCTGATTTACTTCGTTATGTGATTACAGAAACAGACAAAGATGAAGCGATACTTTCGAAAGAAATTCAGTTCATTCAAAATTATATTCATTTACAGAAGAAGAGATTTGAAAATCAATTGTTTTTAGATTTTACAATTGAAGGAAATTATTCAAATGAAAAAATCATTTCTTCGGCTTTGGTTCATTTTGTTGAAAACGTTTTTAAACATGGAAAATTGAACGATAAAACTAAAAAAGCCGTGATTTCTATTCGTGTAAACGAAAATTTTCTGGAGATTTCGACCTTTAATTATTGTTTGGATGGCGAAAATTATTCTTCGACGGGAATTGGCTTTGATAACCTCACGAAAAGATTAGAATACGCCTATAAAGATCAATTTGTTCTTGAAAAAACAGAAGAAAATAATATCTTTAAAACATACTTAAAAATACCACTAAAGAAATAATGTATGCCTTATAAATGTATCATTGTCGACGACGAACCGCCAGCAACAAGAATACTGGAGAACTATATTGGGAAAGTGAATTTTCTTGAAAAAACGGGTGTTTTTAATGATTCTTTAAAAGCGCTGGAATTTTTAAACACGCAAGCTGTTGATGTTATTTTTCTCGATATTCAAATGCCTCAATTAACTGGTTTACAGCTTTCAAAAATTATTTCGAAAAATATAAAAGTCATTTTTACAACCGCTTATCCAGATTTTGCTTTGGAAGGATTTGAATTAAATGCCGTTGATTATTTATTAAAACCCATTTCGTTTGAACGATTTTATCAGGCAGTTTCAAAATTGAATTCTGAACCAAAGTCTGAAACGGTTACTGCTCAAAATTCACCTGATTTTATTTTTATAAAAACAGACGGAAAGAATAAATTTCAAAAAGTATTTTTAAATGAAATTTTGTATGTAGAAAGTCTGCAGAATTATGTTTGCGTTCACACTTCTAAGCAGCAGATTATAACACATTCGTCATTAAAAAATGTCATAGAATCATTGCCTTCAGCGGATTTTATTCAGACACAAAAATCGTATGTAGTTTCTTTAAAGCATATTGAATCAACGGATAATTTCTCAGTTTTTGTAAATGGAAAAGAACTGCCAATTGGAGCTGCATATAAGGATGCTTTTTTTGATAAGATTGAGGAAAATAAGATTTAGTTTTTTAACCGCAAAGCACGCAAAGATTTTTTACTCAGCATACGCTTATAAACGCAAAGTTCGCAAAGCTATATAGATAAAGCTTTGCGAACTTTGCGTTTATATTCTATCTTACAGATAAAAAATCTTTGCGTGCTTTGCGGTTAAATCACCAAATTAAGATTTTTTCTTATTGCCGTTTTTAAAAACGACTTTTTCAACAACAGATGGTTTTCCGTTTCCTTTTGGGAATGTTTTCTTTTTAGGTTTTCCAGCTGATGATCCTGATTTTGATGGACTTTTATCGCCTCTTGCTCTTTCAGAATCTTTTGGAGCGGCCTTAAATTCTGGTCGATCTTTAGAGTTTTCTTTCTTCGGGATTTCAGCTTTATGTTTTGCTAAAACTTCATTTGGGTTTTTCGGGTTTTCTTTCGTTCCTCTTAAATGAATTACCAATCCATTTAGAAAATTTCTTAAAACCTGATCGCCGCATTCCATATAATTTGGATGATCTTCGGCTCTAAAAAAAGCACCCAATTCTGATTTTGAAATTCTAAAATCTACCAATTCTAAAATTTCAACTATTTGGTCGTCACGGAGCATTAATGCCACGCGAAGTTTTTTAAGTATATCGTTATTTGTCATAGTATTTGTTTCAAGTTTTTTTGTTTCAGGTTTCGAGTTCCTAAAATCTATTCTTCTGCAAAGGTAGTTTTTAAAATGATTAAATCTGCGAATTAAATTCATTAACGACTTTAATCAGTTTATCTAAATCTTCTTTTAGATGATTTGCCGTAATTACAATTCTGTTTAAAGGTTCGGCTTCGGGAGTATATTTAAAGCTGGCAATAATAATCTTTTCAGATTTTAATTTTTCGACTAATTTTTGAGATAATAAATAAATCAGAGGATAGGTTTTGTCAAATTTTACATTGTCATTTTTAATTAAAATAGAATCAATATAACTTAGATTTTCTAAAAGCTTCTTGTGCTGCTTTATATAAATTTCCGAAGCATCAGAAATTGTCTGCACAAAAGCAGGATTCATTCCGGCAGCACTTGTAAATGTTTCGAGTTCTTTTATTTCACTGATAAATTGTGCATCTCCTGCAATAACACCGCCGGTTAAACCAAAAGCTTTTCCTAATGAAGATACCATGATTTTTCTTTTAACTGGAAACGAAATTGAAGAATAAATTCCAGCGCCATTTTCGCCTAATATTCCAAAAGAATGCGATTCATCAACAATTAAAGTGATTTCTTTCGATTTAGAAATTTGTTCTAAAAACGATAAATCAACCAATTTTGTGTGAAATGAAGGAACGCCGTCGGTTAAAATCGTTATTCTTTTAGATTTTGAATCTAGTAAACGATCATTTAATTTGTTATCTACAAAAACAGGAAGACTGTTTTGAGTTGTAATAGCAGAATGGATTTCGTTTAAATGAAAAAAAGAATCTGTATGTGCTTTTATTTTTTCTAAAACCAGTTTTCCAGCCAGCATTCCAGATGAAACCGTAACAGCATTTTCTGCGCCAATATGCGAAGCCAGAAATTTTTCGCCGGCATCATAAGCGCTCAATTTTATGTTGGCAGTCCGCGAACTTCCGTAAGTTGTTCCCCATTTTAAAATATTCTGAACGACCAAATTCTGAAATTCTGTATTTGTTGGCAGTCCAAGATAAGCCGTGCCGCCAAAATACAAAAACTGTTCCTGGTCAATTTCAATACTTCGATCGGGGAATTTATTGACTATCATTTTACAAAAGTGTAACGCCGGTTCCGTTTAAATCAGAATAACTTATCACGCCATCTTTTATCGTTACTCCAGTAGCAATATCATTAGCTAATAACAAAGCTCCGTCCATATCGACATAATCCAGTTGAGGAAGTAAATGCGCAATAGCAGAAATTCCCACCGTAGATTCAGTCATACAGCCTACCATGGTTTTTAAGCCCAGTTTTTTAGCTTCTTCAATCATGCGTTTTCCCGGAGTAAGTCCGCCGCATTTTACCAGTTTTACGTTTACGCCATGAAAATGATTAAAACATTTTGCAACATCTTCTTCTATAATACAGCTTTCATCTGCAATAACAGGAAGAACAGAATGTTTAAAAACTTCTTTATGACCTTCCCAATTATCTGCTTTCATAGGCTGTTCTAAAAATTCTACGCCCAGTTTTTTTAGCTCGACAGCATTATTAATTGTTTCTTCAACTGTCCAGCCACAATTCGCGTCGATTCTAAAAATGGCATCAGTATGTTTTCTAAGTTCTTTTACGATGGCAATATCCTCTTTGGTTCCTAATTTAATTTTATAAATAGGCCATGGAAGTTCCTGCATTTTTGAAACCATTTTTTCTATAGAAGCAATCCCAATTGTGTAATCCGTCATTGGATTTCTTTCGGTAGTATAGTTCCATAATTCATATAATTTTTTGCCTTTTTTGCGAGCATATAAGTCATTGTAAGCCAGGTCTAATGCGCAAAGCGCAAACATATCATCTTTTAAATACGGATGCATTTTTGCCCAGAATATTTCAGGAGTTTCGTTTTCTGTATTTTCAATAATGTTTCTGATTTTTTCTAAATCCTGAATCATCATAGGCACTGTAATATGATAATAGGGGTTTGAAGTTGCTTCTCCAAATCCTGAAAAACCCTCACTTTGAAGTTCGACAATTAGTGAAGGCTGAAAATCTATAGATTCTCTGGAAATCGTAAAAGTATGTTTTAGTTCAAGATTGTATTCTCTTAAAATCAGTTTCATGGTAATTCGCTTATTTTGTATTGTTTGAAAAAATAGAATTCTAACTCTTTTTAATTGACATTTTTACTCCAATGCCGGTTTGTAAATCTGGTGCATTATCTAAATTTAAATCTTCCCGAAGATACACAAAATAAGAAAATCGCTTCGTAGAATAAGTACAAATTGCGCTCCATCCTTCTAAATCTTCATATAAGTGAGATATTGTTTTCTGCCAGTGTGTATTTATCCGTTCTCCGGTTAAAACGATATAATCCATATCTTTTTTCTTATTATAAGAATTCTGGAAATTATAGTTTATGCCGTATGAAATACGATTATGGTTTCTAAGTTTAACTTTGTAATTAATAAGACCTTCAAAACTGCATAAAAAATCCTGATTACTGAGGTTTACCCCGTCGCCGTATTCAAAAATATGCTGACGTAAAACACCTGCACTTAAACCAAAACTTAAAATATTTTTATCCATAATGATCATTTTTTTGAGGATAGAAGATGAAATCCCAAAATCGGCAGCGGGATTGTATTTTGAAGTATTAACGCCAAGCTGAGCTCCAAAATTTAAATAGATATGATGTTTTTCATTCATTTCTAATTTTGGATAAAAAGTATAATTAATATCAATTCCCGGAATGGTAAAATTGTTATTATCCATTTTCAGCACTTTGTCATTTTCATCTTTATATAATATTCCGGCTTTATTAATGCCGTAATGGTATCTTGAAAAAGGATCATTTCCGCCGGCAATGTTGCGATGAAACCATTCGATTGATTCATCTGAAGTGAAAACAGAATATGGATATTTTCCTCTGTCGAGTGAATTAACCCGAAGACTAAAGTTAATTTCATGATTTACGGTTATGGGAAGCGTAAAATCGAAGCGATATGACCTGATAACGCCATCAGCCTCAAATTCTTTTATCTTAGATGGAACTTTGCTTAAATCAAATGAATATTCGCGGGTATGCCAAGGCTGATTTTTAGATCTTTCGCGATCATCTGGATCAGTGAGTTCGTATGATTTTACATAAGGAAGCACAACATTCCCGCTTGAAACTTCAAATGAAAATGAGTATTTATCTGTCGAACGAACGTTAAAATTGTGATTTAATCTTGAAATATAAATTCCAAAAGGATGCGTCGAGAGCGTATGTGGTTTTATAATATCAGATGAATTTTCTATTTCTTCATTCCAAAAATTATTTCTGTCAGTTTGCGCAATTGTAAAACCATTAAATAATAAAAAACCAAAAAACAGTAAATAATATCTCATTTTAGAATTTAAAAATTTTGATAAATCTAATAAATTTTAAAAAGATTAGATTGGTTAATTTTTAAAAAATGAATTTCTTTTTTTGTGTTTTAACTTTTTTAGAATAAGGTTTTTAAGGAAGCTGTTCTTGTAATTTTTTGATATCGTCACGAAGTTTGGCAGCCTGCATAAAATCTAATTCTTTTGCTGCTTTTTCCATAGATTTTCGTTTTTCGCGAATTAGTTTTTCTAAATCGGCTTTAGACATATAAGCCGTTTCCGGTTCTGCAGCGACAGGTAAAGTATGTCCTAATTCGTATTCTACCAAAGGATTTTTGGTAAAGGCACTTTCTATTTTTTTGTTTAATGCCTGAGGTGTTATATTATTTTCTACGTTAAAGTTAATCTGTTTTGTTCTGCGGTAATTGGTTTCGTCAATTGTTCTCTGCATGCTGGCCGTTATTTTATCGGCATACATAATGGCTTTTCCGTTTAAGTTTCTCGCTGCACGCCCAATAGTCTGCGTTAGCGAACGATGATTTCTTAAGAAACCTTCTTTATCAGCATCTAAAATAGCTACAAGAGAAACTTCTGGTAAATCCAGACCTTCACGAAGTAAGTTAACCCCAATTAAAACATCAAAAATACCTTTTCGTAAATCCTGCATAATTTCAATACGTTCTAACGTATCCACTTCAGAATGTATGTAACGGCATCGAATACTGACTTTGGTAAGGTATTTAGCTAATTCTTCGGCCATTCTTTTGGTTAAAGTGGTAACCAAAACTCTTTCGTCTAATTCGCATCGAACCTGAATTTCTTCAATTAAATCATCAATCTGATTTAAACTCGGACGTACTTCAATAACTGGATCTAGTAATCCTGTAGGACGAATAATCTGTTCAACATAAATACCATCTGATTTTTGTAATTCATAATCGGCAGGAGTTGCAGAAACATATATTACCTGATTTTGGAGCGCTTCAAATTCTTCGAATTTTAAAGGGCGGTTATCCATTGCAGCAGGCAGACGGAAACCATATTCAACCAGGTTTTCTTTACGGCTTCTGTCGCCGCCATACATGGCGTGAACCTGAGAAACGGTTACGTGACTTTCGTCTACAACCATTAAATAATCACTTGGAAAATAATCTAAAAGACAGAAAGGTCTTGTTCCGGCTTGTCTTCCGTCAAGATAACGCGAATAATTTTCAATTCCGGAGCAGTATCCTAATTCACGGATCATTTCTAAATCAAAATTGGTTCTTTCTTCCAGACGTTTTGCTTCGAGATGTTTTCCTATTTCTTTAAAATAATCTACTTGTTTTACTAAATCCTGCTGGATTTCCCAAATAGCGCCTTGCAGCACTTCCGGAGAAGTCACGAACATATTGGCAGGATAAATAGTTAGTCTTTTAAATTTTTCAATGACTTGTGAGGTCTTGGCATCAAAAGATTCTATTTCTTCGATTTCGTCGCCAAAAAAGTGTACTCTGTACGCATCATCTGCATAACTTGGATATATTTCAACCGTGTCGCCTTTAATTCTAAAAGTCCCGGGATTAAAATCAGCTTCAGTTCTGGCATATAAACTCTGCACCAGACTATGTAATAGTTTTGTTCTCGAAATAACCTGATCTCTGGTAATTTCGATGACATTCTTTTTAAATTCAACAGGGTTTCCAATACCATACAAGCATGAAACCGATGCCACAACCAAAACGTCGCGACGGCCTGAAAGAAGCGAAGAAGTGGTGCTTAAACGCATTTTTTCGAGCTCTTCATTGATAGATAAATCTTTTTCAATAAAAACGCCTGTTACGGGCATAAAAGCTTCCGGCTGATAATAGTCGTAGTAGGATACGAAGTATTCAACTGCATTGTTAGGGAAAAATTGTTTGAATTCTGAATACAACTGTGCAGCCAAAGTTTTGTTGTGTGCCAAAACTAAAGTCGGACGCTGTACTTCCTGAATAACATTAGCTACAGTAAAAGTTTTACCGGATCCTGTAACTCCTAATAAAGTTTGATATTTTTCTCCGTCGACTACACCTTGAGCCAGTTTTTGTATGGCTTGAGGCTGATCTCCTTTTGGACTATATTCTGAAGTTACTTGAAAACCCATTTGTTGCTGATGAAAATTAGGATTGTAAAGATACAAAGTTTGTATGCTAATCTAAAAAATTAATAACCGCATCATTGGTAATTTTTGACTGATCGATTGTTAAAAAATGACCGGCATCTTTTACGATTTTTGTTTTACTGTTTTTTAAATGTTTTTGCGCCCGTTCTAAACTTTCTTCAGAATTAATAACGTCTTTATCGCCAATTAAAACCAAAACAGGATTTTGAATTGATTGTAATTCTTTGTCTGAAAACGGATGCATTTTAAGCATGCTTGAATTTGATTTTGCATATTTATTGGCTAAATAAAACTGTCTTTTGTACACATGACTTATTTTTTCGGGATGAGTGGAAAATGTCGAAAGTGTTTTGCCAAATTTATGTTCGCTTGGAAAAAGTTTCAGCATTAATGCCGAAGTTGTTTTGCCAACTTTGTCTATAAATTTAAATGTTTGCGCCGGACTCAATAAAACAATTTTATCAATTGAATTTGGCTTTTGTGTGGCTAATAATGTTGCAATCCAGCCGCCTCTTGATGCGCCCACAATATCGAATTTCTTTAATTTATAATAATTGAAAACTTCATTATAAAAAACTAAAATATCTTCTGATGAAAGTGGTTTGGCCGTTAAATTTGATTTGTTAGGTTCCATTATAAAATCGATGGCATAAATACGATGATTTTTTGCCAAAGCTTTTATGTTTGGATACCACATAGTAGAACTGGCATCCATACCGTGGAGCAGTACTAAATTTTTTCCGTTTTTTGGTCCCGCCAAAATTACATGTGCAGTCCCAAAGCTCGTTTTTACATCTTCTTCTGTATAAGGAACATCCCAGAGTTTTAATGCTTTGTTATAAGCACTTTGGTATTTTTGTTCTTCATTTCGGGTTTTAAAAACATAATCTTCAAATTTTGCTTTTTTGGTAGAAGCACAGCTTGTAACTAAAAATAGTACTATTGCCAGACGAGAATAAAGTTTTAACATGGTAATAAAATTCAATTTTGAACTTAAAGTTACCATTATCGTAAGCGAAAAATGTATCAGAATTTTGTTTTAAAGTATCATAATTTTAAGATTTATTCTTTTTTGGATATCAAAAAATAAACCTGAACCAACGCCAGAATTGCATTTGGAATAATGACAGGCCAAAGCCATTGGTTAAAATCGTGATAATTATTTATAAAGATGCCGTAAATAACAAAACAAATACAGCCAAACATATTAATAAACCGAATTGTTCTGAGGTTTTTAAGCATAAAACCTCCAACAATAAAAACAGATGCGAGATAACCAATATATTCTGCCATTTCCTTGATATTTAATTGTTTAAATAAATTTAGCAAAAGCAAATTATAAAATCAAGGTTTTGTATTGGAAATGAGATTTTTAAGTTTTTGTTTTTTGTAAACAATTATTTGTTTTTCCACTGATTAATTTTATTCTTCATTTCTTCATGAGAATAAAAATCGCCATTTTCTATGTCTTTTTCAGCAATTTTTAAATCATTATTATAGCTTTCCAAGTTTTTTTCAGAGGTTTTATTTTGGCTGTCTAAAATCCATTTTTTTTGTAATGCATGATTTAAGAAACTCCACGCCACAATACGGCTGTTTTTTTGTCCCTGCGACATTTCAATTGTTTTTACAGAAACGGCATTTACCTTTTTTAAAGTTTTGTAAATAGCTGAAAGATTTTCTTTTTTAGAAACCAAAGTAGTGAACCATAAACACTGCGAAGCATATTTGGCACTTTCGTAAATCATTTGGGTAATAAAGGCAATTTCTCCGCCTTTGCACCATAATTCGGCATTTTGACCGCCAAAGTTAAGAACAGGATTTGTGTTTCTTTTTTCTCTCGGATTTAAGTTTGATACTTTTCGTGATGCACTTTTGTTTGCTTCTTCTGCCGAAGCATGAAAAGGCGGATTGCACATCGTAAATGTAAAACGATCCTCAGGAGTTATTATGTTTTTGAAAATAAAACGGGGTTCTGTTTGCTGCTGTAAACTAATACCATCAATTAACCGCGGATTTGATTCGATTATTTTACTGCAGTTTTCAATTGCTTTTTTGTCGATATCTGTAGCAACAAAAGCCCATTTGTAAATTGAATTTCCTAAAATTGGATAAATTAAATTTGCACCTGTTCCTATATCTAATCCTAAAACCGAATTTCCGTCAGGAAGCTGATTGTTATTGGTTTCTGTTAATAAATCAGCAATGTAATGAATATAATCTGCTCGCCCCGGAATAGGAGGGCAGAGATAATTTGCAGGGATATTCCAGAAATCAATGTTGTAATATGTTTTTAGTAAAGCTTTGTTTAAAGTTTTTACTGCACCGGGATTACTAAAATCAATGGTTTCGATTTGATGTTTATTGATTGAAACATATTGTTTTAACTCCGGACAATTCGAAATTAGAAGTTCAAAATCGTAACGTGAACGGTGAAGATTTCGTGGATGCAAATTATTTTTTTCGGAATTGTCGTTTGTTGTCATTTTCATTTATTTCGTTTCAAAGATACATATTCCTTTTTTGGGAATAAAAATTCCATAAAAACGACACATATTTTAATTATTACTGTTCTTTAATCAAAACATTCCATTAAAAGCAAATCTCCATTAGAATGAGAAATCGTTACGAGACCGTCTTCTAAAACAGAATTACTGCTTCCGGTTCTGTATCCCATTGTTAAAGTATCATTGTTTAAAGGATATTTTAAGTTCGTCGAAAAAATACCATTTACAACACCAATCGGAATCAATGAAATAGGAGTATTGGCGGTATACCATTTTTCGAATTTGTTTGGCATCAGAAATATTTTTGAGTGGTCGTCCAGAATTACGATTTTAATTAAATTGCGATAACGAACAATATTGGTAAGATTTGTAATGGTATGATCTGCACGTTTT
Organism: Flavobacterium ginsengiterrae; assembly: GCF_039539785.1. Classification (NCBI taxonomy): domain Bacteria; kingdom Pseudomonadati; phylum Bacteroidota; class Flavobacteriia; order Flavobacteriales; family Flavobacteriaceae; genus Flavobacterium; species Flavobacterium ginsengiterrae. The sequence goes on along the minus strand of NZ_BAABDU010000004.1, from coordinate 860,970 downwards.
CCGGTTGCCCAGACTACGTTTACGGCTGGAATTTTTCTTTCAATGAGATAATCAAAAGCTTTTTCAAGATCGGTTTTATCCTGATCCGGAGTATGTACAATTTCGATAGGATATTGTGAAGTTTTGTAAATTTCGGGATCAAAACCGCGGTCAAAATCGCCTAAAAGCACATCAACTTTAATTCCTAATTCGATTACTCTTTCAATAGCAGAATCAAGAACAACAACCAGCGGAGACCATTCTAATAACTGTCCTAAAAGTTCCGGATTACAGGCAGCGCCATTTGCAATAATTAAAGCTGGTTCTTGATCATCGCGTACAATATGGTGTGAAGACATTTAGATTTCAATTTTAGAATGTGTCCCAAAGGTACAAAAGTTATGGACTTTGCCCTAAATCTATTTAGTTTAAAGACTTAAAAGCAACGGCATCAACTTCAATTAACATTCCGTCAAGTGCTAATTTTGGAACCGGAATCAGTGTGCTGGCTGGAAATGATTTGTTTTTCCATGTTTTGCTTATTTCTTCTTCCCAGATTTTTAGTTTTTCTGAAGAATGATCGACAATCAGAATCGTAATTTTCATGACGTTTTCTGGTTTTAAAGAATAACTGTCAAGAATTGTGGTTAAGTTTTGCAAAGCAGTTTGAACCTGAATTCTAAAATCAGGATTTAAAGTATGCTCTTTTCCTAAACCGCCGCTTTGGCCGGAAATATAAACCAGTTCGCCGGGTGTTTTTACAGAAGATGCATGGCTGAAACCATACGGAGATGGATCAAACAGCGACTTTGGATTTTTAAAAGTCTGTGCTTTTGTCTGAAATATAAAAAGACATAATGCAAGTGCAATTAAATGTTTCATGTTTTAAAAATTAAAATTAAGAGTACAAAGGTTTCTGAATTCTAATTTTTAAAACATTTACATATGTTGAGAGATCGAAGTTATTCTATAATATAAAAAAAGCCCTCGTTCATGAGGGCATTTTTTAGTTTTTTAAAAATTTATGTGTTGAATTTCCTTTGTTGGAATTTATTCGAATAAAATAAATTCCATTATTTAAGTTTGAAATATCAATAGCAGAAAATGTTTTTTTATTTTTTAAATCTACTAATGATTCACCCAAAATATTATAAATCTGAATTGAAGTTATGGAGGTATTTTCTTTTGATGTGATGTTTAGTTCATTTTTTACTGGATTTGGAAATAATGTAAAATTAGAATCTGCCTTATTTTCTAATGCAAAATCCGGTGTGCTTAGTGTATTGTTATGTCCTATTAAACGAATTGTTCCATTAGACCAGAGGTCTTTATATTTTGAAAAATTTCCTGTCACTAATAGTTTTCCATCTTTTTGCAATTTTATTGAGGTAATATTGCCATTAAATCCTTCTCCGGAATCAAACGAAGTGTCAATTTCTCCATCAACATGAAGGCGCTTAAAATCATTTGCTTGATATTCAGTAGCGCTGTTAAGATTAGTAAACAGTAGAATTTCATTAGTAGACTCTACTAGAAAACCTCTCACTAAATGTCCTACCTTTGTAGAGTAGTATGGAGTAAATGATGTATCTGTTGTTCCATCAATATTTAAACGTTTTAAAACGCAGGACTTATTTATTGTTGAATTAAATTCGAATGATCCTGCAATTATAATTTTTCCGTTAGACTGCAGACCTAATTTATAGATAAATCCACTTAAATTCTCATCAGACTTAAATGTATTATCAAGTGTTCCATCAATATTAAATCTCACAATTCTATTTACATTTTTTCCGTTAAGTGAGGTAAAATTACCAGCAACAAGTATTTTTCCGTCTTCTTGAACAATTGCATCATAGCAGATATTATTAAAGCCTTTAGCCGATATAGAAAATGTAACATCTTTAGATCCGTCACTGTTTAGTCTTATTAATGGGTCATTCTCATTACCTGAAAGAGCTAAAATTTTTCCATCTGGAAGTAACGTTAAATTGTAAATTGCTCCATAAATAGGAACTTGATTAAATGATGTATCCAAAGAAAAATCATCATTGTATCTAACTAAACTATTAGCGCCAGTAGATTCAATTTTAGACACAATAATTTTATTATCTGGCTGAACTATTGCCTTTTTGAATTGACTGTTATCATTAACAGTTGACGTGAAAACATTTTGATATAATTTTTGATTATAGATTAGATTTCCATTTTTGTTTAACAATTTCATTCCATCATGATATTTCATGTTAGATATGTTTTTACTATATCCCAAAACAACAATATCACCATTTGGTTTTTCTACAATATCATTTCCTGGATAAAAAGTACTAGGCTGCTGCTCTAAATTTATTTCAGACGTAGTCAAATCTAGTTTGATAAATTTATTTGTGTAAGTTGAAGTTCCTGATTGGGTTATAGTATTGTCAGTACAAACTATCACTTTATTGTCCGGAATTAATAAAACTTTGCTTGAATTTGTGTTTTTATCTAATTTAGCAATAACAGTGTTGTCAGTAGACCCATCGCTATTGATATAAACTAATTTGTGGGTCAATATTTTGTCATTAGGAAGAAGAACAAAATCTTTTACGGTTGCCATTGGCTGTCCAGGTAAAACATAAGTAAACGAAGTATCTTTAGTCCCATCACTATTAAACCTCATTAATCCTCTTGTATCAAGATTTTTAAAAGATGTGTAACATCCTCCAAATAGTATCTTTCCATCACTCTGTATGGCAAGCTTGCAATCGTACATGTTGTCATAATCAACAGTGTTTGAAGAACAAATTCTACCGAATCCTTCAATTGCCGTAAATCCAGTGTCAATACTTCCATCAGGATTCAATCTGTCAATTTTATAACTTGCTTCTTGATTAAATGTATTTTTATATACTCTTACTATTTTTCCATCATTTTGTAATTCCAATTTGAATGTTTCATAAGAGAAATTTGTTCGAAAAGTTTTATCAACACTTCCATCTGCATTTAGCCGCATAATATTTTGAGCGGTAAAAGTTTGATAAATAGTAATAAAAAAAGTTCCGATAACAATCATTTTACCATCAGGCTGTAATTTTATCGACCGGATATTTGTAACAGAAAACGAATTAAAACCTCCTTCGTTAAGGTTAAAGGTATCGTCAATTGTGCCATCTGAATTTAACCTTATGATTTTTTTTACTGCTTTGTCATTATATGTCGTAAATCCTCCACATGCTAATATCTTACCATTTGGCTGCACAACGATATCACCAGGTGCAGTACTAAATCCAGAACCTACATTAAAAGAATTATCAATTGATAAGTCTTTATTTAACCTCATAATATTTTTCCCACTTACTTCATACTTATTATTAAACAATTTATAAGCACACGAATTTCCTGCTACGATTAATTTTCCATCTGGTTGTAAAGCAAATTGCTTGGTAAACAAAGTGGAAATATTGGGCGAATAGTCTTTGTTGTCGAAACTTGGATCAGAATCTGAAGATATTTGCGCATTACTGCATAGAAAGATAAAACAAAATAATAACAAGAAGTAGTTTTTTTTCATATGTTTTTTTTTGTACCAAATATATTGTTAATGTTTTATTTGTATCAAAAAAAGTTTGTTTTTTTTATTCCTATTTCTTTTGTTAATAAAATCATTTTAAATAAGTGTTTTTTAGAACAGTCTTCTATGATAATTTATCTGTCCTAAATGATAACCCAAATGTGTGGCAAGATGAACTAAGAAAAATCCGGTTGTCATTTCTTTTTCAAAAACAATCTGCGGATATATGGCTGTCAAATCTGCTTCGGTTAAAGAATCCAAAGCATTGTTTACAACCAAAATAGTATCTTCAATTTTCTGGATTAATTCTGCTCTTGGAATGTCTTTTAAAGAAAACTCTAAAGGGCGGTTTCGAATGTAGCCGGTTTTTCCTATTTCGGCTCCAATGTAAGTATTAATATTACCAATTAAATGCAGACAGAGGTTACCGCCGGAATTTGAAATATTTTTTTCTACTGCCCAGATTTGATTTTCGTATTCATACGATTCAATTTCGAATTTAAGTTTATTTAAATCTCTGTTGAAAAGTATTTTTAGTGTTTCGATTAACATGCTTTTTTTGATGAAAGTTAAGAAGAATAATCTACTGCCGGAAAATCAGTCTCTGTTTTTTATAGGAATCCATATTTCTTCTTCAGAATCAGGATCGTCTTTTTTGTATTTATGATCCATTACAGCAAAATGAGGTCTGTCATCAACAGTATATTTTGAATTGGGAAGCCATTCTGCAAAAATGGGATGATAGGTTCTGTGCGCTTCTGAAGCTGGACCACGATGAAGAAAAACAGCGTATAAGCCATCAGGAACAATTAAAGTTTCCATATCTGCCGGAACACTCTCCAGATTTTCTACTTCGACTGCGGCCCATTTTTGAAATGATTTAGAAGGATCAAAATTGTCAAAATGATTGGGTGTGTACACTTCAAGCGAATACAAATTATCATCAACTCTGTTTTTGATGTTTTTTCGATGAGGCATAAAACTGCTCCATAATTGAAATGTTTTGTTTTCTATAAACGACATATCAATGTGTTTTCCTATGAGTTTTTTTTCAGTTAAAGTTTCAATTCTGGCTTCCATGGTTTAAATTATTCTATTGTGAATTTTTTGGTTTGTTTTTCACTAAGCGAAAAATATCCTAACGGATAATTTGCTTTATCGGTTGTATTAATAATATTCCCTTTTACGGTTGCTGGAGGTGATTGAAAAGGGCCGCCAACATTGCTTCCGGCAATGCTTACTAAAATACTCATATAGTTGTAGTATTGTTTTGAAATGCCAAAATGAGTGATTTCAATTTCGTCGCCTGGTTTTAAATCTTCGTCATCTGAAACACTGAAAAACTCGTTACCCTGAAAGAATTTATCTTCATCTACATAAAAATTAGAAGTTATTTTGTTAGAATAAAGGTATTTATATAAGTAGAAATTATTTTCATCTGCCGGGTCATTAAAATAAGATCTGATTTCGATATCTTTTCCTGTAAAACCGCCTTCATTATTCTGTTCGATTCTGGTAATGGGCGCTATAGATTTTAATGTTTCTTCTGCCGTATAAGTATTACCATTGCTAATAACGGTTAAAGTATAAACTTCGTCAATTTTTGGAACAAAATCATTACACACATAACGTCCTGTTTTTTGAATTTCACTAAAATTAAACTGCTGTCCACCGCTGTTTTTAACATAAATTACTGCTCCGGAAACAGTTGGAATTACATTATCAAAATAGCCGGTTGTTGTCGTTAATTTTATAGTCTGCTGCTTTCCGGTTGTACCTTTTTCCCAATTTATAGCAGCTTCTATTACCAATTTTGGAGGTGCAGTATCGAGATCAACATCAACAACATCTTCGCAGCTGTAGAAGAAAATCGATGTGAGTATAACGAATACTAAAATTACTTTTTTCATGAAATTTATGTTTTTACTTAAAAAAGATTCAGCTTAAAATTTAAAATTATAGCTTACCGCAGGAACAATTCCGAAAATTGATAATCGTACTGCTTCGTTGACTCCAGTATCAGAATTTTGCCTAAAATTAATCGAAGCGGCATTACTGCGGTTGTATAAATTGTAAATACTGAAAACCCATTCTGCTTTCCAGTTTCTGTCTTTGTTTTTTCTGGGTGTTAAAGTAGCCGAAATATCTAAATGATGATACGACGGAAGTCGGTTTTCATTTCTAAGGCCATAACTAGGAACTACAATTCCTAAATATTCATATTGCCCGTTTGGATACGTAACCGGCTGTCCGGACTGCAGGGCAAAGTTAGCGCCAAAAGACCATTTTTCGTTTAAATTATAAGCTGAGGTAATTGCCAGATTATGTGTTTTGTCATACGCAGAACTGTACCATTGACCATTATTAATTCCAATTTCTTCAGGAGTTCTTCCCGGAGTCTGCTGTTCTGATTTTGATAAAGTATAAGAAATCCAGCCATTAAATCTGCCTTCATTTTTCTTAACCATAATTTCTAAACCATAAGCACGCATTCTTCCGTTTAAGATTACTTGCTCGATGGCATTGTTTGCAATTAAATCAGCGCCATCTATATAATCTAATCTGTTTTGAATTTTTTTGTAGAAAGTTTCTGCTTCAAGCGAATAGGCACCTTCTTTAATATTTCTAAAATATCCTACCGCAACCTGATCTGCAATTTGGGGTTTAATGTAATTATCACTTGGCATCCAGACATCGAGAGGCGTAGGCGATGAGGTGTTTGAAATCAACTGAAGATATTGCGCCATTCTGTTATAACTGGCTTTTATAGACTGATCGTCATTTAATTGATACGAAACGGCAAGTCTGGGTTCCAGATTATTATAATCCTGAATTACTTTGTTTTTGCCGAAGTATTTTGTTGAAGTTGGAGTTCCTTTTTCATAGATCTGCATATCAGAATTAAAAACAACCGGACTGTTATTGTCGTAGTAATTAACAGTCGATGAGCCTAATCTGTAAAATAAACTGTATCGTAAACCGTAAGCAACCGTAATTTTTTTAGAAAGCTGATTTTCGGCATCTAAATAAACCGAAGGCTCAAAAGCATATTTTCGGTCTAACTGGTCGGGATTAATTCCGGAATTTGTACCGCTTGGCTTAATTGTACCGGGATTAAAGTCATAATAAATTCCGTTTAAGCCGTAATTTAATTTGAATTTATCAGAAATGTAATGTTTGAAATCGTACTTAATATTGTAGTTTTTAATTCCGGAATCCCATTTAAAACCTACATAATCTAAATCGAGTCCATAATAATAATCGCTGTAAATTAAAGACAGGTTTGAGAATAGTTTATTAGAGTATAAATGATTCCAGCGAAGATTTAAAGTTGAATTTCCATACGTATTGGTAAAACTTTTATTTAAACTGAAAACATCGCGCCCAAAATATCCTGATAAATATAAACTGTTGTTATCGTTTAGTTTATAACTCAGTTTTGTGTTTAAATCATAGAAATAAGCAGAATTATCTTTATTATCTTCTGAAAGTTTTAAAAATAAATGGGCATACGAAGCTCTTCCGCCAATTAAAAAAGAACCTTTGTCTTTTACTATCGGGCCTTCTAAAAGAAGCCGGCTTGAAATTAAACCAATACCGCCGTTTACATGAAAATCTTTACTGCTTCCGTCTTTTTGGTAAATTTCCAAAACAGAAGAAGCACGTCCGCCAAATCTGGCCGGAATGCCGCCTTTATATAATTTTAAATCCTTAATAGCATCAGGATTAAAAACAGAAAAGAATCCAAAAACATGTGAAGAATTAAAAATCGTGGCTTCGTCCAGTAAAATTAAATTTTGATCTGCGCCTCCGCCCCGAACATTAAAGCCTGATGCGCCTTCGCCTGCATTTGTAACTCCTGGGAGTAATAAAATTGATTTTAAAACGTCGACTTCACCTAAAACCACAGGCATTTTTTTTATGGTTGAAATAGAGAGTTTATTAACGCTCATTTCTGGTGATTTAATGTTTATTTTGCCTTTGTTGTCTTTAATAATGACTTCCTGAAGTTCTTCGCCGCTTTCGCTGATGGAGAAATTGTTTTTTGTATTTTGATTTAAAGCAATTTGCTGCTGAAGGGTTTGATATCCAACATAACTGATTTCTACTTGATATTCGCCTTTTGGAGCGGTTAAGGAATAAAATCCATATTCGTTTGTCGTAGTTCCAATTTTTAGTGCCGGTATATAGATATTGACGCCAATTAAGGTTTCATTATTTTTTGAGTCTTTTATGGTGCCGCTTAAAGTAAATTTTTCCTGAGAAAAAGAAGTAAAAGCTGTAAGGATAACAATTATGAGAAGGCCGATTTTTTTTGTAATCATTGCACTGGTTTTGATATACATAGATACTAATTCTTACTAAATATTACGGGCGAACTTTTGTTAAACATAAGTTAAGATAATAAAAAAGGACAGCTGTTTAAGCTGTCCTTTAGTTATTATAGAGATGCACATCAGTGCGTCTAAATTATTTAATTTTAGAAATAATAGTATTGAATGTTTCGCTAGGACGCATTGCTTTACTTACTAATTCCGGAGTTGGCTGGTAGTATCCGCCAATATTTTGAGCTTTTCCTTGTGCACCAATTAGCTCAGCGTCGATTTTAGCTTCGTTAGCTTCAAATTCAGCAGCAATTGGAGTAAAGATTGCTTTTAATTCAGCATCTTTTGTTTGAGCAGCTAAAGCCTGAGCCCAATAGAATGCTAAATAGAAGTGAGAACCACGGTTGTCGATTTGTCCCACTTTACGAGCTGGAGATTTATCGTTAGCAAGGAATTTATCGTTTGCCTGATCTAAAGTTTCAGATAAAATAAGAGCTTTTGCATTATCCTGAGTTTGTCCTAAATGCTCTAAAGAAGCACCAAGAGCTAAAAATTCTCCAAGAGAATCCCAACGTAAGTATCCTTCTTCTGTAAATTGCTCAACGTGTTTTGGAGCAGAACCTCCGGCACCAGTTTCGAACAATCCACCACCATTCATTAATGGAACGATAGATAACATTTTTGCAGAAGTTCCTAATTCTAAAATTGGGAATAAATCTGTTAAGTAGTCACGTAAAACGTTTCCTGTTACAGAGATAGTATCTAAACCTTTGATGATTCTGTCTAAAGTAAATTCTGTAGCAGCAATTGGGTTTAAGATTCTAATATCTAAGTTTGTTGTATCGTAATCTTTAAGATATTTTTGAACTTTTACGATTAATTCTCTATCGTGTGCTCTGTTTTCGTCTAACCAGAAAACAGCAGGAGTGCTAGATAAACGAGCTCTGTTTACAGCTAATTTAACCCAGTCCTGAATTGGAGCATCTTTTGCCTGACACATTCTGAAAATATCGTTTGTTTCAACGTTTTGTTCCATTAAAACATTTCCGTTTGCATCAACCACACGAACAACTCCGTCAGCTTTCATTTGGAAAGTTTTATCGTGAGATCCGTATTCTTCTGCTTTTTGAGCCATTAAACCAACGTTTGGAACGCTTCCCATTGTTTTAGGATCAAAAGCACCGTGTTTTTTACAGAAATCAATTGTTGCTGTATAAACTCCGGCATAAGAACGATCCGGAATAAGAGCAAATGTATCTTGTGCTTTTCCTTCTTTGTTCCACATTTGTCCAGAAGTACGAATCATTGCCGGCATAGAAGCGTCAACAATAACGTCAGATGGAACGTGTAAGTTTGTGATTCCTTTATCAGAATTAACCATTGCTAAAGCTGGTCCGTTAGCGATAGCCTGATCAATAGCAGCTTCAACTTCTGCTTGTTCAGGTCTTCCGGCAATTTTAGCGTAGATATCGCCTAAACCGTTTTTAGTGTCAACATTTAATTCAGCGAATAAAGATTCGTATTTTTTGAAAACATCTGCAAAATATACTTCAACGATAGCGCCAAAGATAATTGGATCAGAAACTTTCATCATTGTAGCTTTTAAGTGTACAGAAAGTAAAACTCCTGCCGCTTTAGCTTCGGCAATTGCATCAGCAGCAAATGCTTTTAATTTTTTTACGCTTAAAACAGAGCTGTCAATAATTTCACCCGCTTTTAATGGCGTACTAGCTTTAAGAACGGTTGTAGAACCATCTTTAGCAACGAATTCAATTTTTACATCATTAGCTTCATTTACAGTCAATGATTTTTCACTTCCGTAGAAATCACCATTAGACATTGAAGCCACCTTAGTTTTTGAGTCAGCAGACCATGCACCCATTGAGTGCGGGTTAGCTTTTGCAAAGTTTTTAACGGCTCTTGGCGCTCTACGGTCAGAGTTACCTTCACGTAAAACCGGGTTTACTGCAGAACCTAAAACTTTTGCATACTTAGCTTTAATTTCCTTTTCAGCATCATTTTGCGGATCTTCCGGGAAATTAGGAACATTATAACCATGAGATTGTAATTCAGCAATAGCCGCTTTTAATTGCGGTACAGAAGCCGAAATGTTTGGTAATTTAATAATGTTAGCTTCCGGCTGTGTTGCTAGTTGACCAAGTTCAGCCAAAGCATCGCCTGTTTTTTGAGCATCTGTTAATGATTCAGGAAAATTAGATAAAATTCTTCCTGCCAAAGAGATGTCTCTGGTTTCAATTGCAATACCAGCAGTAGAAGTAAAAGCTTGTACAATAGGTAATAGAGAGTAAGTCGCTAATAATGGCGCCTCGTCAGTTAAGGTGTAAAAGATTTTTGAATTCTGTGTCATTTTTTTTTTTTTTTATAAGCGTGTCGTCACAGAATGACGATTTATGAAAAGTATAGTCGGCTCAAAACGAGCGGAGCAAATATAATAAAAACAGTCCGAAAACGGTGTAGTTTTAGTTAGAAATGCTTGAATTATCAGATTGCTAATTCGCGCTTGATTAATTGCTAAATTGGCGATTTTGATATTAAAAAATTACGGTTTTGATATTGACTATAAAAAAGGCATAAAAAAAACTCGTTTCAATTGGTATGAAACGAGTTTTTTATAACAGATTGATAAATGATTATCTTCTTTTATCTTTAATCTTAGCTTTTTTACCAGTAAGTTCTCTGAAGTAGAAAATTCTAGCTCTACGTACAGCACCTTTCTTATTGATTTCAATTTTTTGTAAAGCTGGTAAGTTTACTGGGAAGATACGCTCAACTCCAATAGCTCCAGACATTTTACGAATAGTAAAAGTTTCTGTAGTTCCAGAACCTCTTCTTTGAATTACAACTCCTTTAAAAAACTGAGTTCTAGTTTTTTCACCCTCTTTAATTTCGTAGAATACTGTGATAGTATCTCCAGCTCCAAATTCAGGGAAATCTTTTTTAGCAACGAATTCGTTTTGAACGAACTTTAATAAATCTGCCATGATAATTTTATAATTATTAAGTTTATTTAAAACAACATTCACGTATTTCGCCAGAGGTTGGTCTAATTCGGGTGCAAATGTAGAAAATAATTATAAATTATGAATTATAAATTGAAAAATATTTTAAGATACTGATAAAACGTGTTTTAGTATCGTTTTTTGGTTTTTTTCAGCCTCAGTTTACAATCTCAGATTTCAGTTAAAACGGGTTGAAAACAGTAAGTGCGGCTAAAGGCGTAATTCTTTTCTGAAACAAAATCTTATATTCGTAGTAACAGACTGCAATTATAGGGTAAAATTATATGGAAAGGAATTATTTAAAAGAATATATTGAGTTTTCTAACGAATTTAGAAAATCCGGCGGTTCAAAAGAAAGTGTTGGAAAACTTTATGACTTGCTTAATGAGTTAGAAAGTCTAAATCGAACAAAAGAAAATAATCAGGTGCTTTCGAACGTGTATATTCTTCTAGGGTTTCACGAGTCGGCGTATGATATTTTTAAAGAGACAGCTGATGTAAATAATCAAAAAGATGTTTCTAAATTATATGTAATGGAGCAAAAGGCAAAAACTCATGGAAACAACTTTATTATTAAGGATATCAGAAAACTGCAGGAAAAGAAAAAACAGGCAAAATTAATTGTATCTGATTTTGTTGTTTCTGAAAATGATTTATATAAGTTTGGAATTCCTCAAAAAGAAATTGTCATATTCAATAAAGCAGTAAAAGATAAAATTGAAGTCTATTTTCCAGATTCAGAAACTGAGAAATATATTGATATTATTTCTGAATATTTATCATGGCTTGCAGATTGTAAAAACGATTTAATCGAATTTTATAATCAAAACAATGAATTTACAGATGAAAAGGCAGATAATGACTGGTATGATACTTTAGATATTTACCGAGTGGTTATAACAATTACGACTTTGGAAGATATAGAAGCTTTTATTGCGGCGGGAGATAGTTTTTCTCAGGATCACATTCTGGATTTCGAAATAACAAATAAAACGATTATTTCAATGAATTATGACGGGTGATTTTTTAGTCTCAGTATTCAGTCTCAGCTTTCAGTTATTAAGTTCTGAAAACTGAGACTGTAAACTGAAAACTATTTCTCGTCCAGCAAATCCGGACGTCTGTTTTTAGTATGTTCGTATGCTGCATCTTCACGCCACTTTTCGATTCTAGCTGCGTGTCCGCTTGTTAAAACTTCTGGAACTTTCCATCCTTTGTAATCGGCAGGTCTTGTATATATAGGTCCAGAAAGTAAATTATCCTGAAAGCTGTCTGTTAATGCCGAAGTTTCGTCACTTAAAACACCCGGAATTAAACGAATTAAAGCATCAGACAGAACTAAAGCTCCTAATTCACCGCCAGATAAAACATAATCGCCAATAGAAATTTCTTTAGTAATAAAATGATCTCTAACGCGCTGATCGACACCTTTATAATGACCGCACAAAATAATGATGTTTTCATACATCGACATTTTATTGGCCATTTTTTGGTTTAACGTTTCACCATCGGGAGACATGTAAATTATTTCATCGTATTCGCGCTGGCTTTTTAAATGCGTTATACAGTCATCAATAGGCTGAACCATCATTACCATTCCGGCGCCTCCGCCAAACTGATAATCATCGACGCTTTTTTGTTTGTTGGTTGTATAATCGCGTAAATTATGAAAATGTACTTCTACTAAACCTTTGTCGATAGCACGTTTCATAATCGAAGCCTCAAACGGACTTTTTAATAATTCCGGCAAAATCGTTATAATGTCAATTCGCATTTTTTTCTGTAATTATTCTAGAATGCAAAGATACAAGTTAATAATTGGCATTCTAAAAAAAATCAAAACGCGAAAAATTCGAAATTAAAACAATAAATTAAAACGATTAATAAGAATAATTGTGTATTGTTCAATGTGTTTGTTTTCAGTGTGTTAAATGATAATTATATAACATTGGAATTAAATTATGTAAATAAATATTTACTATTTTTAAATATCATTACATTATCTAATTACTAACGATTAGAAATTAAGTCAATCCAAAAAACTAATTCTATGAAAAAGATACTACTTATTACCGCTATATTTATTCTTCATGTTTCATGCTCAGGTTCAAAAAATACTATGGAAGTAGCAGCAGGAGAAACAAAATCAAAACTAATTACCACATGGGGCGCTCCAGTAAGAACATTGCCAGATAATCAAGATGGTGAAATTTTGGTTTATGCTGATCAGGTTTTTGTAAATTTAGACCACTCTGATGGACCAAAAATAGCAGGTCAAAATTATTGGAACTACAATTATATATATGTAAATAAAGACGGTAAAGTAACTTCTACACGAAAAGAAAAACAAAATTATCCTCCTCAGGCAGTTGATTCTCAAAAAATCGCAGGGATGAATTTGTTAACCGCAAAATAGATAAAGTCCTTCATGGGACTTTTTTATTAAAAAATTTGAAGTTGATTGTAAGGAAAAGTTTATTTTTAAGGAATTATTTAATACCTTTTGAAATCTGAATATGCCTTCAAAAACAACCAAAATTTTAGCCATAACAGGCAGTACAAGAAAAAATTCCAGCAATTATAAAATTCTAAAATATATTTCAAATCATATTAAAACTGATTTTGAAGTAGAAATATTTGAAGAACTGGATACGATTCCGCATTTTAATCCAGATTTAGATACCGAAAATCCGCCACAGGAAATTACGATTTTAAGAAATAAAATAAACAGTGCCGATGGTGTAATAATATGCACACCGGAATATGTATTCAGCTTACCGGGAAGTTTAAAAAATGCTTTAGAATGGTTTGTTTCTACGACTATTTTTTTGGATAAAAAAACAGGATTAATAACCGCTTCGGCATCTGGAGAAATGGGGCATGAACAGCTTTTATTGATCATGAAAACCCTGGAAGCTGATTTTGATGATACCACACAATTACTGATTCAGGGAATTCGGGGAAAAGTAGATGCTGACGGAAAAATTACAAACAAAGAAACAGAAGAAGCACTTCAAAACTTCATACATAATTTTGAGAATAAATTTTTATTAGATTAGTATTCTGAAATTTATGATGTCAATATGATCACAAGACGAAATTTTTTAATCAATACAAGTCTGGCAGCAACGGCTGTTTTGGCTTTACCATCATTAGCATTTTCTATGGATAAAAAAGAAATTGGTTTGCAGTTATATACTTTAAGAGAAGAACTTCCCAAAAATGTAAAACAGACTTTAGAAAAAGTTGCTGCTTCGGGATATACTGCGGTTGAAACGTATGGTTTTTCAATAAAAGATCAGTTTTGGGGATTGTCGCCAAAAGATTTAAAAAAGATTCTTGATGATAATAATTTAAAAGCGGTAAGCGGACATTATAATCTGGGAAGTTATTTATATGATGGAAATACATCAGAACTTATTGCGGCAATTGAAGCTGCAAAGATTCTTAAAAGCGAATTCCTGACCGTTCCATGGATCGATGAACCTTTTAGAAAAAATATTGATGATTATAAAAAGATTGCCCTACGTTTAAATCAGGCTGCTAAAATGTGTGCCGATGCAGGTTTAAAATTAGCCTATCATAATCATGATTTTGAATTTCAAAAATATAATGGCATCACGGGTTATGAAATTCTATTAAAAGAAACCGATAAAAATCTGGTGTATTTTGAATTAGATTTATATTGGGTTGTGCGTTCAGGAAACGATCCGTTACAATTATTTAAAGAGAATTCAGGACGTTTTAAAATGTGGCATGTTAAAGATATGGATAAAAAAAACCAGGCATTAAATACCGAAGTTGGATCTGGATTAATCGATTTTAAGCCCTTTTTTAAAGAAGCGAAACAATCCGGAATGGTTCATTTTTTTGTAGAACAGGAAAATAATTTTGCTAGAGATTCTTTTCAGTCAATAAAAACAAGCTGCGATTTTATTTCAAAAGAATTGCTGTAAAATCAAATCATCAAAAAGTTTTATTTTTGTAAAAATCAATTTTGAAAGTTATGCAGAATATTGGAACAAGCAAAGAATTTATAAAAGGCGACGAAATAGAGTGGGAAGTTGTAGGAGAAGGTATTAAACGCAAAATCCTGGCTTTTGATGAAAGAGTAATGCTTGTAAATGTACATTTTGAAAAAGGAGGAATCGGCGTTTTGCACGATCATTATCATTCACAGGTTACTTATGTAGCAAGCGGTAAATTTGATGTTACAATCAGCGGTGTAACCCAAACTCTAAAAGAAGGAGACAGTTTTTACATTCCGCCTCATGCAGTTCATGGTGTTGTCTGTTTAGAAACCGGAATGCTTACAGATGTTTTCAGCCCGGCAAGAGAAGATTTTCTCTAATATTTTAAGCAGTTTTGAATAAAGAAAAACTGCTTAAAATTTTTTTAACTTACAATGTACTTCCTCCGTCGACTATAATTTTTTCATTTCTTAAAACTATAGATTTTTCAGAAACTAAAAACTCTAAAATGGGAGCAATATCATCAGGTTTTACAATTCGGCCAAGAGGTGAAGTACTAGAAAAATGATGTAATAAATCTTTTATTGCTTCGTCTGTCATCCCGGATTTCTGCTGAATTGGACTTTCTGTAACTCCGGGGCTTATTATGTTTATTCTAATTCCTTTTGAAGCCAATTCAAGATTCAACACTTTACAAATGCTTTCTAATGCTGCTTTACTGGCAGTATAAATACTTGTATTTAAAAAAGCTTTGTCAACAACAATCGATGTGTTTAAGACAATACTAGCTGGATTGTTAAGTATAGGAATAAACTTCTGGATTGTAAAAAAGGATCCTTTAAAGTTAGTATTTAATGTTTCATCAAATAATTCTTCAGTAGTATTTTCGAAACTTACAGATTTAAAAATACCTGCATTTATAAACACACCATCAATTTTTCCAAACTTCTCTTTAATTGAATTTACGAATTCATCTATTGCTGCTAAATCTGAAATATCGCATAAATATCCTGCAACTTTATTGTCTAATTTTTCAATCGCATTTTTTAAATTTTTTTCTGATTTTCCCGTAATAATTACTTCATAACCATTTTTTAAAAGATACGATGCACAAGCAAAACCAATTCCAGTTGTTCCGCCTGTAATAATAATTTTTTTCTTCATATTGTTTATTTTCTTACAAAATTAATTTATAACTATATTTGTCACAAGTACTTACTAAAAAGTGAGACACTTACCTTTTGGAAATAATTGCTGAAAATCAATTGATTGTAATATGAATAAAATTGAAAAAAAATATGATAACGCTAACGAATGCCCTATAACAACATTCATGGATAAAATTGGCGGTAAATGGAAACCTGTAATTGTGTGGTTGTTATTGAAAAATGGAACAATGCGCTTTAATGAATTAGATAAAGGAATTGCAGGAATAACCCAAAAAATGCTGTCTCAACAATTAAAAAGTTTGGAAGATGAAAATATTCTAAAAAGGGTAACATACCCAGTTGTACCTCCAAAAGTAGAATATAGTCTTACAGAAAAAGGCAAATCGTTGTCTGAAGTTTTAGAACAAATAATGCAATGGAGTATCAATAATTTATAACCTGCTTACTTCTAAAAATAAATACTATTTTATTAAGTTTAGATTGAATATAGATCGGT
The DNA here is from genome assembly GCF_039539785.1 of Flavobacterium ginsengiterrae. NCBI lineage: Bacteria > Pseudomonadati > Bacteroidota > Flavobacteriia > Flavobacteriales > Flavobacteriaceae > Flavobacterium > Flavobacterium ginsengiterrae. The sequence continues at coordinate 844,457 of NZ_BAABDU010000004.1, read as the reverse complement.
ATTTTTGCAGCATGAATTTATCCAAAACAAATGTACTTTTTATGGCAGTTTGCACTGGACTTATAGTTGCAAATCTTTACTACTGCCAGCCTTTGATTGTCTTAATCGCAAACGAATTTAAAATTCCCGAAGCCAGCGCCGGAACAATAACATACCTTACTCAGGCAGGTTACGCAATTGGTTTGTTTTTTATGGTTCCGTTAGGAGATAAAATAGAACGAAAAAGGCAGATTTTAATGACCACTTTTGCCACCGTAATTGCATTATTAATTGCAGCCACGGCAAAAAGCTTTCTGGTTTTACAAATCGCATCTTTATTAATCGGAATCACATCTATTGTGCCTCAGCTTATTCTGCCGTTAGCGGCTTCGTTAAGTGCGCCGGAACAACGCGGAAAAGTTGTTGGAACGATTATGAGCGGACTTTTGGTTGGAATATTATTATCCAGAACCTTAAGCGGATTTATTGGTCAGGTTTTAGGCTGGAGATCGATGTTTTTTATCGCAGCCGGAATTTGTCTTTTAATCTTTTTTGTTATCCAAAGTAAATTTCCTGTCAATAAACCACAGTTTCAAGGAACTTACGGACAGTTGATTAAGTCTTTATTTACACTGATTAAAACGCAGCCAGTTTTGCGTGAAGCTACGGCAATCAATGTTTTCAGTTTTGCTCAGTTTGGAGCTTTTTGGACTACAATGGTTTTACTGCTTTCAGGAGAACCATTCCATTTTAACAGCGCGACGATTGGATTATTTGGAATTGTGGGAGCTTCAGGAGCTTTAGCAGCGCCTCTGGTTGGGAAAATTGGAGATAAAGGAAATTCTAGAATTGCAGTGGGCTATGGCTGTTTATTAATATTGATAAGCTTTTTAATTTTTTATTTTTCAATAGAAAGTGTAATTGGTGTAGCTATAGGAATTGTATTTATTGATATAGGAATTCAGGGTGTTCATATCTCAAATCAAACAAGAGTTTATTCTCTTTTGCCGGAAGCCAGAAACAGATTAAATACAGTATTTATGTCTTTTAGCTTTTTGGGAACAGCAGCTGGATCGGCATACGGATTATTGTTGTGGAAACTAGGCGGATGGCAGGCTGTAACTATTGGCTGTATGGTTTTGTCACTGCTTTCTTTAACCGTTTACGGACTTACTTACAAATCACCCCGACGCATCGGGACTAAAAAACAGAAAGCGCAAATTGATTAAGAAATTAATTTGTAAATTTGCGTTCAATTAAAAAATAACAACAATGGAAAACGGAATATACGCTAAATTCAATACTAGTAAAGGTGCGATTTTAGTAAAACTTACACATGATTTAACGCCTGGAACTGTAGGGAACTTTGTTGCTCTTGCAGAAGGAAATATGGAAAATAAAATAAAACCTCAAGGACAAAAATTCTATGATGGTTTAAATTTCCACAGAGTTATTGCTGATTTCATGATTCAGGGTGGATGTCCTAAAGGAACAGGAACTGGAGATCCTGGATATAAATTTGATGACGAATTTGTACCAAGTTTAAAACACGATCGTCCTGGAGTTTTATCTATGGCAAATTCTGGGCCTGGAACAAACGGTTCCCAGTTTTTTATTACTCACGTTCCAACTCCTTGGTTAGACGGAAAACACACTGTTTTTGGGCACGTTGTTGAAGGACAGGAAATTGTTGATGCTGTTGCTCAAGGTGATGCTTTAGAATCTGTAGAAATCATCAGAGTTGGTGAAGAAGCTCAAAAATGGAATGCTATTGAATCTTTTATTGGTTTAAAAGGTGCTCGTATGAAAAGAGAAGCTGCTTTAAAAGCTGAATCTGAAGCAAAAATGGAACAACTAGCAGCTGGTTTCGACAGAACGGAAAGCGGTTTACGTTACAAAATGATCCAAAAAGGTGAAGGTAAAAGAGCTGAAGCTGGAAAAACAGTTTCTGTACACTACGAAGGATCTTTAGAAAACGGAAAAGTTTTTGATTCATCTTACCCACGTAAAAAACCAATCGAATTTAAATTAGGAATTGGTCAGGTTATCGAAGGATGGGACGAAGGTATTGCTTTATTGCAAGTTGGAGACAAAGCTCGTTTTGTAATTCCTTCTGATTTAGCTTATGGTCCATCTGGAGCTGGAGGAGTTATTCCTCCACACGCAACTTTGATTTTTGACGTTGAATTAATGGACGTAAAATAAGAATATAGAAGCAATTTAAAGTTGTTTTAAATAAGAATCCCATTCGGCTGCCGAATGGGATTTTTTTTATATTTACTTGAAAAACTAATAAAAAAACAAAGATGAAATTAAGAATATTAAGTATCGCATTTGCAGCTGTACTTTTAGCGGCCTGCGGTTCGACAAAATCAACGGCTGTGGCTTCTGCACCGGCAGCTGTAGAAACTGCACCGGCTGTAGAATTAACACCAGAACTGGCTGAGGGTAAAAATCTATACGAGAATAGTTGTGCTAAATGTCATAAACTATATGAACCAACAAAATTCAGCAAAGAAGAATGGCAGCCAATTTTAGTTCGTATGCAGAAGAAAGCAAAGCTGGATGATGTAAAAATGGCTTCGATAACCAATTATATACATTCGCAGTTATAATTTGTATTTCAAAAAAAAACCTGTTCAAAAACTGAACAGGTTTTTTATTTTCAATTCAAATAGATATAAAAAAAACACCTTCACAAAATGAGGTGTTTAGATAGTTAAGAATGATGTACAGCCGAATTATCTACTGCTATAATTTTTAAAGTTTTGATACCCGCCGGCAGTTCCCAGTCTACTTCATCGTTTTCTTTAAAACCAATTATGGCAACGCTTAAGGGCGCCAGAATCGAGATTTTGCTTTGCTTTACATCTGCAGCCGAAGGTAAAACAATTTGAATTTTCATTTGTTTGTTTGCCTTTACGTCTTCAATAGTAACGAAAGAGTTAATACGTATTACTGAGTTATCTAAATCGCTTTCTTTACTTATTACAGCGCGGTCTAATTCCTGCGAAAGCTGATTGGCTTCTTTTGTATTGGTTGAATTTTTACTTTTTAAAATCAATTCTCTCAGGAACTGATAATCTGTTTTTGAGAATGTGGGTGTTGGTTTCATATCTATATTGAATTTATTGTTGTAAAATTTTGAATGATTTTTCTTCTTTTATGTTTTTTAAAACGAGCTTTTTCTCCCAGCCTGTTAGAAATAGGACTGCAGATGAAAATATGTATTAGGAAAAACAAAAAATATTTGCCCAAAATTGATTTTTGTCAAATACGTAAATGTTTAAACTGATGTAAATCCTCCGCCTGAAAGAAGAAAAGTGAAATAGACGGAGGCCTAATTAATAAAGGCCTTACTATGTGGAATAAATACAGCAGAAAGCGGCCTTCTTGTAAAAGAAAACAGCAAAGCAGAAACTGTAAATATTGTTATAGTGCTCACAATGAGTAATGTTGATTTGTTTTGCAAAGATAGTAAACTTTTTTAAATGCTTACAAATCTTTATTTCCATTTGATATTACAGCCAATACTAGGCTTTTGGATTTCGTTTAAAGTACGATTATAAATTAAAGCATCAATAGCGTTTCTTAAATCGGTACCGCTTAATGGAATTCCGTTTCCGGGTCTGGAATCGTCCAGTTGACCTCTGTAAAATAATCGATCCTGATTATCAAATAAATAAAAATCAGGAGTGCAGGCAGCATCATAAGCTTTGGCAATTTCCTGTGTTTCATCAAATAAATACGGAAAATCGATTTTATACTGTAAGGAAAAATCGGTCATTAATTCTGGAGAATCTTCCGGATATTTTACAATATCATTGCTCGAAATTGCCACAATCCCTAATCCCTGAACACGATAATCGTTTGCAATCATCACGATTTCGTTAATAACATGAAGCACAAAAGGGCAGTGGTTGCACATAAAAATAACCAATGTTCCCTTTGATCCTTTTAAATCGTCAAACGAATAGGTATTGTTTGAATTTGTATCTTTTAGATAAAATTCAGGAGCAATTGTTCCCAGCGGAACCATATTTGAAGGAGTTCTTGCCATTTTTACAGAAATTAATTTTCAAAAATAACTTTAAAATTCTGTAAATAAAAGATCACAAGAAAAATTGTTTTTTAAAACGCAGATTTCACGGATAAGAATTAATTCTAAAAATCAGTAAAATCTGCGGAACAATATGTTTTATGAATTTAAAAATTCAAGTAAGTCTTTGTTTAATCTGTCTTTTTCAGTGTAAAACAGACCGTGAGGTGCGCCTTCATAAACTATAAAAGTGTTGTTTTTAACAGCTTTAGCAGTTTTTTCTGAGCTCACTTCAATAGGTACATTTTTATCATCATCTCCATGAATGATTAAAGTAGGAACATTAATAGTGTGAAGTTCATCTCTAAAATCAGTCGTATTTAATGATTCTGCGCATTGCAATGTTGCTCTTGGCGATGCCACAGAACATAGATTTCTGTAATATTCTAATAATGGTGTACTTAGAGGTTTGTTGATTATATTGACACCAAAAAATATTTTACCAAAGTTATCCAAAAAACCAATTCGGTCCTCATTTATTGAAGCTGCTGTTGCTTCACTTTTTTCTTTTGGACGTCCTTCCGGATTATCTTCGGTTTTTAATAAAAATGGAATTATAGATGAAATTAAAGCTGCTTTTGTAACTCCTTTTCCCTGATGTCTGCTAAAATAACGAACCACTTCGCCGCCACCCATTGAAAATCCTACCAGAGTTACATTTTCTAACTCTAACTGTTCAATAATTTCGCTTAAATCATCAGTTAAGGTATCGTAGTCATATCCGTCCCAAGGCTGAGATGATTTTCCAAAACCACGGCGGTCGTACGCAATTACCCTGTAATTATTTTTAACTAAAAATTCAATTTGATACTCCCACATTTCATTAGAAAGAGGCCATCCGTGAATTAAAATAACAGGTTTTCCTTTTCCGTAATCCTTTACATATAGTTTTACATTTTTTGCTGTTTCGATGTATTTATCGGTGTTTAACTGATGAATATCAAAATCCAGATCTTTTAGAGTTGGATTTGTATTGATTATACTATTTTCCATTTTTATATTTTTTACTAATTAGTTACTAAACCTGTATCATAAAATTAAATGATGTTAGAAAAAACAGGTTATAGAATTAGAGTCATTCATTACAAAATTTATAGGTTTGTAATAAACAATTTTAAAAATGGATTTAACCTGGAATGAATTTGAAAGAACCGATATGCGTGTGGGAACAATTGTTGAAGTAAATGATTTTCCTGAAGCCAGAAAACCTGCATATCAATTAACAATAGATTTTGGTGCTGAAATTGGCATTCGAAAATCATCAGCACAAATTACAAAGCGTTATAAAAAAGAAGATTTAATAAGCCGTCAGATTGTAGCGGTTGTAAATTTTCCTAAAAAACAAATTGGAAAATTTATGAGTGAATGTCTTGTTCTTGGCGCTGTAGGTGAGGAGGGAGATGTAATTTTACTGGCTCCCGATTTTAAAATTGAAAATGGACTTAGGATAGGGTAGGATTTAGTGTTCAGTTTTTTAGTGTTCAGAATAACTGACTACTAAAAAACTGATTACTGACCACTTCTACTGAATCTTATTAATCAATTTTTGTAAAATTAACTGGCCTTCTTCCCAATATTTTAAATCAGAATCAGAATTGATGTGTCCTTGTTTGCCAACGTTTACAAAATCGCTTCCCCATTTTTCGGCAAAAAGCTGTTTTCTTTCAAATAAAGCATAAGGATCATTTTCGCTGGCAACAACTATTGACGGAAAAGGTAATTTATAAAGCGGCATTGGTGCAAAATTTCTAATAATATCCGGAGTATGGTCCGGCGAATCTACATCGGCGGGAGCAACCAGCAGAGCGCCGATAATATTTTTATTTGAATTCGTTTCTGCCCAATGTAAAACCAAAGAAACTGCAAGACTATGCGCTACTAAAATAGTGGGATTTTCAAGTTTTGCGACTTCTTCATTTAAGCGTGCAATCCAATCTTCGCGTACAGGTTCGTCCCAGTTGTCCTGAACGACACGAATTGAATTTTTAAACTTTTCATGCCAAAAGGTCTGCCAGTGTTTTTCACCGGAATTTCCTAATCCCGGTAAAATTAATAGTTGTGTCTCCATTGCCGTGGATATTTTGTTTATTTTTTAGGTTGTTTTTCTTTTAAAATTCGGTTGACTTCATTTACTAGTAAAGGAAAAGCAGGTTCAGTCATTCCGTGATTATAGCCGTCTAATTCATAAAGTTTTGTCTGTGTATGTCCAACGAGTTTCATCATTCTGGCCAAATAAGCATTTTCTTCATATCGACCCAGCATTTCGAATTCACGGTCTCCGGTAATTAATAAAAGAGGCGGTGCGTCGGCACGAACATGATATAAAGGAGCAAAAGAATCGATTGTTGGCTGTTTTTCAGGAATTCCGTTTTCTCGTCTAATTTCAAAATGGGTGATGCATTGGGCGCTGAACGGAATAAGTCCGGCGATTCTATTGGCATCAATTCCTTCTTTTTGGAGCCATTTTTTATCTAAACCAATCATAGCGCCTAAATAACCACCGGCAGAATGCCCTGATACAAAAATAGAAGACGGGTCGCCGCCGTAATTACTTATATTATTAAAAGCCCAGCTTACTGCTGCTGCTGCGTCTTCAATTGCTTTTGCTGCTTTTGCTTTTGGCGATAATCTGTAGTTTACTCCAATTATGGCAAAACCTTTATTTTTTAAAGCTTCCGGAATTTCTTTATTTCCACCGGTTAAGCCACCGCCATGAAACCAAACGATTGTTGCAAAACCTTTTGTATTCTTTGGGTAGTAAATATCAAGAACGCATCTTTCGTTAATATAACTGTCAGACTTATTAACTGCTGCAGCGTAATACTGAATGTTTGATTTTGTTTCGTAATCAGGTTTTTGGGCAGATAGTGTAATTGCAAAAAATAAGAAGCTGAGTATAAAGAGTAATTTTTTCATTTTAAAATAATTTAATGTAGCAAAAGTCTAAGATCCGAAATTTAAATGATCTTCGACTAAAATTATAGAATTTAAAGATAAAAAAAAGTCCAAAATGGGTTACATATTGGACTTGTATATTTTAGATGTATTGAGATTAAATATCGTCAAAATCTATATCAGTAAAGCTTGATCTGTGCGTTTCTGCTTTATCAGAGCTGTATTCTTTTTTAAAATCTTTTTGGTGTCTTTCAGAAATTACTTCTTCGCCTTTGTGGTTCAAAACGTATGAAGTCATTTCTTCTAATATTTCGGCAAAAGCACTAAAATCTTCTTTGTATAAATAAATTTTGTGTTTTTTAAAATGAAAAGAACCATCTTCTTCAGTAAACTTTTTGCTTTCGGTAATGGTAATGTAATAGTCATCAGCTTTAGTAGCTCTCACATCAAAGAAATAAGTTCTTCTTCCTGCTCGTAATACTTTAGAAAAAATCTCTTCTTTTTCTAACATGTCATTTTCTCTCATAATACGTTCTATCATTTTTGGAATTAATAGTACTCAAAAATCATAAAAAATTATCTATTACGCAACATTTAAAGTAATTCTTTTTCCGAAAGTTGTTTTAAATATAACGACGCATAATAGCCTTCCTGATTTATTAATTGATTATGAGAACCTTGTTGAATAATCTTACCATCTTCAAGAATGATAATTTTGTCGGCATTTTTAGCCGAAGAAACTCGATGACTGACAATTATTGTAGTTTTATCTTTACAAAACTCGAATAAATTGTTTAGGATAGTTTCTTCGGTTTCAGTATCAACTGCAGACAAACAATCGTCAAAAAGTAAAATGGCCGGATTTTTAATAATAGCTCTTGCAATCGATACACGCTGTTTTTGTCCTCCTGAAAGCGTTATGCCTCGTTCTCCTAAAATTGTATCGTACTGTTTGTTAAAAGCTATAATATTGTCGTGAACAACAGCATTTTTAGCGGCTTCAATTACCTGCTCGTCTGTAGCATTTTGGTTGCCGAATTTGATGTTGTTTTTAATCGTATCAGAAAATAAAAAAGCGTCCTGAGGAACAATTCCAATACTGTTTCTTAAATCGAATAAGTTTAAACTGCTGATTTCGTTTTTATCAATCGTAATTTTTCCTTCGGTAACATCATACAAACGAGAAATGAGTGATAAAATAGTCGATTTTCCAGACCCGGTTTTTCCCAAAATAGCCAGAGTTTCTCCTTTTTTTACTGTAAAAGAAACATTTTTTAAGGCTTCGATATTTGTATCATTATAAGTATAACTAACGTTTTCAAAAGCAATTTCTCCTTGAATATCTGATGAGCCGGAATTGTTGTTTTTAATTTCGGTTTCAATTTTTAAAAACTCATTTAATCGTTTTTGAGAAGCTTCGGCTTCCTGAACCATAGATGAAACCCATCCAAGAGAAGCAACCGGCCAGGTAAGCATATTAACGTATAAAATAAATTCGGCAATCGTTCCAATATTCTTAATAGAACCGTTTATGTACATCATGCCTCCAAAATAAATTACAACTAAATTACTAATTCCGATAAGAGCAATCATTAAAGGGCCAAACAGGGATTGAACTTTGGCAAGATCTAAACTTTTGCGTTTGCTTTCTTCAGAAAGATCAACCATATTATTTTGATGTTGATTTTCTAAAGAATATGCTTTTATTACTCTGATACCCGAAAATATTTCCTGCGTAAAACTGGAAACTTTTGAAAGATACTGCTGAAAAGTTGTGCTTCGTTTATTGATTTCTGAACTTAGTTTAAAAATACAGTACGATAAAATAGGCAGCGGCAGAATAGTATATAAGGTAAGCAAAGGCGAAACATTATACATATATAGTATAACGATCGCAAAACGTATTACTGTATTTATGGTGTACATTACTGCAGGACCTACATACATGCGGACTTTTGAAACGTCTTCGCTGATTCGGTTCATTAAATCTCCGGTGCGGTTTTGTTTGTAGAAATTTTGCGAAAGCGTTTCGTATTGTTTAAAAACTTCATTTTTTAAATCAAACTCAATATGGCGTGACATTACGATTAATGTCTGTCTCATTAAAAAGGTCAGGAAACCTCCAATAATTGCACTGCCAATGATTAAGAGGATGTTATGAATTAAATCCTGCCCGTAAAAGTTTACTATGATAGAAGATTTTTGATCGGCTTTTGATAATTTTAGAAATTTCTCTATTACATCAAAAGAATGGCTTACCAGTTTTGGAGTAAATAAAAAGAAAATTTGTGCGATTATGGTGATTAAAATACCGAAGGAAAAACTGTATTTATATTTGATGAAATATTTGTTTAAATAGCTTAATTCTTTCATTTTTTTAAGAAATTCGATATTGAATTGATTTAAATTTATGAATTATTATTAATTAAAATTATAATAAATTGCAATTTAATCAAAACAATTATATTGTAAAATTGTTATTTTAAAGATAAAAAATTAGCACATGTGTATTTTTTGTTTATGTTTGGATTGTCTTTTTGACGAATTCATAATTTCTAAACAAATTAAACTTAACACTATGAATGCAGCTTTCGCAACTGGAAAGGAACTTCAAAAAATGGATCCCGTTTTTGGTCAGTTATCTTTTGATGATCACGAACAAATTGTATTTTGCAATGACAAAGATACAGGTTTAAAAGCAATTATTGGTATTCATAATTCGGTTATGGGACCAGCCTTAGGGGGCACAAGAATGTGGAATTATAATACTGAATGGGAAGCGTTGAACGATGTACTGCGTCTTTCCAGAGGTATGACTTATAAATCAGCTATTACCGGTTTAAATATTGGCGGTGGAAAAGCGGTAATTATTGGAGATGCAAAAACACAAAAAACGCCTGAATTAATGCGTAAGTTTGGTGAATTTGTTCACTCTTTAAGCGGAAGATATATTACAGCAGAAGATGTTGGAATGGAAACTAAAGACATGGACACTGTAAGAGATGTTACGCCTTATGTTACAGGAATCTCTGAAGAAAGAGGAGGTTCTGGAAACCCTTCACCTGTTACAGCTTACGGAGTTTATTTAGGAATGAAAGCGGCTGCTAAAAGTCAGTTTGGTTCTGATGTTTTAGAAGGTAAAAAAGTTTTGGTTCAGGGAATTGGACACGTGGGTGAAACTTTAGTTGATTACTTAACTAAAGAAGGAGCAATCGTTACGATTACTGATATTAATGAAGAAAAATTATATCAGGCGGCTTCAAAATACAATGCGACAATTTACACAGGTGAAGATTTATATACTGCCGATGTGGATATTTATGCGCCATGTGCAATGGGAGCAACAATCAACGATAATACAATCGAAAAAATAAAAGCTAAAGTTATTGCCGGAGCAGCAAATAACCAATTGGCAGATGAAAATGTTCACGGTGCAAGATTACAGGAAAGAGGTATTTTATATGCTCCTGATTTCTTAATCAATGCCGGAGGAATTATCAATGTTTATGCTGAATTAGCGCATTATGGTAAAGACGAAATCATGGCAAAAACCGAAAATATCTATAATACAACTTTAGAAATTATCGATTTTGCTGCAAAAAACGGAATTACTACACACAAAGCAGCACTTACAATTGCTCAAAACCGTATCGATCAAAGAAAAATCGAAAACGCGGCTAAGTAATTAGTATTTTTGTGTTCACTTTTTTAGTGTTCAGGTATAATCTCAGTTTTCAGTTAATCTGAAAACTGAGATTTTTTTATGTTTGAACTCAACTGATTATTAAATACTGAATACTGAACACTGAAACAAAGACTTTTTTACGAAATAATTTTAAAATACGTATAAAAGTTATACTTTTGCAGACTAATTTTTAAATGTTCTTACGAGGTGGTAAATAGAAGACACATACGCATTAAAGTAATGCAGTCCATTTATGCAATGCATCAAAGCGGTTCTGATAATATGGAAAAAGAAGAAAAATTTCTTTTCTATAGTATTGATAATATTCAGGATTTATATCTTACAATGCTTTCTTCATTGATTGAAATTTGCAAAAAAGAATCTGTATTCTTGCATCTTTCAAGTAAAAAACATCTTGCAACTCCTGCAGAACGTAATCCGAACGAAAAGTTCATCAAGAACAAAGTCTTTCAGCTTCTTGCCGAAAGTAATTCCCTTAGTATTGCTTTAGAAAATCGTAAGATCAATAACTGGTCTTTAAATGACGATTATATTATTTTGCTTTTAAATGATATTAAAGCGAGCGATATCTACAAAAAATACATGTCGAACAACGTAAATACGTTTGAAGAAGATAAACAGTTTATTGCTGATTTGTTTCAGGAAGTTATTGTACCAAACGAAAAATTATATGAGTATTTAGAGGATGATAAATTAACATGGGTTGATGATATTCCGGTTGTAAATACACATATCATTAAGCAATTAAAAGCAATTAAGAGCGATAATCCAGACGAATTTAGAGTTCCTAAATTGTATAAAGATGTAGAAGATAAGGATTTTGCAAAAGATTTATTTAGAAAAACGATTTTAAATGAAACGGCTTTAGCAAAAGAATACGACGATAAAACGCCAAACTGGGACAGCGAAAGAATTGCGGAAATTGATACAATTATCCTGAAAATGGCAATTTGCGAATTCCTGAAATTTCCTTCAATTCCGGTAAAAGTAACTCTTAACGAATATTTAGAAATTGCAAAAGAGTATTCTACACCTAAAAGTAGTATTTTTATCAACGGAATTTTAGATAATCTTGTAAAAGAGCTTGAAGCCAGCAAAAAAATGGTGAAAGCCGGAAGAGGATTAATGTAATTAAAGCTAAAATTCCAATTAGTAAATTCGAAATTCCAAAAAAGAAATTAATATAAATCAAAAACAGAATTTAATTATGGGACAATTATCTCAATTTGCACCTTTTCTTTTAATGTTTGTGGTAATCTATTTTTTCATGATCAGACCACAGCAAAAAAGAGCTAAAAACGAAAAAGAATTTGAAAGCAGCCTAAAAGTAGGTGATAAAATAGTTACAAAAAGTGGATTTCACGGTAAAATTGCTGAATTAGCAGAAACTACTGTTGTTATTGAAACTATGTCAGGAAAATTAAAATTAGAGCGTTCTGCAATTTCTTTAGAATTAAGCGCTGCTTTGAATAAAAAAGCTTAAGCTTTTTTTAAATTCCAATAAAACAAAAAAATCCCAAATTCCAATTTTGATGTGGAATTTGGGATTTTTTTGTTTAAATAATCGCATTGTATGTCTTTGCGAGGAACGAAGCAATCTCATTCTGGATGTTTTTGACGAACTTGATCAGTGTGGTTGTTTCGTTCCTCGCAATGACAATACTTTGTGTAGAAAAAAACCTTTGTCAAAGTTTTAAACTTTGACAAAGGTTTTTATAGAAAATCGTTAATCTTTGCGTTAGACGTACTGCGGTGCGTCTCTACGACCTAACTTTGCGGACATTGCCTCCTCAAAAAAACTTTGCGATCTCTGCGTTAAAAATTCTTCAACAGCTTGCATAATGGCAGCAGTATTGGAATTTGGAATTTTAAAAATATGGAATTTGATTTATCGATATTTATCATTCAATCCCACATTCCCTAAAATCATCGGAATGACTTTTTCAATTCTCGAAAGTTTAGTTTTTTCCTGTTTGGCACTTTCAATATATTCTAAAAACTCATATTGTTTATAAGGAGAGAATTTTTGAAAAGCTTCTTTTAATGCCGGGTTTTGAATCATTTCTTTTTCTAGAAGTTCAGAAACTATCGCTTCCTTTTTTGCTGGTTTAATGACTTTTCCCTGTTTTTCATTTTCGATAGCTTCTAAGATATATTCTAAAATAAGCTTTTCGTCTATTTCTTCTTTCGATTTAAAACGCCATTGACGAAGTGATTTTGTAACTTCTTCCTGTGCATTTACTAATTTCTTTTTCTCATCTTTCAGGAAAACGCCGTTGAAAAACCAAATGGCAAAATAATCTTTAAAACCTCCTAAACCTATTACGTTTTTCTTTTCATAGACATAAACCGGACCGCCCCATTTTTGGGTTTCAACCAGTTCAGTTTTATCTATGATAGCTTTTAGGAGAAGTAATTCTTCTTCCCATTGGCTGCCGTATTTCCAGATTCCTTTATTTTCGGAGGTTTCCAAATTATCTTTTTCTTTTAGGTTTTTCTTGTACGTCAAAAATTCCCGGAACAGCAGTTAATTCTGCAATTTTTACAATAACATCAGTTGCTTTCTGGATACTTTCTGCGGGAACATATTCGTATTTTCCGTGGAAATTATGTCCTCCGGCAAAAATATTTGGACAAGGCAATCCCATAAACGATAATTGAGAACCGTCTGTACCGCCGCGAATAGGTTTTATGATAGGTTTAATATTCAGTTCGCGCATTGCTTTTTCGGCAATATCTACAATATGTTTTACAGGAAGCACCTTTTCTTTCATATTGTAATATTGGTCTTTTACTTGAGCCGTTACAATGTCTTCGCCAAATTTCTTTGCAAATTTCTTATTGAATTGTTTGGCTATTTTATGAATAAGTTCTTTTCTTTTTTCAAACTTTTTCTTGTTATGATCGCGGATAATCAGTTCCAAAACAGTTTCTTCGATATTTCCTTTAATATGGTGAACATGAAAAAAACCTTCGTAACCTTTTGTTTCCTGAGGTGTTTCTCCTTTTGGAAGTTCGTTTATAAATTCGTTTGCTAAAAGCATAGAATTAATCATTTTTCCTTTGGCATAACCAGGGTGAACGCTTTTTCCTTTAAAGGTGATTTTAGCTCCTGCAGCATTAAAATTTTCATATTCTAATTCGCCAATCTGGCTTCCGTCCATTGTATAAGCCCATTGAGCGCCAAATTTTTCAACATCAAAATGATGCGCGCCGCGTCCGATTTCTTCATCAGGAGTAAAACCAATTCTGATTTTTCCGTGTTTAATTTCCGGATGCTGAATTAAATATTCCATTGCCGAAACAATTTCGGTAATTCCGGCTTTATCATCGGCACCTAAAAGAGTTGTTCCGTCGGTTGTAATAATAGTCTGTCCTTTATATTGTAATAAATCCTTGAAGTAATCAGGAGATAAAATGATGTTTTTTTCGGCATTTAAAACAATGTCTTTTCCATCATAATTTTCAACGATTTGAGGTTTTACATTCGCTCCGCTAAAATCTGGCGAAGTATCAAAATGAGAAACAAAACCAATTGTTGGTACTTCGTGATCGACATTACTTGGGAGAGTTGCCATGATGTAAGCTTTGTCATCTATTGTCACATCTGATAAGCCTATTGTTTTAAGTTCTTCGACTAATTTATTGGCAAGATTCCATTGTTTTTCTGTACTTGGTGTGGTTTGTGAATTTGGATCTGATTCTGTATCAATTGTTACATAACTGATAAAACGATCTATGATATGTTGCATTTCTTTTTATTTTTAGCAAATATAGACATTTTTCCTGCTGAATAATTTAGCTTTTCTATAGAATTAGAATAGCTGTTTTTGCTGTCAACCGTTTTCTGCTATACAAATATTAGAAGGTTGTAAATGTTTTTTGTTGGTTATCTTCTTCATCCTCATAATAAGTTTTCATGATTGGATGTGCTGCATTGTCTTCTTCACCGGGATATTTTAATCCAAAACTTGACCAGCCGGAATTCCAGATTAATATCATCTCCTGTAAGTAAGGAATTTGTTTATTTTCGTTAAATGCACAATCATTTTTAAGAATTAATGATGCTTCTTCTTTTAATTCTGGATAATAATCTTTGTCTTCTTCGTTATAAACTAAAACTTGTATATTTAAATGATCTTTAAGTTCTCTTAAAAGATAAGTTCTTAAATCCCATCCGTATACAATAGTATCTGATCCGCAAATTGAAAGTACAGGTCTGTATTCGAGGTTTGTGTCACTAACCAAATATCTATGATATATTAAGGGGATTAAAGATGGTGTTTTATTGTACCAATCCCTAAAGATGTTTTCTATTTCTTCTGTAGAATTTGGTCTTTTACCCCAAGATTTTAGCCAGACTTTATTTCTGCCTAAAACATCTTCAAGTATTGTTTTATAGGGCCATTTAAATCTTTCGTTTATCTCTTTTTCGTCTTCCAGCCAATTATAGAAAAAAGGAACCTCTTCGGTTTTTATTTCTGGATCTTCATCAGGGGTATCTGTATACTCAATTACTTCTTTTCGGTCAATTGTGTGTAGTGTTTTTAAAAACTCTTTATGTTCTGGTGTGAAATTTATATTGTATTTTTTTTCTACATTTTGAATTTGTTCTTCTGTAAGCCCAATCCATTTCGCATTGTAAGCCCAATCTTCACAGACAAAATCATTGTCTGAAGTTTCTGGGTCAATGCTCCAGAATAATTCTGTTTGTTCTTTTACCCAATATAAAAAATCGGTTAAATTTTCAGGTATCATTTATTGATATTTTTTTTAGTAAAATTAGTAAATTTTTCCTACTTTTTAATTTGATCTTTATACCTGAATTTAAAAAACAGGAAGCTACTTTGTGTATAGTTTCCTGTTTTTTTTAGAAATTAAATGTTTTTTTGTTGATATAATGTTCTGATTTTGTGGTTAAATGCGTTTTTAATGTTTTGAATCTGCTATATACTTTTAACACATCTAAAACCAAGATGATTGGCGGCAGATCTGATTTCGCCTTTTCCTCTTGTTCCAACCATATATCTGGTGCAGTATTGGTCTGTACATAGAAAAGATCCTCCACGGTGCACTCGTTTTATTTGAGTTGGATCTTTTGGATCATTATAAGCATTAGGCCCTTGCGGGTTTTTGGCAACATTTCCACTTTCTTTTAATGATTTATAATAATCTACGCTATACCAATCACTTGTCCATTCCCAAACATTTCCGGCAACATCATACAAACCATAAGCATTTGGTGAATATTGAGCAACGGGAGCAATGCCTTTGTAACCGTCTTCGCCAGTGTCTCCGTCTTTAATAGGGAAGTGCCCCTGATAAATATTAGCCTGAAATTTTCCGTTAGGTTTTAAAACATTTCCCCAGGCATAAATTTCTCCTGTTTTTCCTCCTCTTGCGGCAAATTCCCATTCAGCTTCGGTAGGAAGTCTTTTTCCTGCCCATTTTGCATAAGCTTCGGCATCTTCATAAGTAATATGTACAACAGGATATTTTTCTTTTCCTTTTATAGAACTTTGCGGTCCCAGCGGATGTTTCCAGTCTGCACCGCCTACATAAGACCACCATTGTAAAAAATTATTAAGGTTTACTGCGGTTGGAGTAGGCGTAAATATTACAGAGCCTGTAATTAAATCCTCTTCAGCAGCTGTTGGAAATTCTTCTTTTGTTGGTTTTTGTTCAGCAACGGTAATGTAGCCGGTTGCTTTTACAAATTTTTCAAACTCTTCGTTGGTTACTTCGGTTTTATCCATGTAATATCCATCAACATACACGCGATGAATAGGAGCGGCATCTTTTGTTACGCCAGACAAGCTGCATAAACTTTCGTCTTCTACATTACTTCCCATAGAAAATTCACCTCCGGGAATCCAAACCATATCCTTTGGAGCTTTACCGGCTGGTTTTTTCTTATTTTCTACAGTAGGCAAAAATGCTGATGCTTCACCTGTTTTGGGAACATCGTGACATTCAGCGATTGTTTTTTGTTCTTTATTTGTAAATCGAAATCGAGTATAACTGTAAGCGATTGAAATAATGGATAATGTTAGTAAGGCAAAAATCCAAAAGGTTTTATTTTTCATGGTTATGGTTTTTAACGGCTAATGGTTGTCAATATAAGGGTTAAAAGTATGAAAATTAGTTTTAATACTATAGTAATTTTATAGATTTAATAAAATTAACTATCTTTCTCAACCAGAACAACTTCGTATTTGTTTTTTCCATCTACTTGAATAGGCTGATAATAGGTTTCGCCAAATTTTACATATTTCACATTGCCTATAGTTACTTCTTCACCGCCTTCGGGTAAATTGTCAACAATAGTTCCAGCTGTAGGCGGAACAACTTTGTATGAACTTCCATCTTTTTCATAGTACGTTCCTCCGTAGTAATAATTGTTTACAGTGCCCGTATTTACAGTCTGTGCACCGCTTGGAATATTATTCACCGTGCCGCCTACTGGTGCCGGCACCGCTGTATAACCGCCATTTGAAGGTGCATACCAAACGCCTTGATCGTAATGATACTGAGTACTTTCTACACTAACCACAATTGCTGTAACCGCCAGAGTGGCCACAAAAAATCCCCACGGATGCCATACAGGTCCGTAATAAAATGGAGTATAAGGATGAAAAAAATAAGGATTGTAAGCATGGTATCTATAACCTCCATAAACATAAGGCGGGCGTGCGTATACAACTGTATTTCTTCTTACCACCGTATTGCGATTATTGTTAATGGTAATATCACGGCTTCTGTCAACATTTCTGGTATTGCCGCTGATATTGGTATTTCGGTTTCCGGAATTTATGGTGTTGTTAGAATTTCGTGTTCCGCTATTAGTTCTATTATTAATTCTTGTGTTTGAAGTATTTGCAGGTCTTGTAATCTTTGTTCCGGATCCGTTAGATCCTGGTCTGGTTGTCGCAGGTCTCGTTGCCGGGCGAGTTTGATTAGAAGGTCTGTTTACGGCAGGTCTTTGTGTGCCACCGCTTGGTCTGTGAACACCGCCTCCGCCGCCGCCCACACGGCGTTGTGCTAAGCTGTCAATTGAAATCAAAAAAAACGATCCGACTAAACATACTAGGGCAGCTTTTCTTATTGTTTTGTTTATGTTTTTCATTTTCAGTGTTTTAAGTTGTAATAAAGTTATTAAAAAAAAGAACTTGTATGTAAAAATGAAGTATGTATTTCTGGTTCAGGCGTTTTTATAGCGAAATGTCCCACTGAATTCTAAAGCGCCATCCTTGTTCGAGAGGAAGTGTTTTGTCTTCAAAACTAAAATAACTTACTTCTGAAGTTAATTTGTTTTTATGACCTTTAAAGAACCAGTTAAAAGCCAGAGTAGATTCGTCCTGCCTGTTTTGCCGTATAGAATTATCCGGTCTGTAAGCGGCATGTCTTCCTGCCATTTCAAGATGTTTAGGCCACCAGTCAAAAATGTTATGAAAAAAATACCCAGCCTGAACATAATATCCTTTTAATGTAGTGGTTTGATCATTGTTGAGTTTATCGATAATTTGTTTTGTATGCCATTCGCTCTGCCATGAAAATCCTTTGAACATAAAGGCGGTTTCAAAATTCCATTGATTTACACGGTATTGCCCTGGAGCTCCATTTTCAAAACCATCTAAAGAACCGCCTCCTGCCTGCGAAAACCGAGTGTAAGGGCTTCGGTTTGTGATAGCCGAAAAGGCAATAATGGGAGTTGGTTTTTCGTGAAATTCTAAATCACAGCCTTCAAAATCAAGAAATCTGCCCAAAAAATTCCATTGTGCCCTTCCAAAATACATTAAATTTCCATCGTCGTTGGCGGTGCTGCCACGTCCGGTTCCGGTTAAAGCGGCAAACCAGTAATTAAAATCAGCAATGCCGTTTCCTTTTAAATGCCCGTAAACTTCGACTCCCAGCTGTCGGTCAACGGTAAATGGGCGGTTAATTAAAGACCGCTCCACCATTTGCTGTTCGCCGCTGCTAATGTAACGTTCGCGCGTAAATTCGGTTTTCCATTGACCGACTTTAAAACTCAACCATTCCCATTTTTCAATCATAATTCTAAAATCCAGTAAATTAGATTGGCTTAATTCGTATTCCCAATAATATTTCAACCAAGGTTCAAAGGCATGACCGCCAATTTTTAATCTTGCTCTGTTTATTTTAAAAGTTGTCTGCGCATCCTGACTGTAATCATCATACGTTAAAGGATCTGCATCGTAAGGCGTCGAAAACCGAAACTGCAGACGGCTTTGCAGCTGAAACAAAAACTTATTATCTCTTGTTCGCAGTTCTATTCCTTTTTCTCCATAACGGACATTCATAATTTTTGAGGTATCTTTTTCCTGCTGCGCTAATCCTATAAAACCAATTAGAAGCAATATTACAGTCAGAAGATTTTTTGAAGTATAAATGTATTTATCTGTCTTGTACATATCCGCCGGTTTGTATGAAATTATTTAATGCGAAATAGGATTGGAAACTGAACACTTCAAAATTAGTTTATATGCATTCTAATGAGGTGTTTATAAGGTTTGAATTGGTTTCAAATTATAATTTGCAACCTAAAATCCGACTTTTTCTGTGAAATGAATTTTAATTCTGCAAAAATGCACAGCATGCTGTAATTTTATTTTGATGCTCAAGAATCGAACAAAATGGTAATTATTTGTTTTGGTAAAAAAGCACCTTTTTCAACTATAATATCTAAATTTGCATCCGAAAAAAAACACACACAACACAACTCTTATGTATAAATTGATTATTCGTCCGATACTTTTTTGGTTTGATCCTGAAGAAGTGCATTACTTTACTTTTTCATTTGTTAAATTCATTTCGAAAATTCCCGGAGTTTCGGCCATTATAAGATCAATTTATGAAGTAAAAGACACTCGTTTAGAAAGAGAAGTTTTTGGAATTAAATTTAAAAATCCGGTTGGACTTGCAGCAGGTTTTGATAAAGATGCCAAGCTGTACAAAGAACTGGGAGATTTTGGTTTTGGTTTTATAGAAATTGGAACCGTAACTCCTGTTGGTCAGGAAGGAAATCCTAAAAAACGTTTATTTCGTTTAAAAGAAGATCAGGCTATTATAAACCGAATGGGATTTAATAACGGCGGTGTTCTTGAAGCTGTCGAACGCCTAAAAAAGAATTCTGGAGTTTTAATTGGCGGTAATATTGGAAAAAATAAAGTTACTCCAAACGAGAATGCGGTCAATGATTATATTATTTGTTTTGATGCTTTGTTTGATCATGTTGACTATTTTGTAGTAAATGTGAGTTCGCCAAATACGCCAAATTTAAGAGCTTTACAAGATAAAGAGCCTTTAACAGCTTTATTGCAGACTCTGCAAAACAGAAATGTTGAAAAACAAAAAACAAGTACGCAGAAAATAAAACCAATTTTATTAAAAATTGCTCCGGATCTTACCGATGAGCAGTTATTGGATATTATTGATATTGTAAAAACAACTCAGATTGCGGGTGTTATTGCAACGAATACTACGATTTCAAGAGAAGGACTTCAATCACAAAATCAGTCAGAAATGGGAGGTTTGTCCGGAAAACCATTAACAAAGCGTTCTACAGAAGTAATTCGTTTTCTTTCTGAAAAAAGCAATAAAGCATTCCCAATTATTGGAGTAGGCGGAATTCACTCTGCAGATGATGCTGTCGAAAAATTAAATGCAGGAGCAAGTTTGGTGCAGTTATATACCGGATTTATTTATGAAGGTCCGGCATTGATAAAAGCAATCAACAAAAAAGTTTTAAGACAACTGTAATAAAAGCGCCTGAACAATTAATCCGGCAAGTATTGCAATTCCAAAACTGATTAATGTTCCAATTAAAACATATTCAGTTAATTTTCGGTCTTTGGCTTCTTTTAAATCGCCAAACCTGAAAATAGATTTGGCAGCCAGTAAAAATCCAATCGCTTCAAAATGTCCGGTTAAAATAAACCCGAAAACAAATAAGCGTTCTAAAATACCAATATAATTTCCGGCAGCTATCAGTGAATTATCCTGATGGCTGTTTTGGCTTTCAGGTGCCCAGATTGAAATAATAGTTTTTATGAAAATAGATGTGGGTTTTGTTATCAGTAAAATTCCGGTAATGAGAATCCAGAATGCATTATCCTGCCAGAAATTGACTATTGTATTGTTTTCATAAAGCAGAACCACGCCTATTAAAACAAGAATATGCGCAATTTGGTCAAGTACAAACCATGTTCTTTTGGTTTTCTTTTTCTGAAAACTTAATTTAATTAAATCGATGATTCCGTGTGTAACGGCAATCAAAAAAGCATAAGGAATAAAACGAATTTCTCCTGCAAGAATAGCTGCCAAACCGCCATGAAGTAAAATATGGAGGTACAAATATTTGCTTTTATATTTTTTGTTTTCTTTATCTGTAACCCATGAATTGGGCTGCCAGATAAAATCACCTAATAAATGCGCTAGAAATAGTTTTATAAATAAAATCATGGGGCGTTGAGTTGTTTTATTTGTGTTCTAAAATAACGATCTAAATTCATGACTAAATCAAACTGGGCGCGCTTTTGCCTTCTGCTTACTGCAGCCTGGTTAATGCCTAATTTTTGTCCCAGTTCTTCTTGTGAAAGTGTTGGGTTTTCGATAGCTTTTGCAACAAATTCTGCCGATTGTACGAGCCAGTTATCCATAAAAGTTAACGCCAGCTGAAGCATTAAATTCAATTTTTCATCAAAACTTATATCGCCAGTCCGCATGGCCAGAGTCACTTTTTGTTTTTTTAAAGTTTCAAAAAGTTCACCAGAATTAATAAAGGCAGTTCCGTTGCTTTCAGATATTCTTTCGGCATTATGGGTTTTATTTCCAAAACCAATGCTCATTCTGGCATCTGATTTTTTGGCTCGTAAATGTGCCTTTATTAAAACAGCAGTAAGCAAAGCATCTTCGGGATTTTTAATTTCAATTTGAAATTCATCTCCGCGGTAAACTTCCCATTCACTTGGTGTTTTGCCAAGCGGAGCCAGGATTTTTTTTAAATCCTCAACCCAATGTTCTGATTTTTGCTGTCTTGAACCAATTATGTCACCTGTAATTACACTAGTCATAATCAAATATAATTAAAAAATAATAAACTTTCTATTACAAATATAAGTAATAAATTCAGTTATTACGTTTTTTGGTAATATTTTAAAATATTACTTTTTTGTGTAATAATATTGGTTGGGATAAAAATAACTTTCATTTCATTAAAAAAGAAAGTAACTTAGCTTTACAAAAGAATAAGCTTTGAATAAAGAGATCAAGATTATCGAATGTCCCAGAGATGCCATGCAGGGCATTAAAACTTTTATTCCAACAAAAAATAAAGTTACTTATATACAGGCACTGCTTCGTGTAGGGTTTGATACTATTGATTTTGGAAGTTTTGTTTCTCCCAAAGCTATTCCGCAAATGCAGGATACGGCCGAAGTTTTAGAACAATTAGATTTATCACAGACCAGCAGTAAATTGCTTTCTATAATTGCTAATACGCAGGGTGCTGCTTTGGCTTCAGAATATGAAGCTATTCAATATTTAGGATTTCCTTTTTCGATATCTGAAAACTTTCAGATGCGTAATACACATAAAACCATTGCAGAATCTCTGGTTACTCTAAAAGAGATTCTGGAAATTGCTGATAAAAAAAATAAAGAAGTTGTAACCTATCTTTCAATGGGATTTGGAAATCCGTACGGAGATCCGTGGAATGTTGAAATTGTAGCAGAATGGACTGAAAAACTGGCCGAAATGGGAGTTAGGATTCTTTCGCTTTCAGATACCGTAGGAAGTTCTACTTCGGAAGTTATTACCTATTTATTTTCGAATTTAATTCCAAAATATCCAGAAATCGAGTTTGGTGCGCACCTGCATACAACACCAGATACCTGGTTTGAAAAAATTGATGCTGCTGCAAAAGCCGGTTGTACTCGCTTTGACGGTGCAATTCAGGGATTTGGAGGCTGTCCTATGGCAACCGATAAACTTACAGGAAACATGCCTACAGAAAAACTGGTTTCTTATTTTACAGCTAATAAAAAAATAACCGGACTTAATTCATTAAGTTTTGAAAGCGCTTATAACGAAGCTTCTAAATTGTTTGGAAAATTTCATTAATTAAGGGAATTTTTCGTACATTTAAACAATATCTTTTAAAAAAGATCGTTTAAATTACTCAAAAAATTATCCCATGAAGCCTAATTTCACTCATAGAATTGGCACAATTTTATTCTCTTCCATTTTATTTCTTTCCTGCTCAAGCAATTTAGACTTTGATCAGGTTAATGATTTTAAAATAGAACCTGTTTTTGTTGCAAACGTTGCGCATTTTAATATTAAGGCAAACGAAATTCCAGATGATGGCAGCGGACACCAATTACCGCCCGATGTTGAAGATTTTGATGTGTTTAAAAATAAGTTTTTAAATGATAATCTAACGAAAGCCGAATTAAATTTTGAAATAGAAAATACAATAAACAGGGCTTTTAAAGTTGAAATACAATTTATAGATGCAAACAATCAATCATTAATAACCATTAGTTTAGACGTACCGCAATATACCAGCGGTTCAAATATTGTGAAATATCCCACTGAAGTTTTTGAAGGCGAAAGACTTGCACTGTTAAAACAATCCGTAAAAGTTGGTTTTACAGTAACTATACAACCGGGAACAGGTAATATTTCGGGTAATTTGAAATTAAAATCAGGTGCAACCGCTTATATGAAAATAGAATGAGAAAAGCACTTTTAATTTTAATAGTAGTTGTGCAATTTTCTTGTTTAGCTCAAAATAAACAAATACTGTACAACTTTGCATCTATTCCGCAGTCATCGCTTGTTAATCCGGGTGCCGATGTTTCGTATAAATATTATTTTGGAATTCCGCTTTTGTCCGGAGTATCTGTAAATGCGGGATCGAGCAGTTTTTCGGCTTATGATTTGTTTGCAGATAATAGTGTCGATTTTAATGATAAAGTCCGAAACATTATCAATAAATCAGCAGCAAATGATAAAACGCAGGTAAATCAGCAGTTAGAAATTTTTTCCGGTGGTTTTAGAGTAGGAGGCAGAGAAAGCCAGTCATATATTTCATTTGGAGCCTATCAGGAATTTGATTTTCTGATGTATTTTCCAAAAGATATAGCCATTTTAGCCGTAGACGGAAATCAGAAATATATAGGAAAATCATTCAGCTTAAATGATTTAACTGTTCGTGCCGAAGTACTCTCGGTGTTTCATGTTGGGTTTCACAAAAAACTGAATAAAAAACTTGTTTTAGGCGGACGTGCTAAAATTTATTCAAGCGGCGCCAATGCCACTTCAACCAAAAATTCAGGATACATATATACAGGAGAAGGTGTAGGGCCTAATATGTATACACAAATTATCGAATCGAATTTAGAACTTAAAACGGCTGGGATTGCTAAATTTACTAAAGATGAATATGAAGGAAGTATTCCGGGAGATATTGCTCACAATACTTTTTTTAACGGAAGTCTTGGTTTAGGATTTGATGCCGGATTAACCTATTATTTTAAAGATAATCTGCAGTTTACCGCAAGTATACTCGACGTTGGTTTTATAAAACAGTCAAAAGATGTTGAAACAAGAAGATACAAAGGCAGTTATGAATACAATGGCGTAAATCCTATTTTTAGTGCGGTAAACGAGCCTACAGATATTATTGATGATTTTGAAAAAGCTATTCCAGAAGAAAAACTATATAATAAATACACGACTTGGCGTCCGGTTAAATTTAATTCTTCTATTCAATATTCTTTTGGAGAAACCAGATATGACGGCGAATGTAATTGTAAAGTGCCAAATGAAAGACGATATTTAAATTCTGTAGGCGGACAATTATTTGTTATGACCATGCCTAATGAGCCTTATGTGGCAGTGACAGCTTTTTATCAAAGAAGTATTTTTGAGAAATTGGATGTAAAAGCAACTTATACAGTCGATCCTTATTCGAGTACCAATGTAGGTTTAGGAGTTTCCGGAACCGTTGGGAAATTCAATATCTACGCTTTAGTCGATAATATTTTTGAATATAGAGATGTTTCAAAAGCAAACAGCCTTGCTTTTCAATTCGGTTTTAACTTTGTAATTCAGGATTCAAAAAAATAATTACAGAAATAAATCACAAAAAAATGAATTCTAAATTTCAATAGTAAAAATGACAATACAGCCTCGTTTTTTTTGGGATTTGGAATTTATTTTTTGGAGTTTAAATCATAAGTATTTTCCTGTAAAGTCAAATTTATGAATATGTTAGTATTCAAGTTAGCAATTTATTCACTATATTTGCACGCAATTCAACTAGAAATTGCACCATGATAGCACACAACTCCAAGATTATCGGCGAAGGTTTAACTTACGACGATGTATTATTAGTACCTAACTACTCGAATGTGCTTCCCCGCGAAGTGAGTATCAAATCAAAATTCTCAAAAAACATAACATTAAACGTTCCAATTGTATCTGCTGCTATGGATACAGTGACGGAAAGTGCAATGGCAATTGCTATGGCACAAGAAGGCGGAATTGGAGTTTTACATAAAAATATGACTATCGAGCAGCAAGCTGCGAAAGTTAGAAAAGTGAAGCGTGCTGAGGCAGGAATGATTATCGATCCGGTAACATTACCAATGAATTCAACTATTGCCGATGCAAAAAACGCTATGAAAGAATTTGGAATTGGCGGTATTCCAATCGTTGACGAAAACAAAACCCTTAAAGGAATTGTTACGAACCGCGATTTACGTTTTGAAAAAAACGGAGCAAGACCAATTGCTGAGGTAATGACAAGTACAAATCTTGTTACAGTTGCCGAAGGAACTTCATTAGAACAAGCCGAAGTAGTTTTACAAGGCCATAAAATCGAAAAATTACCCGTTGTAAACGCTAAAAACGAATTAGTAGGTTTAATTACGTTTAGAGATATTACAAAACTGACTCAAAAACCAATTGCTAATAAAGATTCATTTGGACGTTTGAGAGTTGCTGCTGCAATTGGTGTTACAGGCGATGCAGTTGTAAGAGCAGAAGCTTTAGTAAATGCAGGTGTAGACGCTATCATTATCGATACAGCACACGGACATACAGAAGGTGTGGTAAACACATTAAAAGAAGTAAAATCAAAATTTCCTCAAATTGATGTAATTGTTGGAAACATTGCAACTCCAGAAGCTGCTAAATATTTAGTAGAAAATGGTGCCGATGGTGTAAAAGTAGGAATAGGACCTGGTTCTATTTGTACAACTCGTATCGTTGCCGGTGTTGGTTTTCCACAATTCTCAGCAGTTTTAGAAGTTGCTGCCGCAATTAAAGGAACTGGAGTTCCGGTTATTGCTGATGGTGGAATTCGTTATACTGGAGATATTCCTAAAGCAATTGCTGCAGGAGCTGATTGTGTAATGTTAGGCTCATTATTAGCAGGAACTAAAGAATCTCCGGGAGAAACAATTATTTTTGAAGGAAGAAAATTCAAATCATACCGCGGAATGGGTTCTGTTGAAGCCATGCAGACAGGGTCTAAAGATCGTTATTTCCAGGATGTTGAAGATGATGTTAAAAAATTAGTTCCGGAAGGAATCGTTGGACGTGTTCCTTACAAAGGTGAATTAAACGAAAGTATGCTTCAGTTTATTGGAGGTCTTCGTGCCGGAATGGGATATTGTGGTTCAAAAGATATTCCAACTTTACAAGAGTCTGGACGTTTCATTAGAATCACATCAAGCGGTATTACTGAAAGTCACCCGCACAATGTAACTATTACAAAAGAAGCTCCGAATTATTCAAGATAATTTTTAGTTTTCAAAATAGAAAAAGGCATAAGAATCAATTTTCTTATGCCTTTTTTTGATCTATATTTTTAAAGCGCAGCAGTCTGCTGTTCAGTCTCTCTTACTTTTTGATTTTCTAAAATCTTCTGAATAAACGGTTTTACTTCATTTTCAATATCATTTTCAGAAATATTTAAAGCTTTTGGATCTGATGCTAATTGCAGCCATGGTTTTGGTCCGTCAAAATCATAATTTCCAAAAACGATAACCGGAGTTCCTTTTACTTTTACATTTTCTTTATCTTTTAGAACCCATTCGTCTGCAAATTTATAAAGATATTTAGCGTCTTTTTCTAATAATCTCAAACAAGAATGCGACGCAGGATAACCCGGAAGATCATATTGGTGAAAACCAACTCCTAGTTTATTTTCGATATTAAAATTCCATTTTAATTCCCATTCGTCATTAAACGTACTGGTTGTTTTTTCAGCTTTCCAGTTGGTGAAAAATAGACCTGTAGGTGTAGGATCTTTTTTTCTTCCCATATTTGTTGGACCTGTGTAAACTAATTCGCCGTTTTCGTAAGCCGCGAAAGTCTGCGTTGGATAAGAAAAAATAATGATTTTTGATACGTCTTTTAAAGCTGTTACATGCAAAGGAAAAGGCATATAATAAACCAAATCTCCACTGAAATCTGCAGGAATTACAACAGAATCCAGTTTTTTTAGATTTGTTTTATCAGCTCGGTTTAAAGCCGATACTAAATCAATTTTGGTGCTGTCGGCTTCATTAGTTTTCAGCCATTCTTTGGCGTTCGTAAACTGATACGAAACGGCAGTTTCGGGCTTTTTATATTCGATTGTTTTTTTTGGTTTTTCTTTTTCGGCATTATCTGTTAAGGTTATAGTGTCGCTTTTTTTACAAGAAACCAATACAATTAACATCAATATAAATAGGGCGTTTGCTGTGTAATATAACTTTTTCATAGGTCGTATTTTTATGAAAATAAAGTTATGATTATGATAGCTGAAAAGGGTTACATAATTTTTTGAATTGTTTGCTGGATTTTCATTTTACAGATAGCTTCTATTTAGTGTTAATCAATTTCAAAGTATATTCAAACTGTGTGTCCTTATTTTGCATAAAATCTTCTAATGTTTGAGATACGTTATGATCCGGAATAACACCTCTCCCAAAAATCTGATTGGCTTTTTTAGGAACGTCCTGTTCTAAATTTACAATTGAAAATCGTGTTTTGATTTTAGTGTTCGGAAGTTCGTATTCGATAGGAGTGTGGCCGTTGTGCCCAAAATAACCGCCCATGGTTTCTTCGCCAATGACAATTGCATTGGTATTTCCTGCCACAAGCGAAGCGAATAATGAACCTGCAGACGCAATCCGCGGACTGATTAATAAAAAAATCTGTCCTTTAAAACTATTTTTATCAGGCTGTAGTAATGGATTGAACTTTTGATCTTGAATGTATTTTTGATTAATGAGTTTTGGAAATTCTTCTTTTATTTCATCTTCAAAATCCTTACGTTCCTCCTGTTGTTTTTGAGGCTCGGTTTCTTCATAAACTAAATTTTGTGTAAAGGGGATTTTTTGAAAATTTACATAAGCCGATGAATTTTCGCGATACGGTTTTTGTGTTAGATAGGAGAAAGTTACAATATCATTGGGATCGGTTCCACCGCCATTGTTTCGAATATCGACAATTAAGTTTTTTATTTCAGGATGGTTAGAAAGATATTGAAAACAGCTGTCCAGATATTTTTTATACGCCAAATGTAGTTTGTCTTTAGCATTTCTGCCAATTACAAATGTATGTACAGAAAACAGGGCTGTTTTTTCTGAAATTATTTTGAATGAATACTTTTCTTTTGCCTTTTGATATTGTAAGCTGTCAGAGGGAAGTGAAAAACGCTTTTTGAAGTTTTCTTTCCGGATTTCATTAGAAACTGAACTGACTGATTTTATAAGTTTTTGAGCTTGATTTGGAAGTGAATATTCAACTAAAAAGCTTTTTTGCGGGCCGTATTCCATTTCGAAATATTTCGAAAAGGAACTTCCAATTCCAATTGATTTTCCTGTAATATTGTAGCCGTCGGTTGTGTAATATTTGTAAAGAGAAGCTAAGATTTTTTTAGTTTCAATTCCGTTAATGCTGTGGATTTGTGAACCAAGCGGGATTTCAGTATTTTCAAAATTAAGAATCAACTGATTTTGAATAATTTTTACTGGATAAGGAAAGAAAACATTACCCAATGAATATTGCTTTTCAAAATCATCTGGAAGAGTAGTATCATTGTGAAGACTTCCTTCAAAATCTGTTATTTGAAGAAGTATTTTATAGAATTCTATAAGCTGCTGAGGTTCTTTAATCTTCGAAAAAGCCCAGTTGTAAATACTGTCAATCTGTTTTTTGTTTCTGTATTTGTAAAGTCCGGAATTGGCTTTTTCTCTTATTTCTTTAAAAATGGTTAAATCTTGTTTGAGTTTTTTGGCCGGCCATTTTTCGTTTTGCGAAAACATAAACAGCGGTAAAAAGAAAATCAGAACAATTTTAGATTTGAGCATTTTTAGATGATTTAGCAAAACTAAAATACTTAAAAAACTTTAAATCAAATTGCTTATTTTGTCATGCTAAATATTTCTTGCGTAAAAAAATTACTCATTCAGTTTAAATAAATTTTTTATGTCACTCTGCATCCTAAATAAATCAATAACACTATAAAGTCCTACTGATTCTTTAAGATGTTTATTTATTGGTGAAGTGTCTACGCATGATTTTATCAAATGTATTTGATTAGCTGTGTCTGGCTGATGTTTTAATCCGTAAACAGAGTATTTAGAAATCCTTTCGATTCCACTATTATACAATTGTCCTTTTGCAGATAAATTTTTTATGCCTTCCCAACTCGGAATCGTGTCGAAAACACCATCATAAAATTCTATAATAGGACTTTCGTTTCCTCGAGAAATTTCATGGATATAAGCAGCATAAAAATGATCTTCAAGCTGAATCGAAATTACATCTCCTTTTCTATAAAATGTAATGCTTTCTGGTTGAGATGGTTTGCGTTTTAGAGGTGTTGGTGTGGATAAAATAAATTGTTTTATTTCTTCTGATTTTCTCTCAAAGTCATCACTTAAAACTACTTCTTTGTTTAAAAGATCAATCGCATCAATTGCTTTTTTGTTTATGGTTTCGTCTTGAAAACCATATTTGTGCAAAAGAACAGAAAGAGCAAGAATGGTAATCTGCTTGTAATTATTTGAAATTTCGTCTGCATTTAAAACACAGTTCCAGCGATTTAATAATCTAGGCAGTATATATAAAAGATGCGTATCTGCACTGTCTTTATTACCCAGCATTGCTGAAAAAGTTAATCTGGCTAAATCTTCATCGATTGATTTTACTAGATGTTTTGAAGCAAGTTTATCGAGAATTTGTTGATGAGTCATGTTTTTTACTTTGAGCTGCAAATATAATCAAACTAGCTATAAAAATAAGTTTTTTCTTATAATAATTTTTTTATTTTAGCATGCTGTAACAGCATAATCGTCTTAGCATCTGTAATTTCGCCAGATTCAATCATGTTATAAGCTTCATCAAAAGTCAATTCCAAAACTTCAATATTTTCCTGTTCAGCATCGAGTCCGCCGCCTTCGCTGACTTTCATTTTTTCGTCATATTCTCCAATAAAAAGATATAAAATTTCTGTTACAGATCCCGGCGACATATAGGTTTCAATAACTTTCTCAACTTTGCTTAAACGATAGCCGGTTTCTTCTTCAGTTTCGCGAATAATAGCCTGCTCAGCATTATCTTTATCCAAAAGTCCTGCGCAGACCTCGATCATCATTCCGGTTTTATTTCCGTTAAGATAAGTCGGCAGGCGAAATTGTCTTGTTAGTATAACTGTTTTTTTATCAGTATTGTATAATAATATTCCAGCTCCATTTCCACGATCATATACTTCGCGTTTATGCGATTCAACAGGTTGATTTTCTTTTTTATAATTAAAAGTTACTCTGTTTAATATGTACCAATTATCAGATAATAATTTGGTTTCTGTTATTTCTATTTCTGGATTTTTTCTCATTTAAAAAATAGTTTCATAAAAAAAACGCTCTGGTTATCAGAGCGTTTAAGGTATTATTTTGTTATTGTTTGTTTTCTGTCTGGTCCAACTGAAACAATTTTAATTGGAACTTCGATTTCTTTTTCAATAAACTCAATATATTCTTTTAGCTCAATTGGCAATTGATCGTAAGTTGTCAAGCCAGTTAAATCTTGTTTCCATCCTTTGAACTCTTTGTAAACCGGAGTAACGTTTTCCGGCTCGATGTTGTATGGGAAATGAGAAATGTTTTGTCCTTTGTAGTTGTACTCTGTACATACTTTTAAAGTTTCAAAACCAGAAAGAACATCGCCTTTCATCATCATTAACTGAGTAACACCGTTTACTTGTACTGCATATTTCAAAGCTACAAGATCTAACCATCCGCAACGTCTTTGTCTTCCTGTTACAGAACCAAACTCGTTACCTACTCTTGCCATTGTAGCACCCACTTCGTCAAATAATTCAGTTGGGAAAGGTCCGCTTCCTACACGTGTAACATACGCTTTGAAAATTCCGTAAACCTCTTTGATTTTGTTAGGAGCAATTCCTAAACCTGTACAAGCTCCGGCAGCAGTAGTGTTTGATGAAGTTACGAAAGGATAAGTTCCGAAATCAACATCTAATAAAGATCCCTGAGCTCCTTCGCAAAGAATAGATTTTCCAGCTTTTTGAGCCTGGTGCATATATTCTTCACTGTCGATGAAATCTAATTTTTTAAGATCTTCGATTGCTTCGAAGAATTCTTTTTCAAGTTCAGCTAAGTTGTACTGAATGTTTACATCATAAAAAGCAATCATAGCTTCATGTTTGTCGGCTAAAGATCTGTAACGCTCTTTAAAGTCTTCTAATTCAATATCACCTACACGTAAACCGTTTCTACCTGTTTTGTCCATGTAAGTTGGTCCAATACCTTTAAGAGTAGAACCAATTTTTGCTTTTCCTTTTGATGCTTCAGAAGCAGCGTCGAGCAAACGGTGAGTAGGTAAAATTAAGTGCGCTTTTCTTGAAATGATTAATTTGCTTTTGATATCAAGGTTGAATTTTTCTAAACCTTCGATTTCTTTTTGAAAAACTACAGGATCAATTACAACTCCATTTCCGATGATGTTTACTGAATTTTTATGAAAAATTCCAGAAGGAATAGTTCTTAGTACGTGTTTAATTCCGTCAAATTCTAATGTATGTCCTGCGTTCGGTCCTCCTTGGAAACGTGCAATAATATCATAGTTTGAGGTAAGTACGTCAACAATTTTTCCTTTACCTTCATCTCCCCATTGTAATCCTAGTAATAAATCTACGGTCATTCTGTTTTAATTTGCGTTGGGACATTCAAAGTTATCCCACTGATTATGTAGTTAATTTTCTTTTTTTTGTTATTTTTTGAAAAAGTCCTTTTTGCAGACTATGAGTTTTGCTTTTTATTTCCGTAGAAATAAAGCGAATGATTTGTGATTTCAATATCAAAAATTTCTTCGATAGTTTTTTTGATGGTTTGAATTCTTGGATCGCAAAATTCGATTACTTCGCCAGAATCTGTCATGATAATGTGATCGTGCTGTTTATCAAAATACGATTTTTCGTAGTAAGCCTGATTTTGTCCAAATTGATGTTTTCTAACCAAAGCGCAGTCTAACAATAACTCGATCGTGTTATAAAGCGTTGCTCTGCTCACACGATAGTTTTTGTTTTTCATTTTGATATATAGATTTTCTATGTCAAAATGTTCCTCGCTGTCGTAAATTTCCTGAAGTATAGCATAACGCTCAGGAGTTTTGCGATGCCCTTTTTGTTCAAGATACATTGTAAAAACATTTTTTACAATTTCTTGATTCTTAGTGTTGTCAGTTGAAATAAGTGTCATATCCGGCAAAGATAATTTTTTATTTTTAATGAATAAAAGTTTCGGGTTTAAAGTTTCGTTACAAAATTCTTATAGTTTCCCTAAAAAGTTAGGTTCTGTACTCTCTTGTAACCTTGTCAACACCGTCAATTTTTTTAATGGCATTAATCATTTTTTTCAAAATAGTATTGTTTTGAACAATAACGGCGACCTGTCCGTGAAAAATTCCGGCATCGGTACTCAAAGAAATACTCTGAATATTGACGCTCATATTATTCGAAATTACACGTGTTAATTGATTCGTAAGTCCTAAAACATCCATTCCTGTAATATTAATAATGGCTTTAAATTCTTCCTGAGAAGAGTCAATCCATTTGGCACTCATAATTCGGTACGCATAATTAGACTGCATTCCTATGGCATTTGGACAGTCTTTTTTGTGTACTTTGATTCCTTCGTTTATGGTCACAAACCCAAACACATCGTCGCCCGGAATTGGGTTACAGCATTGCGAAAGCTTATAATCTAGTTTGTCATGCTCAGTTCCAAAAACCAGCATGTCATAATTACTGCTGATAACTGGTTTGTGAATATCTTCGGCTGCGGTTGTATCTTTATTTCTTTTGATTTTATTTTTAAAGAAATTGATAAACGTATTGCTTTTCTGCGCCGCATAATCTTTTAACTGTTGATTTTCAATTGCGCCAATACCAACTCGGTAAAATAAATCTAAGCTTGTTTTTAATTTAAAAAAGTTAACTAACTCGTTTGTAACTTGTTCGTTAAGTGTAATTTTTAAATGTTTTAGTTTTCTGGTAAGAAGTTCTTTTCCTTCTTCGCCAATTTTTTTGGTGTTCTCGTTAAGAACGTTTTTGATTTTATTTTTTGCTCTTGAAGTTGTTACGTATTCGAGCCAGTTTACAGTAGGTTTTTGATTTACAGACGTAATCACTTCTACCTGATCACCACTTTTTAATTCGTGATTTAAAGGCACCAAACGTCCGTTTACACGCGTTCCTCTGGTTTTAATTCCAATTTCTGAGTGAATGCTGAATGCAAAATCAAGAGACGTTGCACCTTTTGGCAGCGATTTAATTTCTCCTTTTGGGGTAAAAACAAAGATTTCTTTAGAATATAAATTCATTTTGAAATCTTCAACAAAGTCAACCGCATTGGTTTCTTGGTTTTCTAGTGCTTCCCGAAGCAGATTCAGCCATGTATCTAAGCCGCTTTCTTCGGTTGCTCCGTTTTTATATTTATAGTGCGCTGCGTATCCTTTTTCGGCGATTTCATCCATACGTTCGCTTCGAACCTGAACTTCAACCCAACGCCCTTTTGGTCCCATAACAGTAATGTGAAGCGCTTCATATCCTGTTGATTTAGGAGACGAAATCCAGTCACGTAAACGGCTTGGGCTTGGACGGTAATGGTCAGTTACGATAGAGTATATTTTCCACGCAATAAATTTTTCGTCATGCGGATCTGATTTGTAGACAATTCGAAGCGCAAATTTGTCGTACACTTCATCAAAACTTACGTTTTGTGCACGCATTTTTCTGCGAATTGAATAAATAGATTTCGGACGTCCTTTTATGATATAATCGATGTTTTCTGCATCGAGCGATTTTTTTATAACTTCAGAAATGTCTTTTATATAAGCATCCTGTTGTTCTTTTGTTTCTCTGATTTTGCTTACAATGTCATCGTATACAGCAGGTTCTGTGTATTTTAAGCCTAAATCTTCTAATTTGCTTTTGATGTTGTAAAGTCCTAAACGATGGGCGAGAGGAGCGTAAATATAAAGTGTTTCAGACGCAATTTTAGTCTGTTTATATTCTGCCATCGAATCCATGGTCTGCATGTTATGAAGACGATCTGCGAGTTTAATTAAAATTACACGAACGTCATCGTTGAGCGTTAAGATCATTTTACGGAAATTTTCCGCCTGCATCGATGCATTTAAGTCTTTTTGAACTAATGAAATTTTCGTAAGTCCTTCTACAAGCTGTGCAACTTTTGGGTTAAACAAACGTTCGATATCTTCAACCGTAATTGGAGTATCTTCTACAACGTCATGTAATAGGGCTGCGGCAATAGAAGTCGCTCCCAGACCAATTTCTGAGGCAACAATTTTTGCAACTGCAATAGGATGAAAGATATACGCTTCACCAGATTTACGTCTTTGTTCTTTGTGAGCATCAACCGCAACATCAAAAGCTTTCCGAATTAATTTTTTGTCAGTAGGGCTTAAAGTCTGATAACTTATTCGTAGTAATTCCTTGTATTCCTGCGCAATAGCTTTGTTTTCTTTTTCTATATCTATTTCTGTCATAATGGCATAGTTCAAGTACTAAAAATAAGCATTTGTTACAACATACGCAAGGGTTTGCGATCGTAGATTTTTGATTGAAAATTATAGATTTTTAGTCTAAAAAAGAGACTTATATTTTGCTGAGTTGATGTAAAGAAAGAAGACTTTTTAGTTAATAAAAGCAAGAAAACTCAGAATCTTAGTATCTCGGAAACTTAGAATCTTTGGCTAAAATCCTCTCTGTCTTTTTGCTTCAAAAATTAAAATAGCGGCAGCAACAGATACGTTCATGCTGTCGATCTCACCCTGCATTGGAATAATGATGTTTTGAGTGGCTTCTTCACGCCATTTCTGGGTTAAACCGGTTGCTTCTGTACCTACGACTAATGCAGTTGGAGTTGTAAAATTTTGTGTATGATATGAAGTTGAGTTTTGAAGTGTGGCAGAATAAAAATTGATCTTTTTTTCTTTTAGAAAAGCAATAATTTCGTCGGTTGTTCCGGTGGCAATTTGATTGGTAAACAAACAGCCAACACTTGAACGTACAATATTGGGATTGTATAAATCGCTTTTTGGATTGGCGATTAAAACAGCGTCTAAATTAGCGGCATCGGCGGTGCGTAAAACAGCACCAACATTTCCCGGCTTTTCTAATGATTCTGCAACCAAAATCAGCGGATTATCGGATAATTTTAAATCAGAAAGTTTTAAAGATTTGGTTTTGGCTACAGCCAGAATACCTTCGGTTGTGTCTCTGTAAGCCAGTTTTTGATAAACTTCTTTGTTGATTTCGATGATTTGAAACGGAGAAGGGATTAGTTTGTTAATTTCTGTTTCTGAAACTAATTCCGGTAAAAACAAAACGGTTTCAATTTCATAACCACCTTTTATAGCTAAAGAAATTTCGCGTTGTCCTTCGATCAAAAATGTTCCGGTTTGTTTTCTGGCTTTGGCTTTTTCTTGTAGTAAAGCAAGCGATTTTATTAACGGATTTTGAACAGAAGTAATTTGTTTCATTTTTTTAAGCGACTAAGTTTCTAAGGCGCTAAGGTACTGAGATTTTTTTTAAAGTTGCAAAACGACACAGAAACAAAGGTTCAAAGCTTTTTTTAGTCGCGCATTACACGAATTTTTACGAATTATGATTTAGTAAAATCAAAAAGAAATTTGTGTAATTCGTGTAATGCGGGGCTAAAAAAACTATTTTTCAAAAACTTCTTTTACTTCTTCGGCAACAGGATGGTTTGTTGTGAAATTATAACCTGACAATTTTGCAATAGTTTGAGCAAATTGTTTTTGATAGATTTGTGATTCTGTTTTTATTTCGCCTTTTGAAGTGATTTCAGGACCCATAGCAGCAAACCAAATTTGCGATGCGCCTTCAACATCAGCACCGTGATCTGTCCATTGTGTTTTGATTTTATCCCCGCGACCGTGATCTGTGGTTATGAATATTGTTGTTTTGTTTTTATACTGTGGATCATTTTGCACAAAATCCCAGATTTCTTTTATCCATTTATCAACCTGATTGGCCGCGTCTAGATACGATCTGTAATGTCCGTGATGAGCCCATTCATCTGTTTCTCCGTATGCAATATAAAGGACTTTTGGTTTTTTGTTTTTCAGTTCGTCCATAGCCTGATAATGTGTAAAAACATCCAGACATTCATCTTCATGAAATGGTTTAAAAGAGTTGTTACGCATTTCATTTAGTAATTTTTGAGTGGCAGTTGGTTTGTTTCCACCAACATTATCAAAAGCAGAAATTACAGGAAAACCGCTTCTTTCTTCATTTAAAATTCGGTCGAAAGCATCCCATGCGCCAAAAGCTGCTATTTTTCCTTTTAGTTTAGATTGTTTGTTTAAGAATTCTAAAACATTTACGTTTGGATTGGGTTTGTATCCATTTGAGTTTACCTGAAGGTCAACATTTCCGGTCATAATTTCGCTGTATCCGGGATAACTAAACCAATACGGATTTGAAACGTCGACTTTGCATCCAAGATCACGATTGCCGTAAATTTGTCCTTTTGAAACAATTTCAGACCATAAAAAAGGCATTATTTTTTTGCGGGAATCTGCAAAATCTGAACCAGCATAATTTTTACAAATGTAAGTACTGTCGCCTTGATTGAATTTTTTATCATTCGCAATGGCTGGATCTAATCCTTTAAAAACTTCCTGCCATCTAAAACCGTCGGTTGTGATTATAATGATGTTTTCTGTTTTTTGTGCCTCAGCAGTAAAGCTTATTAAAATGAATAGAATTAAGATTATTTTTTTCATTTTTTATAGTTTGAAATTATAAGTAATGTGATATTTATTATCAAAACTAATTAATAAAACGTGCGGCTTTTTAAAACAGAAAGAATATAACCATAAGTTAACAGAGAGTATTTTTACAAAATCCCTCTCGATTTAATTTCCAGATATTTATTGATAGCGTCTAAAGTTAGATTTTCAGGTTGTGTTAAAACAGAATGAATTCCGTATTTCTTTAGTTCGTTTGCGATTAATCGTTTTTCAAACATGAATTTTTCGGCAATTACTTTGTCGTAAACTTCTTGAATGGTATCGGTTTTTTTGTTGATAATTGCGTTTAATTCAGTATTCTGAAAAAATACGACAACTAATAAATGACTTTTTGCAATTCCTTTTAAATAAGGTAATTGTCGATGTAAACCATCCATAGTTTCAAAATTCGTATACAGTATAATTAAACTTCTTTGATTGATGTTTTTCTTAATATCAACATATAATCTGCTGTAATCGCTTTCGAAGAAATCAGTTTTAATATTGTAAAGTGTTTCAAGAATTTTTTGCATCTGAGAACCTCTTCTTTCTGCAAAAACGCGGTTTTCTACTTTTTTAGAAAAAGAAAAAAGCCCGGCTTTGTCTTGTTTTTTCAAAATTACATTTGATAAAACTAAAGTAGAATTTATAGCATAATCTAATAAACTCAATCCGTCAAAAGGCATTTGCATGACACGTCCTTTATCAATGGCCATGTAAACCGATTGTGATTTTTCGTCCTGAAACTGATTAACCATTAATGCGTTTTTCTTTGCAGTGGCTTTCCAGTTTAAGGTGCGGAGATCATCGCCCTGAACATATTCTTTAATCTGCTCAAATTCCATAGTGTGGCCAATTCGACGGATTTTCTTGATTCCGTATTGGTACAAATTATTTGAAAAAGCCAGTAAATCGTATTTTCTTAGCTGAATATACGAAGGATAAGTTGGCACCATTTGATCTTTGACAAAAGAAAATCTTCTGGAAATTAATCGCAGCGGCGAAGAAACATACACATTTAAATAACCAAAATGATATTCGCCTCGTTCTGTGGGACGCAGATCGTAACTTAATTCTGCCTGATCTGATGCTTTTATTCTTTTTACAATTTTAAAATCACGCACCTGAAACTGAAACGGAATTTCATCAATTATTTTAACCAAAACAGGAAATGTATAATGGTTTTTGATGTGAATATTTATAGCGTTTAAATCTCCATTTGAAAGTTTTTCTGGAGTTGTTCTTTCTGCTTCAATTCCGGTTTTTGTCAGGTATAGAATCAGAATATCCAAACCAAGAAAAGTGGCTAAAACTAATAGAATAAACCAAACGGCATTGTATAAATTAGGAAATATAAAAGCACAGATAAATAATACTATAATGCCTAAAAGCACATAGAAAAAGAAATTATTGAGATATAGACTTTTTAGTAATTTCAAGTTTTCTTAGTTTTTATGTTTTACTACTAAATTTTAGTGAATTCATCAAAATTAAAGCCTTCCAGATAATCAATTTTCCAGACACCATTTTCTTTTACAACTGTGGCTTTGTATTTAAAATCGCCTTTCCAGGACCATGTCCAATAAAAGGAAGTTTTATTGTTTTTAATTTTCAAATCATTGATTGTTAGTGTTTTCCAGTATTCATCAGGAGAATCCTGACAATTGCACCATGGATTTGCATCATTTCCAAAAGGAGGAAGTTCGCCTACAAGCCATTCTGTTTTTTTATTTTTAAGATTAGAATCAATCTTTAAGGCAATTTTATTGTAATTGTCTAAAAACTGCTGCGAAAAGAAATTGGTTTTCCTGAGCGATTCCATTCTTTTTTTATGTGCGGCTAAATCTAAGCCAGTATATTTATCTCCTTTTTTGTTTGTAACCGGATCAAAATCACTGTTGTTGTTTGCTTCAATCCATTGGTAGGCTTTTCTAATTACGCTTTCAATTTCTTGTTTATCAGTTTTGAAATAAAAGTTTTTATCATTTTTTAAATCAAAAGAACCTGCAGGACTAAATCCGGTCAGGAAAAGTCCTGTAATAATTAATGCAAAAAGTTTAGAAAAATTCATCTTTTAAAAATTTCAAATCATTCATAATTTATAATTCACTATTAAATGAATTATCTTGGAATTTCTACCGTTTCAATGATCTGCTTAATGATTTCTGCACTTGTAATTCCTTCCATTTCACGTTCCGGCGTTACAATAACACGGTGTTGCAGCACTGGAATTGCAGCTTCTTTAATATCTTCAGGCGTTACGAAATCACGTCCGCGAATAGCGGCAAAACCTTTTGAAGCATTTAAAATTGCGATTGAGGCACGAGGCGAAGCTCCTAAATATAAAAAGGCGTTTTCGCGCGTGTTTACTACAATTCTGGCAATGTATTCTAAGAGGTTTTGTTCGACTCTGATTTGTTTAATTATGCCTTGATATTGGTTTATTTCAGATGAAGAAAGAATTGTTTTAATAGCTTCTAATTTTCCATGATCCTGCAGCAAATGTTCTCTTTGAATAATCAGGATTTCTTCATCTAATTTTGGATAATCGATGGTAATTTTAAATAAGAAACGGTCTAACTGAGCTTCCGGCAAACGGTATGTTCCTTCCTGTTCAATTGGGTTTTGAGTTGCAATTACCAAAAACGGCGCTTCAAGTTTGTAACCAGAACCGTCTATTGTAATCTGGCGTTCTTCCATAACTTCAAAAAGAGCAGCTTGGGTTTTTGCAGGGGCACGGTTAATCTCATCAATTAAAATTAAATTAGAGAAAATAGGACCTTTTTTAAACTCAAATTCTGAATTTTTAAGATTGAAAATTGAAGTTCCTAAAATATCCGAAGGCATTAAATCCGGCGTAAACTGAATTCGGCTGAAACCAATATTTAATGTTTTAGAAAGCAGTTTTGCGGTAATTGTTTTAGCAACACCCGGAACTCCTTCCAGTAAAACGTGTCCGTTTGATAAAATCGCTACCAAAAGCTGATCGACCATTTTGTGCTGGCCTACAATTACGGTTTCGATTTCTTTTTTGATTGCATTAACGTGGTCTAAAAGAGGGGCTAAGTTTAATCGGGTTTCAAAATTCACATTTTCGTTTGTGATTTCTGTTTGTGATGTATTGATATCGTCCATGTTTGGTATGTTTTTCTGATTGCGTTTTTTATTAATGTAAAATCTTTTCTATGGCATTATTAATTCGGATTAAATCCGCTTCAATATTTGCGTGGTAACTATTTCGGTATTCGTTGATTAAAAATACGAGTTCCTGAATATCTTTTTCATCTTTGCCGGTTTTATGATGCAGTTTTTTTATAAACTCGTCATCTAGTTTTGCGGTATCGATTAAATATTCGGTTCTGATTCTCTCTAAGAAATAAATAATTTTTTTGTCGATTATATTTTTGTGGTCGCCTTCCTGATAATAAAGGTTTCCAATTGTTTTGGTAAAATCAATCGTTAAGTTAGA
Source organism: Flavobacterium ginsengiterrae (assembly GCF_039539785.1). Lineage (NCBI taxonomy): Bacteria > Pseudomonadati > Bacteroidota > Flavobacteriia > Flavobacteriales > Flavobacteriaceae > Flavobacterium > Flavobacterium ginsengiterrae. The sequence continues at coordinate 803,924 of NZ_BAABDU010000004.1, read as the reverse complement.
CAAAGGCTGTAAAATAGGTACAATGCGCTGTTTTCTTTTGGCATTGAAAAGCATAAAAATCAGCATTCCAATTAAAAATAAATACCATGCCCATTTTAATGCCGGCTGGCTTAAAATATAACGAAGCGGAGATCCCGAAATATTTTCATCATTTGGCGATTTTGTGTACCAGAAAACATCGCCTTTTGGGATATACGACAATAGGTTTTCGGTATATTGATAACGGTCTTTTTTTAGCAGATTATAATTTGTAAAAGCAACAGGATGTGTATGTAGGAAGAAAAAACCGCCTTTATAAGGTATTTTTATAAAGTTGATATTTTTTTTGATTTTAGGATTTCCTTCGTATCCTAAAACAGTTGTGTTTGCGGTATCGATTTTGGTAAAATAATCAGATATATCGGTGGTGGCTTTGTAAATTTTAGGACTTACTTTTTTGTTTGCCATCCATACCGAAGCATTTTCAGTTTGAAGTAAATTAGATGAATATTCAAATTTTAGACTGTCTGATAAAGTTTTAGGGAAATTAGTCATGCTTAAAAAAGCATTATTTCCATGCGATACAAAGTACATGATTTCTTTTATCGACTGATCGTCGATATTATTTTGCTGCGAAATATTGATAAAAGTTCCTCTTACGGTATAGGTTTCAATCAGAGAATCTTCATTGTATTTTGAATCTAAAAATTCATAAGGCGTAATGTCAGGGATTCTTTCAACTTTTTGATTTTTAAGAATACCATTAATTTCTTTGTCAAAAACATATAATCCAAAAGGAATTTTGTCGTTGACAGAATAGGTTGGACGCCAGTCAATTGGTTTTGGTTTGTTGTAATCTCCAATTAAAATTAAGATTAGAATAAAAACCAAAACAGCTATGTATATTTTTATATTTTTACTCATCTGCTAAAGGTTTTTAAAGCATTCTTAAATCTATTTTCGGTTTTATTGAAAACAGCATCGTCAATTTCAAATTCGCCGTACCAGATATAATTGTACAGATATGATAAATAGGTAAACTCTTCTTTATCTTTTGGATTTTGAATTTCGTACAAATAATCTGAATTGGTTTTTTCAATATCCCATTCAATATAATTATGCTGCGCCATAGTTTTTAAAAGCCATAAATAATAGTATCGCACAGCAGTACGTTTTTCTCCGGCTTCAAGGCTTTCTTTTATTAATTTTTCAAAATCTAAAAGGTGAATATTCTTTTCGATGTCTGAATAATGCAGGGTTCTTTTATTGGCGTTTTTGCCAAAAATCCATTGCCCTTCTTTATTAATAATGGCTTTAACAATTAAATAAATCACTAAAACAACTACAATTACGGCCACTATACGAAGAAAAATAGCGGCGAATTTTAATGAAGTCTGCGGGTCGCTGAATGAAAACAATCTTCTGAATAGACTGGCGATCCAATCTTTAAAGCGGTCCCAAAGGTTTTTTTCTGGTGCTTTTTTCTCGTAATTGAAATCAGAATCAGTGTATTTTTTTTGAAAATTTTTAGTGAAGGTTTTCGCTTCAACGGCCTCTGAATCGATTTGAATATCTTTCTCGGTATATTTAACAGCCGAGATACGAGGAGGTTCTTCAATAAGCAGAGAATCCTGTGCATTTGCAATACCGCAGAAGAAAAGAAAATATAAAATAAAGAAAATTCTATTCATTACTGGTTTTATTAATTCGATTTGGCTGATAGTTTTTGTATTTTCTTATGAACGATAAAAGGATAAACTAAGTAATAAAATGAAATTATTCCAAGTGTTGTTACTATAATTAAACTGCTTAACCAAATAGGCATATCAATAGAATATCTCGTAATAAATCCTTCCAGAAATCCGGCGCTTATGGTAAATGGAAATGTGCTTAAGAATATTTTGAAACTGTTTTTAAAACCAATTTTAAAAGAATTCATTCTCGAAAAAGTTTTAGGAAACAGGATTGAAGCTCCTAAAATAAATCCGGCTGCAGATTCAATTACAATGGCAAAAATTTCCATAGAACCATGAATCCAAATCCCGCGCACACTTTGCCAGAATACATTTTGCTCATAAAAGAAATACTGAAAAGATCCCAGCATTAAGGAGTTTTGAAGAAAAACATAAAAAGTGCCAATACCGGCAAATATTCCGTACAAATAACATCTTGCGCCTACGTAAAGATTGTTCATTGTAATACCTATAAAACTTCCCCAATTTGATCCTGATTCGTAAACCGCCATGGGATTTCCTTTTTTGATATTTTCCAGCGACATATTTACATATTCATCGCCTAATATTAAGCGAACAAAGTTCTGGTCGTAACGCGCCGAAATTACTCCCATTGCAACGGTTGCAAAAAATAATACAAAGGCATAGAGTAAATATCTTTTGTAGTCGTAAAGTAATAGGGGAACTTCAGTTTTAAAAAACTCGATGATTCGGTTCTTTTCAGTTCTTTTGGTTTTATATATTTTTTGGTAAATCTGCGATGCAAGATGATTTAAGTAGACAACTGTCTTACTTTTAGGGTAATAGGTTTGTGCATACGACAAATCATTCATTAATTGAATGTACAAATTAGCTAATTCGTCAGGATTTTTCTTAGCTTTACCAAAAATAGCTAGTTCAAATTCCAGCCATTTTTCTTTATTTTGTTTTATAAATGCAACTTCTCTCATTGAGGGCTAAAATATGAAATATGTCAGAATTATCTATTAATACGACACAAAATGTTAAAATAAATTTTATTGCCGCAACACCAGGTGAGCGTATGGGTGCTTATTTCATTGATTTGGGCATTAAAATCTCATATATTATTGTTGTTTCACTAATTGTTTTTTATTGGCTTAACCTTGGCCAGGCACTTGACGGAATGGATATGTGGTCCAGAGGTGCGATATTTTTAATTCTTTATTTTCCCATTATAATTTACTCTATAACTTTAGAAAGTATTTTTGAAGGACAGTCTTTTGGAAAAAAACTTGTCAAGATAAAAGTCGTAAAAATAGATGGATATCAGGCAGGTTTTGGCGATTATTTAATGCGATGGTTTTTTAGAATAATAGATTTTACTTCTTTCTATGGTCTTGTCGCTCTTATTACTATAATTTCCAGTAAAAAATCACAGCGTTTGGGAGATATGGTCGCAGGAACGGCAGTAATTACGCTGAAAAATAAAATCAATATTAGTCATACCATTTTAGAAGAAATTGGCGATGCTTATGTTCCTACTTATCCTTTGGTAATTAAATTATCTGACAATGATATGCGAATTATTAAGGAAACGTACCATAGAGCAGTTGCAAAAAATGATCACGAAATCATTTACAAACTCGTTGAGAAAATTGAAAGTGTAACGGGAATTAAAAATCAATCCGGAAATAACTCTGATTTTATTCGCGTCGTTTTAAAAGATTACAATTTTTATACACAGCATATGTAATTTTTTAGTTAAAGCATTGTATTTGTATTTATTAGCATAATTCTCGTTTAAATTTTATAATTTTAATATACAGACTTTTGTAAGTATTTTAAATGGACTTAAATGAAAAACTAATTTGTAAATATTATGAGGATTAAAGCTTTAACTGCCGTATTATTAATGTTATTTATTTCTGTTTTGTCTTTTGCTCAGGGAGGAAAAAAACTAGATAAAATTATAAAAAGAGATTATCAGATTATTGAAGGTACAATTTCTAAAATGTCTGATAAAACTGTAGAATATTCTCTTCCCGGAGAAACACTTGTAATTTCTCTGGATGTTTCGCAGATTGCACGAATTGATTTTGCAAGCGGGCGTTCTCAGACTTTTGATATAAGTCAGGGAAATAATTCTTCAACGTCCGGACCTTCAACTATTGCGGCTTCAGAAATAAAACAAAATACAATTGCGGTGCTTCCGGTTCCGTATCTAAATTCAGATAATCAGGAAAGTTCAGAAGATATGGCAAAATTTGCTCAAAATGACCTTTATAATAAGCTGCTAGATAAATCATCAAATATTCTTCCGTTAACGGTTCAGGATTTAAGAACTACAAACAGTCTGCTTCACAAAGCTGGAATTGATCATAACAATATTGATGAAACCCCAATTGAAGATCTCGAAAAAATACTTGGTGTAGATAATATTATCGCGGCCAAAGTTTCTTATACCATGAATTCCGGAACTACTGCAACAACTTACAATTCCGGAGATGCCAAAGTAAGCGACAATAATAAGAAAATTAAAACTAATGATGTTTCGACAACGACATCTAATACGCAGGTTTATTATTATTACACCGTTTATTTTGATATGTATAAAAATACTTCAAAAATTTATTCGCAGACCCGTAAACCACTTTTGGCGGTTAAAGACAGCTGGATGGATTCTATTACTTATTTATTAAAAAGAAGTCCGATTTACGTAAAAAAATAGCCTTCCTATTTATGAAATTTATTTGTTAAGATTATTCCTTACAACTTTGTAACTTTGGCCCTTTGCATATTTGTAACTTAAGAAAAAATGTTTCATTTATTAGATATTATTGGTACCATGGCATTTGCCATGTCTGGCGCTTTAACGGCAATGCATAAAAAACTCGATCCGTTTGGGGTTTTTATTATTGCATTTGTTACAGCAGTTGGGGGCGGAACACTTCGTGATGTTTTAATTGGCAGAACTCCTGTAGGCTGGATGATGAATCTTCAATATGTTTACGTAATTATTTTAGGTTTTTTTCTGGCTATTATTTTTAGAAAAAAGTTTGATAAACTGCGCACTTCCTTGTTTTTATTCGACACGATTGGTTTAGGTGTTTTTACTTTAATTGGTCTTGAAAGAGGACTTTTAACGGGACTTCATCCGGTAATATGCATAGCTTTAGGAACCATGACAGCTTGTTTTGGCGGCGTAACGCGCGATATTTTGTGCAATGAAATTCCAACTATTTTTAGACGAGAAATTTATGCCACAATATGTATTTTTGGAGGCATTGTATTTTTTGCACTTCGTAAATTAAATTTGGAAGATGATATTCTTTATCTCGTAACTTCAATTGTAATTATTTCTATTCGTTTACTCGCAGTAAAATACAAATGGTATCTGCGTGCTTTTGAGCATAAATAAGTTTTTTTCTGCCGCTAAATTATACAAATCAAAACATTTGGAATTTTGAGGTTTTTAAAATTAACAATACAAAAATTAGTGTATATTAGTGAAATTCGAGGCTGAAGAAAAATGACTTACACCATAAAAAAATACGAACAAAACGATTACACATTATGGAATGACTTTGTAAGTCAGGCTAAAAATGCAACGTTTTTATTTCATCGTGATTTTATGGAATATCATAAAGATCGTTTTGAAGATTTTTCGCTTTTAATTTTTGATGAAGATAAACTAAAAGCTATTCTTCCGGCTACTAAACAAGGAAATTATCTGCATTCTCATCAAGGACTTACTTATGGCGGATTGGTTTATAAAGAAGAAACAAAGCAGGTTGCTGTAATTGAAATTTTAAAGACGATTTTATTTTTTTTGAATGAAAATGATTTCGGGAAATTATACATTAAAACGATTCCATCAATTTATCATCTTAAACCTTCTGACGAAATTTTATATAGTTTATTTTTAGCCGAAGCAAAACTGATTCGAAGAGATTCCCTTTCTGTAATTGATTTATCCAATGAAAAATCAATTTCGAAAATCAGAAAAAGAGGCATTAAAAAAGCAATTTCAAACAAACTTGTAATTAAAGAAGAAGCTGATTTTGAATTATTTTGGAATAAAATTCTAATTCCTAATTTAGAATCCAGACACAATGCAAAACCAGTTCATTCTATTGAAGAAATGAATTATTTAAGTTCACTTTTTCCCGAAAATATTCATCAGTTTAATGTTTATTTTGAAGATGAAATTGTGGCTGGAACTACCGTTTTTGAAACCGAAACGACTGCGCATTGTCAATATATTTCAAAAAATCCTGATACAGAAAATTTAGGAAGTTTAGATTTCCTGTTTGACTTTTTAATTAATGAAAGATTTAAGCATAAACGGTTTTTTGATTTCGGAATATCAAATGAAAATCAGGGAAAAAATCTCAATGAAGGTTTAACCTATTGGAAAGAAAGTTTTGGGGCAAGCACCATTATTCATGATTTTTACGAAGTCGAAACCTCAAATTATAGGAAGTTAAATGCTATTTTTGTTTAAAAACTAAAATAGATGATTTCATTTCTGGACTTAAAAAAAATAAATCAGCCTTATGAAACTGCTTTTCAGGAACAACTGAAAACAGTTTTAGATAACGGCTGGTATATTTTAGGAAATGAAGTTGAAACTTTCGAAAAGTCTTTTGCCCAATATTGTCAAACTAAATACTGTATTGGGGTAGGAAACGGTCTGGATGCTTTAGTTTTGATTTTTAAAGGTTATATCGAACTAGGAAAACTCAAAAAAGGCGATGAGGTTATTGTTCCAGCAAACACTTATATTGCTAGTATTCTGGCCATTTTACAAGCTGATTTAGTTCCGGTTTTAGTCGAACCAAAATTAGAAACCTACAATCTAAATCCTGATTTAATTCAGGAAAAAATCACATCAAAAACAAAAGCCATTTTGGCCGTTCATCTATACGGACAATTAGCTGAAATGGATAAAATCTGCCAAATTGCGGAACAAAATAATTTGATTGTAGTAGAAGATGCTGCACAGTGTCATGGTGTAGAGAAAAATCTGCAATCTGCAATCTGCAATCTACAATCAAGTTCTGCTTACAGCTTTTATCCCGGAAAAAATTTAGGTTGTCTTGGTGATGGAGGTGCAATTACAACAAACGATACTGAACTGGCAAATGTGCTTTTTTCGCTTCGTAATTACGGATCTGAGAAAAAATATTATAATGAATTTGCTGGTATAAATTCAAGATTAGATGAATTACAAGCTGGATTTTTAAACTTAAAACTGCCTAATTTAGATGCTGATAATGATAAGCGCAGAGCAATTGCAAAACGCTATTTACACGAAATAAAAAACAATAAAATCGAACTTCCATTTTGGGATTTTTCAAATAATCATGTATTTCACTTATTTGTTATCAGGACAGAAAACAGAAATCAATTACAGGAATATTTAAACCAGAATAATATTCAGACCGTTATTCATTATCCGGTTCCGCCGCACAAACAAAAAGCATTTCCAGAATGGAATAATTTATCTTTTCCTATAACTGAGAAAATTCATAATGAAGTTTTAAGTCTGCCTATGAGTCCGGTTTTGACTGATGAAGAAGTTAGTTTTATAGTTGAGGTTTTAAACAGATATTAATTTTGATTTTATAAAAAATGACAAAATTAAAATTAACTATTAAACGATTTATTCCTGAAGTAATCTGGATTTCACTTATCAGGGTTTATAATTTTACAAAGCTACGATCGGCTTTCGATTTATATAAAATTAAACAAGCATCTAAAAATTATAAAAAAGTATTGCAAGTTGTTAGAAAAAATGAGAAAATAAAAGTTGCTTTTTTTTTAATTCATGAATCAGTTTGGAAATATGATGTTTTGTTTGATTTAATGTTGCAAGATTCGCGTTGTGAGCCTCAAATTTTTGTTTGTCCTGCTGTAAATTTTGGTAAAGAAAACATGCTTTTTGAAATGAATAAGTCATTTGAAGCATTTAAAAAGAAAGGATATGATGTTATTAAAACCTATGATGAAATAACAGGGGAATATCTTGATGTAAAGAAATCTTTTTCGCCGGACATTGTTTTTTTTTCCAATCCGTATGAAGGTTTAGTCGATTATAGATATTATATAAAGGAGTTTTTAGATACTCTAACCTGTTATGTGCCTTATGCTATTATGACAACAAATTATGATACTTTTTATAATACAAAGTTTCATAATCTGGTTTGGAGAATTTTTTCTGAAACGCCAATTCACAAAAATATTGCGGTTCAAAAGCAGAGAAATAAAGGAGAAAACAATGTTGTAACCGGATATCCCGGATTTGATAAACTTTTATTAAATAAAAATCCTGATAACGGCGTTTGGAAAAAACAGAATAGAGCTTTAAAAAAAATAATCTGGGCGCCACATCATTCAATGCATGAGCTCAATAAAGTATCTAATTTTTTAGAATATTTTGACGTTTTTTTAGAATTAGCTGCTATTTACAAAGATCAGTTGCAAATAGCTTTTAAGCCGCATCCCCTGCTAAGAGTTAAATTAGAAAATGAACCAAATTGGGGTAAAGAAAAAACGGATGCTTATTACAGTAAATGGATGAATATTGAAAACGGTCAGTTTGAAAATTCGGATTATACAGATTTATTTTTAACATCAGATGCACTTATCCATGACTGCGGTTCGTTTATGGCAGAATATCTTATAACAGGAAAACCAGCTCTTTTTATGATAAGAAATGAAGTGGTTATGAAAGAATGGAGTGAGTTTGGAGAAAAAGCTGTTAAGGTTCATTATCAATCCAGAACAAAAGAACAAGTAATTGATTTTATTGAAAATGTTGTATTAAATGAAAACGATTGGATGAAACAAAAACGAAATAATTTTGTAGAAGATTATCTAATACAACAGAACAATTTAACCCCATCACAAAACATATTGAATTATTTAAAAATGCAGATTTTTGAATAATTTTAGATTTTAATAAAAGCAAACATGAATATAGCTGTCATTTTAGCGGGAGGAACAGGAGTCAGGCTTGAAAAATCGCTGCCTAAACAATTTTTTAAAGTTGCCGGAAAGATGGTTATAGAACATGCTATAGATGCATTTGAAAAGAATGAATTTATAGACGAAATCGCCGTTGTAATCAATAATCATTACCAGTTTATGATTGAAGATATGATTATAAAAAACGAATGGAAAAAAGTAAAACGAATTTTAATAGGTGGTAAGGAACGATACCAATCTAGTTTTGCAGCGGTTAATGCTTATCAGGATTTAAAAGATGCTAATTTAATTTTTCATGATGCTGCCCGTCCTTTAATAAGCCAAAGAATTATAAATGATGTTGTAAAAGCATTGGATAATTATAAAGCAGTTGATGTTGCTATAAATTCTGCAGATACAATTATTGAAGTTGAAAATAATATTATAACAACTATTCCTGAACGTATAAAAATGCGCAGAGGACAGACTCCGCAGGGTTTTAAGCAGCAAATAATCGCAAAAGCATACGAACAAGCGTTAAAAGACCCAAATTTTAAAGCGACTGATGATTGCGGTGTAGTTAAGGAATATCTGCCTGAAGAAAATATCTATGTAGTAGATGGTGAAGAGGTGAATATGAAATTAACTTATCCCGAAGATACTTATTTGTTGGATAAATTATTTCAGCTTAGATCTGTTGAAATTCAAAATATAGATTTATCTAAAGAAGATTTGACTGGTAAAGTCATGGTTGTTTTTGGCGGTTCTTACGGGATAGGAAAGAGTGTTTTAGATTTGGCAAAAGAGAATGGGATTCACGTTTACAGCTTTTCCCGAAGCGAAAACAATGTTGATGTTTCTAACATAAATTCAGTAAAAGAAGCTTTAAATAAAGTACTTAAGATTGAAAATAAAATTGATTTTGTTGTTAGTACGGCAGGTATATTGCATAAAGAACCATTAGAAACAATGAACTATGAATATATTTTGAATTCAATAAATGTTAATTACACCGGAATGGTAAATGTTGCTCTTGCTTCACTACCGTATTTAAAAGAATCGAAAGGACATATTTTATTTTTTACTTCAAGTTCATATACTCGAGGAAGGGCATTTTATAGCATTTATTCTTCGAGTAAAGCAGCGACAGTTAATTTTGTACAGGCTGTTTCGCAAGAATGGGAAACATTTAATATTAAAGTAAATTGTATAAATCCGGAGAGGACACAAACTCCAATGCGTATCAAAAATTTTGGTAACGAACCTGAAGAAACACTGCTGAAACCGAAAACAGTTGCTTTAAGATGCATTCAGACTCTATTGTCAAATTATTCAGGTCAAGTGATAGATGTACGACTTTAAAGTAAATTAAATGCAGGAGACCCCTCTAAAAACAAAGACAGCAAAAGGCATCTTTTGGTCTGCGGTTGATAAATTTGCCGTTCAGATTGGACAGTTTGTTGTTGGGGTTATACTTGCCCGAATTTTAGTTCCAGAGGATTTTGGATTAATAGGAATGCTGGCTATTTTTATAGCCTTGTCGCAGACTTTTATAGAAAGCGGTTTAGGAACGGGATTAATTCAGCGTCAGGACAGAACAGATATTGATTTTTCAACTGTATTTGTATTTAATCTGGCTGTAAGCAGTTTTTTTTATTTAGTGTTGTTTTTTTCGGCGTCGTTTATATCGGATTTTTTTAATCAGCCTCAACTAATTAATTTAATACGGATTTTAAGTTTGAGTCTTTTTTTGAATGCCGTTTCAATAGTTCAAAAAACAAAACTGACAATTGCTCTCGATTTTAAATCGATTGCAAAAAGTAATGTAATATCTGTATTTGCAGGCGGATTGTGCGGTGTTTTAGCAGCCATAAATAATTACGGAGTCTGGTCATTGGTTATTCAAAGTCTTGTTGGGGCTTTTGCATCATCAGTTTCTTTATGGTTCTTAAGCACTTGGAGTTTTTCGGTTTTGTTCTCAAAAAAATCTTTTCATTCTTTATTCAATTATGGATCAAAACTTTTAGCGGCAGGTTTGTACGCACAGCTGTTAAATAACGTTTATAATATTTGTCTTGGAAAATTTTATCCAACTTCTTCTTTAGGATATTACACAAGAGCAAAGAATTTTGCTGATTTATCAGCGGGAACTATTGTTGGTATTCTGCAGCAAGCCACATTTCCTGTTCTTGCATCACTGCAAAATGACAAAGAAAAATTAGTTTCTGTTTACAGCCGAATGATTAAAATGTCAGCTTTTTTTATTATTCCTTTAATGACTTTAATTGCTTTGCTGGCAAAACCGATAGTTATATTACTGCTTACAGAAAAATGGATTTCCTTGATCCCGCTTTTACAATGGATGGTTTTTGCGCGCATTTTTTATCCTATGAGTGTAATAAATATGAATTTATTAAGTGCAATAGGCCGTTCAGATTTATTTCTAAAAGTAGATTTATCTAAGTTACCGTTAACGATTTTAGCACTTATAATTACAATTCCGATAGGAGTAAAAGCTATTATAATTGGTCATGTTATTACATCGGCTTTGTCATTTATTATAAATGCTTATTTACCCGGAAAGTTTTATGGCTATGGTGCAATGAAACAGTTAAGAGATATGATTCCTTTTTGTTTCGCAGCATTAGTAATGTCGGTTTTGGTATTTACAGTAAATTACTTTATTGATAATTTAGTTTTTCAATTGTTTTTAGGAATTAATGCAGGGGTAATGGCTTATTTGATTATTTGCTGGTTAATGAGGGTAGAAGAATTAAAGGAGGTTTGGGGATTGTTTTTGAAGTTAAAAAAGAGAGTCTGATTTATTTTATATTAAAATCGTTTTTTTTAACGATTAATCATTTTTAGAAGAACAACTTTATTCTATTGTTAAAACAAAATCATTTGTTTTTTCAGTTCTGTTGTGAGATGCAGTCTTGCGTAATTCCTTTGTTTAAATCATTTACTTATTCTAAGAAAAGTCTTATTTATCTGATTGTCAATTGTTTTTTTGTTCATAATTTTTGAAAATTTTTATTGTTAATAAAATTCTTAATAAATAATATTAACGTTAAATAAAAAGATGTTGCATTAGTTAAATTTGAAAGAATAAATTTAATCAAACATCGAATAACATGAGAAAAATTACAAGAAAATCTTATTTGGCCGTTTTATTTTTAATTACAACGGCATTACAAGCCCAAATTAGTACAGGTACAGGAGGCGCCGCTAATGTTTTACCAAATTCTCCAACATCAAATACCAATGTCGGAATTGGTACGACTAATCCATCTGCTAAACTAGAAGTAAATGGTGATATTAAAGGAACAGTAGGAATTTTTACAAACGGTCTTCCAAATGGAACTACATTTTCTTCATTAGGAGAAAGATCTGACAGATCATTAGTTTTGTCAGCTGGAAGTTTGTTAGGAACTGGTTCGGGATATTTAAATACCAGAATGTTTCATGTGTTTGATTTTCCTCAATCAAATTTCAACACAAAGCCTCTTTTATACTTTAGTATAGAGGATAGAGATGATATGAGAAGATTTAGATTTACTGCAGAAACTGGTGGAGCAAGTAATTTTGAAGTAGATGACAGAACGCAGAGAAATGTTTTTAGAGTAGCTGAAGATATTACTTCTGACGGTTGTAGTTTTAGTCATGTTTCTTTACCTCAGGCTAATACAAAATTAATCATTGGTACATCTTATGACAATTTAACTTCAGATGAAAATGTCAAATATAAATTAATTGTTAAAGCTGGAAAATGTGGTTCAACATTCTTAGACGGGTCAGGCAGTGCGTATATAGAAGGTAATACCATAACTATGGGTAATATTGGTATTGGAACTACAAATTTTGCAGATGGAAGCGAAACATACAGACTTTCTGTAAAAGGGAAAGTTCGTGCAGAAGAGATAAAAGTATACAATACTTGGGCAGATTATGTTTTTGATCCGTCATATAAGCTGCCAACTTTAAAAGAAGTTGAAAATTATATAGTTCAAAATGGACATTTACAGAATGTACCATCAGCAAAAGAAATTGTAGAAAATGGACTTGCTTTAGGGGAAATGACAAAAATTCAACAAGAAAAAATTGAAGAGCTTACACTGTATGTAATTCAGCAGAATAAAGAAATTGAAGAGTTAAAAACTCAGATGAAAGCATTATTATCGCAAAAGCAATAATCATAATTATAAATCAAATTATGAAAAAACTATATTTTTATATAATGTTTTTGCTGCTTACGGTGAACATTTTTTTTGCACAAAACATTAATAACCATTGGCAATTAGGCGCATCAGATTTAAATTTTGCCAACAATCCTCCTAGTGTAAGTACTGTTTTTAATTCTGGGCAGTATGGAAATGCATCAATTAGTGATGAATATGGAAATTTGTTATTTTATACTGATGGAATAAAAGTTTTTAATAAAAACCACCAGGCAATGACAATGCTTAATGGAAGCACTATTAGTACAGACATTGGAACTTTGCAGGGATATGATCAATTTCAACCAGTAATAATCGTGCCTCATCCTGGAAACAGTAAACAGTATTTTGTATTTACCACTTGTAATACTGTTTTTATAGGGGCAGGTACAAGTCCCGGATATTCTTATATTTACTATATTGTTGATTTTAGTGACTCCCAATATCCTTTAGGTAAGATTGTAAACCCTGGAAATAATGTTTTAAGTCAGAGCGGATCAGCAATTCAATATGATTTTATGTTCAGACCTATAACGAGCGTAAAAAATAGTACCAATGATGGTTACTTTTTAATTGGCCAACAGGCTTCTGCATCAGGGGTTTGGCTTTTAAGTTACAAAATAACGGCTAGTGGTTTTAATCCTGTTCCTGTGGTAAGTATTATGAATAATAATATTGGTTATGTTAATACTAATGTAACTGATGAATTTCAGGTAAGAACCTCGGGAATAGTTAAATTTTCTCCAAATAATCAAAAATTAGGAGAATTGGTTATTCTGAACAGATACCATAAAGGGCCTGGTACAAGAAGTTCAAGCAGTCGTTTCCAAACTTTTGATTTTAATAATACTACAGGTGTTTTTAGTAATTATACTTTAGTAGATGATAATTCATTAGCTGCAAGTACAGATTTTGAATTTTCTTCAGATTCTCAAAAAGTGTATTTTGTGCATGGAAATATTACTGTAAAAGATCTGACTAATTTATCTTCAGCAGCAAGAAATCTTCCAGAATTTGGTAATTCGTCTTCAGTACCTATTTATTTTAGTAACATACAAAGAGATAAAAACAACAATATTCTTATTAGTTCAAATTCTACTAATTTAAATAGAAATGTTTATCTGCATAAGCTGGATAATCAAAATTCATTTTCACAATCTTCAGTAGTTTTAAATTCAATTTCATTAAATGGAAATGCGATACTTCCAGGAAACTGTTATCTACCGCAGTTAGTTCCTCTTTTAACACCTCCTTGCGTTAATAATGTTACGATTATTACAAACGTTACTTCAGGAACTGATCTTAAGCAGGCTTCAAGTACAATAACTGCTTCAAATGTTATCAGTTCAGGTGCAAATGCATTTTATCATGCCGGCAGTTCAGTAACTCTTAAAAGCGGATTTAATGCTGTATCTGGTTCAACAGCTAAAATTTATCTTGAAGGATGTTCAAATACTTTTGCAAAAAAAGCACTTGCTGAGGAATCAGATTTAAATAAAAACGTAAAAATTGACAGTGATGGTGTAAAACTCTATCCTAACCCGAATAATGGAATTTTTGAAATTAATTTAGGAAGAATAGACGATACGATGGTTCTTGTTCAAATTTATAATATTTTAGGAAAAGAGGTTTATTCTACATCTTCTAAAGAAAATATTGTAAATATCAATCTGCCAAATTTGTCTTCGGGATTATATGTCATAAAACTAAGCGGTGAAAATTATAACGGTGCAGTGAAATTTGTAAAAAAATAATCCAATAACTATGAAAAACATTCTTTTATCATTCTTTTTATTATTAGAAATCACATTTTCATTTGGTCAAACAGGAACAGTTACTTCGGTTGGAGCGTTAAATATTGGTACAGCAGGTACAAACGTGAACTCTACAGTAACAAACAGTACTACAACCCCTGTTATAACTTTAAATATTCCGTATGCCAGCCAGGGAGCTACAGGATTAGTGACTACAGGTAATCAGGTATTTTCAGGGCAAAAAACATTTACAAGCGGTTTTTTTTTAGATCCTGCTGCATTAAATACAAGAACTGAAAGCTGTTAATGAGCAGACAGTAGAAAATAGAGTAAAGAACTAGAAAAAGAGAGCTAAACCTCTCTTTTTTTATTTTATTTTCCATAAATCAATATACTGCTGAGCGATTTTAATATAATTATGTTCTTTTTCAACAAAAACTCTTGCTCGTTTTCCCATTTCAATTATTTCATTCGGATTTTCAATTAAAAAAGATAATTCTTTAACGAGATAGTCAACATCAGCAATAGCATTTACACAAACCTTTTCAGTTATTTGATAATGATTAACAAATTCATCTTCAGCACCAGTAAAAACAACTTTTCCTTTCGCCATTGCTTCAAGTGCATTATAGCCCTGATCTCTGCTGAATGCTTGATCCAAAAGAATATGAGCTTTATTGTATAGATCGATATAAATTGGATAAGGAACCGTATTAGTAATTATAATTTCTACCTTATCTGAATATTTTCCTTCTATAATTTTTAATGCTTTTTCAAAATAAGATATTCCCTTTTGATTATAACTGTATTTGTTAATGCCTAAAAAGATAATTATTTTATCATGAATCAATAATTCCTTAAAAGGCAATTTGGTTAAATCTATCGGATAAGGAATAAAATCAGAAAAAAGAGGATATTTTTTTGCAGCATCAACGTAATCAAAATCGGTAGCAATTAATCCATCGAAATTATTCATCATATATTCATGAATTTTAATATGTCCTTTTTTAAAATAATGAAAAAACCAGTTGAACTCTTTGGATGGATTTTTTATAGATGGCTGATAAATAGATTTATATTCTTTGTTTTCTGTATAGAATTTAAGATTCATATAATCTAATCCGCATGATAATAAAAAAACAGACTTATTATATTTTACTATTTTTTTTATTAGATAAAGTTCAAATTTTCTGGTAGTCTTTATAGATGATTCATTAACAAATTGTACAATTTCAAAATTCTTTAATTTGGGAAGAAACATTAAAAAACGAATACCATACTCAAAACTAACCAAATCAAATTTGAACAATCGATATATAATTTTTCTTGGAATACTAAAGATGTTCTTTTTAAAAAGTTTAGCTTCATAATCGTAATCCACAGGATAGCATCTATAACCATTACTATTTCCTATCAAAATAACGTCATGGCCTAATTCTGTTAATCCTTTTTTTAAAGAATTGTGTAAAAGACTATATTCTCCAATCAGTAGAATTCGCATAAACTTATTTAGTTAAAAAGAAAAAGTAAATGTAAAACAAAAACAGAATTGCAGTTGGTATTTAAGGCAGAAAAAAAATACATTTGTTTCAACAGAAAATATTTGAAAGTGATTTACAATATAAGTGACATCGAAATTCTAATTTCTACAATAAACAGGAGTTCACTGGATTTTTTGGTTCCAATGTTTCCTTTTGCTCACTTTTCAAATTTTCAAATTTTAATTGTAAACCAAACCCAGAACGAGAAAATTTTAAACTCAGATTATCCAAATGTAAGAGTAATTAATTCATTGGAAAAAGGCTTGTCAAAAAGCAGAAATCTGGCTTTAAAAAATGCAGTTGGAAAAATTCTTGTCATTGCAGACGATGATATTATTTATGAGGAAAATTTTACTGCTAAAATTGTAAATGCATATAACCAATTTCAAAATGCAGCTGCAATAAAATTTTGTATCGAAAAATCAAAAGCAAATTCAAAGAAAGAATACCCATCGATTCTTAAAAAGAATTTAGGTATGTTTGATATTCTGCAGACAAGTTCAATAGAAATGACTCTAAACAAAAGAATTATTGATGAAATGAATATTCAATTTGATGAAAATTTTGGCTTAGGATCGGGTTTTGAAATAGGGGAAGAAGCTGTTTTTTTATCTGATCTGAAAAAGAAAAATCAACAAATTGTCTTTATACCTGAAATAATTGTAAAGCATAATGAATTAACATCTTCTGATAAAAAAGATTTTATTGAAAAATATTACAATCAGGGAGCTTTATTTACAAGAATTTTTAAAAATAAATATTGGTTTTGGTTACTTATAAAAATAGTTTTTGATTTAAAACAGAAAAAAATAAAATTGAGTAATATTAGTGCAGTTTTTAAAAGTGCAATAAGTGGACATCATAAATTTAGAAAAATACAGTAATGGAATCAAGAATTAACGGAACTCAAATTATCTCACTGCCTAAAATTGAAGACAGACGTGGAAATCTATCCGTAATAGAAAATGATATAGTTCCTTTTGAGATTAAAAGGGTTTATTATCTCTATGATGTGCCAAGCGGAGCAGAACGAGGAGGCCATGCACATAAAAATCTAAAACAATTTTTGGTTGCCTTAAGCGGTAGTTTTGATGTAGTTCTAAAAGATGGTGAAAAAGAAGAAATAGTTACTTTAAACAAACCTTATGAAGGCTTATTGATTAATCCGGGAATTTGGAGGGAACTTCAAAATTTTTCTTCGGGTTCTGTTTGTTTAGTTGTTGCTTCAGAAGTTTTTATTGAGGAAGATTACATTAGGGATTTTGATGAATTTATACATTTCAAAGACATTACTGATAAATAGAGAAATTGAAACCATTTTTTCGTAACAGTTTTTTTAATTTTAATAAAAAGATTAAAACATATCGGGGTAAAAAATATATAACCTTTGTTTTAAAAGAAATATTCTCTTTTAAAATATTCTGCAGCAATTCTTTTGCTTTTTTACTATCCCCGGCAATTTTGTATTTTAAAGCATATTCTATTCTGTAAACATCAAGATATTTTTTTAAGCTTGGATTACTTTCTTCCTGTAATTTGTAATCATTAAAATCTTTTAATTTTTTGTCTCGTATTGGTGTTTTTGAAAGACTGTTTTCGATATAATGCAAATAAGATGCTGTAATTTTATTGCTAAATACAACAGGATAGTTTAATGCAATTCTTATCCACATATCAACATCCTGTCCGCTTGATATACTGGTTTTAAAATTACCTATTGTTTCAAATACAAATTTTGGAATTGCAATTGATGATGATGTAGCAATAGGATAAGGCAGGCTTTTTTCAAAAAAATCAGGAATAACACCCTCAAAATCTGCCGAAATGCCGTTATATTTAGGAATATATTTTGTCCCGTTTTTAAATATTAATTGATAGCGCGAAGCAAAAATACCAGCATTTGGATAAATTTGAATTAAGCATTTTAAAGTTTCTAAATGATTCGGCATCCATAAGTCATCTGCATCTAAAAATGCAATGTAATTCGATTTTGATTTCTCGATACCCAAATTTCTTGCTGCAGAAGCTCCTTGATTTTCCTGATCGTAAAACAGGATTCTTTCGTCATTATATTCTAATACAATATCTTTACTCTTATCAGTAGAGCCATCATTGATTATAATAATTTCATAATCAGTAAAGGTCTGATTGAGAACACTTTCTATTGTGTTTTTAATATAATCAGCTTTGTTGTATAACGGAATAATAACAGACAAAAATGCCATAACTGATTATTTTTTTAAATCGCAATAATAGCCTAATTTATAAAAATCTAATAAATATAGATTCGGATTTTTTGAAGTCAAATTTTTGATAATCAGATTTTTTGTGCTTTTAAAGAAAACTCTTGTAATGCCGGTTAAATGCAGTTTTTTTAGATGTTCGTAAGTTTTAGTTAATCGAATTTTTTTAGGATCAATTTTATGAAATTGAGTTAAACGGTGTAAGTTTTTAACGGCTCTTTTCGTTTTTTCAATAAATTCGAAACTATTTTCATCATTATAATGCACTAAAAAATTCTCAATATGTATAACCGGAATTGAGTTTGAATGCAGATTTTCTATAAAAATCAAATCTTCATAACCATATTCATGAATAAATTCAGGAAAAGGAAACTGTAAGAGAATTTCTTTATTTAAAAGTAAATTCCATGTAAAAACAAAATCATAATTGTTTTCAAGTCTATAATTTAAGGGTTTCGTTTCTCTTTTTTTACCATATTCCCATCGCAGCATTTTTTCTTTAGCAGGAATAATATCTGGATATGTAACACCTCCAAAAACAACACTTGGTGTCTGCGGTATTAAATCTATATAGTTTTTAAGATAAAATTCATTTTCTGGAAAAGCATCGGCTTCCATAATCAAAACATATTCATATTTTGATTTTAGACATAAAGAATTAATGTTTTTGCCTCTTCCCAGATTTTCGTTATTGATAAAAAAACTACAGTTTTCTAAAAGATTAATCTGGCTGTTTTCTTCAATACAATTTTTGCCGGCATCATCCTGCACTAAGATTTCATATATAATTCCTAAGTTATCTGCCTGACGTATAAGCTCTAAAACAAGTTTTAAAACATCATAATTATAAACCGGAATTAAAATAGAAAGCATTACACGCTTCTTTGCACAACTTCAAAAATCCTCTCATCTTCACATTTTAAAGTTTTAGATGGGAATTTCATTAACAAAGCATAATCGTGAGTCGCCATAATAACGGTTTTACCATTGGCGTTAATGCTTTTTAAAACCTCTAAAACCTCAGAACTTGTCTGCGGATCAAGGTTTCCTGTAGGTTCATCAGCAAGAATAAATTCAGGGTCATTAAGCAGAGCTCTTGCAATAGCAACACGCTGCTGTTCTCCTCCAGAAAGCTGGTGAGGCATTTTGTTTAAGAAATCTTTCATGCCTACTTTATCTAAAACCTCGTCGATTTTGTATTCCATTGCTTCTTTTTCAACCCAGCCGGTAGCTTTAAGAACAAAAAGCATATTGTCTTTAATAGAACGATCCGGAAGAAGTTTAAAATCCTGAAATACAATTCCAATTTTACGTCTCAAATACGGAATATCTTTCTCTTTTAAGGTTGCCAAATCAAAATCAACAATATGAGCTTCACCCTCAGTTAGCGGTAAATCTGCGTACAAAGTTTTTAAAAAGGTACTTTTACCAGAACCCGTTTTTCCAATAATATAGATAAATTCACCATGCTGAACATCTAAATTAATTTGTGATATAATTTTTCTTCCTTCCTGATATATAGTGACATCTTTAAGAGATAGTACGGTTTGTGACATAATAAATTGATTTGAATGTAAAAGTAATAAGTTAGCGATTGGATTCAAAATAAATTTCAATCATTTCTGAATAAAATAGGCAAATGAATAATGGTTTTTGAAACTTTGAGAACCAATCTTTTGACGTTTCATATCCTGTTTTATAACAATGATTAAAACATTTGTTCATAATAAAGTTAGGAAACGTTTCGTTATAAACGGTATAAAATGATAAATTTGAATACTAAATATAACTAAAATGCGTAAACTTTCCTGGTTCTTTTTATTCCAAATTATCCTTGTTTCGACTACGATTTCAGCACAAAAATCAGCTATTTATACATACGAATTAAAGGATTTTGACAAAGCACTGGCTTTATACAACGACAAACAATACGCTTCGGCACAACATATTTTTGAGTACATAAAAAACAATACGGCTCTGACTGATGAGGTTAAGTCAGATTGTGCTTACTATATTGCCAACTGTGCAATTAGAACCAATAAACCAAATGCCGATGCTTTGATGGAAAAATTTGTTGAAGATTATCCAACAAGCACCAAACAAAATCAGGCTTATATTGAAGTAGCGCAGTATTTCTTTGAACAGGGAAATTATCCAAAAGCTTTACAATGGTTTGACAAAGTCGACGAAAGTTACATGAGCAAATCTGATTCTGATAAATTCAATTTCCAAAAAGGATACAGCTATTTTAATGCAAAAAAGAAAAAAGAAGCCACAACATATTTCAACAAAGTAGTAAACTCTCCTGAATACGGTTCGCAAGCCAAATATTACTTAGGTTTTATGGCTTATGAAGGCGATGATTACAAAGAAGCAACCAAATATTTTGATGAGGTTTCGGGCGAAGAAAAGTACAAAGAAAAGCTTTCATATTATCAGGCAGATATGAATTTTAAACTTGGTAATTTCCAAAAAGCAATTGATTTGGGCCAAAAAGCAATGGCAAAATCAAATGAAATGGAAAAATCGGAGTTGAATAAAATTATTGGAGAAAGCTATTTCAATTTAAAACAATACGATAAAGCCATTCCGTATTTAGAGCAGTACGCAGGAAAAAAAGGAAAATGGAATAATACCGATTTTTACCAGTTAGGATATGCATATTATGAGCAAAAAAACTACGAAAAAGCCATTTCTCAGTTCAATAAAATTATTGAAGGAAAAGATTTCGTAGCGCAAAATGCTTATTATCATTTAGGTTTAAGTTACTTAAATACAGGTAAAAAACAGGAAGCATTAAACGCTTTTAAAAATGCTTCAGAAATGGATTTTAACGCTCAGATTCAGGAAGATGCAGCTTTAAATTATGCCAAAGTAAGTTACGATATTGGAAACGCGTACCAAACGGTTCCGGGAATTTTACTTGATTTCTTAAAAAAATACCCAAACAATTCAAACAGGGCAGAAGTAGAAAAACTATTAGTTGACTCTTATATTTCTACAAAAAACTACAAAGAAGCTTTGGTGTTATTAGAAAAAAACAGAACAGCCGAAAATAAAGCGGCGTATCAAAAAGTACTTTTTTACAGAGGTGTAGAATTATTTAACGAATCGAATTATTCTGAAGCAACAAAAATGTTTAAAAGTGCAGCCAGCGAACAAAAAACGCCTGAGTTTACAGCGCGCGCTACTTTTTGGAAAGCAGAAACAGAATACGTTTCTGATGATTTTCAGAATGCTTTGCTGACGTACAAACAGTTTGCTGGACTTTCGGCAGCAAAATCGACAGATGAATATAAAAACATCAATTATAATATTGGTTACACGTATTTTAAATTAAAAGAATACGATCAGGCAGCAAATTCATTTCAGGCACAAATCGACAGCAATAAAGAAGATAAAGTACGTTTAAACGATTCATACCTGCGTTTAGGAGATTCACGTTTTGTGAATTCTAAATATTCTCAGGCAATGGAAGCTTATGGAAAAGCAATGGATGCTAAAAGTGTTGATGCTGATTATGCACAATTCCAAAAAGCACTTTCGTACGGTTTTATGGGGAAAAATGATCAGAAAATCAGCGAGTTGAACAACTTTCTTAAAATGTATAAAAAATCAGAATATCGCGATGATGTTTTATACGAATTAGGAAATACCTATGTTGCTGATAAAAAGAACGATTTAGCAATTAAAACCTACGATCAGTTAATTTCTGAATACAAAAACGGTTCATTTACATCAAAATCAATCTTAAAACAAGGTTTGATTTATTACAATTCAGATCGTGATGATCAGGCTTTGGGTAAATTCAAAAAAGTTGCTGCCGAGTTTCCAAAAACGCCGGAAGCTCTCGAAGCGGTTTCTACAGCCAGATTAATTTATGTTGATTCAGGAAGAGTAGACGAATATGCATCATGGGTTAAAACTCTGGATTTCGTTTCGGTTACAGATGCTGAACTGGATAATGATACTTACGATGCGGCTTTTAAACAATACAGTCAAAATAACAGTAAAGCGGCAATTACCGGATTTGCAGGTTATATAAGCAAATTCCCTTCGGGACTGCATGCTTTAGAAGCTAACTATTATTTAGGACAATTGTATTATGCAGAAGGATCTGAAACAAAATCAACTTCGAATTATCAATACGTAATCGAACAGCCAAGAAATGAGTTTACAGAACAATCGTTAAGCAAATTAGCACAGATTTACTTAAAAGCAAAAGACTGCGATAAAGCAATTCCGGTTTTAGCAAGATTAGAAAACGAAGCAGATTCTCCTCAAAATAAGAGTTTTGCTCAGGCTAATTTGATGAAATGTTATTATGACAAAAAAGATTATGACAAATCTGTTACTGCAGCAGAGAAAGTTTTAGAAAATCCAAAATCAGATTCGGGAGTAAAAGCCGATGCGCAGATTATTGTAGCTCGCGCCGCTATACAGACCGGAAATGAAGATAAAGCAAAAGCAGCTTATGCAAAATTGTCGACAACTTCAAAAGGCGAGTTAGCAGCAGAAGCATTGTATTATGATGCTTACTTTAAAACAAAAGAAGGAAAATTTGAAGCCTCAAACACAGCCGTTCAAAAACTGGCAAAAAGCTATTCTGCTTACAAATATTACGGAGCAAAAGGTTTGGTTTTAATGGCGAAAAACTTCTACGGATTAAAAGACAGCTATCAGGCAACCTACATTCTAGATAATGTAATCAACAACTTTACAGATTATCCGGATGTAGTTGAAGAAGCTAAAAAAGAGTTAAGCGCTATTAAGTTAGAAGAATCAAAAACAAATTCGTCAATTAACAGATAGTTAGAAGTTAAAAGTGAGATGTGAAGTAAATAAAAAACATCTCACATTTCACAAATCACATTTTACAATAAAAACAATGAGTTTACCTTTTTATATAGTTGATGTTTTTGCCGATAAAAAATATGCCGGAAATCAGCTGGCAGTTTTTGAGGATGCCGGAAATTTGAGTTCGGCAGAAATGCAGCAAATTGCACGCGAAATTAATTTTGCAGAAAGCACATTTATTACCAAACTTGACGAAGAAAATAATAAAGCCGAGATACGAATTTTTACTCCGGCTCACGAAATGCAGTTTGCAGGCCACCCAATAATTGGAACCTCATGGGTTTTGATGAATAAAATATTCAAAAATGCTCCTGAAAAAATAACATTAGAAGTTCCTATTGGTCCAATTCAAATTCAAAAAACAGAAGATTTGATTTGGTTAAAAGCGGCGCAGCCAAAATTTTGGGATGTTTTTGCAAAAGAAGATTTTCCATCTTTCAGTAACCTGACAATTGATGATTTTGATAATCAATATTTAATTCAGGAAGTTACCACCGGAAGCGCTTTTGTAATTGTTCCTTTAAACAGTAAAAGAGCCTTAGAAAATTTGGTTTTAGATAAAGATAAAACTGATAAATGGCTGAAAAACCATTGCAAAACAGATCACAGAGGCTTATATTTTTACAGTTTTGAAGACTCAAAACTAGCAAGCAGAATGCTTTGTGTAGAAAATAACCAATTAGTTGAAGATGCTGCAACGGGCAGCGCCAGTACATGTCTGCAGGCATATCTTTTAAAATATCATAAATCAGAAATTGAATTAACAAATCATCAGGGAGATTACATTAGCCGTCCGTCTGAAATTTATTTCAAAGGAAAACTAAACGGAGATTTGTTTGATATTAATATTGGAGGAAAAGCCCAGTTTGTAGCAAAAGGCGAATGGGAAGCTTAGAATTTTAGACTTTAGAATTCAGATTTTAGATTTAATAAAAAGAAAATAGAATATAGAGAATAGAACAAAGAGTTTGAGTAAGAAGATGAAAATATAGCCCATGTCTATATTCTTTAATCTTTTCTCTATGCTCTAAAATAAAAGAAATATGAAATTAAACAGCCGAAATAAAATCATCATTTTACTAGTGTTATTTGTTGTTCAGCTTTCGTTTGCCCAAAAGAAAAATGAAAACATTGGAACAGAAACAGTAAACGTGGTAAAACCTTATTCGCCAACTATATCAGATGCTTCTAAAGTAAAAGAAACACCTTCTCTTGACGATGCAGGAAATCAGCCAAAAGAAACCATTAAATACAGTATTTTATCTGTTCCTGTAGCGTCAACCTTTACGCCGTCAAAAGGAAATGCACAAGCAGTAGACAAATCAAAAAGAGAAAGATTGTTTAATAATTACGCCACTTTAGGAGTTGGAAATTACGGAACCTTAAATGCAGAATTATTCGTAACTCAGGATTTAGGAAACAACGATTATTTGGCAGGAATGCTTCGTCACCATTCTTCGCAGGGCGGTATTAAAGATGTAAACCTTAATGATGAATTTTACGATACAGGTTTAAATATTGGTTACGGAGTTAATAATCGCGATGTGTCTTGGGGAGTTGACCTAGGATATCAAAATCAGGTTTATAACTGGTACGGTCTGCCGGCTGATTTTGGAATGACACTGCCTCTGGGAACGCAGGAAGATTTAATTAGAGGAATTAATCCAAATCATTCATATAATACAATTTCTGTAGGCGGAAATGCTGAATTTACGGATGGAATTTTTAGTAAAATTTCAACCAGATTTACACATTTTTCAGATAGTTTTTCTTCTTCAGAAAATCGTTTTTACCTAAAACCGACTTTCAAAGTTGATATTATGGATCAGGCAATTAATACCAATATTATTGTAGATCACGTAAGCGGTTCTTTCGAACATAATTATGCATGGGATAATACAGAACCTTTAAAATACAGCCTTACTAATTTTGGAATTGAGCCAAGTTTTGTGGTTAATGAAAATGACTGGACTTTAGAACTGGGCGCGGGATTATACTATGCTTTAGATTCTGAAAACAGCGGAAATAAATTTTACATCTATCCAAAAGTAAATGCATCATATAAATTGGTAGGCGATTTAATGATTTTCTACACAGGAGTAAATGGAGGTTTAAATCAAAACTCGTATGCTGATTTTGTAACCGAAAATCCGTTTTTGTCTCCAACTTTAGCTATGAGGCCAAGCAGTACACAATACAATGTTTTTGCAGGTTTAAAAGGAAAACTGGCAAACAATGTAAGTTATAATTTAACTGGTTCTTATTTAAACGAAAAAAACAAAGCGTTGTTTAAAAGCAATGATTATACAGAAGATTTTTCGAACCAAAATTATGGTTTTGGAAACTCATTTGGAGTGGTTTATGAAGATATTAGAACCTTCCGTTTTTATGGAGAGTTAAAAGCTGATTTTTCTCAAAATGTTAGTTTTGGAATCAACGGTACTTTTAACAGCTACAATACAGACAATGTAGTTGAAGCATGGAATTTGCCTTCAATGAAATTAAGTTCTACTCTTGACGTTAATATCACTAAACAATGGTATGCAGGATTAAATGTGTTTTATGTGGGAGAAAGAAAAGATATGCAGCATAATTTAAATTTAACTACAGATCCGGTTGTAACGACATTAAAAAGCTACTTTGATGCCAATGCACATTTAGGATATAAATACAATGAGCGTCTTACTTTTTTCTTAAAACTAAACAATATTGGAAATCAGGCTTACCAAAAATGGCTGAATTATCCTGTACAAGGATTCCAGGTTTTAGTGGGAGGAAACTACAAATTTGATTTTTAAGGTCTAAAACCTTTAAGATAACAGGCACGAGGTTTAAAGCTAAACGTGTCTTAGCCACGAGTTCATGAATTTTTTGGAGTAGATTCGTGAATTTGTGGCTGCTTTTTTTTAAATTTATCCAATGAATATCATACTCAGACAAGAAAATAAAGAAGATTATGAAAGTATTTTTCAGCTAATAGAAAAAGCTTTTGAAAATCTTGAATACAGCGATCACAAAGAACAATTTTTAGTCGAACGCTTACGAAAATCAGATGCTTTTATTCCACAGTTGTCCATCGTTGCCGAAATTGAAGGTAAAATTGTAGGACATATTCTATTTACAAAATTACAGATTGTAAACGAACTTGAGGTTTTTGAATCTCTGGCATTAGCTCCCGTTTCTGTTCTGCCGGAGTTTCAGGGAAAAGGAATTGGCTCCAAGCTTATTCGATACGGTCATGAAATAGCAGAGAAATTTGGTTATGAATCCGTTGTTTTATTGGGACATGAAGATTATTATCCAAAATTTGGCTACGAACGCTGCGACAAGTATAACATTAAAATGCCGTTTGATGTTCCGCCGGAAAACTGCATGGTGATTCCGCTTGTAAAAGACGGATTAAAAAGAGTAAACGGCAACGTAGTTTATCCGGATGTTTTTTGGATTAATCTTTAAATAAACAAAAAACCTTAGCATCTTTGTATCTTAGCACCTCTGTACCTTAAAAAATGACTTTTAAAGAAAAAATATATTCCCACTATACACAAATGGTTCAGGACAGGATTGATGTTTTTAGAGACATGATTTCGAACCTGACAGAAGATTCTAAAAATGATGCAAAAGGTTCTGCCGGCGACAAACACGAAACCGCTTTATCGATGATGCATATCGAGCAGGAAAAGCTCACCAACAAACTTAAAGAAGCGATAGAACAAAAAAGTATTTTAGATAAAATTGATCCGTTTAAAACAACAGAAAATATAGTTTTAGGAAGCCTCGTTAAAGCAAATGGAATCTATTTGTATGTAAGTGTGGCGCTTCCCAAAATTGCCATTGACGGAATTAATGTTATTGCGCTTTCGCCTCAGTCTCCGCTTGGAGCACATTTAATGGGGAATAAAACGGGGTTTCAGTTTGAGATTAATAAAACGCATTATACGATTGAAAGTGTAGAGTAGCAGCGAAAATGTGTTACTGATTTAAAAGTGAATTTATAGTTTTTATTTTACTGCTGTTTTAATAATGTTCTAAGGTTTTGATTTAAAATTGTAGTTTCTGCATCTAAAACTGAGAAGAATTTTTTATCAAAATCTTCTACAGTGACAATTGCTTTTTTTGCAATATCTTTTCCTAAATCTGTAAGTACAACAATTTTCGCTCTGGTATCTTTAGCGTGTTCTTGTCGTTTAATAAAATTTTTTTGTTGTAAAGTTCTCAGTACCGTAGAAGTTGTCATTGGATCTATCTTAGTATGAGATGATAATACAATTTGTGTTGCCTCTTGTTTGTGAATAGTGTGCCAATGTATACTTGCCATAAGTACAAATTGAGAATGTGTAATATTATATTGTTCTAAAGCTTTTTTAATTTCGCGCTGCCAAAGATTGGTTACCTGCCATAACAAAAAACCAGAACTTTCTTCTGGTTTTTCTACACTAAAAATGTTATCTGTTGATTTAGTCATTTTGAGTTTTTTTACTTTTGAATTTGTAAATCATAATTCTTTACAAATCATTTTTGAGGTTATAAATTTAAAATCATTTTCATTGATTTCAAAGAAACCATATCGAAATGGATAACCCCAATGTTTTTTATCTGTAATAAAATCAAGATTTTCAATCATTGAAAGTATAGAAACTTCTTTGCATTTCAGGAATTCAATATTTCTTCTGAAAGGTTTGAATTGTTCTGTCATTTGAAATGAATATACATCGTCATCAATCACTTTTCCTAAACCTGTAAACATTTGGTACTTTTCATTTTCTGCCATTTTTATTTTAGAAGAATATAGTATTACATAATCATCTTTGTACATTCTTTTTAAAGGTGCTTCTTTTCCGTGACATACCTGAATAAAATTACCATTAATTGCCAGTTGCGCATGTTCTTTAGAAACAACAGCTATCCAATATTTACTCATTGCTGATTTTTTTCGCGGTTTCAATTTGATTTGCAATACTTGATGGTAAATCGTCAACAATTTCTTTAGCAACTAATTTTATCCATAAAAAAGATAAAATTCCTTTTACAGTCATAGTAACACAAATTTTAAGTCCGTCCGGAGTGTCTTCATACGTATGTTCTCCATACATTTTGGCTAACGGGAACGTTGTTAAGTCGGTAAATTTTTTGTTTTTGATAATTTCTACCAACTTTATTTTAACTTTTGGGCCTCCTTTTGGTTTTAGAATAAAATAATTTCCAATTTTAAATTCGCCTAAAAGTTTAGAATACTCTACAGAATCATTCCAATTTTTCCAATTATTAATATCTGTTACGAGTTTCCAAATTTGTTCTTTAGTAATTTCTGTAGTAGTTACAGAGTACGATCTTTTCCACATAATCTACGTCTTTTTAATAAGTGCAAATATAATAAGTGTACTTATTATTTTAAAATTTTTTTGTGCTATTTTTTTACGAGAGAAAAATTAAGTGCTTAATGAATATTGTATCAATTTTATTTTAAAAGCAGATCTATAGATGAGATAAAATACAATTCCAAAACAATTTTCCTTCGCGTCTTTACGAATCTTTCATTAATACTGAAATAACTCAAAATTTTATTTAAATATTTGCTGTAAACTTTCAATTTTAAACCAGTTTTCTGTTCAAAATTAAAATTTTCAAGTTTACGCCTTTTTTTAATGCTTAAATTTTACATTTTGTATGTAAATAAGGTTTTTTGATTTTAAATTAAAACTGAAATTATAATTTATGTTTTGTGATTGAAACCAATACCGCATCTTTGCCCTATCAAATTAAAATTTACAAATAAAAATATAAAATTATGTGCGGAATTGTATGTGCCTTTGATCTTAAGCAAAAAGCCGAAGCGTTAAGACCTCAAGTATTAGAAATGTCTAAAATCATTCGTCACCGTGGACCAGACTGGAGCGGAATTTACAGCAATGATAAAGCAATTCTTTCTCATGAGCGTTTGGCTATTGTTGATCCAGCTTCAGGAAAACAACCTTTATTTACAGAAGATAAAAAACTGGTTTTGGCTGCAAATGGTGAGATTTACAACCACAGAGAGCTGCGCAAACAATTTGAAGGAAAATATAACTTTCAGACAGAAAGTGACTGTGAAGTTATTTTAGCTTTATACAGAGAAAAAGGAGTAAGTTTTGTTGATGAATTAAACGGAATCTTCGGTTTTGCAATTTATGATGTTGATAAAGATGAATATTTTGTGGCTCGTGACCATATGGGTATTATTCCATTGTATATAGGTTGGGATCAGCACGGAACTTTCTACGTAGCTTCTGAGTTAAAAGCTCTTGAAGGATATTGTACAAAAATCGAATTATTCCCTCCGGGACATTATTTATCAAGCAAAGACGGAGAATTTGTACAATGGTACAAAAGAGACTGGACTGAATATGATGCAGTTAAAGACAACGAAACAAGTATTCCGGAAATTAGAAAAGCACTTGAAGCCGCAGTTCACAGACAATTAATGAGTGACGTTCCTTACGGAGTTTTACTTTCTGGAGGTTTAGATTCGTCTATTACTTCGGCTGTAGCCAAAAAATTTGCGCAAAAACGTATTGAGTCAGATGATACTACAGATGCTTGGTACCCACAATTACACTCTTTCTCTGTAGGTCTGGAAGGTTCACCAGATTTAGCTGCAGCAAGAAAAGTGGCAGATCATATTGGAACGATTCACCACGAAATTAAATTTACAATACAGGAAGGTTTAGATGCCGTTCGTGATGTAATTTACAACCTTGAAACTTATGATGTAACTACGGTAAGAGCTTCAACTCCAATGTGGTTAATGGCAAGAGTTATTAAATCTATGGGAATAAAAATGGTACTTTCTGGAGAAGGTGCAGATGAGCTTTTTGGAGGATATTTATACTTCCACAAAGCGCCAAATGCTAGAGAATTCCACGAAGAAAACGTTCGTAAATTAGGAAAATTACACATGTATGACTGTTTACGTGCTAACAAAAGTTTAGCGGCTTGGGGAATCGAAGGTCGTGTACCGTTCTTAGATAAAGAATTTATGGATGTTGCCATGCGCATTAACCCACAGGATAAAATGATCAACAAAGAACATCCAATGGAAAAATGGGTTGTTCGTAAAGCTTTTGAAGATATGCTTCCGGAAAGTGTAGCATGGAGACAAAAAGAGCAATTTTCTGATGGAGTAGGATACAGCTGGATTGACACTTTGAAAGAAGTAGTGGCAAGAGAAGTTTCTGATGAGCAGTTAGCAAACGCAAGATTCAAATTCCCATTGCAAACGCCAACTTCAAAAGAAGAATATTACTATCGTTCTATCTTTACAGAACATTTCCCAAGTGATGCAGCAGCTTTATGTGTACCTCAGGAAGCAAGTGTTGCGTGCAGTACAAAAATTGCATTAGAATGGGATGAAGCATTCAAAAACATGAACGATCCTTCTGGAAGAGCAGTTGCAAGTGTTCACGACGATGCTTACATAAAAGCATAAATAAGTTAATTATTAGAATTAGTATATATTATATTGCCGAAAAACGTTCTCTAATGAGGACGTTTTTCTTGTCTTAGATTGTTAAATTCTGTGTTTTCAGTACTTTATAAAATGGAATTGTGAAATAATTAACTTACTTTTTTTATATTTGGCATTCGTCCGAATAAAGTTAAATCGCTTCGATTTTAGTATTTTAAAGCAGGAATCAGAAAAATAATATTTAGATTTGCCTTTAATGGAAAATTTTAATGATTTTTTAATGTTGAGCTTATTTTGAGCCGTACAGAAGAATAAAATAAAAATAGAATAGTATGTCTGGATTATTAGCCGTTATTGGTAAAGGAAAAGACCCGCAGCTTGTAAAAGAACTTTCAAAGAGAATGTCGCACCGCGGCCCTGACGAAAGTGATTTGCATATTATGGAAAATGGAAGTGTGCTTTGTCATGAAAGTTTATCTATTATCGATTTGCAGTCGGGAAAACAGCCTATTCAGGGAACAAACAAAGCATGGATGGTTCATGATGGTGAAATCTATAACTATCAGGAATTAAAAAATACGGTTTTAAAAGATCATACTTTTAGAACCAATTCTGATTCAGAAGTTATCGTGCATTTGTATGAAGAATTTGGATATGATTTTTGCAATAAACTAGACGGTGATTTTGCTTTTGTAATCATCGATGGAGATAAATACATTGCAGGAAGAGACCCAATTGGGGTAAAACCTCTTTATTATGGATTAGACGAGAGAGGAAGAATTTATTTTTCTTCTGAAATGAAATCAATTGCAGATCAATGTAAATCGTTTTCAACTTTCCCTCCGGGACATTATTATACGGCCAAAAGCGGATTTGTAAAATATTACCACCCGGAATACGAAGATCATAAAAATGCAAACCAATCACTTGATTTGGCTTTAATTCGCGAAAGTCTTATTGAGGCAACACGTAAACGTTTAATGAGCGAAGTTCCTGTGGGAGCTGTATTGTCAGGAGGTTTAGATACTTCTTTGATTGCGTCAATTGCATCAAGATTATTAAAAGACACCGGAAAAAAACTTCCAACATTTTCGATTGGTTTAGGAGCAGATTCTCCGGATAATATTGCGGCAAGAAAAGCTGCAGCATTTTTAGGAACAGATCACCATGAAGTACATTTTACAGTTGCAGAAGGTGTTGCTATTTTAGAAAAAGTTATTTCGCATATCGAAACATATGATATTATTTCGGTACGTTCAGGAGTTCCAATGTATTTATTGTCTGAAGTAATCAATAAAAACGGCGTAAAAGTAATTCTTTCAGGAGAAGGAGCCGATGAAATTTTTGGAGGGCATTTATATTTTAGAAATGCACCAACAAGCGAAGAATTTCAGGATGAAACTATTGAAAGGGTTCAAAAATTATTTACCGCAGATTTACTTCGTGCTGATAAAACTACTATGGCTAACGGAATCGAAGCGAGAATTCCGTTTTTAGATAAAGAATTTTTAGATGTTACTATTCGAATTAAAACCGAAGAAAAACAACCTAAAACTTACGACGGAGTTGAAAAATATATTTTAAGAAAAGCATTTGATACTACAGAAGATCCGTATCTGCCGGCAGAAGTTTTATGGAGACAAAAAGAACAATTTTCTGATGGAGTAGGATACAACTGGGTCGATGAATTAATTGAATATTGTGCTTCACAAGTTACAGATGAACAATTGGCAGGCGCTTCTGCAGAGTTTCCGTATAATACGCCAACAACAAAAGAAGCCTATTATTACAGATCAGTTTTTCATAAATACTATCCGCAGGTCAGTGCAGCGCAAACCGTTCGAAAATGGATTCCAAAATGGCAGGAAAACCTTGATCCTAGTGGAAGAGCTAATGCAGCGCACTTACAGGGAAATTTCGAAAGTGTAAAATCTGTAGCAGTTTAATCACAAATTTTTAAAATAGTAAATCATAAATTCCAAATTCAATTGGGATTATAAATCTAAAAGTCCGAAACAACGATTGTTTCGGACTTTTTTTATGGTTTTGTTTTTTTTAGTTTTTTATAATTCCTAAAACTTAGTTAATGTAAGTTTTCTCTTTAAGAAAAATACTATATTTGGTCATCATTAACAAATTTATAACCAATCAAACAAAATCTATGAAAAACACTTTACTAAGTGGCATTTTGTGCTGTGCATTAGTTTCATTAAGTCCTTTGCATGCACAAAAAAAGGCAGTAACAGTAGAAGTACCCAAGTACATTACCAATGTTGAAGGTGTTAAAGAGTATTCTTTAAACAACGGATTAAAAGTTCTTTTAATACCAGATGCTTCCCAAAGCAATATGGTCGTAAATATCGTCTATAACGTAGGTTCCAGAAACGAAGGTTATGGGGAAAAAGGAATGGCGCATTTACTGGAACATATGCTTTTTAAGAGTACTAAAAATTTAGGCGATATTAAAAAGATGCTTTCAGATAAAGGAGGACACGCTAACGGAACCACTTGGTTCGACAGAACAAACTACTATGAAATTTTTCCATCCAGCGATGAAAACTTAAAATGGAGTATTCAGATGGAAGCCGACAGAATGATTCATTCTACTATTTTACAGACAGATCTTGATAAAGAATTTTCGGTAGTAAGAAATGAGTTTGAAATAGGAGAAAATAATCCTGACGGCGTTTTACAGGAAAGAATTCTTTCTACAGCTTATTTATGGCACAATTACGGAAACAGCACCATAGGCAGTAAAGAAGATATTGAAAGAGTAAAAGCAAATACACTTCGTGTTTTTTATGAAAAATATTATCAGCCTGACAATGCAACTGTTGTAATTGCAGGTAAGTTTGATGAGAAAAAAGCCCTGCAGTATATTGGACAGTATTTTGGTGCAATTCCAAAACCAAAAAGAGTTTTAGATAAAACATATACCATCGAGCCGGCTCAGGACGGAGAAAAATATGTAGAACTTAAAAGAGCCGGAGATAGTAAAAATGTTGGTGCTTTATATCATACATCATCGTATGCCGATAAAGATTATGCAGCAATCGATGCTTTAGGCGAAATCTTAACAGCAGATCCATCGGGCTATTTGTATAAATCTTTAGTAGAGACCCAAAAAGTATCCAGTGTTTATTTTTGGCAGCCAACTGTAAGAGATGCCGGTTTTATTTATTTTGGAACTGCTGTGCCAAATGATAAAGATGTAAAAGAAACCAAAGAACTTTTTCGAAATGAACTGGATAAAGTTGCTTCAATAAAGTATACAGATCAGGATGTAAACAGAGCAAAAGCAAAGATTATCAAACAAATTGAAGCTGTAAAAAACAACACAATTTCGTATGCTATAGGTTTAACTGAAATTATTGGAGCCGGAGATTACAGGCTTGGTTTTTTATACAGAGACGCTATTGAAAAACTAACGAAAGAAGATGTTCAAAGAGTTGCTGAAAAATATTTTAAAGCAAATAACAGAACAGTTGGTGTTTTTATTCCGTCTAAAGATGAAGTAAGGGTAAAACCAAATGAATATACTGATGAACAGCTTTTAGCTTTTACTAAAGATTATAAAGGAAAAGCGCTGGAAAAAGAAGCCGCGCCGTTTGAAGCTTCGATTAAAAATCTAAAACAAAATTTTGTTGAAGGTAAACTCTCTAACGGAATGAAATATGGATTAATTAAAAAAGAAATAAAAGGCGGAAAAGTTCAGGCAAGTTTTAAATTTCCTGTTAGTAACCAAAAAGATTTAACTGGCAAAAGCGATGTTGCCGGATTTCTTGCTCAGTTATTAAAAACAGGAACAAAAACACAGACAAAAGAGCAAATTCAGGATCGATTAGATTTATTAAAATCGTCTATTAATTTTAATTTTTCAAAACAAACGTTATCTGTCAGTATCAATACTTATAAAGAAAATTTTAAAGAAGTAATGGATATTTTAGGAGATTTACTGGCTAATTCAACTTTTCCTAAAAACGAACTTGCTAAAACTGTAAGCGAGTATACTACTTATTTAGAATCAAATTTAAACGATCCTCAATCTGTTGCGTTTACAGAAATTTCAAGAGTAACAACAAACTATCCTAAAGGAAGTATTTTTTATACACCAACACTTCAGGAGCAAATCGATGCTTTCAAGAAAATTAAGCAATCAGAAATAGTTGATTTCTATAAAAATATTTTAGGAGGAAATAATGGTGTTGGAAGTATTGTGGGAGATCTAGATGCTAAAACAACCGGAGAAATTCTGGAAAATACATTTGGAAAATGGAATTCGAAATCAAAATACGAACTTGCTTTGCCAACTTATTTTGAAACGCAGAAATTAGATAAAGAGATTATTACTCCAGACAAAGAAAATGCGGTTGCTTTAGGAAGAATCAGCTTTAAAATGGATAAAAAAAATCCGGATTATCCAGCGTTTCTTATGGCAAATGAAATGTTAGGAAGCGGTGGTTTTTTAAGTGCCAGAATTCCTATGAGATTAAGAGA
Source organism: Flavobacterium ginsengiterrae (assembly GCF_039539785.1). Taxonomy (NCBI): domain Bacteria; kingdom Pseudomonadati; phylum Bacteroidota; class Flavobacteriia; order Flavobacteriales; family Flavobacteriaceae; genus Flavobacterium; species Flavobacterium ginsengiterrae. The sequence continues at coordinate 768,729 of NZ_BAABDU010000004.1, read as the reverse complement.
AAAAGAAGGGATAAGTTATGGCGCAGGTTCTTTTACAGATATTCCAATTACAAATGATGCGGCGACGTGGAGTTATTATGCTTTTTTAAATCCAACGAAAAAAAGTGCTGTTGAAAATGCTGCAAAAGAAGAAATTGCAAAAGCTATAAAAGACGGATTTACTGCTGAAGAGTTAAAATCAAATATGGTAAGCTGGCAAAATGAAAGAAAAACAAGATTAGGGGTTGACGGTACGCTTATGGAGCTTTCAAATACCTATTTACAATTCGGTGTGCCATTTGAAGATTATGATGAGCTTGAAACAAAAGTAAAAGCTTTAAAAGTAGATCAGGTAAACAGCGTATTGAAAAAATACCTTTCTCTTGATAAAATGAGTTCAGTTTACGCAGGAGATTTTAATAAAAAACAACCATAAAAGATAAATTTCAAAAAAGAAATTCCAAATTCTAATTTGAAATTAGAGATTATAAAACTATAAAAGCCGAAATGCATTTTAAAATGTATTTCGGTTTTTTAATGCCCAGAGGTATACTGGAATTTAGGAATTTCAAAAATTGGAATTTGATATTTTTTATGTTATTTCCATTTTTGGAAAATAGAATTTAAGAAAATTGGAATTTAAAGTCGGTTTTAGGATTATTTTTTGGTTTTTCAGACAATTGTGTTGATAACTTAAGTGCTTTAAGTCGGAATTTTATGGGTATATAGTCTGCGTTTTTATATATTTGCGTGTTAGACAGTAAATACATTTTTTAGAATAAATTATATGAGCGAAGAAATCAAGAAGAACAATTATTCAGCAGATAGTATTCAGGCATTAGAAGGAATGGAGCACGTAAGAATGCGTCCATCGATGTATATTGGAGATGTAGGAGTTCGAGGGCTTCACCATTTGGTTTACGAGGTTGTTGATAACTCTATTGATGAGGCGATGGGCGGACATTGTGATACCATTGGTGTTACAATAAACGAAGACGGTTCGGTTACAGTTGAAGATAACGGTCGTGGTATTCCAGTTGATTTACATAAAAAAGAAGGAGTTTCGGCACTTGAGGTTGTAATGACTAAAATTGGTGCAGGGGGTAAATTCGATAAAGATTCCTATAAAGTTTCCGGAGGACTTCACGGTGTTGGGGTTTCTGTAGTAAATGCACTTTCGGTTCACATGAAATCGACTGTATTTAGAGAAGGAAAAATCTACGAGCAGGAATATGAAAGAGGAAAATCATTATATCCGGTAAAACAAATCGGAGAAACAGATAAAAGAGGTACACGTCAGACTTTCTTTCCAGACGATACTATTTTCCAGCAGACAACAGAGTTTTCGTATGATACTTTGTCTGCTCGTATGCGTGAACTTTCTTTCTTAAATAAAGGAATCACTATCACGTTTACAGATAAAAGAGAAGTTGATGATAAAGGCGAATTCAGAAGTGAAGTTTTTCATTCAGATGAAGGTCTTAAAGAATATATCCGTTACTTAGACGGAAACCGCGAACCAATTGTTTCTCACGTTATCAGTATGGATAACGATAAAGGAGAAATTCCTGTTGAGGTTGCGTTAATCTACAATACAAGTTATTCTGAGAATATTTTTTCTTATGTAAATAACATTAATACTCACGAAGGAGGTACACACCTGCAAGGTTTTAGAAGTGGTTTAACAAGAACCCTTAAAAAATATGCAGATGCTTCTGGATTGTTAGATAAATTAAAATTTGAAATTTCTGGAGATGACTTCCGTGAAGGTTTAACAGCGATTATTTCGGTAAAAGTTTCTGAACCTCAGTTCGAAGGACAAACAAAAACTAAACTTGGAAACAGAGAAGTAGTTTCTCCTGTATCTCAGGCTGTTGGAGAAATGCTGGAAAATTATCTGGAAGAAAATCCAAATGATGCCCGTGTTATTATTCAAAAAGTAATTTTAGCGGCTCAGGCTCGTCACGCAGCGAAAAAAGCGCGTGAAATGGTACAGCGTAAAACCGTTATGGGCGGCGGCGGATTGCCAGGGAAATTATCTGACTGTTCAGAGCAGGATCCTGCAAGATGCGAGGTTTACTTAGTCGAGGGAGACTCGGCGGGTGGAACTGCCAAACAAGGTCGTGACCGTAACTTTCAGGCGATTCTTCCATTACGAGGTAAGATCCTGAACGTTGAAAAAGCGATGCACCATAAAGTATTTGAAAACGAAGAGATTCGTAACATTTTTACCGCTCTGGGAGTTACCGTAGGTACTGCAGAAGACAGTAAAGCATTAAATATAGAAAAACTAAGATATCATAAGGTAATCATCATGTGTGATGCCGACGTCGATGGTAGTCATATTTCTACCTTAATATTAACGTTCTTCTTCCGTTTCATGAAAGAGCTTATTGAAGAAGGACACGTTTACATTGCGGCTCCCCCTTTATACTTAGTTAAAAAAGGAAACAAAAAAGAATATGCATGGAACGATGTGCAGCGTGATCAGGCAAACGAAAGAATGGGAGGAAGCGCAAACATTCAGCGTTATAAAGGTCTTGGAGAGATGAACGCAGAACAATTGTGGGAAACTACCATGGATCCTGAATTCAGAACATTACGTCAGGTAACAATCGAAAGTCTTGCAGAAGCAGATAGAGTTTTCTCTATGTTAATGGGAGACGAAGTACCGCCTCGTAGAGAATTCATCGAGAAAAATGCGGTTTACGCAAATATCGATGCCTAATTAAAAAAACAACTTTCAATTCGTTTAATTGTTTAAATTTACTTAGACGATTAAACGAATTGTTGATTTATAAAACAAACAATTATTAATAACCGATAAAGTAAAAAATATGAAAGTTACCATTGTAGGAGCAGGAAATGTTGGAGCTACTTGCGCAGATGTTATTTCTTATAGAGGAATTGCAAGCGAAGTTGTATTGTTGGATATTAAAGAAGGTTTTGCCGAAGGAAAAGCGTTGGATATTACTCAATGTGCGACAAATACTGGGTTTAATACAAAAGTGTCTGGCGTTACCAACGACTATTCTAAAACCGCAGGAAGTGATGTAGTGGTTATTACATCAGGAATTCCAAGAAAACCAGGAATGACAAGAGAAGAATTAATTGGTATAAATGCAGGAATTGTAAAAACAGTTGCCGAAAATGTACTAAAATATTCTCCTAATACTATAATAGTTGTAGTTTCTAACCCTATGGATACTATGACATATTTAGCTTTAAAAGCTACAGGACTGCCAAAAAACAGAATTATAGGTATGGGAGGTGCATTAGACAGCTCTCGTTTTAGAACTTATCTTTCACTGGCATTAGATAAACCTGCAAATGATATTTCGGCAATGGTTATTGGAGGTCATGGCGACACAACTATGATTCCGTTAACACGTTTAGCATCTTATAATGGTATTCCGGTTACGCAGTTCCTTTCTGAAGAAGTGCTGCAAAAAGTAGCTGCCGATACTATGGTAGGAGGAGCAACCCTAACAGGACTTTTAGGAACATCTGCTTGGTATGCACCGGGAGCTTCTGTGGCGTATTTGGTTGACAGTATCTTAAATGATCAGAAGAAAATGATTGCCTGCTCTGTTTTTGTAGAAGGCGAGTACGGACAAAACGATATTTGTATAGGAGTACCGTGTATAATTGGTAAAAATGGTGTCGAAGAAATTGTAGATATCAATTTAAACGACCAGGAAAAGGCTTTGTTTGCTAAAAGTGCAGATGCAGTTCGTGGTATGAATGATGCTCTAAAATCGATTTTAGTGTAATAAAAACAGGAAAAAAAGGAAAAGGCTGCACTTTTGCAGTCTTTTTTTTGAGATTAATTAATAAATAAATTGGTTAATCTTTCCGTTAATTATATATTTGCTCGATTTAAAAAAAATGCAGTAATTCGTGATCTCGATTTTTTAGTTTTAAAAACTCATGTCAGGGCTTATTTTTAGTGATTTTAAAACCAAAAACAAACAATAAAACATAATTAATTTTTAGTAATAATGCAGAATAAAGGACTTATTAAATTTTTCGCAATTCTATTTGCATTGGTAAGTATTTACCAACTTTCTTTCACTTTTGTGGCAAATAATGTCAAAGGTGAGGCTAAAGCTTTTGCAGGAGATAACCCTGATAAAGAGCTGAAATATTTAGATTCTATCGGTAAAGAAAAAGTATTCAGTCTTGGTTTTACAGACTTCACTTATAATGAAGTTAAAAACAAACAGCTAAACAAAGGTCTTGACTTAGAAGGAGGAATCAACGTTATTCTTCAAATCTCAGTAAAAGATGTATTAAAAGGTTTAGCGAATAACTCTAAAAATCCGGTATTTAATAAATCATTAGCTGATGCAACTGCGAATTTAGAAGGAAATAAGACCTATTTAAATAAATTCTTTGAAGCTTTTGAAGCAAACTCAAAAGGAACTGTAAAATTAGCTTCTCCAGATATCTTTGCAAACAGAAGTTTACAAGGAGATGGCGGAATTGATTTCCAAATGTCAGATGCTCAAGCTCAAAAAGTAATCAAAAGAAAAGTTGATGAGTCTATCGAAAGTGCTTACAAAGTATTAAGAGAGCGTATCGACAAATTTGGTGTTACACAGCCAAACATCCAAAAATTAGGAGAAACAGGAAGAATCTTAGTAGAGCTTCCAGGTGCAAAGGATGTAGACAGAATTAAAAAATTATTAGGAGGAAAAGCGCAGTTAGAGTTCTGGGAAACTTTTAAAATTGAAGAAGTTGGTAACTTCTTAGTTGCTGCTAACGAAGCTTTAAAAAAGACTGAAGTTAAGAAAACAGAAACTAAAACGGTTACTAAAGATTCATTGAATGCTTTATTAACAGACAATTCTAAAGATTCTCTTGATGCTAAAAAAGGAAATAATCCTTTATTTGACAAAATGATTGTTCAAGGTGGTGGTCCGGTTTTAGGATACTTCGCTACTAAAGATACTGCAGCAATCAACGGTTACTTTAAAAGACCGGAAATCAGAATTTTATTGGGTGCTGACCAACACAATGCAAAATTTGTTTGGAGTAAACCAACTACAATTAAAGATGCTAAAGCAAAAGAAGTTGAAGCTGTAGAATTATATGCTTTAAAAGGAAACAGAGATAACGTACCAGCTATGAGCGGTGGTGTTGTAACTGATGCAAAAGATACTTTTGACCAAATGGGTAAACCAGCTGTTTCTATGCAAATGAACAGTCAGGGAGCTAAAGTTTGGGAAGAATTAACAGGAAGAGCTTTCTCTCAAAAAGGTTATATCGCTATTGTTTTAGATAACATCGTTTATTCTGCGCCAGGTGTTACAAGCGGTCCAATCGCTGGAGGAAGATCTGAAATTACTGGTTCTTTTGATGTTGCTGAAACAAAAGATTTAGCTAACGTATTAAATGCAGGTAAATTACCGGCATCTGCAGATATTATTCAGTCTACAGTTGTGGGACCATCTTTAGGTCAGGCTGCAATTGACGCAGGAACTATTTCATCTGTATTAGGATTCTTATTAGTTTGTGTTTGGATGGTATTCTATTATGGTAAAGCGGGATGGTACGCAAACCTTGCTTTATTATTAAACTTACTATTCTTATTCGGAATTATGGCAAGTTTTGGTTTCGTATTAACATTACCAGGTATTGCAGGTATCGTATTAACATTAGGTACAGCGGTAGATGCGAACATCATTATATATGAAAGAGCAAAAGAAGAATTACGTGAAGGTAAATCATTATCTGAAGCAGTAACAGCTTCTTACGGATGGCATGGTGCAATGCGTTCTATTATTGATGCAAACGTTACTCACGTTTTAACTGGAGCAATCTTATTTATCTTTGGTACAGGACCAATTAAAGGTTTCGCTTTAACATTACTTATTGGTATCGTAACTTCATTGTTTACGTCAATCTTTATTGCTAGAATTTTCATTGACAGAAACATTGCTGGAAAAGCTGATTTAACGTTCTCTACAAACATTACTAAAAACTGGTTTACAAACTTCCACTTTGACTTTATTAAAGTTAAAAAATTCACATACATTTTCTCTTCTATTGTAACAATAGTAAGTTTAACTTCTATTTTCTTTATTAACGGATTAGATGAAGGTGTTGATTTTGTTGGAGGAAGAACATTCCAGGTTAAATTTGAAAAACCAGTTGATGCAAGTGTAGTTTCAGATGAGTTATCTGCAGCTTTTGGAACTCCGGTTGAAGCTAAAATTTTAGGTGATGATGATCAGTTGAAAATCACAACTAAATATAAAATTAAAGAAGATGGTGTTGCTATCGACGAAGAAGTAAACCAAAAATTATACGCAGCATTACAAAAATATTACCCAAATACATCTTACGATAAATTCATCAACTCATTTGATGGTAAAAAAGTTGGAGTATTACAAGCTTCTAAAGTTGGAGCTTCTATCTCAGAAGATATCAAAACAAACTCTTACTGGGCAGTTCTTGGAGCAATGGCAGTTATTTTCTTATACTTAATGGTATCTTTCCGTAAATGGCAGTATTCATTAGGTGCGATTGCTGCAGTTGCACACGACGTAATCTTTGTATTAGGAATCTACTCTTTATGCTACAAATTCATGCCATTCCACATGGAAATGGATCAGCACTTTATCGCAGCGATTCTTACTGTAATTGGTTACTCAATGAACGATACTGTAATTGTATTTGACAGGGTAAGAGAGTTTATCATCGGAAACCGTAAAGGAAGTTTCGAAGATATCGTAAATGCTTCTATCAACACTACATTATCTAGAACATTGAATACTTCATTAATGATGATCATTGTATTATTAACAATGTTTATCTTCGGTGGAGAATCAATCAGAGGATTTATCTTCGCTATGTTGATTGGTATTATTGTAGGTACTTACTCTTCATTATTCATCGCTACACCAGTATTGGTTGACACGATTTCTAGTGACGAAAAACATACAATCGAAGACAAGCATAACAAAGCATAATTACTGCTTTAATTATATAAAAAAGATCCGGCTTATGCCGGATCTTTTTTTTGTGCTATATTTAAATAGAATTTTAAAACGATTTATGATTAGAAAATTACTTTTAACCTTACTGCTGCTTTATGTTGTAAAAATGAATGCACAGCAAGATAATTCACGTTTTGCAGTAGGTTTTAATTATGGATTTGGAAGCGAATTCAATAATAGAAACTATACGTTTACCAATCAATTTTATAAAGTACAGCTCTATTACAAATTAAAAGAAACAAAACACTTTCAATATCAAATTCTGTTACAGCCTGAGATTAATTTTGCAAAACATCAATTACTGAACTTTTATTTTGTAAAACCCGATACTCCGGATTATGAACAGAAAAGAGCAGAATATACTCAGTTAAAAAGTGTTCGCGAATACGTACTCAATTGCGGTTTTTTAGTTCGTAAACCTATTGGTAAGGGTTGTTCCGTTTATGCTTTAGCAAGTATTGGACCTATGATTACTGATACTGAAACCGAAAGAATGTCCAAAGGTTTTGCATTTGCCGATGTTTTTGCAATAGGATTTTCGGTAAAACTGAACAAAGTCCAGATTGACATTCGTCCAGATGTCAGACACGTTTCAAATGGCGGTTTGAGCAGTACAAATTCTGGTTATAATACCAGAAATATAGAATTTGGAGTTTCGTACGGCTTGTAAAAATAGTATAAATTAAAGTCTTATACATCAAACGGGGTTTCCCCGTTTTTTTATTTCCAAAATAAAAAAAGAAAGAAAATATTTACTTTTAAATTTTTTAAATGAAATAAAAATACTACATTGCTATTAAATTATTGTAGTTTATAATCTACAATGTATTTGTGTAGAATATTTTATTTTTTTAGAAATGATCAAAAAGCATTTATTAGGTCTTATTGATATTAGGCTTATTGTATTTTTAGTTGTCGCAATAGTCCTTTGCGGTATACTGACACTCCTGATTAGTGATAAAGCAAAAGACTTTGCCAGTTATAAAAAGAAATTTTACGGATATATTTTATCATTCATATTAATATATGCTCTTATAGCATTTTTAGGTTACAACAAACTTTTTACAGAACTGCGTAATGAGTTTTTGTTTTATCAGGCAGCATCTTTATTATTAGGCAGTCTGCATGTATGGCTTTACCGTAAAATTTTTCAGGAGTTTAATGTAAAAACCATCGGTGCAGAGTTATTGTTTGCTTCACTCGTTCCATTATATTCAAGCATACTATTTGTAATTATTTACACCATTTTAAATGGAATATACTTTGCGTTTTTAATGTCGGCACACTTTATAATGTTTATTGTACCTACTGCGATCTACATGGTATTTTGCTTCATGATGTTAATACCGCCCCGAAAATTTATTACCTGGACACCTTCCCAGTCTTATGAGGCAATTAAAGCAGATGAATTGAAAGATATTTTATTAATAACCCTAATGATTAAAAAGCACCCGGACGATGAAGATTTTACTTCTATTAGAGCACAAACGCCCGTAAGAGTAGATTTTGGACGATTATTTCTTCTTGCCATTTTGGGGTACAATAAACAGAATAGCGATGATCAGATTGAGTTATCCACGCCCGATGGAAATAACTATAACTGGGTCTTTTACTTCCAGCCCAAATGGTATGAAAAAACGAAATATCTGGATGCTGATTATGACGCGTCATTAAATAGAATAACAGAAAACTCCGTGATAGTCTGCCATAGAGAAACCGAAAAAAACGAGGCACCTGTTAAAAAAGAAAAAAAACAAGATCATAACATTTACGGAATCGAATCTCATAACGATGGTGCAGACCAAAAAAAGATTAACGAATTAAAAGAACCGGAACTGGAAGGTCCTATAAAATAAAGGAGATGAACGACAGCAATAATAACAATGAAGCCCAAAAAGATAATAACGAGAAAAAGCAGCAGGTTCGATTTATTAGTCAGGATTATATACTTCCGTTTCGCCCATTTGAACTCAATCATAAGTATGCCGTAACCTATACAATTGAAAAAGGAGATACTATTCAGGTTCTCGAACAAAATTTCAGTATAAGACGATTGAGACCTGATACCAGCCAAAGCGATTATCATTTTATTCAAATTGATAAGATTTCAGATTTATTAATAAACGGAGAACCTGTCGATAAAAGAGCGTATACAGTTGCAGAAAAAACCGCTGCACTTTTATATCCTTTACGAGTAGTCGTGAACGAATACGGAAAATGGATTGATATAAGCAGTTATCACAAATTAAAAGATCGCTGGGAAAAACAGAGAGAAGATATACGGGAAATGTTTAGCGGAAAAACTTTTGACCTCATTACTAAAAACATTGAAAATGCGATAAATGACAATGCCGTATTGGTAAAGTTACTTTCCGGAAACTGGTTTTTAAGAGCCTATTTTAATGGAATACACAGGGCTTACACGCGAAGTTTTGAAACAGAACGGAAATTATTTTTTCCTGCAATAGCCGGAGCTGAAGAACTGGAATTTTCGATTGTTCAAAAAGTCAATCCTTATTTGAATGATGATAATCTAATTGAAGTAACACAAACGGGAGAAACAGAAAATGAAAATTTAGAAGAACAGTATTTCGCCCAATATTGCTTAAATCCAAATAACTACATAATTGAAAATTTGATGTTAGAATGCAATCTGGTTGATATGAACCGAAGAATTAATGTTCAGGTTAGAAATTTAAACGAAAGCCCAATTATTATGGATTCCGGCATTTCGGTATTAGTATAAAATAAAATCATATAACTATGGAAAACTATGTTGCTGTAGACGGCGCAGTCTGCAAATGTAAGTTTAGTGAGGATACGAGTGCTTCGGATATTTTAGTAGTAAAATCTCAGAAAAAACATTTTGCCAACGACAAAGGCGCAAACAAAAAATTAATCGCCACAACCCAGGATATTAATCAAACCCTGAAGAACGGCACTTTTGGTAAATGCACCTTACAGCCCAATTCTAGTGGAAACAAACCCTGTATGGCGTTAATAACCAAGTGGCAGAATTTTTATGAAAAAGTAACGCTGAGTAATGAAGGCAAAATCTTGACAGAAATCAGCAAAGCCGAATGTCCTGTTGGAGGTCCTGACTGCATAGAAATTTTTAAACACGGACAAACAGCCGAAGTTGGAGAACAGCAAATGCAAAAAGCAGATCGCGATGTATTAAATCAGATAAATCCATTATTAGATATTGAGGATATAGATAGTACTAATTCTATTTGTTATCAAAATTAAAGAACATGGCAAAACTAAAAATATACGGTAAATCAGAACCTTCGGTGGGAATAAAAGAATATTATTCTATTTATGATCTTTTTGGCAGTTCAACTCCGGTACAGCTTGCCGGACCTAATTTTCAGAATATACCAGATGATCAGATTAAATGGAGTGTATGGATATTATTGGGTGGCTCATGGATAAAAACAGAAGAAAATAATAAGACGGGAGCAACGGTAGAATATACATTTTCTCCAAAAAGTCTTAAGCGGAAAGGCATTAGAATGCTGGTCGATATCAATGGAGAGAAAGCTGTTTTAGATATTAAAACAAAGCAGGCTGTTGAAAGTAAAATAATGTTTGTAGAACTTCTCGACATCAATAAAAAGAAACCGACTCAATTGTTTAAGTACGGACAGACTATAATTGCCCGTGTTCACTGCGTTAATATGGAGAAATTTCCTATATCGGTTACGTTATGGGAAGATGACGGAGGCAAGGGCAAAGAAAATGCAACGGATATTAAAATAGATGAACAAAAAGGAAATGTTCTGGACGGAATAGTTGATGTTGAATTTTATCTTGATCCTGCACAAGCCTGGCTTGCGAATATAAAACCAGATGCAAATGCTGCAAATGAAGGCGCATTTCATGAATATTATGTAACAGCAGAGTTTTACAAAAAAGTTTCGAAGCCCAGCAAAAATGTTGATGTAATCAATCCAGATTATAAAGATGATCCGTATGCACAAAACTCTAAGCCGGAAACTAAAAAAGAAACCCAAACTCCGGCAGAGAAAAAAGGACCTTCTCAAAAAGAGCAGAAGGGAATCGCAAAATCAGACAGAAAAGCTTACGACTATGCTGAAAAGAAAGTTGCTGTAGAGCCTGTTGTTGGTTTTAACCCTGCTCAGGAATTCATAAATAGCATGATGATGGTTAATGTTGGGGATGCTATTTGGAATAAGGAAAAAGGAGTATGTTTTTGCAACAAGAACTTTGAAGAAAAAGATGTTAGGAAATTAGTTAAACTTTTAAAAGGTTCCGAAACAATTTGGGAGGGTCAAGCCTTAAGACGCGGTGGTCGAGTACCATGCAATATTAATGATAAAAGTTTTGCAACGTTGACAAAATCACTAAATGAGTCATTTAAAAGATATAAAATAAATACATGTATTCAAAAAATACACTTTTTAGCACAAGTTTGTGAAGAAACAGGAACTTTTACTTTATCCGAAGAGATAAGAGGAGAGTTCATTTCAAGCCAAAGTGTTTATAAAGGTCGTGGTTTACTGCAATTAACAGGTGTGAGGATTGATCCTGATGATGCGAGATCTCATTTTGATAAACCGGGTCCTTATCAGGATTATGCAGATTATAGAGGAAATCAGGAAATTGTAACAAAACCAGAAATTGTCGCTAATAATGTTGACTATTGTATAGACAGTGGTGCATGGATTTGGAGCATCAATAAAAAGATGACAAGTAATCCACGGTCTCAGGCTATAACAATATGGGGAAGAGAGACGTTAGGAAAATCTCTCAATGAATTAGCTGTTTTTGGTGAAAAATATTTCGAGTTGATTTCTGTACTATTAAATGGAAGAGGAAGTAATGGTATGCCTAATAATTACGCGAAAAGACAAACTAATTATAATTTATTGAAAACATTTTTTTTCATGTACGATAAGTATCATGGAGCTAGTTCTAGACCTTTTAACGCTAAGGACATTGTTACCTACCATATTTATGAAAATGGGGATATTGAAAAACATATTCCTAAGGAAATTAAAGATGAATATAAAGATAAATACAAATATGTGTATCATGATAAAAGTAATAATGAACATGAGATTTGCACAGTTAAATGGTTTATGGTAGATAAAAGAAATAATGGAACAATAATTTCGAGCATTCCACAAGGGCATATACACACATATAACTATCCATCAGGTGGAAATGCACAGGTAGCTTATGTTTACGCCAATGGAGATGTTTGTGTTTCAGGTACTACCTATGGTTATAGAAAATATCCAAAAGGAGAAGGAAAAGTTCCTTTATTAAGAATGATGGATAATTTAAGTTACGAAAAGGATGATGTTAAAATATTTTATTCATTTAGAAGTTCACAAAGAAGATATTGCAATCCAGATGCATACGCTGGTTTTATTGGTGCTTTAGCAAAATTAGGAAGAGAAGACGTTTTATGTACAGGTATGTGTTTTGATGATGCGACAAGTTATCCAAGTGTTACACATCCAAATGGAGATTGCGCTGATACGGCATATTATTCAACATTATCATTGGAACAAAAGAAAGTGAATGCTTTTAAAGATTTTCATTTTGAAAAAATATATAGAGGGAGTGGAAGTTGGTATTCAAGTTTGGTTGGTACTATTTATTCATCTGGTCATGAAGATCATTTACATTCTGGAGAATTCAATTTAAATGTCGTAAAAATAATAAAAGAATGAAAAAAATAAACTTATTACTTATATCAATATTGTTTTTAAACTTTGTTAATTGTCAAAAAAAAGACAATAATAGCAAAACAATTATAAATGTTGATAAGATAGAACAGAAATCAGTTGGTTTCTCTGATAAATATGAGGCTCTCCCAAAATTAAATATTGAGGAAATTTCTGTGAGTGAATACAAGAGATTATGTGTCACAAAAAAATCTCTTATCGAAATTCCTCTAAATTATGATACAAACTATTATAATTTAGAAACGAATGATAAAATTGTTCAGTTAAGAAGAGAAAAGAAAGTAGAATCAAATGGTAGTGCAGTTAACTGGTATGATTTTTTAGGATTTTATCCAACTTTAAATATGTATGCATTTTCTAGAAATTCGGTTAGTGAAAGTTTAGATTTCAGTGAATTTATGTTAATAAATAAATCAAACGGAGAAATAGTAAATATAATTTCTTCTGGTGACGACAGAATAGAAAACCCAATACCGTCTTCAAAAAAGCAATATTTAGCATATTTTGATAATCAAGTTTATACAGCTAATGATAGCTTTTTAGGAATATTGAAGTTTGATGAAAAGAATAAATTAAAAGAATACAGAAGTCTGATTTCCGAAAATTTCAATATTTATCAAATCGCGTGGGGCGAAAATGATGTTCTTCTAATTAAAACGTCTTCAGATAATGGGGAAAATTTCAAATACTATAAGAGTAATGTTTTGTCTCAAAATACAAACGAAAAATCTTTAGATGATGAATCTGAACAAGTCAATGTTTTTTTTGGAGATTCAACAATAGGTTTGGGTAAGGAAAAATGTTTTAAATCAATTACTAAACAGGATGGATCTTCAATACTAGAAAAGCAAAATAAATTATATAAGAGCCGATTTTCATCTTTTGAAAATTCCAATTTAATTAATGCAAAATATCAGTTTGTAAAACAAATTTTTAAAAATAAAAACGATTATAGAATAATTCTATATACTTTATTAAATGATAAAAAGAAGGATTCCATCGAATTCTATAGAAGTACAGTTGATAAACAAATTCCAAATTACACTTGCCTTTCGTATTTGGATGTAAAAAACAATAAAATTTGGCAATTAAAGTATTTTGCAACGGATAATGAAATCATCTTGTACATGAATAACGATGTGAAAAAAGATGGCAGTATAAAAAGGGATTCTCTTTATTTTCTTGATGAATCAAAAGAAGCTAAAATGGATACATATAAACTATTTTGGTAATAATTTCTCAAAAGTTATTTATGATAAAGGTTCTATGATTGATTAAGAAATAATTAGACAATAAGAGGTTGTCAGTTTTTTTAAATGAGTATTAGGTTCCTTGACATATTCAAAAGAAAAGCCCCAGCTAGCAAAAGTTTTAGGTTTTTGTTAGCTGAGGGAATTATAAATAATAATTGTAGTATGAAAAAAAAATAAACATTGTTTTAATATGTTTTGTCTCCTTTGTTCTTGTACAAAGACTAAAAAAAGTGAAGATATAAATCTAAATAAAAATGGTGAAATTTCAGATAGTCAAAGAATCGAAAAAAAAAGAGATTATAAAGTTTTTATTCGATTCTATAGAAATGCAGACAACGGAGTATAATAACATTAAATTCTATACTAAAAATGAATTAAGAGGAAATGGGGACTTACTCTTTTTATTAATGGAAATGTTGAAATTTTTAATTTCGATAAAACGATGAAACTAAAAAATAAACCCAAACTCCGGCAGAGAAAAAAGGACCTTCTCAAAAAGAGCAGAAGGGAATCGCAAAATCAGACAGAAAAGCTTACGACTATGCTGAAAAGAAAGTTGCTGTAGAAACAACGGTATCTTTTGATCCAACTCAAAATTTTGTAGACAGTATGATGAAGGTAGGAAGTAAGGATTCTATTTGGAATAAAGATCATAAAAAAGACGGCTGTCAAAATTGTATTGATCCGGTTACAGCCGGTCAGTTAAAAAGGATATTTACAAAAACAGATATGGGGGTTTTAGAAACAGTTGCTTCAATATACACAAAGTATATGAAAGAACTCAATATGGATACCTGCTGGAATAAAGCGCATTTTTTTGCGCAGGCTGTTGTTGAAAGTGGCTTGAATATGAAGTTGAAAAATGGAGAAAGTTTTAATTGGTATTATCAAGATTTGATTGACACTTTTGGTAAATTTCAAACAGAAGAAGGCAGAGAAAAAGCAAAAAAATGGGGAAGAAAAATAAAAAATAGGAAAGACCCAAAAGCGGTTGATGTTACTTTAGAAAATGAAATAAATATTGCTAATTGGGCTTATATGCCGGACTATAAAACAGGTAAAAGTTTAGGAAACAAGGGAGGTAATGATGGATGGGATTTTAGAGGTAGGGGATTATTACAATTGACAGGAAGAGGTGGTTATGAGTATGCAAATACTTATACATTAAAATTAGGCTCTGATATTATAAATTATCCAGAATTGGCAGGTACTGATATAAGTACAGCAGTTTTATCTTCAATGGCATTTTGGAGATGGAAAGGTCTGAATAAAATTTCAAATGGAACTACAGATGTAATAGGAAAAATTTGTCCACAAGTAGGTAATAATGTAAAAATGAAAGATAAAAATGGAGATGACTCTTCAAATTATGCCGAAAAACAAGATGTTTTTAAAAATATTACAACGAAAAATTTTTTGATAGATGTATGTAAATGGGGAAAAGAGAATACTGCATCAGGGCAATGGCATGAACCAGTAGATAATCCAATCTCAACTCTTTACATGCAAAGTGGTGGAAGTGGAAAATTAGGTGAGCATTGGGGATTATTTGGTAATACTAGAAATGGAAGTGTTCATCAAGGATTAGATCTGTTTGCTGAACCTGGAAGTAATGTATATTCTTGTGTTGAGGGTGAGGTATTTGAAGTAAAAACTCATTCTGGATATGGAAAAACAGTTACTATTAAAATAACAGATAAGGAAGCATTTTATAATCATAGGAGGGATTATAAAATATTATACTCTTCTGAAGGCGAAATAATTCAAGGGCTACATTTTGATAAGACTAAGGATATCTTTTTGTTTTATGCACATTTAAGAAAAGTATTTGTTACAAAAGGTCAGAAGGTTGAGACAGGAAAAATTATTGCAAGTAGTGGGGTTTCGGGTGTAGAATCAGGGACATGTGCGCCACATTTGCATTTTGAAATATTTACGACTGTTTATGCAGTGGGAAAGGGATTGAATTATAGATGTAATCCTGGATTTTATGTCCACTTTAAAAGAGCATCAGAACAATCTGTACAAGAAAGAAGTTTGCAAAAAGAAATATCGGAAAAAGGAAAAATTGAAGAAGTTAATGGAAAAGATTAGATTGTTTAGAATAGTATTATTATTTATTATTTTAATTACAATGTTAAATTGTAAGGAGAATAAAAATGAAATTTCAAAAATTGAAATAAAAACTACAACAAAATACAATGAAGTTCATTTTGTAAAAGATTCTAAAAGGAATAATGAAATAAGCGAATTGAATATTACTTATAAAGATTATCAACTTAAATTTCGATTTATTGAAGATATTACACTAATGCAATTTGTTGTTAGAAATAAGGTTGTGTCTGGTTGGAAACAAATTTTATTCAATTTTGAATTTCTACCTGACAACTATGATGGTGTTAGATTATTGTTTGATGAAAACAATTTTAAAGGGATATTACTGCTTCCCGGTTATACAGAAGAATTCCCAAATTTAATTGCATATGAATTTGATACAGATAATTTTTCATATTTAACTAATTACAATATAAAAGAAGAGGATTTGCATAAAATACCTTTTGAGAAATTAAATCAAGAGTGGAAAAAAGGTTCTTTTAAAATTAATAGAAATGGTAATAAATACGCATTAACTTTTTTTGATGCTTCAAAAAAGAATATTTTGAATTTTGAAAATTCTGACTTCTATGATCTTTTGTCCGAAAAAGATATAAAAAAATATATTGAAAGAGTCTTAATTTTTGAAAAAGGTAATATGAATAATGCTGAAATTTTTGAAGAATTCAAAAATAAGATTGAAAAGGAGGGATTTAAAAATGTTTTTCAGCAAGATTGTGATCTTAATAATGACAAAATTCAAGATAAAATTCTTGTTTTTTCTACTGAACTAGCTGAAAATTTTAAGCCAAGTGATTACGAAGAATCTATAGTATGTGTTTATGTCTCTGGCAAATTATTTAAAAATGAAAGCATCATTTCAAAACACTACGTTGGAAATACAGCTCTTGGTTTTAGTAATATTAAAGTGAAGGATAATTTTTTTACAATAGAACAAGTAAATGGAGGAGGTTATGAAATAGTTAAAGAATATACCACTTTTAAATTCTCTAGTGAAACGAATGAAATTAATTTGTATAAATATTCTAGAATTGAAGTTTCAAGAAAAGATGGAGATGAAAATGAAAATATATATAATTACGATATCAAAGATTTTGGAAAAATTCCTTTTGAAAATTATAATTCAGAAACAATATTAGACAAATGCAAGGGGTAGTTAAGCATTATAAGAAATAAAAAAGTTTATAAAGATCCAGAAATACAAGTTCCTTAAACATTTTTTGATTATTAATAATTGCCATTTTATTTCAAATAAACTCCAACTCTATGAAAATAAAAAAAGTCCGGTATAAATATACCGGCCTTTTATATTTTGAAAAGTTTGTTTTAAAACTTAAGATTCTGCTAAAGGATTTCTCTGTGCTCTTATAATAAAGAAAAGACCAATGATTATAAAAGGAATACTTAACCATTGTCCCGTTGAGAAATAACCTAATTCTTGTTCGATTCCGCCTTGGCTTTCTTTTACAAATTCTACAATAAAACGAACAACAAATAAAAGAACTAAAAACAACCCGAATAAATAACCTGATTTAAGTCTTGCGTTAGTTTTCCAATACAAGAAAAACAAAATAGCAAAAACAAAAATGTAACAAAATGATTCGTACAATTGAGTTGGGTGTTTTGCAGGAACCTGAGCTAGTAAATCAGCAAATTTAGGATCTGTTGCTATGGCTGTGTAGGCATCTTTTGGGTTTGCAATTTGAGTCGCATTTACAGCTTCGGCTTTACTGAATTGGTCGTGTAAAAAACGAATTCCAAAAGCAGATGTTGTTTCATGTCCAATAATTTCAGAGTTCATAAAGTTTCCTAAACGAACAAAAATAGCACCGCTGGCAACCGGAATTACAACACGGTCTAAAATCCATAGTAACGGACGTTTTAAGATCATTTTGCTGTAGAAATACATCGCAAGGATAATCGCTATTGCCGCACCGTGACTCGCCAGACCCTGGAATCCTGTAAATTCGAATTTTGGTTCAAATTTAAACGGTAAGAAAATTTCAAGTAAATGATTTCTGAAATATTCCCAGTCATAAAATAAAACATGTCCTAAACGAGCTCCAATTAACGTTGCTAAAACAGTCCAAACAAAAAGAGAATCTAATTTGTCTATGGGTTCATGTTCGCGTTCGAAAATCTTTTTCATTAGGTACCATCCTAAACCAAAAGCAATTACGAACATTAAACTGTAATAACGAATCATAAAAAATCCTAAATCTATTCCTTCTGAAGGATTCCAAACGATATTTAAAGGCTGTGTCATATAGTGTAATGTTTTTATTATGTTTTCTAAAAATAGATATTAAATGCCGGTCAAATCTTTATAAAAAGTTAATGTTTGTGTGAACATTTCTTTTCGGGAACCGGATCGTATCCCGTTCTTCCCCAAGGATGACAGCTTAAAATTCTTTTGATTCCCAAATACCCTCCATAAAATAATCCGTGCATTTGCAAGGCCTGGATCATGTATGTCGAACACGTAGGTTCAAATCGGCACGAAGCAGGCGTAAAAGGCGATATAGCAGTTTGATAAAACCGTACTAATAAAACAAAAGGCGTAATTACTTTCATGATTTATTAGAATTTAAGTTTTAAATAGAAAAGCTTGTTCCTTCTTTACCGTCTTTCAGCTGAATTCCAAGCCCAATTAACTGATCTCGGATCTGGTCAGAAAGCGCAAAATTCTTATCGGCTCTTGCCTGATTTCTCATCGCAATAAGCATGTTTACAACACCTTCTAATTTATCGTTATTACCGTCGGCAGCTTTCTCATCACTTAAACCTAAAACGTCAAAAACAAACGCATTTAAAGCTATCGAAAATGTTTTTAAGTCTTCGGCAGAAATGGTTTCTTTTCCTTCTTTAAGTAAGTTAATATAACGAACAGCTTCAAATAATTGAGCAATTAAAATAGGCGTATTAAAATCGTCATTCATGGCATCATAGCAAGCTTGTTTCCATGCTGTAAAATCAATAGAGCTTGAAGCGCCAGCGTTTAACGAAGGCAGAGCATCAAGAGCTTCCATTAATCTTTTATATCCTTTTTCTGCTGCTGTTATGGCATCATCAGAAAAATCTAAAATACTTCTGTAATGTGCCTGTAACATAAAGAATCTCGTTACAGATGCCGAAAAAGCTTTGCTTAAAACCGTATTGTTACCGCTTAGAATTTCTCCCGGTAAAATGTTATTTCCGGTAGATTTTGCCATTTTCTTACCGTTTAAGGTAAGCATATTGGCGTGCATCCAGTAATTTACCGGCGATTGTCCTGTGCAGGCTTCATTTTGTGCGATTTCACATTCGTGGTGCGGGAATTTTAAATCCATTCCACCGCCGTGAATATCAAAATGATTTCCTAAATATTTAGTACTCATTGCAGTACATTCAAGATGCCATCCCGGAAAACCATCGCTCCAAGGTGAAGGCCATCTCATGATATGTTCTGGTTCTGCTCTTTTCCAAAGGGCAAAATCCTGAGGATTTCTCTTGTCAGACTGACCATCAAGATCGCGGGTGTTAGCCAGCATGTCTTCAATGTTTCTGCCGCTTAAAACTCCGTAATTATTAGTTTCGTTATATTTCACAACATCAAAATAAACAGATCCATTGGCAACATAACCAATTCCGGTATCAATTATTTTTTTGATGATTTCGATCTGTTCAATAATATGTCCCGTTGCAGTAGGCTCAATGCTTGGCGGTAAAAAATTAAAAGCTTTTAAAATATCATGAAAATCAACAGTATATCGCTGTACAACTTCCATAGGTTCTAATTGCTCTAAACGTGCCTTTTTAGCAATTTTATCTTCACCTTCATCAACATCATCCACAATATGACCAACATCGGTAATATTACGAACATAACGAACTTTGTAATCAAGATGCAAAAAGTATCTGAAAATTACGTCAAAAGACATAAAAGTTCTCACATTCCCTAAGTGAACATTACTATATACGGTAGGTCCACAAACATACATTCCAACGTTTCCTTCATGGATTGGTATGAAATCTTCTTTTTCGCCAGACAGCGAATTGTATATTTTTAAGGGCTGACTTGTATATAAAGGCATATTTTTAACGTTTATAGTTTGTTGTTTATCGTTTATTGTTTTTGGTTTGCGCTTATTGTTATTTGAATTTAAGTCCTTTTATTTCGCAATTATTTAAGTAATTCATCATAGCTCCAATTTTGTTCTTAACGAGTTCAGCCATTTCATTTAATTTCAAATGCTGTTCTTCGTTAATCAGTTTTTTATCGAAAGCTCTGTATGATTGTGATTTTACCTCTCCTGCAGAACCTTTTGCAATACTAAGAAAATTAATAAATTCTCTGTTACCATTTCTTTCAAAGCCTTCGGCAATATTATCCATAATAGAACCTGAACTTCTGTCAATTTGATCCCTTAAAGAATAATTAGTCTTCAAATTTGTATTTTGAATAAGAAATTCAATCTGCTGACATATTAATCGAGCCAGTCGCCAAATTTCCAGATCTTCAAATTTTTGAATTTTTGCCATCAGAACAATAAACTATTAACAAAAAAACAATAAACTTTTAGAACTGAGTATCTAATTTAATATAGTCTAAGAATTCTCTCTTTGTTTGTGGATCTTTGAATTTTCCTCCGAATTCAGACGTTACGGTACTGCTTTCGATATCTTTAATTCCGCGAGAATTTACGCAAAGGTGTTTAGCGTCAATAACACACGCAACATCTTCAGTTCCTAAAGCTTTTTGAAGTTCCTGAACAATCTGCATCGTTAAACGCTCCTGAACCTGAGGTCTTTTTGCATAGTATTCAACAATACGGTTCATTTTTGATAAACCAATAACTCTTCCGCTTGAAATGTAAGCCACATGAGCGCGTCCGATAATTGGAAGTAAATGATGCTCGCAGGTAGAATAAACTGTAATGTTTTTTTCTACAAGCATTTCGCCGTATTTATAATTGTTGTCGAAAGTAGAAGCTTTTGGCTGTTTTGCAGGGTTTAAACCACCAAAAATTTCTTTTACAAACATTTTAGCTACTCGGTTTGGAGTACCTTTTATGCTGTCATCTGTTAAATCCATTCCAAGAGTCTGCAGAATGTTTTCAACATCTTTTTTAATTTTTTCTATTTTTTCTTCATCAGTAATATCAAAAGCATCTTCTCTTAAAGGGTTTTTTGCATTACTGCTGAAATGACTGTCACCTATTTCGTCTAAAAAATCTTCGTTATTTATCATTAAAAACTACTATTATAATGGGTATATCTTTTTAAGGCGGTAAAGATAATTAATAAATGGGAAACCTTTTCTATGGTTTTTATTATTTCATCGATCCTTTTTGGATATAATTTAAAATTGGTCCAAAAACAAAAGACAATAACGTAAATGTTATTGTCTTTTGAAAGTTTAAGTTTAGTTTGTTTTATCTATTGTTGTAAACCAGTAAAGCCTCTTTCAGGATATTTACTGCCGTAATTAGATCTTTTTTGTTTAAAACATAAGCAATTCGAACCTGATTCAATCCCATTCCCGGAGTCGAATAAAATCCTTTTGCAGGAGCAATCATAACCGTTTCACCGTTTAGATTGTAACTTTCTAAAAGCCATTGTGCAAAATCGTCAGAATCTTCAATTGGCAATTGAGCAATACAGTAAAAAGCACCTTTTGGTTTTGTTACAATAACACCTTCAATTTTATTTAATTCTGTGATTAAAGTATTGCGTCGTTCTTTATATTCTCCAATTACTTCATCAAAATAACTTTGCGGAGTGTCTATTGCAGCTTCACACGCAATCTGCTCAATTGTTGGCGGACTTAAACGCGCCTGAGCAAATTTCATAACAGTTGCAAGAACTTCTTTATTTTTAGTTATCAAACATCCAATTCTAGCGCCGCACATACTATAGCGTTTAGAAACAGAATCGACCATGATCACGTTTTGCTGAACATCTTCTAAATTCATTACAGAAAAATGCACATCATCGCCATCGTACAAAAATTCGCGGTAAACTTCGTCGGCAATTAAGTATAAATCGTGTTTTTTAATTAATGCCGCTAATTGCTTAATTTCTGCTTCAGAATATAAATATCCCGTTGGATTTCCGGGATTACAAATTAAAATCGCTTTTGTTTTAGGAGTAATTAATTTCTCTACTTCTTCAATACTTGGCAGTGCAAAAGCGGTTTCAATGGTAGAAACAAGAGGCACTACGGTTGCACTTGTAGAAGAAGCAAACGCATGATAATTAGCATAAAAAGGTTCCGGGATAATGATTTCATCTCCGGGATCTGTAATTGTGGCCAGCGCAAATAGTAAGGCTTCAGATCCACCAGTAGTTATAATGATGTCTTCTGTGTTAACGTTTACATTTTGGCGCTGGTAAAAATGAGCTAATTTTTTTCTATAGCTTTCATATCCGGCAGACGGACTGTATTCTATAATACTCAAATCAATATTTTTTACCGCCTCGATGGCCACTTCCGGTGTCTTGATATCCGGTTGACCAATGTTTAAGTGATACACCTTGTGTCCTTTTTTCTTTGCTAAATCTGCAAAAGGAGCCAGCTTGCGTATCGGTGATTCAGGCATGTTTTTGCCCTTAAGTGAAATTGTTGGCATGAGTATAAATTATTGAAGTGCAAATTTGCATTTTTTTTTCGAATTTAACGTAAACAATACGGGTACTTGCA
The DNA here is from genome assembly GCF_039539785.1 of Flavobacterium ginsengiterrae. Taxonomy (NCBI): domain Bacteria; kingdom Pseudomonadati; phylum Bacteroidota; class Flavobacteriia; order Flavobacteriales; family Flavobacteriaceae; genus Flavobacterium; species Flavobacterium ginsengiterrae. The sequence continues at coordinate 745,976 of NZ_BAABDU010000004.1, read as the reverse complement.
AAAATGTAACAATAATAAATATATTTACTAATTTTATAATAAAATATTGCCAATGAAAAAATATATCGTCCTGTTTTTTGGCTTATTGCTGCCTTTTTGCTTAAAAGCCCAAGATAGTTTCATTATTCAAAACAATAAAAATAAGGCTGTAATCCCTTTTAAATTGATTAATAACCTCATTTTTATTCCAATAAAAGTCAACGGAATCGAACTGAATTTTCTATTAGATTCTGGTGTCGAGGAAACTATTTTGTTTAGTATGGACGAAATGAAGGAGGTTAAATTTAATAATGTCGAAAAAATTAGACTTAGAGGACTGGGCTCTGAAAATGAAATCGAAGGATTAAAATCTACCAAAAATACATTTGAAACCCACGGATTAAAATCAGAAAATCATACGCTGTTTGTAATTCTGGATCAGAGTTTTAATCTTTCATCTCATATAGGTATTCCGGTAAATGGCATTATTGGTTATAAATTTTTCAAAAATAATTTAATTGAGGTGAATTATGAAAAACGAAAAATTACAGTTCACGCAGATAATGAAGCGATTAAAAAGAAACTTAATAAGAGGTTTAAATCGATTCCTATTACAATCGAAAAATCGAAACCTTATATTTTTACAAGCGCAATTGTTGACAGTTTAGATGTTAAAGCCAAACTGCTTATTGATATTGGTAACAGCGATGCGTTCTGGATTTTTGAAAACAACAAAATAAAACTTCCAAAAAAGAACTTTCCTGATTTTTTAGGAAAAGGTTTCAGCGGTGATATTGAAGGGCATCGTGCCAGAATAAAAATGTTTTCTATTGATGAATTTGATTTTAAAAAACCTATTGTAGCATTTCCGGATTCATCGTCAATTCGAAATGTAAAAATGGTTCCGGATCGTATTGGTTCTGTTGGAGGAGAAGTTTTAAAGCGATTTACTATTGTATTAGATTATAAAGATCAAAAGCTGTATTTAAGAAAGAACCATAAATTTTCTGAACCTTTTACCTATAATAAAAGCGGTATTACAATTCAGCATAACGGTTTGCAATGGGTTCAGGAAACGGTTCATTTAGAAACCGTAAAAGTAGCCGGATCTTTGAGCGAGGCCGAAATGGCTGCTAATAATAATACCAGCGGAGGCAATTTTAGATACAAGTTTTCATTAAAACCTATTTACGAAATCGTGAATATCAGAAAAGGTTCTGCTGCAGAAAAAGCAGGTCTGCAAAAGGGCGATATTATCGTGCGAATTAATAGCGAAAGTCCGTATAAGTATTCTTTACAACAGATTAACCAGCTTTTAAAATCTGAAGATGATACTTGGATAACCCTCGAAGTAGAAAGAAACAGCCTTATTTTAAAATTCAAATTTAGACTGGAAGATGAATTGTAGTTTTTAATTATGAATATTGTTGGAGAAAAATATTCTACAGGCTCTATATCGATGATATTTTTAAAATTAATAAGAAAATTAAGTTTTTTTAGAAAGTAAACACATATTTTATTATGTTTATCGAAAATAATAATTTATGGTCAAAAACTACGCTAATTTCTTACAATATTTATTGTTTTTTATTTTTTTAACGGTTTTCTCTCCAAAAATTTATTCGCAATGTGCTGGTACTGATGGAGCTGTGACAATTTGTGATGTCGAAGATATTTCAAATAGATCAGTTTCTCTGTTTTCATATTTAGGAGGAAGCCCTGTGCCCGGCGGTACGTGGTCTGGTGATGATAGTTCAAGAGGATTGAGTACTTCAACAGGAATTTTAAACGCACAAGCTATTAGAGCCGGCGGAACCTATCAATATACATATACGGCTCCCGCTGCGACAGGCTGCGCCACTAATACTGCAAAAGTTTTAGTTACAATTGGCGCATTTGAAGGTTATCCGGCTCCGTATGCAACAAAATGCAGTGATGAAAACACATACAATTTATTTTCTGCATTTAATAGTACAGTAATAAGTCCGCATACAAACGGAATATGGAGAGATAATTCAGGTACGATTGTAAATTCTGTAATTTCTATAACCAATATGAATGGTAACTATCAGTATAGTTACACGGTGCCTCCAGTTCTGGGATGCGATACAGCACCTTTAACAACGACAATAACACTTACCGTTATCAGAGCTCCCCAATCCGGAACAGCCAGCGATTTAACATTATGCGGGACCACTGATTTAAATGGTTATACAGCTTTAGATTTAACCACAAGATTATCAGGTCAGGATCCTAATGGATCATGGAGTGGTATTGGCATAACGTCACCGTCGAATCCGGTTATCAATCTTAAACAAATTTTTGCTGTTTATGGCCCCGGAACGTACATTTATAATTATAGAGTTCTGTCTGATAATAACAACTGTCCAGATAAAACGACACCTATAATTATTACACTCGAAAAAAGATTAGATTTTACAGGAGCAAAAATTGAAGTCGAAAAAGATATCTGCGAAAATGAAATAAGAACGGCCACATATTCAGCGACAATTACCCAAGGATTAGAAGCTATTCCAGATGCTGAATATTGGGTTACCTTTAATGTTTCAGGACCAAATGGCGGAACAGAAACAATACGTGCGTCTTTTGTAAATGGAAAATTGACTTTTCCAATAGATTCTTCTTATTTCAGACAGGTTGGGATTTTTAATGTCACCATAACAAATATTGCGGCCGTAAACAGCAAAGGAGCCTGTCGAAATATTATAAACAATTTAAACACAAATTTACAAATACACACACTGCCTTATTTAGATGGAGCTGTTTTAACACCTGAACCAACCTGCCAAAATAAAAATGCATTGGTACAGCTTACAAACGCCCTGCGTCTGGCAGATGGAAATTATAATATACGTTATAATGTAACGGGCAGTAATACCGCTTTAGGACAAACTGCTAATATTACGGTTGCAGGGGGAGCTTCAAGTTTTATAATTCCCGCAGGATTAAATGTAAACAGTGGTATATCAAGTATTACCATTACTAATATTACCAATACAGTAACCGGTTGTACAAACACTGCGACTATAAGAGGAGATTTAATTATTAATCCTCTTCCTAATACTTCGCAGTTAAGCGTTGCAGTTAATGATTATTGTTTAAAAAGTCCGGTAACGGCAACAATTTCAGGATTAGGAACTTTAACAGATGTAACAGTTTCATATATGCTGCAGGATAGTAATTTGAGTACTCTGGAAACAGCAGTTTTAACGGTTTCTAACGGAAAAGCAGATTTTATAATACCTGCTGATTTACTTTTAAACACCGGTTCGACTATAATATCGCTTATAAATTTGAAAAATAATATAACCAGCTGCGATATTGACTTAACCAACGTAATCGATACTTTTACAATTAACCCAATTCCGGTGAAACCAACCGTTAGCCCGCTGTCATTTTGTAAAGTTGATGAAGCTGCTGTTGCCAATTTAGTTCCAAATGGAAATCAATACAAATGGTACAGTTCAGAAACTGCAGCAGAACCTCTGGCCGTTACGGTTATTTTAGAATCCGGAAACTATTATGTTAGAGAAACTTCGGCAGCAGGCTGTACATCTGAGCCCGCATTGGTTGTGGTTACGGTAAACGATTCTCAGGCTCCGGTGTTAAATTCTGACGGACAAAATTTCTGTGGACTTACCAGCCCAACTATTGCAGATTTATCAAATAATACCAATATTTCATCGACTGTAGTCTGGTATGATGCTCCTGAAAATGGAAATCTGTTATCAGCTTCAACACCGTTGACTGAGCAAGGGAAATATTATGGATTTAATTTTCCAGCTTCAGGATGTTTTTCTTCAGAATATATCGAAGTTACTGTCGCATTAACGGACTGCGATGATGTGCCGCATGACTTTTTTATTCCAGATGGATTTTCACCAAACGGAGACGGGGTTAACGATTCATTTGTAATTAAGGATATTGAATTTTTATACCCAAATTATACGCTTGAAATATATAATAGATATGGAAACGGAATGTATAAAGGAGATAACAATAAACCCGCTTGGGACGGAATGAATTACGAAAAAAGCGGCATTGCCGGCGGAGTAGCGCCAAATGGAGTTTATTTTTATGTACTGCATTTTAATAAAGACAACAAACCGCCCAAACAGGGCCGTCTTTATCTAAACCGATAATTCTGTTTTTATATTCTTAAAATATATTCTTCAAATGAAAAAAATACTACTCATTATAAATTTCCTCTTTTACTTATCAGTTTCTGCACAACAGGATCCCGAATACACGCATTATATGTATAATATGAGCGTAGTAAACCCTGCCTACGCAACAGGAGTTCCGGCAATGATGAATTTTGGTGCCTTGTACAGAACACAATGGGTTGGTGCGGTTGGAGCTCCTAAAACATTTACTTTTTTCGGACATACTGCCATTACAGATAAAGTAGAAGCCGGTTTATCATTTATTTCAGATGATATTGGCGACGGTGCAAAAAAGGAAAATAACATTTATGCCGATTTTGCATACGTTTTAAATTTAGGAGGCAGAAACAAACTTTCGCTTGGACTTAAAGCCGGTTTGTCAACCATGCAGACTAATTTTAACGGATTTCGTTTTACAGATCCACAGACTGATTTTGCTTTTTCAGAAAACATAAATGCCACAAAACCCAATATTGGAGTAGGAGCTTATTATTTTAGAGATAACCTGTATGTAGGATTATCGGCTCCTAACTTATTGAAATCAAAATACATTGAAGAAAAATCAGGAATAAACGCTTTTGGATCCGAAGAAATCCATGCTTTTTTAACCGCCGGATATGTTTTTCAGGTTAACGATATGTGGAAAGTAAAACCCGCATTTATGTCAAAATTTGTAAAAGGCGCTCCAATAACTTTAGATCTTACGGCAAACGTTTTATATAATGAAAAGTTCGAATTTGGCGCTGCATACAGAATAGACGATTCTGTAAGTGCTTTATTTAATATCAATGTTACGCCTTCACTAAGAGTAGGTTATGCATACGATTATACGCTTACTAATTTTGGTCAGTTCAACTCAGGAACACACGAAATTATGCTGCTCTTTGATCTCGATTTATTAGGAAAAGGTTTTGATAAATCTCCAAGATTCTTTTAAAATGAAAAATATGAAAAAACTACTCGTTATTATATTCGTATTTTCAATACAGTTTATAAATGCTCAGGATCAGGAATTGATAAGAGCAAAGAAATTTTTTGACAGAACTTATTATAGTGAAGCGGTTATTTTGTATCAAAAACTGGCAGACGAAAGACCTTCGCAGGAAGTAATAAAAAATCTTGCCGATTCTTATTTTTATACAAACGATCTCGTAAAAGCACAACGATATTACCGTTTGCTGGTTAAAAACTACAATAATAATTTAGACCGTGAATACTATTTTAGATATGCTCAAACCTTAAAAGCAACAAATAGTTACGACGATGCCAACGAAGCTTTAAAAGAATATTACGCAAAATCATCTAATACAGAAGATCTTGCCAATTTTGAAAAAGATCTTAAAACCTTAGAAAATGTAACGGCAATTGGTAAACGTTTCGAAATTAAAAATCTGGCTCTTAATACTCCAAATTCTGAATTTGGTGCAGTTGAATACAATGGAAATTTAGTGTTTGCAGGTGTTAAATTAAAACCCGGATTATTTGACAAAAAGTACAAATGGGATAATGCAGCGTATTTAAATTTAGTAACGGTTCCATTAAAAAACATTAATTCTGCCGATTCTATTGTAAATTATTTTGCCAAAGAATTAAAAACCGGAATGCACGAATCAAATGCTGTTTTTACAAAAGACGGCAAAACGATGTATTTCACCCGAAATAATTCTAAAAACGGAACGAAAAAAAGAGACGAAAAAAAGATTTCAAATCTTCAGATTTTTAAAGCCGAATTAGTTGAAGGAAAATGGACTAATATTACTTCGCTTCCGTTCAATAGTCCGAATTATTCAGTAGAACATCCTGCTTTAAGTGCCGATGAAAAAGTATTATATTTTGCATCAGATATGCCGGGAAGTTTTGGTTCATTTGATATTTATTCTGTCAATATAAATAAAGGTGCATTTGATACGCCAAAAAATCTTGGTCCGTTGGTAAATACAGATAAAAGAGAACAATTTCCTTTTGTTTCTGCAGATAATAAACTTTATTTTTCTTCAAACGGACATCTGGGCTATGGTTCTCTGGATATTTTTGTTTCCGAAATAAATGAAAACCAATACTCAAAACCGGTTAACGTTGGTCTGCCTGTAAATTCAAATTTAGACGATTTTGCCTTTAATATGAATGTTGAGACAAAAGAAGGATATTTTGCATCAAACAGAGAAGGAGGAAAGGGCAATGACGATATCTATCAGTTTAAAGAAATCAAAGATTTAATTGTTGAAGATTGTAAACAATTTATTGCCGGAATTATTACCGATGTTGATACCAAACTGGCGCTGGAAAATGCAACCGTAATATTGCAGGATTCAGATAATAAAACCCTGAATATGATTGTTACTTCTGCAGATGGAAAATTTAGTTTTACGGTTGCCTGCGAAGCTTCTTATAAAATTTCGGCTTCTAAAGAAAAATACACAAACGAGTCTGTTACGCTTACTTTAGACAAAACCCGAGATGCTGTAAATGATGCTTCATTAGCATTGAAATCTTTAGAAGTTATCAAATTAGAAGAAAAAGAAAAAGCCGAAAAGAAAAGACAACAGCAAATTATTATTGAAGAAGAAACTAAAAAGAAAACTGAACTTGCCGCTATAGAATTAAAAAAGAAAGAGAAAAAAGCCAAAGAAGCTGAAATCGCAGCGGCCGAAGTTAAAAAGAATGAAAGAGTTAAGGAGATTTTAGAGAAAGAAAAAGATGTTGTAAGAGATAAAGACCGCTTAATAATAAAAACAGATCCTATTTATTTTGATTATGATTTGTGGTACATTCGAAAAGAGTCGAAAATTATTTTAGGCAGAGTAGTTGAATTGATGAGAAAATATCCGGGAATGGTAATTGAAATTGGATCACATACAGATTCAAGAGGAAGTGTAAAATACAATGCCGATTTATCTCAAAAAAGAGCCAATTCAACCAGAGAGTTTATAATTCAGTCCGGAATAGATGCCAAAAGAGTTTCTGCAAAAGGTTACGGAGAATCAGTGCCTGTTATAAAATGTAAAACCGATGAGGCCTGCTCAGAAGAAGAACACGAATTAAACCGAAGATCTGAGTTTGTAATTAAAAATCTATAAACCATGTTGTAATGCACTATAAACCCGAAGGCCTTAAAAACCTGTCGGGTTTTATTATTTTTAAAGCCAATATTTTGTAAAATGCTTTTGGTTGATTTCTTTTTTATTTAATTTTATAGAATAACCATGAAATAAAATATTAAAATATGAAAAATCTAGTTTTACCTTGTCTGCTTGTAATAGGGCTTGCTTTTCAAAGCTGTAAAAATGAAGAAAAACAAAAAGAAGATGCGGCCGCAAAAGCAGATGCTGAGACAGTTGTAAGCACAGAATGTTATCAGTCTGTTTATGAAAAAGATACTCTCGCTTTAAAATTAAACACTTTAAAAAACGGAAAACTAAATGGTAATATGATTATGAAAGTAGCTCCATCTACAATTAGAACCGGCGAAGTGGCGGGCGAATTTCATGGTGACACTTTGTTTGTAGACTACACTTTTAAAGATAATGTAAATAAGGATAAAACGTTTAAAAACCCAATGGCATTTTTAAAACGAGACAAACAGCTTATTTTAGGAAACGGAACGATGCAGACTACAATGGGCGTTACTTATTTGGTAAAAGATAAACCAATCGATTTTGAACGTGTAAAATATAAATTCGACGCAGCAGAATGTGCTGATAAAAAATAATTACAATCTGAATCACAATAAAAAAGCCGTTTCTTAAGAAACGGCTTTTACTATTTTTAGATTTATTTTTTTATAAAACTTCACCTTTAATTTTAAGGGCAACTCGTCCGTCAGGATAATTGACAGCGTTGGTTTCAACCGTAATCGTTTTACGAATAGGACCGCTGGCCATATTGTATTTTACATCGATTTTTCCTTTTTTGCCAGGCATAACAGCCGCAGCAGGTTTAGTAACAATAATAGAACTCAAAGTCGATTCGGCACCAGTAATTAACAGCGGTGCATCGCCAGTGTTTGTGAATTCAAAGGAACGTAGTCCACTGTCACTTTTAGAAATTTTTCCATAATCAATCGTATTGTCCGGGGCTGCAAATTCAATCTTTGGGCCATTTTGTGCATAACCTATTGCACTAAACAATACGACAGCAATAAAAGAGGCAACATTTTTCATTTTGAAATTGTTTTATTAATTGTAAGTAAATATACATTGTTTTAATTAACACACAAATTATTAATTCGTTTTTTATAGTGTACTTAATTATTTACTTTTGCTGTTAATTATAATTACAAAAATTGAACCAATTTTTTTAAACAAATAAACGATTAAACATATATAAATGACAATTCCAGCACAATTTGACGCGAAGACGATTGAAAACAAATGGTATGAGTATTGGATGAAAAACAACTATTTTCATTCAGAACCTGATCATAGAACGCCATATACTATTGTAATTCCTCCTCCAAACGTCACTGGTGTCTTGCATATGGGGCACATGCTGAATAATACAATTCAGGATGTTTTAATTCGTAGAGCACGTTTAAAAGGATTCAACGCTTGCTGGGTTCCGGGAACAGATCACGCATCTATTGCAACTGAGGCAAAAGTTGTGGCGAAATTAAAAGCGGAAGGAATCAATAAAAACGATTTAACCCGTGAAGAATTCCTGAAACACGCTTGGGAATGGACGGATAAATACGGTGGAACAATCTTAGAACAGCTTAAAAAATTAGGTGCTTCCTGCGATTGGGAACGTACAAAATTTACGATGGATCCAGATATGTCTGCTTCTGTAATTAAGTCGTTTGTTGATTTATACAACAAAGGATTAATTTACCGTGGTTATAGAATGGTAAACTGGGATCCGGAAGCAAAAACTACTTTATCTGATGAAGAAGTAATTTACGAAGAACAACAAGGAAAACTATTTTTCTTAAAATATAAAATCGAAGGTTCAGAAGATTTCCTGACTATCGCTACAACACGTCCTGAAACTATTTTCGGAGATACTGCCATCTGTATCAATCCTAATGATGAGCGTTTTACACATTTGAAAGGTAAAAAAGCGATCGTTCCTATTTGTGGAAGAGTAATTCCGATTATCGAAGACGAATATGTAGATGTAGAATTCGGAACAGGATGTTTGAAAGTGACACCTGCGCACGATATGAACGATAAAACTTTGGGTGAAAAACATAACCTAGAAATCGTTGATATTTTTAATGAAGATGCAACTTTAAACAGCTTCGGATTACACTATCAAGGAAAAGACCGTTTTGTAGTTCGTAAAGAAATTGAAAAAGAACTTCAAGAAATTGGAGCTTTAGCAAAAACAGAAACACACTTAAATAAAGTTGGAACTTCTGAAAGAACAAAAGCGGTAATCGAGCCAAGATTATCAGACCAATGGTTCTTGAAAATGGAAGAATTGGTTAAACCTGCTATTAAATCGGTTTTAGAAACTGGAGATATTAAATTACATCCAAAACGTTTCGAAAATACGTACGCGCATTGGTTAAACAACATTCGCGATTGGAATATTTCTCGTCAATTATGGTGGGGACAACAAATTCCGGCGTATTATTACGGAGACGGAAAAGAAGATTTCGTAGTTGCAGAAAATATCGAAGATGCACTAAAATTAGCACAAGAAGCGACAAACAATAAACAATTAACAATAAACGACCTTAAACAGGATGTTGATGCTTTAGATACCTGGTTTTCATCTTGGTTATGGCCAATGTCTGTTTTTGGTGGCATTATGGATCCAGAAAGTCCAGATTTTAAATATTATTATCCAACAAATGACTTGGTAACAGGTCCGGATATTTTATTTTTCTGGGTTGCAAGAATGATTATCGCGGGTTACGAATATGCAGGCGAAAAACCATTTACAAATGTATATTTAACAGGTTTAGTTCGTGACAAACAACGTCGTAAAATGTCTAAATCACTAGGAAACTCTCCTGATCCTTTAGATTTGATCGATAAGTTTAGTGCGGACGGAGTTCGTGTAGGATTGCTTTTGAGTGCTTCTGCAGGAAACGATATCATGTTTGATGAAGAATTATGCAGCCAAGGAAAAGCGTTCTCTAACAAAATTTGGAATGCCTTCAAATTGATTAAAGGATGGGAAGTTTCAGATGCAATTCCACAGCCAGAATCTTCAAAAGTAGCGATCGAATGGTACGAAGCGAAGTTACAGCAGACTTTAGTTGATATTGAAGACAACTTTGAGAAATACAGAATTTCAGATTCATTAATGGCAATTTACAAATTGGTTTGGGATGATTTCTGTTCTTGGTTCCTAGAAATGATTAAACCGGCTTACCAACAGCCAATTGACAGCGTAACTTTCGCGAAAGCGATCGAAATGTTAGAAAACAACTTGAAACTGCTTCACCCATTTATGCCTTTCTTAACAGAGGAAATCTGGCAGTTAATCGCAGAAAGAACGCCTGAGGAAGCTTTAATTGTTTCAACCTGGCCGGAAGTAAAATCTTTTGATGCTAAATTGATTTCTGATTTCGAAAATTCAATTGAGGTAATTTCTGGAATCAGAACAATTCGTAAAGACAAAAACATTCCGTTTAAAGATACAATCGAATTAAAAGGAATCAACAGTGAAAATGTTTCTACTTATTTTGATTCAATTATCACGAAATTAGGAAACGTTTCTGCTTTCGAATATGTTTCTGAGAAAGTAGACGGTGCATTGTCTTTCCGTGTAAAATCAAATGAATATTTCATTCCGATTACAGGAAATATCGATGTTGAAGCAGAAATTGCAAAACTGACAGAAGAATTAAACTATACAAAAGGTTTCTTGAAATCGGTTGAAGCAAAACTTTCAAACGAGAAATTCGTAAACGGAGCTCCGGAAAAAGTATTAAATCTTGAAAAACAAAAACAAGCCGATGCTTTAGCAAAAATTGCTACAATTGAGCAGAGTTTGGCTGGTTTGAAGTAAGAAATCAAACTTAGTTTATATTAAAAACAAACCCGACAGTTTTTTTTGAAAGCTGTCGGGTTTTATATTTCGTAAAATTTATCTTTTATATAGAAAACGGTATCTATAAATTGTAGTATTCCATTTTCTGTAAGTACATTTTCATCATGCAGATCTTCCAGAATTATTCCTAAATCCGGATTGAAGTAATCATTGTTTTTGGTGTTTTGGAAACCATTTGAATGCATGAATTTTTTCACAACTTCTAAATCAGTTTTTTCGGTTGCTTTAACAAATGGCTGTTCAACGACAGCGTATAAAACATCTTCATTTTGGTAAAAGCCAAGTAAATTGTATGCAGTATCTGGAAAAAAGAAATTGTTTAATAAAAGATTATTGAAATAATCAATCCATGAAGTGTAATAAATTGCATCATTTAATTTAAGAACGGTTTTTCCATCCTTTAAATAAACTTTTTGCTCGGCTCCTTCAGAGACATAACTTTCCGGATTAACATCTAAAACCCAAAGATTATTTTTGTTGGCAAACCTAGTTAAGGCTTCTGCTTCTTGTTTTTTGAAGTGCTTGAATTCTTTAGCCATTTCACTTGAGCCTTGGCTTCTTCTAAGGTAACGGGTTGCTGCTTGGATAATTGTTCCATGCTTAACTTCGCTCTTTCCTGAAATGATAAGTTGTAATTCATGTTTCATTATTCTAAAATGTAAAAGTAATACATTTTAGCAAATTTAAAAATAATTGTAAGTTTTGTACTATTTTTTATTCTTGCTCAAAACCAAAAACAAAGGATAAGAAACCACAGCAATTGCAACAATAATAAGAAAACTGATAGGATCACTATAAATGAATCCCGCAAGCAATGCGATAGAGAATATAATAGCGATTATGGTTGTCCAAGGATACCAAAATGAGCGATAAGGTCTTGGTAGATGAGGTTCTTTGATTCGTAATTTTAAAAGAGAATAATAAGCCAGTCCCCAGACAATTATAGAGATAAAAGCGGCAAATGAAAATAATACTTCAAAAGAACCAATACAGATTAAAAATAAACTAAAAAACGACGAAACTAAAAGCGCTACAATTGGTGTTCCGCCTTTATTTACCTGAGTTCCCTGTTTGATAAAAAATCCATCACGACTTAATCCGTAAAGAATTCTCGGCGGAATCATCATAAAAGCATTCAAAATACTGATTAAAGAAAAAATCGAAATCACCGTTACTATTTTAGCTCCGTTTTCTCCAAAAAGAATCTTGGCAACATCGGCAGCAGCCAAATTAGATTTTGCTAATGTTTCAATGGGCAGAACATGAAAAAATGCTGCATTTACCAGAATATAAATCGCCACTACAAGTAGAACGCCGCTGTATAAAGACTTTGGGATATTTTTGCCCGGATCATCATTTTCTTCGGCAAAAAAACAAACGGCATTCCATCCGTTATATGTTCCAATTATAAGCTGTAATGATTTAAAAAAGCTAAAAATAAGTCCAATTTGAAAGATTGAATTATCGGTTTTTATTGCAGGTACTTCAACGCCTGTATACATAAAACACGCAATTACTAAAGCTACAAAACAAATTACTTTGAGAAAACTGGTAATCTGCTGAATCACACTTCCGTTTTTGACACCGCTTAAGTGCAGTAAAACAAATGCAATAAGTAAAGCAATAGAAATTACGGTAGAATAACTGCTGAGTTCCGGAAATAAGATAATCGTATATTCACTGATTACAATGCAATAAAATGCAGGCGGAATGGCATTAACAATATAATCGTACCAGCCGGAAAGAAATCCGGCATAATCGCCCAAAGCTCTTTTGATGTAATTATAAGATCCACCGGCTTTTGGCAGCATTGTCGCTAATTCTGAATATGAATTGGCACCAAGTAAAACATATAAACCTCCAAAAAGCCAAGATGCCAGAATTAGCCAGTAATTATGCAGCATTTCTGCTATTGTGCCTGGTGTTCTTAAAATTCCAACGCCAATTGTACCGCCTATTAAAACGGCAATATTAAAACTTAAACCTAAACTTTTTCTTAATTGGTTTTTTGGGGAATCTGACATAGATTGAATTGGATTTTGCGGACATTAATTTTCGCGACAAAAGTAACTATATTTCGAGTACTTCGCTTTCTGGAAACAAAAAACCTCATTTAAAAATAAATGAGGTTTTTTAGATTCTGTGTTTCAAGAATCGGGAATTCAAAGTCTAATTCAAATTTTAGAATTTATAACGCAAGCTTGTCATAACCTGACGCGGCGCGATTGGGTTTACACTATAGTTTTCGTGAACAGTATAATTTAATTCGTTTGTAATGTTTGATAATTTGCAAAGAATAGAGAATTTTCTCCACGTATATCCAGCTGAAGCATCGATTGTTGTATATCCTTTTATTGGAATTTCTCTATGGTAAATACCATCAGGATATTTAGTTAAATCAGTGCTGTATTGATCATTCCATCCGCCTAAACGGTCGCCAATGTAATTTCCAATTGCTCCAACAGACAATCCTTTTAAGAATCCTTCCTGTACTGTGTAATAAAAACTTAAGTTTGCTGTATTTGCAGGAGTTCTAACAAGGCGGTCGCCTTGTATAAAACTTCCGTTTAAACCAGATGTTTTGGTATAACGCATATCATTGTAGCTGTAACCTGCTATAATACTAAGTCCTTCAACAGGTCTTGCGGTAACGTCAACTTCAACTCCTTTGCTTTTAGTTTCGCCACTTAAAACTTTTACGTTTGTATCTGTATTTGGGCTTCCATCGGCTTTAAATTCAGCTGTTTGAGCCAGATTACTGTTTGTGATTTGATAAACCGTAACGTTTGTACTTAATAATCCTTTTAAGAAATCAGTTTTAATACCCGCTTCGTATTGATCAATAATAGAAGGTTCGATTGGTTTTAAATCAGCCGTAGTTCCTGTGTTTGGTGTAAAAGAGGTAGAATAGCTTCCAAATATAGAAACATCTTGTCTTGGCTGATATATTAATCCAAATTTAGGAGAAAAGGCATTGTCTAATTTTTTAGCACCAACTGCAGCTACAGCATCTTCAGGTCTTACCGTTTGTACACCGCCAGTAAAAGTTTCTTTGTAAGTAGTGACTTGGGCTTCCTGCCATGACCAGCGTACACCCGCTAATACTTTAAATTTTTCTGTAACCGAAATCAAATCCTGAAAATAGACACCAAAACGGTTGGTTTCTGTTTTTGCAATTTGAGTTGCTCTGGCATTTGGAATATCATTTTTTTGTGTTGATGGATCAAAGTTGAAAAGATTGATGGTATCATAATTAGCAGGATTAAATGCAAAAGTATATGCTGTTGCAAATGAGTTTTCCCAGTCTGCACCAGTAAAGATTTGATGTTTTACAGATCCTGTATTAAAATTTCCCTGAAGACTTAATTGATCACCTAGTATTTGTTCCAGGTTTTCATTTTGAACCAAAGGCCTCGTCCAGTCTCCATTGTCTTTTACTGAAGATAACTGTGCTGTAGATTTTGACGCTCTGTCGTAAGATTGGAAAGAACTGTTGAAATTAAGTTTCCAGTTTTTATTAAAATCGTGATTTAATAATACAGATGCACTGGCAGATTTTGTATTACCATTTGACCAAAGTGATCCGTAAAAAGTATTACGAGGCAAATCAAGAATTTTTGTGCCTATAATTCCGGTTCCAAAATCTGGTGTCCAATCTGCACTTAAATAATCTCCTTGTACAGTAATTTGTGTTTTTGGATTAATGATAAAAAGCAACGATGGATTTACGTAAACGCGCTCGTTTTTTACAACATCTCTAAAGCTTTCTGAGTTTTCGTAAGAACCATTAATTCTAAATGCGATTGATTTACTAAGACCTCCATAGAAATCAAATGCTGGTTTGTAATAAGCATAGCTTCCTATTTGCATAGAGATTTCTCCGCCGGTTTTAAATTGAGGAGTTTTGGTTACTAAATTTACAATTCCTCCTGGCGCAACATTTCCAAATAATAGGGCAGAGCCGCCTTTTAAGAATTCTACTTTATCTAAACCCGAAACATCTGGAATTGATCCTGCATTATAGCGAAATCCGTTTTTAAACATATTATTGGCGGACATGTCGTAACCTCTCGAAAAGAAAGATTCCTGTGCGCCGCCACGTGCAGAACCTACATAAACACCATTGGCATTTTTAAGAACTTCGCTTAATCTAATGGCTTGCTGCTGTTCGATAACTTCAGAACCAATAACTTGTATAGATTGTGGGTTATCCATTGGTTTTAATCCAGAGCGAACTGCTGTTACTGGTTTTGGTTCTTTGGTTTTAGTAACGACAACTTCGTTTAATATTTCTCCTTTTTTGTTCTTTACAGTATCGGTAACAGAAGCTCCTGAATATTCATTTGAATAACTTTGGCCGTAAGAAGCAAAACTTAATAATCCTAAGACAAATAGTAAATTATATTTCATGGTATTTATTTAGATTCAATAAAAATTATTGACTGCAAATATAAATACACACTTTTGTTTGCAGGAAATTATAAGGACACTTTCTTGCTTAAACTATTATTAGTTTTGTCTTAAGATTTGCTTAAGAATTAGGTTTTGAATTTTATTTTTTAGTAAAAAGCTGTAAAACAAAAAACCTTGCTCAAAAAGCAAGGTTTTATTGAAAGATAAATTCTAAAAAACAGTTCAAAAATTATTTAACTGTAATTAAGTATGTAGCCATTTTCCAGATTTCATCGTATTTTTTACCGTTGTGATCGCCAGAAGCTTTTTCAGTATAAGCAAATTCTACCATATAATTTCCTGACCAGATTGGTGTAAAAGAAACTTCTCCTTTATCATTAGACCATAATTCTTTTTCCCATCCGTTTGGAGCGATAACTTTAATTTTTTGAGATTTTGCCACAGCACCTTCATATAAAGCAGCAATATTAATTACGGTGTTTTTTTTCAAAACGTCTGCATTTTCAGTAAAAACGCTGATTTTGTTATTGTTTGCAGATGCTGTATTTCCTGATGCTTTGTTGCCAACAACTACTGTTGCGCTCGAGTTGTAGTCTAAAACCATAGTTCCGTAAACATCTTTTACTTTGTGGTGCATTGCAATTGTGTAAACTCCTTCTTCATCTGGAGTAAAGAAAGCCTGATATTTATTATCTAAAGCTTTTGCAGTAAGTTTTGTTTCTTTTTTTGATGGAGAAATCAATACCAAAGAAAAATCTTTTAAATCAGAGAACCATTTATCTGCTTTAGTAATATCATTATCTGAGAATTCTCCAAAGTAAATAGAAATTTCCTGAGCTTTTCCTTTTGTTCCTGTTGCTTTAGTTTCAATCCAAAGTGCGTGGGCAAAAAGCTGAGGTGCAGCAAAAAGCATTAAAAAAGCAAATGTTATTAATTTGAAAGTTTTTGATTTCATGATATATGATTTAAATTATTAGATGATATTTTTACAAACATACGTCTTATTTAGAATAATTAAAAATAAAACAATAGAAAAAGCCCCGAAAATCATTCAATTTTAAATGATTTTCGGGGCTTTGTGATTATTTTAAACTATTTAGAATTTATAAGTAAAACTCGCAGCAACGTTTCTTGGTTTCTGCGGAATTACTGTGGCCCAGCCTCCATTATAATAATCTTTGTTTGTAATGTTATTTACATTTAAGCTTACGCGGAATTTGTTTCCATTGTAAAAAACAGACCCATTGATAACTGTATAAGCCGGAAGAACAAATTTTCCGGTAACATCGTTGTCTAAAATAGCGTTATCGCTTGCATAATTTCCTCCAAAACCAAGACCGAAGTTTTCCAGTGTACCTTCTGTAAATTTATAAGTTGCCCAAAGGTTTACCAGATTTTTTGGACCAGCCCAGTAAGGTCTTTTCCCTTCTTCTAACGACGCGTTATTGATGTCTCCCTTTGTAATTTTACTTTGATTGTAGCTGTATCCGGCAATAATGCTGAAATTTTTCGATACGGCAGCATTCAAATCAAATTCAAATCCCTGGCTTCTTGATTCACCGCCTTGCGAGCTGTACATTGGATTGCTGACAACTAAATTAGCAACATTAATATCGTAATAACTTGCCGTAGCAGTTACTTTATCTGAAAATAAATCAGCTTTAATACCAGCTTCTAATTGATTAGCATGTTCTGGTTCAAAAGTTTTAGTTCCAATTACAATTCCGTTTCCGTCATAAACCAATCCCGGTGCAATATTTGTAAAACCATTCATGTAATTTGCAAAAACAGATAATTGATCCTGAATTGGCTGATAAACTACTCCAAATTTTGGAGAAAGCGCTGTTTGATTATAATTGTCCGTATCTTTTTTGATATTTCCTTCATTATCAAAATAATCTATCCTTAAACTAGCCATTACTAACAAAGCAGGCGTAATGTTTAAAACATCTGAAACATACGCACTGTAAGCAGCATCTTTAGAATTGTAGTCCGGACCTGGCGCAGAAGCTAATAATTTATCTACCGAAGTCTGGCTTAGATTATAAGGATTTGCTGGATCTTTTTGTCTTACTTCACCTTGAGCTGTAACGTTATAAAGGTTTGCGTAACCTGAACCGCCAAACATTAAATTTCTCTCAAAATAATCTAAACCAGCCACTAAACGGTTTCTCATTTTTCCAATTTTGAAATCTCCAATAAAGTTCTGCTGAATATCAGTTGCAGCCGTTTGAGAATTTTCTTTTGTTATCCAAAAAGCAAAATCTCTATTTCCGTCTTCATTGTCAGAGATATAAGAATAATATCCTTTTGATTTAGTTGAAGTTCTTGAAAGAATGGTTTGTGACGTCCATTGATCAGAAATCTTATAATTCATCTGAGCCTGCAGATTGAACCTCGGATTTTTCATTGGTAAATCGTTGCTGTAAAAAGATAATTTTGTATTGTAATTTAGATCGTTTAAATCAGCATACTGAAGTTTTGAGTACTGGCCTAAAAACAATATAGGAGATGCTGCTTTTTCTTCAGCCATAAATTCGGTATTAATCAGGAAAGACAATTTCTCATTTACTTTATAAGAAAGGGAAGGAGCAACAAAAATTGAAGTTCTATACCCAGCGTCCTGAAAACTGTTTTCTGTCTGGTAAGCAGCATTAATTCTAAAGGCTGCATTGTTATTATCGTCAAGAGGTGTATTGATATCTGCAGTAACTCTGTTTAAACCAAAGCTTCCCGCTATGTATGAAACTTCACCGCCAAAACCGCTGTAAGGTTTTTTAGTAACAGTATTAATAAGTCCGCCGTAGCTTACTAAACTGCTTCCAAATAAAGTTCCAGACGGCCCTTTGATCACTTCGATACGTTCGATATTTGCTGGATCTAAACTCCCTCTTGTTAATCCAGGCAGTCCGTTTACAACATTGGCCTGAACTTCAAAACCACGTAATGAAAAAAATGAACCTCCGTCACCGCCACGACCTGTAGACTGCCATAATTTCTGGATTCCAGGAACATTTTTTAAAGCATCATCATAATTTGTAATTACCTGTTCTTTCATTAATTCAGATGAAACAATATTGTAAACCTGAGGATTCTCAACATTTTTTAGAGGCATTTTTGATACAAAACTGCTTTGTTTTGGAAATGCCTTTCCTTTTGAATTGGTAACAATAATTTCTTTTAACTGTTTATTGGAAACTTTCAGCTGTAAGTTTAATGCTGCTGTTTCACCTGTAGAAACGGTAACATCTTGTTCCAGAGTTTCGTAACCTGCTAATGAAACCTGAACTGTATATGCATTTGGTTTTACTCGGTTGAATTCGAAAGAACCATCTTCTTCAGAAATAGTTCCGTATTTTGAGTTTTTTAGAATGATGTTTACGCCAATTGCAGGTTCACCATCAGACGTTGTAATGTTTCCTTTAAT
Organism: Flavobacterium ginsengiterrae; assembly: GCF_039539785.1. NCBI lineage: Bacteria > Pseudomonadati > Bacteroidota > Flavobacteriia > Flavobacteriales > Flavobacteriaceae > Flavobacterium > Flavobacterium ginsengiterrae. Next base: position 726,968 of record NZ_BAABDU010000004.1, on the reverse strand, counting down.
TTTTCCGTTAGTCTGTTGCGCGTTTACAGTGCATGTAAAAATAAAAAGCAGTACTGTTAAATACAAAAAACGCTTCATGCTGCGGTTAAAATAATTCATGTTTTGTTCTTTTTTAATGATTACGGGGGGAGAATATTATTTAGAAGTAAAACAACAAATTTAGAAATTATAATTTTTTTAACAATATTAGAAACCATTTTATATGTATTGGAATTATTTATTTTTTGTTATAAAAAATAGACTTTAAAAACCAAAAAACCATTCGCTGTACGAATGGTTTTACATTAAGAGATTATGCTTTCTTTTTCTTGTTTCTTCCCCACCAAATAAGGAAACCCGTAATAGGTAAACTTGCGCAAACGAGGCTGGCAAAAAAGGCTAGTACTTTGCCCGGAAATCCAAGAATACTCCCAACATGCAGATCATAGTTTATAAACCTAAATTTTTCACCGCCGCTTTTGTCTTCATATCTCGTTGTTCTGAGTGTTTTGGCAGTATAGCGGTCAAAATCAATTGCGGTGTCATCAAAACGGGTTTTAAAGCGAATGAAGGCGTTTAAAGTTCCTAATGAATCATTTTCTTTAGGGAGAAATAAATAATAACTTTTTGCAGAAGGATTTGATTTTTTGATAGAAGCAAAAACTTTATCAACCGGCGTTTTTAAAGTATATTGAGTGGTATCTGAAACTAATTTTTCTTTTTTAATTGTTTTTCCGCCGTTAAAAATCCATTGAACACCTTTATCATAAGAATCAAATGCCCAGACTAATCCGGTAAGAGCAATAATTAAAGCAAAAATCATCATATAAAAGCCCAGAATATTATGCAGATCGTAGTTTTTGCGCTTCCATTTTGTGGAGTCTTTCCATCGAAACCAAAAGCGCTGTTTAGCTGCCTGTTTATTTTTTGGCCACCAAAGTATAAGTCCGGTAATTAATGAAACTATGAATATTATGGTTGCTGTTCCGGTAATTGGATCGCCAATTTTACTATTTAAGCAAAGTGTTTGGTGCAGCATACGGACAAAAACAAAAAACTCAAAATTATAATCTTCCTGTTTTTTTACTTCTCCGCTGTAAGGATCTACATAAAGATAAGTGCTTTTATATTGATTCCAGTACCAAAAAGCATCGGGATTTAGTTCTTCAAAAAACCAGATAATTACAGTGCGGTCGTCTTCATTAATAATACGGCATCCAGACATAGACTGCTTTGGGTTTTTATTGGCCTTTTTTGCAATGTCTATAATCTGGCTTACAGGCAGTTTTTTATTTTTTACCTGATCAACATAATAATAGTCGTGAACTACAGGGCGTAATTCTTCTTCAAAAGCATATAAACAGCCTGTAATGCCCAGAATAACGACAATTAACCCCGAAGCTAAACCCAGCCAAAGGTGAATTTTTAGAATAAGTTTTTTAAAAGTCATAGTGATAACTCTAAAATTATTGTAATTAAAAGCGCCCCAATTCAAAAAATTGAGGCGCCTGTTTAATTGCTTCAGGAATTAAAATTTGATCGTTAAATTAGCCAGTATATTGGTTGGAGCTTGTGATGAACCCCAGAAATCCCAGTATTTTTTATTAGTTAAGTTATTAAATTTCAAACCTAATCTCCATGAAGGTTTTTCGTAATATACCGTTGCATTATAAACAGTATATGATGGCATATAGAAAGTATTATCGGCTGTAAAATAATTTTTATCTACGTAGTTAGCACCTGCACCAATACCTAAACCTTTTAATTTGTTTTGGAAAGTATAAGTAGTCCAAAAGTTTACTACATTTTCTGGAGCTCCGGTTGCTTTATTTCCGTCAATGTTAGCAGCCTGAGAAGCTCTTACAATTTTGTTGTCATTATAAGCATAACCTGCAACAAGGCTTAATCCTTTAACAGGTGTTGCCATTAATTCAAAATCCAGACCTTTGCTTACTTGTTTAGCATCCTGAAATGTATATCCGTTTAAATCTGTTCTTGTTGCATTATCAATAGTAATATTATAATAACTTACAGAACCGCTTAATTTTTTATTGAAAGCTTCTGCTTTTACTCCTCCTTCATACTGAACCGCATAAACTGGATCTACAATTAATTGCGTTGCATCTGGCTGAGTTACGGGCTGCATGTTCTGGAAACCATTCATATAATTTCCAAATACCGAAACCTGATCTTTAACCACCTCATATACCAATCCTAATTTTGGAGAAAGCGCTGTCTGGCTGTAACCTTCGACAGTTCCCACTTTTGCACGCTCAAAATTGTCTAAACGTAAACTCAGCATAGCAGAAAATCGGTCTGTAAAATTCACTACATCACAAGCATATGCACTAAACGTTTTTTGATCTGCAACCGGCGAAGATGTCAATACAAGTCCAGCATCAACCGCTTTTCTTCTAATTGGTGCAAAAGGAGTCGTAATATCTATATTATCTAATGTAAATGTTGTTCCTCCAGAAAAATTAGAACTGTAAAGTCTGTAATTTACACCCGCAAGAAATTTATGTTTAATGCTTCCTGTAGAAAATTGTCCGTTAAGGTTTTCCTGAATGTTAGTGTAGTTATTATAAATAGGGCCCCAAAGACCAACTCTCCTTGCAACTTGTGTTGGCGAACTCCAAACGGCATAACTTTGGTAGCTGCGTTCTACATCTTCTCCTACATATGAAAAAACGGTCGTAGATTTCCAATTGTCTGATATTTCATATTCTGCCTGAGCAAAAACTTTTGTTGCAGATGATTTTGCATCGTTATCATCATGAAACATTGATTTTTTGTAATCAATTTTTAAATCATTTGGATTTGTGATTCCCGAAGTTGCTGCGTAAGTATTATAAGTACGTCTTGTGTTGTTTACGTTATAAAGCTCAGCATCAATATTAAAAGTAAGTTTATCAGATGCTTTATAAGTAAGAGTAGGAGCAAAAAGAAGTGTGTTATTAAAACCGTAATCTAAGAAACTTTTTTCTCTGTTAACAGCCATATTTACACGGAATAAAACCGTTTTTTCTTTATTTAAAGGCGTATTTACATCGGCAGTCAATCGGTTTAAATTAAAACTTCCGGTTGTATAAGATACTTCGGCAGCGGTAGTTTCAAAAGGCTTTTTGGTAACCAGGTTAACTACCCCTCCAAAAGAAGATACAGATGAACCAAATAAAGTTCCAGACGGACCTTTCATGATTTCGATGCGTTCTACGTTTCCTAGATCAACAGAAGAACGGCCAGAAACTGTTTCCATTCCGTTTCTCGCATTTATTCCTGTAGAAAAACCTCTAAAAATTACACCCACACCACCAGAAGGATAACTAATAGAAACCACACCAGGCGAATTTTGTACAGCACTTTTAATATCTACTGCAACTTGTTCCATTAAAAGTTCTTTTTGGATAACACTGTAAACCTGAGGGTTTTCAAGATTTGTTAAAGGCATTCTGGCAACATAATCTGTTTTTTTAGACAGAATGCTTTTTTTACTGTTTACAACAACTTCTTTTAGCTCTTTGTTGGAAACCTTCAATTGTAAGTTGACAGAAGCCGTTTCGCTTTCGGCAACAATAATTTCGCTTTCAGAAGTTTCGTATCCTGCTAAAGAAACTTGTAATGTATAAGTATTTGGTTTTACTCTGTTGAATTCAAAATTACCGTTTTCATCAGATACGGTCCAGTATTTCGAGTTTTTTAAGATAATGTTGACTCCAGCCGCAAGTTCACCATCTGAAGTTGTGATGGTTCCTTTAATTTTTCCATTTTGCTGTGCCGACATGGCTAAGAACGAAAAGACAAAACTAATTGTCAGTAGAAAACGTGACGTTTTCAAATTAAAATATTTCATTGGTTTAAAAATTGGTTTGTAACTATATCTTTATTTAGAATAAATAAAAACAGTACAAAAGTAAAAATTATTGTTTTTTTAACAAATAATTTTTAAAAATCATCCGGTTTGAGGTATATATAGTCAAATAAGAAAGAAAAATCTTTTACTTTTTAAATGAATAACTGTAAGAAATTAAATGATTTATTAAAGTGTAATACACACAAGAATTCGTTTTAAAAGCTTTATTTTTGCAATCTGAAAAATGATTTCATGATTTTACCTTTCTTTAAAAAGATTCAAAATACACCCAGAGGATATCGTATAGCTAATACTGTCTTCTTTTTCCTTTCTGGATTTGGGTATTCTTCCTGGGTTTCCAGAATTCCACACATACAAGCACAGCTGCATTTATCTGAAGCACAGTTTGGTGCCGTTTTATTTGCTTTTCCAATTGGTTTAATGCTGACTATGCCGTTTACCGGAAAATTATTAAACAAGTACAGCAGCCGTTATATAATGCTTTTAGGAGCCATTATGTTTAATATAGTGCTTTCTCTGCCCGGATTGGTTGCTTTTGTATGGCAGCTGGTTATTGTACTTTTAATATTTGGGGCTTCTCGTAATATTTTTAATTTGTCGATTAATGCACAATCTCTTGAAGTGCAGAAATTATATCCAAAATCGATTATAACACGTTTTCACGCTGTTTGGAGTATTGCAGTTTTCTCAGGAGCAGGTTTAGGATATGTTATGGTAACGCAGCATATTGCGCCGTCGCACCATTTATTGGGAGTAAGTGTTTTTATGCTGGCACTTACGGCTTGTTTTTACCCAATGAGTATTCACAACGAACCTGTGCCAGTTAAAAAGAAGTTCTTTTCGATGCCGGAAAAAAATCTGGTAAAGTTTGCTTTGATCTGTTTCGTTTCTATGGCCTGCGAAAACACGATGTACGACTGGAGTGGTATTTATTTTGAAAATATTCTAAAAGCTTCGCCTAAATTAACCAGTGCAGCATTTGTATTTTTTGCGACAGCTGTAACTTTAGGACGTATTTTTGGTGATTATGGTGTAATGAAATTTGGAACTAAAAAAATCCTGCTTTACAGCGGTATATTAATTACGCTTGGTTTCGGAATTTGTTTTATTCTGCCGTATGCTTATCCAACTATTTTTGGTTATGTTTTAATTGGTTTTGGCGTTTCGTGTGTTGTGCCACTGGTATTCAGTATTGCCGGAAGATCTTCAAAATTAAGCAGCGGTTCTGCCTTGACTTCTATATCAACAATTGGTTATTTAGGATTTTTATTGGTACCGCCAATGGTTGGCTTTATCTCAGAATATCTAAGTATGAAATGGGCATTTCTTGTTATGGCAATTTTAGGAATACTGATGATTTTTATGGTGAATAAGATAGGGGAGAATGAGTGATTTTTTTTAAGGTTCTAAGAGGCTAAGGTACTGAGGTTCTAAGTTTTTTTTATTCTCCTAAAGGCTTAGAGTTTTTTGAAAAGAAAATGGAGTTGGCTTTTAAAAATTATTCCAAAGGAATTAAATATTGTAGCAACGGATTTTAATCCGTTGAAAATTAGGTGCAAAAAGAAATGAAGTTCCGTAGGAACGATTTATGTTTAATGTTTCCAATTGTTCGAACCTACGGATCTATATTGTTTACATTAAATAAAACCGGATTAAAATCCGACCTTATAATATCTATAGAACTGATGGTTCTTTATCGTAATTTCAAAAGCTTACTTCTTCGTCATTACAAACTTCTCAGAACTTGGTTTTCCGTTTAAAGTTCCTGAAATTTCAGCAGTTAAAGTATTACCGGCACTTTGTGTATAGGTAATTTTTTGAGGATAATCATGTTTTGGATTTTCAAAAACCAGCTGTTTGTCTGTTTCTGCAGTTGAAGGAAAAGCAACCGCTTTATCTTCATTTTGTCCTTTTACAGTTGCAAAATAAGTCAGGGTTTCGCCTTTTTGAGCCAGAACAATAGTTTCAAAATGCAGCGTATCTTTTCCTTTTATAAAATAAGATGTAGCATTAAAAGTACTATCGTTTAGTTTTTCCCAGTTTTCAGATAAAATACCTTCTGCAGATTTGTTTTCCCAGTTGCCAATAAGCCAGTCAGCCATTTTGATTTTATCTTTTTCAACAGATTCTTTTTTCTGGCAGGATACGACAGCTAATACAAACGCTAAAAGAGTAATTTTCTGAAACATATTTTATAAGATTTTGGTTTTGTAATGGGTACTAAAGTATGAAAAAAATGTTTGCTGCAAATTCATGAATTAATTTGAAAAAAAATAATTCGTGAATTCGTGGCTGAAAAAAATTATATGCTTGCAGTCAAAATCTCATAAACCAATTCCTTCGTTGGTTTTTGATCGCCTAATTTTGTTCGAACATCATCAAAAGTAACTTTAAAGTCACAGCCTGATTTATATTCAGCGCAGCCATAAGCAGTTTTGCCTTTTAAAATGGTTCCTTTTTTACATTTCGGACACATTAAAACATCTGATTTTTCTTTTTTATCGGCTTTTTTCTCTGTTTTTTTGGGTTCTAATTTCAGTTTGTAATTTTCTTCAAAACGAATTAAACCTTCAACAGTTCCAGCATCGGTTTTAAAACCTTTTATGTTTACGGTAGAACCTTTTTGTACCAATCGTAAATATTGACTTTCAGTAATTTTTTTATCATGAAAAACAAAAGGCAGTACAAAATCACAGCCCGATTTATATTCAGTACATCCAAAAGCTGATTTTCCTTTTATAAGGTTTCCTTTCTGACATTTCGGACAGGTTTCTGCTGAAATTCCGGAAACTTTCTTTTTCTCCGCTTTTACAACTGGTTTTTGCACCGATGCAGCGTGTGAAATATTAGCATGTTTTGTTTCACTTCTTACTTCATAAACCAAAGCTTCAACCATGCGTTTCATGTTTTTAATAAATGCTGCAGCTGTAAAAGTACCTTTTTCGATATCTTTCAGCTGTTTTTCCCACGAACCTGTAAGCTCAGCCGATTTTATCAATTCATTCTGAATTGTATCAATTAACTGAATTCCGGTTATGGTTGGTAAAACCTGCTTTTTATTTCGAACAATATACTGACGTTTAAAAAGCGTTTCGATAATATTTGCACGTGTCGACGGACGGCCAATTCCGTTTTCTTTCATTAATTCGCGCAAGTCTTCGTCGTCGACTTGTTTTCCTGCAGTTTCCATCGCCCGCAGTAAGGTAGCTTCGGTAAAATGATTGGGCGGTTTGGTTTCTTTTTGCAGAAACGATGGTTCATGCGGACCTTTTTCGCCTACAACAAAACTTGGCAGTAAATCCGGTTCTTTTTCTTTGGCGTTTGGATCTTCAAAAACAACTCTAAAACCTTTTTTCAGGATTTCTTTTCCTGTGGCTTTAAAAGTTACTTCGGCTGCTTTTCCAATAACAGTGGTATTTGCCACAAGACAATCATCATAAAAAACGGCCAAAAAACGTTTTACAATGATATCATAAACCTGTTGCTGATTGTATGGCAGATTAATTTCGATTCCGGTTGGAATAATAGCGTGGTGATCGGTTACTTTTTTATCGTTGAAAACCTTTGGCGATTTTTTTATTTTTTTGCCTAAAAGTGGTTCTGTTAAATGACTGTAATTCGTCAGTTTTTGCAGAATTCCCGGAACTTTCGGGTAAATATCTCCGGGCAGGAAAGTTGTATCAACTCTGGGATATGTTATGGCTTTCTGCTCATATAATGTCTGCGCAATTTTAAGCGTTTCTTCTGCCGAAAATCCAAATTTTTGATTGCAGTAAACCTGCAAACCTGTTAAATCAAATAGTTTTGGAGCGTATTCGTTTCCGTTTTTTTTATCGACAGAAACAATTTCAAAATCACTTTCTTTTACTTTTTCTGCCAGAATTTCTCCATCGGCTTTATTTAAAAAGCGACCTTCTTCATAACTGAAAAGCGTTTCCCGGTATAAAGTCTGCAATTCCCAATAAGGCTGGGGTTTAAAGTTTTCGATTTCTTTAAATCGGTCAACTACCATTGCCAAAGTTGGTGTCTGCACACGTCCGATAGACAAAACCTGTTTGTAACCACCGTGTTTTACGGTGTACAAACGCGTGGCATTCATACCCAAAAGCCAGTCGCCAATAGCTCTGGAAAATCCGGCGTAGAATAAATTATCGTAATTTTCAGATGGTTTTAAATTGTCAAAACCTTCTTTTATGGCTTCTGTGGTTAGTGATGAAATCCACAAGCGTTTTATTTCACCTTTGTAATGCGCTTCGTTCATAACCCAGCGCTGGATTAATTCTCCTTCCTGCCCGGCATCCCCGCAGTTTATAACCATTTCGGCTTTGTCAAAAAGACTTTTAATGATTTTAAACTGTTTCTGGATTCCGGAATTCTGAACGACTTTGGTTTCGAATTTTTCAGGGAGCATGGGCAGATTGTTTAAATCCCAGCTTTTCCAGTGCGGTTTGTAATCGTTAGGTTCTTTTAAGGTGCATAAATGCCCAAAAGTATAAGTTACGGCATATCCGTTGCCTTCATAATAACCATCGTGCTTGGTATTGGCACCTAAAACTGATGCGATTTCTCGTGCTACACTTGGTTTCTCGGCAATACAGACCTTCATTTTCTCCTTTCTTGATTAATAGGCGAAATTAGGAATTTTATGAGAAAGGGGCAAAGGTTCTTAGGAACAAAGAGGCAAAGGTTTGTATATTTTTAATCTTATGTTCATCAATAAAATATAAAAACCACAAACAATAGCTTGTGGTTTTTTGTATTTATAAATTTAAAAGTAAGGCGGTTATTGTTTTGATTTTGATTGTTTTAATTTTAGACGCATATTAAATTGTTTGACAATTTCTTTAACATGTTCGTCTTTGATTTGTGCTCTGTTTAACCCCTCCAGGCTTTGTACATACCCTGTAAAAACATGACTTATAAAAAGAGGAGAGTTATTATTATCATCAGATGTATTATGGCAGGAGAAGCAATTAACAAGGTTGCTTACGGTATTGGCATGTATAGAAGATGGTTTTCCAAATCCTACCTGAACATACGTTTCCATAGTAATATTGTAAGCTGCGGTTGAACCTCTGGTTAAGTCTCCGGGAGAAGAATTTGAAAGGTTATAACTTAACGAATCTAATAAAGCCGCTTGTGCCTGAGTGTCTTTGTATCCTTCTGTATTAATCCATAATGAACCATTGTAGAAATAATTGTTCCAGATACCTGTCAGCTGTTTCTTAACACTTTGATTAATAGTACGAATGTTATTAAAGTTTTCTGAGCCATTTTGGCTTGTGTCCATATAAAGCTGTACATTAAAAGAACCTTTCATTGCTTTTTCAACAGGAACCCCGTATTTGTAAACAGAAAAAACATCTGTATAAATTCCATTTTTTGAAGTTATATTTTGAACCGTTGCCGTGCTGTTTTTATTAAAGAACGGATAATCAACTGTACTCGTTACCGGAGCATCGGTTGTTGGTGTAGCCTTAGTCCAATCGTAAGCAGGTGCAAGATTTTCATGTTCGAAAGTAGCCCATACAAATTCGGGATGATTTTCTACAATTCCTACGACATGCATTCCTAAAAGGGCAACTTTTGTTTTTACTCCATTTATTACGCCCTGTGTAACAAAATAAGTCGAAGAATCTTTAAGGGCGCTTGCGTCAATCCATGAAGTTTTAAGTTCTAATGCTCCCACAGGAAAAGTGATGTTTTTTACTTTTGAAGGATCACTTTTGGCTATTGGACCATATTTTATCATAGTGTTGTAAAGAAGTTTGTCCATAAATATAGAATAATAGACTGTAGTTTGTTTAGGAACACCCGATGGGTAATTAGGAGTTTGTAAAATATCAACTTTAGAACTTGCCTGAGCAGTATCTGTTAAAACAATTCCGTTGCTTGGGTCTAATTTCTGACCTGCAGCATTTACCTGAATCAAGTTAGTCATAAAAAATGGCTGGCCGTTAACTTCATTGGTAAGCCAAAGAAATTTTTGCCATGACCATTGATGAAAGTCACAATTTGTTACCGTTGCATTGTTGGCAAATACGCTTGTTGGTCCTTCATTTGGCGGAGGAGTCTGGCGCGTGTTGTTTACGATCGTAAACCAGTTCGAAGGAGCTAAACACTCAGAAGAAACTGAAGAGTTTTTGTTTACCGTTTTGTAATTATCTTTTACACCCTTTTCGTCCTTTTTGCAGGAACCCAATGAGATTATCAGGATAAAAAATAATACCAGTTTTGTAGTTTTCATAACATGAGGCTTTAGTTAATTTATTAATTATTTCTTTTTGAATGACTGAAAGTAGATAATTAAGAAACTGACTACAAAAAAAATGTCATAAGTCCGTCATATTTGGGTATGAAACTGATAAAGTTTGTATTAGTATAAAGAGCAGCTATCCCGAAGCTTCGGGACTAAGATACTAAGCAGCTAAGTTTTTTATGTTTGTTTTTGGAATCTCATGATTAATAATTACAATAAAATATGTTATTCTAATTATTAATCATCGGGTTTAAATTATTATCCTTATTTCGCAAATCCAAACCTCCTTCGTAAACTGATTTTAGATTCGTTAAATAAAAATGCCAGCCGTTTGAACATCCCAATCGAATATATTTTTTTGAATTATCATCAGTCGGGATATTATGGTGCCGAAGTTCTACTATAGTATAACCATTGCTTTCGCTTAAGTTTATATCTACCAGACAAGTTCCTTCAAAAGTGAATTGTAAATGATCTTTTCCGTTGGCAGAAACAATTTTTCCTTTCATAGAATCATCGTATAAATACCAAAACCATTCGTAAGTACTATTATTTACAACGTTTTGGTCTTTATTTATTTCTTCTTCATTTGAATTAAAAAATATCACTTTCTCCAGAAACCATTTTTCTAATTCACCTGCTTTTGTCCAGGCATTATAAATATCAGAAAGTCTCGCTTTCACAGCTATTTTTTTTGAAAATGAAGTCCAGTCGAAGTTTTCCATGGTTTGATTTATTACGATCTTTTCTTATAAATTTTTGATTAATTCGCTTGGATGAACTTGTAATGCCTGAGCAATTTTAAACAAAGTACTTATTTTCATTTCCTGAGAGCCTTTAATGTACTTTCTTAAATTTTCTACATCCATTTCCGCATCATGAGCGACTTCTCTTTGTTTTAATTGATTACTTTCAATTATGTCTTTTATTTTAATTCCTAATTGTTTTACAACTTCTGGAACTTCACTTTTTCTTGTTCTTTTCATAGAAATGAAATTACAAGTAATAGATTGTTTTTGTATGATTGTAAGTAATCGGTTGTTTGCAACTGTTTTTTATTTATATTTGTTTTCAATTTGAAAATAAATTCATTTTAGATATGAAACTAAATCACACAGAACAAACCGCTAAAATTTTTGAACTAATTAATAAAGGAAAAGATTTCAAAAAACTAAAACCAGATAATAATGAGAGAAATTCGTTTACTGTACCGTTAAAAGTTTCAGGTTACAACGAATTAAACTTAATGGTTACAGAACTTTTAAAAGCAAGTATTATTCTGCTAAATAAAGAAACCCGAAGCATGTCTGTTGTGAAAGATGATGTTAATGTAATGACGCTGCTTGAAATTGCTTTACAGCTTTTGCCAGAAGAAGAAATGGAACTCTTGGATGATTTGCATCAGTTTTATCTTCAATCTGATAAATAAGAATTGCTTCTTATAGTTTAACATTTTTGTAAGAAAAAAATGCCGTATCTTGCAACAATATTAGATATAATACAATGGTCACTGCAAATTTTTATTTAGTAAATAGTTCTTTAATGTGCTTAATGAGCGCATTACTGTATTTGCATGACGATACTTTCTTAAAAAGCTCAAAAGAGTTTATTCATTTTGCCCTGTCACAGCTCTAGGCAGGGATTTTACAGTTACCAATAGTTCGTTATTAATTTTCAATTTTATTCAGCCAACAATATCGCCGAATGAGATAGAACGCCTCGTATTTAGCGAAGAGTTTTTTATTGTATCTGAATAATATGAAGCAAAGAAGAAAGTCATGTCACAAAATATAATTTTAACAACAGGAACATACGATTTAATTAAAGATCACGTAAGAAGAAAAAAAGTAACACCTCAGGAAGAAGAACTTTTATTGGGCGAATTAAAAAATGCCTCTCAGGTATTAAGAAAAAATCTTCCGGAAGATATTGTTTCCATAAACCGAAAAGTAACGTACAAAAACCACGTTAATAACGAAGAAAAAACAATTCTTTTGGTTGGTCCCGAAAAAGCAAAAGCCAGTAAAAATAAAGTTTCGGTTCTTTCAGATGAAGGAATTGCTATGATAGGTTACAAAGTTGGCGACGTGGTAGAATGGCCGGCCAAAAAAGGAAATCTAAAATTAGAAATATTAAAAGTAGAAGAGGAAGCTTAATTCATTTCTGTTTTAAATTTAAAAACATCCCGAAAAGAGATTTTTTTAAGGGATGTTTTTTTTATGAGTTTTCAAACGTCCTTATGGAACGTTGCAGCAAACCGTTAACGAAATGTTCCTATGAAAAAAATAGAAAAATATGCTCCAGAGAAACATTTTACATGTCATCTATAATTAAATTACCTTTTTGTAGAAATCGATTTTCCAGAGGAACATTTCGTTGGTTAAAAAAAATGAGCATAATGATTTTACGTTTCGTAGGAACGTTTGACAATTTTGGTTTTACATGAAACAATCCAAGAAAGTTTTTCCGCTTAAAAACAAAATGCGTAAGATAATTGCTTCAAAAAAAGTTCATCGAAAGATTAAAATAATTATATTCGTTCTTCTCAAATTAACCATAACCAATTAATAATGAATATGAAACAAGCACAAAATATTAACGAAGTAATTTTGTTTCTGGATGAAATAATCGAAAAATCAAAAATTGACCAAAGCAATTTAGGATTGTTTGCGATTTTGTATCGCGAAGTTACTGTAAAAGTAAAACAAGGTATTCAGGATGGGGCTTTTCAAAATGGTGAACGAATGGAAAAACTCGATGTTACTTTTGCCAATCGTTACTTAAAAGCGTATTATGAATATGAGGCCAAAGAAAAACCATCTGAATGCTGGGGATTTGCCTTTGAGCAAGCCGATAAATTTTGGCCAATAGTGCTCCAGCATTTATTGCTGGGTATGAACGCACATATAAATCTTGATTTAGGAATAGCCTCGGCAGAAGTTTGTACGGTAGAAGACATAGCCGATTTACAACATGATTTCGACAAAATAAACTCCATTTTGAGTAGTTTGGTTGGCGGTGTCGAAAAATGCTTAATCAAAATTTGGCCAACCCTTACGTGGATTCTAAAATTTACGGGAAAAATAGATACTTTCTTTATCGATTTCAGTATGGAAACCGCAAGAAACGGAGCCTGGAAATTTGCTAATGAATTTGTGGCTGTTCCCGAAAATGAAAGAGAAGCCTGTGCGCAGTTAAGAGATCAAAGAATAACCGAAATCGCGAGATTAGTTTCAAATCCCGGATATTTTGTGAGTGCTGTTTTTAAATTCATCCGTTTATTTGAAAGAGGAACGATCGCCCAGAAAATAATCGATATGCAGATTATGGAAGAAAAAAATATGGAATGTGTTGCAGCATAATTTAGTTTTTGCTTAAGATTTAAAACATCCCGAAAAGAATTTCTTTAAGGGATGTTTTTTTGTTTTTAAAACAAACTACCTGTGGTTTAAAAAACTTCGTGTTTTTCTTGGTATCCTTTATGCTTTACGGTTATTTTTCCGCCTGTAGCACATTGACAAACAGACTCTGTAGTAAGGATTTTATAATCATTAATACGGTCTTTTTCTGCTGTTTTTTGCCATCGAACAGGCGAGGGCGCGCAGCTATAGCGTGTAATACTGCACGAACCAAAATTTGGAATATTGGTTTCTGGCTGTTTGTCGTTTTCTGTGGCAATTAGTTTATCTTCTGCTTTGCAAAAATCCTGACTCGTTACTTTTAACTGACTGGTTTTTGCTCCTTTATCGCAAAGTAAAACAGCTTTTTCGGTTAGTTTTTCGGGCATGATTTAGAGTTTAATTGTTGGGTTTGTGGTTTTTTAAACAAATTATGCTAAAAGCCTTTGCTTTCATTTTCTATTACTTTTTGATATTCATGAAGAGGGCTTATTTCATCTCCTTCTTTAAGTGTAATACAAAACAATGTATTGCCTGTATTTCCATCTATTAAATAGAAATCAGTATCATTAGTACCGTATTTATTTATACCAATATCATAGATTGGAATATTTAAAAATTGTTTTTCTTCATATCTACATAAATTGAATACAATTTCTGGGTTTTCTATATCTATATCGTAATCATTTTTAAATTTCTCTATTAAATTAGAAACAGAGAATTTATAAGGTTTATCCATGTCCTGTTCTTCAATCAAATTTCCCATTTCATTATAGTAACTCCACTTGCCAATTTTTACGTTACAAAATGCAGTGCCAAAAGATTGTATTGTTTTTGTTTTCTCGTAATAGTCATACTTATAGATATATTGGGTATTGATATTACTTTTTATCACTACAATTGTTTTATCTCTAAATGAAAAATATAATCTCTCGTTTCCTTTCATCAAATGGTTATTGGTATTAATAGACATACTGTATTCTGGATTAAGTTCCCAATCTTTATAAAAATTTATATCAAAAGTTTTCATAGGATCATTTTTAATCTCGTTAAAAACAGTAGTTTCTATTTTCTGTTGACTGTTACCATGAAAACAAACTAAAAACAAAAACAGAATAAGTAATTGCTTCATTTTTTCAGAAATATTAAAACTACTCATCGTGTTTTTTAAAGAGATCATGCCAAAAACCTTTGCTTTCTTTTTTCCTTTCATATTCCTTATAATGCTGTTCTTTAAAAATTTCCCACTCTGCTTTTGTGTAATCTTTGCCTTTGTAGGTATTGAAGTAGGCGTTGTCTTCTTCTTCCTGTTTTTTTAATATTTTAAAATATTCTTCCAGAGGATCTATTAAATCACCTTGTTGAAGCCTGACCGAGTATAAAGTTTTACCTGTATTACCATTTATTAAATATGAAGTACAGATATATGGAAAATCTTCTCTTATGTCTACTTCGTAGAATGGCATATTTAGTTTCTTTTTTTCCACATATCTGCTTATGCTGTAAAGTACCTTTGGATTTTCTATATCCAAATTGTATTCTGTTTTAAATTTTTTAATCATATCAGCTATAGAAAATTTATAAGGTCCATCATTGTCAATCTCATTAGTTTTTATTCCGTTGTCGTCATAAATGTTTGATTTTCCAATTGCCATAGATTTAAATCGTACTAACAATCCTTGTATTATTTTAGTTTTGGCATTGTAGACAGAGATCTGTTTATAAAGATTGTTGATATTACTTCTGGTTATTTGGATCATTTTGTCATCAGATATTATACTAACCCTTTCATTTCCATTTGTTAAAGATCTCATTTCAGGTATTTGTACGTATTTTAAATCTACTTTCCAATCTTTATAAATATCTAAATCTAAAATTTTCATAGTATCTCTTTTAATTTCGTTAAAAACGGTTTCTATTTTCTGTTGACTGTTACCATGAAAACAAACTAAAAACAAAAACAGAATAAGTAATTGTTTCATTTTTTCAGAAATATTAAAACTACTCGTCATGTTTTTTAAAGAGATCATGCCAAAAACCTTTGCTTTCTTTTTTCCTTTCATATTCCTTGTAATGTTGTTCTTTAAAAATTTCCCACTCTGCTTTTGTGTAATCTTTGCCTTTGTAGGTATTGAAATAGGCGTTGTCTTCTTCTTCCTGTTTTTTTAATATTTTAAAATATTCATGCAGAACACTTTTTGGTTCAATTTCATCCATCTTAATCGAATACAATGTTTTACCTGTATTTCCATCTATCAAGTAAGAGGTACACACATAAGGAAAATCTTCTCGTATACTAACTTCATAAAGAGGTATTTTCAACTCTGTCTTTCCTATGAATCTATTTATGTCATAAAGCACCTTTGGGTTTTCTATATCCAAACTGTATTCTGTTTTAAATTTTTCAATCATATCGGTTAGAGAAAATTTATAGGGCTTTTCATTTTGAATTTCTTTAGTTTTTATGCCGTTATCATCATAGTAAGTTGATGTTCCAATTGACATTGACTTAAAGCGTACCCCAAGAACTTGTATTACTTTAGTTTTAACATCGTATACAGAGATATATTTATAAGGATTGTTGATATTACTTCTTGTTACCTGTATTACTCTATCAGTTGAAATTATACTAATTCTTTCATTTCCTTTTTTTAAATATTTGATTTCAGGGATTTGCATATATGTTAAATCTACTTCCCAGTCTCTATATATATTTAAATCTAAAATTTTCATGGTATCTATTTTTATTTCGTTAAAAACAGTGGTTTCTTTTTTCTGCTGACTGTTACCATGAAAACAAACTAAAAACAAAAACAGAATAAGTAATAGTTTCATTTTTTCAGAAATATTAAAACTACTCGTCATGTTTTTTAAAGAGATCATGCCAAAAACCTTTGCTTTCTTTTTTCCTTTCATATTCCTTGTAATGTTGTTCTTTAAAAATTTCCCACTCTGCTTTTGTGTAATCTTTGCCTTTATAGGTATTGAAGTAGGCGTTGTCTTCTTCTTTTTGTTTTCTTATCTTTTCTTGATATTCATGAAGAGGACTTATTTCATCTCCTTCTTTAAGTGTAATACAAAACAATGTCTTACCTGTATTTCCATCTATTAAATAAAAATCAGTATCATTAGTACCGTATTTATTTATACCAATATCATAAATTGGAATATTTAAAAATTGTTTTTCTTCATATCTGCATAAATTGAATACAATTTCTGGGTTTTCAATATCTATATTGAAATCATTTTTAAATTTCTCTATTAAATTAGAAACAGAGAATTTATAAGGTATATCTGTGTCTTGTTCTTCAATTAAATCACCTATATCATTATAATATTTCCATTTACCAATTTTTATGTTACAAAATCCAGTGCCAAAAGATTGTATTGTTTTTGTTTTCGCATAGTAATCATATCTATATGCATATTGACTATTAATGTTCCTTTTTATTACCATTATTGTTTTATTTTCAATTTCAATATAAACTCTATCATTTCCTTTCATGAGACAATAATTAGCATCATTAGACATACTGTATTCTGGGTTAAGCTTCCAATCTTTATAAAGATTTATATCAAAAGTTTTCATAGGATCATTTTTAGTTTGTTGAGTTTCTATTTTATTTGTTTTTTGACAGTAATTATTGTTTAGATTCAATAAAAATGATAGTATCAATAAATATTTCATTTATTATTAATATTTGAGTTTATAATTTGCCATTGCCATTTCCAGGAACTTATTCTTGTTCCGGCATAGCTCAAAATGTTTGTTGTTGATTCTTCTTTGAAAGTAAATTTTTGGTTTGAGTATGGAATAATTTTATAATCTTTATGTGTATGGTATATCCCTAGACCGTGTATTATTTCATGAGTCAGGGTGGTTTCGTTTCTATTTTCAAAAATGATAACGTTACGAATCCCAACATCTTCCACAAAACCTTTGGTTGTAATATAATCAGGTATAAGCAGTGTATTAAAAATCGTAAAATAGTTTTCTGTCTTGTAGATTTCATTACGTTTATCGTCTAGATATAAATTCTTGATTAACTGAAGCATTTGCTGCGTTTTTATTACTGATTGTTTTATCTTCTTTAATTGATTTTTTTCATCAATATAAATCCCGCCATGTTTAAATTCAGTAACATTCGATAAGTCAAGAACTGTAGAAGATTCTTCTATCACAGGAATAACCAATGCCTGATGTATCATATTATAGAGATTGTTTTTTTCCCTATCTTTGAACTTTCTTTTTTCAAAACTGAATGGGTCAAGACTTGTTTTAACATTTACCAACACTATTTTTTCTTCCTTCCTTACCGTTTCATCATTTTTAAGAACCATTATTTTTCCTGCCAGTTTTCGCGCCAATAATCTTTCCGAAGCCGTTTTTGCCATACTGCCTTTTGGGTAGGCATAAATGCAAATTTCCTTATTGGTGTCTAAATCTTTGAGGCAGGTAATTTTTATTTTTGTGCTGATAGGCTGTAAACCATTGGTTTTGTTTTTCTTATCGAGAACGGTAAGGCTAAGTTCAAACAAGGTTTTATCGTACTCAAATTTAAGCTGGTCTAAATCTGTTTCGATGTCTAATAGTATGTCAAGTTCTGCCTCAAAACAAGGTTTCTTTTTAGCCAAAGCAAGTTTAGTGGTTACAAATTCTTTAGAAAATAAGGTTAAATAAGGAACAAAATATTCTGCTGGGGCATATTTTGTTTCGTTTGGTAAAGTTTTTCTTTGAATGGGAATAACTTCATATTCGAGTTTCAGCTTTTCGTAGGCTTCTTGAGCTGTTAAATCCTCTTTTCCGTCTTTGTAACCACCTGTTATAATCGATTCGTAATTTTGTTCGTTAAAAAAGTTGTTATCTTTTTCTCTCATCCAGTCAAAACCGTATTCTCCGTTCCAGTTTCCCATTGGTCTAAAATAAACCATTGCCAATGCAATATATTCTGCATTAGAACACTCTACTTTTTTGGCAATATTACTATGGCTTGTGCCTTTGTCTGCACGCATTTTGGCTGTGCCTTTACTGTTTATTACCGCTTCCTGATCTGAGTGTATCAATGCTTTTTGTGTGCCGTGCAGTTTGGCAGTTTTTGCTTCAATATCGATTTTATCACCGCTGTTTATAAGTGCAGAGCCGCTAAACAAGTTCATAAAACCGGATATTTTCTGGCTCATGGTTTTGCTAAAAACATAAATCTGGCTCAACGCATTTAGTATATAATCGTTTGTTATAATTTCTGTACTTTCTGTTGCGTTTATAATGATCTTTTTTACATTGATTTTGAGTACATCGGTATTAATTTCTGCGCCTCGGTTTCCGTCCATTTTCAAAAAGGTTTTGCTTGCATCTTCAAGCAAAATACTGCCTTCTAAATCGTTCATTAGTAAACGGTTGTTACTGCGGGTGTGCAGTGCTTTTATATCATTATTTGCTGTACTGTATCCGCTTTTTTGAGTATCGCTGGTCATGATGCCCAATACAATGGGCAGTTCGGCATTATTGCCCTGAAAATCTACAAAAACAGTATCGCCAATTTCGGGTATAATATGACTTCCTCTGTTGCTGCCGCCGTAGTTTTGCAATAGCGGAATATAGGGTGTTGTTTCGCCTTTTAGTACCTGCCACGGCATTTGCACCTGTACGGCGCTAAGTCCGTCCGGATCTGCGTTTGCGGTTACAACGGCGGTCTGGCTTATACAAAATGGCACTAAATCTGGATTTGTTTGGGGCGAAAAAACAGAACCGCTAAAGTTTATGGCCGTAAAATGATTTTCATAAGTACCGCTGTCATCGCAAATATGGGTAATCTGAGTTACAGTATACGAAGTTTCTAAATGTTTGTCGACACCTTTTATGGTAACGGTGTTGCCAAGCGTTATGCCGGGAACCTCGCTCGAAGCTTTTATTTGAGCCATACGGCTTATAATGGAACGCATTTTATTTTTGGCATATTCTTCTGCTGTACTTTTTGCGTGGCCGCCTGCCGAATTTTGATTGAGCTGAATTAGAGATTCAGTATTAAAAAAAGCATTTGATTTATTGATAAAGTTTTGATGATATCCGTCGACTTCCTTGCGGTAGTTTATTGTTTGATCTCTGGTATAACTGCCTTTTCGGTTATCGTTTTCTACAATTGTAAACAAACAAGGCACTAATTTCATCTTGAATTTAAAATCGCTCATATTTATGCCGTACACTAAATGCGGATTTGCGCCAAGACTGCCCTGACTGCCAAAAACAAAAACGCGGCCGTTGTAATAAAACCATTGTCCGTATCGTTTTGCGAGTCGGTTTAAGAATTTAAAATCGCTTTCGTTGTACTGAACCGTATAGGCCAGATTGTCGTGAAAAAACGGCTGAAGATCAAAATCTAAATTGTAACCAGATTTTACTTTGCTCACAATATCCCGAAGCGGCATTTGTTTAAACGAATTGCATTGAGATTCATTTTCGAGCAGTATCGATGTGCTGTGCCCCATTACAATAATTGTTTCTTCGATATCTTCTGTTCGCGATTTTTGAAGTTTTAATTGGGTTACTACACCGTAAAACTGAAAAAGATAATCTTTGGGATCTTTTATAATTAGTAAATCCTCAATGCCGGAAATAGGTTTTATTTCGATACTTACTTTTTCGCCGTATAGTTGCTGCGAAAACGGCATTACGCTGTCGAGTTCGTTTACGAGTAAATCCTGACGAATTTCTACCGAAAAAGTATGGTGATCATGAATTTTTTGCTCTATTTTTAAATTGCTGAAATTGGTTATTGTCGTTTTACCAATTTTTATAATGCTTTGGACTTGTAGTGACATTGGTTTTGGCTTTTAGTTGGTTCATTTTGATTGTTTTTAAATAATGATAAATGTGACAGCAGAATTTTTAAAAAATAATTTCCATAAAGTAAAACACATCAAGATTTTAAAACATCCTCTAAACGTTTTATTTGTAATGTTTTAAGGTATTTACAAAATAGAATACAAGTCGTCGAGAAGTTCCATTTCGTCGTCTGGAAGAAGATTTTTTGCCATTTCGAGTAAAAGCGCGGCATCGTTTCCAGAATTGTATTCTTCACTTCTAAGAATAGCAATACTGGTTCTAATGAGCGAAGTAATGGTAAGCATTAATTCGGTATAAGTGTCTATTTTAAAACGGGTTGTTAGCGAGGTATCGATTGCTTGATCTGGTTCTAATTTGGTGAAATAATGTTTTTTACCAGCGGTTTCTAAAAAATGAGTTAGTTGTATACGGTTTTCTGTCATGGCTTGTAGTTTTAAATTAATTATCGTTTCATTCGATATTTTCTTACAAATATATACAAATTCGACTTATAAGTCGAATTTGTTTTGAAAATTCATCAGGTTACTTCTTTTTCTTTGTTTTATGAAGACGATTGATAAATTAGAAGTAGAATTAGTCGATAGAATTTATAAACTTTTCTTAGAGAAATATTCTGGAAATAAGAGTAGTTTCGCTAAAGCAAGTAACTGTACTGAAACTACAGTAAGAAGGGTTCTTAGAAATGAACAGGGCATTACAATAAACCTGTTGATTAGAATGGCTGATGCACTTGACACAACTTCTAGTGAACTTTTGAAAGATTTGAATCTTAAAAATGAGAAATATTTATAGTTGTAAAAGTTTCAAAATTTCGTACCAAATAATAAAGTTGTAGAACTTTATGAGCGTTTGGTTCAGGCAGAAAAGGATAAGAATGAATATTTAGAGAAATTATTAGGAGGGAAGTAGAGTTTTCTCTTTTTTATGATATAAAAGAAAATGCGCAAAAGTTTGAAAAAAGACTTTTGCGCATTTTTTTTAAAGTTTTCCCTCTGCTGGCGCTAGCGTCCCGCTCGTGAACACAATCAAAATCAATTTCACTCTATGTCTTGTGCACGAGCGGGACGCTAGCGCCAGCGGAGGAAGTCTCCCAACTTCGCACAGCGATCAGGAAATAGTTAGTAGAGTGGGGTTAATTTTAGAATTAGTTTTTTAGGCTATAATTTGTATTTCGTTTGAGAGAGTTTTCTAAATTCCATTTTCCGCCAAAACGTCTTCCAATGATGTCTCGTGCCACCTAATTCCCAATTAATGTCAAATTTTTCATTTTTCCTTAGATAAGGAGGATGTGCTATTTTAGAATGCAACAATGGCGAATTATCTGCAACTGTTTTGAGAAAGTCAGGATCGAGATTGCTTTTGAGAAAGTATCTGATATCAAGGATTGTTTTTCGTTTTTCAGATTTATAAACATAAAGATTGATGTCGTAAATCGAATCGTAAATTTCTTTAAGGTCGGCGATGGCTTCTTCAAAACTTTTTGGAGTTTTATTTTTATTTTGTTTGTTTCTTAAATCGCGCTGTTTAGGAAAAATTTCACTTTCTACATCTGAAATATTAGAAATAATAAACACTACGTTTTTTGAAAGAGTATTCCAGCAACAATGATCTGCCAATTGAAACAATAACGTCGTTAGGTTTTTTATTTCTTCTT
Source organism: Flavobacterium ginsengiterrae (assembly GCF_039539785.1). Lineage (NCBI taxonomy): Bacteria > Pseudomonadati > Bacteroidota > Flavobacteriia > Flavobacteriales > Flavobacteriaceae > Flavobacterium > Flavobacterium ginsengiterrae. The sequence continues at coordinate 704,960 of NZ_BAABDU010000004.1, read as the reverse complement.
CGATGTTTTGCATTTAGATTTTGGTTAGGTTCTGTCGTTGTGCGAAGTCTCCCGACTTCGTACCGCAACGACTATTCGTTTCAATTTCAATTAATAAATTATTGAAAAACTCCTGCTGGCGCGAGCGTCCCGCTCGTGAACACAATCAAAATCAATTTCAATCTTTGTCTTGTGCACGAGCGGGACGCTCGCGCCAGCGGGGTATACTGGGTGTATTATTATCATATTTATTTATTCAAAATTTGGTGAACATCCCAATATTTTACTATATGGTTGAATATATTTCCAGAAGGCTTTTCCTGCACTATCATAATATTCATATGAATAGTTAAATTTTGTATCTGAACCAACCTGATATATATATTCGTTACAAGAATAAGAATATTTTTTTTTAAAGCAGACGATAGCAAAATATAGAGTTTTGTAATCTACATATATTGAATAAAAGGTCACTTTTGAAATTGCATCACTATTATAACTTGTATAGGTTGTGCCGTAATCTTTAGATTTAACAAATTCCATTATTTCTTCACAAGTCTGTGCTTTGATGGTAATACTTCCAATTGTAAGAAGTGAAATGATTAAATATTTTTTCATAATTAATTACTATCTCTATTGGTTTTAAAACAAAACAAACATCGCATTTAATTTAAATTCTGCACTGCGTAAAAACCTCCGCTGGCGAGAGCGTCCCGCTCGTGCATTAGATGATTGAAGTTGATTTTATCGAAATTCACGAGCGAGACACTCGTGCCATCGTGTGGTGTGTCAATATTTAATAATTATTTTAATTTGAGTAATATCCTTTTTATTATTTCAGTTTGCACGAAAGGAAGAAACTCCTCATAAAGAGTAGCAGCTCTTATATTTGTTAATTTTCCAATACTAGTTGGAATTGATATTATAAATTCGTCTTTATGAATCCATTCTACTGGTAGTTCGAAATTATTTCTTGAACTTGATAAATCTATTTCTTTTTTAAATATTTCGAATAAAAGTGAATTCTTAACTATTCCAATTCCTTTAACTCTAATATCATATGATCCTGGACTATTGGCTTTTAAATAAATAATGTCTCCCGTCTTAATAGTTGAAATCATACTGTACAAATCTTGAGCATCGTTTATATCCCATCCAATTACATAATTATTATTTGAGAAAAAATCTTCTTTTATTTCATCTCCGTCCCATTTAGAACCTGCTCCGTAAATTGCCATATGTTATTTTTTTAAGTAATTATTTATTATTAGTTTTCATAATTTGTGACTGTTTGTGTTTTATTTAATCTCTTTCAACATCGTAAGTAATTCAGGAAGCTTACTCACTTGTGACTCCGTCCAGAAATAATGCTCATAATCAGTAGAACCATTATCTTTTAAATAAATAGAAATTCTTCTGGTACTTTTTTCTATATTAAAGCTGAACGTAATTTCTCTAGAATTAAAAATATAAGTAACAGATTGTTTATTTTCAGTTTTATCTTTAAGATTGGGGATAACAAATTGCTCTAAAAAAACTTTAAATTCTTCAACTTCGTTTAGATCTATCCATGAAGATTTGAAATAATTATAACTTCTTCCCGCAAGTTGATATATAACAGTCATATCCACTTGCAAGGATTTTACTTTTTTATTTGATTTTAAATCAATTGCTTCAACCGGAAAGAAAGAAACGATTTCGCCCAGTCCAGATTTAAATTCTGCTTTAACATTCCAGTCTTTATTTATCTGCGTTATTTCCGCATTATCAATAAATTGTCGAGTATCAGAATTTGGTTTTTGAGCATAATTTATGAACCCAATCGATAAAAGTAAAAATGTGAATATTATTTTGTTGAATTTCATGATAAAAAAATATCTTTTATTTGTTTCAAAAATTTTGCTAAAAGTAACTTCTTTAAAATCAATTGCATTATGGAAAACCATTATCTGATTCAATTCTTAAATAGCTACATACTTTAAAAAAAATGTTAAAACAAACGTCGACTATAATTTTAACAAACAACCAAGTAAAAACACCTGATTTTTTAAAAACACAATAAAAATGTTAAGAAAAAAGTGTTGAAATAACAGTCTAAAAAACATAAAACCAGAAACAATTCACAATCAACAAAAATTTTGTACTTTTGCACTCCAAATAAAAGGGATTATACAATGTTAGATAAACTTCAATATGTAAAGCAGCGTTTTGACGAGATTTCGGATTTGATTATTCAGCCGGATGTTATTGCAGATCAAAAGCGTTATGTGCAGCTTAACCAAGAGTATAAAAGTATTAAAGCTCTGGTTGACAAAAGAGAAGAATACATTATAGTTTTAGCAAACATAGACGAGGCTAACGAAATCATTGCAGACGGAAGTGATGCTGAAATGGTAGAAATGGCCAAAATGCAGTTGGATGAAGCTAAAGAGCGTTTACCACAGCTTGAGGAAGAAATCAAATTTATGCTGATTCCTAAAGATCCTGAAGATGCTAAAAATGTTATGGTGGAGATTCGCGCGGGAACGGGTGGAGACGAAGCGAGTATTTTTGCTGGAGATTTGTATAGAATGTACACTAAATATTGCGAGGCACGTGGCTGGAGAGCTTCTGTTGTAGATATGAACGAAGGAACTTCTGGAGGTTTTAAAGAGGTTATTTTTGAGGTTTCGGGAGAAGATGTTTACGGAACTTTAAAATTTGAAGCTGGTGTTCACCGTGTACAACGTGTTCCGCAGACAGAAACTCAAGGTCGTGTACATACATCGGCTGCTACGGTTATGGTTTTACCAGAAGCTGAGGAGTTTGACGTACAAATTGATATGAACGATGTTCGTGTAGATTTCTTCTGTTCGTCTGGACCTGGAGGACAATCTGTAAACACGACTAAATCGGCAGTGCGTTTAACGCACATTCCAACCGGATTAGTGGCGCAGTGTCAGGATCAGAAATCACAGCACAAGAATAAAGATAAAGCTTTGATCGTTTTACGTTCTCGTTTATACGAAATGGAATTGGCGAAGAAAGAAGCAGAAGATGCTTCTAAACGTACATCTCAGGTAAGTTCTGGAGACCGTTCGGCTAAAATTCGTACTTACAATTACGCACAGGGCCGTGTAACAGATCATAGAATTGGTCTTACGCTTTACGATTTAGGAAACATCATGAATGGTGATATCCAAAAAATTGTTGCCGAACTTCAGTTGGTTAACAACATGGAGAAATTGAAAGAAGCTTCTGAAATGTATTAATTTTTGAGTTTCTAAGATTCTGAGATTCTGAGTTTTCTTTGTTTTCAGGTTTTTCTTAGGATTCAATATTAAATTTACTTTATTTCTAAGTTTTTTTCTTAGAACGATATAAAAATTAAAGCCGAACTTTTGTTCGGCTTTTTTGTTTTATTTAAGGGCAATACTACACGCTGTTTTAATTCGGTAAGATTTTGTTCTGTGTTTTTAAAATTGCAATTTGTTTTCAGTATAAAACCTTTTCATTTTTGGCACTGTGTAATTGTGTATCTGGAAAGCTTCAATTTTTATTTAAAAATATTTTATCTCATATTTACCGTACTAATCAACCAATTACGACTAAATTATGAAGAGAACTTTACTTTTACTTTGCTTCTTTGGAAGCTTTTTTTATGCGCGATCGCAATCGTATTTCGGATTTCGGGACGATAATTATGCCGGAATTCAGGGCGTTTTATTTAATCCATCGTCGGTTGTAGATTCGAAATACAAGGCCGATGTTACTGTTTTTTCGGCCAGCGGAACCGTACAAAACGATTTATACGGCGTAAATTTTATGGATGCTCTCGACGGCAATTATGATTTGGCTAAAGATGCCACAAAAAATTTTAAGTCCAACAACAGAGGGAATTTTAATATGGATATTATGGGACCTTCATTTATGCTTAATATTACGCCTTTGCATAGTGTTGGTCTTTATTCGAGAGTGCGCAGTATTACCAATCTGGTAGGAATAAACGGTGAACTTGTTGATGAGGTAAACAAAGATCAGGATGTTTCTAAGAGCTTTTTATTTTCTGGCGGAAACCCAAATGCGGTTACTAATTCATGGGCAGAAATTGGAGCTGCATACGGAACAGTTTTGTTAGACCGCGATGATCATTTTATTAAAGGCGGTATTACGGTAAAATATATTATGGCTGGTGTGAACGGATACATTAACGGAAATAATCTAAGCGTTGCTTTTACTAAAAATGATGCTGATCCATCTTTGAGTCAATATACGTCGACAGGAACGCTTAAAACGGCTGCGAGTTATGATTATGAAAACGGCAAAGATCCAAAGTTTGATATGACTTCGGCAGGCGTGGGAGTCGATTTGGGTTTTACATATGAATACAGAACCAATTGTCATACCTGCATGGGAAACCGATACAAGTTTAAAGTTGCAGCATCGATAACTGATATTGGAAAAATTAATTATAAAGACCTTGTAGAAAATACTTATAACTTAACCGGAAGTATTTCTCAAAATGATATTGATGATGCCGATGATATTTTTGAATTCTTTGATGCTAATTATACCAAAACAGCATCGAGAAAAGGAGTAAAAGCAAATCTGCCAACGGCTTTACACATAAATCTAGACTGGAATATAGATCAAAAGTTTTACTTAAATCTAAGCACCGATTTTAGTTTAGTCGATGCAAAAAAAATAAACGGAACTTCGATTGCTAATTCGGTTACTTTTACGCCGCGATATGAAACAAGACAGTTTAGTTTTTATATTCCGGTAACGTATATGGAATACAGCGGTACGCAGGTTGGTACTGGTTTTAGAGCTGGTCCGTTGTTTATAGGTTCTGGTTCGCTGATTTCGAATTTGTTTTCAAACAAGTCAAAAGCAAGCAATTTGTATGTAGGTTTGAAATTACCAATTTATCAGAATTACAGATAAAGATTCTAAGCTTTTAAGGTTCTAAAAGACTTAAAATACAAATAGAATTAGTTTTAAAAAAGTGATTTTAAATTTTTTTTGTATTGATAATCAGTGCCTTGTAGTCTTTGTTGTTTAAATAAAACATACTCTTTTACATGTTAAAATAAAAATGTATTTTCGGCTAGTTTTACAGGGAAATTATTTTCTAAAATTAAAAACATGCGATAACCTGACATGAAAAACGGGTTAATTAAAAAAATATTTAAGTTGAAAAAAATTATTTTACTCTTTGTATTAATGGCAGGATTGGTATCATGTTCTAGCGATTCAGAAGATAATAAAGAACCCGAAGTTACTTATGCTGATGTAAAACCAACTCAGACAAAGTACAAGGCTTATTACGGGCAAAAGTTAGTTAAAACTGGTGGTGTTACTTCTAAAAGTACAGAAACAAGTCCTGGTTCCGAAATAATCAAACCTATTTCGGTTATTTATTATCCCAGAACTTATACGCTGTCTTTTTCTAACATTTTTGATGTTACAACAGTAGAATATCCCGTGTCTGTAATTGCAAATAATCTAGAAAGTATTATTTATACCTTTAATGCTAAGGGTGTAAAAGGTACTTTTAAAATTAATATTAAAGATTTAAAACCAGTAAATGCTGTAGTAACTTTTGAGAATGTAGTTTATACTTTTGATATTACTGTAGCTGAATCAAAAAATCTGGCAAAACTGCTGGTAAAAGATGTTAACACTTCTCCAAATCCGGCCAGCAATTTCAGCAGAGAACATATTTATGTTGATACACTTTTAATTTCTTCTACATACCGTTATAAAGATCCTAATACTTTAGAAGATATAGTGCGTTACACTGAATATTTGTATGACGGTGCAAAATTAAAAGGAAAAAACACGATTGATGAAAACGGAGTTATATTAAGTAAAATGATGTATACTTATACCAATAATTTGATTTCTAAAGCAACTATTACAAAACCAGACGGCGTAACTGTTACTGGAATAACTTTGTATGAATATGATTCTAATAAAAGAATTAGTGCCGTAAAATTTGCAAATTCTCAGATGATTGTCAATCTGGCCCGTTATTATACTTATTCTAAAAATACTATGAATGTTAAATATACAGGTAAAAATGATGAGGTTATAGAAAATGAAGTATGTACGTTTGATGATCAGCGCAAAAATTTCTTTTACTCGCAAGATCAGTATCTGGAACCGTTCTCGTATTTACCAATTACTCATACAGTAAGCACTACAGTCGATGGTCAGGTATATACATATCCTGATACTAGTTATGAATATTCTTCTGACGGCTTATTGATTAAATCTGTAAGTGAAAATGATATAAGAACTCGTGAATACAGAGAAGAATAATTTTTTATTATTTTAAAATTTACAAAAAAAAAGAGCCAGTTCTGTAAGTTCAGAACTGGCTCTTTTTGGTTTGAGATTTAACTTAACTGCACAAACTTAGTGTCTCAGCATTTAGCATCTCAATACCTTTATATAAAAAAAGTATTAACTCTTTAACCGTTTATTAAAGTTAAAAACGTATAAACGAGTTAGATACCAAAAAATACTCGTGTGTATTCAAAACATTTATATAGATTAGAGTACATGTATACACCGTTTTTTAATACTATGTGGCTTAGCTTTTCCATAATGTTTAAAATTTGAGTTTAACAATTACTCTCTAGATGATTCGTATATTGATTCTTCCTCTTCATCATCATCTGAAGAATCCTGAGAAGCTTCGTTTGGTTTAGATACCAAATTAGTTACTATAAGTTGTACGATTGAGCCTAAAATGCCTTTAAACATCGAATCGCCTTTTCCTACGATAAACCTTTTGGCAAAATATCCAATTGCAATACTAATGGCTGATTGTGCCATGTGGCTTTTAAAACCAATTGTTTCGTTGATTTCTTCGACCGTATTTCGAATGAGATTAAGAGGTTTTAAAATCTCTTTAATTTCATCGACATGATCCTTAATAGCACACCATTCAGTATCCTGACGGGCTTCTAAAAATTTAATTCTCTGATTTAACTGATCAATAGTGTAAATAGGCTCCATAATAGTCTTTTTTAAGTTATTAATAATTAAATCAGTTTTTAGTTTCTTCTTTTAGAATACTCGAAATAATCGAGTTTCCAATAGGAGTTTTTATAAGCTTATGATGTGATTTGTGTATTATAATGGCCACTAATAAATAAAAGAATGCCATGATAAAAAATCCAAAATAATATTCTCCCAGTTCTTTGCCAATCCATAAACTCAGCCCTACATTAAGAAATAAGGTAAAAAATGCAACAACAATACCGACTGCGATCTTTGATGCCAGTGATGAAACACCATCGGCGACTGAACATACGGTTTTAAGTTTTAATAACTCTAAACTTGTTTTTGTATAGTTTTCAGCTTTTTCATAAAGATTTAAATTCTCGTTTGTTGTTGCATTTGGTTCCATGATAGTGGGTATTTATGGTTTGAAAAAAATCACATGTATTTAGTAGTTCGATTTTACAGTTTTAGCTTCATCTTTAACTGCATTAAAATCATCTTTTACCTGATTGAATTTTGCTTTTCCTTCTTCGATGATTTCTTTACCATTTGAAGAGATTGTGTTTACAATTCCGTCAAATTTTGTTTTTAAGTTATCGCTGTAATCTTTCGATTTATCTTTGATTTTTTTTCTAGTGTTTGAACCTTTGTCCGGAGCAAATAAAACTCCTAATAATGCTCCTGCTGCAGCCGCTGCTGCAAATCCTAAAATTGTGCTAGATGCTTTCATAATATTTGATTTTTAATAGATTAATATAATTATTTAATGTTGATTCGTTTTTTAAATTTCACGGCCTTTGATCAGTCTTAGCAACACCGCGATTATGGCAATTACCAGAAGAATATGAATGATATTCCCAAAACTGTAAACAAAGAAACCAAGTGCCCACAGAATAACAAGTATTACTGCGATTGTATATAATAAGTTTGACATGGTTTTTTATTTAATGGTTCGTAATTCAGTTAGTTCAATTTATACGATAAGTATAAAGATAAGTTGCTGTTTTTTGCATCTGGAACTGTATAAGTTGTTCCTAAAACAGTTCTTTCTTTTCCAACAGTGGTAAGACCGTAGTTGTAACGTAATCCTATGCTTACTGGAGCAAAATCTACACCTATACCGGCAGCAATACCTGCATCAAATTTGTTTAAATCATCTCTGTCGATTTCCTGATCAAAATCGATATCTCCTTCTCCTGTTACTTTAGAACTTACCAGGTAAGAAGCATATCCACCAGCATGAATATTAAAGTTTTTAGTAATGTTAACTCTTACTAAAAGAGGAACTTCGATATAATTTAATTTGAATTTAGTCGATCCGCTTGCAAAAGCATTGTTGTATTCAAATTCAGAACCCTTTGTTGTAAATAAGATCTCAGGCTGAATGGCTACGAAATCTGAAATAGGTAATGTTGCATAAACACCGGCATTAAAACCGTATAGAATATTGTTATCGTCTACATCATCACCGCTTCCATAAAGGTTAGACATGTTAAATCCTCCTTTTACACCAAATTCGGTGTTTACATTATTGTCCTGAGCGTGCAGCATTCCAAATGAAGCTGAAATAAAAAGGGTTAAGGCGCATAAAAAATTGGTTTGCATTTTCATAATAAAATAATTTAGTTAGTAATCCGGGCTTTTAAATTTCTCTTTTTTTTAATTGTTTAATTTTTTTTGTTTGATTAAGACTTCGGTTTCCCTCAATAAATCAAACTGTTCAGGCAAATACTTCAATACTAATTTTAAAATTATTTTATCGTTGGTTTCTTTCGAAACGTTTTCTAATAATCTAATCTGCTCTTCGAGGCATTTTTTCATAGAATTCAAATAAACTTTGTCAAAATTTGACGAATTTGCGGTAATCAATTCGTAAGTATCTCGTCTGTGTGTTGCATTTATTTCAGATATAATAAGCAGTTTTTTATTTGCTAACTCTGTTACTTCCTGCAAAAGCTGATTTTGATGGCTTTCGATTTTTTTACCTAAAATCACTATTGAATTTTCTGAACTTTTTTGTTGTGCAATTTGACTTTTTGAAATAATGGTTTTTCCAACATTTGCCGTTTCAATAAAAAAGAAGGCGATTGTTTCTTCTTCTTCATTTTTTGTAAAAGCTTCATTTTTTTTGAATGTACTTTCTATCGAATTATTTTTTTTGCATGATGAAACACATAGTATAATCAATAAAAAAAGTACTTTAAAAATTGTCGCTTTCAGTACGGGGTTTGCTTTCATTATTACTTCATAAAGTATTACATTACAAAGATGCTAACGAATACAACGTTTTGCTTTACAGCATAAAAAAGAAACGTTATATAATTCCCATAAAGAATTTATATAACGTTTTAAGGTGTAGTATTTTAAGGCGCTGCCGAAGTTTAATCTGGTAAAAATATGGTAAAAACAGACCCTTTATTAAGTTCGCTGTCGGCCATAATATAACCTTTATGGTTGTCTACGATTTTCTTACAAATTGCAAGGCCAATTCCGGTTCCGGGATAATCAGTTTTTGAGTGCAGACGCTGAAACAAAATAAAGATTGTTTCCTTAAACTGAGGATCAAATCCCATTCCGTTATCAGTAAAAGTTATTTTATGATACTTCTTAATATTCTGATCTAATACTTCTGGATAATCAGCTGCATTAACTTTTGTGCTTTCTATAGAAATTTCAGGATCAACATCAGGTCTGCTGTATTTTAATGAATTCCCGATCAGGTTAATAAAAAGCTGTTCGATTTGATATGGAATAACAGAAAGCTTTGGCAGTTTTGAAGCTTTAATCATAGCTTTCTTTTCTTCAATAAATTCAGTCAATTCAGCCTCTGCATTATCCATCAGTTCATTTAAATTCATCTTAATGAATTCCTTCTTCGTGGTATTTGTTCTTGAAAATAAAAGCAAATCATCAATTAAAACACGCATTCTTTTTGCCGAAACTTCAATTTTTGTAATATAATCCCGGGCACTTTGCGACATAACTGCTTTGTCTGCATCTGAAACTCTCGAAATAAAAGTCTGAATTTTTCTAAGCGGTTCCTGTAAATCATGACTTGCCACGTGATTAAAAGAAGCCAGTTCTTTATTACTTTTTTCAAGTTCTTTATTACGTTCCTGCAATTCTATATTTAGCAAATGCTCATCAGTAATATCAAAATTAATTCCCAGTAAAATTTTGCTTCCCTGCTGGTCTGTCAATAATTTACCTGTCGATTTAAAATATCTGATTTCGTGATTTGGAAGTAATATTTTGTAGTAAACAAAAGGCAGTTGTTTGTTTTTGATAATTCCGTCTATAGAATTGGCAACAGTTTCTTTATCGTCTGGATGAACAAAATCCAGAAAACTTTCCCTAACCGGAACAAATGCTCCAGGTTCGTGGCCTAATAATCGATATTGATTGTCTGAATAATCTATTTTATTAGCATCCAGATCCCATTGCCAGGTGCTGAACTTTCCTATCGCTTCAGATTCTGCAATTAATCCGTTTGAAATTAAAAGCTTTTTGTTGAAAATCTTTAAGCGCTGGAAATCTTTACTGATTTGTCTATAGGCCAGTAAAATAAAAAATAGTGCCGTTAAGAATAAAGAAATAGAGAAAAGCGGACTTAACGAGATTTCGTCATCGTAAATTTTAAGTCTGTTTTTGAGATACGTTTTTTCGATGTCGTTCATTTCGTCTACTTTAAAACGAATGTTTTCCATCAGGATTCGTCCTCCAAACATATGATTGTCGAGTTTTCGTTTATCATATGTTTTGGGATCGCTGTATTTTAAACAATTTTCAAAAGAAACAAAACGCTGAATGATGAGTTTAAATAACTTTCGAAGATTTTCCTGCTGCGTTGGGTTGTCAGCAGTTAATTTTTTTAATGTAATAAACGACGTATTTACTTTGTCTCTCGAATAAATATACGGAGTTAAAAAACGTGCGTTTCTGGTAATAATATAACCTCTCTGGCCTGTTTCGGCATCTTTTATTGCCGACATTAATCGTTCGAGCTGAATGTTAATCTCGTACGTATGCATAACAATCTTACTTGATTCGTTCAAGTCCTGATTATGTTTGTAAGCAATTGAAGATAGAAATAACAGAATGAAAACTGCGATTACAAAAATAACTCTCAAAGAGTTTGAAGAATTAAAATTTGGTATCCATTTCATTGGTATACTATTATTTTTATTTTAGTCGGAGCAGGAAATTATCACGGTTTAACCCAGAGGTATGATAGTGCCAGTTTACGGTCACGACTTCATTAATTATTTTTTTGAGAGTATTAAAATCACTTGGCTTTTTGATATAAATATTCGCGCCCTGAATAAAAGTATCTTCAATATCTTCTTCAGAAGAAGAAGTAGAGTAGATTGCAATAATTATATTTTTAAGATGCTCTGTTTTTTTAATTTCAATTAAACACTCTTTACCTGTTTTCTTCGGCATATTTAAATCCAGAAATAAAATATCCGGCAGTTTATTGTTAGAGTCTAATAAATAATCCATCAATTGCATCCCGTCGTGAACAAATTCGACGTTGGTTTGTATTTTGATTTCTTCAAAAGCATCCTTAAAAAAAAGACGATCATCTTCATCATCATCAGCCAGTAATATATTTAATGCGTTTTTCTGCATTTTAGTATGGTATTTAGGTTTTTTATTTTAAATTTTCTCTTCGTTTCTTAATTATCCTTTGAAATGCAGACGGGGTTATTCCTGTCGTATTTTTAAATTGTGTGCTTAAATGTGCAACACTCGAATAATTTAGTAAGAATGCGATTTCAGTTAAACTCATTTCGTTTATAATGATCAGCTGTTTCGCTCTTTCAATTTTCTGTAAAATAATAAAATTTTCGATAGAAGAATAGGTTACTTCCGAAAATACATTAGACAAATAACCATAACTGTGATTTAGTTTTTCGGCTAAGAAAACAGAACTTTTATAGTTGTTGCTGTCTTCCATAAAAACTAATTCAATTATGGCATCTTTTATTTTTTGTACTAAAACACTTTTCTGATTTTCAACTACTTCAAATCCGCATGGACTTAGATTATTCTTTAAAGTTTCGAGCGCCTCGGCATCAATATTATCATCAATTTCAATTTCTCCAAAACCCAAACTGGTAAAATTTATATTATTTTGTTCCAGATTTTGTTTTAGATAAAGTGAGCAAATGGTATTAATGTCAAACTTTATAAATAGTTTCATTTTATAGAAAATTTTGGTTAAAGATAATTAATTTATTTGTGGTTATAGCGTTTAAAGATTTTAAAATAAATGTTAAACAGAACACAAAATAGTGAACTTTCAAAAAAATACCGTCTAATATTTAGTTACTAGACGGTATTTCCTGATTGAGTCTTAAGGACTACAAATCTGATAGAATCTGATGAAATTCCTCTTTAGTTTTTCCCAGTTTCTGCTGAAGTCTTCCGTACATTTCGTCTTCTTTTCCTTCAGCAAACATTAAATCATCATCTGTCAGTTCAGCATATTTTTGCTTTAGTTTTCCTTTTAACTCATTCCAGTTTCCTTTTATCTCTGTAGTATTCATGATTCGCGTTTTTTGTTTGTATTCATTTTAATGTAGTGTAAAATTGCAGTTTGTTTTTAAATATTGTTTTACATCAATTTTATATTACGCTGCATAATTCACATTTTGTTGTTTTTCTTAAACCTGATAGCGTCTTAAAATCCAGGCCATTTTTTCATGCTCCTGCAGTAATCCCGTAACAAAATCAGCAGATCCGGCATCGTTGGTTTCTTTTTCAAAAACCGGAATATAATCTCTAAATTCAGTAACCAATTGTTCATGATTTTCTAAAAGTTCTTCCAGCATATGTTTTTGCGAAGCATATTCTTTAGGAGATTCCTTAAGAGTCGAGTTATCGATAAACTCCTTCATGGTGCCAATTGTTTTTTCTCCAAGCTGGCTGATTCTTTCTGCAACTTCATCAATATGAGCTTCCAGAATTCGGTATTGTTCTTCAAATAATTTATGCAATTCCATAAAACTGTTTCCTGAAATATTCCAGTGAAACTTTCTTGTTTTTACATAAAGTGTCATTTCGTTAGATAAAATCGTGGCTAATATGGCGGAGCTCTTTTTTAAATTTGCGCTTGTTATTCCGATATTTGGAGTCATAATTGTCTGATTTATTGGGTGTAATTCAAAAGTATAAAACAAGCGCTCTGAAATTCTTACATAATTAAGCAAAGATGTTACATCAATTCAATGTTTACGTAACATTTTTATGCTTTGAATATTGTAGTTTTGCCGCCAACTTAAACTCTAAAACCCAAAAATTTAATGAAGAAACTATTACTTATTTTATTCTTTTTAATTACCTCTTTACAAGCCGAAGCACAATCCTATATGGGTTATTTTCATGACAATTATGCAGGAGTTCAGAGTGTACTTTTTAATCCGGCTTCTATTGCCGATTCTCGTTTTAAAACTGATATTAATTTATTCTCTATTAGTGGTTCTGTTCAGAACGATTTATACGGGGTTAAACTTTTTGATGTTTACAAAGACGGATATGATTTTGACACCCAGTCAAAAGTAAGCCCAAAAAATGCTAACAACGGGTTAGTTAATTTTGATATTATGGGACCGTCGTTTATGTTTAATATTGCTCCAAAACATACTATTGCAGTATTTACAAGAGCAAGATCTATTGCCAATGTTAACAAATTAAACGGATATCTTATCGATCAGGTAAAAGACGGTTTAGATAAATCCGACAGTTTTAATTACAACTTAGGAAGTCCAAATGCATCTGCAAACGGATGGGGAGAAGTTGGTATTTCGTATGCCGCGGTTTTATACCAAAACAATCAGCACTTTTTAAAAGGAGGTTTAACAGCTAAATATCTTCAGGGCGGAGCAAACGCTTATGTTCAGGGAAAAGGTGTAAGCGTTGCTTTTGTTGAAAATACAGCAAACCCAAAAGACGGAAGATTAGTTTCTACAGGAGAAATTTCAATAGGAGGAAGCCAGGATTGGGAAAATAATGAAGATTATGATTTTGATGCAGCTTCACGCGGATTTGGTTTTGATTTTGGATTAGTGTACGAATGGAGACCAGATTATGAAAAATATGATCTTAAGAAAGCAAAACCTGCCGATAATAACTTTAGAGATTTAAACAAATACAAATTACGTTTTGGATTATCTGTAACTGATATTGGATCTATTAATTATAAAAATTCAAAAATTGATACTTATAATGTAAATGGATTTGTAACACAGCAAATGATTGATGATGCCGATGATTTATATGAATTTTTAAACGAGCATTATACAAAAGTTTCTAGCACAAAAGGTGTAAAAACGAATTTGCCGACAGCTATTCACGCTGATGTTGACTGGAATATGTACAATAAATTCTATTTGAATCTTAACGGAGACATCAGTATGGTTTCTGAAAATAAATTAAACTCATACGGAATCGCAGACAGAATTACTTTAACGCCTCGTTACGAAAGCAGATGGTTTAGTTTTTATCTTCCTGTAAGTTATATGGAGTACAGCGGTATGCAGGCTGGAGCTGGTTTACGTGCTGGTGTTTTCTTTATTGGTTCCGGATCAATTTTGAGCAATTTAGTTTCTAAAGAATCAAAAGGAGCTGATTTTCATTTAGGGATGAAAATTCCGGTTTACGAAAAACAATTTAAAGATACAGACGGAGACGGTGTAATTGACAAACATGACGCGTGCAGAAAAGTAGCTGGTCCTGTAGAAAATAACGGATGTCCTTGGCCGGATACTGATAAAGATGGTGTTTTTGACAAAGATGACGCCTGTCCTGATGTTGCCGGACCAAAAGAAAACAAAGGATGTCCTTGGAAAGATTCTGACGGTGATACTTTATTAGATAACGTAGATGCATGTCCAGCAGTTGCAGGTCCGGTAGAAAACAAAGGTTGTCCATGGCCGGATACAGACGGAGACGGAATTTTAGATAAAGATGATGCTTGTCCTAATGAAGCTGGTTTAGCAGAAAACAAAGGTTGTCCAAGTTTAGATGCTGATAAAGACGGTGTTTTAGATAAAGATGACGATTGTCCGTTAGTATATGGACCAGCAGATAATAAAGGTTGTCCAAAAGTTACTAAAGAAACATTGGCACAATTAAAAATGGAAGCAAAATCAATTTTCTTTACAACCGGAAAAGCAACTTTAAGCGATGCTAAAATGGGAGAAACATCTGGAAGATTAGATGCTATTAAAGAAATCCTGAAAAATTATCCAAATGCTAAATTTGCAATTAACGGACATACTGATAATGTTGGTAATGCAAAAGTAAATCAGAAATTATCTGAGCAAAGAGCAAAAGTAGTAATGGATCTTTTAATTGAAAAAGGAGTAAATCCTGCTAATTTAACTTCTAAAGGATACGGAGCTACTAAACCGGTTAAATCTAATAAAACAGCTTCTGGAAGAGCAGAAAACAGAAGAACAGAAATTGTTTATTTAGGCAATTTATAATCTGTACATAATATATCATCAAAAGCCACTCTTAATTGAGTGGCTTTTTTTATTTTTGCATACTTTTTAAAAAGAACTATTTCTTTGAAACAGAAGTCCTAAAAAAACAATATGACAACACAACAACTACACGAACAAATTCTTCAAAAAAAATCATTTTTATGCGTTGGTTTAGATCCTGATTTAAACAAAATTCCGCAGCATTTATTAGATACAGAAGATCCTATTTTTGAATTTAATAAAGCCATAATCGATGCTACTCACGATTTGACCGTAGGATATAAACCAAACACTGCTTTTTTTGAAGCATACGGCATAAAAGGATGGATGTCTTTGCAGAAAACAATAAATTATATCAACGAAAATTATCCTGATATTTTTACCATTGCCGATGCTAAACGCGGCGATATTGGAAATACTTCGAGCATGTATGCTAAAGCTTTTTTTGAAGATTTAAATTTTGACAGTGTAACCGTTGCTCCTTATATGGGAAAAGATTCTGTTGAACCTTTTCTGGCTTTCGAAAACAAACATACTATTATGTTAGCTTTAACTTCAAACGAAGGTGCTTTTGATTTCCAGACTTTAAATACAAACGGAACAGAATTATACAAACAAGTTTTAGAAACCTCTAAAACATGGAAAAACAGTCAGAACTTAATGTATGTTGTAGGCGCTACAAAAGCCGAATATTTTGCAGATATAAGAAAAATTGTTCCGGATAGTTTTTTATTAGTTCCGGGAATTGGCGCGCAAGGCGGCAGTTTATCTGAAGTTTGTAAATACGGAATGAACGATAAAATTGGATTATTAGTAAACTCAGCAAGAGCTATTATCTACGCATCTAAAGGAACTGATTTTGCAGAAAAAGCAAGAGAAGAAGCTTTGAAAGTGCAGAAAGAAATGGAAGAGATTATTAATACTAAGTTTTAAAGAACTTTATAAATATATTAGGCGCAAAGTTCGCTAAGGTTTTTCGCAAGATTCGCAAAGAAAAAACTTTGCGTTTACAGCGTAAATCTTTGCGAACTTTGCGGTTAAAATACATTCGAGATAAATGAAACAATTTACAGATCAACTTGGTACAAAACATTCATTTGAAAATACTCCAAAACGTATTATTTCGCTCGTGCCTTCACAAACCGAATTATTATATGATTTAGGTTTGGAAGAAAAAATCATCGGAATTACGAAGTTCTGTGTCCATCCGTTTCATTTTAAATCCACTAAAAAGATTGTTGGCGGGACGAAGAAAATTCATTTTGAAAAAATAAAACTCCTTCAGCCGGATATTATCATTTGCAACAAAGAAGAAAACACAGAAGAAATTGTAAAACAGCTGCAGGAAATCTGTCCGGTTTGGGTTACGAATATTGTTTCTGTTGAAGATAATTTTCAAATGATTTCAGATTTCGGGCAATTATTTAATTGCAGAACTGAGGCTCAAAAATGGAATAACAAATTGACTTTTGCCCTGAATGATTTTAAAAATTATATTCAAGATATAAAAGAAAAAAAAGCAGCTTATTTTATTTGGAAAAATCCATACATGGTTGCGGGAAATGATACCTATATAAATGAATTATTAAAGCTGAATCATTTTAAAAATATCTACGAAGATAAAGGCCGTTATCCTGAAATCGAATTAAAGAAAATGCGTTTAGAAGGCGATCCTGATATTGTTTTTCTTTCTTCTGAACCATATCCTTTTAAAGAAGAAGACGCTTTTGAAATTGGACGTTTTACACATCACGCCAAAACCGTTTTTGTAGACGGTGAAATGTTCTCCTGGCACGGCAGCCGACTTTTAAAAGCTTTTACTTATTTTAAATTGCTTCATGAAAGGCTTAAAAATTAGTGTTAAGTTTTCTTTGTTTCAAGTTTTTACGTTATGTAATTTAATCATGATGTTGATTTAACCGCAGAGTTCGCGAAGGTTTACGCAAAGTTCGCAAAGTTTAAATAAAGCTTTGCGAACTTTGTGTTTTATAAAGTTTCATAGATAAAAAACCTTGCGTTCTTTGCGTTAAAAATTATATTAAAAGTAAAGTAACTTTAAACCTGAAACTTAATAAACCAAACTAATACAAAAAAAAGAATGCCGGCATCTCGAAGACGCCGGCATTTATTTAACTAACCAAAACCAAAATAATAAATAACCAGTTTATTACATTACAAATGTCCGACATAAATCAATGATAAGCTGTTAGAATTTTGTTATTACTTTGTTGACCATAAGTTAAAATATTCGCTGAGAAACATTAAATCTGAAACAAAATAAACTAGACTTTCATAAAAAAAGAATGCCGGCATCTCGAAGATGCCGGCATCATTTAACTAACCAAAACCAAAATAATAAATAACCAGTTTATTACATTACAAATGTCCGACATATATCAATCTTATGCTGTTAAGGTTTTGTTATTACTTTGTTGACCATAAGTTAAGATTTATCAAAACTTCTTTCTGAGCTTTCTGCAGCGTTAAATAATTTTTGGTTATTAAAACATAATAACAATCAATTTTGTTTATGAATATGCTGCGAATAAGTTTGTATATTTGATAAAACATTAAAAATTAGCAATATGGAT
Organism: Flavobacterium ginsengiterrae; assembly: GCF_039539785.1. Taxonomy (NCBI): domain Bacteria; kingdom Pseudomonadati; phylum Bacteroidota; class Flavobacteriia; order Flavobacteriales; family Flavobacteriaceae; genus Flavobacterium; species Flavobacterium ginsengiterrae. The sequence continues at coordinate 686,902 of NZ_BAABDU010000004.1, read as the reverse complement.
TCGAACAAAAAATTAACAACCGCTACGGGAACTCCAGTCCCAGACAACCAAAACATTCAAACAGCCGGTCCTCGAGGACCTGTTTTATTACAGGATTTTTGGTTTTTAGAAAAGATGGCTCATTTTGATCGTGAGGTAATTCCGGAACGACGAATGCACGCTAAAGGTTCTGGAGCTTATGGTACATTTACAGTAACACACGATATCACGAAATATACCAGAGCCGATATATTTTCGGAAATTGGTAAAAAGACAGAAATGTTTGCCCGTTTTTCTACTGTTGCCGGAGAAAGAGGCGCTGCTGATGCTGAAAGAGATATTCGAGGTTTTGCTTTGAAGTTTTATACTAATGAAGGAAATTGGGATTTAGTGGGAAATAATACGCCGGTATTCTTTTTTAGAGATCCAATGAAATTTCCTGATTTGAATCATGCCGTAAAACGTGATCCAAAAACCAACTTAAGAAGTGCTGATAATAATTGGGATTTTTGGACATTATTGCCAGAGGCTTTACATCAGGTTACTATTGTAATGAGCGACAGAGGTATTCCAAGTTCATACAGACATATGCACGGATTTGGAAGTCATACATTTAGTTTTATAAACAGACAAAATGAAAGACATTATGTAAAATTTCATTTTGTAACGCAGCAGGGAATTGAAAATCTTTCTGATGAAGAAGCTGCAAAATTAGTAGGTGGTGACCGAGAAAGCCACCAGCGTGATTTATTTGATGCTATTGAAGAAGGAAATTTCCCTAAATGGAAAATGTTTGTTCAAATCATGACTGAAGAACAAGCCGAAAATTATCGTTTTCACCCTTTTGATTTAACTAAAGTTTGGTTAAAAAGTGATTTTCCATTAATTCCGGTTGGAGAATTTGAACTAAACAAAAATCCGGAAAACTATTTTGCCGAAGTAGAGCAGGCAGCATTTAATCCGGCACACGTAGTTCCGGGAATCAGCTTCTCTCCTGATAAAATGCTTCAGGCGCGTTTATTCTCTTACGGAGACGCACACAGATATCGTTTAGGAGTAAACAATTTCCAAATTCCGGTAAACTCATCAAGATGTCCTTATAATACTTTCCACAGAGACGGAGCAATGCGTGTAGATGGAAATAACGGATCTAAAAAACATTATGAACCAAACAGTTTTGGAGAAATGCAGGAACAGCCTGAATTTAAAGAACCGCCATTAAAACTGCATGGCGATGCCTGGGCACATAATTTTAGAGATGATGATAACGACTATTTCACACAGCCTGGATTATTATTCCGTTTATTAACCGATGAGAAAAAACAATTGTTGTTTAAAAATACAGCGGCACAAGTTGGCGGTGCGCAGAAATTTATTCAGGTTCGTCATATTAGAAACTGCTTCAAAGCAGATCCAGCTTATGGAGCAGGTGTAGCAAATGCACTAGGAATGACAATGGATGAAGTAAATGCTTTTGATGATCCAAGATTGGCAATTGTGGTGAGATAAGTTTTTTTAAAGGTTCAAAGTGACATAGTAACAAAGGTTCAAAGTTTGGACTGGAATAATAAAAGTAACCCCGATAAGTTTGTAAAAACTTATCGGGGTTTTATGTTTGAGAAAAGGGATTTAAAGTTATTCAATAAACTTTGTCTCTCTGTTACTTTGGACCTTTGTCACTAAATTAAGAAAAAACCACTGTCTTATTGCTATAAACCATTGTTTTGCGTTCTGCGTGTAATTTAATGGCTCTTGCTAACACGATACGCTCCAGATCTCGTCCTTTCATGATGAAATCTTCAACAGAGTGAATATGAGAAACGCGTGCAATATCCTGCTCGATGATTGGACCCTCATCTAATTCTTCTGTAACATAATGGCTTGTTGCTCCAATAATTTTTACACCACGCTTAAACGCTGAATGATATGGTTTTGCACCCGGAAAGGCTGGTAAAAACGAATGGTGGATATTGATAATTCTGTTTTCGTAAAGTTCAATTAATTTAGGCGTAATAATCTGCATATAACGCGCCAGAACGATAAAATTAATATCGTATTTCTTTAGCAGTTCAATTTGTTTTGCTTCGCCTTCTTCTTTGTTATCTTTGGTAAAAGGCACACAATGAAACGGAATATCAAAACGTTCAGCAATCGATCGCAAATCATTATGATTGCTTATAATAACCGGAATTTCAACATTTAATTCTTCTGCGCTGTATCGTCCTAAAATATCAAACAAACAGTGATCGTATTTGGATACAAACAAAGCCATTTTTGGTTTTTGTTCCTGATTGTACAAGTCCCATGACATATCAAATTTCGACGCAAGAGTTTTGTCAAAATCCTCTTTGAAACTTTCAAGCGTGATTAGAGAATTTGTAAATTCACATTCCAATCGCATAAAGAAAACATTTTGTTCGACATCAACGTGCTGGTCAATGTAGGTAATGTTTCCTTCAACTTGGGCAATAAATGTAGTCACTGATGCGATAATATTTTTTTGATCTTTACAGTGAATTAAAATGGTTATTTTTTGCATTTTTGGTTGTTTTTTTATTAGTCAGTCTCTAAGATGCTTAGTATCTCAGCATAGAAACATAGGAAAATTTATTTTCCGTCCTGCATTGCAAAAACACTTTTTAATAAGGGAGTTGTTCTTGCGCTGATATTATTTCGGATTTCTTTTTCTTCAACAGCAATCATTTTAAAAACACCTGATAATGCCTGATTTGTTGTATAATCAGTTAAATCAGGGTTTACTTTTTTAACTAAAGGAATTGTGTTGTATTTTGTAATGATATTTTTCCAAACCACATCGGCACCTACTTTCTCAAAAGAACTTTTAATTACCGGATTAAATTTTCCGTATAAAGCAGTAGTTGTACTTCCTTGTAAATAGCTTGTTGCTGCACTGTCATTTCCTAAAAGAATATTTTTAGCATCTGTAAACGACATATTTTTTACAGCCGAAACAAATATTGGGGTAGCTTCTTTTACAGCATCTTCGGCAGCACGGTTTAGCATTTTGATACCTTCATCGGCAAGAGAGCTAAGACCTACTTTTCTTAAAGTGGCATCAACTTTTTGTAATTCTTCAGGCATTAAAATTTTTACGGCTTCATTTTTATAAAAACCATCAACAGCGGTTAATTTACTTACTTGAACTGTAATTCCTTTATTTAGAGCTTCTTTTAAACCAGCAGCAATGTCAACGCCTCCAACTCCCGGAATTTGTGATGAAAGCTGTGGTAATTGATTTAAAATTTGTGGTACCTGTGCACAAGAGGTAAGTGAAAATGTAATGGCTAATAATAAAATCTTTTTCATTAGTGGGGATTTGTTTAAGTTTCAAATGTAGTATTTATTCAAAAATAAAGCCAAAATTTTATTTATTGCGAAGTAACATTTTGTTGTAAACTTAACACTAACAAACTTAGTCTTTTAAAAACCCAGCATTTAAAAAAAGGCTAAGGCCAGGACATTCGAATAGTATACTGCCAATATTCTTTAGACGAAATGTAAGTAGGCACGAGTTCTGCTATTCGCTGATTATTAGCATCAAAAAACTGCACGCGGATGATTTTTTCTCTGCTGTCATCTTTCATTTCGATGTTTCCTTCAGCCTCATCAATTAGTTTCTTTTTTTGGAGATATACATCAGGTTTTTCAATAATGTATTCTGTAACAGCTTCGCCGCGTAATCTTAAATTACATCCAATTAAATTACCATTTCTGTCTATAGATTCAATTTTTGTTAGAAAATTATTTTTATAATAGTAAATTTCAAAAGTAATATTACAAGATGCTGTCTGCGGTTTTTTATTTTGAACTCTAAAACGAAGAATTTGTTTTTGTGCATTCGTAAACTCAATGTCTCCATTTCCTTCTGCATCAATATTATTGTGTAAAATTCGGCAGGGTTTTGAAAACTGTTTTATTTTATCAGCATACTTTTGATAATTTCCGGCTGATTGTGCAAATGAAGAAATGCACAGAAAAAGTCCTGTGAATAAAAAGAAAAAGGATTTCATTAAAAATGGTATTGGTTAAGCTGCTTTTTATTTTTGAAGTAGATCAATTTCTTCTTCTGTATTTTTAATATAAACGGACATTTCGCGGTATTTCCATTTACCTCTTTTATCGGCCACAACAAATAAGGTTCCTGTTCCTTTTGGGCCTTTTATCGGAATTTGAAGATCGCAATTTCCAGAATCGTTATTGGTGCTGATTTTTCCCGAAATCATTCCATCACTTTCAATTGGACTTCCTAATTTTTCGATCACCAATTTGTTATTTTGTACTGCAAGCATAGATTCTTTAAAAGCATCAGAATCTTTCATCATCGAAGTTATGCCAAAAAATACAGACGCAATAAAAAGTCCAACAAGTACTATAAAGCTAAGGCATCCGGTTGGAACAAACCATTTCCAGTTTCTGTCCCACCAATTTTTTTGAGGCTGATAGTGATTATCCTGCATGAGTAAAAATAAATTGAAGATTTTATAAGTTCCGAAATATACAATTATTCTTCATAATTTAAGATGAAGTCTGGAACTTAATTATATTTCAAAAATTTTATATCAGGATTATAAGAAGGATTATTTCTATTTAAATGTTCCAGAATAGTCTGGGTATAATCTTTTCCACCTTTTATTAAATAATACAATGATTTTATGACATAGACTGGTCCCCACGGAAATGTTTTCCAGCTTACAGTTAAATTTAAAAAGCAATGTTTCAGTGCATATTTAAAAGTATTTTCTTCTGGACGAACAAAATAGATATTGGAACGTTTAAAATTTTTAAAAATTTTTGAAATAGTATTCGGAAAAATTACAAATCGGCCGCCTTGCTGCACTAATACGTTTATTTCAAACATTGTTAGACCTTCTGTATTATTTGCTTTCATTAGTAAAAATTTAAAATAATAAATAATGGTATAATATTTTGCAAAGTTCCAAAAACGGTAACTGTTTTTTTGCTCCTATAAGTTTTAAAAATAATAGATTAAGCTATTTTTTGCAGAAAAAAAATCGGAAACCCATTAACTGAGTTTCCGATTAATTTTATTTTATAAATAAATTAGTTTGCTGCGACAGGCAATTTTTCCTGATTTAATTCAGCATCTTTTTCATAAACATCCTGAAAGAAACCAATTTCTCCGTTTTCATTTACAAGTGAAGTAAAGTAGGTAATATAGATTGGTACTTTTTTAGACAATTTAAAACTATTTTCTACTTTACCTGCCATAGCTTTATCTATTTTTGCCTGAGTCCATTCCGGATAATCTGCCAGCATGGCAACGGCTAATTCTTTCGCCATTTTTACATTGATACAGCCGTGGCTGAAAGTTCTTTTTTCGAAATCGAATAAAGTTTTAGATGGTGTATCGTGCATATAAATATCCTCTTTATTAGGGAACATGAATTTTACTAATCCTAAAGAATTTTCCGGACCTGGTTTTTGTCTTACCTGACCATTTATAACTTCCATGTTTTTTTCTGCCAGATAATTAGGATCTGAAGCGATTTTAGATCTTAACTCATTTTGAACAATACTTTGCGGAACTGTCCAGTAAGGGCTAAAAACAATTCGGTCAATTTCTCCATTAAAAATCGAAGTTTTAGTTAAAGGTGAACCTACGAATACGCTTGATGTCAATACAATTTTTCCGTTTTTTACATAAATCAATTCATAAGAAGGCACATTTACCATTACAAACTCGTCATTATTAACTAATTGAGGCGAAATAGCTCGAATTCTTTCCATGTTCAGCATCAAGGTTTTAACCTTATCTGAAACCGGAATATTCATTTCTTTAATATGTTCTTCCTGCAAAATGTAATTAGGTTTAAAACCATTACGAACTTTATATTTCATAACCCCGTCCATTAATTCACGATCATAAAAATCGCTTTTAGAATCTTGTTTTAAATCGCCTAATAAATATAAACGAGTTCTTACTTGCGCAATAGTACTCGAAACTGCATCCGGACGTAAATCTTTATAAGGCATTTCGGTTACGATAGGTTTCCATTTACTTGATTTTTCAAGTTTTTTGTATTGTTTTAGAGCGGCCTGCAGTTTATAATACTGATCGTATAAGTTTCCGTCGTCTTCTACTTTTGCAGTAGCTTCTTCAATGGTGCTGTAGTTTAGAAAATCTTTCAGCATGGCATCATAAGATAATCTTTTCTTGTCAGCATTACTTTTTTTAGTGTACAATACATATAAAGAACTTAAAAGCATATCAGCATCGGTTCTTGAAAGATTGTTTTCTGATGAAGAATCAAACAATTGATCAATTTCTTTTTGGTAAGGAATTACAAGGTCATTTGTTTTTTTTGCTTTTTCATATAATACAGAGCCAAATTCGTTAACTTCATCTTCGTCAAACCAAATACTGCCAAGTGTTCTGGTTTTGTATAATGACATTACATCTGATTTGTATTTCTTTAAATCAGAATATCTTTTAAAGAAATCATTTGAAATTTTGTCTACATCTGAATCTGTATTATTGTAAACTTTTGTTGCAGCTGGAGTTTTTTTATATAAAGAATTTGTTTTTTCAATTCTGTTAAAAGATGATACAAAAAAACTCAAACTTAAAATTACGGTGAATAAATTAAATGTTTTCATTTTTTAAATTTTTACGTTGTTACTTTTCCATTTACGTTGTCACTTTCTCATTAAAGTTCAGGGTAAAAATTTGGGGCTTTTCTACAATGCTAAATTACTTTAGGGATGCTTAAAACGTGTTTCTTTATTTAATATAGATTTTTCAAAATTGCCATATAGTAGGTTTATATGGTATAAATCAATTAGTTAGTAAAATTGTTACCCTTTTGGTTCACGAAATCGATTTATTTTTAAAAACATAAACACAGAACTATAAACAAATATTAAAATATTTTGTAAATTGGTCGCTTAAAATTATCATATTCATAAAATGGAACAACAAATACCATATAATCCTAAAAATAAAGTAAGAATTGTAACAGCAGCTTCACTTTTTGACGGACATGACGCCGCGATCAATATTATGCGTCGTATTATTCAGTCAACAGGAGTAGAAGTGATTCACTTAGGTCATGACCGAAGTGTAGAAGAAGTGGTAAATACCGCCATACAGGAAGATGCTAACGCCATTGCCATGACATCGTACCAAGGCGGACACAATGAATACTTTAAATATATGTATGACTTGCTTAAGGAAAAAGGGGCAGGGCATATTAAGATTTTTGGAGGCGGAGGCGGTGTAATTCTGCCAAGCGAAATTTCAGAATTACATGAATATGGTATTACGAGAATTTATGCTCCAGATGACGGTCGTTCGTTAGGTTTGCAGGGAATGATTAATGATTTGGTTGAAAAATCAGATTTCCCGATTGGAGACAAATTAAACGGAGAAATCGATCATATTGAAAATAAAGTGCCAACAGCCATTGCGCGTTTAATCTCTGCCGCAGAAAATTTCCCTGAAATTGCTAAGCCAGTTTTTGATAAAATACATGAAAGTAATGCCAATTCTAAAATTCCGGTTTTGGGAATTACAGGAACGGGTGGTGCCGGAAAATCTTCTTTGGTTGACGAATTGGTCCGCCGTTTTTTAATTGATTTTCCAGAAAAAACAATCGGATTAGTTTCTGTCGATCCTTCGAAAAGAAAAACAGGAGGAGCACTTTTAGGAGACAGAATCCGTATGAATGCGATTAATAATCCAAGAGTTTATATGCGTTCGCTTGCGACACGTCAGTCGAATTTGGCTTTATCTAAATATGTAGCCGAAGCGATTCAGGTTTTAAAAGCCGCAAAATACGATTTGATTATTCTGGAAACTTCAGGAATTGGTCAGTCAGATACTGAAATTATGGATCATTCTGATGTTTCTTTATATGTAATGACGCCGGAATTTGGTGCCGCAACACAATTGGAGAAAATCGACATGCTTGATTTTGCCGATTTAGTAGCTTTAAATAAATTTGATAAACGCGGTGCTTTAGACGCTCTTCGCGATGTAAAAAAACAATATCAAAGAAACCATAATCTTTGGGACAAAAATCCTGATGAAATGCCGGTTTTCGGAACGATTGCTTCGCAGTTTAACGATCCGGGAATGAACACGCTTTATAAAGCGATTATGGATAAAGTGGCTGAAAAAACCGATTCTGACTTGAAATCGACTTTTGAAATCACCAAAGAAATGAGCGAAAAGATATTCGTGATTCCGCCGGGAAGAACTCGTTATCTTTCTGAAATTGCCGAAAATAACAGAAATTATGATGAAACGGCAATTGCGCAGCAAAAAGTAGCTCAGAAATTGTACGGAATTTTTAAAACCATAGAATCAGTTTCTGGAAAAGTACCGCAGATTACAAAAGCAGGAATCGACGATTCTACAGTTTTATCTGGAGGATTTCAGGAAAACGATGAAAATAGAATCTTTTTAAATCTTTTACTTAATCAGTTTGATAAGGTAAAAATGGATTTAGATCCGTACAATTGGGAAATTATCCTGAATTGGGCAGATAAAGTAGCGAAATATAAAAATCCGGTTTACAGTTTTAAGGTTCGTGATAAAGAAATCAAAATCGCAACACATTCTGAAAGTTTATCGCATTTACAAATTCCAAAAATTGCGTTGCCTAAATACGAAGGCTGGGGCGATATTCTGCGTTGGAATTTACAGGAAAATGTTCCTGGAGAATTTCCGTTTGCTTCGGGATTATATCCGTTTAAACGTGAAGGTGAAGATCCGTCGAGAATGTTTGCGGGCGAGGGAGGACCAGAAAGAACCAATAAACGTTTTCATTATGTAAGTGCGGGAATGCCTGCAAAACGTCTTTCAACGGCTTTTGACAGTGTGACTTTGTATGGAAACGATCCAGATTTGCGTCCAGATATTTATGGAAAAATTGGAAATGCGGGAGTTTCAATCTGTTGTCTTGATGATGCTAAAAAATTATATTCTGGTTTTGATTTGGTTCATGCATTGACTTCGGTAAGTATGACGATTAATGGACCAGCGCCAATGCTTTTAGGTTTCTTTATGAATGCGGCAATCGATCAGCAATGTGAGATTTACATTAAAGAAAATGGTTTAGAAAAAGAAGTTGAGGCTAAAATCAACAAATTATATAAAGAAAAAGGAATTGAAAGACCGAAATATCAAGGCGAACTTCCGGCAGGAAACAACGGTTTGGGATTAATGCTTTTGGGCGTTACGGGAGATCAGGTTTTACCTTTGGAAGTTTATAACGAAATAAAAGTAAAAACGTTAGCACAAGTTCGTGGAACAGTTCAGGCCGATATTTTAAAAGAAGACCAGGCGCAGAATACTTGTATTTTTTCAACCGAATTTGCGCTGCGATTAATGGGTGATGTTCAGGAATATTTTATTACTAAAAACGTTCGTAATTTCTATTCGGTTTCGATTTCAGGATATCATATTGCCGAGGCGGGAGCGAACCCAATTACGCAATTAGCCTTTACGCTTTCAAATGGTTTCACTTACGTGGAATATTATTTGAGCCGCGGCATGAATATCAACGATTTCGGACCAAATTTATCGTTCTTCTTCTCAAACGGAGTAGATCCTGAATATTCAGTTATTGGTCGTGTGGCACGTAAAATTTGGGCAAAAGCCATGAAACTGAAATACGGAGCCAACGAAAGAGCGCAAATGCTGAAATACCATATTCAGACATCTGGCCGTTCGTTACACGCTCAGGAAATTGATTTTAACGATATTCGTACGACTTTGCAAGCTTTGTATGCGATTTACGATAACTGTAATTCATTGCACACCAACGCTTACGACGAAGCCATTACAACACCAACAGAAGAATCGGTTCGTAGAGCCATGGCAATTCAGCTGATTATTAATAAGGAATTAGGTTTAGCGAAAAACGAAAACCCAATTCAAGGTTCGTTCATCATCGAAGAATTAACAGATTTAGTTGAAGAAGCTGTTTTACAGGAATTCGACAGAATTACAGAAAGAGGCGGCGTTCTTGGCGCAATGGAAACGATGTACCAACGCTCTAAAATTCAGGAAGAAAGTTTGTATTACGAAACCTTAAAACACAACGGAGATTTCCCAATTGTGGGTGTAAATACTTTCCTGAGTTCTAAAGGATCACCAACGGTAATTCCGGCTGAGGTTATTCGTGCCACAGAAGAAGAAAAACAATACCAGATTACGATGTTGGACAATCTGCATAATTTCCACGAAGCAAAAGTAAACGAGCATTTAAGCCAGTTAAAAGAAGCAGCCATTAAAAACGAAAACTTATTCGATTATTTAATGGAAGCTACAAAGGTTTGTTCTTTAGGGCAGATTACTTCGGCGTTGTTTGAAGTTGGCGGGCAGTATAGAAGGAATATGTAATTTTTGTACTTATAGATTTATATAAAAACCTCTCATGTGAAATGGGAGGTTTTTTTGTTTTTGTGATTGGAAATTTTAGTGCTTTACGGTTTTCCTCAATTTTATCAAAAGATGTTTGTATATATTAGCGTAAAAAATATTTTTGAAAGTATAATGAATGGAGACAATAGGTTACTGTTTATTTAAATAAAAGAATCATAAGATATCAAATTCATAACCAATGATAAAAATTACAGAAATTCATATTAAAGGGTTTAAAGAAACTAATAGAGAAGTAAATATTATTTTTTCGAAAGAACCTATTACAGTTATTTATGGAGAAAATGGAAGTGGAAAAACAACATTTTTAAAGATAATATATGCAATTTTTAATAAGGATGACTCCTATTTATTAGAAGAAAATGTTAAGGAAGTTAAAATTACATATTTGCTCGATCAAAAGAAAACTAAATTAAATACTATAAAAATAATTGGCAAAAAAGTAGATTGGGGTGATAATATTAAAGATTTAATTAATGAAACTTCAATACTTTTTGGTGTGAATAGAGGTGTAATACAAAATTTCTCAGAAGAGGATGAAAGTTTGCATTCTAAATATACAAGTATAAAGTGGAGCGATTATTATTATTTACTAGATCATAATAAAAAACCAACTAAAAAAAATAAAAATCTTTTTAGTGAAGATTGGGATACCGCAAATCATATTTCTGTTGATTTTATAGGAATTAATCAAATAGAAGAATCAATAATAAAGCAATTTCGTGCAGGTCAAAGAGCTACTTCAGATAAAGTCAAAAATGCATTTTTCAATACAATATCAAATGCTGTTGATATCGAAATGGAACAAGCTAATTATGACTTACCTGTAGACTTCAATGAGAGAATCGAAAAAAAAAGAAATGTGTTAATTTCCTTAGTGGAAAAATTAGATAAATCAGGACTCCAAAAGAAGTTATTGAATTATTTAGATAAACAAAATCCATCATCGGAAATAGAAGGCAGTAAAATATTTAGGGTTTTATTAATAAATATATTAGGTAAGGTAGAAGAAGAGAATGTAGAATTAAAATCGATAAGTAAATTAATCGAAATTTTTAACAGTCATCTTTACAGAAATAAAAGACTAATTGTTACGGAGGAAGAAACATTTATTGAAATAAGTAAAAATAATATTCATAATCTCAATAAACTATCAAGTGGTGAAAGACATTTACTAACATTTTTGACCTTGTTTTTAATTATGGGGAGAAATCGAAGTTTTTTTATTATAGACGAACCAGAGATATCACTGAATATGGTATGGCAACGTGAGTTGATACCTTTACTTAGTGAATTGAGTCCTGATTCACAAATTATTGTTGCTACTCATAGTCCTTCAATTTCTCATAAAAATTCTAATTATCTAGTAAAATTAGTGTAAGGTATGGGATTGAAATACGACTTATTTGATATTATGGCGGCAGCTATAATGATTGAAGAACCAATATTAATTGTCGAAGGTAAAGATGATTTTCAAATTTATGACTCACTAACTAAGAGAATTAATAAAAAAGTGCAAGTGTATCAATCTAATGAGTTTGAAGATCATTATGAGGGATGTAATGGTGTAATTACCTGTGTTCAAAAACTTCAACCAAAATATGCTGAAAGAGCTGAAAATGTTAATAAAATTATAGGTATCATAGATAAAGATGTGAGAGATTTTAGGCAAGATTTACCAACTCTAAATGGTCTTTTTATAACTAGGCATTATTCAATAGAAACGTATTTTGCAACTTTGAATAACTTAAAACAGCTTGTAAGTAGTATAACTTATAATATAAATGAAGAAATAGATGATGAAATTTTACATTTATTAGAAAATTCATTTACAGAAAGTTTGGACAATCTTTATATGATTTCTTTAGAGGCTTTAAGAAATGCATGCAGTGATGGGTATCATACTGAGGTAGGTTACGATTTCTCTGCAGCAAGAATTTCGGCTTTGCATTTTCTAGATGATGTTTTGCCTAAGTTGGAAAGTAAAAAGATTGATTTAGAAAATTTTGCAGGTGAATTGAACATTAATTTAACTAATATAAAATTAATTGCAAAAGGTAAATGGTATTTATATTGGTATTTAAATGCCATTTACCCTGCGATTAAAGATCTAAAGGAAAAATGTAGAGGAAATATGATTGCTCAATGTCGTTCTTGCAGAGTTGGTAATTTTCAAGATTGCCTTTATAAAACAAAAAGCGATTACAGAATTGATCATTTGATTGAAATGATGATGACTTTTATTGATGATCATGAATGCAATGACATTTTTGAAATAATCAATAATTTGAATTGATAATCCCATGTTAGCCATGCTAGCGCGAGCGTCCCGCTCGTGAAAACAAAGTTTATGAAAATAGAATAGCTTTAAAATGCACGAGCGGGACGCTCGCGCCAGCAGACGAAATTAGTAATTCTGCGAAGATTGGCGATCTGCTTTGTCGAGTTTCGTGTGCGATTTCTCCTTACGGCGAAATGACAAGTTTGTGTGTTATTTGGTTAAAGTACAATTATTCAAAAACCTCCCCAACATACCCCAAAAATTCCATTTCATCTAAAGGGAAAAACTGCAAAACCGTTTCGAGAATCAAACTTACATTTATGGCTTGGTTTTTCTTTTTGTCGATGTTGGTCATATCGTGATCGAGGGCGAGAATGCAAAGTTTTAGCAAATCGGTTATGATGCAGCCGAGTTCAAAATAATTTGCAACCTTAATTTGTATCACATAATCATCTTGATTGTTATTAACGGGTTTTAAGGTTTTAAAATACAAGGCAGTTAATTCTTTTAGGCGATTTAAGTTTTTAGTTTCATTGGTTTCCATAGTATTTCTTTTTTATTGGCATATAATTAATTGATTTACAATTTGGACTTTATAAAAATATTATAAGAAAAATTGTACTTTTGTTTTGGTTCGGCGAAGAAAGAAATTGATTCTTATGTAGCAAATCAATTTTTGGTGTTTGGTACACGATTAAATATGTTTTTTACATCTCGCAGATTCTTACACTAAATTATTATCTTTGAATTATGAGCACACTAACAAAACCAAATCATATAGGGCGTAAAATAAGCCGTATTCGTGAACTTCGTGATATGAAGCAGGAAGCTTTGGCGCAGGCTTTAGGAACAAACCAGCAGGCGATTTCTATTTTAGAAAATAGTGAAACAATTGATGAAGATAAACTTATCGCTATTGCAAAAGCACTTGGTGTAACGGTTGATGCTATTAAAAACTTTTCGGAAGATGGTATGATTAATTATTTTAATAGTTTTAATGAAGCAGTAAATAATAGCCATTTTGGAAATAACAATCATTGTACTTTTAATCCATTAGACAAATTAGTTGAATCTTTCGAAGAAAATAAAAAGCTTTACGAGCGTTTGCTTCAGGCCGAAAAAGACAAAAACGAATATTTAGAAAAACTGCTAAACAATAAATAGCAATCTTAAAAAAAATATGAAAGCATCCGTTACAGCGTGATGCTTTTCTTTTTTTGTAAAATGGTTTATTTTTAAGATTATGAAAATTCAGGACTTTTTAGAAAAAATCGGCACATTAAAAAATCTGGATTTAGATAAAAATACTGATTTAGAAAATCTTGTTTCTAAAATTTCTCTCAGCGAAAATAAAATTCAATTTAAAATTGAAGACCTTTTTAAAAATCACGAAATAAACACGCCGCTTTTCTTTAAAATTGAGCAGACTCTGGATTTGATTTTTATAAAAGATCAGTTAGAAACCAATGTTTGTTTTGCTAATCACAGCGAAGTAAGACCAGAATTCAAACAAAGTTTCACACTCGTTGATTTATTTCATTATATGTATGCTTTTGCGCATTCATTTAGTTTTAAGGAATCTGGAGAAATTGTTATTTCCGAGGAAAGAGACTTGTTTTGGAAACTTATTGAAACAGCTGATAAATAAAAAAGCAGCTCCGTATTACGAAGCTGCTTTTCTAATTTTTTGAGGGGGCAAAAAAAGTGGTTTAGCGACGGAATCCTGGACTGTGGTTCACAGATTCGTCTAATTTTACAGTTTTTGCCTTTTTAGCAGCAACTTTAATTTCGTGTTTTGCAACTTTGTCGTTTGCTTTTACTTCAAGAACATAAGTTCCTGCAGGAAAACCTTCAAGACTAATTGTTTTAGAAACTTCTAATTTGTTTGCTGCAGACTCGCCCGCATAAAGTAAATTGTGATTTTCGTCGTAGATAGAAAATGAAGATTGTTCAAACGTGTCTAGTGTAAAGCTTACTACTTTACCGTTTCCGGTTTGAATGTTTAAAATATAATCGCCTTTTCCATCAATGGCGTAAGTAAATACTGTTGCTAAAAAAAAGGCAGCAACTAACCCGGTTTTGGTAAATTTTGTCATGTTTTTTTTAAATTATTATTTCTATTACTTAATGTGGAACGGTCAAAACTACAAATAGAATTTTAATTTTTTAGCAAAAAAACAACCTTTTTTGCGGTTTAAAATGCTGAATTAAAACCATTTCTGTGTTTTGTCTACGCTATGTACGTAAATACGGGACTTGCGGTTTTATCTTTTTTAAAATTTTTTTTAACATAAAAAAAATCACTTTCAGAATTATTAAGAATAATTTTTCAAAAAGTTAAAATGCATTTTTTTTCTTCGATTAAAAGCAAAAAAAAACAGCTCAATAACCACAAAGAGCTGTTTTTAAAACAATCACGTTTTTAACTTTACTAACTATCTAACCTTATTTATACTTTTGTGAAAAGTATAACTTTTTAGCGTACTGCTACGCTAGTGTTTTTTGCAGAAACTCCTGTTTTGTAAACAGATGAAACTGCTTTTACAGATAAAACTGTTTTTGCATCTGTAATGGTAATTTCGTGTCTAACTTTTTTTAGATTATCTTCTGCTTCAAGAAAGTAAGTTCCTTCTGGAAATTCTTCCAGGCTGAAAGTTCTTAATATTCCATCTTTACCCGAAGCAGTTTCAGAGTAAATTAGAGATCCGTCTTTGTCATAAATGGCAAGGTTTGCTTTTTGTACTCTGTTAAGAGCAAAAGAAATAAGCTTTCCGTTTGCTTTTATTACATGAAGATTAAAATCTTCATTGCCATCAATTGCATATGTACTTCCTGTAAAAAGTACTGCACATACTAAACTCAATTTTAAAATCTTTTTCATAACTGTTAGTTTTTAAATTATTAGTTTAATTCTCTGATGTAAAATTAGTTAAGGACTACAAAAAAAATAGCTACTCTGTTTTCTTATTTATATGCTGTATTCTCATTTACGAAACCGTTATAGGTTAAAATTTGAATTATTTTTATCGTTTTTGTTAATTAGGTTTTTATTTTTCAACGTTTTTGCAAATTTGTAAATTTACCTTTGTCTTACAATTTCGTAATAATAAAGCCAGATAAATAAAGTATGTATTAATAGAGTTTTACCAAAAAGTAAAGCACAAAAAAAAACAGCTCAATAACCACAAAGAGCTGTTTCTAAAACTTGCGTTTTTAAACTTTACTAACTATCTAACCTCATTTTTATACTGTATGCGAGTATAAAATTTTTAAACACATTGCTGTGTTATATTGTTTACAGAAAATCTGTTTATTAAAATGCTGCAAGAGCTTTTGTAGATAAAACAGAAGATTCTTTTGTAATTGTAATTTCGTGTCTTGCTTTTTTGAAGTTATCTTCAATTTCAAGGAAATAAGTTCCTGCCGGAAATTCTTCTAAGCTGAATGTTCTTAAAATACCTTCTTTTCCAGAAGCATTTTCAGAATAAATTAAACTTCCGTTTTTGTCGTAAATACTAATGCTTGCTTTTTGAACTTGATTTAGGGCAAAAGTGATCATTTTTCCGTTTGATCTTAAAACGTGTAAGTTAAAAGCATTTCCTCCGTCTATAGCATAAGTACTTAATCCTGATAAAAGTACAGCACATACTAAGCTCAATTTTAAATTCTTTTTCATATTATTTGTTTTTGTATTGTTATGTCTAATTCTCTGATGTAAAATTAGTTAGGATGTATGTGTTTTATATCAACTCTATTTTCCAATTTCTATGCTATATTCTCATTTACGAAACCGTTATAGGTTAAAATTTGAATTATTTCTATCGTTTTCGTTAATTCAGTTGTTATTTTTCAATGTTTTGGCAATATGCGAGCCTTGGGTTTAATGCAAAAAAAAAGTTTTAAAAACGACTAGAGATTTGACCGCAAAGATCGCAAGGTTAAAAACGCAAAGTCCGCAAAGTTTAAAATATCAAACTTGCGGACTTTGCGTAATCTTAGCGCCTTTGCGTTTAAGAAAATCTTTATGAGGAAAGTTTAGAGCAAAAAAAACAGCCCAATAACCACAAAGAGCTGTTTTAAAACTTACGTTTTTAACTTTACTAACTATCTAACCTTAGTTTTATACTTATGAGAAGTATAACTTGTTTAGCGTACTGCTACGCTGGTATTTTTATCAGCAGTAGTTTTATATACTGATGAAATAGCTTTTGAAGATAATGTTGTTACATTATTGTTTACGTTAATTTCGTATCTTACTTTTTTAGCGTTGTCCTGAACTTCTAAAAAGTAAGTTCCGTCAGGAAAATCCTGTAGGCTGAAAGTTCTTAAGATTCCTTCTTTACCTGAAGCATTTTCAGAATAGAATAAAGTACCTTCTTTATCGTATATAGCTAATTTTGCTTTTTGTAATTGGTTAACACCAAATGTGATAACTTTTCCGTTTTGTAATACATGAAGATTAAAGTCCTCATTCCCATCAATCGCATAAGTGCTTAATCCTGCAAAAAGAGCAGCACATACTAAACTTAATTTTACAATCTTTTTCATAGTATTTGTTTTTAAATTTTTATCTCTAAATCTCTGATGTAAAATTACTGCAGCAGGATAAGTTTTATATCAACTCTATTTTCCAATTTATGTGCTATATTCTCATTTACGAAACCGTTATAGGTTAAAATTTGAATTATTTTAGGTGTTTTTGTTAATTAGACAGTTATTTTTCAAACATTTTAAAATGTTAACTTTTTTTAAAACTTCCATTTTTCTTACATAAATGATGAATGTCTATAAATTAGGTCGATTAAATGCGATATATTAAAAAAATCTTTTATAAAAATATGGGTTGTGTAAAAATGGCCTTGTTTTTGATAATTGAAGAATTAGCTTTTTGAGTTTTTTGATGAAAAAATCTCATTTGCGAAACCGTTGTAGGTTAATTTTTGAATTTTATTAGGTATTTTTGTTAATTTTGTTGTTATTTTTTAAAAAGAATTTATCATGAAGACAATTGCCCCAGCTCTTGAAGTGATAACTAACTCATACGGAAGTTCTTTTACCTACACGAAACACGCCGAAAAGACCAATAGCAAAGCTCATTTATGGCATTATCATCCAGAGATTGAGTTGGTTTATATAAACGGCGGGGCAGGGAAAAGACAAATAGGAAGCCATGTTTCCTATTATACTAATGGTAGTTTGATTCTGATAGGCTCTAATTTACCGCATTGCGGTTTTACGAATGAACAAACGGGAAATGTAAATGAAACAGTCATTCATATTAAACCTGAATTTTTAGGGAATGGCTTTTTAGCAGTACCGGAGATGAAAAAGATTCAAAATATTTTGAGTCAGGCTAAAGGCGGAATTGCTTTTGGCGGCGAAACCAAAAAAGAAATAGGAAAAAAGATCGAGATGATGGAACATCAGCTTCCGTTTGAACGTTTATTGACTCTTTTGAGTATTCTGCATGAATTAGATTCATCTGAAGAATATACAATGCTCAATGCAGACGGTTTTGCTATGGAGCTTCAAACTCAGGATAACGATCGTATGAATGTTGTTTTTAATTTTGTAAAAGATAATTTTCAGCAGTCGATTGCGATAGATGAAGTTTCTAGTCTGGTAAGTATGACAACGCCGTCGTTCTGTCGTTATTTTAAAAAGATTTCGAACAAAACTTTTACAGAGTTTGTAAATGAATACAGACTAGTGCATGCTTCTAAACTTTTGGCCGAAAAACCTATAAGTATAAATGAAGTATGTTATGAAAGCGGTTTTAATAATTTCAGCCACTTTAGCAAATCATTTAAACAATATACAGGTAAAAGTGCCTCGCAATATCGCCACGAACACAAAATTATTATAAGCTAAAATTTTAATTTTTGTTGAAATCTAGTTTACAGATACTTGTGTTATAATATAAATCCGATTAGTGAAAAGCTGGTCGGATTTTTCATATAGTTTATATTGAAAAAGGTATATTTACATTCCTTTAATCGAAAAAAAACTATCAAAAATGAAAAACATTAAAATTTTAGTATTTGCATTTTTTCTGTGTCTTTCTTCAATGTCGTACGCAGCAAAGGTAGATACTTTACAAATCGCAAGTACATCTATGGGCAAGACCTATAAGGCGGCTGTGGTTCTTCCGGCTTCTTATGCCAAAAGTAAAACGAAGTTTCCGGTTATGTATTTACTTCACGGTGCTTACGGCCATTTTAGCGATTGGTTAAAAAATACTCCAAACAAAAAATTAGTTCAAAGTTTATCAGATCAATATAACTTAATTATTGTAATGCCGGAAGGTGAAACTTTTAGTTTTTACATTGATAGTCCTGTAAATAAAGAAAGTCAGTTTGAAACATTTATTACTCAGGAAGTTATTCAAAAAGTAGATCAAACCTATAAAACAATCAGCAACAGAACAGGAAGAGTAATTACAGGACTTTCTATGGGCGGACATGGTGCTTTGTATCTTTCTGCCAGACATCCTGATTTATTCTGCGCCGCCGGAAGTATGAGCGGGGCAGTAGATATGGGTACAATGCTTAACAGAGAATCTTCGGCTCAGGTAGTAAAATTAATGCAGCCGGTTTTTGGAGATAAAAGCGGCAGTACCGAAATGTACCAGCAGCATGCTGTAATGGGAATGCTTGATAAAATAAAAGTTAATAAACTTCCATTGGTTATAGATTGCGGAGTTGATGATTTTTTAATAGAACCAAACAGAGAATTGCATCGCCGTTTAGTATATAATAAGGTAGACCACGATTATACAGAAAGACCAGGTGCACATACTTGGGATTATTGGGAAAATTCACTGCCATATCATGTTTTGTTTTTTAATAAAATTCTGCTTAAAAATCAATTAGTTACCAAAAAATAATCAAAAAAGTATAGAATTTTAAACCTTAAGATTTTTTTTGGTTTGATTTTTGAAATACCTTTATAGTACAAACCTTAAAAAAGATAATATTATGAAAAAGATACTTACACTATTTGCTGTTGTTGGATTAATGGCATTTACAAGCTGCGAAGGACCAGAAGGGCCTCCGGGACCAGAAGGGATTCCAGGACCAGCTGCTGACGTTTTTGAAGTGGAAAAAGTGAATTTTAGTGCTACTACTAATTCTGATTTTTATTTTAATTTTAGATCTCGAATCTATTCAGGTGATGTTGTTCTAGTATATAGATATGCAGGATTTTCTCCTAATACTAATTTAGATGTCTGGACAATTCTTCCTGATTCTCATTATTACTCAGACGGAGGATTTTATTTTAGCTATAAATTTGATTTTACTCAAGATGATGTTAGAATTTATACAGAAGGATTGGATTTAGCTGCAAATCCAATACCAGCAGATTTAAGGACTAATCAAATATTTCGTATTGTAGTTATTCCAGGTAATGATCCTATTGTTACTACTGCTAAATCTACAAATAAAGCTGACTATTCAAATTATTATGAAGTTATCAAGAAATATAATATTGATGACAGTAATCCTAAAAAGTTGAATTAATTAAAAAAATTAAATAAAAAAAGGAGATCGAAAGATCTCCTTTTTTTATGAATATATGTTTCAAAAAATAATTATTCCTGATCTAAATCCAAATCAGTTAATTCTTTTTCTTTTCCAAATTTAAGTGAAACCAAAATCCCTACTAAAAGAGAAAGGGCGATAAATCCTAAAGAAGCCCATTCTGGAACGTGAATCCAATCGTGTAAAAGCATTTTTAATCCAACAAAAGCTAAAATAGCAACTAAACTGTATTCTAAATAACTGAATTTTGCAAGCATATTTGCCAGGAAGAAATACATTGAACGTAGTCCAAGAATAGCAAAAATATTAGAGCTGAATACAAGGAATGGATCTTTTGTAATGGCTAAAATAGCCGGAACGCTGTCTACGGCAAATAAAACATCCATTACTTCAATAACAATTAAAGCAACAAATAATGGTGTTGCTGCTTTTCTGGCAGTTTTGGTAGAAATAAAGAATTTTTCGCCTTCCATTTCAGAAGTAATCGGGATAACTTTTCCTAAAGCTTTGTAAACGAAAGAATCCTTTGGGTGAAAGTCTTCTTCTTCGCCGGAAAATAACATTTTGACAGCTGTAAAAATCAGGAAAATACCAAATACATAGGTTGTCCATGCAAATTTATTGATAAGCATTACGCCAAAGAATATCATTAAACCTCTAAAGACAATTGCACCTAAAATTCCCCAGAACAAAACGCGGTGCTGGTATTTTTGCGGAATTTTAAAAGAAGCAAAAATAATAGCGATTACAAAAATGTTATCGACACTTAACGATAATTCGATTAAATAACCTGTAATAAACTTCATTGAAGCCACGGCTGGTTTTAAGCCATCGGGATTTTCTATATAATCTGTTGTGTAAAGCCAGTAGATTACACCAGAAAAAAGAAACGATAAAGTAACCCAGATCAAAGTCCATTTGCTGGCTTCTTTGGTGCTTATAATATGAGGTGTTTTATTAAACACACCCAAGTCTAAAGCAAGGATAAAAATTACGGCTAACAAAAAGAGAGTCCAGACTATCATGATGATTTTTTTTAATGATATACAAAGATAAGTTTTGGCAGTTAACTTAAAAATTAATTATTAGGAAAGTTCGTTTCAAAATTCCAATGTTTGGTTGCTTTACGTTGAAAGTAGATTTAAACGCAAAGAGTGCAAAGTTTTTTTTATTTATGGTAATAAAAAAGCATAAAGTTCGCAAAGCTTTGCGAACGTATTATTTGAGCTTTCTCAATAAAATTCTTTGCGAACTTTGCGGTTAAAATTAAAACAAAAAAAGTGCTTTCGATTAAGAAAGCACTTTTAGGATATAATTTAAGCTTTGAATTACAGCGCTGATTTAACAGTTTTGATAATTCTGGCAGCGATTTTGTAAGGATCTCCGTTTGAAGCTGGTCTTCTGTCTTCTAACCAACCTTTCCATCCTTTTTGAACAGTCATTAAAGGAATTCTGATTGAACAACCTCTGTCTGAAACTCCGTAAGAGAAATCATGAATAGAAGCAGTTTCGTGTTTACCAGTTAAACGTTGGTCATTGTAAGCTCCGTAAACCGCGATGTGCTCAGCAGTAACAGGACGGAAAGCTTCACAAATTCTTTCGTAAGTAGCCTGATCACCGCATGTTCTAAGAACTTCGTTAGAGAAGTTAGCGTGCATTCCAGAACCATTCCAGTCAGTATCTCCTAGAGGTTTTGGGTGATATTCAATATAGTAACCATATTTCTCAGTCAAACGATCTAATAAGTAACGAGCAACCCAGATTTCATCTCCGGCTTTTTTAGCTCCTTTAGCGAATAATTGGAACTCCCATTGGCCACAAGCAACCTCTTGGTTAATTCCTTCAAAGTTGATTCCGGCAGCGATACATAAATCAGCATGCTCTTCAACTAATTTTCTTCCGTGTGTGTTTTTTCCACCTACTGAACAGTAGTACATCCCTTGTGGAGCAGGGTATCCTCCAACTGGGAAACCAAGTGGAAGTTGAGTTTTAGTATCCATGATGAAATACTCTTGTTCGAAACCAAACCAAAAATCATCATTATCATCATCAATTGTAGCTCTACCGTTAGAAGGGTGTGGGGTACCGTCAGCATACATAACTTCAGACATTACCAACCATCCGTTGATACGAGTTGGATCAGGATAAATTGCAACAGGAACTAAAAGACAGTCAGAAGAACCACCTTCAGCTTGTTTAGTTGACGAACCATCAAATGACCAGTTTCCAAGTTCTTCTAATGTTCCTTTGAAGTTTTCATGCTCTTCAACTTTAGTTTTACTTCTAAGATTTTGAGTTGGTTCATATCCATCTAACCAAATGTACTCTAACTTAATTTTAGCCATAATAATATAAATTTATTTTTTTGTTTTTTCGCTGGGTCAAATATAGATTTATTTTTTTAGTCCTAAAAATTAGGGGGCTATTTTGTTTTGCGAAGTACTATTTTTTTGAGAAGCGCAATTTTGATAGGGGTATATTTTAAATTAAGTAATTTTTTATGGGGTAAAAATGTAAATTCGCAAAAATATGGGCCTGTTTTTGATTTTTTGGGTTAAGAAATTATGAAAAAATGTTTATTTAATGGATAATATTGCGGTTTTTTGTTATATTTCTTTACAACGATATCATTATTCTTTAAAAAAGCCTTCATATGTTGAAAAATCCTTTTACAAAATTCTCAAATTTAAGTTTCATAAAGGAGTGTTTATTGTTTATATTTGTTCCTCATTTTTTTAATGAAAATTAGTACGAATTTAAAATATACATAACCATGTCAACACTACGTTTCCAAGCTTTACAACAAGCTTCAAACAGAAAGCCGGTGCATTTTGAAGAACTAAACAGAAAATCAAATCTTTTTGGTTCAAATGTGTTTAATGAAAAAGCAATGAAGCAGTATTTAACTTCAGATGCATTTAAAGGAGTAAGAGATGCGATTCAGCATGGAACAAAAATCGACAGAAAACTGGCAGATTATATTGCCATGGGAATGAAAGAATGGGCTCTTGCAAAAGGAGTTACACATTATACACACTGGTTTCAGCCATTAACGGGAACTACGGCAGAAAAACACGACGCTTTTTTTGAAACTTCGTATGACGGAAGTGATCCTGTAGAAAAATTTGGCGGAGCGCAATTAGTACAGCAAGAGCCGGATGCATCAAGTTTTCCTAACGGCGGAATCAGAAATACATTTGAAGCAAGAGGATACACCGCCTGGGATCCAACTTCACCAGCCTTTATATATGGTACAACTTTATGTATTCCAACCGTTTTTATTGCTTATACAGGTGAAGCTTTAGATAATAAAATTCCTTTATTAAGAGCGTTATCTGCAATTGATGAAGCGGCAACAGAAGTTTGTAAATATTTTGACAAAAACGTAAAAAAGGTTACTGCAACTTTAGGTTGGGAGCAGGAATATTTCCTGATTGATAAAGCCTTGGCAAATTCACGCCCAGATTTAATGATGACAGGAAGGACTTTGTTAGGACATACTTCGGCAAAAGGACAGCAGTTAGATGATCACTATTTTGGGTCAATCCCAACTCGTGCTCTTACTTATATGAGAGATTTGGAACAAGAATGTATGTTATTAGGTATTCCTGTAAAAACACGTCATAATGAGGTAGCACCAAATCAGTTTGAATTAGCTCCAATTTTTGAAGAGACAAACTTAGCAGTAGATCACAACTCTTTATTAATGGATGTGATGCAGAGAGTGGCTGAGCGTCATGATTTTAAAGTCTTATTTCACGAAAAACCATTTAAAGGAGTAAACGGATCTGGAAAACACAATAACTGGTCTTTGGCAACAGATACTGGAGTTAACTTATTAAGTCCGAGTAAAACGCCAATGAGCAATTTACAGTTTTTGACTTTCTTTATTAATACGATAAAAGCAGTAAACGATAACGAAACTTTATTAAGAGCCTCTATAGCAACAGCAAGTAATGACCACAGGTTAGGAGCAAATGAAGCGCCGCCGGCAATTATGTCGGTTTTTATTGGAGCTCAGTTAACAAAAGTTTTATCTGAACTGGAAAGTGTTACAACAGGAAAACTTTCGCCAGAAGAAAAAACAGATCTTAAATTGAACGTTGTTGGTAAAATACCAGACGTATTATTAGATAATACAGATCGTAACAGAACTTCGCCTTTTGCTTTTACAGGAAATAAATTTGAGTTTAGAGCTGTTGGTTCAAATTCTAACTGTTCAAACGCAATGACAACTCTAAATGCTATTGTGGCAAAACAGTTAATTGACTTTAAAAATGAAGTTGAAAATCTGATTGAAACCAAAGACATGAAAAAAGATGATGCTATTTTCAATGTCTTAAGAGAATACATTAAACAATCTAAAAAAATTCTTTTTGAGGGTGACGGTTACAGTGAAGCCTGGGAAAAAGAAGCTGCAAAAAGAGGTTTAAGCAATTTTAAAACAACGCCGGAAGCTATTAAAGCAAAAGTTTCTAAACAAGCTTTAGATTTATTTGAGCAATTAGGAATCTTTAATCACGTAGAAGCCGAAGCGCGTTACGAAATCGAGTTGGAAGAATACACGAAGAAAATCCAGATTGAAGGACGTGTTTTAGGAGATATTGCCAGAAATCATGTAATTCCAACGGCGATTCGTTACCAAAATACTTTAATTGAAAACGTAAAAGGTTTAAAAGAAATATTTGGAAAAGAATTTGAAACCATTGCAAAAGAGCAGATTGCTTTGATAAAAGAAATTTCTGGTCATATTGAAGGCATAAATTCTAAAGTTTTGGCTATGACCAACGAAAGAAAAAAAGCCAACCAATTGACTGATGCTCAAAAAATGGCCGAAGCATATTGCAACAAAGTAAAACCATATTTTGAAGATATTCGTAATCACTGCGATAAATTAGAATTATTAGTAGATGATGAAAGCTGGACTTTGACAAAATATAGAGAATTATTGTTTACTAAATAAATATTTGAAACTATAAATGTTAAAAACCTGTCTTTTTGAGACAGGTTTTTTTTATGATAAAATTAAAATTTGGTGTTTAGAACGGTTATTTTATCAAATTGTAGAGCTTAAATGTAAATAAATTGTAATAACTAAGTAATTTCCTACTTATGTTTTTTGCTGTTTTAGTAGTTCATCGAGATAGTTTTACATTTCATCGAAAAGAGGTTAAGATATTGAAAAATAGATATTTCTAGTTGAATCGTATATGAATAAGTTTTCTAATTTTGGTCAAGAGAAAAGGAAATAACAATCAGATTTTTCTTTTTTTAATGAATATGTAAAGCCCCCAGACTTTCCCCCAAATCAAACCTGCATAATAAGTTGTATTAATAACCAATTAAATATATTTATTATGAAAAAAGTAATTTTAAGCATCTCAGCGATGCTGTTTGTAAGCGTTGCCTTTGCTCAAAACACTAGTAATGTAGACCAAGACGGTTTATTAAATGGATCATTAGTAATTCAAGTTGGGTCAAATGACTCAGATGTTCACCAAGATGGTATTTTAAACTCTGCAACTGTCCTTCAAATAGGCGCTGATAATGAGTCAACTATTGATCAATTAGGAGGTTTCAACTCAGCTACAGTAACACAAATTGGAGTGGGCAATAGTTCTGATATTGACCAAGGGCCACTATTTGGAAATTCTGCTTCTGTTTTCCAATTTGGAGCTGATAATAGTACTGATCTAACTCAAATCGGATTCTTTAATAGTTCTGACGCTGTTCAAATTGGTTGGGGCAATACCGCTACAGCTTACCAATTTGGATTAGGTAACGAATCTGAAACTTATCAAGAAGGATTCTTCAATACAGCTACAACAGCTCAAGTTGGATTTTTCAACACTTCTAGCATTGATCAATCTGGAATTGGCAACTGGGCTATAACAGGACAATTAGGATGGGGAAATGCTAGTACAGTTACTCAATCTGGAATCTTGAATGGAAGTGTAGTGCTTCAAGCAAACTAAAAAAAACAAGAAAAGGAAGAACTGATTTATCAATTCTTCCTTTTTTTCTTTATTTAAAAAATTATGAAAGATATAATAGTAATCATTTTATTTCTAAGTATTGGAAATATGTTCTCACAATCTGTTGATGGGAGAATAAATGATTTTGTTCTATCTCTAAATGAAACCAATAGTCGCAATCTAAACCAGAATACAAACCAATATTTTATAAGTCACAACATAGTCAAAATTGCACAAATTGGTAATTATAATCAGGCCAATTTAACGATTATCAGTAATAATGCTTATGTAACTGCAAAGCAAACTGGTAACAACAACTACATGAATGTCTACAAAAAAGCAGACGAAATAAATCAATCCTATATACAGTCAGGTAGCAATAATTATATAAGTGATGTTTCATCCTATTCTCGTGGAGTCGAAGCAATGAAAGTTAATCAGGATGGCAATAATTTAACGATTTTCAGCACAGGATCAAATTCAATATCCAAGGATATGATCATTAATCAGTCTGGAAATTCTGGTACAATTTACGTATTCAATCGCTAGAGCTATGAAAAAGTATCAGAACATAATTGTCGCAGTTTTTTTTATTTTTTTTTCCGAAAAAGGATTTTCACAAGCTGAGTACAACAAAGAGGTAAAAGCGAAAATCGAAGTCAAAGAAATCGAGAATTTATTGTTTATAACCGGAACTGTAGAAAATTTAAAATCAGAGTTCAAGAATATCTCATACAAACTAAGTGTATTCAAGAAAAACAAATCAAATTCAAACAAATCAACAAATGCGCAAGACGGCAGAGTTACATTAGAACCTATTCAAAAAGTAGAATTGTCTAAAACGCAAGTTAATTACACCAAGCAGGATGAAGTAATTGTAATGTTGTTGATATATGATGAAGAAAATGCCATAATTGGCAAAAACCGAATTGTTTTTGGAGAAGAAACAGAATCAGACGCTGGGAAATCGCTTCCTGTTGATGGTATTGAAATGATTGGAATTGTAGCCAATGATGCCAAAACAAAATTAGGAAATGATTTTTATGATATGTTTTATGCACAATATTCTAAACTGAAGGTTCACACGACTAAAATCGTTACGGTACAAGAAGAATTGACTTTTGGCCGTACCACAAAAATTACAATTTTGGTTGATGGTGAAATTATAGAGGAGTTTATTTCGCGTCCTGAAGAAGACTTTTTAAAATACATGGCAGATTCTGCTGCACAAAAGTTATTCAAGTATTTTAAAGATCAGGAAAAGCAAAACAAAATGATTACTCAATATTAAAATCATAATTGAGCAAATCTTTTTCCAATAAAGAGTTTCTATTTAATGTATTAAATTAAAAAGTATCTATATGAAAACTATAGCTTTATTACTTTGCTTAGCTTTTAGCACGGTGTCAGTTGGACAAAATCTTACTTACAAAGCCGCAAATCCAAATTTTGGCGGTGACACTTTCAATTATCCATGGCTCCTTAGTTCGGCTCAGGCTCAAAACGACTATAAGGAAGAGAATACCAACGGGTATAAGCAGCAGACTGATTTAGAACGTTTCAAAAGCAATTTAAATAATCAGTTGCTTAACAGACTAGCAAATTCTTTATTCGATAGTCAATTTGGAAATGGAACGGATATAGGCACCGGTACGGGAACGGGCACAGGAAACGGAATACTTTCACCAGGAACTTATCTTTTTGGATCACTGTCGATAGATATTTACCATTCTAATTTAGGTTTGGTAGTAGATGTTTTGGATACAGACACGGGTGAGCAGACCCAAGTAATTCTTCCAGGACAGTAAATGTAATTTGTTCAAATAAGTAAGATTCCAGTATCACCGTAAATAATTGAGATTATGAATAAAAGTCCCCTTTTTCTATTTGTATTAATTTGCCTATTCTCAGGATGTGGAGCATATTTTAATCAGCCTGTTGGGGTGCAGAAAGCCGTGTATGGAGAAAATACTCCAGCCACTGCCAAATTGGTAGAAATGCCAAAACCCAAAGAGCAGATAGTCGTAGGTGTTTATAAATTTAAAGATCAGACAGGGCAGTATAAACCTACTGAACTAGGAAGCACTTTTAGCACCGCGGTTACGCAAGGAGCTACTTCTATTTTAATAAAAGCCTTGCAAGATTCTAAATGGTTCACTCCAATTGAGCGTGAAAATCTGGGCAATCTTTTAAATGAGAGAAATATTATTCGTTCTACACGACAAGAATATGCATCAAAAACAGAACCTAATGGAACGCCCTTAACACCTCTGTTATTTGCAGGAGTTTTGCTTGAAGGCGGAATTATTTCTTATGATACCAATATTATTACAGGCGGTTTTGGTGCCCGATATTTTGGTGCTGGCGGTTCAACACAATATAGACAAGATAGAGTAACTGTTTATTTAAGATTAGTATCGACTTCAAGCGGAAAAATATTAAATACAGTATATGTTTCTAAAACTATTTTATCGCAAAGCATCGATGCAAGTTTATTCAGATATGTCAATTTAAATAGGCTTTTGGAGGTTGAAACGGGTTTTACTCGAAACGAACCCATTCAAATGGCAGTGACTGAAGCTATAGAAAAAGCAGTTGAAGGACTTATTGTTGACGGAATAAAAGACAAACTTTGGGAAGTAGATGCGCCTCAAAATCAAATTGATGCTTTTGTTGCTGCATACGATAAAGAAAAAAGCGAAGCAGATTTGGCACAACTCTACAATAGAAATCTTAATGAAAAAAGAGCTCGTTTTGGAATTGAATTAGGCGGAGGAGCTACTTATATGCAAGGAGATTATAAAAGTCCGACTTTTGAGCCAATGGGAAGAGGAGCGGTAAAATTCTTTTTTACTCCAGCGTTTGATATTAGCGCTTCGACCAACGTTTTCAAACTCGGAAACAAAGGAAAAGATTCGTATGGTTATGCTACTTTAGACATGAATCTCGAATTCCTGATTTTGCCAGAAGATAGGTTTACGCCTTACGTTTTTGCAGGAACTGGAGTAGGTTTTAATGCAGATTTTGAAAATGTACACAGTAAGGTGCAATTTGGTGGAGGTCTCGAATATCTGGTCACAGATCACTTTGGAGTTAAAGTATCCGGAGAATACAATGTTAATTTTACAGATAATTTAGATTATAAGATTAGCGGGGTTCGGGATGATTATTATTGGAGATTTGGATTGGGAGTGACCTATTATTTTCCAAAAGGATATAAGTACAAGAAAAAATAGTCATTCAGTAAATCTAGGTTTTTTTAAATAATTCAGCAAGTTAATATCAATAATAATCTAATAAATATGTCTCAAATGAAAACAGGATTAAAAATGTTGATTTGCTTTTTTCTTTTGATTTCTTGTAGTGAAGATCAGATTGACGAAGGAGGAGCAGGATCGGTAAAAGGTAGAATTGTAGATGTGCGTTCTTATACTGGAATGGAAAATGTACGTGTTTCTTCCAACCCAACCACTAGTACAGTTTATACGGATAAAGATGGTTATTTTACCATTCAAAATATACCTTCAGGAAAATATGCTTTTCAAGCTCAAAAAGATGGTTTTATTGCGAGATTTGTTCCGGGTACAATCGAAAATGGTATTGAAATAGAACTCATTTTTGAAATGGAAGTGTCAACTGCAACCAACAAACCGCCAGAAGTTCCTGTTCTTACAGCTCCTGTAGATAATGCTACCGGTCAGGCTTTAAGTCTTGATTTGACTTGGACAGCAAAAGATCCTGAAAGCGATCCGCTAACTTATACGGTTACTGTGAAAAATGGGACTACAGATGAGGTTAAAACCTATTCTGATCTTAAAACTACTACTTTAAATATTAAAGATTTGAGTTACAGCACCAAATATTATTGGCAAGTAACAGTAAATGACGGAATAAATAAGTCTATAAATAGTGTGACGAATTCCTTTAGAACATTGGCTTTTCCAAATCCAAGATATATGTATGTTAAAAAGGTAAAAAACAACAATGTTATTTATGCGGCAGATGAAGAAGGAAACGAACTTCAATTATCTTCAGCAGAAGTAAACAGTTTTAGACCAAGAAAAAATTTGAGCATTAATAGAATTGCCTATATAAGTTCTGACGGATCTTTGTTCCAGATTTTCAGCATGAATCCTGATGGGACAGATGTCAAAAAAATCACCAATTTTATACCAATAGCAGGCTTTAATATGGATAATGTGAGTTATTCTTGGAGCACCAACGGAGCCAAGCTTATATATCCAAATTTTGATAAGCTTTACCGTATCAACTCAGACGGATCTGGTTTAGTGCAACTGTTTAAAACTCCAAATGGTAAATTTATTTCTGAATGCGAATGGAGCCGTGACGGAAGCCAGATTGTGTTAAAAGTAAATGACGTTTCGGGCTATGGCGTAGAAATCTATACAATAGATATGGCCGGAAATATTTTATACCAAGTGCTTTCTGGAGTAACAGGAGGAGCAAGCGGAATTGATATTTCGATCGATAATGCGAGAGTGGTATACACAAGAGATGTCTCTGGTTTTGAAAATTCAGATTATAGAAGATTAGATTCTAGAATATTCCTGTATACTGTTGCAACAAATACATTAGCAGAATTAGAATCAGGTAAAGAAAATGGTTTCAATGATCTTGATGTGAAATTTTCACCAAATGAAGCAAAAGTCATTTTTGTAAATACTTCAAACGATGGACTTTCAGCAAAAAATATACAAACTATCGATGTGAGCAATAGTAGTGCAAGAACAACTCTGTTCCAAAATGCCTCAATGCCAGATTGGAAATAATAGCGTAATAAAATTTTCATGACTGATTTTATTTCGGATGATCGGCAGAAGATATACTTCTGCCGATTTTTTTATCAATCAAATAATCGAATACCGCAAAGAATTAAAAAAAGGGATTATCTTTGCACCACATCAACACAAACTAATTTTCATGAGTTCAGATTCTAGCAAAAGATATGCACAAAGAGGTGTTTCGGCATCAAAAGAAGACGTACATAACGCTATAAAAAATATTGACAAAGGTTTATTTCCGCAGGCATTCTGTAAAATTGTTCCTGATTATTTAACTCAGGACAATGAGCACTGCCTTATTATGCATGCAGACGGAGCGGGTACAAAATCATCTTTGGCTTATATGTATTGGAAAGAAACCGGAGATCTTTCAGTTTGGAAAGGAATTGCTCAGGATGCTTTAATCATGAATATTGATGACTTATTATGTGTTGGTGCAACCGATAATATTTTACTTTCTTCAACAATTGGAAGAAATAAAAATTTAATTCCTGCCGACGTTATTTCAGCAATCATTAACGGAACTGAAGAATTAATCAACGAATTAAAATCATTTGGTGTAACCATTCATTCAACAGGAGGAGAAACTGCTGACGTTGGAGACGTTGTCCGCACTATTATTGTAGATTCTACGGTAACTGCTCGTATGAAACGTGCCGATGTTGTAGATAATGCAAACATAAAAGTGGGTGACGTAATCGTTGGTTTAGCTTCATTTGGTCAGGCTTCTTACGAAAAAGGTTATAATGGAGGAATGGGAAGTAACGGATTGACTTCTGCTCGTCATGATGTTTTTGGAAAATATCTGGCTAAAAAATATCCTGAAAGTTACGATGCAGCAGTTCCAGAGGAATTAATTTATTCTGGTCAGGTGAATTTAACAGATGAGGTTGAAAACAGTCCGATAAATGCAGGACAGTTAGTACTTTCTCCAACAAGAACTTACGCGCCGATTATCAAGAAAATTTTAGACAAATATACGCCTCAAGATATTCACGGAATGGTACACTGCAGCGGAGGCGCGCAGACAAAAATTCTTCATTTCGTAAAAGATTTACATGTTATAAAAGACAATTTATTTCCGGTTCCGCCATTGTTCAAGTTAATTCAGGAACAATCAAAAACAGATTGGAAAGAAATGTATCAGGTTTTCAACTGCGGTCACCGTATGGAACTTTATGTTCCTGAAAATATCGCACAAGATATCATTGAAATCTCAAAATCATTTAATGTTGATGCACAAATTGTAGGTAGAGTAGAAGCTTCAGATTCTAAAAAACTTACTATTACAAGCGAATACGGAACATTCAATTATTAAAAATATTTAAACCATATAAGTTATATAAGTAAATTTTAGTTTATCAGCGATTAACTCAATTTCTGTTAAGCTGCATATAGTTTTAAAATGAATTTATATAACTTATATGGTTTAAAAAAAAAACACCCAATATGTACGAATTACTTTTTTGGAGATATTTAGAAGAAATTTACCTTAACAATCAGGAAGTCTACGAAGCACTTCTTGAAAAAGAAGAAGTAGAAGGTCTTGCTGTTCTTCAAATTGAAGTAATCGTAAACAGAATTAATTCTGTCTTTTCAGATTGGGAAAGAGTAGACGAAAACAGCTGGAAAAACCCAAAAGGGAAAGGCGCGTTTCAGGTTATTACAACGCCGCAAAGCATCAAAATTGACTGCTACGGAACAGAAGGCAAAACCATGAATAAACTGGTTGATGTTATGGAAGAATTTAAACTTCCGCTTTATGATCCACAGGTTCCGGAACGTTATGATGAAATGAGTGAATAAGGTTTTTTGTTTCAGGTTTGAAGTTTAAAGTTTGAAGTTTCAAGTTTGGTAAAAAGAGCCATCGGCTCGATAAATATTGTAGGGCCGGATTTTAATCCGGTTTTTTTATATAAAATTCCCAAATGAAAAAAGAGCCAGCGGCTCGACTCATTTTTTAATTTTAAATATGATCCGTTCCTACGGAACTTTAGATTTACGATGTTCCTTTTTTCAACGGATTAATCCCGAAGTGTCAGGACATTGATGCAATATTTTCCATTCCTACGGAACTCTTAATCGTGGTGTTTTCGCTTTCAACGGATTAATCCCGAAGTGTCGGGACGTTGCTACAATATTATCCGTTCCTATGGAACTTTAGATTTACGACGTTCCTTTTTTCAACGGATTAATTCCGAAATGTCGGGACGTTACTGCAATATTATCCGTTCCTTTGGAACTTTCAATTGGAATTTGGAATTTAAAAAATTTGGAATTTAATCTTATCCATCTTTCAAAATCAAATTCTGTTCTTTTCTCAATTTAACAACCAATTGATCTAGATAGGTTTTTATTTTCTGCGGAAGCATATTCCAATTTTTGTCTTTTTTGAAACTTCTGCAATAATCTAAATCACATTCTACAGCACGAATTACATATTTTTTATTCTTGTAAACCGTTATAATTTTGACACGTCGAATTTCACCATATTCCGTTTTAGATCCATAAACAATTACAGGATCAATATAGCCGTCGCCGTCAATATCTTTTGTAGTGCAGTATTTTGTCCAAAACCAGATATTAGTTTCCTTGGGTTCATAATCTTCCAGTAAATCATTGATTCTCCATTTTTCCAGAAAACCGCCATGATCATTCATGACACAAACTGCCTGAATTTTGGTGTTTAAAGTATCTTTTTTAGAAATGTTTTTTTGATTTTCGGCTAAAACCAAACCATATACGCCGCCTTTATCACTAAACTCAAATGCTCTGTAAATAGGAAAATCAGAAACCTGATCAAGTTCTCTTTGCACAATTTGCTCTTTTGAAAGTTTATAGCTTTCAATTTTTTGAGAAAAGGTAAATACGGAGTAAAAGAAGAATAAAAGCAGAATTATTTTTTTCATTTTGGCGTTTATTAGATAATCAAAGATATTCAAATGAAAATTAGTTTAAAATTTAAATTTTTAAAAAGGGTAATTTTATTGTAATTTTCTAAACTTAAAAAACTTAATAAAACCACATGAAAATCCTGCTAAAATCTAATTTTTGTTTTATAATCGGCTTTTTACTGTTTGCTTTTTCAGTAAATGTTAAAGCACAGAAAAAAACAGATAATCTTAAAAATTTAGTTCAGTATGTAGATCCTATGATTGGAACTGCAAAAATGGGACATACATATCCTGGTGCAACTGTCCCTTTTGGAAGTGTGCAGTTAAGTCCGGAAACCGATACGATTGCTTACAGTTTAAACGGAAAATACAATGGAGACGTTTATAAATACTGTGCAGGATATCAATACGAAGACAAAACCATTGTTGGATTCAGCCACACGCATTTCAGCGGAACAGGACATTCTGATTTAGGAGATTTTCTAATAATGCCTACAACCGGAAAACTGCAGCTAAATCCCGGAGTTGCTTCAAAACCAGAGTCAGGTTACAGATCGGCGTTTTCGCATTCAACAGAAAAAGCAGAACCGGCTTATTACAGCGTTCTTTTAGAAGACCATAATATTAAAGCCGAACTTACTGCAACGACAAGAGTAGGAATGCATCAATATACTTTTCCAAAGTCAGATGAAGCACATATTATTCTCGATTTAACTTCTGGGATTTACAATTACGATAAAAAAAATGTATGGACTTTTGTTCGTATTGAAAACGATACTTTGATTACAGGTTACAGACAGACAAACGGATGGGCGAGAACGAGAACTGTTTATTTTGCCATGTCTTTTAATAAACCAATAAAAAGCTACGGACAGGCACCTTTAGAAAAAAGTGTTTACAGAGGTTTTTGGGGAAGATTCGACCAAACGAAAAACTTTCCTGAAATGGCAGGACAAAACTTAAAATTGTTTTTTGATTTTGATACTCAGGAAGGCGAAAAAATCAAAATAAAAATGGCTTTATCGCCGGTAAGTTCTGCGGGAGCTTTAGAAAATATGAAAAAAGAAATTCCGGGCTGGGATTTTGAAAAAGTAAAAAAACAGAGTCAGGAAATCTGGAATAAAGAACTAAATAAAATTCAGGTTGAAACCATTCAAAAAGAAGATTTAGTGAATTTTTATACTGCTATGTATCACGCTTTTCTTGGACCAACAGAATATATGGATCTTGACGGAAATTATAAAGGTCTGGACATGAACGTTCACAAAGCCGAAAATTTTAAAAACTACACTAGTTATTCATTGTGGGATACTTATAGAGCGCTTCATCCTTTATTTAATATTGTACAGCCATCGAGAAATTCGGATATGATTAGTTCTATGCTGGCACATTCTGATCAAAGTGTACATAAAATGCTTCCCATCTGGTCGCATTATGCAAATGAAAACTGGTGTATGATTGGTTATCATTCGGTTTCTGTAATTGCCGATGCCATTGTAAAAGGAAATGGAAATTTTGATGCTCAAAAAGCGCTTCAAGCCTGCGTGAATACAGCAAAAGTGCCTTATTTCGACGGACTGGAATATTATATGAAAAAAGGATATGTTCCTGAGGATAAAAACGGGGCATCGGTTTCTAAAACTTTAGAATATGCTTATGATGACTGGGCGATTGCGCAGGCAGCAAAAAAACTTGGAAATACAGCCGTTTACAATGAATTTATAGAAAGATCGAAAAACTATAAAAACGTGTATGACGAAAAAACAGGTTTTATGCGTCCAAAATTAAACGACGGAACATTTAAGAAAGAATTTGACCCGCTTGACACGCACGGACAAGGTTTTATTGAAGGAAATTCATGGAATTATAGTTTGTACGTTCCGCAGGATCCGGCAGATATGATAAAAATGATGGGAGGTAATGACAAGTTTAAAGTTCGTTTAGATTCTTTATTTAATATGCATCTGCCAGATAAATATTTTGAAAACACAGAAGATATCACAAGAGACGGAATCATCGGAAATTATGTTCACGGAAATGAACCTTCGCATCATGTAGTGTATTTGTACAATTGGACGGATTCGCCTTGGAAATCACAGGATAAAATTAGAATGATCCTGAAAAAAATGTACCGAAACGGAGCTGATGGTTTGGGAGGAAATGACGATTTTGGACAAATGAGCGCCTGGTATATTTTTAGCAGTTTAGGATTTTATCCAGTTGCACCGGGTTCTGAAGAATATGCTTTAGGAAGTCCGTTATTGAAAAATGCTGTTCTGAATTTAGAAAATGGAAAAACATTTGAAGTTGCAACAGTAAGTCAATCTGATAAAAACGTATTTGTTTCAAAAGTACTTTTAAACGGAAAAGAACTTTCTAAACCATTTTTAAAGCATTCTGCTGTTTTAAATGGAGGAAAAATTACTTTTTACATGAGTTCAAAACCGAACAAAAATTTTGGATCATAGAATCAGCATCATCTTTGTCAAAGATTAAAACTTTGACAAAGATTGAAGGTTATTTAATTAAAGTCTAGTTCATGAAAATTAATCTGGTAAAGTAAAATTTGTGTAATTCGTGAAATTCGTGGCGAAAAAAAAGCGAAATTTGCATTCTAAATAAAGAAAACGAAACATGAAAATAAATTTAAAATCAGGAATTGATAAACTGCTTTTTGGAATGAAGCAGAATGATGTAACAGCCGTTTTAGGGAAACCTGATAAAAACTATAAAGATGAAGATGATAATGTTATTTTTGTTTACAATGCATTAAAAGCAAGATTAACTTTTTATCAGGAAGAAGATCTTAAATTAGGATATATTGTAGCTTCAAGCAGTAATTTAGAAGTTTTTGGATTTAAATTAATTGGAAGAAATATTGCTGATGTTAAAAAGGATTTTGCAGCAAAAGGCATTACAAAATACAATCAGGAAACATTTGATACTTTCGAAAATTATTTTAACGAAGATAATTGGTTTATCCTGCAGACTGAATTTGATGAGGTTGTAAAATTCGAAATTGGAGCAATCATCAACAATAAAGATGAATTTGACTGGAAATTTCCAGTAAAGAAATAAGCGTTAAGCCTAATAAAAAAAACCGACAATCACGTGTCGGTTTTTTTATTAAACGTTGAAAAGATTATCCTTTCAACCATGCATTTTTAAGTTTTTCTTTTGAAGCATCAGTTGCTTTAAAAGTTTCTGTTTCTTCGTATGGTAATTTTACAGTTCCTTTTATTGTTTCTTCTTTACCGCCGCGTTTTACTTTTAAAGTAATTGGATCGTTTTCTTTCCAGTTTTCACTTTCGGTAATTAAGTCGTAGATGTTTTCTAAAGAATACGCTTTGTTATTTATCGCTAAAATTTTATCGCCGCCTTTTAAGTTTAGATTTTTGAAAAATCCGTTTGGCTCAATATCAGCACGAACAGTAATTTCTTTTGTCTGCTTATCAATTGTAATATATGGCGTTTGTCCTTTTAAGAAAATAGGAGCCGCTTTTTTCTCGCTTGCTTTTGTAACGCCAACTTTTGCTAAATAAACATCATAAGGAATTGGTGTAGTTCCTTTTACATATTTGTTTAAAAACTCACCTACTTCAGGATACGTTAATGAAGTAATTTTTGCAAAAAGCTCATCATCGTTAAATGGTTTATTTACTCCGTATTCTTCAGAAAGTTTGTGCATTAAGTCAAGAATTCCTCTTTCTCCGTTGCTTTTTTCTCTAATAATAATGTCAATACACATTCCAATTAAAGCACCTTTTTGATATACATTTAAGTATTGATCTTTATATGGTTGCTCTAAAACATTTTTACTCATTACAGTAAATGACATAGTATCATCTAAGCTTTTTGCCTGCTCGATTTTATCAGCAATACGAGTGTAAAATTCTGCTTCATCAATTAATCCCTGATTGATTTGGAAAAGATTGGCAAAATATTCAGTTACACCTTCGTACATCCATAAATGCTCAGACATTTGAGGTGCATTATAGTCAAAATACTGGATTTCTTTTGAGTGAATTGTTAATGGCGTTACAATATGAAAAAACTCATGAGAAACTACATCTTTCATAGATTCAACCAGTTTTTCTTTTGGCATAGTTTCAGGAAGTACAACTGTTGTCGCTGTTGGGTGCTCTAAAGCTCCAAAACCGTGTGCATCGTCTTTTGCCATACTTGACAGGTACAATAAAACAGTGTATTTTTTAGTAGAATTTACTTTTCCTAAAAAGTTTTTCTGCGCTGTCATCATTGTTTTCATTTCCGGAGTAATACTTTCTGCCGTAAATTTTCCTGTTGGAGAATAAACAGCAATTAAAATATCCATTCCGTTAACGTTAAATGTTGTATAATCAGGTTTAGAATACATAATTGGGTTTTCTACCAAAACAGCATAACGAGGTGTTGTAAAAACATCGCTTGTTTTGCTTGCATCTTCGTCTGTCATTGAAGTAGCGCCCCAAAGTGTTTCAGGATGCGTAATGGTAACTTTGTACGGAGTTTCTAAATAATCTTTAAAATAACCTACAAAACCATGTGTATTTACCATGAAATTTACACCTGCATTAATGTTTGTTCCCGCTGGAGAAAAAACATCATCGTTGCCAAATCCGGTTCCTTTTTCAGTATCGAAAGTATCGTTAACCAGATATGTGATTTTTGTTAGAGCTTTTGCATTAGAAATAGACCATGAATTGTCGTCAAGTCTTTTTACCGTTAAAGGATTTCCTTTAACATCATAGGCTTTAAAATCCTCAGAATATTTTCCGTAGTTATCTGTAGAATATGTTCCGGGAACAGTTTTTGGAATGCTG
Organism: Flavobacterium ginsengiterrae; assembly: GCF_039539785.1. Taxonomy (NCBI): domain Bacteria; kingdom Pseudomonadati; phylum Bacteroidota; class Flavobacteriia; order Flavobacteriales; family Flavobacteriaceae; genus Flavobacterium; species Flavobacterium ginsengiterrae. The sequence continues at coordinate 648,181 of NZ_BAABDU010000004.1, read as the reverse complement.
TAAACGATTTCATCAGTTTTAATTTTTGGCGGTGTTACCGTTACTAAAACTTTATCGTCTTTTACATCAACCAAATTAATGTTGACTCCTACAACATTACTTCCGGCAGAAGTACTACCTGTTTTACAGCTCCAAAGTGTTACGGCAAGAGCTAAGGTGTAAAGTATTTTTTTCATTTGTCTATGTTTAGTTATGTGTATTTGACTTAAAAAATGTTTAATTGTTACAATGAATTTTAAATTATAAAAAAAACTCCCGAAAACAGGAGTTTTAAATCTTAGTCAAACTTATTTTTTATATAATATTTTCCGTCCAGATCTTCGTCAAAATCATCAATTTTAACCGGTTTTGGTTTTGGTTTATTTGCAATAGCCTTCTTTTTCCACATCTCAAATTTTTCAAGAGGCATTTTCTTCTTCATGATTTCAAGAACTTCTTTTTCTGATAATCCAAATTCTTTTTTTATGATTTCAAATGGATTTCTTTCTTCTAAGGCTAACGAAACAAGTTTTTCCGTTTGTTCCCAATTCAATTCTTTGCGGTTACTCTTTTTCATCTCGTGAAAATTAATTCAAAATAGAGGGTTAATGATTAATAGATTGATTTTCATTTTATATATCAATATTAATAAAAAAAATAATTAGTTGTTTCGCTCAGGTATATTTTTTTTTATTGATTTTTAGCGTTTTTAAAAGACCTCGATTTTTGAAACGGAATTTGCAGTAAATTTTTCAATTGATTGTTTTCTTCGCGTTTCATGTGCGTATCGACGCCGTAGATTAGCTGCTCTTTTGGCAAAGTAGTAAATGTGCCGAAAAGTCGGTCCCAAACCGAAAATATATTGCCATAATTGCTGTCTGTATAAGGCAGCACATAATGATGATGAACCTTATGCATATTGGGAGAAACAATAAAATAGCTTAAAAAAACATCTAATTTCTCCGGAAGCGAAATATTAGCATGATTAAACTGCGATGCCACAACAGAAAGCGACTGGTACAGAAAAACCATCCACATAGGACTTCCCACGATTAAAACGCCAAGTGTTGTAAAGGCAAAACGAATAACACTTTCGCCCGGATGATGTCTGTTTGCTGTTGTGGTGTCAATCCAGGTATCGGTATGATGAATAAGATGAAAACGCCACAAAAACTTTACTTTATGTTCTATTAAATGTACAAGATAAGCGCCTATTAAATCTAGTAAAAGCAAACCAATAATAGTATAAAGCCATAAAGGTATTTCTGGAAGCCAGTGCAATAATCCAAAATTATTTTCTGTTGTCCAGGCAGCTGTTTTTATTAAAATAAAAGCCAAAATAAAGTTTACGATTATAGTGGTAATAGTAAAGAAAATATTGATTCCTGCATGGTGCCATTTTTTATACTGCATTTGAAAAAGTGGAAACGTATTTTCAATAAGCCAAAATAATGTAATACCGCCAACTAAAATTAAGCTTCGGTGAGAAGAGGGAATGGTGCTGAAATAAGAAATAATATCGTTCATAACAAATTGAGATTTGAGTTAGAATGAATTTTTCTTTTTCGATTTTATCTAAAGAAAAAGAGAAAACCAAGTATAAATATATTTGATTTTCTCTTTCAATTTTCAATTGTAATATTTTTTTTAAGCTTCTGCGTGATTTTGAAGCAGTGATTTATAAATAAATCCACCCACAATTGCACCTAAAATAGGAGCGGCCCAGAACAGCCAAACCTGAGAAAGTGGTTCTCCGCCTGCAAAAACAGCCTGAGATAAAGATCTCGCAGGATTTACAGATGTATTAGTAATAGGAATACTGATTAAGTGAATTAAAGTTAGTCCTAAACCAATTACAATACCACAGAAACTTGTATTTGCAAATTTATCAGTGGCTCCTAAAATTATCAATAAGAAAAATAGTGTAAGTACAAATTCAGCAATAAATGCCGCCGGCAGAGAATAACCATCAGGAGAAAAAGCGCCATAACCATTTGAGGCAAAAGCACCAGCTTGTGTATTATTAATAGCGTTTCCTGCTTTTCCTGTCCAGATTATAAATAAAGTCCCCGCAGCCGCAATTGCTCCAATACATTGTGAAATAATGTAAGGGATAAGATCTTTTGCAGGAAATCTTCCGCCTGCCCATAAACCAAACGAAACCGCAGGATTAAAATGCCCGCCAGAAATGTGACCTACAGCATAAGCCATTGTTAAAACCGTTAAACCAAAAGCTAAAGCAACTCCGGCAAATCCAATTCCTAAATTAGGATATCCTGCCGCAAAAATGGCGCTGCCACAACCTCCAAACACCAGCCAATAAGTTCCGAAGAACTCTGCAAACAATTTTTTCATAATAAAATAATTTTAGATTAATAGATTTGATTCTTATAGGGTATACTGAAATGCCCATACAATCAAAACTAATTGTAAAGGCAAACGTACAAATAAAATCCATTTTGGTAAGCCAAAACTTACATTTTTATTTTGAAACATGAATAAATTTGCAGGAAATACAGCAACTAGCAATGCAATGATTCCCCACGCAGCAAAATGGCTTGTAGGAGAGAATAATAGGAGTATGCCCAGAATTATTTCGGCAGCTCCACTAATAGTGTTTAATAATTTAGGATTTTTAAAAAACGGCGGAATAATTTTAATATACATTTTCGGTTTGCGAAAATGATTAATACCAGCAAGTATATAAAGTACCGCCATTACATATAAATGCCATGGTAAATTCATGATATTGAGTTGTTTATGTCGAAATTATAAAAAAAATTAACACTTATTACATTACAAGGCAGTTTTTTTTAATTGGGCGTAAAAAATCTTAAATTTTGCGTTTAAAATTGACATTCATAATAATGATAGCCAGAATGATTAAAATAATTCCAATCCATTGTGTCAGGATTACTTTTTCATTCAAAAGAACAAATGCCATCATTACGGAAACAGGAAGTTCCAGAGCCGAAACAATACTTCCTAATCCAATTCCGGTTAACGGGAAACCTAAATTCATAAGGATAGGAGGAATTATAGTTCCAAATAAAGAAAGAATGATTCCCCATTTTAAGAAAATTTCCAGGTTAAAAGGAGTAACCTGCGTAAAAAATCCAAATGTAAATACGATAACAGATCCGCCTAAAAGCATAAATAAACTTCTTTGTGCAGGAGAAATTTCTGTAGCAACACTATTAGCAGTAAACATTGTAGTTGTAAAAGAAGCTGCAGCCAAAACTCCCCACATAATACCGCGCCAGTCCAGTACAATATCATTTTTAAGAAGATTTGTTGCCAGAACAGTTCCAAAAAGAACAATAAATACAGCAATTACTTTTTGTTTAGAAGGCAGTTTTTTTTCAAGAATCATTTCAAGTAGAACTCCCATCCAAACTGTCTGCATTAATAAAACTATACCAATTGATACCGGAATATATTTTACAGCCAGATAATAAAACAAACTCGTCATACCTAAAGAAGTTCCGGCAAGCATTAAACTGAAAATGTTTTTTGGAGTAGCTTTTACAACTTTGTCTTTATTTTTTAACTTTTGAAAACCGTTTATAATCAAAACGCCAAGAATTCCAAGTACAAATTGAGAGGTTGTAACTTCGGCAGTTGTATATCCTTCTGAATAGGCCATTTTTACGAAAGTGGCTAACATTCCGTAAGTTGTAGCTCCTAAAGCAACTAAAAATACTCCTTTTAATACGTTATTTTGTGACATTTTGATTATTTGTTTTAAAAAATTCAAGCCGGCAAAGGTAAGTTATTTTATTTAGGAATTAATAGAAAATATACGCAAACGTTATCATTGTGCCTATTTGGAATACTCTATTTAATTAAAATTTGAAGATATGGCAGAATTGAGAAAATAAAAAAGCCGTCAAGATTTTCATCTGACGGCTTTTAAAATATTTTAAGGAAATGATTATTTCACTGGCTGATTTTGATAAGTTTCAATTTCGAAAATCAAAGTAGCATTTGGTGGAATCACACCTCCGGCACCTTTTTCTCCATAAGCTAAATTAGAAGGCAGGAAGAAAATAGCTTTTTCTCCGTCTGTCATCATGTCCAGAGCCTCAATAAAACCAGGAATCATACCGTCTTTTTTACCTACTGTAAAAGGAAAAGCTTTATAACCGCCTTGTGCATCTCTGTTTGGATCGTATTTTCCATAAGTTTTTGCTACTTCGGCAATACTGCTGTCAAAAAGAGTTCCGTCTTCAAAATAACCAGCGTAGTGGAAAAAGATATTAGAACCTTCAGCACCTTTAACGCCAGTTCCTTTTTTTGTAATTACATATTTTAAATTTGATGCTGTTGTAGTTGCTTTTGCTTTTGTTGCTGCAAAATAAGCCGCTTTTGCTGCTACTACTTTTTTAGCTTCTTCTTTTTTAGCTGCCTCTTTTTTTACGTCATCACTTAAAACTTTTAAAGCGTCGAATTTCTTTGCAGCATCTCCCTTACGAGTTATTACAATTTTTGTCATTACATCATCCTGAACAATTTTGTTTACATTGTCCATTCCAGAAACTACATGACCAAAAATAGTATGTTTTCCGTTTAACCACGGAGTATCTTTATGAGTGATAAAAAACTGGCTTCCGTTTGTTGCCGGACCAGAATTTGCCATGGCTAAAACACCGCCATTTTCGAATTTTAAATCATCTACAAATTCATCTTTAAAAGAATATCCCGGACCTCCAGAACCATTTCCGTCAGGATCTCCTCCCTGAATCATGAAATCATTAATAACTCTGTGAAATTTTAAACCGTTGTAAAATGGTTTTCCTTTAAGAGATGCTTTTACATTAGGATTTGTACCTTCTGCTAAAGTAATAAAGTTTGCTACTGTTACAGGAGCTTTTACATATTCAAGTGATAATACAATATCACCTTTTGTTGTAGAAATTGTTGCAAAAATACCATCGTTTGGGTTTGCGGCAGCAACCGTTTTTGCAGGCGCTGCTTTTGCAGCAGGTTTTTTAGTTTGTGCCTGAATGTTTACTACAGCCAGACAAAATAAAAATAGAAATTTAAATTTCATTGTATCTAGAATTTAAGTCTATACTAATTACGAATAATTAATTTATGGTTTCTCTAATAATTGAACTTCAAAAATAATATTTGCATTTGGCGGAATAACTCCTCCTGCACCAGTTTCTCCGTAAGCTAAATGTGATGGGATGAAAAGAACTGCTTTGTCTCCAAAAGAAAGTTTTTCGATACCTTCAATGAATCCTGGAATTAAACCGTCTTTACGACCTGCCTGAAACGGAATTGGCTGATAACCTTTTGCTTCAGCTCTAGCGGCGTCAAATTTTCCAAATGCTTTATTGATATCTTCAATACTTGAATCAAATAATGTTCCATCTTCAAGGAAACCTGCGTAATGAATATAAACCTGAGTTCCTGTTGCCGGTTTTTTACCAGAACCTTTTTCAGTAATCACATATTCTAAACCGCTTGTAGTTTTTACAGCTTTTGGTTTTATTGAAGCATAATAATCTACTTTTTCTTTTTGAACTCCTGCAAATTTGCTTTTTTCTTTAGCAGCTTCCGCAAAATAATCATGGAATACTTTTACAGCATCAAATTTTTTAGCAGCTTCACCATTTCTGATAATGTTTATCGAAACAATTGTGTCGCCCTGAACTACTTTGTTTACAACATCTTGTCCTTTTTGGTCAACAACATGTCCAAAAATAGTGTGTTTATTGTCTAACCAAGGTGTATCAACATGGGTAATAAAAAACTGGCTGCTGTTTGTTCCCGGACCATTATTTGCCATGGCTAAAATACCTGCTTTGTCAAATTTTAAATCTGAGAATTCATCTTTAAATTTATATCCTGCATCTCCAGAACCTGTTCCTTCCGGGTCACCAGACTGGATCATGAAATTTTCAATTACTCTGTGAAATTTTAATCCGTTGTAAAAAGGTTTTCCTTTTAAATAATCTTTAGTTACAAATTCGTTTTTACCTTCGGCTAATGTTACAAAGTTAGCAACCGTTACAGGTGCTTTTTTATAATCTAATTCAACAATAACGTGTCCTTTATTGGTTTCTATATCAGCGTATAAACCATCCGGCAGATTGCTGTGTTCGTCTTTGCAAGAATAAAATGAGCTAACGGCTAATAACAATAAAAAAATCTTCTTCATTTTTTAAACGTTTTTTTTATGGGTTTAATGTGTCTTTTTTAGTTTGAGCTGCAGGTTTTGTAACAGCTGGTTTTACTGCTGCTGGCTTAGTTGTCTGCGATGTTGCTGTTGTTGGAGTGGCAGCAGCTGCACTTTGCGGATCCGGAACAAAATTTCGTAAAGTAACCGTACAGATTAAAGATTGGTTTGGGCCAATTTTTTTGTTGTCTCCATGATATCCGTATGCCATGTGTGATGGAAAAAGGAAAGTAACGGTTTCATTTTTTTTCATGTATTTAATTCCGTCTCGTAATCCCATCATGATGTCTTGTTTGTCTACATAATAAGTCTGCGGACCAAGATCGGCCTCAGAATAAATCACTTTGCCTTCAATATCTTTTATTTCTAAATTAAAATAAGCAATATCTCCTTTGTGCGGTGTTGCGGTTTCGGTAGTACTTTTTTCATCATAACTAAACCAGTATCCTTTTTTTGTAGCATAATATTTTACTTTAGGATTGCTTTTGATGATCTTCTTGATTACATCTTCTTCGCTGGCTACTAATTTTTTGTTTCTGTCGGCTGATTTTTTCATAAAAGTACCCGAAGCTCTTGAAATTGGTCTTCGTGCTTCTTCATGATGCTTACAGCCTGCCAATACAACTGCAAAAAGCAGTGCGTAAATGCTGATTTTTAAGTAGTTCATATTGGTTTTATAATTTTAGTTTAGTTACTAAATCTTCAAACTTTTTAACGGTTTCTTCCATTGAAACTTCAGATCTTCCGCCGGCTGCATTTATATGTCCGCCGCCATTAAAATGGTCGCGTGCAAACTGATTAACATCAAATCCTCCTTGTGAACGGAAAGAAATTTTAATTATTTTTTCGTCTCTATTTTCGATAAAGATAGCTGTAAAATTAATGCCGCGTATGCTTAATCCATAATTAACAATTCCTTCTGTATCGCCTTTTACATAATTAAAAGAGTCTAATTCTTCCTGTGTCAAAGTCATGTACGAAGTTTTGTGCTCTTCAAAGATTTTCATGTTTTGTAACGCACGGCCTAATAACTGCAAACGGCTGAATGAACTGTTATCGTATAACAAAACCGGAATTTGAGTATTCTCGACTCCTAAATCAATTAATTCAGCAATAATTCGGTGAGTGTTTCCTGTAGTTCCCGGAAAGCGGAACGAACCAGAATCAGTTAAAATTCCTGTATAAATACAAGTTGCGATGTTTTTATCAATATCTTCTTTTTTGTTCAGGAAAGTGATAAAGTTGTAAACCATTTCGCAAGTCGAACCGTATGAAGGATCAGAATACATATAGGCTGCATAATCATGCGGTTTTTCATGATGATCGATCATGATATAAGGAACCGTTAATCTCGCTAACGTATGTTCCATTTCACCTGTTCTGTGAAAAGCGTTAAAGTCGAGTGTGAAAATAAGCTCAGCTTCTTCTAATATTTTTGTGCAGTTTTCTGTGTCTTTTTCAAAGATTTTTACGGTTTCAGAACCCGGAAGCCAAGCCAGAAAATCCGGAAAATCATTGGGCGCAATCACAGTTGGCTGATGATTGTTTTTTAATAAAAAATGGTATAAAGCTAAGGTAGAACCCATAGCGTCGCCATCTGGTCCTCTGTGCGGAATTATTACGATTTTCTTTGGAGCTGCAAGCAATAATTGAATCGCCTGAATATCTTGTATTTTCATAGTGTGCGAATTTACATTTTTTTAATGTAATGCTGAAAATAATTTTAGTTTTCAGTCTCAGTCACAGTAATCGATTCAATTTTAGAATTTAGAATTCAAAAAACGTAATTTATTTTACAAATTTTGAAGTTCTTTTTTCTGAAACTTTTGATACAATTTATATTTCGCACCTTTTACAATCTGAGATTTGTAAATACCAACAGAACCCGATGAGAAATAAGCAATTACACATCCTAAAGCAATGAAAATTCCAGGCTGAAGTCCAAATAATTCCAGTCCCATAATGGTGCAGGCGATAGGAGTGTGAGTCGCTCCTGAGAATACGGATACAAAGCCAACTCCTGCCAAAAGAGCAATTGGCATTGGAATAAATAATGATAAAGCACTTCCCAGGGTCGCGCCAACGAAGAATAATGGAGTTACTTCGCCACCTTTGAAACCGGCACCTAAAGTAAATCCGGTAAACAATATTTTAAGCAGAAAATCGTACCATTCGCTTGGGGTTGAAAATGATTCTACAATAACAGGAACACCAAGTCCAGAGAATTTAGTAAATCCCAGACCTGCAATGGCAATAGCTAAAATAACACCGCCAATAACAGGACGAAGAGGTGGATATTTAATATTTTTTGAGAAAAGCGAACCCCAAAAATGAGTGCTTCTCGAAAATAATAATGCGGCAAATCCAGATAAAAGCCCAATTAATATGGTATAAAATAGGGTATTGAAGCTTATTTCGGGTACAACCGGAATGCTGTAATGAGTATGTTTTATTTCCCAAAATTCTACTGTAAAATAAGCAGCGTAAGCAACGAGAAATGAAAGTGCAATACTTTTAAAATTGATTTTGCTGAAATACAAAACTTCTAAAGCAAAAATGGCTCCGGCCAAAGGTGTGCCAAAAACTGAAGCAAAACCAGCGCTGATTCCAAGAATAATAAGAATTCTGCGTTCTGAATTGTCTAGTTTAAAAATATTGGTAAATTGGTCTGCAATTGCGCCTCCCATTTGTACTGCGGTGCCTTCGCGTCCGGCAGAACCACCAAATAAATGGGTTAAAAGAGTTCCTAAGAGCACCAACGGTGCCATTTTAAACGGAATTGTTTTTTTGGGTTCCTGATATTCTTCAAGCAGTAAATTATTGCCTTTTAGAACAGATTCTCCCCAGTAATAATAACTAAGTCCAACTAAAAAACCTCCAAAAGGCAAAAGCCAGATAATCCAGTCGTGCTGTATTCTAAACTGTGTTACCCATTCTAAAGAAACAAGAAAAAAAGCAGATGCAGATCCTGAAAATATGCCGATTAAAGCACAAATGAAAACCCATTTCAAGATTTCGAGAAGTAATTGTTTTAGATTCTGGGAAGCCATTAAGGTTTGGTAAAATAGTTTTGCCACGAATTTCACTAATTTTCACGAATTAAAAGAGAAAAAAATCATTTAAATCCTTTTAATCAGCGGTAAATCAAAAATAGTTAATTTAATTAGTGAAATTCGAGGCTAAAAAAACTACTGAACAACAGCAGTAAATTCTATTTCTACTAAATATTCCGGAGCAACTAATTTGCTGATTTCATAAAAACCTGTTGTTGGTTTTACATCTTTAAAGAAAGCCGAATGTGCTCTGGCAACTTCTTCAAAAGTGTCTACATTTGTAGTAAAAATGCGGGTTCTGATTACATCTTTAATACCAACATTTAAATCCTGAAGTACTTTTTCAACGCGTTCGATTATATTGTACGTCTGAGCATAAGCATCATCGGCTTTTACTTTATCGCCGTCAACAATTGCTACAGTGCCCGAAACTTCGATAATATTGCCAATTCTTACAGCGCGGCAGTATCCCATTTTGTCTTCCCACGGCGATCCTGTTAAGATATTTTCTCTTTTCATTTTTAGTGTTTTTTGAATTGTTCTTTTAAAAAACAATCCTGGTTAATTAATGCGCTGCAATTTATGAAATAAGCTTGGCAAAATATATTTTACTGAATTGAAATCACGTTGAAAATCTTTCTTTTTTGTGATATTTTATAAATGAAATTTAGAGATTACTCGGTTTGGTTTTCTTCGTAAATTCGAAGTTTGTTTTGTGTATTTGTCAAATTTTGCTGTAAAGCTTCTATTTTTTGCAATAAATGATAAATAGCGTCAATACCTTCCAGATTAATATTGAGATCGTAATGCATGCGAATCATTTTTTCAATTGAAGGCAGTTGTTCCGGCTGCAGGTATTCGTCATTTTCTTCAATAATAATTTCAACTAAACCATAATTGTTAAGTTCTTTTATGAAGGTGTTTTCAATTTCATGATAGACACAAAATTGTGTTATTTGAATTAAATTTTTATTACTCATGATTTCTTAGTTTAGATAATTCGGCAAACAATTCTTTTTCCTTTTCAGATAATTTCGTTGGAATTTTTAGATTGTAGGTTACGTACAGATCTCCAAACTGATTGTCTTTTTTGTAAACAGGAAACCCTTTTCCTTTTAATTTTACTTTTGTTCCGGTTTGAGTTTCGGCAGGAACTTTAATTTTTACTTTTCCATCAAAAGTTTTAATATTGATTTCACCACCCAAAATTGCTGTATAAATATCCAGATCGACATTTGAGTATAGATTGTTGCCTTCTCGTTTAAAATCAGAATTGTTTTCGATTATAAAAGTGATGTACAAATCTCCGTTTGGTCCGCCGTTTGCACCGGCACCGCCATGTCCCGGAATTTTTATGACCTGTCCGTTTTCAACTCCGGCCGGAATTGTAATTCGGATATTTTTGCCATTTACGGTTAAGCTCTGTTTGTGAGTAGTATAGGCAGAAGCGAGATCTAACTGAAGTTCAGCATTAAAATCCTGTCCTCTGTATTTCGACTGGCGTCGGCCGCTTCCCGAACCATACATCGAATTGAAAAAATCTGAAAAATCACTTCCGGAGAAATCTCCTCCGCCAAAACCAGAAAAATCGCCTCCAGAGTATTGAGAACTGCTTTGCCTGCTTTGCTGCTGATTTGGATCGTAGCCTGCTTTTTCAAATTCGTCGGCATGTTTCCAGTCTTTTCCGTATTTATCATATTTTTTACGATTTTCAGGATTGCTCAAAACTTCGTTAGCCTCGTTAATTTCCTTAAACTTTTTTTCGGCCTCTTTATCATTGGGGTTTAAATCAGGGTGGTACTTTCGGGCCAGTTTTCGGTATGCTTTTTTAATTTCGGCTTCAGTAGCTGATTTTGTAACGTCTAATGTTTTATAGTAGTCAATATAATCCATCTTTTTTGAAATTTAAGATAAAATAAATTTAAGTATTGAAGTTAATAATAAGTTGTTAACTATCAAAGTGGTGAAGTCTATTTTAGCAGAAATTTATTACTCAAAAAATCAAAACCCTATATTAAGACCCTATATTTTTGGCAGGTTTTTTGATTCCAAAAATTAGCCTAATATATTGTTATAATAGTCTTAAAGTTGCCGAGCCAAACTTATTTATGTTATTTTTGTGAAGCTAGCTTGATTACTATAAAAATTTTTTAAGCCGATTCGATAATCTATTTTCAATGAAGCACATTTTATTTTTCATATTATTTTTTGCCGCTGTTAGTGTATCAGCGCAAGAATTTGGTACAAAATACAAGCCTATTCCTGCACCAAAGTTTAGCACCAAAAAAAAGACTCCAATTCCGCAGGTTAAAGACCCGCAGGCAGAAACTGCGGATATTCCGGGCATAAAAACCCCAAACGTTTTTGATAATACATCGATAACTCCAAAATCGCAATTTCAAATTGGTGAAGAGAAAAGTAAATTTTCTATGTATCAGCAAAATGACTTTGCGAATCCGGGCGATCAATATATCGATAAAATGGAGAAAGACGTAAACAAAGCCTTGAAAGACGCTGGTTTACGAGAAGGCAGAGGAACATTGGTTAAGAAAAATATTTCTCTTGGAGATTTTAAAACCAAATCTGAATATTTTATTGTAAAGTTCCGAGACTTTGGCGCTATCGATGGTGATATGGTAAAAGTTTCATCTAACGATGCTGTAATCGCAAGTCAGATTTTATTAGATGCAAACTTTAAACAAGTAAAAATAAATCTGGCGCAAGGATTTAATAAATTAGATTTTGAAGCACTCAATATTGGTACTTTAGGAGGAAATACAGCCGAAATTCAGGTTTTTGACGATAAAGGCCAATTAGTAACAAATGATTATTGGGACAATCTTGCAGCTGGATTTAAAGCTTCTATTATTGTTACAAAAGAATGATTTTTTAAAGTTTCTAAGTTGCTAAGCTTTTGAGTTTTTCTTAAAATAACAAACCCGACAGGTTTTAAAAAACTGTCGGGTTTACTTTTAGAGGTATTGAGAAACATATAAATTCAGTAACTGAGAGCCTTAGAATCTCAGTATTTTAGTAACTAATCTCAGCATCTTAGAAAGGATCTGCAGTAACCTTAAACTTCATATCTGCTTTAACCGTAACATCTTTCGTCAAGGTTTCTTTAAGAGTAACTTTGGTTCTTATTTTATAGCTGTCTGCTTTAATATATTGATCTAATCTGGCATCAGTACAAATTAAATCAATTGAATTGTTTGATGTATTAATATCATCCAGATAAGCCAATTCTATTTCATCAGAATTTGTAGTAGATATATATAAGTGTATCGATTTTAAAAATGTAAAAGTTTTATCTGAAGGATCAGAGATAGATAATTTCAAAGATCTGATTTTGACATCTTTTACTAAATTGGCTTTTGTTTTGTTGTTTTCAAATTCAGCCGATGAATTAGTGGTAACATCCGGCGTGATAATTTCCGAAGGCAGATTAATAGGCGAAGTACTTTTTATTTTAATCGAAGCATTGTTCGAAATAGTAAACGTTAGCAAATCATCAACAGCATCACAAGAAGTTAAAAATACTGACAAACAAAGCGTCAGGGCAATAAGTTTTGATTTCATAGTTGTTTTTAGTTACAAAGGTTCAAAGTTACAAAGGAACAGAGTAAAATTAAACTTTGATTTTTAGGGTTAATTAAAATTGTTTTCCCTAATTACGAAGTTTTTTGGAAAAGGGTTTTCTTTTTTAGTCGCAAAGTTCCAAAGGTTCAAAGCGACAGAGTTTTTTAAAACCTTTGAGCCTTTGTTACTCAGTACCTTTGAACCTAAAAATCGTAAATAGAAAAAAAATATTTTTTTTCTATTTACGATTTTTCAATTTCGAATATAAAAAGTATTTTTGCGCATGCAACACAACGTACTTATTTTAGATTTCGGATCGCAATATACACAGCTTATTGCGCGTAGAGTTCGCGAATTAAATATATTCTGCGAAATTTTTCCTTACAATCACATTCCAAGTGATTTATCAAGTTATAAAGCCGTAATTTTAGGAGGAAGCCCTTTCTCTGTTCGTGGAGAAGACGCACCGCATCCTGATTTATCACAAATTAGAGGTAAAATGCCTTTACTTGCTGTTTGTTACGGGGCACAATATTTAGCACACTTTAGTGGTGGAGAAGTTGCTGCTTCAAACACAAGAGAATACGGTAGAGCAAATCTTTCATATATTAAAGAAGGAGAAACTTTCTTTGACGGCGTTTCAGAAAACAGTCAGGTTTGGATGTCTCACAGTGACAGTATCAAAGCTTTACCGACAAATGCTGTAAAATTAGCAAGTACACATGATGTAGAATATGCTGCTTACAAAATTGAAGGCGAAACTACTTATGCAATTCAATACCATCCAGAAGTTTACCATTCAACAGACGGAAAAAAGATGTTGGAGAATTTCTTAGTAAAAATTGCTGAAGTTCCTCAAAACTTTACTCCAAATGCTTTCGTTGACGAAATGGTAGCAGAATTAAAAGAAAAACTAGGAAACGATAAAGTGGTTCTTGGTCTTTCTGGAGGAGTAGACTCTACTGTTGCGGCAGTTTTATTAAACAAAGCAATCGGACAAAATTTATATTGCATCTTCGTAAACAACGGACTTTTACGTAAAAACGAATTCCAAAGTGTATTAGACCAATACAAAGGAATGGGATTAAACGTAAAAGGTGTAGATGCCGGAGATCGTTTTCTTGGTGAATTAGCCGGAATCAGCGATCCTGAAACAAAACGTAAAACTATCGGACGTGTATTTATCGAAGTATTTGATGATGAATCACACCTTTTAGAAGACGTTAAATGGTTGGCACAAGGAACAATTTACCCAGACGTAATTGAATCTGTTTCGGTAAAAGGACCTTCAGCAACTATTAAATCACACCACAATGTTGGTGGATTGCCAGATTATATGAAATTGAAAATTGTAGAACCGCTTAGAATGCTTTTCAAAGATGAAGTAAGACGAGTAGGAGCTACATTAGGAATAGATCCTGAATTATTAGGAAGACACCCTTTCCCAGGACCAGGATTATCAATCAGAATTTTAGGAGATATTACGCCAGAGAAAGTTAGAATTTTACAAGATGTAGATTCTGTATTTATCGAAGGATTAAAATCTTGGGGATTATACGATAAAGTTTGGCAGGCTGGAGCAATTTTGCTTCCTGTAAATAGTGTTGGTGTAATGGGTGATGAGCGTACTTACGAAAAAGTAGTAGCGCTTAGAGCAGTAGAATCTACAGATGGTATGACTGCTGACTGGGTTCACTTACCTTACGATTTCTTAATGAAAGTATCTAACGATATTATCAATAAGGTAAAAGGTGTGAATCGTGTAGTTTACGATATTAGTTCAAAACCACCTGCAACAATTGAGTGGGAATAAAAATATTATTGCTTATAAATTGTAAAAAATGCTCACTTTTGTGGGCATTTTTTTTGGTTGAAAATGAGGTAAAACTATATTTTTTAACTGAACTATTTAGTGTTCTAAGTTGTAACAAACTTTGAAGTAATAATAGTATCATTTTTAAAATTAAGTTACATTTGTAAAGCCCAATTTTTATAACCTACTATTTATGAGAGAACTTTTAACGATTTCTCTTGTGTTTGTTTTGTCTTTTAACAAAATATCTGCACAAGATTCAATAATTGAACATAAAATTCAAAAAGGAGAAACCGCTTATTTCATTGCCCAAAAATATAAGGTTTCTGTAGATGAGATTTACAAACTCAATCCCGAATCGCAAAATGGAATCAAAGACAATCAAATTATTAAGATTCCGCTTCACCAGTCAGAAAATACAAATCTGAAGCAGCAAACCCATATTGTTGCACCAAAAGAAACATTATTTGGTTTGTCTAAACAATATCATGTTTCGGTAGAAGCGCTTCACAATGCCAATCAGGAAATGCTGGCCGGCGGACTTCAAATTGGGCAGGAGTTAGTAATTCCTCAAAATTCAGACAATGAAACTAAATCAGAAATTGGGGTTTCATCAAAAGTAACACATTTGGTTGCTGCAAAAGAATCGTTGTTCAGCATTGCAAGACAATACAATGTTTCGGTTCAGGATTTAGAAAATCAAAATAAAGATATTTTGGTGAACGGTTTGCAGATTGGTCAGACGATTTCGATTCCGAACAAAAGAAAAACTTTAGATGGAAGAGTTCGTGTAATTAATCAGGAAACCGTTTTTCATATTGTAGAACCCAAAGAAACTAAGTTTTCAATTTCAAAAAAATACGGAATATCAATCGATCAGTTAGAATCTCAAAATCCTGAAATTGTAAACGGATTAATTGTTGGAAATAAATTAGCCATTAATACAAAAGAAATAAAACCGGCAAATGAAAGCGAAGAACTAATGCTGGCTCTTGCCGAAAAACAAGTTGTTGTTGAAAAAACAAAAGCGAAAACAGTTGAAATCGAAGATTTAAAGGACAGACTTGTTGTTCAAAAAGAAATGAATCAGAAAATTATAAAGATTAATGATCTGAAAGTCAATCTTAATGATATGAATGGTTCTAAAGAAAACTCGGTTGAAAAACTGCGTTTGGTTTTGGAAGCTAATAAAAATGTTCAGGATGTTTTAATGGCAAAGTTAGATTCATTGGTTAATACAATGAACAGCGATTTGAAAGAATTAAAAAGAATGGATATTTTAAATGTCGATGAATCTAAACGTCTAGAAAAACTTTCATATGAAAGTATAGGAAAAACAAACGATTTATCGTCTCAGCTTAAAAAAGAACTGGCAGAAAACAGAAAAGCCTATGCCGGATTAATGAATAAGGTTGAGAAAATTGCAGTTGAAGAAAATCAGGAATACAAGAAGAAAATCCGCGAAAGCGAAAAAAACAATAATACAAGTTCGTTACAGCAGCGACTTTCAATAGAAGAAATAAAACGTTATAAAATAGACCAGGAAAAAGCAGATGCGCAAAATCAGCGTTTAATTGCAAAAATCGATTCATTAGATACTCAAAAACAAATTGAGGTAAAACGCCACATTAGCAAAGCCTCTTATTATAGTATAGAAGCTCGAAAATTTGACGACAAACTCGCTTTGGTTAAACTAAAAAAATACCAGAATGAAGCGGTTAAAAAATCAAACAGTACAGAAACTTCAAAAGCGCTTTCTGTTGAAGAAATGCGACGTGAACTGAAAGACAATCCTTTAAAGAATGAAAAAAACATTAAGATTGAAGTTTATGATAATCTTAAAGAAGTTTCGAACGGCTATTACTTAGTTTTAGGTATATTTACAGACGCAGTTCCAAGAGATAAGCTAATTATGCAACTTATTGATTCTGGTAATTTTAATGCCAGTTTCTTCTTTAATGTAAACAGTCTTTCTTATTATGTGTATGCAGATAAGTTTCAAAATATGGAAGAAGTTCTATATCAGTGCAAGAAAAAAGAAGAAGATGAGTTATATAAGAACATCATTATTACAAAGTTAGAAATTGATCTTCGATAGTAATAAAAAGATTAACAAAAATGGCGTGAATCTTGTATGAAGGAAATTAGTATCTTGTTTTTGAATTAAAAATTAAAATTGTTTTAAGCTTTATTATGAAATATTTTTCGACATTATTATTCTTTGTATTTTTTGTAACCAGCTCTGCATTTTCGCAGGGTAAAGTAATTAAATATACCGTTTCGAGCGGCGAAACGATTAATCAGATTGCCCAAAAATTCAAAGTTACCCCTTACGATATTTATGAATTAAATCCCGATGCAAGAAGCGGGGTAAAGCCAAATACTGTTTTATTGATTCCGGCTGCGAATAAAAATTCGGATAAAAAAGAAACAGCTGAGGCAAAACCGACAGGTAATTCAAAAGAGATTATTCACGAAGTACAGCCAAAAGAAACTTTTTACAGTATTGAAAAAAAATATGGCATTTCTGATGAAGCCTTAAAAGCGGCAAACCCAACTCTTGAAAAAACCGGAGTGCAGATTGGTCAGAAACTTGTAATTCCGGCAAAAGGTTCTGCTCCTAAAAATACAGTTGCAGCTGAGAAAAAACCGAAAGAAAAAGGACCGGAAAAATATGTTTTTCATGAAGTTCAGCCAAAAGAAACAAAGTATTCTATTGCAAAACAATACAATACAACGGTTGAAGATTTAGAAAAAAGAAACCCTGAAATTGTTTCAAGCTTACCAGTTGGGTACAAAGTAACAATTAAAGGAACAGCTCCAAAAACAGAAACAGCTTCGGCTGCAAAAACCGAAGAACCTAAAAAAACAGCTGAATCTAAAAAAGCAGTTTCTTATATGGAATATCAGGTAAAACCAAAAGAAACTTTTTATAGTTTAGGAAGGGTTTTTCACTTAACTCAGGATGAATTAGTTGCTTTAAATCCGTCACTTTCAGAAGGAGTAAAAGAAGGAATGGTTCTTAAAGTTCCTGCCGGATATGTGGCTCCGGCACCAATTGTACCTCAGTCTCAGCCTGTAGAAAAAACAACGCAGGTTATTGCCGAAAAACCAGCTGAAAACACAGGAAGCGGGATAAAAATTGTAGATAGAGTAAAATCTGAAACCGTTTCTGCAGATCCTGAAATTGTTGAATTAACGAAGAAAAGAGGCCAAAACGACCGTAAAAAAGTTGTTTTACTGCTTCCGTTTAATTTAGCAAAACTGCAAAGTGATACAACTGGAATGGCTTCACGTTTAAAAACGGATAAGTTCTTAAACATGACACTTGATTTTTATTCTGGAGCTATGATGGCAATCGATTCGGCAAAAACATTAAAACTGCCAATTGATGTTTCGATTTACGATTCGCAGGAAACAAAAACAACCTCAAATGTGGCGTCTTTAATTTCGCAAAACAAATTGCAGGAAGCAGATGCTGTGGTAGGGCCGTTTTATCAAAATAATGCTGAATCTACGGCAAATTCACTTCGTTTGTACAATGTTCCGGTTATTTCGCCATTATCAAAAGATGCAGCGAATCCTATTGATAATTTATATCAGTCTATACCTTCAAATGATGTAGTGAGAAATGCCATTTTTGATTACATGAGAGCTAAAAACGGAAATATTGTTGCTGTTGTAGATAAGAAAAAAGAATCGGTTATTAACTATATTAAACAAAATCAAAAAGGAGTTGTTTTTGCCGGTTTAACTGAAACCGGAGGTTTAGACGCCGCTAATTTAAAAAGCTTGTTACTGCCAACGCGCATGAATTATGTGGTTATGGAAACCGGAAATACGGCAATGGTAAAAGCAACAATAAAAGCCTTGATTGATTCTCAAAAAAGCTGTCAGGTACAATTAGTAATTTTAGAACCTAACAGTACTCTTGATACTGACGAAATTAATTTTGATAACTTAGTACAGTTAAAATTAATGTATCCTTCTGTAACGCGCGACAGCGACGAGCAGGGAGCGTCAATCTTTAAAAAAGAGTACAAGTTAAAAAACAAAGCATATCCTAATACTTATGCAACAAGAGGTTTTGATGTAACTTTTGATACTATGATGCGTTTGGTACAAGGCAAAACATTTCAGGAAACAGCTGATTTGATGACAACGCAGCAGGTTGACAACAAATTTCAATACTATAAAAAAGAAGATGGCGGACACGCTAACAAAGGTGTCTACATTTTATATTACGATTCAGACTTAACTTTAAAAGCAGCAAATTAATGACATCAAAAGTAACATACTTAGGCGATTTAAGAACAAAATCAATTCATATACAATCAGGAAGCGAAATCATTTCAGATGCACCTCTTGATAACAACGGAAAAGGTGAAGCTTTTTCTCCAACAGATACTGTTGCAAATGCTTTAGCAAGCTGTATGATGACTATTATGGGAATTAAAGCCCGTGATATGGAAATTGATTTTACAGGTTCTACTGCAGAAGTAACTAAAATTATGAATGCAGAGCCACGAAGAATTGGCGCTATTGAAATTGTTTTTAATATGAAAAGCAATGCCGACGAAAAAAGCCGAACTATTTTAGAACGCGCCGCAATGACTTGTCCGGTATTTTTGAGCCTGAGTTCAGAAATCGAGAAAAATATTACGTTTAACTGGAGTTAAATAGTAAAAAAAGCCATTCATGATTGAATGGCTTTTTTTATCACATATTTAGTTTGATATTGGTAAATATTAACAAAATATTCATATCAAATAATGGAGAAAAAGTAACAAATTCGATTATCTTTGTATTTGCAAAAAATACGCATTTTTACGCAAAAATAATGCAAATAGTTCAAATTGAAATGAGATTCAATTTTGATATTTCGGATGTTTTTTATACGAGGATAAAAAACGTAAATCCACATTCTGCTTCAAATCAATTATTTAAAAATTTATTTCAGTTATAAAGGTCTTATCTTTATACGACGGAATATGCATACACTCTAAAAATAGAAAAAAAACTATATCATGTTAAAAAGTAAAATCGATAAAGCAACAGGTTTCGAAAAGCGCTTCGAAAACATCAACACAGTTGTTTTTGAAAATTCTTCAGAAGCATCAAAAGCAGTTGCTCAGGAAATTGCAGCTTTAATTCAGTCAAAACAAAAAGAAAACAAACCATGCGTTTTAGGTTTAGCAACAGGTTCTTCTCCAAAAGGATTATATGCTGAATTAGTGCGCCTGCACAAAGAAGAAGGTTTAAGTTTTAAAAACGTAATCAGTTTTAATCTGGATGAATATTATCCAATGGAACCTAATTCGATCAACAGCTACGTACGCTTTATGAAAGAATTATTGTTTGATCATGTTGATATTTTACCTGAAAATGCTCATGTGCCGGACGGACTTTTAACAAAAGAACAAATCGCAGACTATTGTCATGAGTATGAAGCTAAAATTGAAGCTTTAGGAGGCATTGATCTTCAGATTCTTGGAATTGGAGGTAATGGTCACATAGGTTTTAACGAGTCGGGTTCTCTTCAAAACTCTAAAACTCGTTTAGTTGCTTTAGATCATATTACCAGAGTTGCAGCAAGTAAAGATTTTTATGGTTTAAATAATACGCCAAGAACAGCTATTACACTTGGGGTTAAGAAAATTATGGAAGCTAAAAGAGTAATCTTATTAGCGTGGGGAGAAGGAAAAGCAAATATTGTAAAAAAATCTGTTGAAGATGAAGTTACAAACAGAGTTCCAGCTTCGTTTTTGCAGGAACACAACGATGCTGTTTTTATTTTAGATAAAGAAGCATCTTCTAAATTAACGAGAATCAATAAGCCTTGGTTAGTTGAAAAAATTGTTTGGACAGATAAATTAATCCGTAAAGCGGTTTTAGGATTGGCATTAGATCTTAAAAAGCCAATTTTAATGCTTACCGATGCTGATTATATCGAAAACGGAATGAGCGATCTATTAGCAGAATTTGGATTGGCATACGATATTAATATTAAGATTTTTAATAAATTACAAAATACAATTACGGGCTGGCCTGGCGGAAAACCAAATGCGGAAGATACAAATCGTCCGGAAAGAGCAGAACCTGCTAAAAAACGTGTATTGATTTTTAGTCCGCATCCGGATGATGATATTATTAGTATGGGAGGAACTTTCATGCGTTTGCAGGAGCAAGGACATGAAGTGCATGTGGCTTATCAAACCTCTGGAAATATTGCTGTTGCTGATGATGAAGCATTGCGTTTTGCAAGATTCGTAATTGATTACAACGAAAAATTCGGAATCAAAAGCCCGGAAGCAGATGATATTTATAAAAAAGCAGAGGCTTTCTTAGAAAATAAAAAGAACAGTGAAATTGATATTCCAGAAGTTCGTTACATAAAAGGTCTAATTAGAAAAGGAGAAGCAAGATCGACTAGTTATTTTGTGGGTCTTCCAGACGAACAGATTCACTTTATGGAACTGCCTTTTTATGAAACAGGAACAATTGAGAAAAAACCAATTGGTCCTGAAGATATTCAGCTGACAGTTGATTTAATTGAAAAAATTAAACCACACCAAATTTATGCCGCTGGAGATTTAGCAGATCCGCACGGTACACATAAAGTTTGTCTTGATGCAATTTTTGAAGCTGTAAAAGTTTTAAAACCAAAAGAATTCATGAACGACTGCTGGTTATGGCTATACAGAGGAGCTTGGCAGGAATGGGGAATTGACGAAGTTGAAATGGCTGTGCCAATGAGCCCTGATCAGGTTTTAGCAAAACGCCACGGAATCTTTAAACATCAATCTCAAAAAGACGGTGTTGTTTTTCAGGGCACAGATGCGAGAGAGTTCTGGCAGAGAGCTGAAGACAGAAACCGTGAAACGGCAGAATTGTATCATCAGTTAGGTTTAGCAACTTATGCTGCAATGGAGGCTTTCGTGAGATGGCATTACTAAAAACTGCTATGAGAAGCTAAGATTTTAAGATTTATTTTCGCCGCGAAATCATTAAATACTTTTAATCTGTGGCAAAAAAAGAAAAATAATAATAGCTTTGCATATAATTGAAGCAAGAAGAAAGATATATTCTTTTTTCTTGCTTCTTTTTTTCTTCTAAAACTATGGAATCAGATAAAAAACAACTCATAAAATTAGCCCACGCAAAGATGCCTTTCGGTAAATACGAAGGACGATATTTAATCGATCTTCCTGAATATTATGTGGTTTGGTATCATAACAAAGGATTTCCAAAAGGCGAATTAGGACAGCAATTGCAATTGATTTATGAATTGAAGCTTAATGGACTTGAAGAGTTGATTCGAAATATTAAGAAGCAATATCCGAAACCTATTTGACATTCCTCAAAAATCTTCCCAATAAAAACTTAAAATTATCGATTACAAATTCAAGTAAACGATCTGTTTAAAAAATTGCAAAATTATCTCATTCTCGAATTGATAAATTGTCTAATTAAATTTGTACTTTTGCCAAGTTTTTTACACAACTACTTACAAACAACAACAGAATGAATCAAACAAAATATATTTTTGTTACAGGAGGTGTGACCTCTTCATTAGGAAAAGGGATTATCGCGGCATCTTTGGCAAAATTGTTACAAGGAAGAGGATACCGCACAACTATTCAAAAATTTGATCCGTATATTAACGTTGATCCGGGGACACTAAACCCGTATGAGCACGGAGAATGTTACGTGACAGATGATGGAGCGGAAACTGATTTAGACTTAGGACACTACGAGCGTTTCTTAAACGTTCCTACGTCTCAGGCTAATAACGTTACAACAGGAAGAGTTTATCTTTCGGTTATTGAAAAAGAAAGAAGAGGAGAGTTTTTAGGAAAAACAGTTCAGGTTGTTCCTCACATTACCAACGAAATCAAAGACAGAATGCAATTGCTTGGTAAATCAGGCGATTATGACATTGTAATTACTGAAATTGGTGGAACTGTTGGTGATATTGAATCTCTACCTTATATAGAATCTGTTCGTCAGTTAGTTTGGGAATTAGGTGAAAATAACGGAATCGTGATTCATTTAACTTTAGTTCCTTACTTGGCTGCTGCAGGAGAATTAAAAACAAAACCAACACAGCACTCTGTTAAGACTTTAATGGAGAGCGGTATAAAAGCAGATATTTTAGTTTGTAGAACTGAGCACGAATTATCTCAGGAATTACGCCAGAAATTAGCTTTGTTTTGTAATGTTAAAAAAGAAGCAGTAATTCAGTCAATTGATGCTTCTACCATATACGAAGTTCCAAATTTAATGCTTGAAGAAGGATTAGATGTTGTGGCTTTAAAGAAATTAGATTTACCTAAGAAAGCATCTCCGGATCTTAAAAACTGGAATACTTTCTTAAAAAGATTAAAAAGCCCAAAACAAACCGTAAACATTGGTTTGGTTGGAAAATATGTAGAAATGCAGGATTGTTACAAATCTATCTTGGAGGCGTTCATTCATGCAGGTGCTGCAAACGAAACTAAAGTAAACGTAATTTCAATTCACTCAGAGCATATTAATGCAGATAATGTTGAAGAGAAATTAGGAACTCTTGACGGAGTTTTAGTAGCTCCTGGTTTTGGAGAAAGAGGTATTGAAGGAAAAATCGAAGCAGTTCGTTACGTTCGTGAAAACAACATTCCGTTCTTCGGAATTTGTTTAGGAATGCAGATGTCTGTAATTGAATATTCTAGAAATATTTTAGGTTATGCTGATGCAAATTCAACAGAGATGAACGATAAAACGCCTCATCCGGTTGTGAATTTAATGGAAGAGCAGAAAAATATCACAGACAAAGGAGGAACAATGCGTCTAGGAGCTTGGAAATGTGATATTAAGCCAGACACTTTAGCATACAAAATTTACGGAGAAAAAACTATTTCGGAGCGTCACCGCCACCGTTATGAGTATAACAATAAATATGCTGACGAATTGCAGAAAGCTGGTTTAAAAGCTTCTGGAGTTAACCCGGATACAGGATTGGTAGAAATTGTAGAATTAGAGAATCACCCATTCTTTATTGGTGTACAATACCATCCAGAATACAAAAGTACGGTTGCCAATCCGCACCCTATATTTGTAAACTTTGTTGCCGCTGCTGTAAACGCGCATAAAAAATAGTAATTACTATTCTGAAAAGATTGTAACTTTTGAGTCAAACTCATTACTAATAGCCTTTGAAGAATAACTTTTTTAAATAAATAATGGAAGAAAAAAAATTAGACCTTAATTCGATCATTGGTTTTGTACTGATATTCGGAATCTTGATTTGGATCATGTATCAAAATCAGCCTTCTGAAAAAGAAATTGCTGCTGAAAAAGCCAAAAAAGAATTAGTTGCTAAACAAGAAGCGCAGGCAAAAGCTGATAAAGCTAAGACTGCAGCATTACCAGCTGTTGCTGTAACTCCTGGTGATACTTTACAATTGGCTCAATTACAAAAAACATTAGGTGGATTTGCTTATTCTGCAACGCTTCCTTCTGCAAAAGAGTCTTTTACAACAATCGAAAACGAAAAATTAAGATTGAAAATCGCTAATAAAGGTGGTTACATTGTTGAAGCAACTTTAAAAGGATTCGAAAAATTTAGAAAAGGTTCAGGCCAGTTAGTTGAATTAATCAAAAACAATAATTCAAACTTAAACTTACAGCTGCTTACTACAGATAACAGAACTTTAAATTCTAAAGATTTGTTTTTTGAACCAACATTAGAAAAAGTTGGAGCAGATCAAGTTTTGTCAATGCGTTTAAAAGCAGGTGCTAATGAATTTTTAGAATACAAATATATTCTTAAACCAAATGACTATTTAGTTGGTTTTGATATTCGTTCTCAAGGATTAAACCGTGTTTTAAATGCTGCAAAACCATTAGATTTACAATGGGATTTAAAAACATACAGAAACGAAAAAAGTGTTTCTTATGAAAATCGTTATGCCGAAATTTATTATGAGCATGAAGATGGAAAAATTAACTACGCAGGTTTAGGAAAACACGAAGAAGAAACAGTGGAAAAAGTAAGTTTTATTGCTTACAAACAGCATTTCTTTACTTCTATTTTAGTTACCGATAAACCATTTACAACAACTAAATTAGAATCTGTTAATTTAGTTAACGATGAAAAAATCGATACCGTTTTTACTAAACAATTTAAAGCGAATGTTCCTTTAGCGTTTTCTAATGGTGAAATTGATTATAAAATGCAATGGTATTTTGGACCGGCAGATTATAAATTATTGAAAACGTATGATAAAAACTTCCAGAAAATTATTCCACTTGGATGGGGAATTTTTGGATGGATTAACAAGTTGATATTTGTTCCGTTGTTTGGATTCTTAAGTTCAACATTAGGATTATCATTAGGAATTGCGATCATCATTTTTACGATTATCATTAAATTGGCCATGTCGCCAATTACCTATAAGTCATTCTTGTCTCAGGCTAAAATGAAAGTTTTACGTCCAGATATTGCAGAGTTGGGAGAAAAATTCAAAAAAGACCCAATGAAAAAACAACAGGAAACAATGAAACTGTACAACAAAGCAGGAGTAAACCCAATGGCAGGATGTATTCCGGCATTGATTCAGCTTCCTTTTATGTACGCATCGTTCCAGTTTTTCCCTGCAGCATTTGAATTAAGACAAAAAGGTTTCCTTTGGGCAGACGATTTATCATCTTTTGATTCAGTTGTAAAATTACCATTCAATATTCCGTTATACGGAGATCATATTAGTTTGTTCCCAATTTTGGCAGCAATTGCGATTTTCTTCTACATGAAAATGACTTCTGGAGATCAGCAAATGGCAGCGCCTCAGCAGGAAGGAATGCCGGATATGGCTAAGATGATGAAAATCATGATTTACGTTTCTCCGTTAATGATGTTAATTTTCTTCAACAGCTACGGTGCAGGTTTAAGTTTGTATAACTTTATTTCAAACTTAATCACAATCGGAATTATGTTTGTAATTAAGAATTACATCGTAGACAGTGAAAAAATTCACGCTCAAATTCAGGAAAACAAACAAAGAGAGCCTAAAAAACCTAGCAAATTCCAACAGCGACTTCAAGAAGTAATGGAACAGCAGGAAGCAGCGAAAGCTCAGAATAAAAAGAAATAATTAAGATAAAAATCCCGATCTAATCGGGATTTTTATTTTTAGACAAATGTTCGTTTTAAAAAGTAAATGAAAATTTTAATTTTGAAACAGACAAATATACTTTGTGAAACGATTTTTCGTTTAACTTAAAAAATTGAATAAAACATGATTTCTAAAAAAATAGCAATTGGACTGACATTGTTAAATGTTTTCTTTTTAAGCGCCCAAACGGAGTTTAATAAATTAGATGCTAACGGAAAAAAAGACGGTGTCTGGAAAGGAGTTTATGAATCAAAACGTCCTCGTTATGAAGGAACCTTCAGTCACGGAAAAGAAACCGGAATTTTTAATTTTTTTGATGATACCCAAAAAGGCGATATAATTGCTACACGCGATTTTACCTCTAATGACGGAAGTTCATACACAATTTTTTACGACCAGAAAAAGAATAAAGTAAGTGAAGGAAAAGAAATAGGAAAAGATAGAGAAGGGGAGTGGAAATATTACCACAAAGCTTCTAAGGTTTTAATGAGTTCTGAAAACTATAAAAAAGGAAAACTAAACGGATTAAAAACGGTTTATTATCCAAATGCTAAGATTGCCGAAGAAATGACATACGTAAACGGTTCCAGAGAAGGGAATTATAAAAAATACGGTCAAAACGGAACACTTTTGGAAGATGCAACTTACAAAAATAATGAGTTTAACGGCGATGCTGTTTTTTATGATGCCGATGGTGCAATTGCTTCTAAAGGAAAGTTTGTAAACGGAAAAAAAGCAGGAATCTGGCAGTTTTATACCAAAGGAAAATTAACTAAAGAAGTTAATATGAGTGATCCAAAGGCTAGTTATAAAGCAGATTCAAAACCCAAAATGAGTAATTAAAATAATTTAAATGAAAGGTATAAAACCTGCAGAAGCTTTCAATGACCATGAAGAAATGGGACTTTATTGGTCTGATGGTAAACTTGTTTATTTTAGATATTATATAATTAAGAATGCTGATTTAGATTCTTTTGTACAATTTCCCGGGTCTTGGGCAAAAGATAAAAAGCATTGTTATTCTATGCATACAAGACTCAGAAATGCAGATATATTAACTTTTGAAATTCTCAATTATACTTATGCTAAAGATAAAAATAATGTCTGGACTTTAGCAGGACGTATTCCTGAAGCCGACGCAGAAACTTTTGAAGTCTGTGACGATGGGAAAGAAAGTACGGGAATTACATTTGTAATGTCAGAACAAAATATAGAAGGGACAAGAGAGTCTTTTTTGCCTTTCGGATATGGTAAAGATCGAAATAATGTTTATTATTATGATTTTGCGCCTAAGATCAAAATTGTTAAACATGCAATTCCATCATCTTTTAAATCTTTAAATGATGGATATTTTGGGTATGATGAAAAGTCTGTATTTTGCGGGAAAAGTATTCTTCCAAAAGCCAATCCAAATACATGGAAGAAACTGGAAGAAAATTATTTTTACTCTAAAGATCAAAATAGGATTTATTATTTTAACAGTTTATTAAAAGGAGCAGATGCAGCATCTTTTGAAGTTGTTGTTGTTCCGTCTATTTTTAAAACACCAAACCAGTATGCAAAAGATAAAAACTATTTTTATCTTGGTGGCACCATTTGTTCTAAGGAAGAGTTTGAAAAAACGATTGCCGATGATATAGCTTATAATCAGGAATTTGAAGATAAAATGAAAGGATAAAATGTTTACATTTGAATAAATAATTATTCTAGCAGATGGATTTAAACGAACTAACCGGAAGATTTTTGCTGTTGTTTTTTTCGATTTTGGTTTTGTATTTTTTCTCTAACAGAAAAGACAATGAAACTATAAATCCATTAATGGTAATTGTTGGACTTTGTACGTTTTCGCTGTGTTATTTGTTTACCAAAATTGAAATAGGAGTAGGAATTGGTTTTGGCTTATTTGCCATTTTTTCCATTTTAAGATTCCGCACACAATCTTTTACTGTAAATGCAATCATCTTTCTTTTTGCTACAATAACACTTTCGATTTTAGATATCATGTATCCTTTTGAAAAAATAGAAATCCTGTTGTTTTTTCAAATTATAATTATCGGATTTTATATTGCGGCGTCTGTAATTGTTAACAAAAAAGCATCAAAATATTTAAATGCTGTCGATGTAAAAATTCCTTTAATAAATGATTTTTCTCTCGAAAACGGAAACATAAGAAAAGCAGTTCAGGAAAAAATCAATATAAAAGACTTTGATTTTAAAATTGTTTTGGTAAATACCGTTACAAACGAGATTGATCTTTTGGTTTTTTATTAATCGTTAAAAGGTCGAACCTGTTTAATATACAAATCCCTGTTTTCTCCCACAATCTTAAACTCAATATCTACAGGATGAAATTGGTTTTTTCGCCAATAGCGGTACATTCTTTCCTCAATTTTTTTGCTTACAAGAAAAAGCCGGCTCATTTCTTTTCGGCTTAATAAAGGCTCATTATCATTAAGGTTTGAATTGGAAGTATAATCCACATCAAAATCATCATCATTGGTACCGGAATTGAAATGATACGCTACAAACTGCTCGCAGATTTCGCCTTTTTCGGGTTTTACAACCGAGTTTTCTCCTTTTTGAACATTAACCGTAATTCCGGGAAAGTTTTCTCTAAAAATGTTTTTTGTAATTACAACACCATTCGATAATTCGTCAGGAAAAGATCTGTGCACCAAAACTCCCATGGCAATATTCTGCTGGTCAATGCCAAAAAGTTCTCTTTCGTTGTACGAAGCTTCATTCCATACACTCGCCCAGACTTGTTTAATCGCTTTTTCAAAAGTTTTAATACTGTCACCCAAAATTCCGGTTTTAGAATCATACAATCCTGCACCGTTAAAATCGTCAAGATCTTCAGCATTTGTAGACGACCTGAATCTGAAATTTTTAAACTGAGCATTTTTAAAAGCTGTATTAAGTTTTGAAATTAGTTCAGGATTAATAGGTTCTTTTTTAATTGCATCCCGAATTTTTTTCAATTGCTTATTAATCCAAACTACTGAATCTTTTTTAGAAAAAGCCAAAAGTTCTTGTATTAAAGGGGAAATTGATTCTTTTTGAATATGCTGGCTGTAAAAGTAAAAAGGAATGGCATGTGCATCTTCGGGCGTTTTAAAAGGAATTTCTTTTGAAATCGCAATTAAATACGCCATATTCTGAGCTTTAGAACCAATATAATTCACGCCTTTTTTTGGGATTTTTGATAAATCTACCAATTCGGTAACGCTGTTATCAATAGTCAGTTTCTTCTTTTTTGAGTTCGTTTTAATGACAATTTTTTTATCACTTTCTTTAATGAAAAAAGTATCAACCTTTATTTTTAATTCCACTTTTTTAGAAAGCAGCCTTTTAATATTATCATCTTTTAAAGCCAGTGTATAGGCCATAATTGGGATTTTTCTGTTTTTTCCCAATAGTACCAAATGACTTAATGGTGTCTGTAGTTCATTTACAATAATTCCTCTTACATTTGGGAGAACATCTGGCGTACCGTCTAAAACTATTATTTCATCTGGATTAGGTTTTGTTTTGTCTAAATCTTTGATTTTGTATTGTTTTAAAATACCAATATTAGTTCCGGAAACTACTTCCTGATACTTTATTTCATTAAAAATATAATCTGATTTTACACACGGAATTTTAAATTGTTCCAATCGAAACCATTCCATCTGCTCTGGATTATTCAAATAAAACTTAAGATTTTCATCAATAAAAGTCGACTTTTTAACCAAATAAAAAAAACGTTCAATTAACGCAATCGGCATATGATCTGAAGCTGCCAGTTCAAAAATCCATTTATCGGTTCCTTTAATATGGTTTAGATTTCCAAGCAGAAAATCACGATTCTTTTCGGTATTGCTATAATTTTCGTTGTTAAAAATCTCTAAGTCATGGTGGTAATTCAAATAATTAACTGCAAAATCAAAGTGTAACGGAATGGCTGTACTGTTGAAATAATACATTTTTTGTTTTCGTAAATCGTAAATTACTTTTACAGATTCGATATTAGAGAATTTATCAGACAAAGGTTTGCCTCGAAAAGCTTTATACGCTTCATAATCAGCTAATGATGATGAATATCTTTGTGCGTTTATATTCATCAAAAGGAGAAAGAAAAATAAGCTGTAAAAGAGTTTTTTCATGGCAGTTGAAATTGAATATTAAAAGTAAGTATTTAAACAATAAGTTTTATCTACTGCCGGATTATATAAACCAATTAAAACCACTGCAATTTTCTAAAATATGGCGTATCTTTGCACCCTTGTAAAAATAAAAAATTCAAAATGAAACGAGTAGTAGTTGGTCTTTCTGGTGGAGTAGATTCTAGTGTTGCGGCTTATTTATTGCAGCAGCAAGGATACGAAGTTATCGGGCTTTTTATGAAAAATTGGCACGATGATTCAGTTACTATTTCTAACGAATGTCCTTGGTTAGAAGATAGTAATGATGCTTTATTAGTAGCAGAAAAGCTTGGAATACCGTTTCAAACAGTTGATTTAAGCGAAGAATACAAAGAAAAAATCGTTGATTATATGTTCAACGAATACGAAAAAGGACGAACTCCAAATCCTGATGTGCTTTGTAACCGCGAAATCAAATTTGATGTTTTTATGAAAATCGCTTTAAGTCTTGGAGCTGATTATGTGGCAACCGGACATTACTGCCAAAAAAGCGAAATCGAAGTTGATGGAAAAACGGTTTATCAATTAATTGCCGGAAATGACGTTAATAAAGATCAATCGTATTTCTTATGCCAATTGTCTCAGGAACAATTGTCTAAAGCATTATTTCCTATTGGAGCTTTAACAAAACCTGAAGTTCGCGAAATTGCTGCAGAAATGGAATTAGTAACTGCCGAAAAGAAAGATTCGCAAGGATTATGTTTTATTGGAAAAGTGCGTCTTCCTGAATTTTTACAGCAAAAATTACAGCCAAAAGAAGGTACGATTATTCAAATTGATAAAAACGATCCTATTTATACTATTGATAAACCAGACGGAATAGCTTTAGAAGATGAATTAAAAATCGAAGCACAAAAGCTTAACTATCGTCCGGAAATGGGAAAAGTAATGGGGAAACACCAAGGTGCTCATTATTTTACAGTTGGTCAGAGAAAAGGTTTAAACGTGGGCGGCACTACAGATCCTTTATTTGTAATTGCTACCGATGTTGAAACCAATACAATTTATACAGGTTTAACAAGCAATCACCCGGGATTATTTAAAAAAGCACTTTTTGTAGGCGAATCTGAAGTACACTGGATTCGTACCGATATGGCTTTGAAACCGGGAGAGACAATGGAAGTTATGGCCAGAATTCGCTATCGCCAGCCGTTGCAAAAAGCAACTTTACATCAATTTGAAAACGGAATGTATGTTCATTTTGATGAACCTCAGTCTGCTATTACAGAAGGACAATTTGTGGCTTGGTATTTAGAAAATGAATTAGTTGGTTCGGGAGTAATTTCTTAGCTTTATACTTTCTTAGGAAGAGATTCCTTTAAAAGTATAATATGAGATACAACTTTACATTTCTTTTATTACTTCTTTCTTTCTCCGTTTTTTCGCAAGAAGAAGCCTGGGTTTACTTTAATGCTAAACCCAACGCACAATCTTTTTTTAATAATCCACTAACAGAGCTTTCTCAAAGAGCTTTAGATCGACGAACAAACCAAAATATTGCTCTTGGTTTAAATGATGCTCCAATAGAAGCTTCATTTATAGATCAGGTTAAATCAACTACAGGAATAACAGTAATGGCGCAGTCTAAATGGCTCAATGCGCTTCATATTCGCGGTACGCAAGCCAATATAAATGCTTTAAAAACATTGTCATTTGTATCTAAAGTTGATTTTGCCGATAAGACTT
This sequence comes from Flavobacterium ginsengiterrae, assembly GCF_039539785.1. Taxonomy (NCBI): domain Bacteria; kingdom Pseudomonadati; phylum Bacteroidota; class Flavobacteriia; order Flavobacteriales; family Flavobacteriaceae; genus Flavobacterium; species Flavobacterium ginsengiterrae. Next base: position 616,547 of record NZ_BAABDU010000004.1, on the reverse strand, counting down.
TAAACAGCACAGCAAAGAAAGTTTCGGAAGCGAAAACCAGTCAGGTAAAAGATAAATTAAAAACAACGATTGATTACGCTTACGGAAATTCTGCAAGTCAAATCCAGATGCTGAACGGACAAGTTTTACACCAGCAGAATTTTACGGGAGAAGGAAAAATTATAGCCGTTTTAGATGCCGGATTTCCTGGTGTAAATACAGCTTCAACTTTTGAAAATCTTAGAAATAATAACCGAATTTTAGGCGGTTACGACTTTACTACAAGAAATGCGAATTTTTACGCTGGAGACGATCATGGTACGCTTGTGCTTTCGACTATGGGCGGTTATAAAGAAAATGCTTTGGTAGGAACAGCTCCAAATGCATCATATTATCTTTTTATTACAGAAATTGATGCCGTCGAAAATCCTGTAGAAGAATCGCTTTGGGTTGAAGCAGCAGAAAGAGCAGATGCTTTGGGTGTTGATATCATTACGACTTCATTGGGATATTTTGGTGACAGAACAGAACCAAGATACAATCATACTTACAGCGATATGAACGGAACAACAAATTTTGTTTCGCGTGGTGCAGAAATTGCTTTTAGTAAAGGAATATTAGTTTTGGCTTCTGCTGGAAATGAAGGCACAAAAACAGAAAAACATATTGGTTCTCCGGCCGATGCTGTTTCAGTATTAGCAATTGGATCTGTTACGGCTTCTAAAGTAAAATCAGGTTTCAGCTCAATTGGTCCGAGTTATGATAACAGAATAAAACCGGATGTTATGGCGCAGGGATCATCTGCAGTAGTTTCTAATACTAACGGGAATATTGGTGTTTCTGATGGAACTTCCTTTTCATGTCCAATTATGGCTGGAATGGCAGCTTGTCTATGGCAGGCGTTTCCGTCTAAAACCAATAAAGAAATCAGACAAATGATTTTGCAGTCTGCTGACCGATATTCAAATCCTGATAATAATTACGGTTACGGAATACCTAATTTTGGTTCGACATTAAGTGTCGATAGTTTTATTGTCGAAACTACTTTTTCTATCTATCCAAATCCTGTAAAAACATCGCTTAATTTTTCTTTTGTAAATGAATCTAATACGGGATTAGTTACCATTTATTCGGTTTTAGGGCAAAAATTAATAGAAGAAACCATTACCAGCTTAAATCCTGTTCTTTCGGTGCAATCTTTACAAAACGGACTTTATTTCTATAGTTTTGATGCCGGAAATCTGCATAAAACAGGAAAAATAATCAAACAATAATTTTCTTAATGAATAGAATTACACAACTTTTCAATATAAAATATCCAATAATTCAGGGAGGAATGATTTGGAACAGCGGTTATAAACTGGCATCAGCAGTAAGTAACGCAGGAGGTTTAGGTTTAATTGGCGCCGGATCAATGTATCCGGATGTTTTAAGAGAGCATATTCAGAAATGCAAAAAAGCGACTGATAAACCATTTGGAGTTAATATTCCAATGTTATATCCTAATATTGAAGAAATCATGAATATCGTGGTCGAAGAAGGTGTAAAAATTGTTTTTACTTCGGCAGGAAATCCTAAAACATGGACTTCATTTTTAAAAGAAAAAGGAATTACAGTTGTACACGTAGTTAGCAGCAGTATTTTTGCTTTAAAAGCGCAGGAAGCCGGTGTTGACGCTATTGTAGCTGAAGGTTTTGAAGCCGGAGGACACAACGGACGCGACGAAACAACAACTTTAACCCTGATTCCGATGGTAAAGGAAAAAGTCAAGATTCCGCTTATTGCTGCGGGAGGAATTGCTACAGGAAGAGGAATGCTGGCAGCAATGGTTCTGGGCGCCGATGGCGTTCAGGTAGGAAGCCGTTTTGCAGCATCTATAGAATCATCTGCGCACAATAATTTTAAAGAAACTATAGTTAATATAAAAGAAGGAGATACTCAATTGACATTGAAAGAATTAGCTCCGGTTCGATTAGTGAAAAATAAATTTTATAATGACGTTCAGGCTTTATATGAAAAATGTCCGTCTAAAGAAGATTTAGTAACGCTTTTAGGACGTGCCAGAGCAAAAAAAGGAATGTTTGAAGGAGATCTTGAAGAAGGTGAACTCGAAATAGGACAAATTGCAGGACTAATTCATGAAATTTTACCAGTAGAACAAATTGTTCAAGAAATGATGACAGATTTTAAAGCTGCGTGCCAAGAAAAGTCTACATTTGAGTTTTAAAATTACCCGCAAGACATATTTATGAATTCTATTCGCACTTATATAATTATATTGTTTTTAGCTTTTGGACTGCAAAAAGTTCAAAGTCAATCTTATCATTTTAAAACTTCGGGATTCAGCGTTTTAGAAAAAAATGAAAGAGGTAAATGGGGACAATGGTCTAACCTTGATTTAGTAAACCTTTCGGTTGTTCTTGATACAGATAAACACCGTATCGTTGTATACTCTCAGGAAATTCAGCTTTTTAATATTCTGGATTACATTGAAAGAGAAGAAAATGATACTGATATTGTGTATTCTTTTATGTGTAAAGATAATGATGGAAGAGAATGTAAGCTATCAATTATTACCCGTAAAAAGCAAGATTATCGCAAACAGCTTTACATTAATTACGACGATCATATAATCGTTTATAATATATTTAATGTGTAAAAAGTGCTAAGGTTCTAAGAGGCTGAGTTTCTAAGTCTTTCCAGCATTTTTTAAAAGTAAACCCGACAGGTTTTTAAATCTGTCGGGTTTGTTATTTTAAGAAAACTAAGAATCTCAGTATCTAAAAAAACTTGAACCTCAGTACCTAAGAACCTTAATATCTATTTTTACTCTATATCCTTAATGAACTCGTCGTATTCTAAATAGAACATTTCCAGAGCGTGCATTTTTTCGTTGAAAAAATCAAATATAGCATCCCAGTTATTTCGGTTACTGAAGCCAATGCCTTGTTTTTCAACCCATATTCGGCTTATTGTTTTACCGCTTTCTAATGTGTAGTTTTTCTCGAAAACTAAATCCTGGATAAATTCTTCTTCCAGAATATTTTTTAAAGCTTCGATTTTTTCAAAATAAGCATTTCGTTTTTCATCGCTTCGGTGTTCAATATCAATTAAAACCTGCGCTTTTTTATTATCGACATAAAATTTAAAAGAGAAATCTTTGATTTTGGTATCATAAAGAACCCATTTTCTTGGATATTTCTCGGCAAAAGCTACCCAAAATTCTCTTTTCATTCTTTGTGATTCTTCTCTGCTGTACATTTTTTTAAGGCTTTAATGATTAGAAAACTTGTGGTACTGCGTTTTCTGGAGTATATTTATGTTTTATTAGATTACAAAAATACGCTTTGATTATGAATTTTCAAGATTTTTTGAAATATGTTCCCAATATAATTCCATTTGAATTACCTGCTGTTTCTTCACATTTAAAAATGGCGCCCAAAGAACGTATACAAGGATTAAAAAATCTTGATGTAGATGCATTAACTCCCAGAATGGCGGGAGTAATGATGTTATTTTATCCCAAAAATAATAAAACACATTTAGTATTAATTGTTCGAAATACTTATGAAGGTGTGCATTCGGCACAAATCGCTTTTCCGGGAGGAAAATATGAGAATGAAGATTTTAATTACGAAAACACGGCACTGAGAGAAACGTATGAAGAAATTGGGGTAGAAAAAGAAAAAATAGAAATTGTAAAACATTTTTCGCCTATGTATATTCCGCCTAGTAATTTTTTGGTGCATCCTTTTTTAGGAATTGCAAAAGAAGAACTGGCATTTTATCCGGATATACGGGAAGTAGCCGGAATTATAGAATTACCTTTAGATGTTTTTTTAGAAGATGATATTATTATGGATGCAAGATTATCAACTTCTTACGGAGCGAATATTTTAGTTCCGGCATTTAATATTCAAAATCATGTGGTTTGGGGAGCAACGGCTATGATTTTAAGTGAACTGCGAGACGTGTTAAAAGCCGTTTTTGAAGCAAAAAACTAAAAATGTTTATTTAATAATTTGATAATCATTTTGATAGGCTCTAATTGCGTAAAATGTTTTATAGTATTGCTGAAAGAATAATTTTTGTATGTTTGCGACCTAACAAAAAATAAGGAGAAATTAGTTATGGGATTGTTTAAACGAAATCCTTTTGGGCATATATTATTCATCAAGAAATGGTTAATCCGTATTTTGGGAGCCATGACACACCGAAGATATAGAGGTTTTAACGAATTACAGATTGAAGGATCTGAAATTATTAAAACGCTCCCGGATACTAATGTTTTGTTTATATCCAATCACCAGACTTATTTTGCCGATGTTGTGGCGATGTTTCATGTGTTTAACGCAAGTTTAAGCGGACGTCAAGATACTATTAAGAACATTGGTTATTTATGGCAGCCTAAAATGAATATTTATTATGTCGCTGCAAAAGAAACAATGCAGGCCGGATTACTGCCAAGAATTTTAGCTTATGTTGGCGCTATTACAGTTGAAAGAACCTGGCGTTCAAAAGGAGTTGATGTTACCGAAAAACGTGATGTAAATCCAAATGATACCGAAAATATCCGTATTGCTCTTGAAGATGGCTGGGTAATTACTTTTCCGCAAGGAACTACAAAATCGTTTAAACCTGTTCGAAAGGGAACTGCACACATCATAAAACAACACAAACCTATTGTAATTCCTATTGTTATAGACGGTTTCAGACGTTCTTTTGATAAAAAAGGACTTCGTATGAAAAAGAAAAATATCCTGCAGTCTTTCATCATCAAAGAGCCTCTTCAAATTGATTATGAAAACGATACAATCGAACAAATTGTAGAAAAAGTAGAATATGCCATCGAACAGCATCCTTCATTTTTAAAAGTTATTCCGGCAGAAGAAATCAAAGCACAAGAAGAACTTAATAAAATGAGACGCTGGGATTATTAACTATTTTAGATTTCAGATTTTAGAGTTTAGATTTTAGATATTAGAGTTTAGATTTGTTTCAGGTTTCAAGTTGTAAAAAGTGAACTTCGTGCCTTAGAATCTCAATACCTTAGCACCTTATATTAAAAATCTATTTTCTTTAATTCCTTGTAATTAATGTACAGTCGTTTTAACAGAGTTCCGTAAAGCAGTCTGTAGAAACACCAGAACAATCCAAAGAAGCCTAAAATTACCAAGATTAAAATTCCTATTGTAGTAAGCATTGCTTTTCCGTTTACGGCTAATTTTTCTCTTAAAAAAGCCATATCAGGATTGTAAACAAAAGCAATAAAGAAGCTTAAAATAGAAGTTACGACAATCATTCCTAAATTGTACCAAACATAATACTGAACCGTTTTTCTGGTTCTTAAAATGGCACTCATTAACGATTTTGTTGCTACAGTGGTCGAAATTGTAGTGTAATTTTTGTAAAAAATAAACACAAAGATTAATCCAACCAAATAATTTAAATAAGTAAGATATTCAAGAATTGCCACAATTTCCGGATGGTTTATTTTACGTAAAACATCATCAGTATTAATAAACAAGTTTGAGAAAGTCCAAAATGAAATCTCAAGAATGCTGATAATCAAAATCCATTTTACGATAGACGATGATTTTTTGTGAATCATTCTGTAGATTTCTTTTTCAGAAATTTGCTCAAAAGAATCCGAGTTCTTTTTCCAGTCTTTTTTTAATAAATCCAGTTCTTTCATAATAATTTTTAAGGATTTAGTATTTTTTTAAGTTTCCCTTTAATTCTGTTCATTTTCACGCGTGCATTCACTTCGCTGATTCCTAAGGTTTCGGCTATTTCTTGATAATCTTTGTCTTCTAAATACATAAAAACTAATGCTTTTTCGATGTCGTTAAGCTGATAAACGGCTTTGTACATCAATTTTATTTGTTCTTCCTCTTCATAGTTGTAATCAACATCTTTTACAAAATGCTGATGACTTTCATAATCTACGGTAGCTATTGTTCTTTTGGTTTTTCGGTATAATGTGATTGCTGTGTTTAAAGCAACACGATAAGTCCAGGTCGAAAATTTACTGTCGCCTCTAAATTTTGGATAAGCTTTCCAGAGCTGAATGGTGATTTCTTGAAACAAATCTTTATGAGCATCTTCGCCATCAGTATATAATCTACAAATCTTGTGGATTATATTCTGATTTGCCTGCAATTGCGCAACAAAAGATTGTTCTAGATTTTCGCTCATATAGACATTAGTAGTTATGAAATCATTTTTGTTACAGTTGTGGATTATTTTTTTGCACAGAAGATTTCAATGATTTCAGTTTTGATTTTATAATCCCATTAAAAATCTGTGGCAAATAAATTAGAAATCCTTGCCTCTGTAATAATTAATCATTAGATCAATAAACTTGCTGTAGCTTTCCATTCCATCCTGCTGATTATTTGATTTCAGGAAATTATCATAAATAAAATGAAAACCTTCTTCGATTACAGTGTCGTATTTTTTCCAAAAATCCTGACTTTCCTGATAGTTTTTTAAGATTCCCGGATTTACGGTTTTCTTTAATTCATTAAAGATTTTTTCATTTTTAAATTTCCAGATTCCAAGGCAGTAACGAAGTGTAAAACTGTATCCCGAATATTGAAAGTATAAATTGTCGTTTTTAACAGAAGCCAATACGCCGATAAAATTGCATTCATTTTCACTTGCAAATCCTATTTGATGTGCCATTTCATGCGCTGTAGTAACGGGAAAACCATACATTGGCAGTAAGTAATTTACCTGAGCCTCATTAGTAAAAGGATTTAAATAACCGCCAAATCCCATGTATGTCAACGGTACGCTGAATAATGATTTTTTAACGCTCAAAGTTTGATATTTAAAGTAAGGATGTTCTTTTGCTAAATTATCGTATCCGTTTAAATTCATCTGAAAAACTTCTTTTTGCGAATAGGGTAAAGTAATTTTAGCTTTTTCATCTTTGGTTATCTGAAATTGAATCTCATTTGTTTTTATAATTAACTTTTTTGTAAAAGCAAGTAAATCAGCATCGCTGTATTCTCTTTTTATATCCATTTTTTGAAAAAGAGGCTCACGGTAATAATTAAAAGCCCACAAAAAATGAAAGAAAAAATAATAAACAGAAATTTTACCCAGCATTTTTAAAATGTGATCTTTCCATTCGGCTTTCCATGTTTTTCGTATTTGCCAAAACCATTTTATTACAGATATAATCAAAATAGCATAAAAACAGTCGCCCACAGAAAAAGGAACTCTTCCTATAAATGATCTTAAAAAATGAGAAATTCTAATGTAAAGGTTGTTACTGTAAAAGCCTTCGACAAAATCCGGAAAAAACGGAAGTATTTTATAAAAAATGATTTGTGCTAAAAGGAATAAAGGCAGTATGTATTTTTTCTTCACGGGATGATTATGTTTTTATAAAAATAATAATTAAATACTACTTTGCTTTATTTTTTATAAATTTGTTGTACTATAAATGAGGAAAAAATGACACAAATCACGTTAAATATTCCAGATGAAGAACTAACATTCTTTATGAAATTGATTGAGAAATTTAATTACGAAACTGTAATTAATGATTTTTCTGTGTCTGAGGAGATGAAAAATTTATTAGATCATCGAAGAGTTACTTCAAAATCCGAGGATTTTATTCCGTGGACAGAGGCAAAAAAACAATTGATTTTTAAATCAAAAAAATGATTTTTGAAGTTGTAATTGAGCCAAGAGCGATCTTGGATATTCAAGAAGCGATAAATTACTATGAAACTAAACAAGAAGATTTAGGGGAATATTTCTACGAGGTAATTAATGAACATATAGAATTACTAACTCAAAATCCTTATTTTCAAATTAGATATAAGGATTATCATGGTCTTCCTGTTAAAAAAATCCCATTTATAATATTCTATTTTATTGATGAAAAGTTAAAAATAGTAAACATACTTTCAGTTTTTAATACATCAATGAGTCCATCAAAATATCCAAAATAAATCAAACAAATATAATGAGTCAAGAAATAAGAAATCTGGAACCAAAGGCACTTTGGAATAAATTTGCAGATTTAAATGCCGTTCCGCGTCCGTCTAAAAAAGAAGAACGTGTGATTGAGTTTATGAAAAACTTTGGAAACAGCTTAGGTTTAGAAACTTTTGAAGACGAAATTAGAAACGTAATCATTAGAAAACCGGCAACTCCGGGAATGGAAAACCGTAAACCAATTGTAATGCAGGGACACCTTGATATGGTGCACCAAAAAAATGCCGATACTGTTTTTGATTTCGATACGCAGGGAATCGATATGTATGTCAATGGTGACTGGGTTCGTGCGCGCGGTACGACACTTGGAGCTGATAATGGGTTGGGAGTAGCCACTATTATGGCAATTCTGGAAAGTAAAGATATTCCGCATCCGGCAATTGAAGCTTTGTTTACAATTGATGAAGAAACCGGAATGACGGGAGCCTTAAACCTAAAAGGCGGAATTCTTCAAGGTCAAATTTTATTAAATCTTGATACAGAAGAAGATGATGAAATTGATATTGGATGTGCTGGTGGAATTGATGTTACGGCTACAAGGGCTTATAATGAAGAAGAAGTTCCTGAAGGTTCTGTTGGTTACACAATTACGGTAAAAGGCTTAAACGGAGGGCATTCTGGAATGGATATTCATAAAGGTTTAGGGAATGCCAATAAAATCATGAATCGTTTGCTTTTTGATGGTTTTGAAAACTTTGGTTTACAGGTAGCTGAAATTAATGGAGGAAGTTTGCGAAATGCGATTCCGAGAGAAAGTGTTGCAAAAGTAATTATTTCTGAAATGTTTGATGAAGCGTATCTTTTTGATATGCAGGAAATCATTAACGATATAAAAGCTGAATATAAAACGACTGAACCAAATCTTACAATAGAAATTGTTAAAGGTGATCTTCCTGAAAAAATAATGGATTTAGGGGTTCAGGAAGGAATTATCAGAGCAATTTATGCAGCTCATAACGGTGTTTACAGAATGAGTGCTGATATGGCGGACTTGGTTGAAACTTCAAATAATATTGCGAGAGTAATTATAAAAGACGGTGAAATCTCAGTTGGATGTTTAACACGTTCTTCTGTAGAATCTTCAAAATTTGATTTGGCAAATGCATTACGTTCTACTTTTGAATTAGTAGGATGCGAGGTAGAACTTTCAGGTTCATATCCGGGATGGACGCCAAACGTAAATTCTGAAATATTAGAAGTTTTAAAAGATATTTACGAAAAACAAAACGGTGAACAGCCAAAGGTTGTAGCTTGCCATGCTGGTTTAGAATGCGGAATTTTGGGAACAAATTATCCGGAAATGGATATGATCTCTTTTGGACCGACTATTCATGGAGCGCATTCGCCGGATGAAAGAGCTAGTATTTCATCTGCACAAAAATATTGGAAATTCGTTTTAGAAATTCTTTCGAATATACCAGTTAAATAGAAAGTGTTCAGTGTTCAGGTTTTTAGTGTTTAGTGTATGCTGTATGCTTAAAAAATGAAATTCTACAGCATAAAAAAAGTGACTATTGGTCACTTTTTTTATTTCTTTATATTATATTTATTTATGATCTCTGATTGCCTTGGTTTCTGAATACTAAAAACCTGAACACTGATCACTAAATTTAATTTCTCTTCAAGACTTTGTACTGTTCGTAACAACCGCTTATAGCGTCCAGAATCTGTAAATCGTTGGCACTTTGAATAAAAGCATCAGAATAATTACATCTGTGCATAATTTCTGGAATTTCGTCTTTGCTTATTCCTAAAAGTACTGCTATGGTTTCGCGATCGTATTTTGTTTCTAAAAGATTTCTAATGGTGTCATCTTTCTTCATATCCTTTAGCTTTTTAAGTTCCCTTGAGTTTTTTCCAAAGAAATTGTAGAGCATATCTGCCGGATTAAAAATAGAACCTAGCACTTTTCCAAAAGCATTTGGAGAATATTCTCCTGCTTCATAACCTTGTGTAAGTCCTGAGATACTATAACGGTAGTTTTCTTTTGTTGGAATTAACTTAGAATCAATTTCAAGATATCCGGTTAAGCTGAAAGGAGCAATGATAACTTCTTCAAGAGCTATCGCTTTTTCTGTAAGCTGAATTCGAGTTACTTTGTTTTTTATCCAGTCATTTGTTACTCTGATTCTTAGAGACTGAAACCCTAAAAGAGAAAAATGGATAGTATCATTAGGCTGTACATCAATTTCAAAATATCCTTTTGCATCAGATTTTGCACCGCGTACTTTGTTTGTGTTAATGATATTTACGTTTGGAAGAGGTTGTTTACTATCATCATTTATAATGTAACCAGAAACTCTTTGCGGGGTTGTCGAGTCAACGTCTTGCGCAAAACTAACGGCCGAGAATAGTAAAAAAAAGAAAACTGCGAAATATTTCATATCCTGATTTAAAGCACTAAAAGTAGTAAATCGAGATTAAATATTTCGTTGTCTTGGAATATAATTATAAGAAAATTAACAAAGCCGCTGCTAAGATTGTTAGATATAAGAAAAAATCCCAAATTCCAATTATATCTGGAATTTGGGATTTATATTTTAAGATATTAAATAAATTAATCTCTTCTTGGTCTTCTTGGTCTTGATGAATCACCAAAGCTTTCTGAACGTCTTGGAGCTCTGTCAGAACCTCCTTCGTTTCTTCTGAAACCTCCTTCTCTTGGAGCAGAGTTTCTGTCGCTTCTAAATCCTCCGCCAGAACCTTCGCGTCTAGGAGCAGAATTTCTGTCGCCTCTAAAACCTCCTCCAGAACCTTCACGTCTTGGAGCAAAGTTTCCGTCTCTTCTTGAGCCAGAATCCCTTCTTCCGCCACGGTTGTTGTGGTCACGTCTTCCGCCTCCGTCATTTTTAGAAATTTCAACATTAATACGACGTCCTTCTAATTGAACGTTGTTTAAAATATCCATTACTTTATCAGTGTGCTCAGGATCTGTATTAAAGAAAGAGAAACCTTCTTTTACATCAACTTTGAAAACGTCATCACGTCCTAAGTCTAATGTTTCTTTTAGGTAATCTTTTAAAGACATCCAGTCGAAATTATCTCTGGAACCAATGTTTACGAAATAACGAACTGCTCCGTTATTGTTGAACTCTCTTGGTTCAGAATCACCTCTTTCACGTCTTTCACCAGCAGATTGAGCAGAGATATCTCTATTCTTTTTGTAGTAAGTAATGAAACGGTTAAATTCTACAGAAACCATTTTCTTAATCAATTCTTCTTTAGATAAATCTTCAAGAACATTGTTAATAGCTGGCAAATAGTTGTCAATTTCGTGATCAACCTCAGTATCTTTAATTTTGTTTGCTAAGTGCAATAACTGAATTTCGCAGATTTCAATTCCAGATGGAATAGTCTTTTCAACAAACTTTTGTTTGATGATTCTTTCGATAGAAGAAATTTTACGTAACTCACTTTTTGTAACGATTACAATAGAAGTACCTAATTTTCCAGCTCTACCAGTACGGCCAGAACGGTGGTTGTAAGTTTCGATCTCGTCTGGTAGTTGGTAGTTAACAACGTGTGTTACGTTATCAACGTCAATACCACGCGCAGCAACGTCAGTAGCAACAAGCATCTGAATTTGTCTTCCGCGGAAAGATTTCATTACACCATCACGCTGTGCCTGAGATAAATCCCCGTGTAAAGCTGCAGCACTGTATCCATCTTCAATTAATTTCTCGGCAATAGCCTGAGTGTCTCTTTTAGTACGACAGAAAACCACAGAGAAAATATCCGGGTTAGCATCTGCTAAACGTTTTAGAGCTTCGTAACGGTCACGAGCATTTACTAAATAAAATTCGTGAGAAACGGTAGAAGAACCTGAGTTTTTAGCTCCAACAGTAATTTCTAATGGTTCGCTCATGAATTGTTTTGCAATTCTTGCTACCTCCTGCGGCATAGTTGCAGAGAATAACCATGTGCTTTTTTCGTCTGGAGTATCTGATAAAATAGATACGATATCATCATAAAATCCCATGTTTAACATTTCGTCAGCCTCATCAAGAACACAGTAATCTATGTTTTTAATGTTAACCAAACCTCTGTTAATCATGTCCTGCATTCTCCCTGGAGTCGCTACAATAATCTGCGCTCCTCTTTTTATTTCTCTTGCCTGCTCTGTAATACTAGCTCCTCCGTAAACTGCTACCACATTAATACCTTTTTCGTATTTTGAGTAGTTTTTAAGTTCGTTAGTAATCTGTAAACAAAGCTCGCGTGTTGGCGATAAAACTAATGCTTGTGTATTTCTGTTGTCGGCATCAATTTTTTGAATTAGCGGAAAACCGAAAGCTGCCGTTTTCCCTGTCCCTGTTTGAGCCAACGCAACCATATCCGTGTCTTTTTCCAATAATAGGGGAATCGCCTTTTCCTGTACCTCTGACGGATTTTCAAATCCTAGATCTAAAATCGCCTTCAGTAACGATTCATTCAATCCTAATTGTTCAAATTTGTTCATATATGTTTTTAAAATAGGGTGCAAAATTACTGCTAATTATTTAGATATACTAATGCTATTTTAAGATTTATGTATTTGTTATGAATTGATTATCAAAAAGTTATGTTTATCGTAAAATCAAGTTTCTTATAAGTTGATAAAAAAACGTCTGAAAATATCAATTTTGTTTCTTAAAATGTTGTATTTTAAACAATTATTTTCTTGAATTCAGGTAATCAATAAGTTGCTCAGTTGCTTTAGCGCGATGACTGATTTTATTTTTAGTTTCGGCGGATAATTCAGCAAAAGTTTCACTATAATTCTCCGGTTTAAAAATTGGATCATATCCAAAACCATGATTTCCAGTTTTATTTAAAGTAATATTTCCTTTTGCTAAACCTGTAAAAAGATGCTGTTCTCCATTTAAGTTTAATGCAATAACGGTCTTGAACTGTGCACTGCGGTTTTCTTGGTTTTTTAAAGCATCTAAAAGCTTGTTCATGTTATCGTCGGCATTTTTTTGTTCGCCAGCGTATCGCGCAGAATAAACGCCTGGCTCTCCGTTTAAAGCGTGAACTTCTAAGCCGGTATCATCTGCAAAACAATCATAGCCAAATTTTTCGGTTACATAATTAGCTTTTAAAATCGCGTTGCCTTCAATAGTATCAGCAGTTTCCGGAATATCTTCATGACAGCCAATATCTTCTAAACTTAATAATTGAATAGATCCATTTAGAATGCTTTGAATTTCTTTGATTTTATTTTTATTGTTTGACGCGAAGACAAGTTTCATCATTGTAGTATTTTAAAGTAATTTTTTCAATTAAAGAGATAAATGTTATTCCAAATGTATACGCCAGAATATCCGACCATAAAAATTCCTGACCCAGAACATATCGGCCAAAAAGTGTTTTTCTGAGTTCTATTATCCATTCTCCCTGATAAAGCTGTAAAAACTCTATACTATAACAAGTTAATACTGAAAAAAGTATTGTAAAAGAAGTTTTTTTGCTCATAAACAATACTCTTGTCAATAAATAAATCATTACGGCATACAAAAAATCGCCAATCCATAAGGGAATTAAAGCTGTTTTTCTTGAAAGAATTCCAAGGGAAATAACGAACAGAAAAAATGAGAAATAATAAATTCTGGCTTTTTGCAAAAGGTGTTTTTTTAGTAGAATATTAATCCGTTTTTGGTAATACAAAAATACAAACCTTTAAATAAGTTTAGTTTATTTTCTAAATTTATCGTTCAATAAACTATCTATCTAAAAATAACCACATGAATGTAAAATTTTTTACTCTGATTACAGCTTTATTTATTGTTGTAAATCAGGGTTATTCTCAAAAACAAAACGCGTTTAATATTAAAAAACAGCTGGATTACTGTGCAGAACAGGCAACAAAAACCTTAAAAGTGATTCCTAATGACGGCACTTCACCAAGAACAGTTCCAAATGGAAGCAAAGACTGGAAATTTGTAGGTTATAAAGACTGGACAAGCGGATTCTGGCCGGGAGAATTATGGTTTTTATATGAAGCGACAAAAGATAAAAAATGGGAAAAAGAAGCAGATAAATTTACTCGTTTCCTCACACCTTTATCTGTCAGCAAGGCGGCAGATCACGATTTAGGTTTTCAGGTTTTTAATAGTTTTGGAAACGGATACCGATTGACTAAAAATCCGGAATACAAAGAAATTATTCTAAAAACGGCCGATACTCTGGCAACACTTTTTAATCCAAAAGTTGGAACAATTCAATCATGGCCTCATAATAAAATGGGCGGACATAATACGATTATTGATAATATGATGAATCTGGAGCTTTTGTTTTGGGCTTCAAAAAATGGCGGAAACAAAAACTTGTATGATATCGCGGTAAAACATGCCGAAACAACAATGGCGAATCATTTTAGACCTGATAACACTTCTTATCACGTTATTATTTATGATTTTGAAACCGGAAAAAAAATAAAAGGCAGAACGGCTCAGGGATACAGCGACGATAGTATGTGGGCGCGAGGGCAGGCGTGGGCTATTTACGGTTTTACTATGACTTACAGAGAAACAAAAGATCCTAAATTTTTAGATTTTGCACATAAACTTACACGTGTTTATCTGGATAAATTAACAACAGAAGATTTGATTCCGTATTGGGATTTTAATGCGCCGGATATTCCAAATGCGCCAAGAGATGCTTCTGCGGCAGCTATAGTTTCTTCTGCATTATTAGAGTTAAGTTCTTACACAAAAGACAAAACTTTAAAGAACGAATATTTGACTAAGTCTAAAAAAATGATTGTTTCATTATCAGATCATTATCAAAGCCGAGATGTTAATTCAGCTTTTTTACTTCATTCAACAGGACATAAACCTGCAGGCAGCGAAATAGATTGTTCTATAAATTACGCAGATTATTATTATCTTGAAGCACTTTTAAGACTTCAAAAAATAAAATAATTAAAATTATGGTAAAGAAAATAAGCCAGATTTCGTTTGCAATTATTATGGTTTTAATGCTTTCGGGCTGTAAAAACACCAAACAAAAACTTCAGGAATTTGTTGTAAAATACAATGCAACAGCTTCTAGTTTTAAGGCAGAAAATGTAACGCTTACTACGGCAAGAGGTTATATTAATGATAATAAAATTGAACTGCGTTTTGAAACCAGTTTAGAACAAAATGACGCTAATAAAACGGCTGCAAATACATCATTTCCTAAATTATTAAAAGATATGTTTGATAAAAACCAAATACCGGAAGAACTTGTAAATGAAGGTGTACAGTTTGATACGTATTTTTTAGCAGATGATAATACCGTTTTTGTAAAAGAAATAATTACAAAAGAATCTTTACCTCAATTACTCAAAGAATAATATAGAATAAACATATTTTAAAAAGCCTTTTTAATTATTTAAAGAGGCTTTTTGAGTTTATTTAAGGTTATTTTTTCAAAATTTGGATTTGTATAATTGATTTGTAGTCAAATAATTACATTTTTTAAAATTCTGATTTCGTGTTGTTTTTGTATTTAAAATTCATTATGTTTGAGTTAAAAATTAACTAATAAACCAAAAAATTATGAAAAAAATTACCCAAATCGCATTTGTTTTTGCTGTAGTGTTATTCTTGGTAAGCTGTAAAAATACCAAACAAAAAATTCAGGAACATGTAAGTACTTATAATAATTCATCAACTATAAAAGGCCATGGAATTACAAGTACAGCTGCAAAAGCATTTTTAAATGATAATAAAATCGAAATTAGAATCGAAACCAATCTGGAAGAAAATGATTCTAACAAAACCGCCTACAAAGAATCATTTCCTGAACTGTTAAAAGAAATGATTAAAAACAATCAAATCTCTACAGAGTTAATCGATGAGGGAGTAAAATTTGATGTGTATTTCTTAGCCTACAATAATGCCATATTAGCCCAGCAATTGGTTGATAAAGATGAATTAGCTGTTCTCGAAAATGGTGCTTCAACAGATAATAAAGAAACTGCGAAACTCTAAGCATTTTTAAATATAAAAGAAAAGCCTCTTTGTAAATTCAAAGAGGCTTTTCTTTTTAGTTTCTTTTTGTAACGTTCGTAAGGTTATCAGGAAAATACAATTCTGATAGATTTGTAAATTCGTCGCCTCGCATAAAAATATTAATGTCGACATCTGCAAAAGAAGTTTTTCCAGCTGCAGCCAAAAGTTCGTTTGCCGCATGAAGCGTATTTTTATGAAAATGATACACACGTTCTGATTTATCAGTTACAACCAAACCTTTCATCAGCATTTTATTTTGAGTAGCAACTCCCGTTGGACATTCGTTATTATGACAGCGTAATGCCTGAATGCATCCTAAAGAGAACATAAAGCCTCGTGCACTGTTACACATATCTGCACCTAAAGCCACGGCATGCAGAATTGAATATCCTGAAATGATTTTTCCGCTTCCAATAATGCGTATTTTATCTCGAATGTTCAGCCCCGCTAAAGTTTTGTTTACAAATATTAAAGCCGGCTCAAAAGGCATTCCCACGCCATCAGCAAATTCTAAAGGCGCAGCGCCTGTTCCGCCTTCTGCACCATCAACCGTAATAAAATCAGGATATGTGTCTTCGGCAATCATTTCCTGGCATATCGCTTCAAATTCAGCTGTATTACCAATACATAATTTAAATCCGATTGGTTTTCCGTTTGATAATTCTCTTAGCTGTTTAATAAAATGAATTAATCCTTTTGAATCTGAAAAAGCAGTATGTCCCGGAGGAGAAAGAATCATAGTATGAGGTACAACACCTCTAATTTTGGCAATCTGTTCTGTATTTTTAGCTGCCGGAAGCACACCTCCGTGACCTGGTTTTGCACCTTGCGAAAGCTTAATCTCGATCATTTTTACATTTGGAAGATTGGCTTTTTCTGAAAATTTTTCAGGGCTGAAATTTCCTTCTGCATCCCTGCATCCAAAATAACCAGTTCCTATCTGCCAGGTAATATCGCCTCCGCCTTCAAGATGATAATCTGTTAAACCGCCTTCACCTGTATTTTGATAAAAATTTCCTTTTTTTGCACCAATGTTTATGGCACGAACCGCATGTTCACTTAAAGAACCAAAACTCATAGCTGAAACATTAAATAAAGAAGCAGAATAAGGCTGTCTGCAGTCTTTCCCGCCCACTATCACTCTAGGTAATTCTTCGTTTACTTTTGCTGGAAAAATAGAATGTTTTATACCCTCGTAACTTTCCGTATTTAGATTTTGCTGCGTTCCAAAAGGGGTGCTCGAATCAATATTTTTTGCCCTTTGATATACCAGCGAGCGTTGATTTCTGGAAAAAGGTTTTCCGTCTGTAGATCTTTCAATAAAGTACTGCTGAATTTCGGGAGCAATCATTTCAAATAAGTATCTGAAATATCCCAGAACAGGAAAGTTTCTTAGAATAGCATGTTTTTTTTGAGAAGCATTGTAAGCCCCAATAATTAATAGAATTGGAATAACAAAAACAAGTAAATAACCGCGTCCGGTATAATAGTAAATTGCAGCAACAATTAGAAACAATAAGAATCCGTAAATAAAGAATTTCTTTCTCATGTTTTTAAATAATAATAAAGGGTAATAAATTAATTAGTTGAATCGTAATCGGACATAAACATGTTTAATGCCTTTTTTATCTGATTCTCTTTCGTCGATTTCCAGAATATCTGTCAGTGATTTCAGCATGGGGGTAAGTTTCGAATAGCCGTAATTTCTTGGGTCAAATTCCGGTTTTTTCTTTACAATAAGGTTTCCTACATCGCCCAGAAATGCCCATCCGTCATCATCTTCTATATCTTCAATTGTAGATTCAATAAGTTCAATAGTTTGTTTGTCGACTTTGTGAAGTGCTTTTTCAGCAGGCTTTTCAATTGGTTTTTTAGTATCGACAGCTTTTGGTTTTTTCTTTTGAGTGGCACCATCCAAAACTTCGATGTAAATAAATCGGTCGCAGGCTACAATAAAAGAGCTTGGGGTTTTCTTTTCGCCAATTCCAATTACTTTCATTCCGGATTCGCGCAGTCTAACGGCTAATCGTGTAAAATCGCTGTCGCTGGAAACAATACAAAAACCATCTAATTTGCCAGAATACAACAAATCCATGGCATCAATTATCAAAGCAGAATCGGATGAGTTTTTTCCAACGGTATAACTATATTGCTGAATAGGAGTAATAGCATGTTCTAACAAAACACCTTTCCATCCGTTTGCATTGGGTTTTGTCCAGTCAGCATAAATACGCTTTGTGGTTGGAGTTCCCAATTTGGCTATTTCTTCCATCATGCCTTTTACATTACTGTAGGGCACGTTATCTGCATCAATAAGAACAGCCAGTTTTAAATCTTTTGAATTGCTTAAAGGCATTATTATGATATTAAAAATTAAATACTCTCAAAGTTAAAATTAAAATTGGTTTTTATAAGAATTGAAAGGCGAATAAGTGTTTATATTGACACTAATTAGTTTGATTATAAATAAGGTTTTTCTTCAATAAAATTAATTAAAGATAATTTTGTCTTTTATTGTAAACTTTTATACATTTGTACAGAATTAATTAACGAATGTATGTTTTCAAAAGCGTGTGAGTATGGTATCAGGGCCTCTATTTTTATTGCAGCCAAATCTTCAAAAGGAATCAGGGTTGGAATAAAAGATGTTGCCAAAGAAATTGATTCTCCGGAACCTTTTACCGCCAAAATTATGCAGATTCTGACTAAAAGCGGCATTATTCATTCAGCAAAAGGAGTAGGAGGAGGATTTGAAGTTTCACCTGAAGCATCAAAATCAATAAAATTAATTCAAATTGTAGATGCAATAGACGGAAACAAAATATACAGCGGCTGTGGTATAGGACTTAAAGAATGTTCTGAACAGCATCCGTGTCCGGTTCACAACGAGTTTAAAAAAATTCGGGGTTTACTTTTAGAAATGCTTACCAAAACAACTTTAGAACAATTAGCATCTGATGTAAAATCTGGTGATTTTTTTCTAAAAACATTAAATATGAAAGATTAACAAATAAATAAATATTAAAAATGAATACAAAAACCAAAATTTCACTATTGATCCTAATGGGATTTTTAACGATAACATCATGCGGGAAAAAAGAAACAGCTCCTGCTGATCAAACAGAAACTACTGAACCATCTGGAGAAGGAGAACAAGCTCCGGCAACAGCAGCAGCTGAAGAAAATGTTTTAGTACTTGAAGGAAATGACCAAATGCAGTTTAATGTAAATGAATTAAAAGCTGTTGCCGGAAAACCAATTAAATTGACATTAAAACACGTTGGTAAAATTCCTAAAGAAGCAATGGGACATAACTTAGTAATCTTGCAGCCGGGAACTGATTTATCTGCTTTTGCTTTAAAAGCTAATGATGCAAAAGCAACAGATTATATTCCGGAATCTGAAAATGCTGTAATTATTGCTCATACTAAATTATTAGGCGGAGGTGAAGAAGATACAATCGAATTTACAATTGATAAAAAAGGAAATTACCCATTTATCTGCTCTTTCCCTGGTCATGTTGCCATGATGAAAGGTGTATTAATTGTTGAGTAAATAACCAAAACTCTAAATCTCTACCAAAGATTTGGAGTTTTTTTTAAAACTAATAAAAGACAAAAATGTCTTTTATTGAAATTCCCCCAAGGAAATGAAAAGAGAAAAAAAATTATGGATTGTTTTTGCATTGGTTATGAGCATATCATTTGCAGTGCTGGGCTATTACGGTTACGAAATCTATCAGCAGGCACCGCCCGTTCCTAATGAGATTATAACCGATTCAGGAAAAGTGGTTTTTTCTGAGACTGAAATTAAAGACGGGCAGAATATCTGGCAGAGTATAGGAGGCCAGGAAGTTGGATCTATCTGGGGACACGGTGCCTACGTTGCCCCAGACTGGACCGCAGATTGGCTGCACAGAGAAGCCCTTTTTATACTCGATCTTTATGCTAAAAAAGATTTTAATAAAAAGTTTGAAGATTTAGATCTTGAAAATCAATCAGCTTTAAAAGTTCGTTTACAAAAAGATCTGCGAACTAATAGATACGATCCAGAAACAGGGACTCTAACCATTTCTGAAAACCGTTTAGCAGCGATTGAAAATTTAAGTGAATATTATAAAGGACTTTTTACAAACGATCCGAAGTTTGATAAACTGCGAGAAGAATATGCAATTCCTAAAAATTCGATTAAAGATGAAGCGAAAATGCACAAAATGAATGCATTTTTCTTTTGGGCAACCTGGGCAACAGTTACAAACAGACCAGATTCGGATATTTCATATACACATAACTGGCCTTCAGATGAATTGGTTGGAAATAAAGCAACCAAAGAGCTTTTAGCCTGGTCTGGAGTCAGTATTATTCTGCTGATTTTAAGTATTGGAATTTTAGTTTTCTATCATGCAAAATCAGGTGAGGAAGAAGAATTTCCGCTTCCTAAAGAAGATCCGATTATTAATCAGGGCAAAACTCCTTCGATGAAACTGGTTGTAAAATATTTTTGGATCGTGAGTTTGTTAATGATTCTACAAATGGTATTTGGAATTATTACTGCGCACTATGGCGTTGAAGGAAACGGACTTTACGGAATTCCCATTGATCAAATTCTGCCTTATGCAGTAACCCGTACATGGCATACACAACTGGCTATTTTCTGGATTGCAACGGCATGGCTGGCAACAGGATTGTATATTGCTCCGGCAGTTTCTGGAAAAGATCCTAAATTTCAGTGTTTTGGAATTAACTTCTTATTCATTGCTCTGCTAATAATTGTTTTAGGTTCTATGGCCGGACAATGGTTTGGTGTAATGCAGAAATTAGATTTAGTACAAAACTTCTGGTTTGGTCATCAGGGTTATGAGTATGTAGATTTAGGGCGATTCTGGCAGATTTTCCTTTTAGTTGGATTGTTTTTATGGCTTGCTTTAATGATTCGCCCTTTAATCCCGATTTTAAAGAAAAAAACACAAGAGAAAAACCTGATTATCCTATTTCTGATTTCTTGTACGGCAATTGCTATGTTTTACGGAGCTGGATTAGCATGGGGAAGACAAACCAATTTAGCGATTGCAGAGTACTGGAGATGGTGGGTAGTGCATCTTTGGGTAGAAGGTTTCTTTGAGGTTTTTGCAACTGTTGTTATGGCTTTCTTATTTGTTCGATTAGGATTGCTGAAAACAAAAACAGCGACACTAAATGTATTATTTGCCACTATTATATTTATGTCGGGCGGAATTTTAGGAACATTCCATCATTTGTATTTCTCTGGAACGCCAACAGCAATTATGGCGTTGGGAGCGACTTTTAGCGCGCTTGAAGTTGTGCCTTTAACTTTAATTGGGTTTGAAGCGTACCAAAACTATAAAATCTCAAAATCAACACAATGGATTGCTGATTACAAATGGCCGATTTATTTTATGATTTCGGTAGCATTTTGGAATTTCTTAGGAGCTGGAATCTTTGGGTTTATTATTAATCCGCCAATTGCACTTTATTATGTACAAGGTTTAAATACAACACCGCTCCACGGACATACCGCTTTATTTGGTGTATACGGAATGTTGGGAATTGGACTGGTATTATTTGTTTTAAGAAGTTTATACAGAAATGTAAACTGGAATACCAAACTGCTTAAAATTACTTTTTGGTCGCTTAATATTGGTTTATTCCTAATGGCTGTATTGAGTTTACTGCCTATTGGAGTCTGGCAGGCAATTGAAAGTATTGACCATGGAATGTGGTACGCACGTTCATCTGAACTAATGCAGCAACCGGCCATGATTACGCTAAAATGGCTTCGTGCGATTGGGGATTCGATTTTCGGGATTGGATTTATTACAATGGCGTGGTTTGTATTTGATCTGACATTAAAAAACAAAAAATAAAAAAAAGTTTAAAATTAATTATCATGGAAAATTTAAAAAACAAAACAATAGGATCATTCGTGGCTCAGGATTATAGAACTGCGGCGGTATTTTCTAAATATAGAATAGATTTTTGCTGTAAAGGAAACAGAACTGTAACCGAAGTATGTGAAAAACAGGAAATAGATGCCGATGTCTTATTGCAGAATATTCAGGATGTTATTCATTCAGAAAATAATGGTTCAATCGATTTTAATTCATGGCCTTTGGATTTACTTGCAGACTATATCGAGAAAACGCATCACCGATATGTAGAAGAAAAAACACAGACACTTCTGGCTTTTTTAGATAAGTTATGTAAAGTTCACGGTGCAAATCATCCGGAATTATTCAGAATAAATGAATTGTTTACAGGATGTGCGGGCGAATTATCGCAGCACATGAAAAAAGAGGAATTAATCTTATTTCCTTTTGTAAAAAGAATGACAAAAACAAAAGAATCTGATGGGATTTTATCGCAGCCTTCATTTGGAAGCGTTTCAAATCCTATCGCGATGATGATGCATGAACATGATAATGAAGGTGATCGTTTTAGAGAAATTGCTGCTTTAACTGATAATTATACACCACCGGCAGATGCATGTACGACATACAGAGTAACTTTTGCCATGCTTAAGGAGTTTGAAGAAGATTTGCACAAACACATTCATTTAGAAAATAACATTCTTTTTCCAAAAGCAGTTCTTTTAGAAAAAGAATTTGTTGAAGTAGAATAAAAATAAATTTTAATAGTGAAAAGAACACCGATATATCAATTAAACAGAGTATTATCGGTGTTTTTTGTTTTTATAGACTGCTTGTTATTTGTTACTTTTAATGAATGAGTTTAACTCAAAAAAAGACTTTATGAATTCTCAAAAAAGCTGGATCATCTGCTGTTTTTTTAATTTTCTGATTGCCTGTACTTTCGGATTGGTAATGCGGCTGTTATATCTTTTTCCTGTAGATTTTATAAATTACAGTTTTCTGCTTCATGCACATTCACACGTAGCAATGCTGGGCTGGGTTTATTTAATTGTATATGTTTTGATTGTTCGTTTTTTTATTCCAAAAGAAAAAAGTCAAAAACCTATATACAATCGTTTATTCTGGCTCACAGAATTTTCGGTAATAGGAATGATGATTGCTTTTCCTATTCAGGGTTATGCTCTTTTTTCTATTATATTTTCGACAATGCATATTCTGCTGAGTTATGTTTTTTGCAGATTGGTCTGGAAAGATAGTCTAAATGATAAATCGCCTTCACAAAAAATTTTATTGGTTTCTGTTTTATTTATGATTTTGTCCACTTTTGGAGTTTGGTGTTTAGGCCCCGCTGTTAGTACTCTGGGGAAACAAAGTGCTTTTTATCAGATAGCAATTCAGTTTTTTTTGCATTTTCAATTTAACGGATGGTTTTTATGGGCAATTCTGGCGTTGTTTTTAAAACAATTTCAGCAGAAAATAGAAGAAAAACAGTTTAAGAAATTTTACTTTCTTTTAATTACATCAACCTTGCTCACAGTGACATTTCCTATACGCTGGTTTATAGAAAATGACATTTTAAATGTAATAAATGCTTTTGGAGTTATATTGCAGCTGATGGCTTTTATTTCGTTTTATAGAATGCTAAAACCTCAAATTAATAGCTTTACATCAAGTTTAGACAAAATAACAAAACTCGTTTATTGCTTAGCTGTATTTTCGCTGGGTTTAAAAATAGGAATCCAGTTATTGACAATTTTTCCTAATATAGCTGAGGTTTCGCATCAAATTAGAAATTTTGTCATTGGGTTTATTCACTTAACAACTTTAGGAATTATAACGGGGTTTTTGTTTGGAATTTTACTTCAGAATAAAATACTTTCGGCAGATTCTTCAATTTTAAAAATAGGAGTGAAGTGTTTTATAGGAGGATATATTTTGACAGAGATTTTATTGTTTGTGCAAGGCTGGTTTTTATTTTTAGAAAAGGGAATAATTCCATTTTACTACCAGAACATTTTGATCTTTAGTATTTTTTTGGTTTTGGGGCTGGTTCTAATTATGTTATCAATAATAAATTTTAAATCTCATAATTTAAGCAATAGATAACAAATTAAATTAAAGAATCCCAGAGCGGGCTGTAATATTACATAATCAAATTAGAAATAATTTACTGACGCTTAAAATATCCTCTATGTTGCAGCTTTTTATAAATGATTAAATTTTCTATAAATATTTAGCTCCGCTGGAGCCATATTTTAACCGATTTAATCTTCTGTAAATATTTCGCTTCTCCGAAGCTGTTCTTATAAACAAAAAACAAGAGTCGATCCATTCCTAAAAAATCTCCTCTTGTTTTTCTCCTAAATCAAAATGTTTAATCTTTATATTTTTTGAGCTTCCATATTTATGGTTTCAATTGTTTTTTCGTTGTTTACGCCAAGTCCTTCTTGTTGAAATACGAGTTCTCCGGCAGGATTAAAAACGCTTATAATATTAGAATGCGAAAAATCGACAGGCGATATTTGTTTGTAATTAACAGCCAGAACGGCAGCAAATTCGCGAGTATTTTCTTCTGTAGAACGGAGGAAAATCCAAGGTTCCTGATTCATTTGATTTTCAATAGCAAATTTTTTCAGTCTTTGCGGAGTATCAGTTTTTGGATCAATGCTTACCAGAATTAATTTGACATTCTTTTTTGTTTTTTTATCCAGTTTTGATTCAATATCTCTCATATCTGCTACTAATCTTGGGCACGCTGCTTTACAACTTGTGTAAATCATAACCATAACCAGAACATTTCCGTTAAGGCTTTTTAGTTCAATATCTTTTCCGTCTTGAGTTGTCCATTTCGATGGCAGGTTGTAAATAGATAAATCACTAATTTCTTTATTGGGTTTTGCCGTATCATTTTTTTTGTCAGATTCTTTACAGCCTTGCAAAGCAAACATGAGAATGAAAAAGGCAGATAGTATTTTTTTCATTTTAAGGTTATTTTAAAATTAGGGTTTTGGTTGAGTATCACTGGCACATCTAAAACCAAGATTGCGGGTTGAGTACTGCGCTTTAAGACTTCCTCTAAAAGCATATCTCATAAAAGCGGCATAATCCATTAAATCTGTTGCATTTACAGAAGCGCTTCCGCAGAATAAATTCTTATCGCTGCTTTTATCTTTTCTGGATTCTCCGGATAAAAAAATGCTGTTAAAATCAGATGTCCATTCCCACACTAAACCATGCATATCATAAACTCCCCAATAATTTTTAAAAGTTTTCCCTATTTCATTTTCATAGGTTTTTGACTTTTCGTACCAGGATAAAATGTATTCATTAAATTCTTTTTTGGTTCTGGCATCAATTCTTTTTTCATCGGCCATAGCTGCATATTCCCATTCATCCATTGTTGGTAATCGTTTTCCCTGACATTCGCAGTATTTTTTTGCAGCAAACCATGAAACACTTGTTACGGGCGATTTAGGTTTAGAACTTCCAAAACTATAATCTGCAGTCCAGTATGATAAGTAGCTTTTGTCTGCAAAAATTCCTTTTATTTTTGATTTGCTGTATGTTGGATTTTTTTTGACAAAATTTAAAAAATCAGCATTTGTAACAGGATAAACATCCATATAAAAATGTTTTACAATTACAGGTTTTTTGGAACTGGCCCCATAAAGAGGGACAAAAGATCCCTCTTTTATGTGAACCATTCCATTTTCCTGAGCTTTTGAAAACCCTGAAAGCATCAGAAAAATAGTAATGAAAAGGTGTATTTTCATATTGAATATTTGCCGTTATCTTAATGCTTTAACCATTTCCGGCGTGATTTCTGTTTTGTTGTTACCCCAGCTGCTATAAATGTAGGTAAGGACATTCGCGATTTCATCATCAGATAAATTTTGAGCCGGCATTATGTTGTTGTATTTTTTGCCGTTAACAGTTACTTCTCCAGTTAAGCCATGCAGTATTGTTTTAATGGCACGTTTAGAATCAGCATTTAAATAATCTGATTTTGCAAGAGGAGGGAAGGTATTTGGAATTCCCTGCCCTTCAGATTGGTGACATGCAAAACAAGTTGTTCCAAAAATTTGTTTACCAATTTTTACTTTTTCTTCAACTGTACGTTTTGGAATCGCAGTTTTAGCTGCTGCATCTCCCGGTATTTTTTGAATTGTTCCTCCTTCAGGTAAATAAATACCTTCCTGAATTGTACCAGAATAAATATTTTTATTTTCGTTTCCTTCTACTTTCAGCATTCCTAATGCTCCTTTGTTAAAGGCTCTAAAAATAGAGTGGTCAACTAAGATAAAAGTTCCCGGAGTCTCAACTTTAAAATCTACAATAGAAGCGCCGCCTGCAGGAATTAAAGTAGTCTGTACGTTTTTATTAATAGTAGTTCCGCCTTCAACATGAACATTATCAAATATTTCTCCAATAACGTGGAAAGAAGAAACAAGATTTGGTCCTCCGTTTCCAACAAACAAACGAACAGTTTCGCCTACTTTTGCTGTAAGTTCATTTCCGTTTGTAAGAGAGCCTACTTTTCCATTAAATACTACATAATCAGGAGTTTCTTTTACGGCTTTGTTCATGTCAAATGGCTGAAGACCTTTTGCTCCATACTCTCCCTGTGTATAAAAATCACCCTGCATTACATAATATTCTTTATCAACCGGTGGAAGTCCGCCCTCAGGTTCAACCAGAATTAAACCATACATACCATTTGCGATATGCATTCCAACAGGTGCTGTGGCACAATGATAAACATACAATCCCGGATTAATCACTTTAAAACTAAAAACTTTCTCATGTCCCGGAGCTACTAATGATGAGGTTGCTCCTCCGCCCGGACCTGTTACGGCATGTAAATCAATATTATGAGGTAATTTATTATCAGGATGGTTTTTTAAGTGAAACTCTACTTCATCACCCACACGAGTTCTAATAAAACTACCCGGCACAGATCCTCCAAATGTCCAGTAAGTGTATTTTACCCCATCAGTCATTGTACCTTCCTGTTCTTTGATTTCCATGTTTAACTTAAGTTTCATGGCAGGTCTGTTTCCAATTGGTTTTGGAACATGCGGCGGAGATGTTAGTTCTGCTTCCATTTCTCCCTGAGTTGTAATATCAGCATAATTTTTTGCTTCTTCTTTTTTACAGCCTGTTAATGTGAATACAGCCAAAAGGAAGTATAACAATACTTTAATCCTTATTTTTTTTTCGTTTTTCATAAATTTTGGTTTTTTATTTTTAAGTTTAATTTTCTTCAAAAATAAAAGACTGTTTTGTCTTTTATTATGATAAAAGTCATACTTTGTGCTTAAAAAAATGGCAAGTTTGATATTAAAAAAATCAAAAAAGCAAAGCAGAGGATCTTGTTAAAAAACAGATGTTGATTATTTTTTAATAAAAATAAATCACTCTCTGAATTTTAGAATAATAATGATTATTTTTGCTCGCTGATTAAGTTAAAAAAATTACTACACTATATTATGGTAAAAGATTTATTCGAAAGAATTCAGGACAATAAGGGACCTTTAGGAAAATGGGCTTCTCAGGCAGAAGGCTATTATGTTTTCCCAAAGTTAGAAGGAGAGTTGGGTCCTAGAATGCAATTTCATGGAAAAAATATCCTAAACTGGAGTTTAAATGATTATTTAGGGTTAGCTAATCATCCGGAAGTTCGTAAAGCAGATACAGATGCGGCAATTCAGTTTGGTGCAGCTTATCCTATGGGAGCTCGTATGATGTCTGGACACACTACTTATCATGAGCAATTAGAAAATGAACTGGCTTCTTTTGTAATGAAAGAATCAGCTTATCTGCTAAATTTTGGTTACCAGGGAATGGTTTCTATAATTGATGCTTTAGTTACTAAAAATGATATCATTGTTTATGATGTAGATTCTCATGCTTGTATTATTGATGGTGTTCGTTTGCATATGGGTAAACGTTTTACTTACAAACACAATGATCTTGAAAGTATGGAAAAAAACCTGCAGCGTGCTACTAAAATGGCCGAAGAAACAGGCGGAGGTATTTTATTTATTACCGAAGGTGTTTTTGGAATGCGCGGACAGCAGGGTAAACTAAAAGAAATTGTTGCATTAAAACAAAAATACAATTTCCGTTTATTAGTTGATGATGCACACGGTTTTGGTACTTTAGGAAAAACAGGAGCAGGAGCAGGAGAAGAGCAAGGAGTTCAGGCTGATATTGATGTTTATTTTTCAACTTTTGCAAAATCTATGGCGAATATTGGTGCTTTCGTAGCAGCTGATAAAACCGTTATCGATTATTTAAAATACAATTTACGTTCGCAGATGTTTGCAAAAGCATTACCAATGATTCAGACAATTGGTTCATTGAAACGTTTAGAATTATTACGTAAATCTTCTGCGATTAAAGATAAACTTTGGGAAAATGTAAATGCATTACAAAGTGGACTTAAAGAAAAAGGATTTAATATTGGAGATACAAATACTTGTATTACACCAGTTTACTTAGAAGGAAGTATTCCTGAAGCAATGGTAATGGTAAACGATTTAAGAGAAAACTACGGTATTTTCCTTTCTATTGTTGTTTATCCGGTTATTCCAAAAGGAATTATCTTATTAAGAATGATCCCTACAGCTTCTCATACATTAGAAGATATCAACGAAACGTTAACTGCATTTGAAGCAATCCGCGAGAAATTAGTTAACGGAACTTATAAAGAAATTGCAGAGCGTACAACTGTAGACGTTTCGTAATTACTTATAAAATAGATTTCCTTTAGTGGAAATTATGTAAAAAAATCCATTTGTTATACGAATGGATTTTTTTTATTTAAAGTAACTTTATTTCATAATCAACAAAATAAAACAGCATTATGAAAAAAGTATTAACAATAACAACCTTGGTTTTAACAGTTCTTATTTCCTGTAAAAAAGCAACTGAAACAGAGCCGGTACAAATTACTCCAAGTCCGCCAAAAGAAGCTGAAATTGTAGAACCAGCAGGAGATCAATGTTACGCTTGGAGATCAAATGGAAGCATTATCGAGATGAGTTTTAATGTAAATTCTCATCAGGAAGTAAATGGAAAATTAAGCTATAATCTAGTTGGAAAAGATAAAAACGAAGGAACACTGATTGGAAATATGAAAGGTGATACCTTAATTGCTGATTATACTTTTAATTCAGAAGGAGTTTCATCAGTAAGAGAAGTAGCCTTTTTGAAAAGAGAGAATACTTTTATTGAAGGTTACGGAGATATAGCTTCAGGAAATGATAAAGTAACTTTTAAAGACAAAACAAAATTAAAATTTGATCCAAAAAATACGCTTACTAAAGTAGATTGCAAAGTGGAATAAATAAAGTGTTTATAATTGAAAAATCCATTCGTTTTGGGGGCGAATGGATTTTTTTTTAAGTTTATTTTTTAAGAGAATCTATATATTCACTTGAATTTCCGTTCCAATAACATTTAGTACAATGACCATTTTTAAATTCATGAATACAGTTTTTGTATCCATATATATGGTGTGCACATTCTGGACATAAATTCTTCATTATAGATGAATGTTGGAAAAACTCGCTTAGGCATTCATCACAAACTGCTTTTGAAGATTTTCTTAAATTCATTTTATATTGGCTGGATTACTTATTGCTGTGACTGAAAAACTTAAATTAAAGATTTTTCAAATATGTTTTTCTTTGACAATGAATCGTTGGGTCAAAGTTTTTCCAAAGTAAATGAATAGCATTGTTCTCTAGTAATTCTGGAGTTCTAATACAGTTTTTGATTCCTTTTGCCGAAAAAGTTTTGAAATATTCGTCAAAGATAATGGCGGTAACTCCTTTATTTTGATATTCAGGATGAACACCAATCAAATAGAAAACAACATCTTTACTGTGTTTTTTTGCTTTTAATAATTGTAGAAAACCAAATGGAAATAGTTTTCCTTTAATTTTCTGCAATGCTTCTGTAAAACTTGGCATTACAATACTAAAAGCTACTAAATTATCATCTTTATCAACAACGAACTTTATGTATTCCGGATTGATAAAACTAATGTATTTCTTTTTAAAATATTCTTTTTGAACATCAGAAATAGCTACAAATGAAGCTAGTTTTTCATACGATTCATTAAACAAATCAAACATTTTGTCTACATGAGGCATAATGTCTTTTGTTTTTGTAAAATTAAGTGCTTTTAATCCGTAGCGTTTTTTGATTAATTCCTGAGCTTTCTGGAAAAACTCTGGTTTAACATTAGAAAAAGGAAATATACTCTCGATATATTGTTTTTCTACCTGAAATCCTAACTGCTCTAAATGAGTTACATAATAAGGATGATTGTACCATGTAATCATAGTTCCCACCTGATCGTAACCTTCAGTCAAAACACCCACTTTATCCAGATTTGAAAATCCCATTGGGCCTTCAGCGTGCTCCAGATTGTGTTTTCTTCCTAATTCAAATACCTTATCCAGAAGTGCTTTTGTTACTTCAATGTCATCAATAACATCAAACCATCCAAAACGAACTTTTCTTTTATGCTGATTGTTTACTTCTGCCCAATTTATAATTGCAGTTATTCTTCCCACAATTTGATTGTCTCTGTAAGCCAGATAGAAATAAGCTTCGGCATTGTCGAAAGCAGGATTTTTAGTTTTATCAAACGATTCTAGTTCATCAGCAATAATAGGCGGTACCCAATATGGGTTGTCCTTATATAGTGAAAACGGAAATTTGATATATTCTGTTAATTCCTTTTTGGTTTTGGCTTCTTTTATTGTAATCATTAAGTCAGTATTTACTCTTAGTTGGGTATCGATTATTTGTTATTCGTATTTTGCTTTACGTTTTCTTTCTTTTTCCTGATAATCAATAGGTTTTTTATTATCTGGGTTCTTTTTTGCTCTTTCTTTATTTTTCAGTTCAATGACTTTTTCTTTGTACCATCCGTCATAACGCCAAGAGAAACCTACACCGCCGTATAACACAGAAGGTGTATTTTTAAAATTGGTACTTATAGAAGCATCAACCTGCATATTTGGAGATAAAAGAAAAGCGGCACCGCCACGAACGATTGCATCGCTGTAAAAATCACTTTTAAATCCTTGATTTTCAACAAAACCAGACCATCTGTCGTTAAAACCGTGGGTCAAAGTTAAGATATATCCATAAGTTGGATAATCTGTAGAAATATAATCGGCAAAAATATTGGTTACAAAAACCCATGAACCGCCGCCTAAAATATTTTGTGTAATAAGTGAGACTTTAGGAGAAATGCCGCCGTCTGGAGAAAAATAATATGGATTATCGGCTCCAATAAAATTAGCTCCGGCGTAAACAGAAACAGCCGGAATCAACTCTCGCCATTGAAAATTACGATTGGCTTTGTAGCTGTAAATGTTTACTTCTCTTTTGTAGTTTTTGTAAGGATCATAAATAAGATATTTTGCTCCTAAAGTAGTTTGTCTAAAATTGTTTTTTTTGTAGCTCGTGTAAGGTGTATCAAAGTTTTCCATTTGATACTGAACATCAAGAACAAATTCAAGCTGTTCAAGAAAGGCACCGTATCTAACACTTAAATCTGTGCCAAAACCAGATGCGTCGTAATCTAGTAAATCGTGTTTTTCTTTAATGCCATAAACGCCAATTTCGCCTTGAATAACTGATTTTCCAACTCCGTAAGCAGACATGCTTTCACCCGGGCGGTTAGAATTGATGACATCAGTGTATTGAGCAAAGAAAATCTGCGGTGTAAAAATAAGTGCGGTAAAAAGTAATTTTTTAATTTTCAACATAATTATTTGGGGATTAGAAAATAATAACGCAATTCAAATGTACTATATTTTATTATTTATTTAAGATTGATATTTTAATTTTAAAGAACGGATTTACTAATTTTGGAAAAAAATTATATGATCATGCAAGAAGCATCTTTTACAAATTTGTTTAAAACGATAATGTGGATTATTGCGTTTTATTATATTTTTAAATTTTTAGCCCGAATCTTTTTGCCTGTATTGGTAAAAAAAGCGGTTGAAAAGGCAGGAGAAAACTTTCAGAGACAACAGCAATACAGTCAGGACAATTCTTGGCAGCAAACCCGTAATAACAATAATGACGAAATAATCATCAATACAGCTAATGCAAAAAAGCCCCGCGAAACCAAAAAAGTGGGTGATTATGTTGATTACGAAGAAATAGATTAAGTTTGTATCCTGACAAATAGGGATTCATCATTTAACCAAACCAGCCAAAATTGAAAATAGTAAATAAATTCTATCCGCACGCCCTTGTAGTACTGGGCTTTATTCTCGTTTCATTAATTTA
The DNA here is from genome assembly GCF_039539785.1 of Flavobacterium ginsengiterrae. Taxonomy (NCBI): domain Bacteria; kingdom Pseudomonadati; phylum Bacteroidota; class Flavobacteriia; order Flavobacteriales; family Flavobacteriaceae; genus Flavobacterium; species Flavobacterium ginsengiterrae. The sequence goes on along the minus strand of NZ_BAABDU010000004.1, from coordinate 584,357 downwards.
TTTTTATCCGGTTCTGCAGGGAAAACAAATTTTCCAGTCAGATATTGCTCAATACACCGGAATGGCCAAAGAGCAAAATGACTTTAGAGCCGCAGAACATGCAGAGCCATATTGGACAAATTCGGCTTTTGGCGGAATGCCTACTTATCAGTTAGGAGCTAATTATCCAAACGATTTTGTGGGTAAAATAGATGATATGCTGCGTTTTTTACCACGTCCGGCTGATTATTTATTTCTATATTTCTTAGGTTTTTATGGTTTGTTATTGGTTTTAAAAACAGATCCGTTAAAAGCTTTTATTGGTGCAATTGCATTTGGATTTTCTACCTATTTAATTATTATACTTGGCGTTGGACATAATGCAAAAGCGCATGCCATTGCGTATATGCCATTAGTTATCGCCGGTTTTATACTCGTTTTTCAGAAAAAATACATTTGGGGAGGACTGCTCACGATGTTTGCAGTTGCGTTAGAAGTTAATGCCAACCACTTCCAAATGACTTATTATTTGTTGATTTTCCTATTGATTCTTTCAGGTTATTTTGCCTTTAATTTTATAAAAGATAAAGAGTATAAACCGCTTTTAACAGCAATTGGAACTTTGGCAGTAGCCGGAATTTTTGCTATTGGTGCAAATGCGGCCAATTTAATGGCGACTAGTGAATATGCTAAATTTAGTACACGAAGCAACAGCGAATTGACTTTTAATCCTGATGGAACAAAAAAGACAAACGAAAATGCTTTAAGCCGTGAATATATTACAGAATACAGTTACGGAATTGCAGAAAGTTTTAATTTGATTGCTCCAAGACTTTTTGGAGGTTCAAATCATGAAAATATTGGTACAGACAGTAGTATGTACTCGTTTATGTTAGAGCAGGGAGTACCGGCAAGTCAGGCAGCAGATTTTGTGTCAGGAATGCCTACATACTGGGGAGATCAGCCTATTGTTGCTGCACCTGCTTATATTGGAATTGTTGTGTTCTTTTTGGCAGTTCTGGCATTGTTTATTGATGATAGAAAAATAAAATATGTATTTCTTGCGGGAGCATTATTTTCATTAGTGCTTTCTTGGGGAAAAAACTTCTCTTTATTGACCGATTTCTTTATTGATTACGTGCCAATGTACGATAAGTTTAGAGCAGTATCGTCTATTCAGGTCATTTTAGAATTATGTTTCCCAGTATTAGCAGTAATGGGAATTCAGTCGTTTTTTAAAGCAAAAGAAGAACCTAAATTACAACAGAAAGCACTTATACAAACAGGTGTTTTTGGTTTTGGAATTATTGTTATTTTGATTATTGCTAAAAGTTTCTTCCATTTTTCTGGAAGCAGCGATAATTATTTCCTTCAAAGTTATGGACAAGCATTTGTAGATGTATTAAAAGAAGACAGAAAGTCATTGTATTTTGCAGATTTACTTCGTTCAGGATTTTTTATTGTTGTTACTTTTGGAATTTTATGGCTGTTTATTAAAAACAAACTGTCTCAGACTACAACATTAATACTTGTTGCGGTTTTCATGATTTTTGATTTGTTTTTTGTTGACAAAAAATACGTTTCTGCAAAAGATTTCGTAAGTCCGGTTCAGATTGCTGCACCATTTCAGGAAACTCCTGCTGATGCAAAAATCTTAGAAGATACAACGCATTACAGAGTTTTTGAAGTAAACGGCAATATGTCAAGCGCAAGAGCATCTTATTTCCACCATTCAATTGGAGGTTACCATGCAGCAAAACCAAGAAGAATGCAGCAGCTGTTTGATTATCAAATTGCTAAAAATAATTTGGAAATACTTAATATGTTAAACGTTAAGTATGTAATTCAGACTGATAAAGAAGGAAAAGAAATTCCAACTATCAATCCGGATGCCAATGGAAATGCATGGTTTGTGAGTTCTGTAAAACTGGTTAATAAAGCAGATGAAGTGATGAAAGCTTTAGACCATATTGATACTAAAAATGTTGCTGTTTTTAACGTTCATGAGCATGAAGGTAAATTCAGAAATGCACGCATGAAAAAACAATGGGACACAACAGGAACAATAAAATTAGTTCAGTATAAACCAAATTATATTAAATATCAATCTGATAACGGAAAAGATGGTTTAGCTGTTTTCTCTGAAATCTATTATAAAAATGGATGGAATGCTTACGTTGACGGACAATTAACAGATCATTTCCCTGTTGATTATGTTTTAAGAGCAATGGAAATTCCGGGCGGAAAACATACAATTGAATTTAAATTTGAACCAAAAGTTATTAAAACCGGAGGAACAATTAATTTGATTAGTTCAATTGGAATGTTTGTACTTTTAATTGGCGGTGTTTATTTTGAGAGAAGAAAGTCTAGTGAACAGTCTCAGTAATCAGTCTCAGTTTACAAATCTGCTGCAGATTCTATAAAGCTGATAATAACTTTTAAATTTGCATTTTTAAATAATAACAATTTTCATTGGAACAAAAAAAGCTCTTAATTATTACGTATTACTTTCCACCAGCTGGAGGACCGGGTGTGCAGCGCTGGCTGAAATTTGTAAAATATCTGCCGGATTTTGGCGTTCAGCCTATTGTTTATGTTCCTGAAAATCCAACTTATCCTATTGTTGATGAAGGTTTAGTAAGCGAAGTTTCGGATAAAGTTATTGTTCTTAAAAATAAAATTTGGGAGCCTTACCAATTGGCTTCTGTATTTTCAAAAAATAAAACTAAGAAAATCAGTTCGGGAATTTTTCCGCACAAAAAAAAGCAGACTTTTTTAGACAAAACTTTTCTTTGGGTTCGTGGTAATTTGTTTATTCCGGATGCCCGTGTTTTTTGGGTAAAACCTTCAGTATCTTATCTTGAAAAATACATCAAAGAAAATAATATTGATACGATTGTAACTTCTGGACCGCCGCATAGTTTACATTTGATTGGTTTAGAATTAAAAGAAAAACTAAATGTAAAATGGTTTGCAGATTTTCGCGATCCGTGGACCACAATTGGTTATCATAAAGCGTTGCGTTTATCCAGCTACGCCGATAAAAAACATAAGAAATTAGAGCATAAAGTATTAAATTCTGCCGATACTATTATTGTAACAAGTAAAACTACAAAAGCAGAATTTCAGGCTATTACCAATAAACCTATTTCGGTAATTACAAACGGATATGATGTCGAAAAAGTTGAAAAACAAACTTTAGATACAAAGTTTACTTTGGCACATATTGGCTCTTTTTTATCAGACAGAAATCCAAAGTTTTTATGGGAATGTCTAATTGAACTTCTCAATGAAATTCCGGATTTTAAAAATCATCTGGAAATTAAACTTATTGGCGCTGTAAGTCAGGAAGTTTTAGATTCTATTAAGGAATTTAAGCTGGATGATTATTTAAATCTTTTAGGTTATGTTTCGCACAACGAAGCAATTGCACATCAAAGAAAATCTCAGGTTTTACTTTTAATAGAAATTAATTCAGAAGATACTAAAAGTATTATTCCGGGTAAGTTGTTTGAATATATGGTATCAAACCGTCCTATTATTGCTATTGGACCAGATGGTTCTGATTTTGCCGACATCATAAAGGAAACTAATACAGGAGTATTTTTTGATTATTCAGAAAAAGCGAAATTAAAAAGTGTAATTTTGGACTTTTATAATCAATTTTTGGAAGGAAAATTACAAGCTAACGGTGTTGGTTTACAACAATATTCGCGAAAAAATCTTACTAAGCAATTAGCGCAGTTAATTAGCTGAAAGTATAAATAATCAAAATCTCTGAACTCTACAATCTAAAATAAGGAAATGGGTATTGTCTTAAACCAGTCTTTTAAAAACACCATAATAACATATATAGGCTTTGGAATTGGAGCCATTAATACACTTTATTTATATCCTGTTTTTTTAGGTGCAACTTATTATGCATTAACAAATTATATTACTTCTGCAGCAAATGTAATCATGCCTTTGTTTGCTATTGGAATGCAGAATACGTTAGTTAAATTCTATTCTCAATATAAAACAGAAGAAGAAAGAGAACAGTTTTTGTCTTTTACGGCTTTGTTTCCCATTTTAATGTGTATTCCGTTAGGAATAATTGGTATTTTCTTTTATGATGATATTACAGACTTCGTTTCTAAAGAAAACCCTGTTGTAAGAGAGTTTATGCTTTTAATTCCGTTTATAGGAATTTGTATGGCATATTTTGAGATTTTTTATGCCTGGGCGAGAGTGCACATGTATTCTGTATTTGGAAATTTTATTAAAGAAGTTGGATTAAGGCTGCTTTCGACCGTTGCTTTGATTGGTTTGTATTTTAACTGGATTTCTTTGGTTCAGTTTGTTTATGTAACCGCTGCTATTTACTTTTTGGCTTTTTTAGTAACCATGTTTTATGCCTTTTATATAAAAAGACCAAATTTTCAGATTACAATTCCTGAAAATGTAAAAAGTGTTATGGAATATACTTTTTATATTATCCTTTCAGGAAGTGTTGCCAATTTGCTTTTAGACGGCGATAAGCTGATGCTTAACCAATATATGAAGATCGAGAATATTGCGTATTATTCTGTTGCGACATATATTGCTTTAGTAATTTCTGTTCCTAGCCGTGCGATGCATCAAATTGTGTATCCTATTACGGCTAAATTAATGCATGAAAATAAACACGACGAGCTTAACCAGCTTTATAAAAAGACATCAATAAACCTTCAAATGGTTGGTGGATTTGTAATGCTGTGCATTTTTGTAAACATTAATCAATTATATGAATTAGTTCCAAAGGAATATAGCGGCGGAATCTCGGTTGTGTTTATGATTGGTTTGTCAAAATACTTCGATTTAATCTTAGGAAACAACAACGCTATTATCTTTAATACGAAATATTATAGAATGGTATTGTATTTAGGATTAATGCTGGTTGTTTTAACGGTAATTTTGAATATGATTTTTATTCCGATTTTTGGAATCTTTGGATCTGCTTTTGCAACTTTATTATCTATTACCTTATACAGTTTAGCGAAACTTCTTTTTGTGGTCAAAAAGCTGGATTTGTATCCTTTTACAAAAGAAACAATTTCTTCCATGCTGTTAACATTTGCATTGTTTTTAGTGTTTTACTTTTGGGAGTTTCCATTTTTTCAGCTTATCAGCATTGCTTTAAAATCTATTTTGGTAACCATTTTATATGTTTATTTAAACTACAGATTTAATATTTCTCCGGATATTAATAAAGTTATAGATACCATTTTGCGAAAAATAGGAATTAAGCTTGGTTAGTCTCTTCTCTTTGCATTACAGCACTTAGAGGAAAAAATGCAATATTATACTTCCTGATTATTTAAAAAGCGATTATAAACACTCTTTTTTTAATATTAAGAATAAAAGTGGGTTATTTTTGTAAGATGCTGAAAATGTGAAGATAATCTTAATTTTTTGTGGTTATTTCTTTGAAATTCAATTTATTAAAATTAATTTTATGTTGAATTTTTACTAACTCTTACAATTTTATTGTAGAAAATGTTTTATAAAATACAATAAAAAGCTAGATGTAAGTGTTTTATTAAATTGAAGTACCCATTCGAGATTGTTTAATTTTAAGTATCACATGCAGACAAACCAAAACAAATGATTATGAAAAGCAATAAGCTAAGTCAGGAACAAAGTGTACAGGTGTTTTCTAATATGATATCGAATAAAGTTCATAATGGATTTACGCTAGAAGAGAGAAATGATGAGTTACTTTTTGCTGTTCTTTCCAAAGGAGGAAAAGTAGTTAACCACAGTTTGAATTTCATGATTTTTTGTTTAACCCTCGGATTATGGTCATTCGCTTGGCTGTATCTTACATTCGAGGCCTCCAAACAAAAAAAGGTATTGGTAGCCATTGACGAAGATGGTTTTCCTTTTGAAGAAAGATGTTTAGTAGCCTAAACACTAAATTTTTAAAACAATTCAGCCATAAATTACATTTCTACTACTTGTAATTTATGGCTGATTTTTTTATAGCTGTTTTATATAAATCTTACAATTTGTCTTTTAAATAAATTCCCGTAACGGATTCTTTTACTTTTACAATATCCTCTGGCGTTCCTGACGCTAATAAATAACCACCGTTTTCACCGCCTTCAGGGCCTAAATCCAGAATCCAGTCTGCACATTTTATTAAATCAAGATTATGTTCGATTACAATTATCGAATGTCCTTTTTCTATTAAAGCGTCAAAGGAGGCTAATAATTTCTTGATGTCATGAAAATGCAGTCCTGTTGTTGGTTCATCAAAAACAAAGAGCGCTTTATCTTTTGTAGCACCTTTTACAAGAAACGAAGCCAGTTTAATACGTTGTGCTTCACCTCCAGAAAGAGTAGAAGAAGACTGTCCTAACTGTACATATCCTAAACCAACATCTTGTAAAGGCTGTAATTTTTGCGTAATTTTTGTCTGCTTATTTTTTTCAAAAAAAGCAATCGCATCATCAATAGTCATAGTAAGAACATCGTTAATGTTTTGATTATCGAATGTAACTTCCAAGATTTCCTTTTTAAAACGTTTTCCGCCGCAAGTTTCGCAAGGCAGAGAAACATCGGCCATAAAGACCATTTCAACGTTAATAGAGCCTTCTCCTTTACAAGTTTCGCATCGGCCTCCATCGACATTAAAAGAAAAATGTTTGGCCTGATAACCTCTTATTTTTGATAGTTTTTCTTTGGCATACAAATCACGAATATCATCATAAGCTTTAATATAAGTAACCGGATTTGATCTTGAACTTCTTCCAATTGGATTTTGATCTACATATTCAATATGTTTAATCTGAGAGAAAGAACCAGATAATTCGCTGAACTGTCCCGCTTTTTCGGCTGCATTTTCCAGCTTTTTCTGCATTGCCGGAAATAAAATCTTTTTAATCAAAGTACTTTTTCCGCTTCCCGAAACTCCGGTTACAACCGTTAAAACATCAAGAGGAAAAGTAACGTTGATATTTTTCAGGTTATTTTCGCGCGCACCGATAATATCAATATGATTTTTGAATTTTCGTCTTTTCTTTGGAACAGAAATTTCTAAATCTCCATTTAAATATTTAGATGTAAGCGAATCTGATTTTAAAATTTCAGGATAAGTGCCTTGTGCAACAAGTTTTCCGCCAAAAGTTCCTGCTTCAGGACCAATATCAATAATCATATCGGCAGCTTTCATGATATCTTCATCATGTTCTACCACAATTACGGTGTTTCCTAAATCACGAAGAGAAAGCAGTACTTTTATTAAACGTTCAGAATCTTTTGGGTGAAGACCAATACTTGGCTCATCGAGAATGTACATAGAACCAACCAAGCTGCTTCCTAAAGAAGTGGCAAGATTAATACGCTGTGATTCTCCTCCAGAAAGTGTAGAAGAATTTCTATTTAAAGTTAAATAATCTAAACCAACTTCAGTTAAAAATGATAAACGATTATTGATTTCCAACATTAAACGTTTTGCAATCTGCTGTTCGTATGGATTTAATTCAAGATTTTTGAAAAAAGTAACCAAATGTTTAATAGGAAGATCGACTAAATCAGAAACGGTTTTTCCGCCAATTTTTACATACGAAGCTTCTTCACGTAAACGTTTTCCACGGCAGGCATGACATTTTGTTTTTCCGCGGTAACGCGAAAGCATGACACGGTTTTGTATTTTATAATTTTTTTCTTCAAGTTCTCTAAAGAAATCATTTAAACCCTGAAAATACTTATTTCCAGTCCAGATTAAATCTTTTTGATCTTCTGAAAGCTCAAAATAAGGTTTATGGATTGGGAAATCGAATTTATAAGCATGTTTTACCAGCTCGTCTTTGTACCAGCTCATGCTGTCGCCGCGCCACGGATAAATAGCACTTTCAAAAACAGATAATGACGTATTTGGCACAACAAGATCTGCATCAATGCCAATAATATTTCCGTAACCTTCGCAAACCGGACAAGCTCCGTAAGGATTGTTAAAACTGAACAAATGAACGTTTGGTTCCAGAAATGTAATGCCGTCTAATTCAAAATTATTAGAATACGAGAATCGTTTATCTGTTCCTACTTCCTGAAGGTAGCAGATTCCCTTTCCTTCAAAAAAAGCAGTTTGTACAGCATCTGAAAGGCGATTGTAGAATTCTTCTTCTTCCTTAACCACAATACGGTCAATGATAAGAAGAATATCTTTATTATCTAATTGATGAATATTTTCTGCCGAAAATTCATCTAAACGCACCATTTCATTATCGACTAAAATACGGGCAAAACCCTGTTGTAAAAGTATTTTAAGTTTATCTTCAATTTGTCGGCCTTCTTCTAAATGAATAGGCGCAAGAAGAAGCCATCTGCTGTCAATTTCAAGTGTTTTAACATCAGAAACAACATCTGTTACGGTATTTTTTTTGACTTCCTGACCAGAAACTGGCGAATACGTTCGCCCAATTCTGGCAAACAAAAGTTTTATATAGTCGTAGATTTCTGTAGAAGTTCCAACCGTCGAGCGCGCGTTTGTTGTATTAACTTTCTGCTCAATGGCAATTGCCGGTGCAATTCCTTTTATGTATTCGACTTTTGGTTTGTCTAAACGGCCCAGAAACTGACGCGCGTATGATGATAAACTTTCAACATAACGACGTTGTCCTTCGGCATATAAAGTATCAAAAGCCAGACTCGATTTTCCTGATCCGGAAAGCCCGGTAATAACAACCAGTTTGTTTCGCGGAATGGCAACATCTACATTTTTTAAATTATGTACTTGTGCACCTTTTATTATAATATTTTGCTTTGGGTCGAGTGTAGAAAGATCAATTTGCATAAAAAAAGTCAATTTTTACAAAAGTAATCAATTTTAAGCAGAGTTTTGTTAAGGATATTGTTCCAAATCTTAACAGAATTACCATGTTAGGTTTTAATTTTTGTCAGATATTTTTTTGAATAAAAATGCTTGTTTCAGCATAAAATATCCTACTTTAGAACTGTTTTAGTACTATTTTAATATCCTGACCAAATTTTGAAAACTAAACTATCTACCTTATTCTTTTTAATTAATTTCTTGTTGTTTGCGCAAGAATTCCCGCCAATTATTAAATATTCGCCATCTGTGTATGGAGCCGGAAATCAAAGCTGGATGATTTCTCAGGATCGTAATAATTATTTGTATTTCGCCAATAACGACGGATTACTGGAATATAACGGAACCAGCTGGCAGTTGTATCCCGGGCCAAATGAAACTATTGTTCGTTCTGTTAAAGTAATTGGCAACAGGGTATATACGGGAAGTTATATGAATTTTGGTTTCTGGACTAGACAAGAAAACGGAAAACTGAAATATACTTCGCTGAGTGACAGTATTAAAAATAAAATTTTAGATGACGAACAGTTTTGGAATATTCTGAAATATGATCAATGGATTTTGTTTCAGTCTTTAAACCGAATATATATTTATGACACCAAAACGAGACAATTTAAAATCATTGCGCCTAAAAACGGCGTTGTAAAATCGTTTGCCGCTACAAATGCGATTTATTTTCAAACCCTTAAAGAAGGTCTTTTTGAAATTGAAAGCGGAAAAGCAAAACTAGTTTCCGACGATCCAATTTTAAAGAAGTTTACGATTGCCAATATTTTTACGACCGATGAAGGTTTATTGTTGCAGACACAATTAGACGGTATTTATAAACTCACTGGAAATACTTTAACACGTGTGGTTACAGATGTTGATGCGGAATTAAAATCGAGTTTTGTGTACAGCAGTCAGCGTCTTCAGGACGGAAGTTTTGCTTTGGGAACAGTTTCAAACGGAATTTTTATTTTATCTGATAAAGGAAAACTCAAATATCATCTTACGCAGAGCAAAGGTTTGAGTAATAATACCGCTTTGTCGCTTTTTGAAGATAAAGACCAGAATTTATGGACGGGACTTGATAACGGAATTAACTGTATTAATATGCAGTCGCCTGTACATAGTTTTACAGACGATACGGGAGTTTTGGGAACCGTATATGCATCGGCGATTTATAACGGGATGCTTTACATTGGAACGAATCAGGGATTATTTTGTAAACCAAATCAAAGTAATTCTGATTTTAAGTTCATAAATGGCACAAAAGGGCAGGTATGGTCTTTATTTGTATATGATAATACGCTTTTCTGCGGACATGATTCGGGAACTTTTATTGTGGCAAATGAAACGGCCAGAAGTATATTTTCTGCCTCTGGAACGTGGAAATTTGAAACCGTTCCGGGAAATAAAAATTTGCTTCTTCAGGGAAATTATTACGGAATTTCGGTTTTAGATAAAGTAAATAACCAATGGGTTTTTAGAAATAAAATTCAGGGTTTTGATTATTCGTCGCGCTATTTTGAAACAGGAAAAGATTCTGATGTTTATGTAAGCCATGAATATAAAGGCATTTTTAGATTAAAGCTTGATAAATCACTTTTAAAAACGCAGGGATTTTTTGCTTACAAAAGTCCAGATAAAGGAAAATATGCGAGTTTAACCAAATTCAACAATTCGATTTATTATGCTTACAAAGGCGGCATTTTTAAATTAAATCCTAACACGAAACAATTTGTAAAAGATACGCTGCTGAGTTCGATTTTTGAAAAAGACGAATATACTTCGGGTAAACTAATTGTCGATACTTCTAACAAAATCTGGCTTTTCTCTAAAAACTATATTCATTATTTCTCTGCCAGTAAACTGAGTAATCAATTAAAAGAAAATATAATTCCAATTCCATCGTCATTAACTAATTCGATGCTGGGGTATGAAAATATTACGCAGATTTCTAAATCGACTTATTTAATAGGAACAACAGACGGATATTATACTTTAAATATTGACGATTTGAGTTTTAAAAACTACAACGTTTTTATTACAGATATTACCACCAACAAACAAAATGAAACTTTTAAAAATGCCGGAATTTTAAATGAAGGCAGTTTTAAATCAGATGAAAATAATATTACGCTCAACTATACTGTTCCGGAATACAATAAATACATCAATTCAGAATATCAGTATTTATTAGAAGGTTTTCAAAACGAATGGAGCGAATGGAGTACAAAAGCTACCGTAAACTTTAAAAATCTGCCTCCGGGAAAATATATTTTTAGAGTAAGGGCAAAATATGCCAATACTATTTTGCAAAATGCGGCGTCGTACACATTTGTGGTTTTAAAACCATGGTATTTAACCAATCTGGCTTATTTTATCTACTTCCTATTAATACTTACAATGGCTTATTTTGTTAATAAAGCCTATCGAAATTATTATCAAAAGCAAAAAGAAAAACTAATTGAAGAGAACAACCTTTTATTAGAAATCAAAGAGCTCGAAAACGAACAGCAGTTAATGAAACTTCGTAACGAACAGCTTTCGCAGGATGTTGACAATAAAAATAGAGAACTGGCTGTTTCGACGATGAGTTTAAACAGTAAAAACGAATTATTGGCTTTTATTAAAGAAGATTTAAAGAAAACGGCTCAAAATGACAGTTCAAACATTAAATCTGTAATTAGTACCATTAATAAAAATATTACCGAAGAAGATTCCTGGAATGTTTTTAAAGAAGCTTTCGATAATGCCGATAAAGATTTTCTGAAAAGAATAAAACAGATGCATCCGGCTTTAACGCCCAATGATCTGCGTTTGTGTGCTTATCTCCGACTAAATCTTTCCTCAAAAGAAATAGCACCAATGTTTAATATTTCGGTTCGAAGTGTGGAGATAAAAAGATATCGTTTGCGAAAAAAAATGGATTTGCAGCACGAAAACGGTTTAGTCGAATATATTTTGGCTGTATAGTATTTCAAAAATCGACTTTAAAAAACTATACATCACCTCAACATTAAGCTTTTCTTATGAAATCAGGCGCTAAATGTTAAAGAAATTAACATTCGTAAATTATAGTTAAATAACGGTCTTTTTTGTTATATCCTGATTTTAGCCTCTGTTTTTTTATGATGTATGTTTTTTGTTGAGGTTAATTTTGTCGTTTTGATAAGAGGAACAAATAAATTTAACTTTCAATAAAAACTAACTAATTATGAAATCTAAATTATTACTGCCAGTACTATTACTGTTTACATGTTTTGCATTTGCGCAGAACATAGATGTATCAGGAACGGTGCTAGATGCTTCTGGATTATCATTGCCAGGTGTAAATGTAAAGGTTAAAAATTCGTCTAAAAGTACAACCACGGACTTCGACGGATCTTTTAAACTAACTGATGTTCCAAAAGGAACTCCAATTGTTTTTAGTTATATTGGTTACAGAACGCAGGAAGTTGCTGTTTCTGGAACTAAAATGACGGTTAAAATGAGCGATGACGCTAAATCATTAGATGAAGTTGTCGTTATTGGTTACGGTACTCAAAAGAAAAGAGAGGTTACCGGAGCTGTAGCTGTTTTAGACAGCAAAACATTAGATGTCTTGAAACCAGCAAGAATCGAACAGGCTTTACAAGGAACAATTTCGGGTGTAAACGTAACGACGCAGTCAGGAGCGCCGGGTGCGCCGCTTGATATTCGTATTCGTGGTATAGCCACAAATGGTGAAAATAAACCAACTGTTATTATCGACGGTTATGTGGGAGATTTAGGAGTTTTAAATCCTAATGATATTGAAACCATTACAGTTTTAAAAGATGCTCAGGCAGCAATTTACGGAACTATTGGTGCTAACGGTATCATTTTGGTTACTACTAAAATGGGTAAAAAGAATTCTAAAACGAGAGTTTCATTTAATAGTTATGCCGGTTTTCAGCAGACTTCAAGAAAACTGCCAACTCTAAATGCTACAGAATATGCTTTACTTTTAAATGAAAGTTATGCAAACGGCGGCAGACCTTTGCCTTACCCAAATGTAAGCGGACTTGGTAAAGGAACAAACTGGCAGGATGAAGTTTTTGAAAATGCGCCAATTATTAATAATGATTTGACAATTTCTGGCGGATCTGATAAAATTACCTATTCTATCAGTGGTTCTCACTTAGATCAGGAAGGTATTGTGGGAGGCGATAAATCAGGTTATTTAAGAAATACGGCAAGAATTGCACTTGGTGCTGATTTAAGTGAAAAAATTAAATTGAAGACCAATGTTATTTATACGTATTTTACAAGAAATACATTAAATGAAAACGGATTAGGTTCTGTTCTTTTTAATGCCTTAAACGTTCCTGCAACATTACAGCCGTATGATGCAAACGGAGAATATTCTTTGGTGCCAAGTACAACAGGTTTAGGAACAGAAATCATAAACCCGTTAGCACAGATTGCTAATACTTATAATGATTACAATTACAAAAAACTAAACGGAAACTTTGGTTTAGATTATAAAATCTTTAAAGGATTTACATTATCAGGATCGATAGGTTTTAATACTTCGAACAGCGAATCAAAAACGTTTAACAAACAAATCAGCTATGGCGGAAAAGTATTTGATGTACAAAGAAGTTCTGTTAGACAAGGTGCTGTAAATGATAACGATTATTCATTTGACCTTTTTGGAACTTACAATACCAAAATCGCAGAAGCACATAACATTACCGGAACTTTAGGTACAACAATCTATAAACAGTGGGGTAATGGTTTGTATGCAACAGGTTTTGACGTGCCAAATAATTCTTGGGAAAATGCTGATATATCTTTAACAAAAGGTACATCTGAAACACTTACTAACAGTTCTTATGTTTACGATCAAAGAAGGCTTTCTTATTTTGGAAGACTTCAGTATGATTACAAAGGAAAATATCTTCTTTCTGCAATGATACGCCGTGATGCTTCTACAAAATTTGGTCCCGGTAATAAAGTAGGTTACTTTCCTTCATTTACAGCTGGATGGGTAGTTTCTGATGAAAACTTTTTTGGACAGCCTAAATTTATCAATTTCCTGAAATTTAGAGCGAGTTACGGAACATTAGGAAATGACCAGATTCCGAATTACGGATATCTTGGATTATTAACAGGAGAAGCGACTTATGTTTTTAACGGATCATTAGTAAATGGTACAGCGCAAGGACAGGTTCCTAATCCGGATATTAAGTGGGAAGAAGCTCAGAAATTTGATGTTGGTTTGGATATGAAATTCTTAAATGATAAAATATCTTTTGTAGCCGATTATTTTATTGATACCAGAAAAGATTTATTGATTCCTAACATTCCGGTTTCAGGTATTACTGGTACTGGTGCGCCGGGAGCAAGTGCTCCAACTTTAAATGCTGGAACAGTTAAAAATTCAGGTTTTGAATTTGCAATTGATTATAAAGACAGATTATCTGATAATCTTACTTTCAGCGTAGGTTATAATGTTACTTTCCTTAAAAATGAAGTTACAGCAGTTAACAACGGAACGGGATTTATTGAAGGTGGTGCTTTTGGTGTTGGACAGCCAGCTCCGTCAAGAATGGAAATTGGTAAACCAATGGGTTATTTTTACGGATACAAAACAGATGGAATTTTCCAGACTCAGGCAGAAGTTGATGCACATCCTTCTCAGTTAGCTTTAGGAGCAAATGCAGCGCCTGGAGATATTCGTTATGTTGATTTAAACGGCGATGGTGTAATTGATACTAAAGATAAAACCAATATTGGCGATCCAATTCCAGATGCTACAATGGGTTTCAATTTACAGTTAAACTACAAAGCACTTGATTTTGCAGTGTTTACATTTGCATCAATAGGAAATGATATGGTACGTAACTACGAAAGAACACTTTCTGATGCCAATCGTATTAATTATGTTTTAGACAGATGGACTGGACCGGGAACAAGTAATTCTACACCAAGAGTTACAACAGGAGCAACATCTAACAATGTATTTTCAAATTATTTTGTAGAAGATGCTTCTTATTTAAGAATTCAAAATGTACAGCTAGGCTATACACTTAATCCGGAAATATCAAAAAGAGCTGGAGTAACTAAATTAAGACTTTATGCAGGAGTAAACAACCTTTACACCTTTACAAAATACAAAGGTTTTGATCCGGGAGCTTCTTTTGGACCTACAAATAGAGATAATACTTCGCAGTCTCCTATTGGAGCTGGAATCGATTATGGTTTCTACCCAATTCCAAGAACCTATTTAATGGGCTTAAACATTAATTTTTAATTTCAGTTAAAATGAAAAAGTATTTATTTATATCCACTATAACACTGGTTTTATTCTCGACCGTACTAACTTCATGTTCGGATGAGTTTGTCGATCCAAAACCAGAATATTCTATAGATTCTGAGAATTACTTTAATTCAAAAGAAGAATACGACAACGCATTGATTGCCGCTTACGATTTACTGCAGTCTTCTTATGTAAATGTATTATTAGGAGAAATTGCTTCAGATAATACACTTTGCGGCGGAGAAAGCCCAACCGATGTAATTGGTTTTCAACAGATCGATGATATGATTCATACGCCTGTAAACAGCAATTTAAGAGACATCTGGAACTGGATGTTTGCTGGTGTACAAAGAGCAAATTATATTCTTGAATTTCAAAATAAAACAGATTTTCCGGGAAAAACCCAAATTATAGCAGAAGCACGTTTTTTAAGAGCGTATTATCAGTTTGAGTTAGTTAAATGGTTTGGAGGTATCCCAATGAAAGGCGATGCGAGATTTAAAATTGGAGATGAAAAGACAGTTCCTCGTTCATCTGTAGAGGAAGTTTATGCTTCTATCGAAGCCGATTTAATTTTCGCATCTGCTAATCTGTCTCCAAATGCGGCTCAGCAGGGACGTGTAACAAAAGCTGCGGCTCAGGCATTATTAGGAAAAGCGTATTTATACCAAAATAAATTTGCTCAGGCTGCAGCTTCATTAGATGCAGTAATCACTTCTGGCAAATACAAATTGGTAACAGATTATAATACTATTTTTGAAGCTGAAGGTGAAAACGGAACAGAATCTGTTTTTGAAGTTCAGTACACAGATGTAGAAGGAGCAGCATTTACATGTCTGCAGTGCAGTGAAGGAAACGTAGCTGTTGGTTTTAGCGGTATTCGTAACTATTCTGGGCCTTTGTTTTCTTCTGGCTTTAGTTTTAATATTCCAACTGAGGAATCTTATGATGCATTTAAAAGTGGCGATAAACGTAAAGACGTTGCTATTTTAGATATCAATGCTTGGGCTTTGGCAAATGCTTCTTATGACAAAGGTAACGGTATCACATTTGGAAAAGGAAATGAAGATACAGGTTTCTTCAACAGAAAATATCTTCCAAGAAAAAGAAATAATGATGCTGAAGGAGATCTAAACTTAACAAATCCAAACAACTACAGAGCGATTCGTTATGCAGATGTATTGTTAATGGCTGCAGAAGCTTACAACAGAGGCGGAATTGACGACGGAAAAGCAAGAACATACTTAAATGAAGTAAGAAGACGTGCTTATGGAGACAATAACCACGATATTTTGACTTCTGGAGCAGCACTTACAGATAATATTTTAGACGAAAGAAGATTAGAGCTTTTTGGCGAAGGACACCGTTTCTTTGACTTAGTAAGAACTGGAAAAGCAGCCGGAACTATACCGGGCTTTAAAGCTAATAAAAACGAATTATTCCCGCTTCCTATTGAAGAAATTCAGTTTGCAAACGGAAACTGGGCACAAAATCCTGGATACTAAAAAACAGCAATCATGAAAAAAATACATTTTATTATAAATCTTTTTGTTTTGACAGTACTCATAGGCTGTGCAAACGATGACTTAGATGTTGATTTAGACGGAATAGCGGCTCCGGCCAATATTTCGGTTTTAACGACGGTTACACAAGACAATACCGGAAAAGTGACTTTCCTGCCAAAAGGCGAGGGAGCATCGCAGTACAAAATTAGTTTTGGAGACGGAACTCCGGATTCTGATTATGTCAGTGTAGGAGCGACTATTTCTCATGTATATAAAGAAGGTGTTTATAAATCTAAAATTATAGCAGTAGGACTTAGTGGAAAAACGGCCGAATTAGAAAAAGAAGTTGTGGTTTCTTTTAAAGCTCCTGAAAATTTAGTAGTAGTAGTAACAAATGACAAAGTGGTTTCTAATAAAGTAACCGTTACTGCTACCGCAGATTTTGCTTTGTTTTATGATGTATATTTTGGTGAAGAAGGACATCCTGATCCAGTTTCGGCTAATAACGGAGAATCAGTTTCGTATACCTATCAGCAGCCTGGAACTTATACTATAAAAGTAATTTCTAAAAGTGCCGCTGTTAAAACAACCGAACACACAGAAGAAATTACGGCAAAATTAGTATTAAACCCAACAACATCGGCACCAGCACAGCCTGGAAGACAAGCAGGAGATGTTATTTCAATTTTCAGTTCTAAATATGCAGATCTTGCAGGTACTGTTTTTTATCCAAATTGGGGACAAACAACTCAATATGCTGAATTTGATTTAGATGGAGATAAAATGCTAAATTATACGAATCTTAACTATCAGGGAATTGCACTTGCAGATGGTGTAACTATTGATGTTTCTGGAATGGAATACCTTCACATGGATGTATGGACAGCAGATTTGGAGAAATTGGAAGTATCCTTAATCAAGCCGGGACCAGTTGAAAGACCTGTAACAAGTAATCTGACATCGAATCAGTGGACAAGTTTAGATATTCCTATTTCAGCATTTACAAGTCAGGGAATAACGGTTAATGATATATTCCAATTGAAATTGGTTGGAATACCAGCAGGTAAAAATGTGTACATCGATAATATTTATTTTTACAAAACAGCTTCTGAATCAATATCATTGCCTCTTGATTTCGAATCTGCAACTTTAGCTTACACTTGGGGCGGATTTGGTAATGTAGATGCTTCGGTAGTTGCAAATCCTAATAAAACAGGAATAAATGTTTCTAATAAAGTTGTCAAGTTAGATAAAAAAGTAAATGCAGAAACTTGGGGAGGAGCAAGCTTAAATCTTGAAAATCCGTTTGATAGTTCAAAAGGAACCAAAGTAAAAGTAGCGGTTTGGTCGCCTAGAGCCGGAGTGCCTATTTTATACAAAATGGAACTTTCGACTTCTCCAAAAGATAACAATGGAAATCCAACTGTAAATGCAGAAGTAAAAGTAAATACTACTGTTGCAAATGCATGGGAAGT
Organism: Flavobacterium ginsengiterrae; assembly: GCF_039539785.1. Classification (NCBI taxonomy): domain Bacteria; kingdom Pseudomonadati; phylum Bacteroidota; class Flavobacteriia; order Flavobacteriales; family Flavobacteriaceae; genus Flavobacterium; species Flavobacterium ginsengiterrae. The sequence goes on along the minus strand of NZ_BAABDU010000004.1, from coordinate 566,270 downwards.
TCTGACATTTGATCTTACGAGCACAGCATCTTTTAACAGCAGCGTTAAATACGACAGAGTAATTTTGTTTCCGGATTTTGACACAAAAGGTGCAGGCGAAACTTATTACTTTGATGATATAAAACAATCCAATTAATACAAGAAATCATGAGCAAGAAATTAATTATAAAGATAGTATCCCTATTTACGATTCTCTTGATGACGGGTTGTCAGAAAGACGATTTTACATTCGGGTCAATAAACACACCTTCTAATTTAAAGGTAACTGCCGAAATTGTTGGTAAATCTGCCGATAATCCAAACGGAGACGGTTCTGGAATTGTGAAGTTTACAGCATCTGCAGATAACGCTATTTCATACAAATACGTATATCCCGACGGAACATTTGATAACGCTCCAAGCGGACAAATTTCTAAAAGATTTACCAAAACAGGAGTTAATACTTATACTGTAACTGTAGTAGCTACAGGTTCTGGTGGAGTGGCAACAAACACAACAATTGATGTTGAGGTAAGAAGTGATTTTAGCGACGATCAGGCCGTTCAGTTACTTACGGGCGGTTCGTCTAAAAAATGGTATTGGGCAGCAGGAGAACCAGGACATCTTGGTGTAGGTCAAAATGATGGTGATGCAGAGAAAAACTTCTACCCTAATTACTACAGCGCAGGTGCATTTGAAAAAGCAGGTTCGCCAAGCAGCAGCTGTTTATACGATAACGTATTAACGTTCTCAGTAGATGGCGATCAGCTTAAATTCCAATTAGATAATGGCGGAGCAACTTTCTTCAACAAAGATTTCCAAAGTGTAGGAGGAGGATCAGGTTTAACTGAAGATACATGTTTAAGTTATAATCCTGGTGGAGCAAAAACAGTTTCTTTAAGCCCTTCTGAATCAGTTGTAATGGCAAATCCTAAACATGCAGAGCAGACTAGAGGTACAACAATGAACTTCTCAGACAATGGATTTATGGGGTATTATATTGGTCAAAGTTCTTATGAAATTTTATCACTTACAGCAAATCGTATGGTAGTGAGAGCAGTAATGGGAGGAAACCCTGCACTAGCGTGGTACCATACTTTTACAACAACACCGCCAAATCAAAATCCAAATCCAACAACTGATTATACAAACTTAGTGTGGGAAGATAATTTTAATACTGACGGAGCGCCAGATCCGGCAAAATGGGTTTATGACTTAGGAAGAGGCGATAACGGCTGGGGAAATAATGAAAAACAAAACTATACCAGCTCGGCTTCAAACATAAAAGTACAAGGCGGAAGTTTAATTATTACAGCTAAAAAAGAAACTTCGGGAGGAGCAGAATATTCATCAGCAAGACTTAAATCCGACGGTAAATATTCATTTACATATGGTAAAGTCGAAGTTCGTGCAAAACTGCCTTCTGGCGGCGGAACATGGCCTGCCATCTGGATGCTGGGGCAGAATTATGCCACTAAACCATGGCCTGCTTGTGGAGAAATTGATATTATGGAGCACGTAGGAAACAATCAAAACGTAATTCACGGAACATTACATTATCCGGCACGTTTTGGAGGAAATGCAGATACAGCTTCTAAAACAATTCCAAATGTATCAACGGAGTTTCATATTTATAAAACTATCTGGAGTCCGGAATCTATCACAATTTATGTTGATGATACCCTGATTCATACAGTGCCAAACAACGCATCTTTACCTTTTAACAGCGGCTTTTTCTTGATTTTTAATGTCGCAATGGGAGGTAATTTAGGAGGAAATATTGATCCTGCTTTTTCACAATCTTCAATGGAGATTGATTATGTGAAAGTATATCAATAAGTTGAGTTAATTAATTAGTAATTCTAAGAAGGTCAGTTTCGGCTGGCCTTCTTAATTAAAGAACGAATATGAATAAAATAATTTTACTGCTTCTTATTTGTAGTTTTTCGTATGCACAAGAAGTCAAAAGAAAATTAGTGTGGGAAGAAAATTTCAATAAAAAGAAAATAAACGAAAAAGACTGGAATTTTGAACTCGGAGACGGTTGTCCAAACTTGTGCGGTTACGGAAACAATGAAAGACAAATTTATACTAAAACCAATCACGAATTTAAAGACGGAAATTTAGTTATTGAAGCCAGAAAAGAAGGCAGTATTTATACATCAACAAAAATAACCACAAAAGGCAAAAAAGAATTTAAATACGGCCGAATCGAAGCCAGAGCAAAACTTCCTATAGGACATGGTTTATGGCCTGCATTCTGGATGCTTGGTGCTAATATTGATGAAGTAAAATGGCCAAAAACAGGCGAAATAGATATTTTAGAGTACATAGGAAGAGATCCTCATATGGTATATACAACCCTGCACACACAGGACAGCCATGGAAACACGATTAACACCAAACGTACAGAATTTCCAAATATTGAAGAAGGTTATCATGTTTACGCTATTGAATGGGATAAAGACAAAATTGATTTTTTTGTAGATACAAACTTAGTCTATACTTTTAATCCCGAAGTCAAAAATGAAGATACCTGGCCTTTTGATAAACCATTTTACATCATTGTAAATTTGGCAATTGGAGGTAATTTTGGCGGACCAGATGTAGATGATTCTGTTTTACCGCAAAAATATTACGTTGATTATGTAAGAGTATATCAATAAAATTATAACAGAACAAAATATAAAAATAAAACAGATGTAAATATTCTTAAATCCTTAATTGTAAGTTATTTATGTCTGTTTTTTAATCGTAAAATTAACTGTTAAAAAACAGCTTTTTTTAACGATTTTTGGTAAAATCAAACTTTCCGGCAAAAAACTTAACGATTTATTGTTAATTATTATTGCATTTGTTTGCTTTTTAAAATAATTATTTGTTAAATTTGATCACAATATTAACATAACTCCAAAAAAAGATCCGCCTATTACATAAAATTACTTTTTAGAAAAATTACTCCAAATTATTAAAACTAAAAAAGTAGTATTATGGCTGATCTGCATACTCCAGACGCTCTATTAGTAAAAAAATATGTTGACGGAAGCGAAGCTGCTCTGGCAACATTAATTAAAAGACACGAATCTAAGATATATGGTTTTATATATTCTAAGATTGCTGATAGAGATATTTCAAATGATATTTTTCAAGATACATTTATTAAAGTAATTAAAACTTTAAAAAGTAATTCCTATAATGAAGAAGGTAAATTTCTTCCTTGGGTAATGCGTATTTCGCACAACTTAATTGTGGATCACTTTCGCAAAACTAAAAAAATGCCAATGTATAGAGAAACCGAAGAGTTTTCAATCTTCTCAATCATGTCTGACGATTCGTTAAACATTGAAAGTAAGATGATTGTAGACCAAGTTGAGGTAGATCTAAAAAAACTGATTGAAGAACTTCCTGAAGATCAAAAAGAAGTCTTGATTATGAGAATGTATCAGGACATGAGTTTTAAAGAAATTTCAGAATTGACTGATGTAAGTATTAATACTGCATTAGGAAGAATGCGTTATGCATTAATGAATTTGAGAAAAATTATAGATAAACATCAAATTATTTTAACCAACTAATACTAATTTGAATATTAGCCCGTTATACTATAATAAAACACTAACATAGTATGGCGAAAATTTACTCAAAAAAAGCATTAGCTTCTCAAGATTTAAAACCTAAAAAAGAAGTAGTTTCTTTTTTATTAAGTTATTCACAAGCACTTAAGGTTGTGAAAATTGAAGACAAAAGTTTTGAAATCATAGCTAACTAAACAGCCCGCTGCTCTGGTCGGATGTTTATTTCGAAAGAAAAACCAAATGGTCGTTTTGGTTAAAAGCTCACTATTTGTATGCAAATACAAGTAGTGAGTTTTTTTTATGGAATTAAATTACCAAAAAATAAAACCTGTAAGTTTTTTGGTGGTATTTTATTATTATTTGTTAAAGTTTATTGTTTTTGGGTGTATTTGTTAGTTTTTTCAATTATTAATTTTATTTTAGTTAAAAAGTAGTTTTAACTTCATCAAAAATGAGGAATGCTTGCTTTTAAAATAAAATGTGTGTAAAAATAATCAACCAACCAGTAATAAATGTTTAATAAATAACCAATAATTCTATGGCGAAAAACTACTCCTCTCTATTTTAGTTTTGTTCCTTACAGACCTTAATACTTATTAAGATCAAGATTATATCGTAAATCTTGAAACCCCCAGTCTATTAACTACAAAACGTATAAGAAATGAAAAATAACCTTATGATGTTATCAATGTTTCTATTGATGACAATGGGAGCATTTGCTCAAAAAGAACAAATAAAAGAAGCACAATCCTTATATGATAAAGGAAAAAACGAAGAGGCATTAGCTGTTTTGAAAAAAATAGAATATCTTATCGTTAATGCTTCAGATTCTGATAAATCAGATTTCTTCTTTATAAAAGGAAATGTATGTAAAGATTTAGCAGCAAAAAATATAGATGCTGTTACCAATTTCGCTTTGGCATCAAGTGCTTATCAGGATATTCTTTTATATGAAAACGATTCCCGAAACTACAAATATGCTTTTAAAGCCAATCAGGCATTAAAGGCTATGAAATCGACACTTGTTGATGGCGCTTACAGTGATTATAAAGCAGGAAAATTCAAAGAAAGTGCTGCTAAAAGTTATGAAGTATATCAAATAGATAAAAAAGATACTTTAAACCTTTTTAATGCAGCAGGCTCTTCTTTAAACGGAAAAGATTATGTTTCTGCTATAAAATATTATGAAGAGTTAAGAAAGATAAATTATACCGGAAAAGGAATGATTTTTTATGCCACTAACAAAAAGACAAAGGTTGAGGAAGCGTTTATTTCAATGAGTGCCAGAGAATCAAATATTGAGGCGGGATTGTATGAAAAACCAAGAAATTTTTATCCGCCTTCTAAAAAAGAAGAAGTTCTTCTTTCATTAGGATACTGTTATTTAGAAAGAAACGATTATGTAAATGCTGCTAAATATTACGAAAGTGATTTACAGTTAAATCCAAATTGTTTAGACTGCTGTATTAATCTTGCTTATGTCAAAATGCAGTTAAAAAAGGAAGTTGTAGACCAAATGAGTCTGTTGGGTAACACTCCAAAAGAAATGAAAGAATACGATAAATTAAGTATTCAAAAAGACGAGATTGTAAAAAGTGCCATTCCATATCTAAAAAAAGCGCTGGTAATCGAACCTAAAAATGAAGAAGCAACAAAAACACTTTTGGGAGTATATCGAGCACTTGATATGACAAACGAATACAATGCTTTAAAAAATAGTCAATAAATAAAATTTAGAAGCTGCTAAACTTTCTTTTTAGCAGCTTCTTCTATAATAGATTTTTTACCCACAGTTCTGGTAATAATATCTTTTTCAAGACTCCATCCGCGTGCAGGCGAATATTCACGTCCATACCAAATAATCTGCAAATGCAAATCGTTCCATAAATCTCTTGGAAATAAACGTTTAGCATCTTTTTCGGTCTGTGCCACACTTTTTCCATTTGACAAATTCCATCGGTACATTAGTCTGTGAATGTGTGTGTCTACAGGGAAAGCCGGAACTCCAAACGCCTGAGACATAACTACACTCGCTGTTTTATGTCCTACAGCCGGTAAAGCTTCCAGCGCTTCAAAACTCTGGGGTACTTCACCATTATGTTTTTCAATTAAAATTTCAGATAAACCATGAATCCCTTTCGATTTCATTGGTGATAAACCGCAGGGACGAATAATTTCTTTGATTTCTTCAACAGACATTTTTACCATATCATACGGATTATCAGCCTTTGCAAACAAAATAGGTGTAATCTGGTTTACACGTACATCCGTACATTGTGCAGAAAGTAAAACAGCGATTAATAAGGTATAAGGGTCTTTATGATCTAGCGGAACGGGTATAATAGGGTAGAGTTCTTTTAACGTATTTATAACAAATTGTACGCGAGCTTCTTTATTCATTTTCGTAATTTAAATATTGGTAAAAATAAGGAATTATACTTTATAAGTTATCTTTGTAAATGAATCTAAAATCTAAATCAACAATCTAAAAATAAAATGATATGACAACATTAAAAGCCGGAGATAAAGCTCCAGTCTTTTCAGGAACTGATCAAGACGGAAAAGCACATAAACTGGCAGATTATGCCGGAAAAAAATTAGTAGTGTTTTTTTATCCAAAAGCAAGCACACCGGGTTGTACTGCAGAAGCCTGCGATTTAAGAGATAATTTTCACCGTTTTCAGGCAAATAATTACGAACTTCTTGGTGTAAGTGCCGACAGCGAGAAAGCGCAGATAAAATTTAAAGAAAAATATGAGTTGCCTTTTCCTTTAATTGCCGATGAAGACAAATCAGTAATTAATGCTTTTGGAGTTTGGGGACCAAAGAAATTCATGGGAAAAGAATATGACGGAATCCACAGAACGACTTTTGTAATCGATGAAAAAGGAATTATCGAAGAAGTAATCGAAAAGGTAAAAACAAAAGAACACGCATCTCAGATTCTTAAATAAAGTGTTTTTGTTTTAGGTTTTTTAACCGCAAAGCACGCAAAGTTTTTATTTTGTAGAAATCATTTTTGTGCGTAAAAAGTTCGCAAAGCTTTGTATTAATAAAGCTTTGCGAACTTTTTGTTTTATTAAAATCAAAGTCTGTTAAAAAACTTAGCGTGCTTTGCGGTTAAAAAATATGGAGTAAGTACTTAAAACTGGAAACTAAAAAAAGTCCCAACAAAGGGACTTTTTTATTATGCGTTTTCTTCCAGTTCTTTCTGCGGATGATATCCAAAAAGATGATGCTCTTTTATGATTTCTGCAATACCAGACGGAAGCATTGGTTCCCAGCCTTTTTTGCCCTGATTGATCATTTTTAAAACCTCACGTGAGAAAACTGATAAGTTGTCTGGATCGTAGTTTTCAATGTCAACAACCTTTCCGTTAAATTTAAAGAACTTGTATAATTCTTTCATTCGAGGATGTACTTTTAAGTTGTTTGAATTCATTAATACGCCATCTTCGTCCAGCATTGGATACAAGAAAACCTTCATATCTCTGTAGAATAATTTTCCAAAAGCCTCCAGAATTCCTCCGCTTAAATGACGGTAGTATTTCTCATCAAATATATCAACAAGGTTGTTTACACCCATTGCAAGTCCCATGCGGGATTTGGTATAATTTGCAAAGTATTCAACGACTTTGTAGTATTCCTGGAAATTAGAAATCATAACCGTTTGTCCTAACGAACAAAGTAATTCTGCTCTGTCCATAAAGTCACGCTCATCAATTTCTCCATCAGAACGTAAATTCGAAAGCGTGATTTCAAAAACAACAAGAGTATTATTTTTTTCAACCTTATTTTCTTTGAGAAACATTTCTAATGATTTCTCATACATATCCATATTAACTTTGGTAACCGGACGGAAACTACCTCTTAAAGCTAAAAGGTTCTTTTTGTAAAGAATAGCGGCCGGAAGAATGTTTTTTCCTTCAGGATTAAACATTACGGCATCCGTCATTCCGTTTTTAACCAGCTGTAAACTCATTAAGCGGTTGTCAACATCAGCAAAACGAGGACCAGAAAAGTTAATAGTATCAATCTCTAACTGATCTTTGTCTAAGTGGTCGTATAAATAACGCAGTAAGCGTTTTGGATCATTGTATTTGTAAAAAGCGCCATAAATTAAGTTTACACCTAAAATTCCTAAAGTTTCTTGTTGTAAACGGGCATCAGTTTCTCTAAAACGAATATGAAGAATAATTTCGTTATAAGCTTCGTCTGGTTCTATCTGGTATCGAATTCCAACCCAGCCGTGGCCTTTAAATTGTTTAGCAAAATCTATTGTGGCTACAGTGTTGGCGTAACTAAAAAAAAGTTTTGTAGGATGTTTTTCTCTGCTTAAACGCTCTTCGATGATCTGGCCTTCGTGGGTAAGCATTTTTTTTAAACGTTCTTCGGTTACGTATCTTCCATCGCTTTCCGTTCCGTAAATTGCATCACTGAAATCTTTATCATAGGCAGACATCGCTTTTGCAATTGTTCCTGAAGAACCTCCGGATCTGAAAAAATGTCTAACTGTCTCTTGTCCAGCCCCAATTTCAGCAAATGTTCCGTAAATATTCTCGTTTAAATTAATGCGTAATGCTTTGTCTTTTATAGAAGGAATCTGTTCGATGACCCTGTCACCTTTGAGTTTTATTTCTGTACCCATTTTATTTTAAATAGATTTGTTACAAAGTTAGTAAATTAGGCTTCTAATGAAAGAGAAATAATCCTATTTTTGTAAAAAAATTAAGTTCAATTGAAGGTCTATTTTTTAGGTACTGGTACTTCTCAAGGCATTCCAATCATCGGAATCGATCATCCTGTTTGCAAAAGCACTGATGCTAAGGACAAAAGACTCCGTGTATCCATCTGGATTACATGGGAGGAGCATTCGTATGTAATCGATTGTGGTCCTGATTTCAGACAGCAAATGTTGTCTTGCGGATGTCGTAAACTCGATGCCATTTTATTTACACACGAACATTCAGATCATACTGCCGGATTAGATGATATTCGTCCGTTTAATTTCAGACAGGGCGAAATTCCAATTTACGGACATAAACGCGTTCTTGATAATTTAAGGCGCCGTTTTGATTATGTTTTCGAAACCGTCAACAAATATCCGGGTGCTCCAAGTGTTAAAACTATCGAAGTTAAAAACAATGAATCTTTTGCTGTTGGAGATAAACTGGCAGTTCCCATAAATGCGATGCACGGCGATTTGCAGGTGTTTGGATACCGAATTGAAGATTTCGCGTATTTAACCGATGTAAAAACAATTGAGCAGGCTGAAATTGACAAACTAAAAGGTTTAAAAGTTTTGGTTGTAAATGCTCTGCGCGTAGAACCGCATGATACCCATTTTAATTTGCAGGAAGCACTTGATTTTATTAATCTGGTAAAACCAGAAAGAGCTTATTTAACGCATATAAGCCATGTTTTGGGCTTTCATGAAGAAGTACAGAAACAACTTCCCGAAAACGTTTTTCTGGCTTATGATAACTTAGAAATTACAATTTAATTATACCACAAAATGAAAAAATCCTTAATGCTTTATCTTTTTATCCTCGCGATATTAATGAATGTTTTTACATATATGTTTTACAGCCGTGAAGTAAAATTTGGCGAAGAAAGATATGAAAAAACGACTAAAAAGCTGAGAGATAGTATCAATCTGGTATCGGCTAAATTAGCAGAAGCAGATTATTTTTCTTTGGAACACAATGAAAATGCACAAAATTATTTCGACAACAGTGCATCTGGCGGAAAAGTGATTTTATTTGAAAAACTGATTCCGGTTGTTACAGAAAAATTACTTGATTTTAATTCCAATCCAAAAGGGAATCCGTATACAGGACAAGACCAAATTGGACCAAATAAATTTATTATTAACAAAGTAAAAATCTTAAACCATAGATGGATCATTGCAGATTACAGTAATGGAGAATTATGGGGAGAAGTCTTGTTAAAATACTTTGTTGATAATGATGATAACATTACCTTTGAAGTAAATCAAACTTGGTTATATCAAAAATAGGATTTTAAATCCTATTTTTTTTTGACCACAAATTAATAGGATATATGAAAAAGATGTTTTTGTTTTCGATTATTGTGACCGCTGCAATTTCATGCGGGAAAAAAGTTTCTCAGGAAAATGTTACGACAAAAGAAACTAAAAAAGAAGCTGTTGCAGGTGCTGATTCTGATTCTCACGGATGCAAAGCTTCTGCAGGATATACCTGGTCTGCGCTTAAAAAAGAATGCATAAGAATTTTTGAAGGAACGAAATTATCGCATTATGATGACGGTAAAACGTATACAACAGCATCTTACGTGATTTTTGACGGAAATAAAGCCGAGCTTTTCTTAGACACTCAAAAAGAATCTATTATTTTAGAAAGAAAATCGGAAGGCGATTCGTGGGTAAACGGCGATTGGCAGTTAATTCCGTGGAAAGGATATGTTTTGAAAAAAGATGGTAAAATTCTTTATACAGGAAATTAAATTATTCAAAATGGAAGAAATTAACAGACTTATTTCGGCATCAAAAGATAAAAAGTACTACAGCCATTCGATAAAAAATTTAAGTGATAAAAAACTAGCTAAACTAGAAAAGCTGGCATTAAAACTTGAAGAAGCTGGTGCTGAAAATCCATTAAATTGGGCTTTTAGCGAAATAGAAGAAGATATTCCGCAGTTTGGTAGATTTTTAATTTTGAAAAATTTCTACGATATTATTCAGTCAACTGAAAGCAATATTTCATTAGCTAAAGATTTTGACTCCGAAGCAGAAAAAAAATATTCAGAGATTAAGAATATAGTTGGTGAAGAAAAATTGAATGTTTTTTTGAAGACTTTTTCTAAAGGAATTATAAGTAATGTTATTGATTTTCTTGATGATGGAAATTGTAGTTCTGATAATGAAATAGGCTGGGCACTAGTAAAAACAGATAAAGAAGGAAATTTAACAAAAAAAATTATATCCGGACTTCACGAAGATTTTCCTGATTTTGAAGAAGAATTGAAAAGGAAGGAAGATAAAGGTATTTAATCTGGATGTCTTAAAAAAAAATGTCAAAGCTTTAAACTTTGACATTTTTTATAAGATAAATATTAAACAGCCAGCCAATTCTTAAAATCAAAGAAATTCTGCGGCGCTACGCCGTGTCCAACCGGATATTCTTTATAAACAACCGGAATATTTAATTTTTCTAAAACTGCCGGAGTTTTTCTTGCCCACTCAATCGGAATAACCTGGTCTACAGTTCCGTGAGAAGCAAATATTTTTAGATTTTTAAAGTCGTTATTTTCATAGCCTTCTTTAATGATTTCTTCGTTGAAATAACCACTCATGGCAACAACACGCTGAATTTTTTCAGGATAAGAGAGTGCCGCTGCATAACTTAAAATTGATCCCTGGCTGAAACCAATTAAAGTTACATTTTGAGCGTCAATAGGGTAATTTGCAGTTAATTCATCAATAAATTTAGCAATTAAATCGCGAGAAGTTTTTGCCTGCTCATTATCAGAAAATTTATTCTGATCGGCATCAAAATTAATGGCGTACCAAGCGTAAGCACCATATTGCAAATCGTAAGGCGCTCTGGCAGAAATTACATAATAATTATCGGGAAGTTCTGTTGCAAACGAGAATAAATCAGCATCGTTGCTTCCGTATCCGTGTAATAAAAGCAACAACGGATTTTTATCTAAAATTACTTTTGGTTCTTGTATTTTATATTCTAAAGATAGATTCATTTTTTTAGTGTTCAGTGTTCAGGTTTTTAGTGATCAGTCTTGTTTTGCGGTCACAATTTCAGCTCGAACTTTGTCAAAATTTTAAACTTTGACAAATTTATCGACGTTTAATTGGAATTTGGATTTTTTTAAATTGGAAATTCAACCTCGTTATCCAATCGATTTAAACCATTTTTGAAACAATTCTCCAACCAAAGGAATTGGTCTCATTTGTCCTTGAATGGCAGTAAAAATACCATAAGTCCATAAAATAGAAACACAAATCCACATTGGGAAAGTGATAAAGAAGCTGTCAAAATTGCTTGTCAGTGCTCCAAAAGAGATAAAAGTAAGCGAAAGTCCCAAAGCTTGACGAATATGAAAAGAAGCAAAAGAGTTTTTATTTTCAGAATTCATAGACATTGCAATAAGTACCCCAACAATTAAAATATAACTGGTTATCGCAATTGATTTTCCTTCTTCGACTGTATTATTCATTGTATTATTTTGTAACAAGTTGATTTTGATTGTAAATTCCGTAAACAGAACCTTTGATTTCAGTTCCTAAAAAAGCAGAATTTTTAGATTTTGAAAGAATGTTTTCTTTCGTAAAAGTTGATTTTCCTTCCGGAGAGAAAAGAGTTAAATTTGCTTTTGCACCTTCTTCAATAGTATGACTTTCTAATCCGAAAACACTTCTTGCATCAATAAGTTTTGCCACTATAGTTTCAACAGGTAAAACAGTCATTAAAGCTCCAAAAGCACTTTCTAAACCAATTGTGCCGTTTTTAGCGGTATCAAATTCCATTTTTTTGAATTCGATATCGATAGGGTTGTGGTCAGAAGTAATAATATCAATTGTATGATCGGCAATTCCGTTCAATAAAGCCTGTCTGTCAACTTCTGTACGCAATGGCGGTGTCACTTTAAAACGAGTGTCAAAACCGTCCAGTTTTTCATCCGTTAAAACCAAATGATGCACAGATGCACTGCAGGTTACCTGCAAACCTTTTGCTTTTGCCTCTCTGATTAATTCAACAGATTTTGCTGTAGAAATAGTAGGAATATGAAGCTTTCCGCCTGTATATTCCAGTAAAAACAAGTTTCTGGAAATTTGTAGTTCTTCGGCTAAATTCGGGATTCCTTTTAAGCCTAATCTTGTAGAAACAATTCCTTCATTGGCAACACCATTTCCTTTAATATTTGGATCTTGTGAATAGGCGATAACCAATCCGTCGAAATCCTGTACATATTGCAAAGCAATTTTCAGGATATTGGCATTGTCAATACTTTTGTTGTAATCTCCAAAAGCAATGGCTCCGGCTTTTTTCATGTCAAAAAGTTCAGCCATATCTTTTCCTTCACTTACTTTTGTTAAAGCGCCAATTGGGAAAATTTCTGTGGCAGAACCATTTGCTTTATTTTTCACAAAATTTACCTGAGACTGATTGTCAATAATTGGGAAGGAATTTGGCTGTAAACCAATTGCCGTAAAACCGCTTTTGGCTGCAACGTTTAATCCGTTTGCGATAGTTTCTCTGTCTTCGTAACCTGGTTCACCCAGCGAAACACTGCTGTCGAACCAGCCCTGAGATACGTGAAGATCATCAAAACGTACTACTTCTGCATTGTCGTTTGGAAGAGAAACGCCTATTTTTTCTATTAAACCATCGGCAATTAAAAGATCAACGGTCTGATTATGAAACGGACTTTTTGAGTCGATAATTTTTGCGTTTTTGATGATTATTTTCATATTTTGGATATTTATTTTATTCAAACATTAAATGTTTTCATTTTCTACCATTAAGAAATTAAGTTCATAAAGAAAGGAACTTAATTCTCTAAGCATTAAAAAAGAAAGTTCATAAAGGAAGAAACTTAATAATCTTAATGCCTTAATGGTAAAAAAAATCATTTCACAAATTTTATAATTGCCATTTCTAATGCTAAAAACAACAGTGCAAAGATAACAAACCATTTCCAAATCTGGCTGTCGGTACGTTCAGTTTGTAAGGTGTTAAATATGGTCGAAATCGTATCTGCAGTTTTAAAATCAGAAATAACATTTGTATTTACCCGGCTTAAATCGCTTTCGGTTCTTTTGTAATTAAAACTTAGATTTTCGACCCATTCTTTTTTGTCAAAAATGCTGTAATTTCCAGCTGTTTCAGGGAAATCATTAAAAGTAAGTTTGACTTTATTGTTCAAAATCTGCTGAATTGGAATAAAAGAATCTTCTGTTCCTTTAACTTCCAGAATAGCATCTTTTGTCAATAAAACATCAACAAAATAAGGCTGATTATTTCCTATTGTTAAAGCATTAACGCCTGTTTTTTGATTGTTCTGTGCAATTTTATAAAACAACGGAACAATTAAAGGCGATTGTTGAAAATTTGAGTTTACGCTATTTATAGGTGCCGAAAATACTGTAATTCCGGCTGTTGGATTTTGAACAGCTGTTACAAAAGCACCTTGGTCTTCATAAGATAAAACGGCTGGATATGGGCTTGAAATATCAAAAGAAGAATTTGTTTTTGGATATTGAAAATTCGTGATTTTATTTTCGAAAACTCCCGAAAATAAAGGATGATCGAAATTGATTTTCGTAATCAGTCTGCTTTCTCTTTTGAGATTGTTAAACTGAACTTTTCCAAAATTTCCTAAAAATGAATTTAAGTTAGAAACCGAACTTTTTTCAGAAGGAATTATAACCAAATTACCGCCTTTTGAAACAAAAGCTTTTAAAGTTGTCTGCAATGCCTGCGGAATTTCTGTTAATTCGTTTAGAATAATTGTATTTTGTTTTTCTAAACCATTGTAGTCTAAAGAACTGATTGCGTAATTATTGTAATTAAATTCAGCCGGAGTATAAATTCGGGATAAGAAATTGCTTTTTTCTGGTTCTCCAATGCTGATTACATTGGTTTTTTTGTTTTTTGAAATGCTGAAAAACAATTTGTTATCATAAGTTAAACCATTATCTTCAATTGAAACATAACCGTGAAAAGCTTCTTTTGGAATCGTAAAATTGATTTTCTTTTTCTTTGTGTCAAAATTTATAATCGTTTTAGCAATCAGTTTATTTTGATTGTACAAAGCCGTTGAAACAGGTTTGAAATTTTCTCCATAAGCCGATAAATTTACCCCAATTTCATAGAAATTTTCTAAAGTCTGATTGATGTAAACACTATCTATTGAAACATTGTTTTTCTGTTCGGCTTCAGAAAGTATAAAGTATGGTTTTTCTTCAGAGTCAGTGTTTTTAATATCATTTTCGGTTAAACCAACTGCGTCAGAAATAATAAGTATATCTTTTTTATGTGCCGATTTATGAGCTTTGATTTTAGCCATAATCGACGAAAGTTCAAAAGGTGCTGCACTGTATTTTAAATTCTGTAAAGCGCTTTTTGACGATTTTATATCAGTATTCCAGTAATTTTCGGTATTGGTAAGCAAAGAAAACTGAGCTGTTTCCGGCGTATTTTCCAGTAATTCCTGAACGGCGCGTTTTAGTAATTCTCCTTTTTTTCCTTTTGCCTGCATACTAAACGAATTGTCTAAAATTATATACATTTCGTTTGAGGCATTTTTGCTGTCTTTGGCTTCAAAAAAAGGCTGTGCAAAAGCAATAATCGCGCAGGTTAAAAGCAATAATCGGGTGGCAAGCAATAAACGTTTTTTGATTTTAGAACTTTTACGGGTCTGAACCGCCAGTTCTTTTAAAAAACGAACATTTGTAAAATAAGAAGTTTTAAAACGTCGTAATTGAAATAAATGAACCAAAATTGGAACAATCAATAAAAACAGAAAATATAGAATTTCGGGGTGTTTAAAGTGCATTCTGGCTTTGATTAACTTCGTTTCGTTTTGCGAAGATGTTGGTCAAAAATACAAATTAAAAATTTATTAAACCATATAAGTCCATATAAGAGATTATAAGTTGTACTTAAAAAGCTAAAATGAACTTTGTACCGTTTATATTCATGAAAACTAAAATTAAAAATGTAACTTTTGTAACTGCTTTTGTAACAAAGAAGCTGTTTAAAAAAGATATTAATGTGTATTTTAGCTAATTCAAAAAAAACAAACTATGAAAAAAATATCATTAATATTATTTTCAGCTTTATTAGCCACAACTGGAAAAGCTCAAAATAAATTTAACCTATTGGTTGGAACTTATACCAATACCTGCCAGAGCAACGGAATTTATGTTTATGAATTTGATGCTTCAACAGGTGATTTTAAATTGAAAAAATCTTCTGAAAGTGTTGTAAGCCCTAGTTATTTATCAGTATCGGCAGATAATAAATTTATTTATGCCGTAAATGAAAACGGAAGTCACAGCACAGTGAGCGCTTTTCGTTATGATGCGGCTTCGGGAAAAGTTGATCTAATAAATAAAAATGATGCTTTAGGAGCAGATCCATGTCACCTGATTAATGATGACAAGAATGTAATTGCCGCGAATTACTCTGGCGGAAGCATTGTGGTTTACAAGAAAAATGCCGACGGTGGTATTACAGAAGTTCAGCAGTTAATTCAGCATGAAGGAAAGGGACCAAATGCGGCGCGTCAGGAAAAAGCGCATGTGCATATGGTAACTTTTTCGCCAGATAAAAAGTTTGTTTTGGTAAATGATTTAGGTTTAGATAAAGTGTTTATTTATAAATATAATCCAGCTTCTAAAAATGAAATTCTGACTTTAAAAGGAAGTGTTGATGTAAAATCAGGAAGCGGACCAAGACACTTGACTTTTAGTAAAGATGGCAAATTTGTTTATCTGGTTCAGGAATTAGACGGAACGCTGACTTCGTTTAGTTATGATAAAACGGGAACTTTAAAACAAATTGCTGAAACAAGTATTCTTCCAAAAGGTTTTAAAGGCGGAACAGGTGCAGCGGCTATAAAAATTTCGCCAGACGGAAACTTTTTATATGTTTCTGATCGTGTAGATGCTAATTCGATTACGGTTTATAAAATCCAGAAAAACGGCAGTATCGAATGGGTTGAACAGCAAAGTACTTTAGGAAAAGGACCAAGAGATTTTGCAATTGACCCAACTGGAAATTATCTTTTAGTTGGCCATCAATACACAAACGACATTGTTGTATTTAAAAGAGACATCGCAACCGGAAAATTAACCGATTCAGGAAAGAGAATTCAATTGTGTTCTCCTGTAGGATTGGTTTTTACGAAAATATAGGTTTTTTTTAAAAGGTTCTGAGGTACTAAGCTGCTAAGATTCTAAGCAAAAAAAGGCTCAAATATTTAAACAATTTAAATATTTGAGCCTTTAATTTTATAAATAAGAAAAACTCAGAACCTTAGCAGCTTAGTACCTCAGAACCTTAAAAAAGCTACTTTTTTTTCTTCTTCTCATTTCTTGTCTTCAACATATTTCTGTTAACAGAACCGTGGGTTTTCTTTTTTGTTTTTGAAGGACCTCCCAAATTAACTTTTTTATTCTTTTTTGATTTTTCGTGAAAAGCTCCTTCACCTTCCAGTTTAGGTTTTTTCATTAAAAACTTTCTTGGAAGTCTGTCTTTTTCAGGTTCGATTAATTTTTCTGAGATTTCAACTTCTTCTGGAAAATCAGCAATTTTTAATTCCTGATCCATTAAAAGTTCAGTTTCTATTTTGAATTCTTCTTCTCTTGGAGTAACAAAACTTATTGCCGTTCCTGTTGCATCTGCACGACCTGTACGACCAATTCTGTGCATGTATAATTCTGGTTCTTCCGGAAGTTCAAAGTTAATGACGTGTGTAATATTCGAAATATCCAAACCTCTCGCCATAACGTCGGTTGTAATTAAACCGCGAAGATTTCCTTCCTGAAATTCAGCCATAGTGCTCAAACGGTAATTTTGAGATTTATTAGAGTGAATTACACCAAATTGACCTTCAAAAAGTTCATCGATACGATTAAAGAGCATATCTGAAATCTTTTTGTTATTTACGAAAACCAAAATACGACTCATGCTTTCGTCATTTTCCAGTAAATGTTTTAAAAGATTTACTTTGGTATTGAAATTCGGAACGTTATAAGTAATCTGAGTAATTTTTTCAAGAGGTGTTCCAGATGGAGCCAATGTTACTTCTTCTGGAAAATCAAAATAATCGTTTAAGATATCATCTACTTCATCTGTCATAGTAGCAGAGAAAAGAATATTTTGACGTTTGGTTTTCATCATCGCGAAAAGAGCAGTCAGCTGTGGTCTGAAACCTAAATTTAGCATTTCGTCAAACTCGTCAATTACTAATTTTTGAGTCTCGTCAAAACGAACAACAGCGTCAAGCGCTAAATCCATTGTACGACCAGGAGTTCCAACTAAAATGTCAACGCCTTCGTAAACCGCTTTCTTTTGTGTGTTAATGTTTACGCCTCCGTAAATACCCAAAGTTTTAACCGACATGTATGTAGTCAGTTTTTCTACTTCTTCTACAACCTGAACTACTAATTCGCGGGTTGGAACCAGAATAACGATCTTTGGTGTGTTGGTATGAGTAAACTTATAAAGTTTTAAAAGAGGCAGCAAATAAGCAAATGTTTTACCGGTTCCGGTTTGTGCAATTCCCATCATATCACGTCCAGACATGATTACAGAAAAAGATTTTTCCTGAATAGGAGTAGGCGTAACAAATCCTAATTCGTCAACTGCTTTTTGTAATGATTTTGGAAGATTAAATTTTTCGAAAGTGCTCATTTGCTTTAAATTTTGTGCAAATGTACGTTAAATTCATGGTTTTATTACGAAACTCTTAAAAGGAAGTGATAATTTGTTTTTGTAATTATTTGATTTTCATTGTTTATAGGTTTTAGAAATATTCTGAAATACTTGTTTTTTAGTAATCAAATCATTCCGATTAGGAAGAAATCACGTTCCTAATAATCTGCAAAAAATGAATTGTATATTTTATATTTTCAGCTCCGGAGGAGCATAATATTTGTAGCCAAAATTTATGCTAAAATGAATAAAAGCTCCAGCGGAGCGGCACATTTTAAAATCATGTCGCTCCGCTGGAGCTTAATTAGCCGATGGTTATAGTAGCTTTAAATATATCGTCCCTCTGGGACTTGTCCGATTTGTTTTTGTATTAAAAATTTAAAACCCTTCAAAAACACCTAATCCAAACAAAGCAAAATCATACTTTACAGGATCCTGAGCATCCATTTTTCTTAATTTGGTGTCTAATTCAAGTAAAGCTTTGGCATCGTTTTGTTTTCTTTCTAAAATTCCCAGTTTTCGGGCAACATTTCCGGAATGTACATCAAGCGGACATGATAAAACAGAAGGCGAAATGCTTTTCCAGATTCCTAAATCGACACCTTTTGCATCCTGACGAACCATCCAACGAAGGTACATATTGATTCTTTTCGCTGCCGAATTATTCAGCGGATCTGAAATATGTTTTTGGGTTCTGGCTAAATGATTGATTTCGAAAAATATTTTTTTGAATTCGCTGATACTTTTTTGTAAACTGTCTTTTTCCTGATTTTTGGCAAATACTGCTTCTAAACCGTTGTGATTTTTATAAATATGCTGTAGTCCTTTTATGAAACCGCCAAAATCTTTTCCGTTAAAAGTGCGGTGAACAAACTTTTCAAGATCGACTAGATTATCTTCAGAATGTGACATGACGAAATCGTAGGGCGTGTTTCCCATTAATTCCATCATTTTATGCGAATTTTTGATAATCATTTTACGGTTTCCCCACGCGATGGATGCGCTTAAAAAACCAGCAATTTCGATATCTTCTTTTTGGGTAAATAAATGCGGAATCTGAACAGGATCGCTTTCTATAAAATCCTGATTATTATATTGAATAACTTTTTCGTCAAGAAATTCTTTGAGTTCTTTTTGATTCATGTATTAATGAATTTTCTTTTTATTCGATTTTCCTAGCCCTGATGGAAGCGGCATCCTTTTGTTTTTTTCTTTAAAAAACAAAAGATACAGCGGACAGCAGGAATGAGCTCCTAATTACTAATCTGGCCGTCGACCATAATTAATTTTCTGTCGGCCATATTGGCTAAATCTTCATTGTGGGTTACGATTACAAATGTCTGCCCAAATTCGTCACGAAGTTTAAAAAACAGCTGGTGAAGGTTTTCTGCAGAATGTGTATCGAGATTTCCAGAAGGTTCATCGGCAAAAATAACATCGGGTTTATTAATTAAAGCTCTTGCTACGGCAACACGCTGTTGTTCTCCACCCGAAAGTTCGCTTGGTTTGTGATGAATTCTGTGTGATAAACCTAAATATTCTAAGATTTTTTTTGCTTCTTTTTCGGTTTCACCTTTTGGTTTGTTGGCCATAAATGCAGGAATACAAACGTTTTCTAAAGCTGTAAATTCTGGTAAAAGCTGATGAAACTGAAATATAAAGCCAAGATTTAAGTTTCTAAAATCAGATAATATTTTGTCCTGTCTGCTTTTCTTTTTAAAATAGCTTCTGTAATAAAAAAGCATGGCAAAAATGGGTAAAAACAGTGCGCTTACAACTACTAATCGTATTGTATCGTCGAAAATTTTAGTTCTAAAAAAGATTACATAAACAGCCAGAAGCAACATGTAAATTATACCAGCCCAGGTTACGATTTTAAATGTGCGTTCTTGTTTGGTGTTATCGTTTTCAATATCCTGAAGTTTTAAGATATTTTCACCATTTATGGTTAAAGAAGAATCCGGATTTCTTTCGGGTTTATCGAGAGTTCCTAAAATTTGCAGTAAAGTGGTTTTTCCGGCACCTGAAGCTCCAACGATCGAAACAATTTCGCCTTTTTTAATATGAAGATCAACTCCTTTTAAAACTTCGAGTTTATCGTAGAATTTATGAATATTTTTTGCGTGTATCATGTAGTGAAACTGTTTTTACAAAGAAACAAAGAATCTAATTTATAATCAAATTCAAAAGTTTAAATTCTAAATTGTGTTTTGGCGGAACTTTAAAAATAAAAATCGGTATGTAAATTGATATGGGAATTTAGAAATTAAATTTCATAAAGAAGTAATATTGATTTCACGAATAATTTTTAAATTCGATTAACTTAAAAATAAACGCATTATGCAGGATTTGAAAGTAGTAGACGATAACAGAATGTCAAAATTAATTATTGGTTTAATTTTGGATGGAATTGGTATGATTTCTTTCTCGATTCCGCTTCTTGGCGAATTTTCAGATGTTATCTGGGCGCCTATTGCGGCTTTTATAATGACCAGAATGTATAAAGGAAGAGTAGGAAAGGTAGCGAGTGTTTTAACTTTTATTGAAGAGATAATTCCGTTTACAGATGTAATTCCTTCTTTTACACTTACGTGGATTTATACTTATTTCTTTACCCGCCAGCCAAATGATTTTGAGGAAACGACATAAAAAAAGCAGCTTAAATAAGCTGCTTTTTTGTTATTGTACTAAAACTTTTTTTACATGTAAAACCTTTTTGTTTTCCTGATTTGAAACTTTTAAAATATAAACTCCATTTGAATTTAGGTTTACGTTTTCTGTTGTTTTTCCTTTAATGGTTTTCTTTAAAAGTTCTTTTCCAGATATGTCATAAACTTTAAGCTCAGCTTTTTCAATATCATTTTCAAGAAGCACAGAGATATTGCCTTTGCTTGGTATTGGCCATACTTTTAATCCGTTATCGAGTTCTTTTTGTGTTTCTTCAGTTCCAAGATGTGTGTTAAGACCGCTTACAATATTTACTTTTCTTGTCATTGTGCCGCCTTCAGAATCCGTTACTGTAAAATTAAATGAAGCCAGACCATTTGCAGTAGGTGTAAAGGCAACTGTATCTGTATTTAAAACGGCATTTCCGTTAACAACATTTGAAATGGCATACGAAACTCCGCTTGTAAATCCTCTTGATAATTTTTGAATATTGATGTCTATTTTACTTCCGTTTGGTGATTCGTAATGCGGAAGTGCCATCCATTGTAAATAATTATCGAGATTGGTATAACCGTCCTGATCGATATCGGCATTTGAATCTGAGAAATCACCAATTGCCGAATTTGCATTTGTTCCTATTAGATTTTCCCACCAGTTTGGCAGTCCGTCCTGATCTGTGTCCCAATCTGTATCTCTGTTTATTGCAGGATAATCTTCGTAACCGCCAACATCGGCTTCATTATCAGGAAATCCGGGTTTATTGGTTACGCTTCCTCTAATTGAATAAGTCCCGTTTAAAGTCTCAGAAATAATCCTTTGATCGTGCTCGTCGAATTCCGGCTGTACGCATCCTACATCTGAAAGAACAATTTTGTATGCATTTTTAGCTGATTGTGTTGTTACATAAGAAGGAAAAAACGGCGCATTTACGAAGTTATCATACGACACTGTGTTGCCCGAAGCTTTTCTTCCTGCTGTTTGGTTGCTTTCGTCAAAATAGCCCGGCATTACATTTCCGTTGAAATAACATTGCTGCATTCCGGTTCCTACGCCTTCATTTTGCTGATTAAACGCTACAAATATTTTTGATCCTGCGCCTGGTTTGTAATAGTTGTTTACGAAGTTAACTTCTTTCGTTCCTCCATCTGTAGTTCTTCCGCCCCAGTTGTAAACGACATTGTTAGTAATATCCATTTTACCTGCGTAAGCACCGTTTCCATCCAGTCCGCCGCCAAGACTCCAGTTTCTGCCATAACAATGCGCTAATAAATTATGATGAAAACTTCCGATATCACCGCCAATAGTGGCCGCATAACCATGTTCTGTTCCGGCAGGATAATTTTGATGTCCGGCTGCGTTTAAAGCTTCAGATATTAAAGTTCTTTGAAGTGTAATGTTTTTTCCGGAACGCGAGCTGAAAGATTCATCAATGGTCCAGCTGATAGAGCAATGGTCGATAATACTATGATCTGCTCCGGTTAATCCCATTCCGTCATAAGTAGGGCCACCTCCAAGACGGACACGGATATTTTGTACAACGGCATCATTTCCTGTTATGCCAAAAGGAGCAGAACGAATACATATTCCTTTCCCAGGCGCGGTCTGTCCGGCAACAGTTACGTAAGGCTGGCTTAAAACCAAACGAGATTGTAATTGAATTATACCCGAAGTATTAAAAACAATTGTTCTTGGACCAATATCATTGGTTACGGCTTCACGAAAACTTCCCGGTCCGCTGTCATTTAAATTTGTTACAGCAACCACTTTTCCGCCGCGTCCGCCGCGTGCAAAACGTCCGTAACCTTCTGCATCAGGAAAAGCAAGTTGTGCAGGACGAAAGCGCCATAGATTTCCTTTCTCGATTCCGTTTGCTAAAACTTCATCAATACGCCAATAATAAGTTTTTCCGGTATATAAGCCGTTTATTTGATAAGAATTATTAGCTAAAGCCTGATTTCCTTTAAATTCTGGAGAAGCTGTCGTTGCGTTTTCAACTGCTGTTGGATCTGTTCCGAAATAAATGTTGTGCGAAACAGCGCCTGAACCAGCACTCCATTGCAGTAATTTTCCGCCAGATGTTAATTCTACATGTTCGTCATTTTGTTTGGGATTTGGGTTTATTGCCTGATGAGAAATATTTGGAGTGTTTAATTCAAAACCATTAAGAATAAAGTTTTTGATATTTTCTGTTCCAGAGGTTTCTGCAGCCATTAATATTACAACATCTGTTCCTGTTATGGCTTGGAATTTTAAATAACTAGATGCTGCATCGGCGGTTTTTGTCGCTCTTACAGTTGGAATTAAATTATCGACTACTAAATTTCCATCAACAGAAATGTCAATTGGACTAAATGTGTTTGTGGCTGGACTGTCGACATTATTAAAAAAAGCTAATAATGTATGTTCCCCTGTAGTTAAACCGCTTATTTTAATTTCGATTTGAGCACCCAGATTTGCAGTCGTGCCTTTTACTGTAAGTCCGTCGCAAACTAATCTGGCGTAATAAGGCGCCTGAATTCCTGCTTTGTACCAATTTGTTCCTAAATTATCTCCATTGTTTCCTGCACGACTGACAGTAAAAGTAATTCCATTTTCGGTATAAGTACTGGTGTTTCCGGAAGCGATTACCCAAGCGGTGTAATCGGGATCGTTAACTTCGGCTTTTGGTCGGCCGGATTGGTCAAAATCAATTTTTACTACGGGATTTTGTGCAAAAATAACAGATGAGATTGTAATGCATAACAATGC
This sequence comes from Flavobacterium ginsengiterrae, assembly GCF_039539785.1. Lineage (NCBI taxonomy): Bacteria > Pseudomonadati > Bacteroidota > Flavobacteriia > Flavobacteriales > Flavobacteriaceae > Flavobacterium > Flavobacterium ginsengiterrae. The sequence goes on along the minus strand of NZ_BAABDU010000004.1, from coordinate 542,857 downwards.
CATTACATGACGTAATTTCAAGTAGTTTTTCAACATTTTAATGCTTTTAGGTTAGTAGTTAAGTAAGTCTAAGGTTACTCTTATCGTAAAGTTTGTTTTCCTAAAAAGTTTTTGAAAATGGCAATATTGGTCAGATATTGGTCATGTTTTTAGGAATAACTTTTTGATTATGAGTAATGTAAATATTGCGAATACTTAAAATAAAACCATCCTGTACTATCCTGTGAAAATGTATTTTTTACACTTAACTGATTTTGTTTTTTTAAGAAGTATAATTTTTGTCTTAATTTTTTAAAAATTCTTTAGCGTGTGTAAAATAGAGAGATTGCAGAGAAAGAATAAGGAATCCTGCCTGATATGATTTAGGAAAAGTAAAGAATGAAGTAAGAAAAGTTTTAAAAAAAAACTGTTATTCAGCTTTTGAATTGTCTTTTTTAAATAAAAAGCCCAGTCCCATATTTTTGAGCATTTTTTTTTCGAAGTTCCAGAAAAATTTAAACTGTCCAAATACGGTTCCTATTAGAACTAATAAAACTTGATAAATTGGGAAGATAATAATAAGGCGAATGAGTGTAAACCAGCCTCCAAAGTCTTCTTTAGTGATTCCCAGCCAAACGCAGAATGGTTTAGACAGCCAGGCAGAAGCCGATCCTGTAATGGCAAAAACGATAAGTATTATAATGGCTTGTAAGTTTGAGGTAATTCCCCAGCGTTTTTTTAGTCTTTCCATGCTATTTGTAATGATTACAAATATAGTAACATTATCTTGAAGGAACGTTACCCCAAAGCGTTTGTTTGTAAGTATTTTGAAAATAAATCATGTAATTGTAAATTAAATAATTTACTTCATATCCGTAGTGAATGTCTGGTCTGTAGTTTATTGACATTTCGTACAAATTTGGATTGTAACGCTGTGGCTGTAAAACGCGACTGTTCCATTCTGTTACATACAAATAGTTCTTATTTTCAAGATATTGTAATGAATAATAATTTCTGGGATATGCTCTTGATGCCAGCCACGTGCTGAAACCGTTGTCTATAATTATTACTTCATATTCAAGAGAATCATTTGCAATTCTAACAGTATCGCTTATTTTTTTATTAGATGCTGTATCAGTACTTGCAATGTTCTTAGAAGTGGTAGAACAAGCAATTACAATAAATAAGAGGATTAATATGGAAATGCATTTTTTCATGTTTTAAATTTACGAATATTTGATGAAAAGAGGGAGGAGTTTAACAAGAATGTAACTAAGCTTCTAAGTTTCAAAGGTGCTGAGCTTCTAAGTTTTTATTTTATAAAGTAGAAAAAGCTGTTTAGTAAACAGCTTCCCTTTGATAATTTTTACTTCGTACCTTAGAAACTTAGAAGCTCAGCACCTTAGAATCTTTATTTACTCCCAAACAGCTTCCCTATAAAACCAGCGATACCGCCTTTGCTTTTGGTGACAACCAGTACATCGGCAACATCTAGTTTTCCGTCGTTATTTTGGTCTAAACCAAATTGTACTCCGTATTTTGAAATAGTATCCATAATTCCTGATGCTTGTGTGCTGTTTCCGGAAATTGAATTTATAATATCTGAAATTTGAAAACTGCTGTCGTTTGGATCTTTTGCTTTATTAACTAAAGAACCTAAAATCTGCGGAATTAAATTTGATGCAACTCCGTTTGAATCTGTATTGTTTAAGCCAAATTTTTCACCAAGATTTCCGCTTAACTGCTGTTGAATTTGCTGTACAACCGGATTTGAACTGTCAATAGGTGAATTTCCATTAAATAATCCTGCAATTTGATCCGCTCCACCTTCAGAAACAATCTTTTTTAATCCTTCAAAAATAGAATTGCTGGTTTCGCTTATTACGGCTTCATTATGTTCATTTGGGACAGCGTTATTGTTTACAACAGCATCGCCTCCGTATTGCTGTACTAATTGGGTTAATTGTTCAAACATGGTTAAGTGAATTTAGAGTTTATAACCCAAATTTAAACAAAAAAGAAACGGATTTATTAAACTGTATTAATAAATTTTATTGTAAGTAATTTATTTTTAGGTGTTTGTGTTTATTTTGATGTGTGGTAAAACAAAGTTGTCTTATTTTGTTTTTGAAATCAGGACTCTATTTAAGGCGTTTTTTTAGGGATTTTTGCTCCGCACCAGGAATTGATATTTTCAGGATTAAATTCTGGACAGAGAAGAACATTTTTTTTGGAAAAATACAGCACATCATTATTCAATGTACTTAAGTTGTAATAATAGTTGTTAGAATCCTCTCCGTATCGCCATACGTCACTTGAGCCGTCATTACGAACAGTTTCTTTAAAAGTGAAAATTGAGGATTGTTTAGGAATGAAGTATTCTCTTTCAGTAATTAGTGAGAATATATTTGAGAAAATATGGGTACGGGATAGTGTAATAATTACTGTAAATACGATCAAATAAATAATCCATTTATGTAGAGAACTTTTTTTGTCAGCTTTCATTCTATAATTTTAATCTGAATCAAAGCTAAATAAAAAAAGAAAGAGATTTACTGTAAACAGCAAATCTCTTTTTAAGTAATTTATTATTTAAATTATTAGCTTAATAAAGTAATAATTTGTGAAGCTAATTCTGTACCAATTCTGTCTTGTGCTTCTCCTGTTGCTGCTCCAATGTGCGGCGTTAAAGAGATTTTAGAGTGCATTAAGATTGCCATTTCTGGTTTTGGCTCGCTTTCAAAAACGTCTAAACCTGCAAACGCAACTTTTCCTGAATCTAAAGCTTTTACTAAAGCAACTTCATCAATAACACCACCGCGAGCACAGTTTACGATTCCAACACCGTCTTTCATTATTGCAAGTTCTTTTTCTCCAATGATGTAACCATCCTGAGCAGGAACGTGTAATGTAATGAAATCTGCTTCTTTAAATAAAGATTCTAAAGATTGAGAAACGATTGTTGTAGTGATTGACTGTCCATCGAAAAATTCAACTTTTACATCAACCTGAGGGATAAAGCTGTCTGCAGCGATAACTTTCATTCCAAGACCAAGAGCCATTTTTGCAGTAGCTTGTCCGATACGACCAATACCAACAATACCTAAAGTTTTTCCTCTTAATTCAGTTCCGTTAGCATACGCTTTTTTCAAACCGTCAAAGTTTGAATCTCCTTCAAGAGGCATATTTCTGTTAGAATCATGTAAAAAACGAACACCAGAAAATAAGTGTCCAAACACTAATTCAGCAACAGATTCTGAAGATGAAGCAGGAGTATTAATTACGTGAATTCCTTTACTTTTTGCATAATCTACATCGATGTTGTCCATACCAACTCCACCACGTCCGATGATTTTGATACCAGGGCATGCATCGATAATATCTTTACGAACTTTAGTTGCACTGCGCACTAAAATTACATCAACATTATTTTCGTTAATAAAGTTAGCTACTTGTTCCTGAGCTACTTTTGTAGTTATAACTTCAAATCCGCCTTTTTCTAAGGCTAGAATTCCACTTTTAGAAATTCCGTCATTTGCTAATACTTTCATTGTTGTGTGTATGTTTTGTTTGGTTAATCGTTTAATTGTTTAATCGATAAACCAGCTATTTGATTTTTCTTTTTTGTATTGTAACTAAAAACTAAACTTTAGTTTCTAAAGCTTTCATTACATCAACTAATACCTGAACGCTTTCGATAGGCATTGCGTTGTAAATAGAAGCTCTGTAACCGCCTACAGAACGGTGTCCAGGTAATCCTGAAATTCCTGCAGCTTTCCATAAAGCATCAAAAGTTTCAGTATGCTCAGGATTGTTTAGTAAGAAAGTTACGTTCATTTTAGAACGGTCTTCTACTTTTGCTGCACCTTTAAATAATGGGTTTCTGTCGATTTCAGCGTAAAGTAATTCAGCTTTTGCATTGTTTAATTTTTCAACAGCAGCAATGCCGCCTTTTTCTTTAATCCATTGTAAAGTTAAAAGAGAAACATAAACAGCAAATACAGAAGGAGTGTTGTACATACTTTCTGCTTTAATGTGTTTGCTGTAATCTAACATACTAGGAATTGTTCTTCCGTTTTTGCCTAAAATTTCTTCTTTAACAACTACTAAAGTTGTTCCAGCCGGCCCCATGTTTTTCTGAGCACCTGCATAGATTAAGTCGAATTTAGAAAAATCTAATTCGCGTGAAAAAATATCAGAACTCATATCGCATACAACCGGAATATTTGTTGATGGAAAATCCTGCATTTGCGTTCCAAAGATGGTATTGTTACTTGTGCAGTGGAAATAATCAGCATCAGCCGGAATTTCGTAACCTTTTGGAACATTATTATAATTGTCTTCTTTTGAAGAAGCTACGACAACAGTTTCACCGAAAAGTTTTGCTTCTTTGATCGCTGCAGTTGCCCACGTTCCTGAATCTAAATAAGCCGCTTTTCCGTTTTCTTTCATTAAATTATATGGCGCCATTAAGAATGCTGTACTGGCACCGCCTTGTAAAAATAAAGCCTGATAACCTTTTCCCTGAAGTCCTAATAATTCTAAAGCAAGGGAACGAGCCTCCTCCATAACTGCAACGAAATCTTTGCTTCGGTGCGAGATTTCAAGAATAGATAACCCTGAATCATTAAAATTTAAAATTGCTTTTGATGCCTTCTCAAAAACTTCCTGAGGTAAAATACTTGGTCCTGCGCTGTAGTTGTGTTTTTTCATGGTTTTTGTTAATAGTCGAAAATTTTAAAGACGCAAATTTCGGTAATAAGAGCCGAAAAAGCGTTAAAATATTCGAAATAATTAAACAATTTATTACTTTGTTGTTAACAAAAACGTTATAGTATCAACGTTATCTGCATAATCCCACAATTGCGGATTTTGAGTCTGTCCAAATGCAACACTATTTTCGATTAAATTGCTGCTTACAATGCACTGAATTTGATCTTCGTCTGCTTTAAGACGTGACTTTAAATCTTCGATATTTTCATAATATTCATAAAAAACACTCGAAATAGGAGAGGCGTAGCTTGAATCTTCTTTTAAAGTAAGAAAACCATTATCTGTCAATTTAAAATTACTCATTAAAAAAACAGCTTTGTTATAATCGTAATTATTAGCGTATTTTTCATAATGAATAACATCCTGATATTTAAAAACGGCCTGAAAGAAATCATCAAAAGCGTAATCTTTTGGTACAAAAAGTTTAGATACATTTCGGCATCCTAAACCAAAATACCTAAAAATATCTTCTCCTAAAGCTTCTAATTCTTCTTTTGATTCTTTTCCGTTTAAAACTGCGGCAGAATTTCTGTTTTTTCTAATGATAGAAGGTTTGTCTTTAAAATAATATTCAAAATAACGGGCTGTATTATTGCTTCCGGTGGCGATTACGGCATCAAAATTTTCCAGTTTTCCTTCCACGAAAGTGATTTTATCTTTTAAACTTTCATCAACAGCAATTAGATATTTTGCTAAAAAAGGCAGTAAGTGCTGATCGTTTGACGATGTTTTTACTAATGCTTTGTTTCCGGTAATTAAAACTGATAAAAAATCGTGAAAACCAACAAGCGGAATATTCCCGGCAAGGATTAAAGCTACCGTTTTTTCTTTTTGATTGGTATTAAAATCATACTTAGAAACCCATTTACTGATGTTTTCTTCTGTTAAAGCATCTGCCCATGATTTTATCGAAAAATACACCTGTTCCGGCGTGTACCAGCCGTTGTGGGATTGTGAGAGATGTATAAGTCTCTCAAAATCATCAAAAAAGATATCGTTATATAAAACGTCAGATTTTCTTGCAGAAGAGCCTTCGGAAAACTGACTTAAAAATTTTCCTAATTCAACAAAAACACTTTTTTTTGTTTCTAATGTCATAATGTTTGTTTATGAATTGTTTTGATTGTAATTTTGCACAAAAATAAGCTATATTACGTTATAAGGCAAAGTAGATTTAAATCTTTCAGCTTTAATCTATAAAACCTATATAACTTTTAACAAAACGAAGAAAAAGATGGCAATTATTATAACTGACGAATGTATCAATTGTGGGGCTTGCGAACCAGAGTGCCCAAATACAGCAATATATGAAGGAGCGGATGATTGGAGATATAAAGACGGAACTAGTCTTTCCGGAACTGTAATTTTACCTGACGGAACTGAAGTTGATGCTGATGATGCTCAAACTCCAATCTCTGATGAAGTTTATTATATCGTTCCTGGGAAATGTACTGAGTGTAAAGGTTTTCATGATGAGCCTCAATGTGCTGCAGTGTGTCCTGTTGATTGTTGTGTACCTGATGATAATCATGTAGAAGATGATGAAACTTTGTTAAACAGACAAGCGTTCCTGCACGGGGAATAATCATTTTTTATATTAAAAATATAAATCCTGAGCTTAAAGCTCGGGATTTTTTTTTACCCTGAAATCAGGTATTTTTAAAAGGTAGTTTGTTGACAACTAATGTTTTATTTTTTGACTGTTGCTTAATTGTTAAAAAAATAATACTTTAGTTAAAAAAATAACAATGCCTATGAAGAAATTGCTGCTTTTATTTGTCATTTTGTTTAACTATGTAAGTGTTTTGGCTCAAAATGAAGAATACTCTATAATTGTTAAGGATATAGAAACGCTTCTGCCAATTGAAAATGCTACAGTTGTAATAATGAAAACCAAACAGATTTTATTAAGCAATGAAGAAGGTAAGGTAACTTTTATGCTTACCGGAGGTTCTAATGTTCAGGTTTCTGAAACTAATTATGAGGATACAACGGTGCGTTGGACATCTTTAAATGGAGATCAAAAATTTGTTATTTATTTAAAGAGTAAAAACAATAAACTAGATGAAATAGTTTTGTCTAAAGAAGATCCGGAAAAGATACTGCAGAAATTAGTTACTAATTCAACTAAAAAAATCAGTATTTCACATAGACAAAAAGTATATGTAAGGGAGTTTTTTATGCTGGACAACCAGTATTCGTATTATAATGACGGACTGGTTAATTTTCAGTTTGATAAAAATAGTAATGCATCCACTTTACTTGTTGAACAAAACAGATCCTACGGATTATTGGAAACGGATATAAGCGCTGATTTGAGAGGATATGATTTGAATAATATTATGAAAAATTATTCTGATTTTAAATATTTTGATCCGTTATTAGATTCAAAAACAAAAAAGGGATATGATTTTGTTATTAGAGGACATGCAAAAAACAAAGATTATTATGTAATGCTTGTTACGCCTCTGGATAAAGCAAAAGAGGCTGTTGATAATTTTGAAATTGTTTATGATCCTGAAAAAAAGCTTATTATGGGATTTACAATTGATATTACGCCTCAAAATCTTGATAAAATAGAAGAGAAAACAACAGTAAATTCAAAAAATATTACTAAGTCTTTTGTAAAAGTAGATTACAGATTTGACGGACAGGATTATTATCTGCTCAATTCAAATGAAGAAATTGCTTATGATCTTATTTTAAAAGAGCAGGTTAAGAAAGTTCAGGTGCGTAACAGTTTTGTAACGACTAGTTTTAATAAACAGAATTTTACATACAGTGAAAGTGATGTTTTTAAAGAAAAATCACTTTTTAATAAAAAGAATAAAATCCTGACCAATTATTGGGATATCTCAGGATTTACAGCTACTGATGAAGAAAAAGCAATTGTGAGTTCATTAGAATTTAAGTTGTAAAATGTAGATTTTAGATTTTTAAAACAAAAAAACTGAACTCAAAGAGTTCAGTTTTTTTGTTTTTGAATAGATTGAGAGAAGGCAATCAGAAATTAAATCCAAGTCTTGCATAGTAATAAGCACCGCTGAAACCCATTTGTACGGCATCCCAATATCCTCCGGCTTCAGTGTTTCCTTGTTCATCTTGTTTTGTTGGATAAACATTAAATAAGTTGTTGCTTCCAATACTTAGTTTCAGGCTTTTGCTTAATTGATATCCTAAAGTTAAATCAGTTACTAATCTTGGGTTGTAAACGTCATCTTCATCAGCATAATCAACTAAAACTACTTTGCTGAAACGTGTAAAGGCCAGTCCTGCATCGAATTTATTTTTAGCATAAGTTAAATTTAAAGCAAATTTGTTGTCTGGTGCAGAGGCTAGTAAAAAGGCTTTTTCTCTTTTCCCAAAAAACGTAGCTTCATCAAGCGGACCGTTTTTTACTTTGTCAATTTTCATATCGTTGATGTTTCCAACAAGCGTTGCGCCAAATTGTCCAGCATCAAATGTTTTTTTCCATGACAAAACTAAATCTAAACCATGTGTGCTGGTATCAACACCATTTGCAAAGAATTGAGCTTCAGAAACGCCAAGATTTAAAGATTCAGCATCAAAATATCCGGTAAGAACAATACGGTCTTTTACCTTAATATAATAACCATCGACTGTTGCTGTAAAATCGCCAAATGAAGCTGTGAAACCTAATGAGGCATTGACAGCTTTTTCTTCATTTAATTTGCTAATTCCAAAGGCTCTTGTTACTTCACTGTCATTTGGAGCCAGTAAAACCTCGGTTGCACCGCTTGCATTAAAGTTAGTGAAACGCAGATTATAGTAAATTTGAGCTAAAGAAGGCGCGCGGAAACCAGTACTTACAGATCCTCTTAAATTAATATGGTCGTTTATTTTTAGCCTTGAAGCTAGTTTTCCGTTTACGGTGCTTCCAAAATCGCTGTAGTTTTCAAAACGAACTGCGGCACTAACCATTAATGCATTCGTAATGTCTAATTCTCCATCGGCATATAAAGAGAAGTTAGAACGGCTTTTGTTAACTTCGTTTGCCGGGCTGTAACCTGGAAAACCTTGAGATCCGCCCGGTCTTGGTATTGTTGGTGAAGAATCTGGATCTGTAGGATCGTAATCAGGATTAGGTACAGTTGGCGGACTTTGTGTTGTTGGATCTGTTATAGGTTGTCCGTTAGTGTCATAAGTAGCATAAGAACCTTCTTCACCGGCAAAAATTTGAAATTGTTCAACTCTAAATTCAGATCCAAAGGCGATATTAAATCCATTAAGGACACTGTCGTAGTTTTTAGAAATATCAAAATTGGTTGTGTTTTGAAGTAAACTGTGCCCTCCTGCATCAAATTCATGAGGTGATTTTTCTTCTAACGATGCATTGATTGTTCCTTTGATATCGTATTGGAATTTATTTTTCCCAAAAGTATTACTCAAATCAAATTTCCATCCTCCGCCAGATTCCGTTCTAATTCCGGCAGCAACAGAATTGTCATTAATTTTTGAAGTAATTCTTGGTGTGTAACCTCCCGGATAAACTGATTCTACAACTCTTTCACCATCATTTCTGGTAAAAGCATAAGCATCGGTATCTCTAAAATTGCTTCCTCCAAAAGCATAAAATTCGGTTTTATCTGCAATAGGAACAGCAAGATTAACAAATAGATTTACTCCCTGCATTTCGGCATCACCAAAACCTTTTCTAAAATCATAAGCAGGTCTCAGCGTTTTGTTTTTGTTTAAAAATTCACCTGTAAAGTTTACGTAACCGCCTTTAGTTCCTAATGCTATACCGTAATTTGCCGCAACTCTTACAGAACCACCGTCAAAATCCTGATCTTTTACGTATGAATTTCCGTTGCCATGCTGATCTAATCGGTATCCTTTTGTGTTTGGAGTTCCCGGCAGAAAATCACCTTTTGCATTTGTGTTGAAAACTCCGTAAGTAACAGAACCAGTCAGTTCATTTACATTGTCATTTGTAACAATATTAATAACCCCTGCAATGGCATCAGAGCCATATTGAGCGGCGGCACCGTCGCGCAGAATTTCTATTCTTTTAATAGAAGCGGCCGGAATGGCGTTTAAATCTGTACCTGTATTTCCACGTCCGCGAGTTCCAAATAAGTTAATTAAAGACGATTGATGTCTTCTTTTTCCGTTAATTAAAACCAAAGTCTGATCTGGTCCCATTCCTCTTAAAGAAGCAGGATCAACGTGGTCTGCACCATCAGACCCCGATTGTTTATTCGCATTAAATGAAGGCGCTACATACTGCAATAATTGGTTAATTTCTATTTTACCGCTTTGCGTAGTAACTTCTTTTACATTAATGACATCTATAGGTACGGCAGAATTTACAACGGTTCTTTTGGTATTTCTAGAACCAACCACGACAACGTCGCTTAAAACTTGTCCGCCGCTTTCGTCCAGAGTAATGCTCATTTTATCGCCTGATGCTGTTTTTTCGATTGTGGCAAAACCAACATAGCTGAAGATTAATACAGCTCCATCTTTAACTTTTATTTTAAAACCGCCCTCAAAATCGGTAGATACACCATTTGAAGTTCCTTTTTCGACAATATTAACTCCGGGAAGCGGTGTGCCTGTCTTGTCTTTAACAATACCTGATACTTCTTTTTGGGCAAAAAGAAATGCTGAATTCAGCAGGAATAAAAATAATGCAATCTTTTTCATGGTTATTGGTTTTTTGGATTGTTTTTTGTTTTGAATTTTTATAAAATTACTATTATTTAACAAAAACTTAATAAAAAGTTCAAAAATTTTTAAGAATAACCTTAAAATTATATTAATGCACATTTTTACTTCGATGACGAGGTATTAAATCTTATATTTGCAAAATTTTAAAGCCAAAAAATATGATTTTGGCAGAAATCAAAAAATCGTGTAAATCATAAACCATTAATAGAGAAGTATTAATGGAAATGACACTGATTATTTTCAGCGTCAATAAAATATAAACAGAAACAACAGATGAAAGCAGGAATTGTAGGATTACCAAATGTTGGAAAATCAACATTATTTAATTGTTTATCTAATGCAAAAGCGCAGAGTGCGAACTTTCCGTTTTGTACTATCGAACCTAATATTGGTGTTGTAAACGTTCCGGATCCAAGAATCAACAAATTAGAAGAATTGGTAAAACCAGAGCGTGTACAAATGGCAACCGTAGATATCGTAGATATTGCAGGTTTGGTAAAAGGGGCAAGTAAAGGTGAAGGTCTTGGAAACCAGTTTTTAGGAAACATTAGAGAGTGTAATGCTATTATTCACGTTTTACGTTGTTTTGATAATGATAATATTGTACACGTTGACGGAAACGTAAATCCAATTCGTGATAAAGAAACAATCGATATTGAATTGCAGTTAAAAGATCTTGAAACAATCGAAAAAAGATTGGAGAAAGTAAAACGTGCTGCAAAAACAGGAAATAAAGAAGCTCAGACAGAAGAAGCTTTATTAAACAGAATTAGAGAAGCATTATTGCAGGCAAAATCTGCTAGAACAATTATTCCTCAAAGTAATGACGAAGAGGTTTTAATGGAAAGTTTTCAGTTAATTACGGCTAAACCGGTTTTATACGTTTGTAACGTAGACGAAAGTTCAGCAGTAAACGGAAACAAATATGTAGATCAGGTTCGTGAACTGGTAAAAGACGAAGAAGCAGAAGTTATTGTACTTTCTGTAGGAGCAGAAGCTGATATTACAGAATTAGAAAGCTATGAAGAGCGTCAGGTTTTCCTTGAAGATATGGGGTTACAAGAACCGGGAGCATCAGTTCTTATTCGTGCAGCTTACAAATTATTAAAACAACAGACTTATTTTACTGCGGGTGTAAAAGAAGTTCGTGCCTGGACAATTAATATTGGAGCAACTGCACCGCAAGCGGCAGGAGTTATCCACACTGATTTTGAAAAAGGATTTATTCGTGCAGAAGTAATTTCATACGATGATTACGTTCAATACGGTTCTGAAGCAAAAGCAAAAGAAGCTGGAAAATTTAAAGTAGAAGGAAAAGAGTACGTTGTGAAAGATGGGGATGTAATGCACTTCCGTTTTAACGTATAATTTTTTTCTTGAGAATAGAATAAAGAATATAGAAAATAGAGAAAACCGCTGGAGAAATTCGGCGGTTTTTTTGTTTTTTGCCGCTAAATTTTTTTTGCCACAAAGGCACAAAGGCGCAAAGAATTTTTACAAAGATTTTATTGTAGAGGCGCACAGCAGTGCGTCTCACGCAAAGATTGTCATATGGATTACTGTTGTCAGGCTGAGCGGAGTCGAAGCCCACAAAGATTGTCGATTTGCTTTGTCGAGTTTCTAGCGTGTCCTTCGACTTCGTTCAGGAAGACAAAAAAACAAAAAACGTTTAAATCTGCGCTTTCGCGAAAGTAAATCTTTAAAATCTTCATATAATTTTTAGCAATAAAAAATTTTGGCTCAAAAATTGGTTATTGAAAAATTAACCAATTACTAATCTAAAACCAATCATTAAAATGCTAAAAAAAACTTTAAAATTTCTGGGCTGGACACTTTTCGGAATCTTCAGTTTTATTGCTCTTTATATTACATCTGTTCTGATTATTTCAAAAATTACGGTCAATTCAGATATTGCAAAAGTCAACGAACAAGATGGTATTCCAATTTATATTCTTTCAAATGGAGTTCACACGGATATTGTTGTTCCTGTAAAAAATGAAATCAAAGACTGGCGAAATGAAATTCAATTTAGCCAGACACAATCAAAAGATTCTTTAATGAATTATATTGCTTTTGGCTGGGGAGATAAAGGTTTTTATCTTGAAACGCCGGAATGGTCAGATCTAAAGGCCAGCACTGCTTTTAAAGCGGCATTCGGAATCAGCTCTTCGGCAGTTCATGCGACATTTTTTAAAACATTAAGAGAAGGAGAAGATTGTAAACGCATTTTAATTTCAAAAGAAAATTATCAAAAACTGGTAAATTATATTTCAGAAAGTTTCAGCGATTCATTACATCCACAATGGATTGAAGGTCACAGTTACGGAAAAAAAGATGCTTTTTATGAAGCAAAAGGAAGTTACAGCCTTTTTTATACCTGCAATACCTGGGCAAATAATGCTTTAAAAGCAGCGAATCAAAAAGCAAGTTTATGGACTGTTTATGATAAAGGCATTTTTTGCCATTACAAGTAATAACATGGAAAAAATATAAAATTCCATTAAAAACCAAGAAGTAAGAAAATTTGATTATTGCTTAAATTTGAGAGAATATCAAAAAATCAGCAAATGAAAAATCGAAATATATTTTCAAAAACTTGGTTTCTGTTAAAGAATACTTTTTTAGAGTTTAATGATGATAATGCTATCAAGCTTAGTGCAGCATTATCGTATTACACCATATTTGCACTGCCTCCTTTGTTAATTATTATAATTACAATCTGTGGTTTTTTCTTTGGAGAAGAAGCGGTTACAGGACAACTCTACGGACAAATAAATGGATTGGTGGGTAACGGTGCCGCCACGCAGATTCAGGAGGCGATAAAAAATGTACAATTGTCTGGAAATAATGTTTTTGCAACCGTATTTGGTGTTGTAATGCTATTAATTGGGGCATCAGGAGTTTTTGCTGAAATTCAGAGTTCCATAAATTATATTTGGGGACTTCGCGCGAAACCAGATAAAGGAGTTAGGAAATTTATACAAAACAGATTAATGTCATTTTCGATGATTGCTTCTGTAGGTTTTTTAATGATTGTCAGTTTATTTATCAATACAGTATTGGATTTGATGAGTGCGCGTTTAAAAATATATTTTCCTGAAAGTACGGTTTATTTATTTTATGTAGTTAATATAGTTATTGTACTGGCGAGTATAACACTTTTGTTTACCATAATCTTTAGAACCTTACCTGATGGAAAAATCAGATGGAAAGATGCTATTATCGGATCCAGTGTTACTGCTGTACTTTTTATGATTGGTAAATTTGCTATTGGATTTTATTTGGGCAGTTCTACAGTGGCTTCAGTTTACGGTGCTGCCGGATCAGTAATCATTATTTTAGTTTGGGTTTATTATTCGGCAATTATTCTTTACTTTGGAGCAGAATTTACGAAAGTCTATGCAAAATCGTATGGAGGTAAAATTTATCCAAATGAATACTCCGTAGAGATTGCAAAAGAAGTTTACGAAATCGAAGATGTAACCCAAGAATCAACACAACAAAGATTAACAAACGAAAAGCCATGAAAATAATAGCCTTTGGAGGAAGTAACAGTACACAGTCAATTAATAAACGTTTAGCAGCTTATGCATCAAGTTTATTTGAAAATGCAGATGTTGAGGTTCTAGATTTAAATGATTTTGCTATGCCGGTTTTTAGTGTTGATCTTGAAAAAGAAGTCGGCCAGCATGAAGTCGCACAGGCATTTCTAAGCAAATTAAAAGAAGCTGATATTTTAGTGGTTTCAATGGCAGAAAATAACGGAAATTATTCTGTTGCTTTCAAAAATGTTTTTGACTGGAGTTCACGCATCGAAAAAGATGTTTTTCAGCACAAACCAATGTTGTTATTAGCAACTTCGCCGGGAGGCAGAGGAGGTTTATCAGTTCTAGGAATTGCACAAAATCTTTTTCCGCGTTATGGTGCTGATATTAAAGGAACTTTCTCATTACCAGCTTTTGGCTCGAATTTTGATTTACAGCAAAATAAAATTTCTAACGATGAGTTAGACAATGAACTGAAAAATATTATTAAATCAAATTTTTAAATGCCACAAAAAAAGATTGTCCTAATTTACCTTTTGCTAAATAGTATTTTCATCAATTTTACTTTTGCTCAAAAGATAAATGAAGTTGATAAAATTATTGCGAAATACCCTAAAAGCTTTAATACTACCGAAAAATTAGCAGAAAAAATCGGAAAAGATTTTGATTCCGATGCAGAACGTGCACGAGCAATCTACAGCTGGATTGCTTTCAATATAAAATACGATTACAATGCATTTTTGAATCCACCAAGAGTGCAGGGTTTCAGCTATTCTTCTGAAGCTGAAAAACAAAGAAAAATAAAACAGGTAAATGATAATCTGATTCAGAAAGCTTTTAATTCTAAAAAAGCAGTCTGCGAAGGTTTTACGGCTTTATATCAGAATCTTGCCGAACAGTTAGGATTGAAATGCGAAATAGTGCGCGGTGATTCTAAAACCAATTTAAGAGACATTGGCCGAAAAACAACTTTATCTAATCACGCCTGGAATATGGTTTTTGTTGATAAAAAATGGCGTCTGGTAGATGTTACCTGGGGTCAGGGTTATTATGACAGCAGTAAAGGCCGAATGGTAAATGATTTTAATCCGATTTATTTTGATACAGATCCTGATTATTTCTTTGCCAAACATTATCCGGATTCCGGATCTTATTTAGGAAGCAGAATAAGTAAAGAAGACTTTTTAAACGGACCTTTAATTTACAATACAACCATCGAAAATGATTATAAAATTAAATCACCTGATTCTGGGATAATTGAAGTTAAGAATGGCGATAAAGTGACTTTTGAAATTAAAAATATTTCCAAATCCAATCAGGTTTTCTATTTAAATAAAAAGAATCAGCCTGTAAAAGTTCAGAATCCGAAAGAGAAACGCGGCGGTTTAGAATTTCAAATTTTGATGGATAATAATATAGGAGATTATATTACCATTTTTGTTGATACGAATAGCGTTGTGGCTTTTAAAATAGTTTCTAAATAAAGTAAATTTGACGTATCTTAGCAGTTATTCGAATTTAACAGCTATGGAAACTACTTTTTTGAAATCAATTTTAGATAATGATTTCTACAAATTCACAATGCAGCATGCTGTAATTAAGCTTTTTCCAAAAGCAAAAGTTCGTTATGGATTTATAAACCGCGGAAAACATATTTTTCCGGATGGTTTTGCAGATCTGCTTCGACGCTCTGTCGATGCTATGTCTGATCTTCGTTTAACAAAAGACGAAAAAAATTATCTGTCACATTATTGTCCCTATTTAGATCCAACTTATCTCGATTTTCTGCAGGGATATAGTTTTGACCCATCTGAAGTACAGATTAGTCAGGAAGGTTCAGAAATTACTGTTACAGTTGAAGGATTTTGGTATAGAACCATTTTATGGGAAGTCCCTTTAATGGCTTTGATTTCTGAGTTGTTTTATAAAGCCAGTCATTTAATACGTTTAAATGATGAAGCTATAAAAAATCTGACCAAAGAAAAAATCGACAAATACAATAAACTTGGCGTTTCCATTTTAGAATTTGGAACCAGAAGACGTCATTCTTATGAAGTACATGACTTAGTTAATGAAACTTTGAGAACACATGGCGGACACAGTTTTATAGGAACAAGTAATGTGCATTTTGCAATGGTCAACAACCGAAGACCTTTAGGTACGCATGCACACGAATGGTTTATGTTTCATGCAGCACAGTATGGTTTTAAAATGGCCAATTCTATCAGCCTTGAAAATTGGACAAAAGTTTACGGAGGTGATCTCGGAATTGCTTTAACAGATACTTATACGACTGATATATTTTTCAATCAGTTTGATAAAAAATATTCAAAACTTTTTGACGGCGTTCGTCACGACAGCGGTGATCCAATTGAATTTGCTCAAAAGGTAATTTCGCATTACACAAAAATGGGAATTGATCCAAAATCAAAAGCCATTGTTTTTTCAGATTCGCTTAATTATGAAAAAGTAAAAACGATTGTAGATTTCTGCCAGGACAAAATAAAAATGTCATTTGGAATTGGTACAAATTTCACAAACGATGTTGGGCTTCCGGCAATGAATATGGTTATAAAATTAACCGATACAAAGCCAGATAATATACATTGGCAGGGTGTGGTGAAACTTTCTGATGAAAAAAACAAAAATACGGGAACACCCGAAATGATTGGCCTGGCAAAAGAAGTGCTTGGAATCAAATAGTGTTTTTTTGCTAAAAAAGCAGTTTTGCCATGATTTTAGCGCCCGTTTTATTTTAAAATCAATTTAAATAGATTTTAAACTGTTATTATTCATAACAAAAAAGAAATACGCTTTTATTTTTTACCGATAAATGGTACATTAGCCAAAAATCCTAAATTCATTTATGCTAGAGCAAAATCAATACAACGAAGATAATATTCGTTCACTCGATTGGAAGGAACATATTCGTATGCGTCCGGGTATGTACATCGGGAAATTAGGGGACGGATCATCACCGGATGATGGTATTTACATTCTTTTAAAAGAGGTTATGGACAACTGTATCGATGAATTCGTTATGGGTGCCGGAAAAACTATTGAAATAACCATTAAAGATAAAACAGTTTCTGTTCGTGATTACGGACGTGGAATTCCGTTAGGAAAAGTAGTCGATGTAGTTTCGAAAATGAACACTGGAGGAAAGTATGATTCTAAAGCTTTCCAGAAATCTGTAGGTTTGAACGGTGTCGGAACAAA
Organism: Flavobacterium ginsengiterrae; assembly: GCF_039539785.1. Lineage (NCBI taxonomy): Bacteria > Pseudomonadati > Bacteroidota > Flavobacteriia > Flavobacteriales > Flavobacteriaceae > Flavobacterium > Flavobacterium ginsengiterrae. The sequence goes on along the minus strand of NZ_BAABDU010000004.1, from coordinate 525,647 downwards.
AGCGGTAAATGCACTTTCGAATTTTTTCCGCGTAGAATCAGTTCGTGATGACAAACAAAAAGCAGCAGAATTCTCAGCCGGAAATCTTGTTCAGGAAGAAGATGTTATTGATACAACAAAACGTAAAGGAACAAAAGTAACTTTTACGCCAGACGAATCGATCTTTAAAAACTATAAATTTCGTTTAGAATATGTAGTTAGAATGGTCAAAAACTATTGTTATCTAAACAATGGTTTAACGATTATTTTTAACGGTGAAAAATACTATTCAGAAAACGGTCTTCGTGATTTATTAGAAGAAACAATTAATGAAGAAGATTTAGAATATCCGATCATTCACTTGAAAGACCACGATATCGAAGTCGCTTTAACACACAGTAAAACACAATATAGCGAAGAATATCACTCTTTCGTAAATGGTCAGAATACAACGCAGGGAGGAACGCACTTAGCGGCGTATCGTGAAGCCGTTGTAAAAACAATTCGTGAGTTTTATAATAAAAACTTCGAAGCATCAGACGTTCGTAAATCTATCGTAAGTGCGATTAGTATTAAAGTAATGGAGCCGGTTTTTGAGTCTCAGACTAAAACCAAATTAGGTTCTACCGATATGGGTTCAGATGACGGAACACCACCTGTTTCTGTACGTACTTTTGTAAATGATTTTATTAAAACAAAATTAGATAATTATTTACATAAAAACCCGCCTACTGCTGAGGCTTTATTGCGTAAAATTCTTCAGGCTGAACGCGAAAGAAAAGAATTATCAGGAATTAGAAAACTGGCAACAGATCGTGCTAAAAAAGCTAATCTCCACAATAAAAAATTAAGAGATTGTCGTGCGCATCTTCCAGATACCAAAAACCCTAGAAACTTAGAAAGTACGCTTTTTATTACCGAGGGAGATTCGGCTTCTGGATCGATCACCAAGTCACGTGACGTTAATACACAAGCTGTATTTAGTTTGCGTGGTAAGCCTTTGAATTCATACGGAATGACGAAAAAAATTGTGTATGAAAACGAAGAATTTAATTTGCTTCAAGCGGCACTTGATATCGAAGACGGATTAGAAAAATTGCGTTACAACAACATCGTAATTGCAACCGATGCCGATGTTGACGGAATGCACATTCGTTTATTATTGATTACGTTCTTTTTGCAGTTTTTCCCAGAATTAATCAAAGAAGGACATTTGTATATTCTGCAGACACCACTTTTCAGGGTTCGTAACAAAAAAGAAACGATTTACTGTTATTCTGAAGAAGAAAGAAAAGATGCAATTGAGAAACTAAAACCAAAGCCAGAGATCACGCGATTTAAAGGTTTAGGAGAGATTTCGCCAGACGAGTTCAAAAACTTTATTGGAGACACAATTCGTCTTGACCCAATTATGATGGATAAAAATACTTCGATTGAACAATTGTTATCTTTCTACATGGGGAAAAATACACCAGACAGACAAGAGTTTATTATCAAGAATTTGAAGGTGGAGATTGACGAATTAGAAGAAGCATAATTATATGAAGAAAATTCTCTTTTTGGTTATTATCGTATTTTTTATTTCTTGTAAAAATAAACAGGAAGAAAAGATTTTTAGCAAAGTAATTAATAAAAGAGATTTTCCAATAAAGAACCTTTCAAAAATTGAATTAATATCATATTATAATAGAATTTTATGGGATTCTAAATTTAAAGGAGAGTTTCCAACTCATAAAGTATTAGTAGAAAATTATAAATTGACTTTCGACAGTACAATGATACAGGAAAGAGTTATTTTAAATAAAATTCAAGAAAAAGAACTTTTGAATTTAATGGTAAGTGATAGCTGCTCTCTTGATCAAATTGAATCAGCGTGCTATAATCCTAGAAACATGATTTTGTTTAGAGATAATAAAAATAGAATTATCGCTTATAATGAGTTTTGTTTAGAATGTTCAAGTTCCCGAAATTCAGAAAATTTAAAAGATTTTCAAAAGTATTGCTATTATGATATGAGTAACTTATTTAAAAAGTTTGGAATAAAACTTTTTGTTGAAAGTGAAGACAAAAAATCAATAGCGGCAGAAGAAGCTTTTATAGAAAAAATTAGAACTTCTAGATAATTAAATTTAAATAGAAAATACTGAAATAAATTCAGCACATAAAAATGAAAGACGAAGAAGACGATAACATAATTCCAAACGACGACGAAAATAATCAGGATGAAAACCAGACTGATGACAATCAAAATGGAGATGACGATGAGGTTATTGATGTAGATGCCAAACATTTTGAAGGACAGCATTTTTACGAAAATCAGGAAGAAGAAGGCGAAGACGTTATTACCAAAGTAACCGGAATGTACAAGGACTGGTTTTTGGATTATGCTTCGTACGTAATTCTGGAACGTGCTGTACCTGCAATCGAGGACGGTTTTAAACCTGTTCAGCGTCGTATTATGCACTCGCTTAAAGAGTTGGACGATGGTCGTTATAATAAAGTTGCCAACGTTGTTGGACACACAATGCAGTATCACCCACACGGAGATGCGAGTATTGGCGACGCCATGGTACAAATTGGGCAGAAAGATTTATTGATTGACTGTCAGGGAAACTGGGGAAATATTCTAACAGGCGACGGCGCTGCAGCTTCGCGTTATATCGAGGCTCGTTTATCTAAGTTTGCGTTGGAGGTTTTGTATTCTCCAAAAATTACAGATTGGGGTGTTTCGTATGACGGACGTCGCGCAGAACCAAACAATCTTCCTGTAAAATTTCCATTGCTTTTAGCGCAAGGAGCAGAAGGTATTGCAGTTGGTCTTTCGACGAAAGTCTTACCTCATAATTTCAATGAATTAATTGACGCCTCGATTAAAATCTTAAAAGGAAAACCGTTTACGCTTTATCCTGATTTTATGACAGCTGGTATTGCCGATGTTTCGAATTATAATGACGGAATGCGCGGCGGACGTGTACGTGTGCGTGCTAAGATTTCGCAGTTAGACAAAAATACATTGGTGATTACACAGATTCCGTTTTCTACCAATACTTCGAGTTTAATTGACAGTATTTTGAAAGCCAATGAAAAAGGTAAAATCAAAATCAAAAAAATCGAAGATAATACAGCCGCTGATGTTGAGATTTTAATTCATCTTTTTCCGGGCGTTTCTCCAGACAAAACAATTGATGCGTTATTTGCTTTTACTGCTTGCGAAACTTCTGTAGCGCCTTTGGGGTGTGTGATTGAAGATAACAAACCATTGTTTATCGGGGTTTCTCAAATGTTGAAAATTTCGACAGAAAGAACGGTTGATTTATTACGTCAGGAATTAGAAATTCAGTTAGAAGAATTAAAAAATAAATGGCATTTCTCTACTTTGGAGAAAATCTTCATTCGTGAAGAAATGTACATTGATTTCAAATTATACGGAGATAGAGAATCATTATATAAATATTTATATGACAGATTTGAGCCTTTCAAAAAATCATTTGTTAGAGAAATTACTGATGATGATTTGCAAAGACTGACTCAGATTCCGATGATTCGTATTACTCGTTTCGATTCTGATAAAGCTGATGAATTGATTTCGAGGTTGGAAGAAGAGATGAAAGAGGTAGAATACAATTTAGAACATCTTACAGATTTTGCAATTGCCTATTTTACTAAATTAAAAGAGAAATACGGAAAAGGACGCCAGCGTTTGACAGAACTTCGTGTTTTTGATAATGTTGAAGCAACAAAAGTTGTTTTACGAAACACAAAATTATTTGTAAATCGTGAAGAAGGTTTTGTAGGAACCAGCTTAAAGAAAGACGAATACGTAGCAGACTGTTCTGATATTGATGACGTAATTGTATTTCTGCGTGATGGTACGATGATGATTACAAAAGTTGATGCCAAAACGTTTGTAGGTAAAGATATCATACACGTTGCAGTATTTGATAAGAGTGATAAACGTACGATTTACAACATGATTTATCGTGATGGTAAATCAGGGCCGTCATACATCAAACGTTTTAATGTTTCGGGTGTAACCAGAGATAAAGCGTATGATTTAACGAACGGAACAAAAGGCTCTCAGGTAGTTTATTTTTCACATAATCCAAACGGAGAAGCAGAGGTTGTTACGATTTTACTTCGTCAGATAGGAACAATTAAAAAGCTGAAATTCGACATTGATTTTGCTAATTTAGCGATTAAAGGCCGTGCTTCTAAAGGAAATTTAGTTACTAAATATCCAATCAAGAAAATTGAGTTAAAAGAAAAAGGAATTTCAACTCTACTGCCAAGAAAAGTTTGGTTTGATGATACTGTTAAACGTTTAAATGTTGATGCAAGAGGAGAACTTTTAGGAGAATTTAAACCTACTGACAAAATTTTGGTGATCAGTCAGTCAGGAAAACTAAAAGTTATTATTCCTGAATTATCAACTCATTTTGAGGAAGATATGATTGTGCTGGAAAAATGGAAGCCTAAAAAGCCAATTTCAGCCATTTATTATGATGGAGAAAAAGAACGTTATTTCTTAAAACGTTTCCTTGTAGAAAATGAAGGAAAAGAAGAAAGTTTTATTACAGATCATCCAAATTCTCAGTTAGAGATAGTTTCTACAGATTATCGTCCGGTTGCGCAATTGGTTTTTGCTAAAGTAAAAGGCGTTCAAAAAGATGATCTTCATGTCGATGTTGAAGACTTTATAGCTGTAAAAGGTTTTAAAGCTTTAGGAAATCAATTAACAACTGATAAGTTGAGACAAGTTAATTTATTAGAACCGCTTCCTTATGAAGAACCAGTTGAAGAAGTTCCTGAAAAACCGGAAATTTCAGAAGATGATCCGGTTGAAACTGAATTAGATGATGATGGCCAGATTGGTCTTGTTTTAGAATAAATAAAAAACGCTGAGATATTTTCTCAGCGTTTTTTGTTTTAATAAAAACCTTATTGTTGTAGTTTTTAAACTTATTCTAGACTTTTTGCAGAAATCGTAAGCTTATATTTGTTTTTGATCTTTATTAAAATGAATAAAATCAAGAAATAAAAGTTTTAAAGTGAAAAGCAAATATATTTTTATTGCACTAGTATTAAGCAGCTGCACCAATAGCAAGTTTTATGGTTACGTATATGATTATGATACAGATAAACCGATACAAAATGTATCTGTAGACATAAACGGTGTTATAACCGAAACAGATAGTGTAGGGCATTTCTCGGCAAACTTGAAATTAAATGAAGATTGTGTAATCATGTTGCAGAAAGAAAAATACGCGTTAAAAAAGGTATATCGAAAACCGGATTCTTTAGGAATGTTCAGCAAAAGGAATTTAGATAAACATAAAATTTATTTGTTTAAAAAAGAAAGTGACTTCTCCAATAAATAATAAAAGTTGTAAAAAAAATGCCAGAATATAGTTCTGGCATTTTCATTAATCTGAAATTTATTTTGCTTATTGATATTTTTTATCAGTCAGCGTTTTCATGAAAGTCACTAGAGCTTTTTCTTCATTTTTTGTAAGCTTTAATTCATCGAACGGCAGTGTTTGGTTTTCAACTTCAAGCCCCAGACCTTTTCCGCCTCCTTTATTATAAAAATCTACAACTTCTACCAGAGTTTTAAAAACTCCGTTGTGCATGTATGGAGCCGTTACAGCTGCGTTTCGGATAGTCGGCGTTTTAAAAGCACCCACTAATTGCGGCATTTCATTGTATAAATAACGACCTTTGTCCGGGCTCAAATTTTTGCCGGAAGCTTCGTTTGGCGTTCCAATTACTTCATGTTCCGTTTTAGAATAACTTGGCGGAACCGTTCCGTTAAATAAAGGTGTAAAATGACAGGTTGCACATTTGGCTTTTCCCATAAAAAGATTCATTCCTTCGATTTCTTCTTTATTCAATGCATTTTTATTTCCTCTCATGTATTCATCAAATCTTGAATCGAATGCGTTTAAAGAACGGACATAACTCGCAAGAGCATTTTGAATCTGCCAGGGTTCTGGTTTTTCCGTTTTTGGATATGCTTTTTTGAACAGATTGATGTATTCTCGATTCAGTAAAATTTTAGCATGAATTTCATCCATTGAGCCGTGCATTTCGTCTTTATTCTGAATCACATCTACGCTTTGTTTTTCTAAATCCAGCTGGCGCATATCCCAAAATTGAGCATTTTGAAGCGAAGCATACGTTAGGGTAGGAGTGTTTCGGGCTAAATTTGAACCTGTTAATGAAACGTTTGTTTTTAAACCGTCAGTAAAAGCTTTTTCAGGATTATGACAAGTAGCACAGCTTCTGTTATTTTCTTTGGAAAGATTGGTATCATAGAAAAGTTTTTCACCCAGTTTTGCTTTATCAGCAGTAAAATTATAATCTTTTGAAAGTACAAAAGCATTGACATCAAAAGCATCTTTGTCAAATAAAGTTTCAATTTCAGGTTTTAACGGACTGGTTTTCTTTACGTTTTGAATTTTTTCTTCTTTCTGAAAAGCTTTGATCTTTTTCGAGATCGGATTCAAATATTCAGTTATAAAAACAGCTCGGTTAAAAGCATTAAAGTTGTTATTCTCGTCGCAGTATTTTTGCGATGACTGAATTAATTTATTTAATTCTGCCAATGTTTTACTATTGGAATTAATTGATTTCAGCGGTTTTAAAATAGAAATCAGACTTTCTCCCGTTTCTGAAATTGAAGATTGTAATATCGGGCTGTCAAAACCTGTAATTCCCAATGCTATAACACGATATATAGTTTGATTAACAGCATCTAAAATATGGTTGTCGCTTATTGTAATAACTTCAAAAATGTTCTGAACCTGTTTTATATTCGACTGAAAAATTTTAGCTTCTCTGATTACATTTTCTTTATCTTCTGATTTGTATTCCGGATAAATCATTTCTTCTATTACCTGAAAACCATGCGGTTCAAAGGATTTGTTTTCTTCCAGTTCCATTTCATCCAGCGCAGGACCGTTCATAAAACGGGCAGTTTCAGGAATAAAATATTCAATTGCCCATTCTACTTTTTTATAAGCTAAACGAGATTTTTGAAACTGTTCTAGAATTTCTTTTTGTGATTTATTAGTACTTACCAATTTTTGAAACTGTACAATTTCACTATTTAGTTTATTCAAATCAATAAATAAATCCTGCTTAATAGTTGTGGTTTGCGAAACCTCATTTTTTTTACACGAAAAGAAAAAACAAACAACCAAAAAAAGAGAAATATAGTATTTAAACTTCATCATATTTTTTAAATGAAAACAACCCTTATTAAAAAAATAAGGGTCGTAAGTTATTAAGGTTGAAATATTATCTTTCTACGTTTCTAATAATAACAGTTTGTCCGCCTTCTTTATTAGTAGTTGTACCAGAACCGTCGGCATTTTTAAATTTATCTAACTGCCAAGTATGCGGGTGTATGTTTAATGTAAAAGTATTTGGAACACCAATTACATCTGAAATGTCCTGCATAGCACCAAACTCCCAGCTTCCAAGTTTTGTTTCTCCTGTTTGGTTGTATAAAGTATTCCAGGCAGTATCAGTTCTTTTATGGTTCATATTTAACCACGGCTTATTTTGTTTTGTTGCAATGTTATACTGCCACACATAAGAATCGTGTTTTGCATCTGCATAATAGCTGTCACCGTCTTCCTGAATATAGACATAGTTTTCTGTAACACAAAGGTTATCTGGGTTAATTACCCCGGTTCCCGGCGTGCTGTCACCTTCGACAACAAGTTCTAAATTTCCTTTTAAAGGATCTGCTGCATCCATTTTCAGCCTGTAAACTCTTCCCCACATAGTAAAACCATCAACTGGAGCGTTGTTTGTTGCTTGTCCTGTTGCAGTAAAATAGATTTCTCTGTTATTGGCAGCGCTTCCTTTTCTGTAATCTACGTCTTCAACTCTGGAAAAACGAATAGCACCAGCAGCATTTACTGTAGTATTAATTTCGGCACCAGTAAGGTTTTTTGCGTTTGGAATTTCAACAAAAGTTACGGGATATGAATTGTTTAATGTCATTGAAGTTTCTACCTGATTTCCGTCAGTTCTTTTCAATGCATATAATTTTCCATTTGAAAGATCACCAACAGTACTCATATACATAATTAACTGACCAGCACTTGCATGTGCAGTTGTATACGATTGATCTTCTCCGATAATGATAATGGTTTTACCAGGATAAGCTTCTTTTGTTAACGGAACCGCATTTTCCATACTTGCTTTGCCTAGAGCAGGAAGAATTCTGTCTTTTCTGCTTTTTTCAGATGTTAATCCAAGCGGATTAATTCCGTGAACCATGCTTTCCTGGTTCGTTTCTCCTGCTGTTAAGAAAAGCGGTCCAAAACCGTGAACTTCCGGAGTAGCCAAAGTTGCAGAACATAAACGCGTCATTCCTCCAACTGCATCTACAATATAATCTCCTTTTACAGGTTTAAAAGTTTTATCAAGATAAACTCTTGAAACTGATTGTATTATTTCGTGATTAGTAATCATGATATAGCCATCTCCATTTGGATCTTTCATTAATCCGGCACCATCTGGCTGAGCACCATAAATAAAAGCTGGAGAATCTGTCAATACATCTTCACTACTAATTAAAGTGCTGATTTTAAGATTTTCAAATCCTGACATAGCATAAACGAAAGCAGGAGTTTTTGAATGTGATGTAAAATCGACAGCAGAATTTACTGTATCCGAATTTTTGTTGTCGTCATCGTTGCAGCTTATTACAGCAAAACTGGTAATGCCTAATACTGCGATTGACTTTAGTAAGTTAACTTTCATAATTGTTTTGTTTTTTTGATCAACACAAAGCTATCTTTCAAAAACAAAATACATGTTATGGCTAGTTTTCCTTTTTGCTAATATTTATAAGTCTAGTATTACTAAATAGTAAAATACAACGACTCAATGTAAATTTAAGATTGATAAAAAAATCTTAAAATAATTTAAAAAGCTGATTAAGATTAATCGCTTTTTTCTCTTTTAATTTCTTAACAATTTTTAAAAATGCAATGGCGGTTATGTAAGCATCGCCAAGTGCGGTATGACGGTCTTTTTTTGAAATATCAAACTTGTCTGCTAAATCGTCTAATGTATAATGATCTTTGCGTTCAAATAAATGAGACTGAATTAAAGTTTTCTTATATAAATAAGCAGTATCTAAAGTTTTGTTAGTGAGCTGAGGCAGATTATTTCTTTCCAATGCCTTGTTAATCATTGTAACATCAAAAATGGTATGATGCGCTATAATGATAGAATCTCCCAAAAAAGTCAAAAACTGCTCTAAAGCTTCTAATTCAGAAGGTCGTTTGACCACAAAATCTCTTAAAATTCCATGAATTTGTGCTGTTGATTTATCGTAATGATCTTGCTGCAGATATATTTCAAAACTATTTTTAACTTCTATTATTCCGTTTTGAAGAGCCAGAGCGCCTATACATAAAATGCGATCATTTTCATAATCAAAACCAGTTGTTTCGGTATCCAGAACCACAAATCTTGTTTCTTCGATTGTAATATTTTCATCGAATAGATTTTCTTCTTTTTTCCAAAAATTAAATAATCCCATTTATACCAGATTTGAAATATTAAAACGCACCGAAATAAGTTCCTGAAGTTCTTTAATAGTTTTAAAAGTACGTTTCAGTTTGATTTTTTCCATTTTTGTCAGAGATTCTAATTCTATAAATTGTCCAGAATCATGATGAAGTAATCCTTGTTTGGTTCTAAATTTTAGTAAAGCTTTAAACGAATACGAACACGATAAATACAATTCTCTATTGTTTGGCTCCAGTTCAGCCAGTTTTTCAAAGCGTTCAGCAGTATTGCTGATTCCTTTTACTGAATGGGATAAAATTAAAACCCTGGCAGCATCAGTTAAAGGCATTAAAGCTCTTCTTTTTATATCGAAGTTATCTTTATTAGCGCCGTCTTGTTCAACCAAAAATTGTCTGAAAAAGCCGGTAGGAGAAGGGCTTTGCAAAGCACCGCTCACTAAATGCATATAAAAAATAGGATTTGCTTTTATGGTTTCAAAAATATAATCAGATAATTGATCTACAGTTTCTGCATCGCCATAGGTTTTACTGTAATCAAAGAAAATAAAGGATAATAAAACCTCATTTTTTCCCGGATTGGTAATCCAGTGATGCACCTGATTTTTCCATTCGTCAAGACTCATACACCATTTTGGGCTCGACGCCATCATTTCGGCAGGGCAGTAATCGTAGCCAATGTCAAAAAGACCTTTATTGACTAATGAAGCAAATTTTGAGAAATAAACTCTGGTTTCATCTCTAAAAACTTCATTTACATTTTCATATACAATCGCATTATCCTGATCGGTATGCAGCATTTGTTCGCCGCGTCCCTGACTTCCCATGGCTAACCACGCAAATTTTACCGGAGGCGGAGTGCTCATTTTTTCTAAACAAATCTCGATAACACGATTTGTACAGGCTTCATTTAATTCTGTAATAATTTTAGAAATCAATGTCATAGGAATATTTTGGTCTAAATATCCTTGAAGCAATTGCATAATCTGGTTTCGAATAGGTTTTATTTCTTTGGTTTTCTTAGCTCTTTTTAAAGCTTTAATTAAAACCGCCGGATTATTTCCTAAAGCGACCATAACGTCATGTTTGGATAAAATTCCAACAGCTTTAGTGTTAACAGTTCCGTCTTTTGTTAGACATAAATGGCTGATATTACTTTTCATCATCGCCATTTGTGCTTCGGTTACGGTCATTTTTTTAGGATATGTAATAACCGGTTTTGTCATGATTTCTTCTGCAATTGTCGTGATAGGAAAATCTCCTGTTACGATTTTATTTCGAAGATCTTTATCGGTTAAAATACCTATTGGAAGCATTTCGTCTACAATCAAAATCGCGCCTACTTTTTTCTTGCTCATGATTTTGGCAATATCTTTTACCGTGGTTGACGGACTGCAGGTTACGATTTTTTTTGAATATTTTATTGGAGTTAAATCAAATGAATCATTGTTTGAATGACTGTTTTCATTTAAAAGATCATCATCACCGTATAATTTGTCTTTGTGAATATCTGAATATGGATTTCGGGTATTAGAAGCATAACTTTCAATAAGGAAATTACCAACGTTTCTGTTTTCTAACGCATAAGGTTTAAAAACAGCAATAGGGATAGCATATAAAATACTTTCTTCATGCGCCACGGCTTCCATAATGTAATTTTCCTGTGCCAAAAGCGGACGCAGCCCAAAAATATCGCCTTCGTCGCACATATCCAGAACGGTATTTTTAGTGCTCTTTTTAAGTGCAACAGCGCCTTTGTGAACCACGTAAAAGGAATCGTGAGTTTTATCATTTTCGGCAAAAATTACCGCATCTTTATCTTTATAAATAATAGAAATTTGTTCCGAAAGTTTTTCCAGATCCTTAGAATGAAGGAAATTAAACGGCGGATAATTCTTTAAAAAGTCCGCAACTCTTTGCGAAATGGTATTTTTCATTGGGTTAGATTAGAATTTTAAAAATACTATTTAAAATAGAAATGTAAAAGAAACACGATTGTTTTTTAGTGACAAAGGGGCAGAGTGGCAAAGATTCAAAGTTTTTTTAGGAACTGAGATCCTAAGTTTTCCTGAAAGAGTAAAATACTTTGCATTTTAGCGTCTTTGCGGGAGATTTAACTGCAGCTCAAAAAAAAGCTCCCAAAAAAGGAGCTTTTATTATATACAAAATTTGTTTAGTCAACTTTATAAACTTTACCGCGTTGTTTTTCTTCAGAACCTACCATACCAAATTCAAATGTGTATGAATCTTTTGCTGTAGTTAGAATTTTCATGCTGATGGCTTTTTCTTCAGCCATATTTTTAGGATGTTTTTTTTGTAAAACATATTCGCAGTCACTAACCCAGCGAATTGTTGCTGTATCTGTTTTTCCTTCAAAAGTTTCGATTTCGATACTGTCTTTGCGTTCAAAAAAAGTTGTTTTTTTTACGCCGTTTACTTCAAACTCAAATTTAAATTTTCCGTTTTTGAAATCTTTGCAATTGTGTTCGGCATTATAGCATGAAATTAAAGCCAGAAAAGGAAATAAGAATATAATTTTTTTCATTTTAAATATTGTTTTAGGAGCTTTTTGATAACGAGTTTAGATTTTTGGAATGTAAAATTCTTTTAGTTTTTTTGATTCTTTAACTTCTTCTCTAATCTCTTCTTTTGATTCACTTTTTGCAGTTTTTGGCCAGATATGAAATCCGCCGTGGGTCATTGCTTTTACTTTGTTTAAAAATGCAGGCGGATAATCGTTAAAAAAGCTGATGTCTTCCGGATTGTCCCATAATCCCCAAATACCATTTTCGTCGATATCTCCTTTATAATTAATGATATGCGTCGCGTATTTTTTGACCATGCTGATTTTAAATTGCTCAAGATTGTAATTCCCGCTCCATTTAAATGAGTTTATGTCATCAATTCCTGAACCTGAAACTACAGAATTTGCAAAACTCAATTCTATCGACATTTTGTGCTGTACTGTTTCATTAGAATAACAATAAAAACCTTCCCATTCTCCGCTTGGTAAAAAATGATGTGTTTCGTTATCGGTTGATTTCATGGGCTATTTTAAGCGCTTAAGTTCTTCATCGGTAAAGTTCTTGATTTCTTTTTCTTTGGCAAACTTTTCGGCGTTATAATTTCCTGATTTATTCTTTGGGATCGATAAACTTTCCCACGGATTGTTTTTGAGCTGTTTGGCATAAAAAACAATCTGCCCAATGTGATACGGATAATGCGCCAACTGACGATTTATGGCTTCAATAACAGTATGACCTTCGTTGCGGATATATATAATTTGAGAAAGCTGTTCTGGTTTTAAAGAGTTTAAAGCATTTTGTAAACAGTTCCAGCCTTTGTTCCAAAGTTCTAAAACTTCATCTTTAGATTGTAAGTCATTTTCAAATTCGGCATCGCGGTTTCGCCATTCTTTTTCGCCGTCAGAAGTTAAAAAATCGGTCCAGCGCGAAAGCATATTGCCCGAAATGTGTTTTACAATAGTGGCAATGCTATTTGTGTCTTCATTTACGGCAATAAAAAGCTGTTCAGGTTCAAGCTGATTTATGGCTTTTTCGCCTAGCATTTTATAATATAAAAATTGCTTTTTAACGCTTTCTAAGTAAGATTGATCGGCATTCATAGTTAATTTGTTTTACCTCGAATGGCTCAAATTTTTACAAATTCTTTCTCATTCGCAGATTGAATTGTAATTCAGCTTTTTTTATTCTATCAAACGATTTTAATGTCGTATTTATCTAAAAGTCCTGCAATTCCCTGAGTTGAAAACTGTGCTTTTCGCATGGCGTTAAATTCAGGATCGATTTTGTAATTATAAGCGGTTCTAAAATCAACCGAAGCCAGTTGTGTTTCGTTAAAAATGGCGCCATCTAAATTACAGTCGGTAAAAACAGAACTTGTTAAATTAGTTCCCACAAAAGTAACTTCGCGGACTGACGAATTAATAAACTTTGTTTTGGGCATTTTTTTATTTGAAAATATGGCATAATCCAGCGTACAATCTTCAAAATTTACCTGAAATAAAAAGTCATCGCATTCATTAAACGCAATTCCTAAAAGTTTACAGTTTCTAAAAGAAACATTTTTTAAACTCGTTCCGGCCAGACTTGTCATCGATAAGTTACAGTCGATAAATTCGCAGTCTAAAAAAGAATTCGAACCGAAATTACTGTTAGAAAAATCACAGTTTTTAAAAATACAGTCTTCAAACTCTCTGTTATTGATTCGTTTGTCGATATAAACAACTTTTTCAAATGTTTTCTGAATGTGAATTATATCTTCCATATTTTTTTTACTAAAAGTTTGATTGTAGATTTTACTTATATGACTGAATTAGTCATTAAATATACCTTTCATAATGATTTTCAAACCTAAGAAAATCAAAACCATTGAACCCAGACAAGCCGCAATTCCAATTCCTAAAACCAAATAATGCCAATTTGTATGCTGATTCATAAAAGCATTATAAATTAATGTTGGTCCTATAAACATTAAGGGCAGAGCGCCTGTTAAATATTTAATCCCTTTTCCTAATAACTGCTTGTTTGTTGCCATTTTGTTTTGTTTAAAGTCTAAGGTTTAAAGTTGTAACACTTTACCGAAACTTTACTTATTATAATTATCGACAGCATTTCTTACGCTGCCGTATTTTTTTAATAATTGAGAAGCTTCGTCGTATGAAACTGGAATTTCTCCCATAATCATTTTTACGCCTCGGTCAACCAGTTTAACATTGCTTAATTGCATATCAACCATTTTGTTGCCTCTAACTTTTCCTAGCTGAATCATAGATGCAGTCGAAATCATATTTAAAACCAGTTTTTGTGCTGTTCCGGCTTTCATTCTGGAACTTCCGGTAACAAATTCCGGCCCAACGACAACCTCAATTGGAAATTGAGCAGTCAACGCCAGCGGACTTCCTGCATTACAAGTAATACAACCTGTTATAATATTATTTTCATTGCATTTTTCTAAACCGCCAATAACATACGGAGTTGTTCCAGAGGCAGCAATTCCTATAACAACATCATTTTCGCCTATATTATAGGATTTTAAATCAATCCAGGCTTGCGTTGGATTATCTTCTGCGTTTTCAACTGCGCGTCTAATTGCGGTATCGCCGCCAGCAATAATACCATTTACTAAATCAAACGGAACACCAAAAGTAGGAGGGCACTCAGATGCATCAACAACACCAAGTCTGCCAGAAGTTCCTGCGCCTATATAAAACAATCTGCCGCCAAGCTTTAATTTTGCCACTATATGTGGTATTAAAGCCTCTATTTGCGGAAGCGCTTTTTCAACAGCGAAAGGAACAGTTTTGTCTTCCTGATTAATATTTGATAACAATTCATGAACAGACATTTTTTCTAAATGTTCGTACTTGGAGGATTGTTCAGTTGTTTTCGTAAATGTCATTTTTATGTTATTTAGACTGGTCAAAATTAATGTTTTTTATTGCAATCTCGCAAGGTCTCAAAGATTTATAACATGTTTTTCTTCTATTTTTTCTATCTGTAAAGACGAATTTAATCTGACATTGTTACAAGAACTAAAATATTATATTTGTTTAATATTAATAGACAAATGGATAAACTAAGTTTTTTAAATAGTATTGCCGTAATTGCCGTTTTTGTTTCTATACTTTTGGCTTTCTTCTTATTTACTGTAAAAACCGAAAATAAACTCGCTAATCGTTTATTTGCCTTCTTTTTTATTTTAACGGCAGTCGATCTCAGCGGTTTTTTTGTCTATGAATTTATAGAAGGACAACTAAATCTCGAAGTTTTTAGATGGACAACATGCTTACTGGGAATGCCTTTGTATTATTTGTTTGTTCTGGCTGTATGTTATTCTGATTTTCGATTAAAATGGAAACATTTACTGCATGCAATTCCATTTTTGGCTGTTAATTTAATTTTTGTTCCCAGATTTTATTTAGTCGGAGATATCGAAAAAATCCAGTTTTTTAAATTACACGATCAAATGCCCGAAATGTTGATTTTTCGTTTTGTGGTTGAGTTTCAGTACGTGTATTATATTGTAGGCGTATTTTTGATTTTAAAGAAATACAAAGACATTTATTTAGAGAATTATGCCAATACAAGCTTTTCAACTTATATATGGCTTTTTCAAATCACCACGGTTTTTCTTGTTGCGCATACAATCGTTGTATTGAAAAATCTATTGCGTTATACTGACTTTAATGAAAGTTTTATTTGGGCCAATATAGTAGTAGGAAGCGTGGCACTCCTAATTACTTGCTGGTTTATCCTGAAAGCTTTAAATCATCCTGAACTTTTTAGAGGAATTAATTCTAAACTGAAGCTGACAAAAAATATTCTGCCTGAAGTTGAAATTAAAGCAGAATCAGGAACGGAGCAAAACGATTTAATAAAAACTCAAATAATTACGTTAAAACAATATATGAGCGAAAAAGAACCTTTTCTGGATCCTTCACTTACTATTCAGGAATTGGCCAATCAAATTAATATGCCAGTTCGGGATTTATCTATTTTGATAAATCATCATATCGATCAGCATTTTTTTGATTTTGTAAACGAATACCGCATTCAAAAAGCCATGCAGATTTTAAAAGATACTTCAAAAAAAGATCTTACGGTTCTGGAAATACTATACGAAGTAGGTTTTAATTCAAAATCTTCTTTTAATACTTCATTTAAAAAATATACTAATTTAACGCCAACGGCTTATAGAAATAGTTGAAAATAAAGGTTTTGTAAAAAGTCGAACGCCTGACCTGATAAAGTCGAACCAATTTTTGAAATACAAAATGGTTCGACTTTTTTTTGTCGGTCGCACAGGGAGATTTTCTAAGGCAATTTTGCTTCAAATTAATCGAACAAGTAAAATTAGAAATCATGAAAAAATTACATCTCCTTATCTTTTTAGTACTGCCTTTATTTTGTTTAGCACAGTCATCATTTAAATTGAAAGGAAAAATAACAAGCGATAAAATTGCTTTAGAATGGGCAGAAGTTTCAATCTTAAATCTAGAAGGAAAAATTATCGATGGCACAGTGAGCAAAAACGACGGTTCTTTTGAAATTAACCTTAAAAACGATAATTACAAAATAACAATCAGCCTTTTGGGATTTGCTGATTATGAAAAAGAAATTTCCTTAGAAAAAGATACAGATTTAGGTGTTATTATTTTAAAAGAAAATGAAACGAAATTGAATGAAATTGTCATTCAGTCTAAAAAGAAAACCATCGAACAAAAAACGGATCGTTTGGTTTATAATCTGGAAAATAATGTTACGACAACTGGCGGAGATGCTTTAAATGCGATTAATACTGCGCCGGGCGTTGTGGTAAAAAACGATGCCATTACAATATTAGGAAAAGGAACTTCCCGCGTTATGATCGATGGACGTTTGATTGAATTAACGGGTGAAGAACTGAATAATTTTTTAAAATCAATTTCGGCAGCAGATATCAAAAATATTGAAATTATAAGCAATCCGCCGGCAAAATATGAGGCTGATGGTTTTGGCGGACTTATTAATATTGTTATGAAAAAAGGTATTCGTGATTCTTGGAAAAATACGGTAACAGCTTCTTACGACCAGAACAAATACGGAATTTATACTTTGAGAGATAATTTCTTTTACAATAAAAATAAGTTCCGATTTTCGGCAAGTGTGAATGGGAAAACAGGTTACAAAAATGCCGATGAAAATCTGGAAATGTATTTTCCTGACGGACTTTCTAAAATGAGCAGCGTAACGAAATTAAAAGATGAAAATTTTTCTGGAAAACTGGCTTTAGATTATGATTTATCGAAACGTACAACGATTGGTTTTCAGTTTATAAATGACAGAAATAATCCTGATTTTGGTTCAGATATTAAAATCGAAAAATACAACACGCAAAGCCAATTAGATAACGTAACGCTAAATAAAAGTTTTACTGATAAAGGTTCAAAAAACCAGACTTACAATGCGCATTTGATTACCAAACTGGATTCTTTAAACAGAAAATTATCTTTTGATGTGGATTACTTTAATTACAACTCGAAATTTGACAGGGATTTTACGGCAGATAATTATACACCTAATATGGAATTTATCGATATAAATCAGGCGGGGAGAAACATTTCAAACCAAGATATTGATAACTGGAGTTTTAAAGCCGATATGGAGCATCCATTTCAATCCTTTAATTTGTCTTACGGAGCAAAAATGAGTTTTACAAACAGTTTAAGTGATGTTGTTTTTTATGATAAAACTACAGGAACACCGGAATTAGATCCAAATCAGTCAAACCGATTTAAATACACCGAAAATAATCAGTCAATATATATTAACGGTGATAAAAAAATAAACGAAAAGTGGAATCTGCAAATGGGATTGAGACTGGAAAATACGCAGACAAACGGATTTTCTGAAACCATGAATCAGGAAAATGTAAATGATTATTTAAAGTTATTCCCAACTTTTTATGCTTCGTACAAGAAAAATGAAAACAATAGTTTTAGCTTTAATTATGGAAAAAGAATCAACAGACCGCGTTTTGATTTGCTGAATCCGTTTAGGGTTTATATTAACAGTAATAGTTATTCTGAAGGGAATCCGTTTTTAAAGCCTTCATTCGGCGATAATTTTGAATTGTCACATTCGTATAAAGAAGTTTTAAGAACAAGTGTTTTTATGAATGTTGTTACAAACGGATACGGAGTTATTTTTACCTCAATCCCTGAAACCAATACGCAGATTATAACGCGCGAAAATTATTTTAAAGGTTTAAATTATGGTGTAGGCGAAAGTTATTCAGCCAGTTTTGCAGATTGGTGGCAGAGTGAAAATACGTTGTATTTTTTAGGTTCTAAAACTGAGTTTATAAAAGATTTAAATGCAGTTGCGTCTAACAGTCTTCAAATTGATTTTACAACCAGTAACACATTTATTTTAGGTAAAAGCACCAAACTTCAATTTGATTTTAATTACAGTACGCCTTTTAAAAATGGTTTATATGAGATAGGTTATATGTCGAGTTTTGATATTGGTTTTAAACAGGATTTATTGAATAAAACGCTTCAGATTGCTTTTTTAGCCAATGATATTTTTAATACGTCTTATTTAAAAGATTTTACTTCGGTTGTAAATGGCGTGAAACAGGTTTACAGCCAAAATGAAAGTAATCGTTTTGTGCGTTTGTCTGTAATTTACAATTTTGGAAATAAAAAGATTACTATTAAGGAACGCAATTTTGGTAATCAGGATGAAAGAAAACGCGCCAATTAGAAAATGTAAAACTGGAGCTGGGAATTTGGAATTTTCTCTTGTAGTTTGATTTGCGTGAGGGATAGGAGCAAACTACCGAAGTAGTGCGGATAGCCCGGCCGGATTTGCGAAAGGCGCACATAAACGGCTTGTTAAATAGCGCCTTTTGTAAATTTGGGCACGCCCAGATTATAAAAAGAATGCCAGTAAAATTCCAAGAACAATCATTGAAACTTTGGCAATATTAAATTTATGTCCTTCGCTGCTCTCAAAAATAATGGTCGATGAAATGTGGAATAAAATACCAATTACAATGGCTGTAATTTCAGTATAATAATCATTTAAAAACTGCAGATATTCTGATGCTATGGTTCCAAGCGGCGTCATAAGAGCAAAAGTAATCATGAAAGCAAAAATTGCTTTTTTGTTTAAATCGGCATTGATAAAAAATGTAGTTAAAATAACGGCAATTGGTAAATGATGAATGGCAATTCCTACGGCCAGATCATGATGATGACTTACCGGAAATCCTTCTAAAAATGCATGAATGCATAAGCTGATGAATAGAAGCCACGGAATTTGCGACATTTTTGCATGTCCGTGAACGTGCCCGTGTTCTGCACCTTTTGAGAAAAATTCTAATACAATTTGAAATAGAATTCCAATCATTATAAATACACCAATTTTATGATTATGCGTGCTGTAAACTTCTGGCAGAAGATGCATTACGGTTAATGATAACAAAAATGAACCGCTAAAAGCCAGCAGTAATTTTAAATTGGTTTTGTTATTTGGTTTAATAAACAAAGCCACACTATATCCTAAAAGTACAGAAAATAAGGGTAGTAGATAATTCATTTTTTGTTTAATCGGTTTTTGTTTAATCGTTTAATCGGTTTTTGTTAGTTTGTTTACAGATGAAACAAGTTAACACTTTAACGATTAAAGCTATTTAAAAATCATGATTAATCTTTCGCTTTCGGTTTTATGGAATTTTTTAAGCTTGTAATCGCCAAAAATGTCTAAAAGGAAAATTCCGGCTTCGTCCATTAAATCCTGAAAATCTTGTAATGTAAGGGCTTTTACTTTTTCGGTAAAATGAAATTTTCGGCCTTGGTCTTCAAAATCAATTTCTTTAAAAATGTGTCCGTCTTCAACATATCTTTTTATATGAAAATCAATTCCGTCAACAGTTTTAACTTCCTGCGGCACGAGCGTTTCAATAACCTGATTTACGTTCATAAAATCGATAACCGCAAAACCGTATTCAGATAAACTTTCTTTAATTGCTTTAAGAGTTGTCAGGTTATCTTCGTCATTTTCGAAGTAGCCAAAACTGGTAAAAAGATTAAAAATAGCATCAAATTTTTCTTCAAAAGGTTCGCGCATATCGTGAACTTTAAAATGAAGATGTTCGTTGCTGTTTTTATTGGCTTCGGCAATGCTGTTTTCAGATAAATCGGCACCTAAAACATTATATCCTAATTGATTTAGATAAATAGAATGACGTCCTTTTCCGCAGGCTAAATCAAGGACTTTTGCTTTTTCCGGAAGATTTAAATAATGGGTTAAGTTATCCATAAAAATCTGAGCTTCTCTATAGTTTCTATCCTTGTAAAGAATGTGATAATATGGAGTATCAAACCATGATGTAAACCAGTTTTCGGTATTTCTTTCCTGATTTGGTGTTGATGAGTTAGGTGCGTCAGACATTTATTCTATTTCAATTAATTCAAAGTCCGGCAAATTTAGTGTATTTTTACCGAAAAATAACTATTAAGCAGCGATATCAGTAATCGTTCATTGTTAGAGATGTACCGTAGTGCATTTTTTAGTTTTTTTTAATTAAAAGAAAAAATGGAAGAAAATTTTAGAATGATAGCCAAATGTTTTTTTGGTTTTGAAGAAATATTAGAAAAAGAATTACGCACTCTGGGAGCTCAGGATGTAGAAAAAGGCGTAAGAATGGTAAGCTTTAAAGGAGATAAAGGTTTTATGTACAAAGCTAATTTATCACTTAGAACGGCTCTTAAAATCTTAAAACCAATTTATTCGTTTAGAGCAAATAATGAGCAGGCATTATACAAAGGAATTTCTGGTTTAAACTGGTCGAAATTTTTAAATGCCAATCAGACTTTTGTAATCGATACAACGGTTCATTCTACTTATTTTAATCATTCTGAATTTGTTTCTCAAAAATGTAAAGATGCTATTGTCGATCAGTTTAGAGAAAGAACAGGGCAAAGACCCAGTATTGATAAGCAATATCCTGATTTAAGAATCAATGTGCATATCGATAAAGATCAGGTTTCGGTTTCTTTAGATACATCGGGAGCTTCACTTCATCAGCGCGGTTATAGAACAGCTACCAATATTGCGCCTATAAATGAGGTTTTAGCAGCAGGAATTCTATTATTATCCGGCTGGGATGGTCAAAGTCATTTTCTAGATCCAATGTGTGGTTCAGGAACTTTCCTGGCAGAAGCTGCAATGATTGCCTGCAATATTCCAGCAAATATTAACCGAAAAGAATTTGCATTTGAAAAATGGAAAGACTGGGATAACGATTTGTTTGATACAATCGTAGACAGTTTAATGAAGAAAACAAGAGAGTTTCATTATACTATAAAAGGTTTTGATAAAGCGCCAAGTGCTGTAAGCAAAGCAAAAGACAATATTAGAAATGCTAATCTTGAAGATTATATTTCGGTTTCAGAAAATAACTTTTTTGATACTGAAAAAGAAGTTGAAGGTAAACTGCACATGGTTTTCAATCCGCCTTATGATGAGCGTTTAGATATTCACATGGAGCGTTTTTATGCGAACATAGGCGATACTTTAAAGAAAAATTATCCGGGAACAAACGCGTGGTTTATAACGGCAAATCTTGAAGCTTTAAAATTTGTAGGATTAAAACCTTCCAGAAAAATAAAACTCTTTAACGGAAGCCTTGAAGCTCGTTTGGTAAAATACGAAATGTACGAAGGAAGTAAGAGAACGAAATTTCAAGTTAACGAATAAAGTAACAAAGGAGCAGAGGTTCAAAGAAACAGAGGTTTAAAAACTTTGTGCCTTTGAACCTTTGTAACTCTGAACCTCAAAAAGAAAAAAAATGACAAAACTACAATTAAGAGCATTTCTCTATCAATTAGCATGTTTCGCAGTTTTATTTCTGTTAAGCAGATTTACAATTGCAGCTTATACAGGATTAACCGGAATCTGGATTCCGCTGACGGCATTTGTTATTGCCACTATTATTTCGCCTCAGTTTAGAGCGGTAAAAACAAAAGACGGCGAGAAGCTTTTTATGAAATGGATTTTTATAAAAGGAGTTAGAGAAATTGGATAATTTTTAAATCAGCAATATGAAAAAAATTGGACTTATTGGCGGTATAAGCTGGGTTTCGACTTCAGATTATTACAAACTTATAAATCTGGGAATAAATGAAAAACTGGGAGGATTAAATTTTTCTGAGTGCTTGGTTTATTCTTTTAATTATGCTGATATTAAAAAGAATAACGATAACAACGATTGGGATTCGACCTTTAACATGCTTTTTAAAGGATGCGAATTTTTAAAATCGGGCGGGGCAGAAGCTATCGTTTTATGCGCCAATACAATGCATTTAATTGCCGATCGACTTCAGGAAGCAATTGATGTTCCGGTGATTCATATTGCGGTTGAAACTGCTGCTGAAATTCAAAAACAACAGCTTAAAAAAGTAGGTTTATTGGGAACTAAGTTTACAATGGAACTTGATTTCTTTAAAGATAAACTCAAAGAAAAAGGTATTGAAGCTATAATTCCTGAAAGTGAAGAAGTGAAAGATTTTGTTCATTATACTATTTTCGAAGAGTTAGGAAGAGGAATCGTAACCGACGAAACTAAAAAACGTTATTTAGAAATCGCTGATGAACTTATTAAAAACGGAGCCGAGGGAATTATTTTAGGATGTACTGAAATTCCTTTAGTAATCAAAGAAGGTGATTTATCAGTTCCTATTTTTGATACTACTTTAATACATGCCAAGGCAGCTGTAGAATTTCAGTTATCTTGATTTATATAGTTTAAAAAAAAGCCTCGAATTTATTAAATCTGAGGCTTTTTTTTATTTTAGAGAAACTACTTTTTCTTAGGAGTTTCGTTTATCAGCTGCGGTACAACTATCTTTTTCTTGTAAATAGGAATAAAATATGAAACTGTATAGTTAAATCCTACTCCAAAACTTCCGTCATACGTTCTGTTGAAACCCGGAATGTAAAGATTATCAAATCCCGATGGTTTATTGTTCATGGCTAAAAGTTTCAGCTGTACACCAAATCCAACAAATACATTATTAAAAACTTTTGCTTTAATACCAAGAGCAACTTCAAGCCATGCAGCAGATAAACCGCTGTATTTTTGACCGTCAGCAACTGGAGGCTGTTCTCCCCAATACGGATTTGGATTGTAGATTTTATAACTGTTTAATTCCTGGCTGAAAGAACTGAAACCACCTCGTAAACCAATCGTTATAAGGTTTTCCATATCAAGCCAGTTGTCGTATAAATTATAATCAAAACCTCCTTTTATGTACGTTCCTGTTGCTGTAGAATTTAATCTGGTGTCGTCTGTAGTCTTATCTTCAAAACCTAGTTCGGCAGCAATATAATATTTCTTTGTTAAACGCCAGTCTGCTGTAAATTCAATTCCTTTATAGTCTTTGTCATAAAAGGCTCTGGTTAATTTATATAAATCAACACCTACTCTTAAACCATAGCGATCTGTTCTTACAGGAACGGGAATACTATCTTTTTTTACTTTTTGAACAGCTGGTTTTACGGGTTCAGTTTTTGGTTTTTTATCATCGAGATCTCTTACTGTTACGGTATCTTTTACTACCACCTGAGAATGTCCCAAGAACATTGATAAAAGAAAACAAAGACTAAAAATATACTTTAATGTGTGTTTCATCTTCAAATTCGATATTAGAATTTACTACATTTATATTCTGCATCCAAAAACCGTCGCCTGCCGGATCTGTTTTTATAAATCCTGAATTTGCGCTGTTATCGCGCGGATTTAATGTAAATGTGGTTTTAAAACCGCAGGCTCTTGAAACATAAACACTTTGAGTTGCATAATTAAATGTCAAAACATCTGTATTTGGGTTTGTGCTTGTTGCGTTAAAAATTAACTTATAGGTTGTCGTTGCGGCATCTGTTTTTAATGGAAGCGATATAGTATTCGCATTAGTTAAATATTTAGTTACCGAAGTTCCCGTTTCATTAAAAATAATCGCATCAGTATCTTCTTTACCTTCGCCTACTACTTTTAAATTCGTAACATTTCGAAGTGTAGTTGGGGCTGCGTTATCATAAAATGTAATTACAAGTCTGGGAGTTGTAGGCGTATTTGCATCGCAAATATCATCTTTCTCACAGCTGGACAAGCCAAAAGTAAAAAGTAATAAAAGAGAGATTATTTTTTTCATTTACAATTTTAAATTATCGAAGTTCTAAAAGTACAACATTTTCAACGTGATGTGTCTGAGGGAACATATCAACCGGACGCACTCGTGTTACCTTGTATTTTTCGTCCATTAAAGCTAAATCACGTGCCTGTGTTGCTGAATTACAACTTACATACACTACTTTTTTAGGAGCAATTTTTAAAATCTGATCAATTACCGCAGCGTGCATTCCGTCTCTTGGCGGATCTGTAATAATAACATCCGGTTTTCCGTGCTGTGCAATAAAAGCTTCGTTGAATACCACTTTCATGTCTCCAACAAAAAACTCACAATTGGTAATATTATTGCGTTCAGCATTTGCTTTAGCGTCTAAAATAGCTTCAGGAACACTTTCTACACCAATTACTTTTTTTGCTTTTTTAGAAACAAACTGCGCTATAGTTCCAGTTCCTGTATATAAATCGTAAACTGTTTCTTCTCCGGTTAATCCGGCGTAATCACGCGTGATTTTGTATAATTCGTAAGCCTGATCTGAGTTGGTCTGGTAAAAAGATTTAGCATTGATGCTGAATTTTAGACCTTCCATTTCTTCCAGAATATAATCTCTTCCTTTGTAAAGTTTGATATCCTGATCGTAAATAGTATCGTTTTGTTTTGCATTTACTACATATTGCAATGAAGTAATCTGCGGGAATTTTTCGTAGATGTGATCTAAAACTAATTCTCGGTTTTCTTTATCATCTTCAAAAAACTGAATCAAAACCATGATTTCGCCTGTAGAAGCCGTACGAATCATTAAAGTTCTTAAAAGACCAGAATGTTCTCTTGGGTTAAAGAAAGCTAAATTATGCTCGTTTGCAAAAGCTCTGATTTCGTTTCTAATGGCGTTTGAAGGATCTTCCTGTAAGTGGCATTTTTCAATATCAAGAATTTTATCCCACATTTTTGGAATATGGAAACCTAATGCATTTCTGTTTCCTAAATCTTCTGTGCTTCCAATTTCTTTTTCGGTTAACCAACGGCTGTTAGAAAACGAAAATTCCATTTTATTTCTGTAGAAAAACTGTTTTTCTGAACCTAAAATAGTTTCAAATTCAGGTAATTCAACTTTTCCAATACGCTGTAAATGATTTTTTACTTCGTTTTGTTTGTAATACAGCTGCTGGCTGTATTTCATATTCTGCCATTTGCATCCGCCGCATACACCAAAATGTTCACAGATTGGATCAATACGGTGTTCTGATAATTCGTGAAATTTTACGGCTTTTCCTTCGTAATATGCTTTTCTTTTTTTGAATGTTTGTACATCAACAACATCTCCAGGAACCACATTTGGAATAAAGATAACTTTTCCGTCAGGAGCTTTTGCTACTGATACTCCCTTTGCTCCGGCATCAAGAACCTGAATTTGATGAAAGACAACTTTGTCTGTATTTTTTCTTCCCATAGCGCAAAAATAAGCCTTTGTAAACTTTTACAAATTTTATTTTCATAATATTTTATCAAATTATGTAAATTGCTAGTTTAATTAACTTTAAAAGTTAACTTTGTTTTTGTTATTAAGCCCCAAGCTGCAGTATCTAACCTATAGTTTTGTTATGTATTATGAAATTATATCATAACCTTTCGCAAATTGGCTTTTTGAAAAAAAGTTATGCGTTTAAATTTTTGTTTGTTGCTTTTGTAGGTATTCATATTCCGCTAATCGGAATCCTTTTTTTTGTTCTTTTTTTCGAACATACAGTTTCTCCAACGTCAATTTTAGTTTTTTCTTTAATAATGACATTGTTAGCCACAGCAATAACACTTTTAGTTTTAAAACAGCTTATAGAGCCTATTTCTATTGCATCAAAGTCTCTAAATGATTACAGAAACAGTAGAAAATTGTCGATTCTTCCAACAGAATATACGGATGAAGCTGGTTTGTTAATGTGTAATATTCAGGAATCTATCTATGAATCTGAAAGCTTTATAAATGAAAAACAGGATTTGATTTATATGCTTTCGCATGATTTAAAAAATTTCGCAGGAAATCCGCAAGGTCTGGCAAAATTAATTTTAAGCGAAAATCCATCTGAATCTGTAAAACATCTGGCAGATTTGATCTGCGAATCGACCAATTTGCAGTTTCGATACATTGAAAATTTCATTAAACTTTTAAAAGAGCAGGATCAAATCTCAAAAATAACAAATGAGTCTAAAATAATTTCTTTTCAAAATATTCTGCCTTTTATTAATGAACAGGTAGAACAGCGTTTACTAGATAAAAATATAGTGCTTAATTTGAGTATTGAAACTGATGAAGCGAAGCTTAGAATTGATGAAGGACTTCTGGTTCAGGTTGTAGTAAATCTAATTAGCAACGCTGTGAAGTTTTCTTATTTTGACAGTGAAATTAAAGTCAGAATTTATAAAGAACAAGCTCATTTAATAATTACTGTTGCTGATAAAGGAATTGGTTTTGACAAACATCAAATAGATGAATTGTTTAAGAAGTTTACCAAAATGAGCCGATTAGGAACGGCAAATGAATCTTCTACCGGAATTGGACTTTATTTATGTAAAAAAATAATCGAAAAAAATAAAGGCCGACTGAGCGCTGTAAGCGAAGGTAAAAACAGAGGCGCCGAATTTAAAATCGAATTCGATATTAACTAATAAAAAAGCTTATTAAGGTTTAAAATAAACTCTTAATAAGCTTTTTTATTTCGCTTTATTTCAGGTTCTAGAAAACAAGAGATGCTTTTCCATCAACACATTTTACGCTGTTTGGCGGGTTCGTAGGAGCACAATCGCTTAAAACATTCCATTTTATCACATATTCAGATCTTAGCTTTTGATATTCTTTTATTTTAGCATCAAGTTTAATCTTATCAGCTTTTTTAGAATACAAAATGTAACCTCTGTTAGTTCCACACGCTGATGAACTGATTAATTCATAACCCCATTCGTCCGGATTTGTACAGGTTTCTGTATTGACTAATGAAATTGCGATGATTTCAGTATACATTTTGTCTAGTCTTTTTGAGGTTTCTTCTGCAGATTCTTCATCGTTACTGCTGCAAGAGGCAAATATTAAAGAAACAGAAAATAGAATAAAACTTAGTTTTTTCATGGTTAGTGAATTTTAGGGTTAGTTTTATTAGTAAGATGTTTCTTTAGTAAAAGGGTTGCGTAAAACGGTAAAAAAGATTCTAAGATGTTAAGTTCCTATGCATATAAAAGACTTAGTATCTTAGAACCTTAACATCTCAGAATCTTTTAAAAAAAATTACCAAAGATGGTGTACAGAAGGTTTTATATAATCTTCGTATATTTTATTCATTGCCGAAATTTGTTCAGAAGACAATTTCGTTAAATCATAAACAGATAAGTTAGAAAGTACATGGCTTTCTTTTGAAGCTCCCGGAATAATGCAGCTTATTTCGTTAAAGCTTAAAATCCACTGCAAAGCAATAGGAGCGAGGTTAGTGGTTTCCGGAAATAAAGCTTTTAATTCTTCAACAGCTTTTAATCCTAAATCATAATCAATTCCGGAGAAAGTTTCGCCTTTGTCAAAAGCATCTCCGTTTCGGTTGAAATTACGGTGATCCTGAGCGTCAAAAGTCGTTTTAGCATCAAATTTACCCGTTAAAAGTCCGCTTGCAAGAGGAACACGCGCAATGATTCCAATGTCTTTCTTTTGGGCTTCTGAGAAAAATAACTGCGAAGGACGCTGACGAAATAAATTAAAAATAATCTGAACGGTCGTCACACTCGAATATTCAATTGCTTTTAAAGCTTCTTCAACTTTTTCAACGCTAACACCCAGATTTAAGATTTTACCCTGTTCTTTTAAGCGGTCAAAAAGTTCAAAAATTTCAGGACGATAATATACTTCTGTTGGCGGACAGTGTAATTGAACTAAATCCAGAGTTTCTAAACCGGTTCTTTTTAAGCTGTCTTCCACAAATTTTTGAAGCACTTTTGGCTGGTAACCTTCATTTACGTGCGGGTTAATCTGGCGTCCGCATTTTGTAGCGACATAAATACGTTCAGAACGCGAACGAACCACTCGGCCCACAGCAGTTTCGCTCAATCCGTTTTCGTAGACATCGGCAGTATCAATAAAATTTACGCCATTGTCAATTGCTGTGTTTATAAGTTCATCAGCCGTTTTATCATTAAATCCTGATCCCCATTTTCCGCCAACCTGCCAGGTTCCCAGAGAGATTTCAGAGATATTAAAATTTGTTTTTCCTAGTTTTCTGTAGTTCATTTTTTCTTTTCAGTTTCAAAGGTTCAGAGATACAAAGTGACAAAGGTTTTTAGAGAGATTGAAAAAACTTTGCAACTCTGGATCTTTGTTACTTTGTATCTAAAAAAAATTAGTCAAATAAATCCGAAGACAAATACCTGTCTCCGCGGTCGCAGATAACGGCAACCACAACTCCTGATTCTAATTGTTCTGCGATTTTAAGGGCAACTGCAACAGAACCGCCGCTGCTCATTCCTGCGAAAACACCTTCTTCAAGAGCGAGTCTTTTTGTCATTTCTCTGGCTTCTTCTTCGCTTACATCGACTACAGTATCTACTTTTGAAGCATCAAAAATTTTAGGTAAATATTCCTGAGGCCATTTACGAATACCCGGAATCTGAGACCCGTCGCTTGGTTGTGCACCAATAATCTGAACCGCTGGATTTTTTTCTTTTAAATAAGTCGAAGTTCCAATAATGGTTCCTGTAGTTCCCATTGCTGACACAAAATGTGTAACGGTTCCTTCGGTATCGTTCCATATTTCGGGTCCGGTAGTTTTGTAGTGTGCTTTCCAGTTGTCATCATTTGCAAACTGATTCAGCATTAAATAACCACCTTGAGCCACTTTTTTATCGGCATAATCTCTTGAGCCAATAATTCCTTCTTCAGCAGGCGTTAAAATAACCGTAGCGCCGTAAGCACGCATGGTTTGTGTTCTTTCTTTTGTAGAATCTTCCGGTAAAACCAATTCTATTTCTATTCCAAATAATTGCGCAATCATAGCAAGGGCAATTCCGGTATTACCGCTTGTTGCTTCAATTAATTTATCTCCTTTTTTAATTTCGCCTCTTTCAAGGGCTGCTGCAATCATGTTATATGCCGCTCTGTCTTTTACGCTTCCGCCCGGATTGTTTCCTTCCAGTTTCAGTAAAAGTTTAACGTTTTTATTTTTAACCAGATTGACAGTTTCCATTAATGGAGTATTTCCAATCAGGTTTAGCAATTTCTGTGGACCCATTTTTATTTTTTTTCTTTTATTTTAACTTCTGTTGTGGTGGTGTTTAGTACGATAGAATCTTCGGGAATAGATTTAGTAATCCATGAGTTTCCGCCTATTACGCTGTTTTTGCCAATAATAGTGCCTCCGCCCAAGATTGTAGCATTGGCATAAATGCATACATTGGCCTCAACGGTTGGGTGTCGTTTAGCATTTTTCATGTCTTTGCTTACGCTTAAAGCTCCCAAAGTTACACCCTGATAAATTTTAACGTGTTTTTTAATTACAGTGGTTTCGCCAATAACAATTCCGGTAGCATGATCAATAAAAAACGGCGAAGCAATATCGGCGCCGGCGTGAATATCCGTTCCGGTAATTCTATGTGCATATTCGCTCATTAATCTCGAAAATAATAGTAAATCCAGTTTGTATAATTCGTGGCTTAGTCTGTAAATCGCAATGGCGTAAAATCCGGGATATCCCAAATAAACTTCATCAATGCTGTTTGAAGCCGGATCGTTTTCTAAAATGTAAGCCGCGTCCTGATTTAGTTTTTCTAAAACACCCGGAAGTTTTTCTACAAATCGATCCCAGATTGATTCGCAGAGATTTTCGGGCTTTTTGCAGGCTAGAACGGCAATTTCTTTAAAACGAATTTCAAGCTCGTCAATGCTTTCGTCCAGAGCGGCATTCGAATCAAAAAGTGTATAAAAAAGCTTCTCGGTAAAATCTTCTGTTTTGGTTTTGATACCGTAATTTATATTAGAATGGCTCTTTAAAGCCTTAATATTTTGTATGATATTGTCTTTTGTCACAATAAAAAAATTGAGTGGATATTTTAAAACGTTAAAAGTAAGGTGTTTTTTGTAAATAAGGACATGAATTAACTAAAGAATTTTTGTTTTAAGAATGGTATTTGTGATAAATAATGTATCTAAAATGGCTTTTATTTTATGTGATTCTTAAGAAGTTATTTGTGTAAATTAGCAGATAAAAATTCTTAAAAATGAAAAATAATTCAACTTTTAAAAGTTCGATTTCTAATATTTCCTTCCCCGAAAGTGAGAAAATTTACGGTAAATCTATTCATGATCCTATTTTAAGTCTTATTGTTAAAGAACATCCTTCATTTTGTGAAGATGATTCTATTTCGGTTCAGGAATTAAATGAGTATCGCCAAAAATACATTTCTAACTATTTGTCTACAGAAATAGGTATGCTTTCCGATCTGGAAAAAAATGTTATTTCGTCTTTAAAAGAAGATAAATCGATTGTAAGTATTGTAGAAGATGAAGAAGAAACTAGAAACCTGGGGCAAAAAATAGCCGATAAAGTAGCCGATTTTGGCGGAAGCTGGACTTTTATTATTTCGTTTGTTGTTTTTATTATCGTTTGGATTGGCTCAAATGTTTATATTTTGGTCAACAAAGGATTTGATCCGTATCCGTTTATTTTACTTAATTTGATTTTATCCTGCATTGCCGCACTTCAGGCTCCGGTAATTATGATGAGTCAAAATCGTCAGGAGGAAAAAGATAGAAATCGTGCCAAAAAAGATTATATGATTAATCTAAAATCCGAATTAGAAATCCGAATGATTCATGATAAAATTGATCATTTGATAATGCATCAGCAGCAGGAATTAATCGAAATTCAAAAAGTTCAAATTGAAATGATGAACGATATTTTAAATCAGATTAAGAAATAAATCCTACTCAAAAATTAAAGATAGAAGTGTTTGTAGTAATAACCAATGCACATAAAAATGACATTTAGAGTAGCCGCTTTCCAGATAATTTTTTGGTAATTTCTTGATTTATCTAAATAATAAAGTGCCAGTAAAATTAAAAAAAGCAGGGTAGTATAAATAGCCGGATACATATAAAAGGCGGCTGAAAATTCACCTTTAAAAAGTAAGAATAAAGAACGCTGAAAACCACAGCCCAAACACTCAAAACCAAAGAGTTTTTTGAACAGGCACGGGATCATATATTTCTCTAAATTCACTAGATGATTTTTTTACAATTTTACAAAAAAATATTGGATAACATTTCAAAAGAAAACAACTGCTAGTTTAAAGTTTTATACTTTTGGATTCTTAAACTTTGAAAAATGAAAACGTTTAAAATTTTAATTATGATTCTTGCTATTTCAGTTGCATTGTATGAGCAGGTTTCAGATCAAAAAAACATCTATATAATGGTTATTGCAATCGCTGTTTTTATGTATGGAATGATGCAGCTGAGTGCCAAAACACCAAGTAAAAATCAAGAAAAAGAAGAACAGGATGCTGACTAAAGGAGATAAGGTTTCGGTTTTAGACGAG
The DNA here is from genome assembly GCF_039539785.1 of Flavobacterium ginsengiterrae. Classification (NCBI taxonomy): domain Bacteria; kingdom Pseudomonadati; phylum Bacteroidota; class Flavobacteriia; order Flavobacteriales; family Flavobacteriaceae; genus Flavobacterium; species Flavobacterium ginsengiterrae. The sequence goes on along the minus strand of NZ_BAABDU010000004.1, from coordinate 493,856 downwards.
GCGATAAACGGAACAGTACTTTCGGTAAAAAACAATGAAGTTTCGATAGAAACTGAGGATGGTTTTATGATGACATTTTTTGTCAATGAATTGGTTAAAATTCAGGATTCCAGTAATTTAATGAATTCTATTAAAAGAATTGATTTAGAAGAAATTACAAAAGAGAAAACTGAGCCAAAACCAAGAAGTTTTGTAAAGGAAAAGAAGGATAAACGAGAAATTACTGCTCCGGAATTTGATTTACACATCGAAAAACTGGTTCCAAATAAACGCGGTATGTCAAATTATGATATTTTGACTCTGCAGACAGAAACGGCAAAAAGACATATTGAGTTTGCTATAAAAAATCGTATTCCAAAAATTGTTTTTATACACGGCGTTGGCGAAGGTGTTTTAAAAGCCGAACTTGATTTTTTATTAGGCCGTTATGACGGAATTGATTTTCGGGATGCCAATTATCAAAAATACGGCTTGGGTGCAACCGAAGTTTATATTCGCCAGAATAACAAATAAAATAATTTTCGGGGTTTAAAAAACTTACTTTTTAGACGTAAAAAAACGTCTGATTTTCATGCGATTTTTGATTAAAATCAATGCAGAAAATCAGACGTTTTTTTGTAAGAAAAAAACAAGTATTTATTTTCTTAAAAATGTTTTTTTGTTATAAGTCTACTGTAATTTTTCCTAAAAGGAAACTGCTTCCTAATTGGAAATAACTGTTTCCTTTTGTTAGCAGTACATTCTTTAAAACGACAGTATGTATAATAGTGCTGTCACCTATTTTTTCTGTAGTAACTTCTATAGTTGCTTTTTTGCTTGTACTAGTATCAGCACCAATCCAGGTTTCATTTAAAGCAGGTAAAGTTGGAATTTGTGCTGCACAAAAATTATAAGTATTAGTAATACTTCCAGATCCATTAACGAAATTTCTATAAACGACTTTGTTTGTTGTTGCGCTTATTGGCTGAGATCTTGGCTGTCCCGGAAGAGTTGCTTCATTAGCCAATAAAGCAGGATCTAAGTTTTCTACCATTAAAGTAAATGATGCATTGTAGTTGTAAACTTTTGTATTGTCATCACATTTAAATGCTTCGCCGGTATCAGTATTTTGAAATGTTAAATCAGCTGGAGTTACAGTAGTTTGAAAAGTACCATATTCAAATAATGCTTCGACCTGCGGGCCTGCTGGTTTTTGAAAAGTAATATTTTCAAATGTAATTACATGATTGTATGCTTTTATTCGATATGAATCATTCGCATCTGTTTCTGTAGGAACCTGCGAACTAACAATTTTTATTTTTCCGGCAGATCCTATCCATTCTTCTGTAACGTTTGGTGAACTCGGCGGAATTGTACCGCATATATTGTCTTTTGCCACAGTTCCGTTATAAGCTCTGTATAAAACACGATATTGTGAATTGTCTATGTCATAAGTTACAGAACCATTATCATTTACAAGACCTTCAGCATGCGGAAGTTGTAAAACCATAGCTTCCTGACTTTTTAGTTTGTAGATTATTGTAGGATCTGTAATAAGAGAGTTTTCAACAAATGGCGAACAACTAACCGGGGTGACATTATCAAAATTAATTTCGTCTACAGTTAAATCACCATCGTCGCAGCCGTTTAACAAAAACGCCAGAAATATAAGGCTTGCATATTTTTTCATCGTAATTTTATTTGTGCCAAAAATAGTGAAAAATTTGGCAATTGATATTTAAGATTAGACAATTGATATTTCATAACTTTGCAATAATGAAAAAAGTATATCTCGATAACGCCTCAACGACTGCGATGCGTCCTGAAGTTATTCAGGAAATGACAAAAATTATGAGCGAGGATTTTGGAAATCCATCATCTACACATAGTTTTGGACGAAATGCTAAAACGATTTTAGAGCTTTCAAGAAAAAATATTGCAAAACATTTAAATTGCTCTGCGCAGGAAATTCTTTTTACTTCGGGCGGGACAGAAGCTGATAACTGGATTTTAAGATCGGCAGTTGAAGATCTTAAAGTTGAGAGAATCATTACATCAAAAATTGAACATCACGCAGTTTTGTATACCACTTTGGCTTTGCAATCAGATTACAATATTCAGGTTGATTATGTAAATGTAAATAATGACGGAAGTATCGATTTAACGCATCTTTCTAATTTATTGGCAGACGAAAAGAAAACCATCGTTAGTTTAATGCATGTAAACAATGAAACAGGAACTGTTTTAGATTTAGAAAGAGTAGGAGTTATTTGTAAGCAATATAATGCCTTATTTCATTCAGATACGGTTCAGTCGGTTGGAAAAACTGAAATTGATCTTCAAAAAACGCCTGTAGACTTTATTGTAGCAAGTGCACATAAATTTCACGGACCAAAAGGTGTTGGTTTTGCTTTTATTAGAAAGAATTCGGGTTTACAGCCTTTAATTTTTGGAGGGGAACAAGAAAAGGGATTACGCGCCGGAACAGAAGCTGTACATCAGATTGCCGGAATGGCAAAAGCATTATCTGTTTCGTATGAAAATTTAGATCAGGAAAGAAAATATATTTCTGACTTAAAAAAATATCTGATTGAAAAGTTAGAAGCTGATTTTCCAGGTTTTACAATTAATGGAAAAAAAGAAGATTTCTATAATATTATCAATATTACACTGCCATTTTCTACAGATAAAACCTCTATGCTTTTGTTTAGTCTGGATATGAAAGGAATTGCAGTTTCCAGAGGAAGTGCATGCCAGTCCGGAAGCATAAAACCTTCACATGTTTTAAAAGAAATGCTTTCAGAAACGGATTTAAAACTCCCAAATCTCCGAATTTCTTTCAGCCACTATAACACAAAAGATGATATCGACTGGCTGATTGAGAGTTTGAAGAAGGTTTGATTTTTAAGTTGTTAAGGTTCTAAGGTGCTAAGCTTCTAAGTTTTACTAAGTTTTGTAGATAAAAAAAATGGATGAGATTTATCTCATCCATTTTTTTATAAGTAAAATCTAAAATCTAAAATCTAAAATCTAAAATCTAAAATCTAAAATCTAAAATCTAAAATCTAAAATCTAAAATCTAAAATCTAAAATCTAAAATCTAAAATCTAAAATCTAAAATCTAAAATCTAAAATCTATTTTCTGATTATTTTTACTTGTGAATCGTTTGTCAGTTTTATAATTGTCGAAGGTTTTCCCGCCACTTTATCCTGATTCAGTTTTACCACATAGTCAACACCATTGATAATTTCGGGACTAATATCTTTAAAAGACATTGGGGTTGGCTGTCCGGAAATATTAGCTGATGTAGAAACCAAAGGTTTTTTCATTCTTTCCATTAGTTTGTAGCAAAAAGGTTCTTTTACCAATCGAACTCCAAGCGATTTATCAGCCGAAATCACATTTGGAGCTACATTTCTGGCGTCGTCTAAAATTAAAGTTGTAGGTTTTTCAGAAAGGTCTAAAATCTGCCAGGCAACTTCAGGAATGTTTTTAAAAACATTGTACATCATCTTTTCTCCATTCATTAAAACAATCATGCTTTGTGTTTCTGCACGCTGTTTTAATTTATATATTTTGGCAACGGCTTCGGCATTAGTTGCATCACATCCAATTCCCCATACGGTATCTGTTGGATAAAGTATAATGCCTCCTTCTTTTATAACTTCGTAAGCGTTGAGGATTTCTTCGTTCATAATCTTGTAATATTAAATTCTGATTTTAGTTTTTATTTAAAGCAAAAACTAAATGCCATTTCTACATTATTAAAAAGTAGCTTTTAAAATGTCAAAAATAAACTATTTTTGGAGTTAAAATTATTTCCTCTCAACGAAAATATAATAATAATTTATTCGAAGATCGTTGTTGAATTACAAGGCAAATAACAAATATTAAAATACCACAAATGTTTAAAGCAGTAAAATTATATTTTAGGCTAAAATCGTTAGCGCGAAAATTTCAAAAACAAAAAAAAGTACTTGATTTTACGAGTAATTTAAAATACAAAACAAATGTTATAATAGTTGATACTAAACTGCCTGAATATGATAAAGATTCAGGATCAAGACGTTTGACTGAAATTATAAAACTGCTTATTAAAAATGATATAGGCGTTTTTTTACTGGCAGATTTTAAAGAATATCGTTTTACTACAGATTATTTACAATTTTTTAGAGATTTAGGAGCTGTGGTATATGAACCTGCAATAGATAAATCAGGTAAATTAATAACAAAAAAAGATTTTGTAGAACAAGTTCTGCCTTTTGCAGATTTTGCCTGGCTGCACAGACCTGAAATTTTTGCAAAATATTATCCAATTGTTAAAAAATATAAGCCAAGCGCGAAATTATTTTTTGATATGGTAGATTTTCATTATTTGAGATTTAAGAGAGAATCAGAGTTAACGAATAATTCCAGTGTAATGAAAAAAGCAGATAAATTTTTGAAGCTGGAACTTGAAAATTGTAAAAAAGCAGAGAAAGTCATTGTGATTTCTGATGTTGAAAAAGAAACACTGCAGAAATATTACAATGAAGAATCTAAAATAATAAGTATTAGTAACATTCATCAATATTTAGAAAACAATAATTCGCCTTCTTTTGATGAACGAAAAGATTTACTGTTTATAGGAGGTTTTGATCATAAACCAAATGTTGATGCGGTAAATTATCTTGCTAAAGAAATTATGCCTTTGTTATGGAAATCTAATCCTGAAATTTCAATAACTATTATTGGGAGTAATCCTCCGGAATCAGTTGTTAATTTGAACTCTGATAAATTTAAAGTTTTAGGTTATGCAGAAAATGTTGCACCTTATTTTTTAAATTCAAGAATTTTTGTCGCACCGCTTCGATACGGTGCAGGAATTAAAGGAAAAATAGGGCAGAGCCTGGAATTTGGACTTCCGTTAGTTACAACAGATATTGGGGCAGAAGGCTTTAATTTTTATGATAATAAAAGTATTATGGTTGGTAATACAAGTCAGGAAATAGTAGATAATATTATACTTTTATATCAAAGTAAAGAAGTTTGGGAAAAAGTAAGTTCTGGATCAAAAAATGTTATAGAGCCTTTTTCAATTTCTTCTATTGAACAAAAAATTCTGAGTTTAATTAAATAACTTATAATTTAAAAACCGTTTTTACCCAATTTTCAACGGTGTATTTGTGATATATTTCATCACTTAAAGGTTCGTAAGGCGTTGTAAGGAAATCTGGATTTATATCTATAGTTTTATTTTCATCAAGAATTAGAATATTATTCGGATTGTAGAAATCATATTGACTGATTGATTGATTGGTCGTTATAATTTTTCTTTGCATAGCCATAGCTTCAAAAATTCTAAAGCTTAAACCATTATGGTCATGTCGAATTAAGTCAAGAAAAATTTTTGAGTTTTCTAAATCGTCTTGTAAATCTTCGGCAAAAAGTTTTTTGCGCTGGTAAATTATATTTTTATTGATGTTTTTTGGTGCCTTTTTTCCAATAGCAATAAACTTGAATTTAATATTATGGTCAGAAAGGTAATTTGCCAGATTGTTTAAAAAGTTAAAACGTTCATCAATCGATACAATTATAAAAATATTGTCATTTACATTTTTTGCAGGAAGTTCTTTTTTATCATTATAGATAAAATTAGAAATGAATTTAAAATTATATTTTGTTACATCGACAAAGTCAAATGAAAAGATTTCATCAAATATACCATCCAGTAAATGATCAATTGGAAATCTTTTACAGCTGTCGTAAATGTATGCGATATACTTATCAGTAAAAGTTTTAATTTGTAAATGAGTTTCTTTTGATAAACAGTCAGGACGCATTACTAAAATTACATCCTGCTGGCCAAGATTTTTAAGACGTTTTAAAACGTCTTTTTCCATTTCGATTATCTTTTTATTTTTTTTAAGAATCTTTTTGTTGAAAAAATTTGATACTCTGTCTAAAATTGAAGTGTACTTATATATAAATTTAGATATATCAATATGTTCAGCTTCAATATTTCTTTTTTTGAGCTCAAGAATTATATTGTGATCGAAATTAAAGAAATCAAAGCTGATTAAACAAATTTTCATAATTGAATTGATTTTGAGATAATTTTTTGATAGTTTTTTAGTTTGAAGCTAAAGTAAATCAATTAAAAAAATAATACAGTTTTTAAGCCATATTGGTTTTTATTTTGACAAAAATAGATATTATATACTAACTTGCAACAAGTTTTATATTGACTTTAATGATAGGTAAGATACAAGTAGGTTATTTAGTTTCGTATGATTATGAGTTGTTAAAAAATTCACTGCCAACGGTATATGCAGAGGCTGATACAGTTTTTTTAGCAATTGATAAAAATAGACGAACATGGAATGGGGAATATTTTAATATTGACAATTCTTTTTTTGAATGGCTTCGGGTTTTTGATGTCGATAAGAAAATTGTTATTTATGAAGATGATTTTTATGTTCCGGAATTTACAACAATGCAGTGTGAAATTAGAGAGAGAAAACTGCTTTCTCAAAAAATGGGATTGGGAAATTGGCTGATTCAAATTGACTGCGATGAATATTTTGTTGATTTTAAGAGGTTTGTCGCTGATCTTAGAAAATATGATTCTTATATTAAACAGCCTTTAAAGAAGACAATTCAAGTTGCTGCTTTTTGGGTTATTCTGTATAAGTATACTTCAAGTGGTATTCTTTATGTAGATAAACCTACTAAGGCGATATTTGCAACTAACAATCCTGAATATGTCAATGGCAGAAGGGTTAAAGCTCAGGTTATTTATACAGATAATCTTGTTTTACATGAATCTTTATCAAGAACTGAAGAAGAATTAAGATTTAAATTTGAAAATTGGGGACATAACAAAGAAACAAATAAAGACTTTTTAAATAAGTGGGTTAAGGTTAACGAAACTAATTTTAAAGAGTTTAGAAATTTCTATTACATAGAGCCTGAAAGATGGAAGAAATTAGATTTCTTCCCAACGAAAGATATAATTGAGATTAAAAATTTTATTCAAAAGGAAAAAAGACTGACTCTTTCTAAATTTTTCATTTATAAAAAAAACTTTGGACAATGGTTTAAGTTTTTATTTAAATAAAAAAAGAGGGATAAATTTGAAACTCAAATTTATCCCTCTTTTTAATTAATGTTTTTTAATAAACTACATTTTTGATCCATCCTTCAACGGTATACTTATTAAAAATTTCGTCTGGAATTTTTTCATATTCATTTTCGAAAAAAGACTTTGGAATTACAGGATTTTTTTCGTCAATAATTAAAATGTTATTTGGATTATAGAAATCATAGTTTTTGATATCGGCATTTGTTGTAATAAGTTTTTTTTCTAATCCTAAACTTTCAAATACTCGAAATGTTAAACCAATTTGACCGTCTCTATTAATATCCATCAAAACTTTTGATTTACTTACGTAATTATCTACTTCAGATAATGTCAAAAACTTATTGATGTAAGTAATATGATCGTCGCTTGGTTTATGTTTTTTTGAAAATGCAATAAACTTAAAGTTTATTTTCTTAGATCTTAATTCTTCGGCAATTCGTATTAAAATTGGTAACCTTTTATCAATTGAACAAATAGTAAAAACATCGTATTCAAAAGTATTTTTATCTTGATCTTCTTTTTTTGTGTAAATCCAGTTAGAAGCAAATTTAAGATCAAACTTTTCACAGTCTTCTTTTTCAAATGAATAAACTTCATCGTAACTGTCTAAAACACGTTTAATGTTAGGACAGCGATATATGTTATCATTAAAAAAACCAATTGTTTTTTTTGCATGTTTTTTAAACTCCAACGTACTTTTAGGATCTATAAAATCACCTTTTATAGTTAAGATTACATCTTGTTTTTCATTTTTTTCTAACTCCTTTATAATTTCTCTGCCGTGATGCTGATGTTTAAGATTAGTTTTAAAAAATGCCTTTAGAATAAAATTATGAATTTTATGAAATATAGAAGGATATTTGTACTTAAAGTGCTTAAAATTTATATGTTTCACATTATGTCCTTCTTTTTCAAGAGTAGTTCTAATGTGATCATTCATTCCCAGGTTATCAAGACTTATTAGGGTTATATTCAGCATTTTTTGGGGCTATAGTCAGTTGAAATTATTTATACTTTTTGGCTTAAAAATTGAAATTACTGTAGAACAGTTTTGTAAACATCTAAATATTCTGAGGCTGCTGTTTTCCAGTTAAAACATGCAGCTCTTTGTTTATAGATCGTTTCGTATTGTTCTTTATTGTTTTCAAAATCATTTAATCCGTCAAACAATACTGTTTTCATGTATTCCGGATCAAAATTAGACCAATATTTAGAAGCATTTCCTCCAATTTCCGGAAGGGAAGTTTTATCAGATAAAAAAGTAGGTTTTCCAAAACTCATAGCTTCTATTGGCGGTAAACCAAAACCTTCTCTAATAGAAGGGAAAAGAAACGCAGTACAATTTTTCATAAAAAACTGTTTGCCTTCATCGCTGACCTTTCCGGTTAAAAATACTTGGTTTGTTAAACCGTTATCATCAATTAATTTTTTTATTTCTTCACCGTATTTTTTATTGTTGTTCCCAGAAATAATTAGATTAAAGTCTTTTATTAATTTCATCATATTAATAATCGACTCATAATTCTTTCTTTCAATAAAATCACCAATAGCGTAAAAAAATGGTTTATCGACAGGAACATCGGCAACATATTTAGATGTATCTAATAATGTAGAAATAGGGTTTCCGTTATATATTACATATTCAGGTACATTTGGTACTTTAAAATGTTTGTGTGTTTCAGCTTTTGCAAATTCTGATATATAAGTAATTGCTGTAGATTTTTCTAATTTGGCATTAAAGAGTCTGTTAACACGATGATTAGGATCTGAAGAAACCTCGTCAACAAAATTTACATCATGAACAGTCAAAAGATATTTATTGCAATGATAAGGTTCAACTTTTATATTTTGATTTACAGAATGCCATAAATCGTATTTTTTTCTTATTCTAAACAAAGGATGCCTCGATAAACTTGTGTATTTATGATATTTAAATTTGTCTTTAAATTCTTCTTTTAGAATATCAGGATTAGAGGAGTTTAAGGTTAATTCGTAATTTTCAAAATCTAAACCAGATAAGCCTTTTATTAATTCATAATTAAAAGTTCCTAAACCGCCTGCTCTATTGTTTATGTTATGAGTTTCTAAAAAAATACTTTTTTTATGGGACATTTCTTCTTTTTTTTGCGAAAATACAATAATAATTTGAAGTCTTAGAACGGATGTGTACTTTTGTTGTTTATAAATAAAAACCTGATGAATTTTAAAGTAAATCCAATTTTCGGAAACAATACTGAATCAATACTTGATAAAATCAAAATGTTTAGTTCTACCGGAGAACTTTTTGGAAATGGAGATCGTAACAAAATAAAGTTATTTGATTTTAACGGGAAGACAATCAATATAAAATCATTTAAAATTCCTAATTTGATTAATAAAATTGCATACAGGTATTTTAGAAAATCAAAAGCAAGGCGCTCTTTTGAATATGCAACTATTTTATTAGAGAAAGGAATTGGAACTCCTGAGCCTATTGCATTTCTTGAAAATTTTAATATTCTGGGATTAAAAGACAGCTATTATGTTAGCGAACATTTAAATGCTGATTTGACTTACAGAGAACTTGTGGAAATTCCTGATTATCCAGATCATGAAAATATATTAAGACAATTTACGAGATTCAGTTTTGGACTTCACGAAAAGGGAATTGAGTTTTTAGATCATTCTCCGGGAAATACTTTAATTAAAAAGAATAACGAAGGAAATTATGATTTTTTTCTTGTTGATTTAAACAGAATGGAATTTCATAATTCGATGAGTTTTGAAATGAGAATGAAAAACTTATGCCGTTTAACTCCTGTAAAAGAAATGGTTGCGGTTATGAGTAACGAATATTCAAAATTATACAAAGAATCTGAGCAAAAAACTTTTGATACTTTATGGAAATACACTTCTGATTTTCAAGAGCAGTTTTACAGAAAGAAACGCTTAAAAAAGAAACTTAAATTCTGGAAGAAGTAATCCTGAAAAATTCTTTGTAGCGTATATAAATACTATAGGCATTTAAGTAACAAATCGTTATTCCTTTTGTGCCGTCTAGAAAACCAAGACGGATCAAATATTGATATAAAAATGTATAAAGAGGATGGAAATACAGTAATAATCGAGCTGGTTTCCGTCCTTTTTTTATTTTTTCATTGGCTTTTAAAACACCATATTTATACATTTTCAATTTATATTCTTGAAATGAAGTATATGAAAAATGAATAATTTTATTTTTTAAAACAGCAGTTTCACCATTCACGATTAATTTTTCGTGAACCATTCTGTCTTCTGTATATCTGCAATTTGTTTTATTAAAAAGCCTGAAAATTTTATCAGTCTGCCAGCCGCTAAAACGTAATTTACGGTTTTTAAACATAAAAATTCTGTAAATCAAATAAGCACTTACATTGTCTTTACGATGTATCGTTGAAATGATTTCAGATTTAAGTTCTGGAGTTAAACGTTCGTCAGCGTCAATAAATAATATCCAATTGTTTCTTGCCTGATCTATGGCAAAATTTCTTTGAGAAGTATAATCAACAAATGATTTCTCAATCAAATTAACATTAGCGAATGTTTTGACTATTTCAGCTGTTGAATCTGTACTGTAAGAATCTACTACGATGATTTCATCAGCAAAATCAATATCTTCAAGAAGAGATTTTATATATCTCTCTTCATTAAAAGTAATAATTAAAACCGACAGTTTTTGTTTATCAATAGTATTCATTTGACGTTTTTACTTATCTCAATTTTTATATTCTTGAAAATAAGTTTCTAATTTTTCCAGCATTAAAGGCAAAGGATATTCAGCGTAATATTCAAAAGTATGTTCCTTAATATATTGTTCAGTATGCTGTTCGTATATTTCAGGTTTTAAGTCTTTTAAATGTATTGAAGCATTTTTGGCTTCATTTTCGAATATCTGCCAAGTTTCTTTTCTAACAGAAGGTGTAAAAATTGAAAAAGTTGGAATTTCAAGAGCTTTCGCCATATTTACTGCACCGCCTTCATTTCCAATCAACATTTCACATTGAGAAAGTAAAGCTAAAAACGGACGAAGGTCTGTACAGTATAAATCGAAAACAATATGTTTTTTTGTCTCTTCACTGCAGTAATTATATACTTCTAAAGCTAAATCTTTTTGAAACGGAACGTAATTAAAAATTATGGTTGCATTTGTTTTGGCAACTGTAAAATCTATAATTTTTGCCATTCCCTCAAGAGGATAAGTTTTGTAAACTTCGCTTCCTAAAATACCAAACATAATAAGTGGTTTTTCGGCAGTATCTATGTTGTAGCTTTTTAAAAGCTGTTTTGCTTCGTTAATTTCAGATTCCTTTAAAAATATTTTAGGTTTAACATCTGTAATTTTTTCTGAAATAAAAGGTTTCAGCAATAATAATCGGTTTTCAATTGCCAGACCATGTTCAGACTCTATGGCGTCAAAACGTTCGTATGTATAATTGTAGATTATTTTAGTATATGATTTATAATAGGAAACTTTGTATTTTGCTCCTGAAAATAAGGTAATTAAATTTGTTTCTAATTTAGAATATACATCAATTACAGCATCGTATTTTTTACGACGAATTTGAAAAATAAATTTAAAAAGAGAAGGGATTGATTTTCTGACTTTATTCGACAATGGAATAATATTGTCAATATTAGGATTTCCTATTAGTACATCTACAGAATTAGGATAGCACATATAATCGATCACTGAATCAGGAAACTTAGTCTTTAAGTTGTTACAAATAATTGTGCTAGTTAACACATCTCCAATTCTTTTTTGCTGAATGACTAATATTCTCATTTATTTATATGTTCAATTTGAAGGCTAAATTACAAACTATTTTATGAAGTGTGCAACCGTTGTAAATATTAAAGATAAACTAAAATAAAAATGTTATATTTTTGTCGGTAATAAATTAAATTTTACAATGGAAATTAGTGGTCTGGTTATTACTTTCAATGAAGAAAAAAATATAGGTAAATGTATTGATGCTTTATTAAAAGTCTGTAATGAAGTTATTGTAGTTGATTCTTTTAGCAAAGACCGTACGGTTGAAATTGCTAAAGAAAAAGGAGCAATTGTAATAGAACAGGCTTTTTTAGGAGACGGCCCGCAGCGAACACACGGTTTGCCGTATTGTAAAAACAACTGGATTCTAAATCTCGATGCCGATGAGTTTTTAGATAAAGATGCAGAAAAATTTATTTTAAATGGAAAATATCTTGAAGGTAACTATGATGCTTTTAGTTTTAGAGTAAAAAACTTTTTGGCCGATAAATTAATTGATTTCTCAGGATGGTATCCAGATCATAAAGTTCGTTTTTTTAATAAGCTTACGGCACACCCATCTGATTCTAAAGTGCACCAAAAAATAGTTACTCAGAATGAGAAAAAAGTAGCTGTGCATATTTTACACTACGGATGGGATTCTCTAGACCAGATTATTGCCAAAAAAAATCAATATTCTGGATGGCATGCACAACAATTGTTCGATCAGGGAAAAAGAATAAATGCTTTTAAACCGGTTTTAAATGGAACTGTGGCTTTTATTCGTTGTTACTTTTTTAAGAAAGGTATTTTTAATGGAATCGATGGATTATCAATAGCCATGATTCAAAGTTTTTTCTCTTATATGAAATATGCTAAGCTTTTAAAGCTTCAAAAAAAGAAATAAAAAAAGGGATGATTTTAAAATCATCCCTTTTTAGTCTTATATATTTTGTACTTGATTAAACAGCTACATCGTACTCACGAAGCGCATTATTTAAAGATGTTTTTAAATCTGTAGATGGTTTACGTGTACCAATAATTAAAGCACATGGAACTTGAAATTCTCCGGCAGCAAACTTTTTAGTATAACTTCCAGGAATTACAACAGAACGTGCAGGAACAAAACCTTTCATTTCAACTGGCTCATCGCCTGTTACGTCAATAATTTTTGTTGAAGCAGTTAGACAAACGTTAGCTCCAAGAACAGCTTCTTTACCAACGTGAACACCTTCTACAACAATACAACGAGAACCAATAAAAGCACCGTCTTCAATAATTACCGGAGCAGCTTGTAATGGCTCAAGAACACCGCCAATTCCAACACCACCGCTTAAGTGAACATTTTTACCAATTTGTGCACAGCTTCCAACTGTTGCCCAAGTGTCAACCATAGTTCCTTCATCAACATAAGCACCAATATTTACATAACTTGGCATTAAGATAACACCGCTTGAAATATAAGCTCCGTAACGTGCAACAGCATTTGGTACCACACGAATTCCTTTTTCAGCATAATTTCTTTTTAGTAACATTTTATCGTGATATTCAAAAATACCAGATTCCCATGTTTCCATTTTTTGAATCGGGAAATACATTACAACTGCTTTCTTAACCCATTCGTTTACCTGCCATTTGTCGCCAACTGGTTCAGCAACACGTAATTTTCCTGCGTCAACTAATTCGATAACTTCTCTAATAGCATCAGTAGTAGTTGTTTCTTGTAATAAAGCTCTGTTTTCCCAAGCTTGTTCAATTATAGTCTGTAAAGAATTCATAGTTTAAATTTTTGGCAAAGATAAAGTATTTAAAGAAAAGCAAAAAAGTAAACGAGATTGAAAATGTTACAAATACAACATTTTGTTTTTAATTTGATAAACTTTTTCAAGCGTCATTACTTAAAAAGATTTTTAAAAACATCCTCTAAAAGTTTTTTTTATATCAAAATATGACAAAAGTCAGATTTTCCACTTTTTCTTCTATCTACTTTTGTTTAATTAATTCTTACAAACCAGAATTAAAAAATCCAATCCAAAAACATATTAAATTTACAAGACATGAATCAAGAAAACCCACTTCGAACACCGGTTACAGTAATTGACAAAGAAGTTACATGGGATAAGTCACAGGTAATTATGAGCAAAACAAATGCTTTTGGTATTATAGAATATGCCAATGAAGTTTTTGTAGATGTTTGTGGTTACGAAGATTACGAATTAATGGGACAGCCTCATAATATTATTCGTCATCCGGATATGCCAAAAGTTATTTTTAAAGTACTTTGGGAAAATCTTAAAAACGGAAAGAACTTTCATGCGATTGTAAAAAACCTGGCAAAATCTGGAAGATACTATTGGGTAATAACAGACTTTGATATTGCAAGAGACGAAAATGGAGTTATTGTAAATTATTTCGGCAGAAGACAGGCAGTTCCTCATGAAGTTATCGCAATGCATATTGAACCTTTGTATAAAAAACTTCTTCAAATCGAGGCCGCCAGCGGTGTTGAATTCAGTGAAAAATATTTAATAGGTTTCTTAGAAGAAAAAAAGAGAACTTATGTTGAATACATAAAAGAACTAATTTTTGAACACGAAAAAAACCAGGCAAAATTTGCTAATTACGAAGAAGAAAAAGATGGAGAAGAAGAGGAACACAGAGGTTTTTTTGGCAGATTATTTAATAGATAAAAAAATTTAGTTTTTAAATATTTAGGTTCGGGTCCGTTTTGAGTTTGCTCAGGGCGGGCCTTTTGGGTTTATGAGGTTTTTGTATTTTAAAAAAGTATTTTTTTTAAATTTGTAAAAAAATAAATGCCAAGAATTCTCTCCATAGATTACGGACAAAAACGTACCGGAATTGCAGTAACCGATGAAATGCAAATAATTGCATCAGGCTTAACTACAATTCCTACACATACTTTAGTTGACTTCCTTAAAGATTATTTTACCAAAGAAAAAGTAGAAGCTGTTTTAATTGGCGAGCCAAAACAAATGAACGGCCAGCCCTCTGAAAGCGCATCAGTAATTAATGGGTTTGTAACTCATTTTTCGAATATTTTTCCTGATATGAAAGTTATTCGTGTCGATGAGCGTTTTACTTCAAAAATGGCGTTTCAAACTATGCTTGACAGCGGACTTAGTAAAAAACAACGCCAAAACAAAGGCTTAATAGACGAAATTTCGGCCACAATTATGCTTCAGGATTACCTTTCTTCTAAGCGTTTTTAAGTTTATTTAGGGCTAATTTCTCTTTTTTAGAAAAAATTATAGTTTCCTAACTTTTATCATGTAAAAATTAGTTTTTTTTTGCGATTGAAAGAAGTACCTTTGCACTTTAAAAACAAATTACTGTTATGCCTGACAATACAATACGTTCCAATAGTGAAGTAGTGCTTATTGGAGCTGGAATTATGAGTGCAACTCTTGGATTAATTTTAAAAGAGTTACAGCCGAATATAAAAATTGAAATTTACGAAAGATTAGATGTGGCAGCGGCGGAAAGCTCTGATGCCTGGAATAATGCAGGAACGGGACACTCTGCTTTTTGTGAACTAAATTATACTCCGGAAAAGGCAGATGGAAGTATTGACCCCAAAAAAGCAATCAGCATAGCTGAATCATTTGAAATCTCACGCCAGTTTTGGTCTTATTTAGTACAGCAGAATAAAGTTCCGTCTCCGGAAAATTTTATTAAAAGCGTTCCGCACATGAGTTTTGTGTGGGGAGATAAAAATGTAGAATATTTAACAAAGAGATTCGAAGCACTTCAAAGCAACCCAATTTTTGCTGATATGACTTTTAGTACTGATTTTAATCAGTTAAAAGAATGGATGCCTCTTGTAATGGAAGGAAGAGAGCCAGGCGAAAAATTAGCTGCAACTCACATGGAAATGGGGACCGATGTAAATTTCGGTGCTTTAACAAGAAGCATGTTTAATTATCTTGAAAAATTAGACGGTGTTACATTATATTTTAATCACGAAGTTAAAAAGTTAAGACAGCGCGAAGATAAATCATGGAGAATTAAAATTACCGATTTGTCTACAGGACAAAAACGTAAAGCATATACCAAATTCGTATTTATTGGAGCTGGCGGCGGTTCGTTGCCATTATTAGAAAAAGCGGGTGTTCCGGAAGGTCATGGCTATGGTGGTTTCCCAGTTAGTGGACAATGGCTGAAATGTACAAATCCGGAAGTTATTGCAAAACATCAGGCAAAAGTTTACGGAAAAGCAAGCGTTGGCGCACCTCCTATGTCTGTGCCTCATATTGATACACGTGTTATTGACGGTGAAAAAGCACTTCTTTTTGGACCTTTTGCAGGTTTTTCAACACGTTTCTTGAAAAATGGATCTTACTTAGATTTACCGTTATCTATAAAAGCAAACAATTTAATCCCAATGCTTTCTGCGGGATTTCATAATATTCCGTTGACAAAATATTTAATTGAGCAGGTTCGTCAGTCTCCAAAAGACAGAATGAAGGCGCTTCGTGAATATCTGCCAAGCGCACGATCTAAAGACTGGAAACTTGAAAAAGCAGGTCAGCGTGTTCAGGTTATTAAAAAAGGTGAAAATGGCGGCGGTGTATTAGAATTTGGTACGGAAGTAATCAATACACACGACGGGACTTTAGCTGTTTTGTTAGGGGCTTCTCCAGGAGCTTCAACTGCTGTAGCAATTATGGTTGACTTAGTAAACAGATGTTTTGGAAACCAACTTAAAACGCCGGAATGGGAAGCTAAAATGAAAGAAATGATTCCGTCTTATGGAAAAACTCTGAATGATAAACCAGAGCTTTTAGCCGAAATGAGAAAACATACAGCTGAAGTTTTAAAAATTAAATAATTAAAATTTCAATGAAATAATACCAAAGGACTTAGTTTGTAAATAACTGAGTCCTTTTTTAATTTTAAACAAATAAATATGGCAATTTCTAAAACAAACAATCCGGCTTTAATTTTAATTGATATTCAAAAAGGATTTGATGACATTGAATATTGGGGAGGAGAAAGAAATAATTTAGATGCAGAAACAAACGCTGCGGAAATTTTAAAATTGTGGAGAGAAAATAACCTTCCAATTTTTCATATTCAGCATTGTTCGTCTAATCCAAAATCGTTACTAAACGAAAATAATGCAGGAAATGCTTTTAAAGATTTAGTAAAACCAACAGAGGATGAAATCGTTATTAAAAAGAATGTCAACAGCGCTTTTATTGGTACAAATTTAAAAGAGCAATTAGATAATGCCAATATTGAAACATTAGTAATTCTTGGCTTGACAACAGATCATTGTGTTTCGACTACAACCAGAATGGCAGGAAATTTTGGTTGTAAAACTTTTGTTGTTTCAGATGCGACCGCGACATTTAACAAAAAAGGAATCGACGGACAGGATTTTTCTGCAGAATTAATTCATCAAACAGCTTTGGCGAGTTTAAATAACGAATTTGCAAATGTTGTAAAAACAGATTTTATTCTGCAAAATATAAAATAAAAGGAAATACAGTAGAAGAATTAAAAGCCTTAATCATTTTTTACGGCTTTTAATTCTTGTGTTATTTTTAAAATTTTCTCTGCCAGATTACTCATCCAGATTAACTGTTCAATAACCATCGAAGCTTCCTGCATTTTAGCCTGACGAGTTTCTTTGTCCAATTCGTCATCGGCAGCAAGACGTGTAAAGTTTTTACGCTTTAGTTCTTCAAATTGCAGCGTTACATCTTCTTTATCAAAAAAAGTATCCGTAATAATAGTTTCGTTTCTTAATATTGAAATAGAATGTTCTAAATTCAGTAAAATTGTTCTGATAATATAATTGAACGATTCAGAAGCAGATGTAGTCTGATGCGATTGAATATACGTTGATAAAGAAGCCAAAGCGGATAAAAGCGAATGGTTTAAAACTACAAGCTTATTGACCAAAGGCATTGTTTTTTGTTTTGATTTTGGCTCCTGCATCATTCTTTGAAACGATGTCATCAAATTTCCAATTTCAACAAAAGCATTTTTTCGGGCTAATCGGTATGATGTTGGAACTTCTCCTTTAGCATTATAAAAATCAGCTATTTCTTTTAAATAATTTTTATTGGCTCTAATAGAGTTTTCCAAATGAATCGGTGTATTGATAAATTCCCAGGCCGGCCATAAAAACTGGTTGGCAATAAAAGCAAGAGTTGCTCCGGTAAGAGTATCCAGTATTCTAAACTGAATAACTTCAACAACATTTGGCGTTAAAATCCCGTAAACAAAAACAACGTACATCGTTACAAAAGTAGCGCTGATTTTATAATTGATTTGCGTAAAGGAAATTCCGAGTAGCATACATACAATCGAAAAAATACTTAAAGCAACATGATTTTGGATAACAGAAACAATTCCAAAAGCCAATAATCCTCCTAAAATAGTTCCAAACATACGATTATAAGAACGTTCTTTGGTTAAACCATAGCCAGGGCGCATAATCACGACAATGGTCAGCAAAATCCAGTAAACGTTTTGCAGATCCAGCATTTCGCCAATAAACAAACCAACCAAAATCGTAATCGTTAAACGCAGTGAATGCCTAAAAATAGACGAAGAATAACTTAAATTTTCAGTCAGCGTTCTTAAAGGATAATATTGAGGCGTTAAGAATTTTTCTAACTCTTTGTCTTTATCTTTTAATTTATAAGACTGCATAGCCAGAGATAAAGCTCGCTGAATAGTTTTAATTTTACCAACCTGATTTTTAGCATATTTCAGCATATTGGTCAACATTAAAACACCTTCTGCGGCTGCTTCTTTTCCTAATGTTTTTTCGTAATCAAAAATGGCAAACTCTAAAGCATCTAATTCGTTTTTAAGATCATTTTTGTCAACATACACTGCAATATGATGTACATTTTTAGAAAGCTTTTTAAGTGTAGAAGCTAATTTATAAGCTACATTTTGATACGTACGTAATACTTCCGGATGTTTGGCAAACTTTACATGAAGTTTACTGTGGTCAAATGAAGTGTAAAGTGCCAGTTCCTGAATTTCGACTAAAGTAATAAAAACCAAAAGCATTTTTCGGTTCTGGCTCGTAGTTCCAGATGTGTTTTGGTTACCAATTAGCATTTTTCTTAAGTCTTCATGAATCAAATTCAAATCAACTTGTATGGCCAGTTGTTTTTCAATAATTTTTTCACGATTAGCTTCAGGACTCCATAAGTCACCTCTTAATTTTAAATATTTAGCAGTCAGTTTTATACCTTCTGCAATTTGCAATTCTATATATTTATAAGGTTGTACAAAGTGAAAAACAAGCGAAACTATAAGGTATAAAATTCCTCCAATAAATATGAAACCTGAATATTGAAATGCCTCCAATCCTTCATGTAAATGTCCGAATGATAATGAAATAGATAATAAAGCAGAAAACGAAACCAATGTAGCACGCTGTCCGTAAACTGAAATCATCGAACATAAAAAAAGCAAAAAACCTAAAAATGGATAAAATAAAAACGGATAAGGATAAGCAAGGTTTACTAATAAATTTACACCCGAAACAATTAGCGATGCAACGATTAATCCTTTAATTTTGTGGCTTAAAGAACTCGGAATATCACTGGGATAAGTATAAAATGCGCCTAATGCAATAGTAAATCCAATTTCAAAATGACCTAAAAAATTCAAAATTAAAACGGGCACAACCGAAGCTATTGTTACTTTTGAAGCATTTAAAAAAGAAGTACTGTTTGTAAATTTTGAGATGCGGTCAAACATATTGTGAGGTTTACTAGCAAAGTTAAGAATTGTACGAAATATTTTGGCATAATTATAGTTGAGTTTTCCAATGCTTATAAAAAATATGTTATAATATGTGTTTAGAACTATTCATTGACTATTTTTTACTATTTTTGCCAGCTGAATTATGAGAACCAATTTTAAGGTTTTCGTTAGAAAAACATTAAATAAAAACAAATGATTTTACCAATTGTAGGATATGGTGATCCTGTTTTAAGAAAAGTAGGTACGGTAATTACGCCAGATTATCCTAACTTAAAAGAGACAATAGCAAACATGTATGAAACCATGTACAATGCTTACGGAGTTGGACTGGCTGCACCGCAGGTAGGTTTGCCAATTCGTATATTTGTGATCGATACAACACCTTTTAGTGATGATGATGATTTACCGGCAGATGAGCAAAAGGATTTAAAAGGTTTTAAAAGAACTTTTATCAATGCTAAAATTGTTAAAGAAGAAGGTGAGGAGTGGAGTTTTAACGAAGGATGTTTAAGTATTCCGGATGTTCGCGAAGATGTTTACAGAAAACCAACCGTTACAATCGAATACTGCGAAGAAGATTTTGTTATGAAAACCGAAGTTTTTGACGGATTAATCGCAAGAGTTATTCAGCACGAATATGACCATATCGAGGGTGTTTTATTTACAGATAAAATATCTTCTTTAAAAAAGCGTTTGATTCAGAAGAAATTGAAAAATATTACTGAAGGAAAAACATTTCAGGAATACAGAATGAAATTTGCAGCCGCTAAAAAAGGCAGATAATGTTCTAAAAAAGAACATCAAAATATATTAGAAAATTCTTAATACTAATTTTAATAAACATGAATTTAGACAAAATTTTAGCCATTTCTGGGAAACCAGGTTTATATGTATTGAAAGTGCAGACTCGTACAGGTTTTGTGGCAGAATCATTATTAGATGGAAAAAAAATTACAGTAAACTTAAAAAGCAATGTAAGTTTATTATCTGAAATTTCAATTTATACATACGAAGGAGAAAAACCATTGACTGAAGTAATGCAAAAAATTGCAGTAAAAGAAAACAAAGGTCAGGCTATCTCTCATAAAGAAGATAATGCAACTTTAAGTGCTTATTTTAAAGAAATTTTGCCAGAATATGATGAAGAAAGAGTTTATCCTTCAGATATTAAAAAAGTATTAAACTGGTACAATACACTGCAAGCAAAAGGTTTAGTTACTGATTTAGCTCCAGCTCCGGCTGAAACTCCGGAAGAAGCTCCTGCTGCTGAAGAAAAACCAAAAAAAGCACCAGCTGCTAAAAAAGCAAAAGCTAAAAAAGAAGAATAGTAGTTTACTGCATTCAAAAATATATTAATCCTGTTAAGACATTTCTTGACAGGATTTTTTACTTTTACAGTATTCGGTTACAATGTCAAAAAAACTTCTAAAATGAGCAAAGAACTTCAATTAAAAGCCTTCGAAAGATTATTAATTATAATGGATGAACTTCGTGAGCAGTGTCCGTGGGATAAAAAACAGACTTTGCAAACGCTTAGACATTTAACTATTGAAGAAACCTACGAATTAGGCGATGCCATTTTAGACAATGATTTAAATGAAGTAAAAAAAGAATTAGGCGATTTATTGCTTCATATTGTGTTTTATGCTAAAATAGGCTCAGAAACCAATGATTTTGATATTGCTGATGTATGCAATGAAATCTGCGATAAATTAATTCACCGTCATCCACATATTTACAGTGATACAGTGGTAAAAGACGAAGAAGAAGTAAAACAAAACTGGGAAAAACTAAAACTTAAAGAAGGAAAAAAATCGGTTCTTGAAGGTGTTCCAAGAAGTCTTCCTGCATTAGTAAAAGCCAGTCGAATTCAGGATAAAGTAAAAGGCGTAGGTTTTGACTGGGAAGAACCGCATCAGGTTTGGGACAAAGTTCAGGAAGAGCTTGAAGAACTTCAGGTTGAAGTGCAATCAGGCGATCAGGATAAGATTGAAGCCGAATTTGGAGATGTTTTATTCTCGATGATAAATTACGCCCGATTTTTAAACGTAAATCCTGAAGATGCTTTAGAAAGAACCAATAAAAAATTCATAAAACGTTTTCAATATTTAGAAAGTAAAGCTTCTGAATTAGGAAAACCTTTAATGGATATGACTTTGGCAGAAATGGATGTTTTTTGGAATGAAGCGAAAAAGCAGTAGAAATTATTCTGCCAGCTTTTTTAATGCTTTTACATTTTTCAATATGATTTTTTTACCTGCTAACTCGATTAATTCCAATTTGTTGAAATCAGATAATAAACGAATACAGCTTTCGGTAGCAGTACCAATTATTCCGGCAAGTTCTTCTCTTGTAAGCTGAACTTTAAGTGTTTTGTCTGGGTTTTCACCAAAATCATCATGAAGCTGCAGTAAAGTTTCAGCTAAACGTTGTTTTACAGTTTTTTGGACTAACGCAATTTTATCATTATCAGATTCCTTTAAATCTTCACATACAGACTGCATTAAGTTTAAAGAGAATTGATTGTTGTTATTAAAAAAATGGATAATTTCGGTTTTCGGAATAAAACAAACCTCCATATCAGCAATCGCCTTTGCAGATAAATTTGCAGGCTCATTGCTAATCATAGAACGTTGTCCTAAAAGCTCACCAGATTTTACAAGTTTTACAATTTGGTCTTTTCCGTTAGCACTCAATTTAGAAAGCTTACCAACACCATCTTTTACACAAAAAACACCGTTTGTAACTTCGCCCTCTTCAAATATAGCTTCACCTTTTTTAATAGTATAGGTCGTTTTGCTATTAGCTAATTTGATAACTTCATCTTTATTAAGAGCTTTAAGTGAAGAAAGCTGTCTTACGATACATTGATCACATTTATTCATAGCAAAAGTAATTTAGTGCAAAATTAACGAATATTGCGGTTCAAAGGTAATTTTATTATTAAAAAAACCACACAAAAAATGCAACAATGTAATTAGAGCGTTTTATTTCATTATATTAGGATTTCAGTTTCATTTTAACATGATAAATGTCATAGTTACAATCACTACTTATTTGGAATATTTGCAGAATTAAAAAAACAAATTATGAGTGGGCAGAGTTGTTTTCATTGCGGGCTGGAAATTCCGAAAGATGAAGAGATCAATTTTGATGAAAAAACGTTTTGTTGTACAGGTTGTAAAACAGTCTACGAAATTTTTAGTCTTAATGATCTAACCTGTTATTATGATTTTGAAAAATCGCCTGGAGCCACACCACAGGACATTAAAGGAAAATATGACTTTTTAGACAACGAGTCTATTCTGGCTAAAGTTTTAGAATTTCAGGAAGCAAATACTTCAATAGTTTCCTTAAATATACCACACATTCACTGCAGTTCATGTATTTGGATTCTGGAAAACCTTAACCGTTTAAATACAGGCATAAGCAGTTCGCAGGTTAATTTCCCGGAAAAAAGAGTTAGAATAACTTTTAATTCAGATACAGTGTCTTTAAAATCAATCGCTTATCTATTAAGTTCAATTGGTTATGAACCTTATATTAGTTTAGAAAATTACGAAACGGGAAAAACAAAAGTCGACAGAAGTTTAACCTATAAACTTGGAGTTGCATTTTTCTGTTTTGGAAACATTATGCTGCTTTCATTTCCTGAATATTTCGAAATGAAAGAATTTTGGTTAGATAGTTATAAACCGTTTTTTAGATTATTGATTTTTCTTTTAGCACTTCCAAGCTTTTTTTATTCAGCAAGCGGTTACTACGTTTCGGCATATAAAAGTATTAAAAGCGGTATGCTTAATATTGATATTCCAATTGCTTTAGGAATCATTGTAATGTTTATACGTAGTACATACGATATGCTTATGGATCACGGACCAGGCTTTTTTGACAGTTTAGCCAGTTTGGTTTTCTTTATGCTGCTCGGAAAAATGTTTCAAATTAAAACATACAGTTTTCTAAGCTTTGAAAGAGATTTTAAATCTTATTTTCCCATTGCCGTTACCAGAATTAATCCGGACGCAACAGAAGAAAGTGTGCCTATTTATGACGTTTTAAAAGGAAACAGACTTTTAATTAGAAATCAGGAATTAATTCCTGTTGATGGTATTTTGATTAGCGAAAAAGCTGATATTGATTATAGTTTTGTTACCGGAGAAGCCGTTCCAATTACTAAGAAATCAGGTGATAAAGTATTTGCCGGAGGAAAACAAATAGGTAAAGTAATTGAAATGGAAGTATTACATTCTGTTTCACAAAGTTACTTAACACAGTTGTGGAGTAATGAAGTTTTTCAGAAAAAAGTACAGCAAAAACACAAAACTATTACTGATGCTATAAGCCGTTATTTTACACCAATTTTACTACTTATTGCCTTTGCGGGATTTGGATATTGGATTTTTATTGATGCTAATACTGCATTTAATGTTTTTACCGCAGTATTAATTGTGGCCTGTCCTTGCGCACTTGCCTTAACGGCTCCGTTTACATTTGGTAATATCCTGAGAATAATGGGAAAACAAAAAATGTATCTGAAAAATGCCTTAGTTATAGAACAATTGGCGAAAGTTGATACTATAGTTTTTGATAAAACCGGCACAATAACCACCAACAAAAAATCGAATATTATATACGAAGGAAATACCATTTCTGAAGGGAACCTTTTATTGATTAAAAATGTTCTTCGAGGTTCAAATCATCCATTAAGCCGAATGTTATATGATTTTTTACCAGAATACAAGCGAATTAAAATTGATGATTTTCAGGAAATTACCGGAAAAGGAATTCTGGCAGTCGTAGAACGTAACGAAATAAAAATTGGATCTTCGACATTTGTAGAAAGTCCTGTTTTAGAAACCTCAGAAATAGAAAAAACAGCACTTCATATTAAAATTGATGATCAGTATTTTGGAAAATTTGTTTTTCAAAACCAGTATCGCGATGGTCTTGAAAAATTATTTAATACACTAAGCAAAGATTATAATATAAAGGTGCTTTCTGGCGATAATGACGGAGAAAGAGCTGTTCTTGAAGATATTCTGCCTAAAGATACAGAGCTTGTTTTTAATCAAAAACCAGAGCAGAAATTAGAATTTATCAAGAACCTGCAGTCAGAAGGAAGAAATGTTATGATGGTTGGAGATGGCTTAAATGACGCCGGAGCATTAGCGCAGAGTAATGTTGGTATATCAGTTTCTGAGAATGTTAATGTGTTTTCGCCTGCCTGCGATGCAATTTTAGACGCCAGTGTATTTTCAAAAATAAATTACTTTTTAAAGCTTTCACATAAATCCATTTTAATCATTAAAATGAGTTTCACTTTATCATTGCTTTATAATGTTGTAGGACTCGCATTTGCGGTTACCGGAAACCTCAATCCTCTGGTAGCTGCGATCATAATGCCGTTAAGTACAATTACCATTGTGAGCTTTGTAACGATTATGTCTAACTATTTCAGTAAGAGTAATTTAGAATGATTTTAGATTATTAAAAAGATATTTTTTTTAATTTTAACATTCTTCTCTGCCTATGATAATTATCATATTTTAAACGCCAGCCACCTAGTAATTTTGTTAATATAAATTTAAAGGTATGAGTGTTATTTATCTATTAATTTCGGTAAGTATTTTCGTGGCGATTTGTTTCTTTATTGCCTTCATTATCGCTGTTAAAACCGGTCAGTACGATGACGATTATACGCCCTCAGTCAGAATTCTTTTTGATGATGAGACAAAAATTACTTCCCAAAATAATAATTCACCAATTGAAGAAAAACAAGTATAAATTATGGAAATGGAACAGTTTTATTACGACAACAAAATTGTAAAAAAATTCATTTACGCCACCATTCTTTTTGGAGTCGTGGGTATGTTAGTGGGACTGACCTTAGCGGTTATGTACCTTTTTCCCAATATCACAGATGGGATTTCATGGCTTAGTTATGGTCGTTTAAGACCTTTACACACAAATGCCGTTATTTTCGCCTTTGTTGGGAATGCCTTTTTTGCAGGAATGTATTATTCAATGCAAAGATTGCTGAAAGCCAGAATGTTTAGTGACTTTTTAAGTAACCTTCATTTTTGGGGCTGGCAGTTAATTATTGTTGCTGCAGCAATCACCTTACCATTAGGATATACATCTTCAAAAGAGTATGCAGAACTTGAATGGCCTATTGATATTGCAATAGCGTTAATTTGGGTTGTAATGGGAATTAATATGATAGGTACAATGCTTAGAAGAAGAGAGCGCCACCTGTATGTAGCAATTTGGTTTTACCTTGCTACGTTTGTTACAGTTGCTGTACTGCATATTTTTAACAACATCGAAATCCCTGTTTCAGCATTAAAAAGTTATTCTGTTTACGCCGGTGTTCAGGATGCTTTGGTGCAATGGTGGTACGGACATAATGCGGTTGCATTTTTCTTAACAACACCATTTTTAGGGTTGATGTATTACTTTGTTCCTAAAATTGCAAACCGTCCAATTTATTCTTATAGGTTATCAATTATTCACTTCTGGTCTTTAATTTTTATCTATATCTGGGCAGGACCTCACCACTTATTATATTCAGCGTTACCAAACTGGGCTCAAAATTTAGGTGTAGCATTTTCTGTAATGCTTATTGCTCCATCTTGGGGAGGTATGATCAACGGACTTTTAACTTTAAGAGGTGCGTGGGATAAAGTTCGTGAAGAACCAGTTTTAAAATTCTTCGTTGTAGCAATTACAGGTTATGGTATGGCCACTTTTGAAGGTCCAATGTTATCTCTTAAAAATGTAAACGCGATTGCGCACTATACAGACTGGATTGTTGCTCACGTACACGTAGGAGCTTTGGCTTGGAACGGATTTATGTCATTTGCGATTATTTATTGGTTAATTCCACGAATGACAAAAACAACATTATTCTCTAAAAAATTAGCCAACTTCCATTTCTGGATTGGTACTTTAGGAATTATTGTATATACAATTCCACTATATGTGGCTGGTTTCCAACAAGCTTCAATGTGGAAACAGTTTAATCCTGACGGAACTTTAACATACGGAAACTTCCTTGAAACAGTAACAGCTATTATGCCAATGTACTGGATGAGAGCGATAGGAGGTAGTTTATATCTAATAGGAATGCTGACATTGGTTTACAATATCATCATGACAGTTAAAGCTGGCGAAACAATTGAGGATGAATTAGCTCAGGCTCCAGCTTTACAAAAAATAAGCAGCAGTAGATTAAGTGGAGAAAAATTCCACTCATGGTTAGAAAGAAAACCAATTCAGTTAACCATTTTAGCTACGATTGCTATTTTAATTGGAGGTATTATTCAGATTGTGCCAACGATTATGGTAAAATCAAATATTCCAACAATTTCTAGTGTAAAACCATATACACCATTAGAACTTGAAGGACGTGATTTATACATTAGAGAAGGATGTGTAGGCTGTCACTCACAATCAGTTCGTCCGTTTAGAAGTGAAGTTGAACGTTATGGTGTTCAGTCAAAAGCAGGAGAATTTGTTTACGATCATCCATTCTTATGGGGATCAAAACGTACAGGTCCGGATTTATTAAGAGTAGGTGGTAAGTACAACGACAACTGGCACTTTAACCATATGTGGAATCCGCAAAGTACTTCCGCAGGATCAATTATGCCAGGTTACAAATGGCTATTTGATAATAAACCAATGGATATTTCATTGACACAGAAAAAAATGCAGGCAATGATTTCATTAGGAGTTCCTTACACTGAAGCTGATGTTGCAAATGCTCAAAAAACATTACGAGATCAGGCAGTTAAAATTGAGAAAAGTTTAGAAAGCGATCCTGACTTTGTGAAAAGTTATGAAGACAGCCGTAAAAAAGCTGCTGCAAAAGGTGAAAAATTCATTCCAATGAATGAAAGAGAAATTGTGGCTTTGATTGCTTATATACAAAGACTTGGTACTGATATTAAAGTAAAAGAAACTAAATAACAGCATTATGTTTGAACAAATAAAACACAATATGGAAACAATATCGGGTGTAGAAATTTACCCGATACTTTCCCTCTTGATTTTCTTCTTATTTTTTGTAGGATTAGGCATTTGGGTGTTCTCTTATAAAAAAGATAAAATTCAGGAAATGAGCAATATACCTTTAGAAGAAGGGCAAGTTATAATCTCAAAAGATAGATAAAAAATGAAAAAGTTTTTCCCAGTATATGTTAGAGTACCGTTGATTTTCTTCATCGTATTTGCTTTGATGGAATATTTTATAGATTCAGGCGACAAACCGGCTTTTATTAAGTATCCAATGGTATCTGTCTTTTTATTTGTTTTCTTATTCATATTAATTGCAATCGAAGTTACTCTAAGTGCAGTAAATAGAGTAATGTATCAATTAATGTCACCGGAAGAAAAAGCAAAATTAGAATACGAAAATAGTTTAAGCTTTAAAGAAAGCACTTGGTTCAAAGATTTGATGCACAAGCTTACTAAAACAGAACCAATGTCTAAAGAGGCTGATCTTTTAATGGATCATGACTATGACGGAATTAAAGAGTTAGACAACAATTTACCGCCATGGTGGGTATATTTATTCTACATCTGTATCATTTTCGGAGTAATCTATGTAGTTCGTTATGATGTATTAGGAGCTGATGATCAGGAAATGGAGCTGAAAAAAGAAATGGCTCAGGCAAAAATAGATGTCGAAGAATATTTAAAAACGGCACCGGATTTAATGGATGAGAAAACCGTTGTTTTACTTACAGATGAGCCAAGTTTAGCAGCAGGAAAAGAGATTTTTACAAATAATTGTGCGGCCTGCCACAGGGCAGATGCCGGCGGACAAATTGGACCAAACTTAACAGATGACCGATGGATTTTAGGTGGAGGAATTAAAAACTTATTCCACACCATTACAAATGGAGGTCGAGATGGAAAAGGGATGATTGCCTGGAAAGGAACTCTAAAACCAAAAGAAATTCAAAAAGTAGCGAGTTATATCTTATCGTTGCAGGGATCAAATCCAAAAGATCCAAAAGAAGCTGAAGGAGAAGTTTGGGTAGATGAAAGCGCACCTGTAAATGATGCAACATCTGCCGCTCCAAAAAAAGATACCACAGAAGTTAAAAAATAAAATAGAATACCATGTCAAATTTACCAGACGAAGCTTTTAGAGATACCATTGGAACGATAGATGAAGGTGGTAAACGGAAATTCATTTTTCCAAAAAAACCGTCTGGTAAATTTTATGATTACCGTAAAATTGTCAGTTATGTTTTATTGGCAATCTTATTTATAAATCCATTTATAAAGATAAACGGAAACCAATTTATGATGTTCAATATTATTGAACGCCGTTTTAATATTTTTGGATTTCCTTTCTGGCCTCAGGATTTTTACCTCTTTGTAATTTCAATGCTTATAGGCGTTGTATTTATACTCTTATTTACCGTTGTTTTTGGCCGAATATTTTGTGGGTGGATTTGTCCGCAGACTATTTTTCTGGAAATGGTTTTCCGTCGAATTGAATATTGGATTGACGGTGACCGCGGTGCACAATCACGTTTGGCAAGACAAGAATGGAACGCTGAAAAAATCAGAAAAAGACTGATTAAGTGGACTATTTTCTTTTTAATCTCTTTTATTATTGCTAATGTTTTTCTGGCTTATTTAGTAGGAAGCGATGCTTTGCTGTTAATGGTTGAACAAGGGCCTATTGAACAGGCTAGTAATTTTATTGCACTGCTTATTTTTACCGGAGTTTTCTATTTTGTTTTTGTATGGTTTCGTGAACAAGTATGTATTATCGCTTGTCCTTACGGAAGACTGCAAGGTGTTCTTTTAGATAATAAATCAATAAACGTTGCGTATGATTTTGTTAGAGGCGAAAAAGAAGAGGGAAGAGCAAAGTTTAATAAAAAAGAAGACAGAGCTTTAACCGGAAAAGGAGATTGTATTGACTGTCTTCAATGTGTTCATGTCTGCCCAATGGGAATTGATATTCGAAACGGAACTCAGTTAGAATGTACAAATTGCACTGCGTGTATCGATGAATGCGATCATATCATGGAAAGTGTAGGACTTCCTAAAGGACTTATACGCTACGCATCAGAAGATGAAATTGCTAAAAAAGAACCTTTTAGGTTTACTGCCAGAATGAAAGGCTACAGCGCTGTTTTGTTTATTTTATTGAGTATTTTTGTTGGAATGTTATTTTTAAGAACTGATCTTCAGGCAGTTGTTTTACGTTTACCAGGGCAGCTTTTTCAGCATAAAGGAGAAAAAATAAGTAACGTATATACGTATAAAATTGTCAACAAGACAATGAAAGATTACAACGATATTCACTTTGAGTTAATAGATCAAAAAGGTGAAATCAGGAATGTTGGAAAACAGCATTTTAAAGTAGCAAAAGAAGGAATTTCTCAAGGAACTTTATTTATAGAAATAGATGAAGTTTTATTAGAAAGCGACAAAACCAATGTGAAAATTGGCGTTTACAACGGAAATGAACTTCTCGAAACTACCAAAACAAATTTCTTAGGACCACGAAGTTTTAACTAAAACATATTTATCATGAAAATTAATTGGGGAACCGGAATTGTCATTGCATTTGCATTGTTTATGACTTTTATTTTATATTTTGTTTTTGAAGTACAATCAAATAGTAAATATGATAACGATTTGGTTGTAGAAGAATATTACAAACACGATACGCATTTTCAGGAAGAAATGGCCCGAATTCAAAATGCACATGATTTACAGCATAAACCTTCGATTAAATTTGAAGAACAAGGTGTAAAAGTAACTTTTCCAGCTACTTTTGAAAGCGACAAGATAAAAGGAAACATTTTATTATATCGTCCTTCAAATAAAAAGTTTGATTTTGATACTCAGATTGCTTTAACAAATTCTTCTATAGTTATTCCACACAAAAAACTTATAAAAGGACGCTGGGATGTTAATATGGAATGGCAGTATGAAGGTAAAAAATACTTAACAAAAGAAGTTATTTACGTAAATTAATAAAAATGTTATTTTCTGCTTTCATATTAGGTCTTATAAGCAGTCTGCATTGCGTTGGCATGTGCGGACCAATTGCGATGATGCTTCCTGTTGACCATCAAAATGAAGTTAAAAAAGTAACACAAATACTGACTTATCATTTAGGAAGATTAACTGCCTATGCTGTAATTGGGTTAATCTTTGGGTTATTAGGCAGAGGCTTTTTCTTGGCCGGAATGCAGCAAAAAATGTCAATTTTTATTGGTATTGCGATGATCTTAATTGCTTTAATACCAGAAAAAGTTTTTGCTAAATACAATTTTTCAAAACCAGTTTACAAAGTAATTTCAAATATAAAATCAAGTTTAGGAAGCCAGTTTAAAAAGAAGAGTTATAAATCTCTTTTTACAATTGGCTTATTAAATGGATTTTTACCCTGCGGTATGGTATATGTTGCTTTATTTGGAGCAATTGCAATGCAGAGTGCAGGTTTTGGTGTTTTGTATATGCTATTGTACGGATTAGGAACAATTCCTTTAATGACCGTTGTAGTGTATGTGAAATCACTTTTAAAATTACCATTTAGAAATAAACTTCAAAAAGCAATTCCTTATGTTGCCGTGATAATTGGAGTATTGTTTATTTTGCGTGGTTTGGGTTTAGGAATTCCCTATTTATCTCCTTCAAATATAAGTTTGTTTGTTCAGGGAACTCCTAATTGTCATTAAACTGTCATCGAAAACAAGTTTGTTTCCGGTGATTTTCTTTTTAAATGTAAATCAAAAGCCATGCAGATGTTACGAACAAATGGTCTTCCTGCTTCGGTAATTTTGATTTTATTTTCTTCAATTATAATTAACTGATCGTTTTCTATTTCTTTTAAAGAGCTTAATACTTCCGGCAATTCTTTAAAGTATAAAGAATCCTGATTCCAGGAAGTTTCGAGTTCGCAGGTTAAATTTAAAATATGTTTTCTGATGATAAGATCTTCTTTATTTAAAATATGGCCTTTTACAACCGGAATTTGATCCCATTCGAGTAATTGATAATAATCCTCAAGATTTTTAGTGTTTTGAGCAAAACCATACCAGCTGTCACTAATAGAAGAAACTCCTAAACCAATCATAAGCTGTGTTTTTGAGGCGCTGTAGCCCATAAAATTTCTATGCATAGTTTTGTTTTGTGCCGAATGATACAAACTGTCTGATTTTAAAGCAAAATGATCCATTCCAATTTCATGATAACCATTTGCAGAAAGCAGTTGTTTGCCAGTTTCGTATAATTCTCTTTTTTCGGCATCCTTAGGAAGGTTTTCTTCATTAAAACCTCGTTGGCCATTTCCTTTAATCCACGGAACATGAGCGTAACTGTAAAATGCCAGACGATCTGGTTTTACAGAATTTGTTTTTTCAACAGTATCAATTACATCTTCAACGGTTTGAAAAGGAAGACCAAATATAATATCATGACCTATTGAAGTATAACCAATTTCTTTTGCCCAAAAAGTAACTTTTGCAACGTTATGAAAAGGCTGAATACGATTAATTGCCTTTTGTACCTTTTCTGAGTAATCCTGAACGCCAAAACTAACTCGGCGAAAGCCTAAATCATATAGTTTTTTTAATTGTTCGTACGTTGTATTATTAGGGTGACCTTCAAAACTGAATTCATGGTTTTCGGCTTTATTGGCAAAGCTGAAAATGCCATTTATTAAATGTTCTAAATTATTTACAGAAAAGAAAGTAGGAGTTCCTCCGCCCAAATGTATTTCTTTTATAAGAGGTTTTTCCGGCAGTAATCTGCAGTATAAACTCCATTCTTTTAAAACGGCCTGAATATATTTTTCTTCAACAGAATGATTTTTTGTGATTCGTTTGTTGCAGCCGCAAAAGGTGCACATACTTTCGCAAAATGGTAAATGGATATATAAACTGATGCCGTTTTGAGAATTGCTTTCTGAAAATGATTTTTGAAAAGAAGATTTCCATTCTTCTACAGTAAAAGCAGCTTCATTCCAATAAGGTACGGTAGGATAACTGGTGTATCTTGGCCCTGGTACATTGTACTTCTGGGTTAGTGAAATTTTCATAAAGACGGATTTAGTTTTCACCAAAATTACCGTTTGAAACTGGTGTATAAAATGACAAATATCATATTAATTAATAAAAAAAGAGACTCATAAAGAGCCTCTTTCTACTGAATTAAATAACTAACATTAAATAGAATCCTGAATGATTTTAAGCCATTTTTTCGCAAACATATGATCTTGATACACGCTTATTTGTTTAATGCGGTCATCATCAAAATCATAGAATGGAATTATTATTTTTTTTGAAGTTTCTTTATCCTGAAATTCAAAATCTATTTTTACGATAGTATCTGAATTGCCGTCTGTTGTTGGGATTAATTTACATGAAGAAACACTTTTCAAATCGACATAGGTTGATTCCTGCTGATTTGGATTGAAATTCATTAGAATAAATTTTCTGTTTTTTTGATCGATTGTAAGTGTTTTATTGCTTTGAGATTCAGTTAAATCAAATTCCTGCGGATTGTTTGGATTGAATTTCTTTTTGATATTTAAGATTCGTGATTTGTTTGCAGCGCTCGATCGTGCTGAAAAATATATTGGAATGGCTACTATGATCGCGATCACAATACCAATTATGGTTACACTTGTTTCCATTTTTTGATTTTTAAGGTTGGTAAAATAATAGGAAATAATAAACAGTTTTCAGTATGAAAACGGCTTAGTTATGATGAAGAATTATTTCTTCAAAATATAATTTCGGGAATTATTTACCAAAAAAAATGGAAGGCATAGAGCAGTAACTGAATTTTTTTGCTCTGAGTGGTAAACTGATTAGTAAAGTTAAATGCAGATTTAACTGCTTTGTGCTGCGGAATAATAACAAGAAGTGCATCAAACCATTTGATTACCGCCGCGGTATCTGTTTTGATATTTGCAGCAAATTGATAACTGCCCTGAGGCTGAATAAATGCTGAAGAATCGGCTATGTCTTTACAGAAATTCGTATCTGTTTTTTGACTTTCACTTTTTTGCACAGGAAACTCATCTGCTTTAACAGCAAAAAGAGCTATGATTAAAAGTGATACAAAAAATATGGTTTTACGAATCCAATTCATGG
Source organism: Flavobacterium ginsengiterrae (assembly GCF_039539785.1). Classification (NCBI taxonomy): domain Bacteria; kingdom Pseudomonadati; phylum Bacteroidota; class Flavobacteriia; order Flavobacteriales; family Flavobacteriaceae; genus Flavobacterium; species Flavobacterium ginsengiterrae. The sequence goes on along the minus strand of NZ_BAABDU010000004.1, from coordinate 460,089 downwards.
CTGCGAATTTAGTTCATAAAACACAATAAACGAAATTTTAAGTGCTAATTACTTCTTAAAATGGTTTATTATTTTATCCTCAGCTTAAATAAAAGCTGAGGATAAAATGTTTTTATTGCTGCATTTTGAAGTAATAGTCGGCAGAGTGTTTTCCTCCTCCGTAAAATAAGAAGAAAATACATAGTAATAAAACTACGATTGCTAGAATTAAGCTTTCAGAGTGCATGTGTCCCATTAAATTTACTAAGACAGCACCAAATAGTACAGGTAATTGAGCTGCAATTGCCCAGCGGGTAAGCAGCCCGAATACAATCATTATCCCTCCAATCATATGGGCTGGTGCGATGTAATGCAAAAGAAACATGCCGCCTCCAAACCGATCAATAGGAGAAATTAAATCATGTAAATATTGAATATTTGTTACAAACGAAATCCCTTTCATAAATAAAAAAACACCCAATATAATACGCACCAAATCTACTGGTAAATAAGTATGCGAGTTCGCCCACTTATTTAAGCTTTTAACATTTTCCATGATACTACGTGATTAAAAATTATTACATAAAGTTACTAATTTTTAATGATATATGTAATTTAAGTGTCTGGAAATAAGTTTTTTACTTTTTATTTAACGTCTTTTTTGAATTATTAAAAAGTTAAACCTGAATTACTCCTAAATTAAATGGTTTTTGAATAGGAGCGTGGTTAGCAGCTTCAATTCCCATTGAGATCCATTTTCGGGTATCAAGCGGATCTATAATAGCATCTGTCCATAATCTTGAAGCGGCATAGTATGGCGAAGTCTGTTCGTCGTAACGTGCTTTTATTTTGTTAAATAATTCGGCTTCTTTTGTCTCGTCAATAACTTCTCCTTTTGCTTTAAGTGAAGAAGCTTCTATCTGCGCCAAAACTTTAGCTGCCTGAGTTCCGCCCATTACGGCAAGTTCTGCACTTGGCCAGGCAAATATTAATCTTGGATCATAGGCTTTACCGCACATGGCATAATTTCCTGCTCCGTATGAATTACCTACAATAACAGTAAATTTTGGTACAACAGAATTACTTACTGCATTTACCATTTTTGCACCGTCTTTAATAATTCCGCCATGTTCTGATTTTGAGCCTACCATAAATCCGGTAACATCCTGCAAAAATACAAGTGGAATTTTCTTTTGATTACAATTCGCAATAAAACGGGTTGCTTTGTCGGCACTGTCGGAATAAATAACGCCTCCAAACTGCATTTCACCTTTTTTGGTTTTCACGACTTTACGCTGATTGGCAACGATACCCACAGCCCAGCCGTCAATTCTGGCGTAACCGGTAATTATAGTTTGACCATAGCCGTCTTTATACGCTTCAAATTCTGAATTATCAACCAAACGATTAATGATTTCCATCATATCATATTGCTCGTTTCTGGCTTTTGGTAAAATTCCGTAAATATCGTTTTGTTCTAAAGCAGGTTTTTCGGCTTTGATTCGGCTGTAACCGGCTTTGTCGAATTCACCAATTTTATCGACAATATTTTTAATCTTATCTAAAGCATCTTTATCATCTTTAGCTTTATAATCAGTAACTCCGGAAATTTCGCAGTGTGTTGCTGCGCCTCCTAAGGTTTCGTTATCTATGGTTTCGCCAATAGCGGCTTTTACTAAATAACTTCCGGCAAGGAAAATACTTCCGGTTTTATCTACAATTAAAGCTTCGTCACTCATAATGGGCAGATAAGCGCCTCCGGCAACACAGCTTCCCATAACGGCAGCAATTTGTGTGATTCCCATACTGCTCATTTGAGCATTGTTTCTAAAAATTCGACCGAAATGTTCCTTATCAGGAAAAATTTCATCCTGCATAGGAAGATAAACTCCTGCGCTGTCTACCAAATAAATAATAGGAAGTCTGTTTTCTATTGCAATTTCTTGTGCGCGAAGGTTTTTCTTTCCTGTAATAGGAAACCAGGCACCGGCTTTTACTGTAGCATCATTAGCCACAACAATGCATTGTTTTCCTTTTACATATCCTATTTTAACAACAACGCCGCCAGAAGGGCATCCGCCGTGTTCTGCATACATTCCTTCTCCGGCAAAACCGCCAATTTCAATACTATTTGAATTTTCATCTAATAAATAAGCGATACGTTCACGAGCCGTCATTTTTCCTTCGGCATGTAATTTTTCGATACGTTTTTCGCCTCCGCCTAATTTTACTTTGGCAAATTTTTGTTTTAATTCTGAAAGTAAGAGTTTATTGTGATCTTCGTTTTTATTGAAGTTTAAATCCATGATATAATATTGATTTTACAAAATAGTGTTGGCTAATTTACAAAATCAGTTGAAATAAATGAGTTGTTTTGTGAATTTAGAAAAAAGTTTATGAATGTATTTTCTTGTTTTTTCAAAATTGAACAAATAAACATAAACCAATTATTTTTCTTTAATTTGTTTTTTCATACTAATTAGTATTTTATGTCTAAAGCTGCAAATACCCGACTTACAATTCTTCAAAAAGCATTTGAATTGATTTATACAAAAGGATACCAAACTACAAGTATTGATGAAATTATTGCAACTACGCAGGTTACAAAAGGAGCATTTTATTATCATTTTAAAACAAAAGATGAAATGGGAATTGCTATTATTGAAGATATTCTGCGTCCTACAATGCTAGAACATTTTATAAAACCAACTGAGGCTTCAGAAAATCCCATTGAAGATTTTTATAACATGATTTCTTATTTACTGCTTGAAGATCCTTTTTTACAGGTAAAATACGGTTGCCCTGTTGGGAATCTTACGCAGGAAATGACACCATGGAACAACAGATTCAGTGAAGCCTTGTCTGAATTGGTCAATTTATGGAAAGAAACCTTAATTAAAGCTGTTGAAAAAGGAAAAGATTCAGGATTGATTAGAAATAATGTTTCAGGCGAGCAAGTTGCTTTTTTTATCTTATCCGGCTATTGGGGAATACGGAATTTTGGAAAACTTCAAAATGATAATTCATCTTATCTTGTTTATTTAAAAGAACTTGAATCATATTTAAACGGTTTGAAATAAAAAAAAATCAAAAACATACTAATTAGTATGTTTTTGAATATATTTGCATTGTCTTAATCAAAAAACAATGTATCAAACACTTTTATCAGGTCATTCTTTTATAAGATGGCTCGTATTACTAAGCTTATTGTATTCTATTTACTTGGCTTACAAAGGTTATTCTCAAAAACTTCCATTTACTAAAAAGGTAAACGTTATTAGGCACTGGACGGCCACAATTGCACATATTCAACTTCTTTTTGGAATATTAGTGTATGTGCAGAGTCCAATTGTTAAATATTTCTGGAGAAATTACAAAGATGCCTTTTCAAATTTAGATGCGTCTTTTTTCGGAATTATTCACATCTTTTTGATGCTGCTTGCCATTATCGTTATTACCATTGGCTCAGCTTTGGCTAAAAGGAAACTTTTAGATGAACAAAAATTCAAAACTATGTTTTTGTGGTTTTCAATTGCTTTGTTAATCATTTTTATTGCTATTCCTTGGCCATTTTCTCCTCTTGCAAACCGACCTTATTTTAGATAATTATGAAAAATTTACTTGAAACAAATACCGGAAGATTACGAATTATTGGCTTTTTAGAAGGAACTTCTCTTTTAATTCTGCTTTTTATAGCTATGCCAATGAAATATATTTTTGAAATGCCTTTTCTAACTCGTTCCGTAGGAACTATTCACGGAGCTCTATTTCTGCTTTTTATTTTTAATACTTTAAGTGTTGGAGTAGAGCAGAGCTGGAAATTTAAAGATACAACCTGGAAAGTGCTTTTAGCCTGTGTTATTCCATTTGGCACTTTTTATATTGATTCAAAAATTTTGAGTAAAATCGATAATCAGTAATATTTAGTATTATGGTTTTTGTATTTAAAACAAATATTGACAGTGTTTCGAAAGTAAAGAAAGTTACGCCGAAACTCAATAGGTTATTTCCAAATTCAAAGTGGAATTTTGATCTCGAAGACTGCGATAATATTCTACGATTTGAATGTAAAGATGATATTATCGAGAAAGTAATTTTTTTAATGAAAGTAATTGGCTTTGAATGTGAAGCTTTATAAAAATGAAAAAGGCAGAAGTTTTATCTTCTGCCTTTTTTATCTTAATGCAATTCTTTTTATTTTTTAGGATTGCAGACCATTCTTTTTAACATTGCCCACTGTTTTAAAGCATCACGCGCTTCAACAGCCGGATAACCCAGCATTGTTTTTCCTGCTGGAACGTCTCCCGTAACCCCAGATCCTGCGCCAATTACAGCACCGTCGCCAATTGTGGTATGATCTTTTATAGAAGCGCTTCCGCCAATAATTACGCCGTTTCCTAATGTTACAGAACCTGCTAAACCGCTGTTTCCTGCCATGATACAGAATTTTCCCAGTTTACTGTTGTGACCTATCTGAACTAGATTATCAATTTTACAACCGTCTCCTAAAACAGTAGAGCTAAATTTACCGCGGTCAACGCATGAATTTGCTCCAATTTCGACTCCGTTGCCAATAATTACGTTTCCAATCTGCGGAATTTTTACCAAGCCTTTTTCTGTGCAAGGACGAAATCCGAAACCATCTGCACCAATTGTTGCATTTGGGTGAATGATACAATCGCTGCCAATATGACAACGCTCGCGAACGACTGTTCCTGACCAGATTATGGTGTTTTTTCCAATCGTACATTCATCAAGAATCGTAACATTTGGATATATAGTAGCATGGGCGCCAATTTCTACTTTTGGACCTATATAACAACCGGCACCAATTTTTGCGCCTTCGCCAATTATGGCTGTTTCGTCTACAGTTGCAGTTTTATGAATATTGTTATGAAATACGGGTGTTGGCGGTGCAAAAAGAGCAAGAATTTGAGACATCGCTAAATCGGCATTTTTTACTTTAATAAAAGCGCGATTCTCACCCGGTTCGATCGAAATATCTTCGTTTACAACAGCAATTGATGCATTTGATGTCGACCAGTATTTTTCGTATTTTTTATTTCCTATAAAAGAAATTTCTGAAGTTGTAGCTTTTTCTAATTGTTCTGTTGCGGTAATGCTTTGTGAAGTAGTGCCGTAAATTACGCCATTTATAACTTCATTAATTTCTTGAATTGAATACGATCTCATTGACAATTTTTAATCACTTGGGGTTAATTTTTGCCAAATAAAATAAATTAGATTTTAATTACCTAATAAAATTTTTGAGTTTCTTAATAATTATTTAAAATAGAAGTCTAAATATTACAAAATTAACATTTTAATTATTAAATTAATGAAGTTTTTTTAATAATTAGAACTGGTGTAATTTGATTTTTAGATGAATTATCTTAAAAAATATGTACAGGAAAATAAATTATTTAATTGATAAGTACTGACCTACATATATTTTGTTAATTATTCTTTACTTGAATGAATATTCAAAAAAAAAGCGATTCACATTTAAGGAATCGCTTTTGAAATTATTCTTTGATTTTAGATAATGAAACTGCATTTATGCAATATCGCAAACCGCTTGGCGGAGGTCCGTCTGGAAAAACGTGCCCTAGATGCGCATCGCATACATTGCATACAACTTCAACACGCACCATTCCGTACGATCTGTCGGCGTGATATGCAATAGCATTTTCTTTAATTGGCTGCGTAAAAGAAGGCCAGCCTGTTCCTGATTCAAATTTTTCACTTGCATCAAATAAAACAGTGCCGCAACATTTACATTCGTAAATTCCCGGATCAAATAAACTGCATAATTCAGAGCTGAAAGATCTTTCAGTTCCTTTTAAACGTGTTACCTGATATTCTTCAGGAGTTAAAAGCTGTTTCCATTCTTCTTCTGTTTTCTCAACTCTTTTTTCAGGAGCCGGATTTCCTTTATTTGTAAAATGAATTACATCTGCCCATTTTATCATAACTATTGTTTTTTTAGTAAAATATGAAAAAGTTTAATTGTCAAAAGGATAATTAGAATAACGCTTATATTCTCCCGTTTCACAATTTATTTTAACTACATAATGCTTAAGATTTCTGGGAACTAAATCATCTGGAAGTGTTCCTGATTCTGTTTCTTCGCCAAATAAATAGTAACTATTTTCTGGACCAACCTCAATACCATTTATTGTGGTAGTTCTAAAAACCTGATTTTTTCTTTTTTCTTTAAGAATACGCTCGGCATCTTCAATTTTAATCTTGCATCTTTTTGCAAAACCATAATATTCAATACTATCAGTAGCGCTAATTTTTTTAATATGTTTTGAGATTTCGGGATTTATCCAGCCATTTTGTCTCAAAAGTATTGCACTTGAAAAAACTTCATTATTAACGCTTGGATTATTATTAAATCGACAATCATGGCTTCCAAGATAACCTGTCATTCCATAATGAAGATAAGCATAATGACTGTAACCTGAAATATAATAATGTAATTTGTTTTGTGTTGTAACTACGATTGTATCGGTTTTTAAAAAGCTCTTGTAGGGAATAGCAATAGTTTTGTATTCATTACCATCATCTTTTTTAAAACCATTTTTAATTAAGGTGTCCTGAATAAATTTCCCTTCTCTAAGAATTTGAAATTTAAGAACACTAATTTCGTTTTTTTTGAATTTTGCGAACTGAATTTCCGGTTGTTCAGTAATAAATTTGACGGAATCACATTCTTTTGAGAATGCAATTCCATCAATTTCAGCTTGTTTTATGCGGTTACTTGATGACCAAAAGAACCATCCAATTGCTATTGCCAATAATGTAATAACAACAGCAATTAATGTTAAACAACCTTTTACATATTTGTTCATTTATTCTTCCTCTTTCTGTCCCATCATCATTAAATAGGCTTTAAGGAAAGGATCAATATTTCCGTTCATAACGCCGTCAACGTCGCTGGTTTCGTAACCTGTACGAACATCTTTTACTAATTTATAAGGCTGCATTACGTAATTACGAATCTGCGAACCCCATTCGATTTTCATTTTTCCGGCTTCAATATCAGCACGCTGCGCTTGTTGTTTCTTTAGCTCAATTTCATATAATTGAGAACGAAGCATTTGCATAGCACGCTGTCTGTTATCTTGTTGTGATCTGGTTTCAGAACACTGAATTTGAATTCCGGTTGGTTTATGTACCAATTGTACTTTCGTTTCAACCTTATTTACGTTTTGTCCTCCGGCGCCACTTGAACGAGAAGTTGTAATTTCGATATCGGCAGGGTTAATGTCAATTTCGATACTATCGTCTACAAGTGGATATACATACACAGATACAAATGAAGTATGACGTTTGGCATTACTGTCAAAAGGAGAAATTCTAACCAAACGATGTACACCGTTTTCACCTTTTAAGTAACCAAAAGAATAATCACCTTCAAATTCTAAAGTTACGGTTTTAATTCCGGCAACGTCGCCTTCCTGAAAGTTAAGTTCTTTTATTTTGTAGCCATAACTTTCGCCCCACATCATGTACATACGCATAAGCATTCCGGCCCAGTCGCAGCTTTCAGTTCCTCCGGCTCCGGCAGTAATCTGTACAACGGCACTTAAACTGTCACCTTCGTCAGAAAGCATGTTTTTGAATTCGATGTTTTCAATGTGAGCTTGTGCAGTATCATATTGCTCATCAAGTTCCTCTACAGAAAGTTCTCCTTCTTTATAAAAATCATAAGCCAGCTGTAATTCGTCTGTAAGACTTACCGCTTTATCATAATCTTCAATCCATTTTTTCTTGTTTCGAAGGTTTTTTACAATGTTTTCTGCTTCTTTTGGATTGTTCCAAAAATCAGGCGCAAAAGTTTTTTCTTCTTCGTTTGCAATTTCGATTAGCTTGGCATCAACGTCAAAGATACCTCCTCAACGCACCAAGGCGCTCCACAATACCTTTTACTTGTTCGGCTGTTGTCATAAATTAATAACTTGTTTTTTAGATGTTTTTTGTTGTAATTTGATTAGTCTTTGTCGAAAACTAATGTGTAATTTCGTTGTACAAAAATAAGATTTAGTTTTTAGAATTCAGCTATAAAATACTGTGCAAAAAAGTATAGATTTGTGAGGGCTGATTTTTTAATAAAAACAATTGATTGGAAAAATAAGAAATCAAATTTTGAATTATTAATGCCTGTTTTATATGTTTTTTACAAATATTACGTTAATTTGGTTGTATGTAATCTCCAAGTTAAAATTTATTAAAACATGAGATTAATAACTAACAGTTATACGTAATTTAGCAGTCCAAAATATATAGTTTTATATGGAAATAAATTTAATTAGCGATACCATTACCAAGCCTACGTATGAGATGCTTCAGTATATGTTTAACGCTCATGTGGGCGACGATGTATATAAACAGGATCCTACGGTTATCGAATTAGAGACAAGAGTAGCCGAATTTTTTGGTATGGAAGCTGGACTTTTCTTTCCGTCTGGAACTATGGCAAATCAAACTGCAATTAAACTTCATACACAGCCGGGAGAACAGTTAATTGCTGATAAATATGCGCATGTTTTTCATTATGAAGGAGGAGGTGTTTCTTTTAACAGCGGTGTTTCTTGCTGTTTATTAGATGGAGACCGAGGTATGATTAATGCAAAACAAGTTGCAGCCGCAATTAATGATCCTGAATTTTATCATAGCCCATTAACAAGTTTGGTTTGTGTAGAAAATACAACAAATAAAGGCGGCGGTGCCTGCTATGAATTGCAGGATTTAAGAGATATAAAAAAGGTTTGTGATGCTAATAATTTAAAGTTTCATTTAGACGGTGCCAGAATTTGGAATGCATTGGTTGCAAAGAGACAAAATCCGAAGGAATTTGGTGCTATTTTCGATACTATTTCGGTTTGTTTATCAAAAGGATTAGGCGCTCCAATTGGTTCAGTTTTGCTTGGAAGTAAAGCTGATATTCATAGAGCGTTGAGAATCAGAAAGATATTAGGCGGAGGAATGCGTCAGGTTGGATATTTAGCCGCTGCCGGATTATATGCTTTAGCTAATAATATAGAAAGATTAGCAGAAGATCACCGCCGAGCTAAAGAAATTGGAGCTATTTTAAGCACAAAATCATGGGTTGCATCTGTAGAACCTGTTGAAACTAATATTTTAATTTTTTCATTGGCAGAAGGTTACAGCGACCAGCTTTTGATTGAAAAATTAAAACAGAAAAATATTTTAATAAGTTCTTTAGGGCATAATAAACTTAGAATTGTTACCCACTTAGATTATAAAGAAGTAATGCATACCTATGTAGTAGAAACGCTTTCGAAGATTTAGAAAAGAAGGTCCTAAGCCGCTAAGTTTCTGAGATTCTAAGCTTAAATCAGATAAAAAAGGCGAAGTTTTTATAAAAACTTCGCCTTTTTAAGTCTTAGTATCTCAGAAGATTAGCAGCTTAGAAACTTAGAAACTCAGAACCTTAGTACCTTATTTAAACAAATTATCCATTCCCGGAATAGATGGCATATCCATTCTAGCAACAGCGTCTAATTCTCTTTCGTTAACACTTGTAGCTTTTTCAATTGCTTTGTTTAGAGTAACAATTAAGTAATCTTCTAATTGTTCTTTGTCTTCTAAAAGAGAATCATCAATAGAGATTGATTTTATTTTTCTATTTGCAGTAACCGTAATTTTTAATAATCCGTCAGCGCTTTGTTCGTCAATTAAAACAGTATCAAGGCGTTTCTTTGTATCTTCAATTTTTTGCTGGGTTTCTTTAAGTTTACCCATCATTCCCATTAAATCCATTTTTTGTTGATTTTTAAATTGTTTCATACAAAATTACTATATTGCTGTATGATTACAATAGAATATTTTATGAAAAATTTAATTTCGTTCTATATGTGATTGTAGTATTTTTGTGTCTCCGAATTAAAAACCTAATGCTTAATTAAATCAATGCAGAACGATATACTGGCTCCAAAAGCCAAAGAAATTCCAAAATCATTAAAGAAACATAAAGAAACAAGAATCGATAATTATTTTTGGCTTAACGACAGAGAAAACCCGGAAGTTATCGATTATTTAAACAAGGAAAACGAATACTATCAGCAAATGACAGCTCATACAAAAGATTTACAAGAATCTTTATATGAGGAAATGAAAGCAAGAATTAAAGAAGATGATTCGTCTGTGCCTTATTTCTATAATGGTTATTTCTATATCACTCGATTTGAAACAGGCCAGGATTACCCAATTTTCTCCAGAAAAAAAGGAAGCCTTTCGGCAGATGAAGAAATTCTTTTTAACTGCAATGAATTAGCAAAAGGGCATGCGTATTTTAAATTAGGAGGTTTAAGTATAAGTCCTGATAATAAGTTTGCCAGTTTTGGTACAGATATCGTAGGAAGAAGAATTTATACCATTCAAATTAAAAATCTTGAAACAGGTGAAATTCTGGCAGATAAAATTGAAAATGCAACAGGCGGATCTGTCTGGGCAAATGATAATAATACAATTTTCTACACAAAACAAGACGAAGTTACGCTAAGAGCAGACAAAATATTCAGACATAAGTTAAATACAGAATCTGCTGCTGATGTTTTGGTTTATAATGAAACCGATGATACTTTTAATGTTTCGGTTAGTAAAGAAAAATCAAGAAAATATATTGTAATAAGTTCAGGAAGTACTTTAACGACTGAATATAGAATTTTAAATTCTGATAATCCAGATGGCGAGTTTGAAGTATTTCAGCCTCGTGTTCGCGGATTAGAATACAGTATTTCTCATTATGAAGATTCGTTTTATATTTTAACCAATAAAGATAAAGCTACGAATTTCAAATTAATGAAAACACCTGAAAATAAAACAGGGAAAAGAAATTGGGTCGATGTGATTCCGCATCGCGAAGATGTTTTATTAGAAGATATTGAAATTTTTAAAAACTATTTAGTTGTAGAAGAGCGTTCAAATGGTTTAAATCACATCAGAATCATGCCTTGGAACGATGAGCCTGGTTATTATCTGCCGTTTGGAAGTGAAACTTATAATGCATTTACAACCACAAATATTGATTTTGATACCGATATTTTGCGTTACAGCTATCAGTCGCTTGCAACGCCATCTTCGGTAATTGATTTTAATATGAAAACTAAAACCAAAGAAATCTTAAAAGAACAGCAGGTTTTAGGTGGTAAATTTGATAAAGAAAATTATATAGAAGAACGTGTTTGGGCTACAGCGAGAGATGGTGTAAAAGTGCCAATTTCGATGATTTATAGAAAAGGTCTGCAGAAAAATGGAAAAAATCCGCTTTTATTGTACGCTTATGGATCATACGGAATCACGATGGATACTTATTTTTCATCAACAAGACTTTCGTTGTTAGACCGCGGATTTGTTTATGCAATTGCTCATATTAGAGGAGGAGAGGATTTAGGCAGACAATGGTATGAGGACGGAAAACTGTTAAAAAAGAAAAATACCTTTACAGATTTCATCGATTGCTCTAAATTTGTAATAGACGAAAAATATACTTCGCCGGAACATCTTTATGCTGAAGGTGGATCTGCGGGAGGACTTTTAATGGGAGTTATTGTAAATGAAGCTCCCGAGTTATATAATGGAGTTATAGCTCAGGTTCCTTTTGTAGATGTTATTACAACAATGCTGGACGACAGTATTCCGCTTACAACAGGAGAATACGACGAATGGGGAAACCCAAATAATAAAAAGTATTACGATTATATGTTATCGTATTCACCATACGATAATGTAAAAGCGCAGAATTATCCAAATATGTATGTATCTACAGGATTACACGATTCGCAGGTACAATATTGGGAGCCAGCTAAATGGGTAGCCAAATTAAGAATTTTAAAAACAAATAATAATCAATTGTTTTTAGATACTAATATGGATGCCGGACACGGCGGGGCTTCAGGACGTTTTGAGGCTTTAAAAGACTTAGCAAAAGAATTTAGTTTTTTATTAGATTTAGAAAAAATTAAAAGCTAATTAGAAATTTTTTGTTAAATTTGCAACCTATCAAGGTATTTTAAAAATGCCTTCGATTAACTATTTTTTTATGAAAGAAGAAATAAACGCTTATAATAATGTTTTAGAGTTAATAGGTAACACCCCACTTATTAAGCTAAATAAAATCACCGAAGAGTTAGAAGGAAATTTCTACGCAAAGGTAGAAGCTTTTAATCCAGGTCATTCCTCAAAAGATAGAATAGCGTTATATATTATTGAAGAAGCCGAAAGAAAAGGAATATTGTCACCAGGCGATACCATAATAGAAACTACATCAGGTAATACAGGTTTTAGTTTAGCAATGGTAAGCATTATAAAAGGGTACAATTGTATTTTGGCCGTAAGTTCAAAATCATCCAAAGATAAAATCGACATGCTGCGAAGTCTGGGAGCAAAAGTATATGTCTGTCCCGCTCATGTTTCTGCAGATGATGAAAGATCTTACTATAATGTAGCAAAACGATTACACGAGGAAACAAAAGGCTCAGTTTACATTAATCAATATTTCAACCAGCTAAATATTGATGCGCACTACAACACTACAGGTCCCGAAATCTGGGAACAAACAAAAGGAAAAATTACACATCTTATTGCTTGCAGCGGAACAGGAGGAACTATCTCAGGAACTGCAAAATTCTTAAAAGAGCAAAATCCAAATATTAGAATTTTAGGTGTAGATGCTTTTGGATCAGTTTTGAAAAAATACCACGAAACAAGAGAATTTGACAATAAAGAGATTTACCCATATCGTATTGAAGGTTTAGGTAAAAATTTAATTCCTTCAGCAACAGATTTCGACATCATCGATAAGTTTATGAAAGTAACCGATGAAGAGAGTGCGCATTCTGCAAGAGAAATTACTCGTAAAGAAGGATTATTTGTTGGATATACATCTGGAGCAGTAATGCAGGCGATTAAGCAATATGCAGAGGAAGGTGAGTTTACAAAAGACAGCAACATTATAGCAATTTTCCCTGATCATGGATCACGCTATATGAGCAAAGTATTCAGCGATGACTGGATGAATGAACAAGGTTTCTTTGATAGTGTTAACGAAGAAGAAGCTCAAAAAGTTGAATTTGTGAAATAAGATTTATCTTAAATATATTTAAAACTCCATTTATTTTGAATGGAGTTTTTTTTTGCTCTTATTGCAAATAAAGAAAAGGATTTATAAACCGTGTATTTTTTTATTGCCAAAATGTTTGTTTTGTTTAAAAAAGCGTATTTATACGTAGGAAATAATCTTTTCGGTTGAATAAAAAATATAATTTTAACTAAAAGGGCTAAAGTATAATAATCTGTTTTTCACGGTTAAAAAATATCAAATTTGGTTATTTTAACGATTATTTTGGTAACTGAACGAAGAAATTTTCTACAAGTTGTGCATTAATATAGATTAGCGGTGTAAAATTAACACATTTATTTTCAACCCGTTAAATCTATCATTATGAAAAAAATACTACTCTCGTTATTGTTTGTAAGTTATTTAAATGGGGATGCTCAAAACCTAATTCAGGAGTTTAATTTTAATGGCACTTTAAATAACGAATCAAATACTATTTCTTTTATGGGCTCAAATGATTTTGTTGCCGATAGGGAAGGAATTGCAGGAAAAGCTCAAAGATTAAATAATAAGGCTCTGGAAGCTGTGATTGATAATCTTCCTCAAGGCAATACAGGAAGAACTGTAAGCATTTGGGTGAAGTTTAATGATATTGCTTCGGCAAATTACATTTGGGGTTATGGCTCGGCTTATAATGCGCAATATTTTGGTTTATTACATCAAGGAACTACATCGTCAAATTCTGATTTAAGTTTAGCAGGATGGGGCGCTGCAAATGATGTTATAGTTTCTACCGGACTGGCAAAAGGAATTTGGTATCAATACACTACAACATTTGATGGAACAGTTTCTAAAATATACAGAAACGGAGAATTGTTGAAGTATATAAGCGGTTTAAAACGTTCTACAAAAGGAAACATTTTTAGATTAGGAGAAATCAATACAAGTGTTGGTATAAATGCAGACATAGATGATTTAAAAATTTACGACGGAGCATTGACAGATGAACAAGTTTTAGAATCGTATAATAAATCAAAACCGCTCATTACGGCAATTTCTGAAACAACAGTTTCTGCTAAAACTGCAAAAGGAACGGTAAGAACTAAAACAAATGCAAAATCAACTATATCAAGCTCAATAATAGCCAATAAAGATGTAAATGCAGGAACAAAAAATATCGAAGTATTTTCGCAAGGAGAGAAGGTTTTAGGAAGCAATAGTTCAATGAATATTAATGATCTTCCAGAGGGAACTTATTTGCTAAAAATAACAAATACGCCAGGCAAGAAAATTACTTCAAAATAATTATTACCTTATTTTTAAAATAGTTAGTTAGTTTTTTTATATTTTTTAGTAGCAATCAGGTTTTGGAACAGGTAAAAAGTCTTCTGAATTTCGGGAGACTTTTTTGATTTTTAATACTTCTGGATTTTTTGAACTTAAAAAATAAATGATTTAAAGACTATGCTTTGAATTTTGTGAGAATTGTATATTTAGATGTAGGAATTGCTTGGAGGTGTTGAATTAAAATTATAGTTTTAACAAAATTTATAAAAATATAATTAATATTTTAAGATCCTGAGGATTTATCGTTTAGCGATAACCTTATTATTTTTAAATACATATAAATAAAGCTAATCTCTTTTGCATATGAAAAAAACATTACTCACTTTCTTGTTTGTGAGTTTTTTAAGCGTGAATGCTCAAAATCCAGTTCAGGAATTCAATTTTAATGGAAATTTAAATAGTGCCGATAATTCTATTTCTTTTTTGGGTGCGCCCACTTTTGCGAGTGATAGATTAGGTGTGGCTAACGGAGCATTACGATTAAACAATAAAGCTTTTCAGGCTGTTGTTGGCGATCTTCCGCAGGCAAATAAGCCCAGAACCATTTCTGTTTGGGTTAAATTTAATGGTTTAACGATTCCGAATTACATTTTGGGTTATGGTACTCCAGCAAACGGACAGTATTTTGGTTTATCTCAACAGGCCGCAACGGGAGGAAATTCTGATGTAAGTCTAATAGGCTGGGGCGATACAAGTAATGTTGTGGCTTCGGTGCCGCTTGCAAAAGATACTTGGTATTTTTATAGTTTAACGTATGATGGAGCTATTTCAAAAGTATATCGAAATGGTGAATTATTAAAAACTGTTGAAGGAATTTCGCGTTCTACAAAGGGATATATTTTAAATATTGGAAAGCTGAATGCGTCTACAAGTATTAATGCTGATATTGATGATCTTAAATTATATGCCGTAGCAATGACAGATGAGCAGGTTATGGAGTCTTATAACAGTTCTAAACCTGTGCCAGTTGTAACAGAATCAGCTCCGGTTTCGAATACAAGAAAAATCACAATTCTGCCGGCTAAAACAACGGCTTCTAACAGTCCGGTAACTGAAGGTTATAAAACCAGTAAAAATGTTGAGGTCTTTTCGCAAGGCAAACAAATTCCGGGAATCAACGCTTCAAACATCACTGATTTACCAGAAGGTACTTATTTGATTAAGGTGATAAGTGGCAGTGCTAAAAAATAACATTCAAATTTTTATAAAAAGAAAGCCTTCTGAATTTCAGAAGGCTTTCTTTTTTTAGCTGATTACGCTGATTACTATAAATAAAACTACTAGTAATATAATGGCGTATCTTGTAATTTTTGAGGTTGCATGGTGTTTTGTATTAGTTATCTAAATATTTTGAGAGGGTAGATTTGTTTTTTTCTATAACATTAGCTAGTTTGTATATATTTAAAATACCATCTGAGTCTGTGACTTGTGATTTTAAGTTATTAATCTCAGGATATTTGGGATTATTTTCTTTGATCTCAAATTGTAAAAAAGCATTTTCTTTCAATAACAATACTAATTTTATTTTTTCTATAATTTTATTTGTTTCTAAGTATTCCTTCCAAGTATTGTTTTCTTTTTTACAAACATAAATTTGTGCCTTTGAAATAATATTATTTTCGATAGTTTTAAATTTAATAAAACAAAAAGTATTTTGATTGTATTCTATATTGATTTTAGAAAATAAGGAAATTTTATTTAAGACCATTTCTTTATTGACTTCAAGTAAATTATTTAATTTTAAAGTCAATGAACCTTCTGCATTATTGCTTTGATCTATTTTTGTGTATAATGAATCTTTGACATTGTTAGAATTAGCAACATAATCATAGTAATAGGATTCAATAAATTGAAATGACCCAGTAGCTTTAATTTTGCTCTCTTTTAAATCTTTAAAGTTATTTTGTGAATAGCTAAAGGAAGTAAGTAAGATAGTTAGTGCGAATATAATTTTTTTCATGTAATAATTTATAATATTGAATTTGGATCCTTAAAATATTCTTTTTTAAGGATATTCTCTTTAGTATCATCTAAATACCAAGAATCCATTTCGATTTTTAATCGATTAAAATCCAGTTTATCTTTGATGAAAACTTTTTCATGAATTTGTATTAATTCTGGAGAATTAAGATTTCCAGTAATAATTTTTTCTAATTCACTAGTTTTTAATTTTAGTACAACCATTGCAATATTTGGTACCATTTTCATTGATGTTTTATACCATCGATTGTCATATTTTTGCATTACTATAATTCCGGCTTGTGGCTGTAGATTATCTTGACTTATAAAATAAAATTTAATAATAACTGTAGGAGTTTGATCTATTTCAAATTCTAGTTTGTGCTTCAATTCAAAATAATTTTTATCAATATCCATTTTCTTGATTGACTCATAATAATCTGGCTCATTAATTTGAGCATTCTCTTTACCACCAAGAGTATTAAAAATTTCCCATTCTTCGTCAGAACAAGAAATTATTGATTGCATTAAATCTTCTGGAAATTCATTTTTAATTGTTTTGAAATCTTTAGTAGCTTTAATTTTAAACTCAGCTTGATATTTATAAAAATTAAATTCATCTATATCAAAAGAATACATTCTGGATCCTTTTTCTTGTGAATAAAAATTATAACTAATCATTATCAATATTAATATTTTAATTACTCGGTTCATCTTCACTAATATTTTTAAATAGTTTGCTTTTAGTTGAAATTTTGTATGTTATAAAACTCGTGATTATCGAAAATAACCATAAAATAGGAATTTTTAAATTTTTACGAAGATATTTTTTTACAGGGAAAACACTATCTTCTTTTTTTGCAGGAAAAGCAAAATCTACTCCTTTGCGATGCCATACAAATCCTTTTAACAATCCTTTCTCATCTTTAAAATAGTTTCTCTCATTTGAATTTTTGTTAAACAAAATAATAGTTTTATAATTATTTAATTGTTTGGAATACCCATCTATCCTTGGATTATTGTTCCCATCAGTATTCATATATGTTAATGAATCTATGAGTATATATTTTTTACTGTAATCATGATAATTGATGATTACATCTCTATAGTATAACGTCGTAAATATATCTCCGCAAGCAGGAAAAAAACTAATTAAGGAAAATATTATACTGACTCCGAAGATTAATCTAATTAATCTTCTTAATATAAGTTTACTCGTCATCACTTTTTAATTCAATTTTATCAGTAATTGTAAAAGATTGATCAAAATCAACTAGAGTTATTTTAAAACTACCTTTAGATTTAATTTTTGCTTTTACAGCTAATTTTACAGGATCAATATAAAATCCCCCATCCCATTTATTTGTTGTAAAATTAAAAACTCTTTTACCAGAAACACAACCTTCTCCTGTACCTCTTACAGAAAATTCTATATCATCTTTTGCGACAAGAAGTTCTGCTTTAACTCCAACTTCTATACATCCTTTGATATTACCCTCAATAAGAAAGTTATCTTTCGTTTTTTTATTTGATTCTCCAATTGTTCTCATCAATCTAGCACCAACAATATTAACTTCAACTTTTGGACTGATAAAAAAACCAACTTTAGTAACGTTTTTAATATTTAAAGGAGCCAAAAATGGAGGATAGCCAAAAAACTCACCTTTTAATGAAATACCACCATTTAAACTTCCTTTTAAAGTTTTAAAATAATGCCTTGAACCTGAATCTTCTTCGTTGTATGCCTCACCTTTTATCTTTATAGATTTTATTTCAATTTTAAAATTTTCTTTATCTTCTGGTTTACTTCCGGTCCATTTATCTAATCTTTTTGTTATAGATTCGAATGGTTTTATTAGCTTATCATTAAATTGAGTTACTACATTTGTTACTGGGAGAGGCATAAAAGAAGCATCCTTTCTTTCTTCTTTTACCCAATTAATTTTAACATCCTTTTTGGTTAATGTAGGATAACCTGCAATATTTGTAAATGTAGTATTTCCAACTTCATCAATCGCTGTATATTTGAATTTTGTTATTCCATCCTTATAATCATTTGCTTTGCTGTCAATTAACCATTTTATATTTTCTTCAGGAATTTTATTAATATCATTTTGTGATAATTTAACTTGTAATTCTGTGTCCTTATAATTTTTCCTACTAGGTGTATCAACATAATATAATGTTTGAGTTGAATTTGCAATTCTTTTAGGATATTTAATATCTGTAGCCGTTAAATTTATTTGTGTGAATTTTTCTACGATTTTTTCAACTTCAACTCTTACTTTTGGTTGGCCATCAATACTAGTAGCTTCAGATTGTAAATCATGAATTCTCAAGTTGTTTTTTACAGTGATATCTTCAATTGGTAAAGAACTTTTACTGTTGCTGCTGTCATATCCTCGCCACATTTCTTTTTTTCCGGGTTCATGAATAGTAAAAGTAACTTTTGCATCAGTCGGCACCTCTTTCATCTCAAAAGTGGCATACATAATGCGATTATATGGAATTTTTATTTTACCTCCAGTATAATATTTCTGTCCTTTATACTCTATATAGTAACCATTTTCAGTTGGCGTACCAGTGCTTGGTGTGCTAATATTTGAATTATTATTAGTATTACTATGCTGAGGTATAGATTCCTCCATAATAGGATCGGGTGAAGGTATTGTTTCATCAGTTTCAACAATATCTATAGGATTATATTCTACTGGTATAACTACTGGAGGATTAGGGTTGTTTGATTCAATATCTTCTTCTTCATCCATTGAAACGTCTGCATTTTCTTTTTCTTCTTTTGTAGGTTTTGGACCAAATATTGATTCCATAATAGGATCATATTCATCAACTAAATCATTTATATCGTCAACTAATTTATCACCATTAAGTATACCGCCCCAATTAGGATCATAACCAGCAATAATCTCTCCGGAAATCAATTTAAAATCAGTATTTAAACCAATATTATCAAACGTAATTCTAATGCGGGAAAACTGGCCAATGTTTACTTTATCGCCGCCTAAAGCATCAGCGGCATCAATTAGTTTTCTGAATTTTTCAAGGAAAGGAAGTGTAACATAACCGTCTCCTGAGAAAGTTCCGTTACTTCCTGTGGCATGCAAAACTACAATTGGGAAATCTCCCGCTGCGATAACGTCATTAGGGAAAAGTTCTGGTAAAGGTTTTTGATTGACTAAGTCATTTGGATCTGGTTTAATACCACAGCCCTGAAAAGCAATTTCGTCTCTAACAAGAGTTGTAAACTCTTTAATAGTGCTGTGTGTGTATTTTCCAACATCGCAGGATGCGCCCACAGTGTATTCATAAGTTGTATTTGGTTTTAAATTGCTGATTGTAACAGTTTCTCTTGGTGTTACAAGATCATACCATTCTGTACCGGAATTTTTTTCACGGTATTTTACCTGATAATCATAATTATCAAGACTTCCAGACCAGGTTACTTTTGCCTGATTTTCGCTTATTCCTTCTGTATTAATGGCAAGTGGTGCAGTACAAAATACTTCGTAGTTAAATGCGAAAATTTCGCTGTAACCATTGTTTTTAAAAACCCCAATTTCTTCAGCACCAAGAAGCGCTTTTGCTTTTACTCGCCAGGCATATTTTTTACCCGGAATAAGCTGTGGTTCGTTAATGCCGTATTGTAGTGAAGTGTTTCTGGTAGTTGTGGTGTATAAAGGCGGAGAATAAGCAAATGCGTTTTGTACAGGTGTATATTTATCCCATATTTCTACTATTGAAAATTCGTATTCAACATTACTCACATTGATACTTCTTGGTGTCCATCCAAAAACAATATTTTGAATATTTTGCTGCATTATTGAAACATTATTCAAAGGCAGATTTAAAAATGGAGGCTCATTCTGAAAAATGATTGTAGTGGTACCCGTTTTGCTTGAAAGTTTTCTTCCGGTTGCAAAATCATAAACCTCAACATAAATATTGTAAACTCCTTCTGGTAAAGGCTGTGCGTATTGATTTGGTGTAAGCCCCAGCAGATTTTGATATTCAAAATACGGCGCTAAATCTACATTTGTTAACTGTAAAGGAAATCCTCCTTCAAGGTATAAAGGTTTTGCACCAACAACAAAATCATTTGTGCTGAATGCGATACCGTTGCCCTGAAAATATATTTTTAATCTTACCTGACGATTGGAAATCGTTAAATCGTTTAGTACCAATTGTATTTTTATGGGACTGTTTACGGTATTAGCATCGGCGTAATTACTTAAGTAAATAGGCGAGGGCTGTGTAAGCTGTGTTGTTATTCTTATTGGAAAAGTCTGCGCATGACTTCCTAATCCTATAAGAGAGCATAATAATAACAGGTACAAGTGTAGTTTTTTTATCATTTTGGGTAATTGAGATTTATCCATTATTGTGCTAGTATCTTATTTTACAACTTTATTTTTCAATATGTTTTAATTCGACTTCATCATTTACAGCATTTTTTACGGCAAGTTCATGATAAAAAGGAATTATTTTTATTTCAATTGCTTCGGTAATTTCGTCTCCAGTTTTTTTGCTTTTTATTAATTTAAAAGCTTCTTCAATTTCTTGTTTTGTAAAATCAGATGCGTATTGATTTTGCTGTAGCTGCGATATTGGTGTTTTTGATAATAAACGAATTTCTTTAAGCATCCATCTGTGATTTACCAATTGTTTGCGGGCATTTTCAGCTCTTTCAACTAATCTTTGATAAGCTTTGTAGTTTGGAGTATTTACATCAGGATTATTTTCATTATGTAAAGCGTGGCTGTTTACTCTTCCAATGGCAATAGAATAATCGTTTTCAAGGCTTTGATCCTTACGAGTCATATCTTTTTCAAGTTTTTGAACTGCTTCTGAAAAAGAATCATTGTATTTTTTCAGCGTTTCTGCTTGAGTATTGTATGTTTCTAAATAGTCTAATGCTTTTTCTTTAAATTCTTTATCGTCTTTTGCCTGAGATGCATCATTTAACAGTTTTTCTAATTTACTATTTTCTTCGGCAGGCAATGGCTGTAAAGCAAGCTGCATTACTTTTAATTTGCTATTAATTTCATCACGGGTTCCTTCAAAAGTATTTCCGTTAAGATTTATTTTAAGAGTTGGTTCTGATTTTTGTACATTTTCAATCTCATTGTCTGCTTGTGGTTCTCTTTTTGGGCGCAGTTTTATTTTATCAAAAGAATATGTATATGTTAATGTTGCAGTTAAATCATTATTTTTCTGCATTCTGGAATTGCTGAATAGTGATATAACCCCAGCGCTGAAATTATGTTTTTGCAGATAAATGTATGATCCGTTTAATCTGAAGTTAATAATGTCATTCTGCTTTTGACCATCGTTGTAACTGGTATTGTAACTTGTAGAAGCCGAAGTTGTGAATTTTTTATCAAAAAATAATTTGGTAGCACCAATTGTAGGTCCAATAATAAAACTATTACCCGCATCTGTATTTCCGTATGTATTGTTTATCGAAGCAATAAGGTTTAAATCTTTCATTGGATAACCAATACTATACGATAATCCGGAATTGTAATAGGTTGTTGCGCCGCCTGCAATTGTTCTGCCTTGTTGCTGATTTATGGCATCCTGCATAGAAAAATTAGCATTGATGGACTTTTTTAATGTCTTTTCATTTTTTAATAAATAGTTAACCGCAAGAGTAAGATTTTGATTTACCTGCCTAAAGTTTAGCGTATCTAAGTAATCATAATTTGAGACTTGATTGATATAATCAAATTGGTTACGGCTGTTTGTATACGATTGAAAATTAGAGTAATTAACATTAAAATTCAGTTTGTCATTAGCGCGATAATCTACATTTAAAGCAGATACTAAACGTTTCATCTGACTTTGTTTTTGCTTCTCTAAATTATCTTTTTGAAGACCTAAATTTACGGCAAGAGAGACTTTGTTTTTATATAAAGTCTGTGTTGCATTTACTGTAATGTTTTCAAGGTCATTATTGAAATAATAACCACCTAATGTTCTGTAGTTTGGATCTATTCTTTCGTAGCCTAAACCAAGCGTACCTTTTCCAGCTGGATATACCAATTGTCCTTTAAATGCATTGTAACTTGCCGTTGTATTGTTTGGGTTTAAAAATAAAGCAGCAATTCCTTTTGCTTTAGTTCCGTCTGGTGTTCTTGTGTCTTCTGTAATACTGCTGTTTGCAAATTCAGTGGAAACCTGCAATTTTTCAAACAGTTTAAATGTTGTTTCTAAGCTTACTGCGGCATTTTCTTTTGGGGAAACTCCTAATTCAAAAGGCACCGGATTTGATATTGAGTTTATCACATCTTTTGCTTTGAAAAATGTTAAGCCAAGATTGATTTTCTCTAAAGCATAATTAGTCTTAAAACCATAACCAAATCTTTTGTAGGCTGGCAGAATATCCGGATAAGCGCTGTCGTATTCACTGCTTTTTAGTAAACGTCCATACATAGCACTTACTTTGAACTTTCCCTGTGGCGTTAAATCAACACCCAGACCTGTAAATTGATGTCCCGCTAAAGTGTAAGGTGAAAAAGTCATGCTTACATCACCAATATGTCCGGTGATCCATTTATATGACGGATGAATACTTAAACGATTCATTAAAACCGGTTTTCCGTATCCAAATTTTTGATTGGTATAAGAAAATGAGAAGGGAATATTGTACAATCCGGCAACATTGAAATTAACGTTTCCATTTAAAAAATATGTAAACGGATCTCTGGCTGCATTTCCGGAGTAGAATATGCTGTTTGCAGAAACTCCTCCGGATACATTTATCAATTTTGCTTTTCCAAGTTCTTGTACATTAAAGTTTTGCGAAAAACCTAATGCGCTAAAGAAAAGCAATATTATACTAAATTTTATTTTACTTAAAATCATTATTTATCTTCTATGAAAGCAAGTTTTCTTGACTTTCATTACTTTTTGAAATTGATATTTATTTTATAAATCAAGTATTATTGAATAATGATTTTTCTCAATTTACTTCCTTGCTGTGATTCAAAAAGAACAAAATATATTCCTGAGGGAAGTCCGTTTAAACTAAAGTTGAAAAGGTAATTTGATTTTCCATTATCAGCTTTTGAATCTATAAGGACATTATTGTTCAAACTGTATACTTTTACATTCGCCGGCATAACTTTATCCAGCGTTGCATCAACTGTAAAATTTCCTGATGATGGATTTGGATAAATTTTCAAATCGAAATTTTTCGCTTGTGTATCAGGATTTTCTTCTTCATATTCGCCTTCTGTTACTAAAACAGTTTTTGTTTGATAAGCAGTACAATTTCCTTTGGTTGTGTTTATTGTAATATCATATTCGCCTGCCTCGCTAAAACTTATTTCAGCAAAATCATCGTTTTTAGATATGATAGTTGCATTGGCAGGAATTACCCATTCGACTGTGTCTGCAGCAGGATTACTAATGTCTACAATAATGAATTTTTCATTTTTAAATACTTGACTTGAAACCGCAAATTCGGCACTGATTGCTGTCTGCTGGCTTGATATTTTAATTGTGTCTGTAGCTTTACAGCCTAGTTTGTTTGTAACTACAACAGTATAATTTGCAGGTTCAGAAACAGTAATCATTGCTTTATTGCTCGTAAATCCTTTATCTGATGTCCAGAAATAAGTTGCTTTATCATCGTCAATAGTGGCATTAATTGTTAAAGTCTGATCGAAACATAATGTTACATCCGGACCTAAATCAATTACATCTTTAGGAGGATTTTCAATAGTGTATTTTCTCAAAATAATACAGCCTCTGGCATCAGTAATTTCAACTGAATATTCTCCTGCAGAAGCATTTTTTAAAATGTTTGAGGTTTCGCCTGTATTCCATAAATATTTAAAAGGTGCAGTTCCAGCAATAGTAGTTACTGTAATTGTAGCATCTGAACCTTCATAACAAGTTGGTATTTTGATTACTTCTGCAGCATCAAGATGAGCTGGTGCTGTCAAAGTAATTGTTTTAGTAATGTTGCAGCCATGATTATCTGTAACTGTAACTGAATAATATCCAGGTGTCACATTTTGGATACTGGCTGTTTTAGCTCCTGTATTCCAAGCATAAGTGTATGGAAGAGTTCCTCCTGTTGGTGCAGCATCTATTGTCCAGTCGTCAAAATCACCACAACGAACATAATCAGACGATAATACATTGTTTAGAACGTTTGGTTCTGTTACAAGCAGAGTTTGACTTGTGGCTAAGTTTCCATTAGAATCTTTCGCTATTACATAATAAGAGCCTTTTCCAATATTACTTAAGATTGTATTTGTAGATAAAATAGTTGTGTTACCAATTTCAAACCATTGATAAGTGTAATTTTCTCCTGGTTTTAATAATCCGCCAGTTGTTGAAGGTATTAAACTTCCGTTTTTATCTCCATTACATAAAACGACATTTTGTATGCTGATAGAAGTTTCTAATAAAGGAGGTTCAGTTACTTCGATTAATGGAGAAGTAAGGTTACAGCCTTTAGCATCGGTAATAATTATGTAATATTTTCCAGCGGCTAAATTTATTGCTTTTGCTGTTGTCTGGTTAATTGTAGAACCATTGGCTTTAAACCAATTGTAGCCGTAATTTCCGTTTGCTCCTAATGCAGTTATAGAAATTGATCCGTTGCTTAATCCTTTTCCTGTTGCAGGAACAGATATAATATTATCAATTGCTAAAGCTGTTGGCGATGTAATTTTTACTAATTTATCTATACTTGCACACTGCTGTGTATCTTGGACTTGAATGTTGTATTCACCATCGGCTAAACCTGTAATAATGGTTGAAGATGCATTACTGAAATTAGTCCAATCCTGAACTAAAGTTCCATTGTTAAAGTAACGATATCTAAAACTGCTATTTCCTCCGGCTGCATTAATTGTAATAGTTCCGTTATTGTCTCCTAAACATTTTACAGGTTCCTGAACAGTGCTGAAAGTTACCATATCCGGCTGAGTAACCGTAAGCGGGCCAGTGGTAACTTCTATTGCTTTTGTATCTTTTACAACAGCATAGTAGTTTCCAATTTTTACATTTAATAATTCAGCATTATGTTCGTTTGGTAATAATACATTATCTCGATACCAAGAAATGGTTTTAATACCAAACCCTCCGTTTACAACAGCTTTTAAAATTCCGTTGTTAGATTCAAAGCAGGTAATGTTTTGCGTCTGACTGATTGTTATTGTTAACGGATTATCTGTAAAGTCAAAATCTGTGTATTTTGTACAACCTGTATCATCCTGAACAGAGACATAATAATGATCTTTAATAAGATTGTTAAAATCGACCATTTTTGCAGAAGTATTTGAAATTGTTTTTAAGACAGTTTCATTTCCAAGTGCATCTTTTTTATAAAGTTTGTACTCGTAATTTGTTTTACCTCCTTTTATTTCAAAATGAAGAGCACCATCATTTCCGTTAACAGCGGTTGGATTTTGATACGTCATTTTATCAATTTCAAAACCAAAATCTGCCGGTTGTGTAATTATTATATCATTTAAAAATCCAACACAATGCGAAGTGTCACCAGCATTATAGTTGGCATCGCGAACCTCTACAGCATAAATTCCTTCATATAATGCACTTAATGACGCTGGTGTAAAATTTTCGTAAAGGTTAGTTGCAGTGTTTTTCTTTTTCCAGATATAAGTATATTCAGGAGTTCCATTTACAATGAAAGGCGTTCCTCCAGTTACGTTAACAGCGATTAAACCGTCCTGACCTCCATAACAGCTTACATTTAAGCTTAAAGCCAAAGTAACAATAATTGGAGTTGGCTGTGTAAATGTTACATCGATACTGTTAGAGTCAACTCCTGCAATATCTGTTGCTGTCAGAGCATAATTTCCATCGGCTATATTAGTGAAATTGGCAGTATTTCCGGTTATAGAGACTACTGTTCCACTGATTTTATTTCTTAATTTATAAGTATAACTTCTATCAGCTTGATTTTGATTATAAGAAGCTCCTCCTGTTGTAATAGCATTTAAAGAACCAAATAAGCCGTTACATTTTGCTTGTAAATGAGTTTCTGTTAATACAGGTTTTGTTGGCTGAGGTACTATATAGTTATTTCCTGTTGTACAGCCTTGTGCGTCTGTTACTAAAAGAGTATATGTGTCTGAAGGAACGTTATTTAAATTTGGGCTGTTTGTTCCAACAAGTGTTCCTAAACTATTTTTCCATTGATAAGTATAACCTGTAGTCCCGCCTGATACTGTAACCGTGACTTTTCCTGTTGAAAGTCCAAAACCAGTAGTTGGTGTAATAGCAGAACTTGCAATATATACAGAATTAACAGGTTCTGTAATTCCTATAATTTGTTCCAGAGTCTGACAGCCATTTGCATCTGAAACTTTTACTGTATAAGTTCCTTTTGTAAGGCCGGAGATAACACCAGTTTGACTGTTAATTACACCACCGCTGGAAACAATATTATAAGGTTTTGTAACGTCTGTATTTTTTGTTCCCCCTGTAATGTTTAATGTTATTGTACCGTTATTTCCTGAATAACAGGAAACATCTTGTTTTGTATAAGTAAAAGCTAATATATCTGGCTGTGTAATAGTAAAGGTATTAGTACCGTAAAGTGTATTATTATTTTGATCTTTTACGGAAATAATATAATTACCTGCTCCTAAACTTGATGCCTTTGAGCTCGTAGAAGTTGTTCCAATAACTTCAGTTGAAGTATATTTTTCTCCGGTTGTATTGTTTAGCCATTCAAAAGTATACTCTTTTACACCTCCGGTTACTACAGCAGTAAATTCTCCCAGTTTGTTTCCATTACATAAAATATTTGTGTTTGGAGTACGAGTCAGGCTAACAATCTCTAGTTTGTCAGGCTGGGATATTATATAATCTGTTTGTGGGAGTGAGCATCCGTTTGCATCTTTTACGATTAGATGATAGATACCAGCACTTAAATTACTGATTTTATTAGTTGTACCAATTACTGCGACACTGGCATCTTTAGTCCATTCATAAGTATATGTTGGAGTTCCGCCGGAAACAGTAACTGTAATGCTTCCGTTATTAGTTTGAAAACCTGTTAAGTTTATTGGTAATTGACTATCAATTTTTAGTGGTGCAGCAGGTTGTGTAATTTCAACGGTTTGAGAAAGCGATGCCGTACAACCATGGTCGGGCTTATCTGTAACTGTAACATTATATATACCAGCGGTAAGTTTATCTAAAGGACCGCTGTATAATTGACCATTTCTAGTCCAAACCTGAGTATAAGGAGCGGTTCCTCCTGCAATATTAATAACTATCTCACCAGTAGAAGCTCCATAACAAAGTACATTTTTTTTATTTAAAACTGAAACAATAAGTTGATTTGGCTGAGCTAAAGTGTAATTTAATTTTTCTGCGGTTGCATAAGGTCCAGGAGCAGGATTTGCACTGTCTGTCACTAATACACTATAATTCCCAGAATCACGTCCAGAAATCACGGCTGTATTTAATCCGCTTATTTCAGTGCCGTTTTTGCTCCACTTGTATTTGTATGGAGGAATACCACCAATAACTTCGGCTGTTAATACTCCATTAGAATCTCCGTTACATTTTATAAAATTAGTTTCTTTAATATCGACTTGTAATAAATCTGATTGAGTAATATTTACAGTTAATGTTTGGGAAGTACATGATTTTGAATCAGAAACTGTTAAATAATATATTCCAGCTTTTAGTCCGCTAATATTTTTCGATGCAGAAGTAAATCCAATATTTGAAGTCCAGGAATAATAGTATTGTCCCGGATTACCACCAATTATATTTCCTATACTTATTGAGCCAGTGCTTTGTCCAAAAATGGCAACTTTTGTAACAGTAGGAGTTGGAATTGAAATAGGGTCAGGTTCTGTTATTTCAATATCTTTTAATTCTGCGATGCATTCATTTGCATCTGTTACTTTCACAGAATACTTACCTTTAATTAAATTTTCGGGATTTTGCGCAGTGCTTCCATTACTCCATAAATATTTATAAGCTCCCGTACCGCCTTTTGCAGTAATGAAAATTTTTCCATTGCCAGCTCCATTACAGCTTACATTTTGTCTTAATGCAATGTTTTCTTCAATTTCTAATAGAGCAGGATCAGTAAGCGGGTAGTTTTCACTAACCATTACATTATTATCATCTCTAATTTCTACTCTGTAGGTTCCTTCTGATTGTCCGGTAATTGTTGAAGTTGTTGGAGAAATTTCGACATTATTTTTAAACCATTTATATTTATAATCTACCGCAATTGTTCCGCCAGTTGCTGTTACAGATATAGAACCTGTTCCGCCTTTACATTTTATTTTAGTTATTTGATTGCTTGATATTTGTAATGCTTCTAGTTTTACAGACGGGATATTAAATTCACATCCTGAAGATGAAATTACAGTTATATTGTAAGTACCGTTAGATAAGTTTGTTAACTGACTTACGCTGCCAGGCTGAAATGTAGCGTCCCCAACTTTTTTCCAGATATAAGTATATGAAGCACTTTGGCCAGCTATAATTCCTCCGCTTGCTGCAATAGTAATTCTTCCATTGTTGTTGGCTGTTGTTGGCTGTGTAAAAGTTGCTGAAGCATTTAATGCACTTGTAGGTTCATCAATAGACGCGATATTTGTATAGGTGCAATTATCTCCATATTTTATAGTATAGGTATAAGCTCCGGCTTTTCCAGTTAATGTTTTTCCATTATTTGTAATTGCTGCCGTACCTATCTCAATTCCGGTCCAAATTATAGAAGTTACACTACTGGAAATATTTAAGTTTATTGTACCTGTTGCTGAGCCAATACAAGTCGCATTTTTTACAACCGGAGTGACAATTAAATTAGGATTTTCGGTCACATTTATTTCTTTAGATTCCCCTTTGTTTCCATATTGATCTTCAACAATCAGCTTATATATTCCAATGTTTAAGTTGTCTGCAGAAGGTCCTTCTTTAATTTGTGTAAATGCGGTAGATGATGTTTTTTGAAGCCAATAATAAGTATATGAAGGTGTTCCACCATAAGGAGCACCTCTTGAAGCTCCATTTTGAGTTAAAGCACCTTTACCTCCATAACATGGAATAAGATAATTTGAAATATCATTTACAATTATAGAAAGCGGTTTATTTATAGTAAAACTAGGATTATTAGAAGAAATACATTCTTTAGAATCTTTTGCCGAAGCAACGTATATACCTTCATCAAGGCCTGTTACTATAACCTTGTATAAATTTCCTGGTTGAGGCGTGATAGTAAAATTGGACGGATTTAAATATTCTGTTCCTCCTTTTTTCAACGATAAATTATAAAAACTTCCACTTGTAGATGGTGTGCCTCCTGAAATTGTAAATTCAACTTTTCCGTTTGCTTCTCTGCCAGCAGCAGGTGTAGTAACAGTAGAATTTGATTCAGATATTTTCACAATCTGAATAGCAGTAGGATTTGTAAAAGTAACTGTCCTGGCGCCATTAGATAAGGCACCAATAGTTGCATTTTGAGAATATCCTGCTATGCTGATTAAAAGAAATAATTTAAGTAATAGTTTTTTCATATTTGCCTTTATTATTTGGAGCATTTTTTTTATATGATATTGAATCTGTTTTTATACTGGCTTTGTCTTATTACTATCTTTTTTAGAGAAGAATATTAGACTTTTTTAACTGTTAGATATTTTTTTCAAAACAGCCTTTACTGTCGATTACTTTAATATAGTTTACCTCTGTGGATATTAAACCTTTAATGTGATAAAATCCATCTTGTTCGAGAGTAGCCGCTTTTACATTATTATCTACAAGAAAAGTATAAGAACCGGAGCCTCCTGTTACGTTCAGGACAATTTCTACCGGATCATTATTACAAAGTGGATTTAAAGCAGATTTTATTTCAAATTTTACCATTTCAGGATTTTGATATAAAAAAGGCTCACCCATTGCGAGGGTGCCTTTAACTTGTCCATTTACCATAGATTGGTATTCAAGAACATACCAACGATTTTCAAGGTTAGTGCCTTGTGGAATAACAAAAGAATATTTATGCCATTTAGTAACAGGATCATAAGTTAATGTAGTAACAGTTGGCTGTACTAACATTGGAGTACTAGGGGTTGGTTTTGGATATGGGACTATATGAAGTATAGATAAGATTTCACCGTCCATTAATTTTCTATCAAAATAAGCAACCAGACTTTTCACATCGTCTTTGTAACAATCAGGTGCTTCATAATGTCTATCCTTTACTAATACAGTTCCTGGCGTATAGTTTATACGATATGGATCTGTAAACGGTCTATTACTATATCCCAGTCTAAAATCAATTGGCCCAAAGTGATTCACATGATCTTCTCCTAATAAATCCTGAATAGAAAAACTTGGATTTGTTCTATTACTTAAGTTTAAAGGAACATCGATCCAGGTTACTTTATTATCTAATGAGTATTGCCAGTGATAAGCTGCATCAGGAAATCTATTAGTTGCAGGACCAGGTGTGATAGCATATAAGTCTAATTGCTGGCCGGCAATATACTCAGCAGGGATAGCAGGATTAATTTTACTTATAGATAGTCCGTTTGGTTTAAAATTATTTAGGATTAAAGATCCCATACATATAATTGTATTTGGTCCAATAGAATAACCACCTGCCCTCAAACCTCTAATACCATCTTCGATTCCATATTGATTTGGATAGTTAACACCTTTATATGTAAACCCCTTTTGCAATATATTTTCGGTTGCTAAAAATGTGCAGGGTCCTCCAAAGTTGCAATAACAAGAAGCAGTCAGAGACAAATCATATGTTGAATAAGCAGGTATTGTGTATGTATTTTTTGTAGTGGTTAATGTCATTATTTCAGTAGCAAGAGTTGTTGCTCCATTTTTAATTAACCATTTATACGTATTTGAGTCACAATTTGTTGTAGTTTCGGGAGGCATGCTGTATCCGGCACAATTGCCATTATATTTAGCATATTCTACTTCTATTGTATAAGTAAGACCAGTTAGTGTCTGAGCAAATATTTGTGTTGAAGAGATAATTATAAAAATAAAGTAAAGTTTTCTCATAACTATATGTTTTTTTCAATGCAGTCGTTTGTATCAACTACTTTAAGGTTATTTTGCGCTGCAGGATTTAGTCCTGTTAAATAATAATACCCGTCAATTTGATTTTTAACTGCATTGATTTTACTTCCATCAATGTAAAAATCATAACTTTTGGTGCCGCCTGTAACTTCAATAACAATGCTGACAGGTTCGCCAGCACATTTAGGGTTTTCTGCTTTTATAATTTTGAATTTTACAGGTTCATATTCTTCATAAGTAAAGTTTTTTGCTTTTGGAGAAATTGAAACTCCTCGTGTAACATTATTCTGAAATGCCTGGTATTTTATCTGATACATTGATTTGTCTTTTAAACCTTTAAAATTGGATAAAGTATATGTGTAAACATTGGGAGTTTTTTCTTCAAATGTTTTAATAAGCCCATTATTAGGATCTCCATCTACAGTAAAAGGAAAAGTAATAGGAGGTGTGCCATCCGGAACATTTGTTATAGGGTCTACAGCTAAGAGTTGAAAATACCTTAATTCTTCCTGTGTATTTAAGTTTCTGCTGAAAGTCACTTTAACACTAGGAATATTATCACCAGCACATTTAGGTCTTACATATTCGATATTACTTACAACTGGAGCACATGGAGAATAAAGAATGCCAATTGGAGTTACATTTCCGTAAGCTATTCTAAAGTAGATTGTTTTATCAAGATAATTTTCATGCGTCGCAGGTAAAAGTTCGTTAATTGAAAATCTGGTTGTAGCAACGTCATTAGTTTTTATTCCTCCAATAAAAGCAGGGACATCTATCCAACTTGCTTTATTATCTAAGGAATATTGCCAATGATAAACTTCAGCTGGAAAATCAGTATTACCAGCAATTAATTCAGTGGCAAAAGCAGCTAAACTTAATTGTCCTCCAGCGCATATTGAATTTGGATTAGCATTGTCTAGATTCCTGATATTTACATTCGGTTGAAAACCATCAATTGCAAATCTTTGATAGCTCTTACAATCCCATAAAGTCACTGTTTTTGCTTTTATTAATTCAAGGAGAGTAAAAGATTGACTGCTTAATTTGGGATCACAGCTTGTTGATGAAGTACAATCATATCCCCATACTTTAAAATCAAACTTTGTAGGATTTGTTTTTAAAGTATACGGTTTGGTATAAAAACTTGGAGGATATTGTGTTCCATTTGTAGTTTCTTGTAGATTAATATAAGGAGTGGCATATATGCTCATCTGCCACCCGTGTACCCCATCTGAACAGCGGGCACCTTGTGAACTATATGAATAGTAAAAAGAATAAGTTTGTGCCTGTGTTTTTCCTACGGCAAATAATAAAAATAATAGTATGATAATCTTCTTCATAATGCTTTTACTGTTCAGTACAGTTATTTCCGTCAGTAACCATAATTTTATGCATCAATGTTGAACTTGTTGGTAATTCAATCTGCTGTACGCCAGAACGTGTTTCAACAGTTTTACCGTTTTCGATTGATGTTGTAACTAATGTTTTATTTGCAAATTGATTTTTTGTTGCGCCTCCATCTAAAGAGTAATAATAATATTCGCCAGAACCTCCGTGTGCAGTAATTTTTACGCTCCCGACACTATTATAGCAAAGGGGATTTGATCCTTCTAATTCAAAAGTTAAAGGAAGAGGATCTTTATAAGTAAAATTCTCTTCTGCCGGAGAATCTACAATTGCCATATTTTTATTATTGTTAAAAGCTTGATATTCTATTTTATAAATTGCATTATTTTCCAATCCGGATAAGTTGGAAAGGGTATAGGTAAATATATTTGGTGTTTTTTCTTCAAAACTTGATACTATACCATTATTAGGATTACCTTCTCCATAAAAAGGATAGGGAACAAAAATGTTTTCAGGGAGATTAGTTACCGGATTTATTTTTACATCTACTCTTTTTATCTGAAAATAACGTAATTGTTCTACAGAGGTTAAGTTTCTATTAAAAGTTAAAATAATATTTGGAACCTGGCCTCCAGTGCATAAAGGAGGCAGATATTCTATATTTGTAATTTCGGGAGAACAATGATGATAATCTATACTTATTGGAGGATTATCGTTAAACTCAGTTGCATTACTATATTTAGCACCAATCTTTAAAAGTATGTTTCCTTTATTTAAAGAGGGATCTCTTTCTAAATCTCTTTCAATAAGTTTTTCTATTTTAAATTTTGTATTTAGTCCGCTTAATTCAATATTAGGATTGCTCCAGGTTTGTCCTCCATTCAGACTGTAGTACCAATAATATTCTGCATCTGCGGGATAATCATCCGCGTATGATGAGGAATAGCCTACAGGTGTTGCAGTTAACGTTACTTCATCTCCAAAGCATATATTTGTTGACGAGGATTGAATTTGAATATGCGGCTTTCCTGATTTTATAGTTATATAACCTAAAAAAGGACTGTTATTATACGGTTCTCTCGGAATAAATACAGCTTCGCCTCCCGCATAGACAACGTCTTCCAGCGTATAATTATCAAACTCTGCATATTGAACTCCGCCAATTCCGTAGTTTGGTAATATATAAAATCGATATTCTCTGGCTGCAGGAATTTCAAAAGTTTCTTCTAAATCGCCTCCTCCTTGATAATTACTTTGTATTTCTGTGCGGTATTCACCATTGTATTTTACTTCCAGCCACCATTTAAATGGAGCACCGGAGTTAGATTCAGATTTGAATGTAAGCGTATAATACTTCTGGGCAAAAGAATTAGTACCACATATTAGGAGCAATATTAAGAGGAGTTTTTTCATAAGTTAAAATTTTAAACTATAAAAATCCATTTTAGACATTCTTCCATCTTTAAATACAGCGCGAATACCGTATTTGTAGTTTGTATTAATTGTAATGGTAGGGTCAGATAAGCGTTTTGTTTTTCCTGTAACAACCTGAATCAATTGAAGTGCGTCTTTATCCGATGCTTTATAAATCTCAAAACTATCCACATCATTGTTTGAATATTCCCACGACAAATCAATCGAGTTCGTAGTTTTATTTACTTGAGCAAAAAAACCTTTAATAGGCGGCATTAATGAATATTTCGGAACAAATAAATTTACAGCAGGTGACGGATTGGATACTAAATCACTTTCATCTTTTGCATAAATTGCATAAGAGTAGGCACTGCCTTCAGATGCATTTTTATCCTGATATTTTTCTTCTTTGTTTTTAGTTTCAAATATTAAAACCCAATTTTGATTATCATTTTCTCTACGATACAATTGATGTACAGCAACATCGTCGCTAGAACTATTTGCCCATTCGAGAAAAACAGAACCGTCTTTTATTTCATATTTTGTAAATGCTGGTGAAGCAGGAGCAATTAAATCAGGTTTTTTTAAAATTAACGGATCTGAGAAAACCGACATATTGTAACGATAGTCAACAGCAATAATCTTATAATACACTTTACTGTTCAATGTTTTAATTACAACTTTATCTTCAAATGCATTAGGTTCGCTGGGGCTTATAGTCAACTGGCTGTATTCTTCATCTGCATTGTAAGCCTTGTAAATTCTATAACCTAACATGTCTTTTTCTTTATTTGGAGTCCAGGTTAATTTTACGACTCCTAAACTATCTATTGTACCTTTTAGTCCAATAGGTTTAGACGGCGGAATCGAATCTACAGGCTGTACCAGCATAGGAAAAGAAGTTCTGCTGTTTCCATTTTTGCCTACAGCAGTAAGCGTAAAATAGTTTGATGGTAATAATTTATTGTAAACCACATTTCTTGATTTTGCCGGAATGTTTTTAATTACAGTTGTGTATTTGCCATCATCGGCATCAGAACGATTTAACTCAAAACCTGTGATTTCATCATTACCTTCTTCTGGAAACTCCCAAATTAAATTAACAGATGTATCGTCTTTAAATTCTTTTACTGTAAGATGTGGAACATATTTTAGCAATTCTTTGCCTTTTCCAGAAACTACATCAGAATATGGTCCTAACTCTCCAAAAGAAGAAATACCTTGAATTCTGTAACTATATGTAGTATTGTTTGCAATAGAGTCTATATAAAAAATTCGATTATTATTAGAATTTTCCTGACTTAAACTTGTATAGGGTTTATCTGTAATTCTTTTAAAATTTTGTTTGTCTAGTGAACGTTCTACATAATAGCTTCCATAGGCATGTGAAAGAATTTTGAAATTCCAGCTCAACATTGCATTTTTATCTGTAAAATTCCCGGTGAAATCAATAGGCTTTGGCAAAGGTTCATAATCCTTTAAACCTACAAATACACCACTGTAAACGATTTTCATTTCTGATTCCGGAACATTTGAGCTAACTCTGTAAATATATTTTTCATTTGGTTTAACAGTATTATCTTCAAGACCTAATCCAGCTTTTTTAGCAATTTGAAAATCCTTATCAGCACTATACAACGCAAATGTAAAACGCTGTTGTGTTTCTTCTGAGAGATTTACGATAGCACCTAAGTTATCAGCTCCTGTAACAGCAAAATCTTCTCCATACAAAGCCTGAGCTACGATAGCAGCTTCATCATTGGTTTCTATAATTTTTTCCCAAGCTTCAATTGGTTCAGGTTTTAGTGTTTTTGCCAGAACAACTTTTTCAGGATTTGCAAGAGTTTTTTTGTCTCTTGTTACTGTAATTCTTTCAATTAAATATCCATATCGATTTAGTTTTTTCCATGCAATAGGATCATTAACAGCCCAGCGCAATAAAATTTTATCTTTTTGAACTCTTGCTATAAGTTGTATGCCTATTTCCTCAGGTGCTTTTACAGTGTCTTTTGCCTGATTGTTTTGTGCATTTGATATGACAATTGCAGTAAAGAAAAGAATAAGTAAAAATTTAAAATTCATGCTAATTTGATTTGTTGAATGTAAAAATTGAGCTTGTACCTGCTTGTCCGCCTGGAAGAGTATAAACTAATTTTATATTGTAAAGACCTTTTTTTATGTACGGGAATTCTCCATTTATGATATAATCATATTTAGCTGCCATTGCCTGATTTGACGTGTTATAATACTTATTAACTACTTTATATCTTAGGTCACGGAAATCATTTTTATAATGAAATGGTAAATTATATCGATATGGCAGATACTCTTTTAACATAAAACTAGTTGGATTGTTTATGAGATAATCCTGATACCAAGCCAATGTTTCAACTGCCTTCACTGGAGGCAGTCCCAATAGATTTGTATTTCTGTCGAATGTTAAATCACTTTCCATAGGATAACCTTTGTAAACTAACGGGTAGATTTCATTTTTGTAATAATTGTCATCTAATATCGCTTCTGCATTTACTAATGGAATGTTTAATGTTTTTGCATTTCCAATTATTTCTATTTCGTCAAATGGTTCTGTCGAGCTGTTTTGTGATTGCAAAGCATGAACATCCATGTAAATAATTTCTACTAATGTTTGTTTTGGTTTTTTTGCTGCCATTTTCTCTTGAAAACTATTGTATTGACTAGTATTAAAATTATATTGAAGAAGTTCAACTCCGTCACCGCCAACAACAGTTTCAGTTAGTTTGTTATTTTTTACATCAACATCGGCATCAGACCCTAAATCTTGTTTCGTATAATTTTCAGATAGATTTGAATTTGCATCAACCTTAGTTTCTAACGTCATTAGAGTTAGATTATAAGGTTTCATTGTTTGTAAAACTGGCAAATCTATACTCACTTTTTTAAGTGAACTGTCGTATTTCAATGCTGCAGTGTCTGATTTAGTTCCTGTTTTATAGAATGCTTTTTGCGATTGTCCAGATTTTAATTCAAATAAATAGGACTGGCCTTGTTTTAAAACAATATAAGCTTGTTTACTTTCATTTTGATAAACGTATTTTTGATCAAAGACCGGGTAACAATATGCAATGTTATTAACCGGAATATTATTAGGTGCTGCTCCGGTTGTAAAATTTCTGGTTTCAGTTTCCATAGCAATTTGCCCCTCGTCATATATGGTTTTCCATGTTCCGTTGGTATATTCCTGAAAACTTACTTTAACAGTTAAAACTAAATTTGAATTTTGTGGTAAAACTTCAACAGAATTGAAACTTGCTAAATCTCCATTGTTATTCCAGCTTACACTTCCTAATACAGGGACACCGTCTTTTTTTATTGAATATTCTTCAAGTTTTAAACGATATGTTTTTACGCCATCGTCGCCTTCAATTTTGAAGTTTTTATCTACAGGCATATTAAAACCAACTTGTGGTACGGTAAAGACATCTACATCTTTTGTTCCTTCTGAAGGTTTAATGTCAGCAATTGATTTTAAACCCTCAAGTGGATTATT
This sequence comes from Flavobacterium ginsengiterrae, assembly GCF_039539785.1. Classification (NCBI taxonomy): domain Bacteria; kingdom Pseudomonadati; phylum Bacteroidota; class Flavobacteriia; order Flavobacteriales; family Flavobacteriaceae; genus Flavobacterium; species Flavobacterium ginsengiterrae. The sequence continues at coordinate 422,350 of NZ_BAABDU010000004.1, read as the reverse complement.
ACTTATAAATTCACACTGTTTTCCAAATTCGAGTTTGAATCTAAAACTTCCTCTTACCATTCCTCCAAGTAAATTAAAAGATCCTGCCATATAGCCTCGAATCCATAACGGATTAGGAAGTTTTGCTTGTAGTAATACAGCACCACCACCCTTTATGATTGATATTTTTTTACGTACAAAGAATAGTTTTATATTAATTCCAAGTTCTCCTTGCATATATGCATAGGATTGCCCGTTAGCATACCATCCGTTAAGACCAATTTGTCCTGATCCTTTACATGCTGCTTCTCCATAATCTTTCACCATAATATCGAATCCAAACCCGCATTCAAAGTTTGCATAAAACATTAAAAAACTTAAATTTCCTGTTTTAAGGCTAAAATCAGATCCAAAGGCAAATCCTTTTCCAGATGCAATACTATTTTCGTCTCTCATATAATCGAGAGTAGCAACGTCTACACCCAATAGTTTAGCTACAATAGCGGGTGGAGGTGGACTGGCAGGAATGTCATCTCCCAGCATAAAGTATCCTCCAGCTTCAACTTCGAGAGAACCAACTGCTAGTTTTATACCCAAACGATCAGTAGGCGTACCCATGCGGATATACCATTTATCTGGTGCAAAGTGAAGCACAGCCCATCCGGCTCTGTTTCCAGAAGCTCGTCCTTTAATAAAGCCTCCTGGAGTATCAATATACAAGTCAAATGACCCATGTAAAGTTTTTAATCTAAAATCATATTCAATTGCAGCAAAAGCATTAATACCCATTGAAGATTGTACTTCATTAGGGTAGAAATCCTGAGCGGCTTTTGATAAATTTGATGTTTTTAATGCTTCTACAGCGACTTTCGAAAGCAAAGCTTCACTTTCTGTAACAGCTTTCAAAGCACTTGTTAATTCTTCTGGAATTGGTATTTTAAAAGGCTGCATCACGTGACCTTCTCCATAAATACTAATTCTATTGATACCGCCATGGGTATTAAATGCTATTTCAAAACCACAGCCTCCCCAAAAGGCATCCGCAGTTGCAGTTCCGGCAAATTTGATCATTGCTTTTACCCCAAGACCAGAATCAGCATCGGGCACATAATTAGATCCTGAAGCAACAAATCTATTACTAAATCCGTCCTTTTTCATTTTGTAATAAGCACCGCCGCCAAAACCTTTAAAAGTTATAGCTCCTGCAGGAATGTTTAAATTATCAACCATGGCATCAACATACCAATATCTAAAAGTGGTTGATCCAAAAATAGCGTTTGCTTCTACTTTGATTCCGCCTGTAAAATCAGCTCCAAGCATTCCTTTAAAACCATTTCCATAAATAGGATCATTGTCTAAAATGGTAATACTTCCTTTAAATTTTACTCCTCCTAAATCAGCAGCGAGAGAGATGGTTTCAAACTTTAGATGGTCATATTTCCATTTTTGAATTCCTTCTTCTTTGCCAAATTTTCCAACTACATAAAATTTAGTCTGACCATTAAACTGATTTTCCATTAAATTTACAGCAATGTCAACTTTTAAGCTGGCACTTTCATCAGTTGTAATTAAAGCAATCTCGTTAATTGTAACTGGAAAGTTACTTACTGTTGAAGCATCATTCTGTACATTTTTGTATCCAAAATAATCTGCTTTTATGTAAGGAGACACAGTTTGAAGCATCAGATTCTGAAAAATAAGACCTTTAAATGAAACCGTTTCTTTCTTTTCTCCAGTTGGTGCTGTATTAGGATCTGTTTTTTGAAGAGCAATTGCTTCTTCGGCAGTTAAAGGTTTACTGCTTGCATTTAATGCCAAGGTACCGTAAAGAACCGCTTTAGGCAGAAACTTGCCTTCCTTTACTTTTATTTCTACATAAGAGTTTTTTTCAATTGTAGCAGTTCCTTTAAATGCCTGAAAACACAGCCCGTTTGATACAGAAGCATTTAGAAGATATTCATTATTTAATGGATCTATAAGTGCCTTATATGCAAGTTCAGATCTTGTATTGCCGGCACATCGAGAACCTTTGCTGGAAACAGGTAAAAGAATATCACCTCCAAATCCGGCAGAAACTAATGAATTTGCTCTGAATGTTAAACTAATATCGTTGACAGAAATCTGCCATCCAGAAGCATTACCTTCATCGAGACTTAAAATGTTGCTTGCCGTAAATGTTCCGGAAACCCCCATTTTATCTATTAATAAATTAGAAGCTTCAAAAGTTAATCGGTCTTCTTTTCCCTTTTTCTTAAATTCTTCCGGAAGTACTACTTTTAATGATTTTACATAAAGTCCGCGCCAAAGATTTTCATTTCCAGGAACCAAATAGTCCTTTTCATAATCTTTTGGCCATACAATAGAAGGTGAATTTCGAATATCACTAAAATCAATTACAGCAGTATTCAGCTCAAAACCTATATTTTTTTCAGATTTTGCCAGTTTAAATTTTGGAACAGATAATTCTACTAAAATATCGTTCCAGTTTGAAACAATGGTTTTAAAACTGCTTCTAACTCTTGCAGGTTCTGCAATAGGAGTGTAGTTATTATCTAAAGGAACAAGTATATTTCTTGAAAATTCATAATCAGCGGTAATACCAAGTTCTTTAAAACCATTACAATCAATAGTAACATACGTTTTATTGGTAACAGCTCCGGTTGCCATATCCATTCCGCCTTTTAAAATCAATAATGAACTTTCACCAAATAATTTTAATGGTACGTCTCCCAATAAAACTAAATTAGTGTCGCCAACCAAACCTCCCTTGTGAGATAATTTAATATTGTTTGCACCAAAGAATAATTGTTTGTTATTTCCTTGTTCATCAATTTGCGGCAGAACAATTTTTACAAACGCTGTTAATTCTGTATATGTTGGAGTAAATTTTGCACTGCTGATTCCAAGTACGTAATGAATACCTCCAATGGTTTTAGAAATACCAAGTGGAAGCATTGATAATTTTTTTGGTTCCAACACGTCTGTAAGATTACCATTTTTTGCAATGGTTTCGAATGTAGACATTGCTAATTCTAAATTCTTATTGACATCCTGCGAAATAGGGAAATTTTTCCTTAAATATTCATTAGTAAATTCACTTTCAGGAGTTGCTTTATAAATAAACGAATTAGCTGGAGGAATAAACCCAGATGTGTTGTTGTTATTTTTTACCGGTAATGGTTTTTTAGGATTATTTATTGTATCTGCTGAGTTAGCGAAACTATTAAAACTTACAAGAAATAAAACTAAACTTAATATAAATGAAGGAAACTTAGGAGTAATTTTTTTCAATGGGCAGAAAGGTTTGAGTTCGTAGTATTTTGATTTGGCAAATATGTTAGTGATAGATTTACAATAACTTATGGTGTGAAGCCTGAATTTGTAAAAAGAATTTTATTCATAGGATAAAGTCTTACGGACCATAATTATCTTAAATGTTTAAAAAAATGTTAATTTTGGTCAAAACTAAACAATCCGAAAATATTTTCTTTACGGTTTTCCACATTAGGGCAAAAAAAAACTCCAGATTTATCTGGAGTTTTTAAGTAAATTATAAATTGAAAGATTATTCTTCTTTCATTGTATGATAAACGTTCATTACGTCATCATCTTCTTCTATTTTTTCAATTAATTTTTCAACGTCGGCGATTTGAGCTTCTGTTAATTCTTTTGTGATTTGAGGAATACGCTCAAAACCAGAAGATAAAATTTCAAGACCTCTGTTTTCTAATTCTTTTTGTAAAGCACCAAAACTTCCAAAAGGAGCATAGATTAAAATTCCGTCTTCATCTTCAAAAACTTCTTCGGCACCAAAATCAATTAATTCTAATTCTAGCTCTTCAGCATCAAGTCCGTTGTTTGCAATTCTGAAGTTGCAGGTATGATCAAACATAAACTCAACAGAACCCTGAGTTCCCATTGTTCCGTTGCATTTGTTAAAATAACTTCTAATGTTTGCTACAGTTCTGTTATTGTTGTCAGATGCTGTTTCGATTAAAATTGCAATTCCATGAGGAGCATATCCTTCAAAAAGAATTTCTTTATAGTTAGCAGTATCTTTGTTACTTGCATTTTTAATAGCACGCTCAACATTATCTTTTGGCATGTTGGCTGCTTTTGCATTTTGTATAACAGCTCTTAATCTAGAATTGGCGTCAGGGTTAGGACCGCCTTCTTTAACAGCCATAACGATGTCTTTACCAATTCTGGTAAATGTTTTGGCCATTGCAGACCAACGTTTCATTTTTCTTCCTTTTCTAAATTCGAACGCTCTTCCCATTTCTAATTTTTAGTTTTGTGATGCAAAAATAAGGTTTTCCTAATTTTTACAAAAACAAAATAATTCTTTTTTACAGAATGTTTTTGAGTTTTTTGAGTTTCTGCCAAAGCCTGGGGATCAGGTTTCAAGTTGGTTTATCTTGATAAAGTTTTTAGGTTTAGCTAACCTGAAATTTGAAACCAAACTATTTAACACCTCCGTTAAACTCATTAATGATATTTACGGCTTCATTTAAGTACGGATTTGTTTTAAGATTATCCATTTGATATTGATTAATCGTTTTATCATTTGGATAAACTCCCAGTAGTAATTGATTCACAGAAGAATTGTAAACATCCAGCGGATTATTCTCATCATTAAAAGTATTAATCTCTGTCCAAAGAGAATTTACGACTTTCTTCTGTTTAAAAACAGCATCCAGTGTCATTGGAGTTTCTGATTTTGGAGTATTAACCAGCTGATCTATTTTTTGATTAATTTTCCTAATACCATTAAAATAATAATTATCAGCCAGTCTTGCGGTACTGTTTTTAGCAATTTTGTCAATTAAACTTCGTTTTACATAAGGTCGGTATTTTAGTAAAGACTCAATGCTGTCATTCTTAATAGCCGTAGGGAAATCACTTTCTTTTTGGTACACATCTTCATAAAACTCCGGAAGCACAACATCTGGAGTTACACCAATATATTGATGGCTTTTTCCGGTTACACGATAAAACTTATTAATGGTGATTTTTAAGAAATCAGTATTTTTAGTTTCGTCCAGCGAAAGAATGGTCTGCATAGTGGCTTTTCCAAGAGTACTGCTTCCCAGCAAAAGAGCACGATTATAATCCTGCATGATTGAAGAGAAAAATTCACTTGCCGAAGCCGTATTACTGTTAACCAAAATTACAATTGGGCCTCTGTAAATTAATCCTTTGAAAGGATCATTTATAACCGATTTTTCTTTGCTATGATCAACCACAATAGAAAGCGGACCATAATCAACAAACATTCCGGCAAGTTTTATGGCTTCTTCCATAGAACCGCCTCCATTATCAATTAAATCAATAACCAGACCTTTAATGTTGTCTCTTTCCAGTTTAATAACTTCACGGGCAACATCATCGGCGCAGCCTTTACGACTGTTTCCGTCTAAATCGGCATAAAAACTCGGGATTTTTATGTATCCAATTTTACTTTCTTTACCTATTATAAAGCTGAAAACCGAGTTTTCTTCGTCTTTCATGACTTGTTTTTCGATGTGAACATCAAAATTTTTGCCTGAGTTTCTTTTCAGAGTAAGCGTAAGACTTTTATTGGCTTCAGATAAAATCATGGTCGAAATAGATTCCAGAGAAGCACAGGAAACTTCAAGCTTTTCTTTATGATTAGAAACCGAAATAATCTGATCACCTTTTTTTATTAAGCCAGTTTGGTAAGCAGGGCCATTTGGATCAATTTCATGAACAATAATCTCATTTTTTTCATTAAGATTAACCGTCATCCCTAACGATAAGTGTTCTTTTGATAAAGATGCCACGAAACTTGATTTTGAATCATTACTGAAATAAGCCGTATGCGGATCAAAATAAGTACAGAAAAAATTATATAAATTTTCCTCCTGTTTGGTTTTAGTTTCTAAAAGAGTGCTTATGCGACAGATTTCATTAGATAAAATCAACTTTCTTGATTTTGCTTCAATCGAATTAAAATTGGTTTTAATAGAATCTAAGTTGTTGCTTACTTCGGCTATATCATCCAGAATCTGATAACGAAGTTTTTTTCGCCATACTTTTTCCAAATCTTCTTTTTTAAGGTAAAACGGAAATGATTTTTTATAAAACCGAATAGTATCTTTCTTGGTATAATCAAAAGCAGTTGTCTGAATTTTTTCAAGAACTTCCTTAGTTCTTATTAATCCGTTGATATATTTTGCGGTGATATCAGTTAAAAAACTACAATCATTCTGAAGAATTAAATCGTCAATTTGTAAGCGATATTTTGCAGATAATTCGTCATATTCACTTTTAAATAAAATATTTCGGGAGGGATCTAATTCATTTATTAAATTGTCGAATACAAATATAGATAAGCTGTCATCAACAGGTTTAGGTCTTAAATGTTCGGTTTGAATTACCGCGTTTATTTTATTCAGTATTTCGCATGTCTCTGCGCTATTTTGACTAAATAGTAAAGTAGTAAACAGTAAAAACAACGGCAAAAATTTTCTCATGAATTTTTAGGATCAACATTCTACCTTAAAATTACGGTAATTTTTTGATATTGGTTTACATTATTTATAAAAAATCTTACAGATAAATAATTTGTTTTACCTGGAATAATAATGCAGGTTTTAAGAAATTAGAGATTTAATTTTTAATTTGATCAAAAAAAAATGCATCACATTATGTGATGCATTTTAGTATAATATTCGTATAAAATTATTTCTTGTAAAACGGTAATTTAACCACTTTAGCAGGAACATCATTTTTTCTGATTCTGATAAAAATATCACTGTCAACAGCGCTGTTTGCAACAGTAACATAACCCAATCCAATACCTTTATTCATAGAAGGCGACATCGTTCCAGAAGTTACAATTCCAATCACATTACCTTCGCTGTCAACAATTTCGTAATCATGTCTTGGCACAGCGCGCTCCTGCATTTCAAAAGCAACTAATTTTCTTGTAACGCCAGCTTCTTTTTGTTTTTTAAGTGCTTCAGAATTAGTGAAATCCTTAGTGAACTTTGTGATCCATCCTAAACCGGCTTCAAGCGGAGAAGTAGTATCGTTAATATCATTTCCATAAAGACAGAATCCCATTTCAAGACGTAAAGTATCACGCGCTGCAAGACCAATCGGCTTAATTCCGAAAGAAGCTCCGGCTTCAAATACTTTATTCCAGATTTGTTCTACTTCATTGTTTTTGCAGTAAATTTCAAATCCACCAGAACCAGTATAACCAGTAGCAGAAATAATTACATGATCGATTCCTGCGAAATCACCCACTTCAAAATGGTAATATGTTATAGCAGACAAATCAACAGAAGTCAATGACTGCATCGCTTCAACCGCTTTTGGACCCTGAATTGCCAAAAGAGAATAATCATCAGAAATATTTCTCATTTCAACACCCAAATCATTGTGAGATGAAATCCAGTTCCAGTCTTTTTCAATATTAGAAGCATTTACAACCAGTAAATACTGCTCTTCTTTCATTTTATAAATAATCAAATCGTCAACAATTCCGCCTTCGTTATTTGGAAGACAAGAATATTGCGCTCTTCCAATCGTCAAAGTCGAAGCATCATTTGAAGTCACTTTCTGAATCAAAGCCAAAGCATTTGGACCCGTCAACAAAAATTCACCCATATGCGAAACGTCAAAAACGCCCACACCATTACGAACCGTTTCGTGTTCAGCATTAACCCCTTCATAAGTAATAGGCATGTTATAACCAGCAAAAGGAAGCATTTTAGCCCCTAAACCTTCATGTATGTGCGTAAGCGCAGTATTTTTCATTGTGTTGTTTTATAAAATTGTTTTGCAAATCTATTCAAAAAATATCGAATTTAGATGTCTTAAATTATAAATTTCGCAATAATTAGGAGCTATTTCCTGCTATCCGCTATATCTTTTTGTTTTTAAAGAAAAAACAAAAAGGATACCGCTTCTATCAGGGCTATACCACTCGGTTTCAAAAGAACTAATTATGATTTCGATTTTTTATGTAATTTTAATGTATAAAAGCATTCAAATGAAAGAGCCGTATTTAATCACCAAAGAAGAAATTCAGAAGTTATATAAACCTGTAAATCCTCAAAGTCACAAAGGAACTCAAGGACACGCGGTGATTATTGCCGGAAGTTACGGCAAAATAGGAGCGGCCGTTTTGGCCTCAAAATCCTGTCTCAAATCCGGATGCGGACTCGTAACGACTTTTATCCCAAAATGCGGTTATCAAATACTCCAAACTTCCATTCCCGAAGTAATGACCGTAACCGACGAAAACACCAATTTCATAACCAATATTCATTTGCCCTTAATTCCGCAGGCAATAGGATTTGGTCCCGGAATAGGAAAAGAACTTGGAACACAAAAAGCTTTATTTGAATTTTTGAGAGTAAACAAAGCAGCATTAGTTTTAGATGCCGATGCTTTAAACATTATTTCAGAAAACATTTCGTGGCTCGAATTAGTTCCCGAAGACACGATTCTAACACCTCATCCAAAAGAGTTAGAACGCCTGATTGGCAAATGGAATTCAGAATCTGAGAAATTTCAAAAAACAATTGCTTTTTCAGAAAAATACAAAGTCATCATCGTCATGAAAGGAGCGCCGACATTTATTATAAACCGAACTTCAGTTTATCAAAACACAACAGGAAATGCTGCCTTGGCAACCGCCGGAAGCGGAGACACCTTAACCGGAATACTCACAAGTCTTTTAGCACAAGGTTACGAACCCAAATATGCTTCAAAATTTGGGGTTTATCTTCATGGCTTAACTGCAGATCTAGCTTTGCCTAAAACTGGTTACGAATCTTTTACGGCTTCTACGATTATTAAGTATTTAGGTAAAGCTTTTTTGAGTTTGGAAGTTTAACCGCAAAGAGCGCTAAGGTTTACGCAAAGCACGCAATTTTTAATCTCGCGAAGTCGCAAAGTCGCAAAGTTTTTTTAATTCTTCGCGACTTCGCGAGCAAATCCTGCTCCAATATAAAACCTTTGCGAACCTTGCGTAAACCTTAGCGCCTTTGCGGTTAGAAAAATTCACTAAGTTTGTAATATGAAAAACAACTTCGATCTCAGAACGGTAAACGTTACCCGTTATATAACCCCATTACGCGAGGGAGGTTCCTTACCTGCCTTAGCAGAAGCCGACGACGATTTTAAATACGTATTAAAATTTAGAGGTGCCGGACATGGCGTAAAAGCCTTAATCGCCGAATTAGTAGGCGGACAAATCGCAAAAGCTTTAAAATTACAATTACCGGAATTAGTTTTCGCAAACCTCGACGAAGCCTTCGGAAGAACAGAAGCCGACGAAGAAATTCAGGATTTATTACAGGGAAGTCAGGGATTAAATCTGGCGCTTCACTTTTTATCTGGCGCCATTACGTTTGATCCTGCCGTAACAACTGTCGATGCTAAATTAGCTTCTCAAATCGTTTGGTTAGACGCTTATATTACAAACGTTGACCGAACTTTTAAAAACACTAATATGCTAATTTGGCATAAAGAATTATGGCTGATCGATCACGGAGCTTGTTTGTATTTTCACCATTCCTGGAACAATTGGGAACAACATGCTAAAAGTCCGTTTGCGTTGATAAAAGATCACGTTTTACTGCCTCAGGCTTCACTTTTAAAAGAGGTTGATGAAGAGTTTAAAGCAATTCTAACGCCGGAAATTTTAGAAGAAATTGTAAACACAATTCCGCTGGACTGGCTTCAGTGGGAAGATGCCGATGAAACGCCGGAAGCTTTAAGAAATGTGTATTTGCAGTTTTTAAAGACACGATTAGCCAATTCAGAAATTTTTGTAAATCAGGCTCAAAATGCAAGATAATCACTTATACGAATATGCTGTGATTCGTGTTGTGCCAAGGGTAGAGCGCGAAGAATTCCTGAATATCGGAATTATTTTGTTTTGCAAAAAAGCCAAATTTATAAAGGTTCTTTTTCATTTAAATAAAGAAAAAATACAAGCCCTTTCTGCCGATTTTGACATCGAACAGTTAGAATGCAATTTAACTTCATTAGTAAAAATCGCTAACGGAGCCAAAGATGGCGGCCCAATTGCTGAATTTGAAATTCCGGAACGTTTTCGCTGGTTAACCGCAATTAGAAGTTCGGCAATACAGACTTCAAGACCTCATCCGGGTTTGTGTCAGGATTTAGAGAACACCATTCAGAGATTGTTTGAAGAATTGGTTCTTTAAAAGAGGTTCAAAGGGGCAGAGTGACAAAGGGACAAAGGTGTTAGCAACAGATTAATTAAAAAAAATATCTGCTCAATCTGCTTAAATCTTTTAATCCCGATAGCTATCGGGAGCGTGAAATAAAACTTTACGGTTAAATAAAAAACCACGAATCGCATATTACTGCAATCCGTGGTTTTAAACTAAAAACTAACTCATATATTTTAAAAAGAACCGCAGATATTACCACCTAAAGTAGCTCCGGCATTTGCAGAAATATCAGATTTAACAGCACTTGCGTTTAATTTTACGATAGAATATGGAGGAGTAAAAGCAGTTCCGCTTCCAACTTTAGTTCCTGTTACGTTTGTAAATACATTGTCGCTGGTAACAGTTACGGCAGTATAACCACTCATTAAGTCGATTGGATTTTTTACGCCTTCAAAAACGTTGCTTTCTACGCGAATATCAGCCTCAAAACCTGCAGCAACACATTTGTTGCTTACTGTACTGTTAAAGAAGCTGTTTACGATATGTACTTTTCCGTAACGAACTCTAGGCATTCTTTCTTTACAGCCCGGTGCCCACCAGCATCTTGCAAAAGTGATTCTAAGTTTTCCGCGGTCAGCAGTTGCACCATCACTTGAACCAATTAAGTTAGAATATCTATGATCGTCAGATCCTCCAGATCCTCCAGCTTTTGGTGGTTTTAAATAATGAAATTTAGAATACGTAACCGAAATATAATCTGATTTGTTTTTAATGTCAAAGTTTCCGTCAACACCGTCTCTAAATTCGCAGTGATCTACCCAAACGTTCGTACATTCGTCAAGAATGGCATTGTCCCATCCGTCAGTATCATACGCACCCGGACCTTCAAAAATCAGATTTCTGATAATGATGTTTTTGCATCTTTTAATGTTGATGATTCCAGAAGCATCTTTAGTTTGATTTGTTGAAACCAGTTTTGCACCGTTGGCACCATAAATTGTTTTTCCGGTTTGATCCTGAAAAGATAATCTTGTTGTAACGGTAATAGTTCCAGAAACCTTGATCACTTTTACAGAAGTGTTTTCGATAGCCGATTTAAGCTGTGCATAAGTAGTAACCGTAGTTTCTGCCGAAGAACCTCCTCCGGTTGTTCCTCCATTTTGCGAAGCCCATCCGGGAACCGCTGCGCAATTTCCAACTTTAGCAGTCAGGTTACTGCCTTCTGGAGTTGTAGTTTCAATTGCTGTGCTTTGAGATTCTTGTTCCAAAGCTGCGTCCTCAGTATTACATGCCGTAAAACCGAGAGTCAATGTTAATAATAACATCGAAAGTGTTGATTGTAATTTCATTGTTTAAGTTTGGTTTGTGATTATTAAAAAAATTTAACGGCACAAATCTGGTTATAATTTGAAGGAAAAAAGTTGAACAAGTTCAAACTTTTGTAAAAATTTCTACGAAATATGTTTTTTTAACACTTGTTAATTTACAAAAAAGCAAAAATAAAGTACATTTACGTAATCGATTACATTTTCTAAGCCCCTACAAGAGAATGTATTGAGAAAGTATTTCCACAAACAAAAAACCACAACATGTACAACCTACTTAGACAAAACATTGAGCGAAAGATTCCGCTCACAGATGAAGAATGGGAGATAATTGTTTCGAAAGCTGAAATCATTAAACTGAAAAAAAATCAGTTTCTGCAAATCCAGAATTCTAACAACAGTTATGAGGGATTTATTTTGAAAGGATCATTTAAAACCTACATTCTAAACGAAAACGGAACAGAAACCGTTATTTTCTTTTCATTTGAAAATGAATGGATTTGCGATCTGGAAAGTTTTTATCATCAAAAACCAACTACGTACAACATTAAAGCTATTGAAGACAGCGAAATAGTAGTCATTGGTAAAATGCAAAAATCCTATTTGTTTGCAGTGATTCCAAAACTAATTAAGTTTCATGTATTTATGATTGAGCGTGCCAATGTTGCCATCCAGCAGCGCTTATTAGATGTTCTTCATAAAACCTCTAAACAGCGTTATCTTGATTTTAAGGAACGTTATCCAAAAAAAATAAGTTCGATAAACAACAAGAATCTTTCATCATATTTAGGAGTTTCGCACGAGTTTCTTTCGAAAATCAAGAGAACAGTTTCTTGATTGAGTTAAAATAAAATCTCGAAAAGTCGCAGAGTCGCAAAGTTTTGAACCATATAAGTAATATAAGTTCAATTAAGTAGAAAACCTAAAATTCTTATATTACTTATATGGTTGTTTTTTAAATTAGACTTTGCGACTCTGCGACTTTGCGAGATTAAAAAAACTTAGAGAATCTTTGTGCACCTCTCTGCGAATCTCTGTGGAATAAATCTTAAGACAACTTTTTCTCCAAATAAATAAACTCCAAAGGGAATTCAGAAACCGTAGTATGAATTTCACTTTCAGGAAAAGCTTCACGTTTGCCTGTATCTGCATAACCGTGGCGTTTGTACCAAGCCACCAATTCTTCACGAATCGAAATAACCGTCATAATAATACTCAATAACCCAAGAGATTTAGCATGATTTTCGGCTTCAGCCAAAAGCTTTTTACCAATTCCTCCGTTTTGAAGTTCTGGAGAAACCGTCAGCATTCCTAAATATAATTGATGTTCTTTTTGTACCAATAAAACCGAACCGATAATGGTATCGTTTTCAGTAAACTTTAGAATTGTATTTTTTGGATCAAGAAAAATTTCGGTCATTTCGGGTTCGTCGGTTCTTTTTCCTTCCAGTAAATGCGCTTCGGTTGTCCAGCCTTTTTTAGACGTTTCGCCTCTGTAAGCGGAATTTATTAAAATGGTTAATGCCGGAATGTCTTCGAGTAATGCTTTTGTAATCATGTTATTTTGTAAAATGTGAATTGTAAAATGTTAGATGTAAGGTTGAGTTTTTAGAAGACCGTAAAATTACAATTTGACAGCGAATGAAAAAGAAGATATTTTAATAAATGTAAGTAAATATTTAAATAAATTTGTAATGAATTGAAAATTAAATGTTATGGCAAGAATACATTTATTCGAGTTTGAAGACCAGCAATGGCTTCCGGAATTCATTAGAAATTACATGACCGACTTTTTGCAGTTTCTTTCTAATAAAACGGCCATGTACAAAGGAATTGTTCCTGTAATTGAAAAAGCTTTACAAGAAAGCCAGACCAATCAAATTATTGATCTTGCATCGGGCGGTGGCGGCGGACTCATTTGGCTGAACAACGAATTGCGAAAAAACAATCCCGATTTAAAAATTCTGCTCACGGATTATTACCCAAACATTCCTGCTTTTGAACACACGCAGAAACAAGCCGATAATTTCGATTTTATAAAAACGTCTGTCGATGCCAAAAACGTTCCCGAAAACCTCAACGGACTAAGAACGCAATTTTTATCCCTACATCATTTTAAACCTAAAGATGCACAGAAGATTCTGCAGAATGCAATTGATAGCAACAATTCAATTGCGATTTTTGAAGGGCAGGAGAGAAGCGTTCCGAGTATTGTGGCCATGATTCTTTCGCCGATTAGTGTTTTATTGACAACGCCTTTTATCAGACCGTTTAAAATAGGCAGAATCATTTTTACGTATCTCATTCCCATTGTACCGCTTTTGGTTTTGTGGGATGGCGTGGTTTCGTCTTTAAGAACTTATTCTGTTGATGAAATGAACGAATTGATTTCTAAGCTCAATAACAAGGAAAGTTTTAATTGGGAAGTTGGAAAAGTAAAATCCGGTCCTGCGAAGATTTTGTATTTGGTTGGGACGAGGAAAGCCGCTTAAATAGAACGCGGATGAAACGGATTTGCTTTTGCAAAACGCGGATTTACGCAGATTTTATAAAATAAAAAATCCGTTTAAATCCGCGTCTTCGTGATAACGAATCCGTTTTATGATGCTGTGCGAAGTCTCCGACTTCGTACCCGCACCTAATATTCCGTTCCAATTGTTTATACTTTGCTTTGTAGATTATTGGAACGGGTACGAAGTCGGAGACTTCGCATAGCAATCGTAATACTTCGTAGAGCGGGGGATATTAGAGTTTATTTCCATTTTCATCATATCCATAAGGATAAACGCCATATTTGCTTTTATATTCATCTAACGTGACTGGTTCTCCCATGTTGCCGTGAAAATCATTAGGACTTAAATTCTCATACCATATTCTCCACTTTTCATTTTCTTTTTTCCTTTCTTCTTTTGTCATAGCGTTTAGTCTTTCTTTTTCTTTTCGATCTATTAATTCGCCACGTTTATTATGAACTTGAAACAATTGTGAATCGGTTAATTTTTTATAACATTCAATCCAATCTTTAGATACAGGTTCTTCATCAAGCATTTCAGCTAAAACTTCTAACTGTTCTTCACTTAAATTCTCTGTTATTTCTTCTGGTTTAATTCGTTTCATATAATTGTAGCGTATTTTTTTTTAATCACAATAATAAGTTTCGATAGCAAGCGGGAAGTTGGAAAAGTAAAATCCGGGCCTGTGCAGATTTTGTATTTGGTTGGCACTAAAAAGTAAACTCTTCTCTTTTTTATCATTATTTGATGCTGTGCGAAGTCTCTGACTTCGTACGCGCACCTAATATTCCGTTCCAATTGTTTATACTTTGCTTTGTAGATTATTGGAATGGGTACGAAGTCGTAGACTTCGCACAGCAATCGTAATACTTCACAGAGCGGAGTTACAAATTGAATTTTAATTATTTCTCTTCAAAAGATTCTATTAAATCCAATTGTTTTTTTATTCTTTCGATAATTTTTAAATCACTGTCGCCGTAAATATCCCTTATATTATAATTTGGATTTCTTGGATCAGTAGTTTTTTGAAATTCATTAATTTGAAGATTAAAAAGTGCTTGTCCAAATCTTAGGCTTGGATTCTTTTCTAAATAAGATTCCAGTAATTCAAGTATAATTTTATGTTCTTGTTTCATTTATCATCAATATTAGATTGAGTTCTTTGATTTTCAAAAAAAAGTATAGGATCAATAATGAATTTCATTGCCATTAATAAGAGTTTTTTTTAAAAATATATAAAATTAATTCTTGCATGCATGAGCAAGACGCTCGCAATAGCGGGAAATCTTGAATTGCCTACAGCTTTAGCTGTTGGAACAAAGTTATGCGAGAAAATGGCTTTAGCCTAATCTTTTATATAAATTATGAAAAGCGTATCTTACAAAAAAGAATCTGTTTTTTACCGAAATCTATTTTCGTTTCAGAATTTTAAATATCTTTGAATTATGAGTACAGCAACAAAACCAAGACATATCGGCAGAAATATAAGCCGTATTAGAGAGCTTAAAGATATGAAACAGGAAGCACTGGCACAGGCTTTGGGCACAAACCAGCAGGCAATTTCTCTTATTGAAAACAGTGAAACGGTTGACGAACAAAAACTAATTGAGATTGCAAAAGCTCTTGATGTTTCTGTTGAAGCTATTAAAAACTTTTCTGAAGAAGCGGTTTTTAATATTATTGGAAATACTTTTCAAGATCAAAGTGCAATTTACAATTGCAATTGTACTTTTAATCCTTTAGATAAAGTGGTTGAACTTTACGAACGTTTGGTACAGGCTGAAAAAGATAAAGTTGAGTATTTAGAGAAGTTGTTGAACGGGAAATAAACGTTTTTGAAGATATATTAATTGAGAAGAGATCTTTTTTGAAGGTCTCTTTTTAGTATAAACACTAATATCTAAATTCACTTTCACCATTTATCCATTCAAAACAATCAAATACATTTTGAACATAATATTCTGCTCGCCTAAATGTATGTTCACCAATTAATATAGATTGGGTTGTTCCATCGGCTATTGTATAAGTTAAATCATCATTAAATAGAGAAGATAATATTAATAAATTAGTTTGTAAATCCCTTTCATTTTGTCCTTTTCCTCTCATTCTGTCTTCTATATGTTGCCATGAATGTCTAATGTCTCTAACATTTGGAAACTCAGCATCAAATTCATCTTTTAGAACACTTAACTTTGCTCTCATTGAGTCAGGAATTAAAGGTGTTTTGTTTTCTCTAGTCATAACAAACATTGTGTTTGCTATTTTAACAATAGAATCAAGAAAAGAATGAGCATAAATTATTGGCAATTTTTGAAATTGATCAAAAGGTATATTGTCAATAGATTTTCTAGCCATTTGATCTTCAATACTTATCTCTGAGAGATATTTTTTACTATTCAGATACAAACTTAAAGCTAATACTGAATCATTTAAAAAGTTAATCAAATGAGTTAATATGTCACAATTTATAGCCATACCTTGATTGAAATACTTATCTAGAATTTCCTTGCTTGTTTCAGATTTTATTATTTCAAACAATGTCTGTTCATCTTGTCGAAATATTTTCACTTCATCTGTTTGATAATACTTCTTTAAAATTTCTTTAATTTCATCTGTTTTCAGAATTAATGTAGTAGCAGTAAGTGTGTTTTTAATATTAATATTAGGAGTTAAATATGTATCGAATTTCATAATAAGTTAAGATTTTTGAATATTTTTTTTATTAAAACTATTGATAAAATCTGTTATGATAACTGTTATATACAGTTTTTATTTTTTAACGTATGTTTTGTTACCATTTGAATTTATATAATATTGACCTCCTCTTGATCCCGTTTGAATATCTCTAGAGTTAGATGAAGTGGGTGTTGAGTATGTAGGCGTAGAATAATATGATGAATTTGAATTATTTGAATAGTTTGAAGACGTAGAATTTGATGTACTGCTTTTTACATAAACTTTATTTCCACTACTATTTACATAGTATTCTCCACCAGAAGTTCCTTTATAAATTATTCTTCCATTTTCAGTTCGTGAATAATTAGCTGTAGTTATAGGTATCTCATAATAATCATTATAAGTCGAATTTTTATGATATGAATTAGTTGATGTTGAATTACTGCGATTAGCTCTTTCTCGAGCTGTTTTAGATTTATGTTGACTAATCGTTAATAATTGCATATTACTCGGATCATCAGTTCCTCCCTCACTTAAAGGGATAATATGATCAATTTCATATCCATTTGGTGTTTCACTATATCCTAAAGATTTTAAGAATATTTTTTTATTTGTTTCGCTTCTTTTGACAACAGGTTTTCCTGTTGTAGAATAATATTGATTATAATAATATTCTGTTTTATCTATAGTGTAAGTCTCTTGACTATAAGATAGATATGTAATAAAAAATAAAATAATTAATAGTATTTTCTTCATGTGTAATTATTTGTATTGTTTTTCAAATATATGTTTTTTTGTAGTATATTTCTAAGCTTAGTATTGAATATTGTTTCTATTTTTTGAAACAAAACAAGTCTAAAAAATATTTTGGAAAGTATGATTGGTTCAAAAAAAAACGACTGAAAATAAATCTCAGTCGTTGTAATTTTTTATATGAATTTGTTACCCCAAGAAACTCTTCAACTCCTCATAACTCCCAATCTTCACACTAACTTTCTTTTCATTAATAACACTCTCAATCTGCGCTGGAATCGGAAGTGTAATTCCTAGCGCTGGTTCAACTACATCTAAGAATTTAATTGGGTGAGCGGTTTCTAAGAAAATACCAAGAGCATTAGGATATTTTTCAAGCTCTTTTTTTAGACCTAAATAACCCACAGCGCCGTGAGGTTCTGCGATGTAACCATCGGTTTTATAAATTTTCTTCATGGCTTCAAGAGTTTGTTCGTCTGTGTAGCTGTAAGAAGAGAAATCTTTTTCGAAAGCTTTTAAATCATTATTGTATAATTCCTGAATTCTAATAAAGTTACTTGGGTTTCCAACGTCCATGGCGTTAGAAATGGTTGCTTTAGAAGGTTTCGGGTCGTATTTTCCGTTTTCTAAGAATCTTGGCACCGTGTCGTTTACGTTTGTAGATGCTACAAAATGCTCAATTGGTAAACCTAATTTCTTTGCCATAATTCCGGCACAGATATTCCCGAAGTTTCCGCTTGGGCAGGAGAAAACCAAGGATTTGTTTTGGCTCTTCAACGCTTTGTAAGCAAAGAAGAAATAAAACATCTGCGGTAACCAGCGCGCAATATTAATAGAATTCGCCGAAGTCAGGTTTTTGTGTGCTAAAGTTTCGTCTAAAAACGCTTTTTTCACCATATCCTGACAATCGTCAAAAACACCATCAACTTCCAAAGCTTTAATATTCTTTCCTAAAGTCGTCAATTGTTTTTCCTGAATATCGCTCACTTTTCCAGACGGATATAAAATGACAACATCTACGCCGTCAACGCCAAGAAATCCGCTTGCAACGGCTCCGCCTGTATCGCCCGAAGTTGCTACTAAAACGGTATTTTTAGCATCTTTTTTATCTTTATTGAAATACCCCAGACAACGTGACATAAATCGCGCCCCAACGTCTTTAAAAGCCATTGTCGGTCCGTGGAATAATTCTAACGAATAGATTCCGTCTTCGACTTTTACAACAGGGAAATCAAAAACCAAAGTTTCGGCAATGATTTCTTTTAGTTTTGCTTCTGGTATTTCGTCGCCAACGAATTGTTTAATCGCTTCAAAAGCAATTTCTTCGTGGCTTAAACTTTCGATTTTATCAAAAAATGAAGCATCAAGAGGCGTAATGTTTTCCGGGAAATATAATCCTTTGTCACTCGCTAATCCTTGTATTACAGCTTCCTGAAAAGAAACTTTTGGGGCATTATGGTTTAAACTGTAGTATTTCATTATTTTAGATTTTTGATTTTTGATTTTAGATTTGAAAAGAAAATTCCAAATTTTAAATCCCAAATTCCAATGGTTTATGTTTTTTAACCGCAAAGAGCGCAAGGTTTTTGTTTCTTTTGAAAACGCAGAGAACGCAAAGCTTTGTGGTACTATTTTTATTTCAATAATTATTTAAACGCATTTTTTGTCATTTCGACGTTAGGAGAAATCTCCACGAGAAGCTCGACAAAGATTGGATTCGCATTGCGGAGTTACTTGCGAAGATTTCTCCTCCGTCGAAATGACAAACTGTACTTGCTATACTTTGCGTCTTCACTTTGCGCGGGCTTCTCCCGAAGTCTCGGGACACTCAGCCTGACAAACGTTACTTTTAAATGAACTTATATTACTTATATGGTTTTATTTTCTTTTATAAAATCCTTACACCATCAGGATTAATCTTCGAAACGTGAATTTCATATGGTAAATTCATTTTTTCGTAGACATCGCTCATGGCTTTGGCGATTTGGTCTGCTGTTTCTTTTCCTTTGCTTAAAGCGAAAATCGACGGACCAGAACCTGAAATTCCAGAACCTAAAGCGCCGTTTTCGTAAGCGGTTTTTTTGATTTGGTCGAAACCTGGAATTAAAACACTTCTAAGTGGTTCTACGATTTCGTCATGAAGCGAACGTCCGATTAATTCGTAATCTTTGGTGTAAAGACCAGCGACTAATCCGCCTACATTTCCCCATTGCGTGATGGCGCTTTTTAGGGAAACATTTTGTTTTAAAACCGAACGAGCATCAGACGTTTTCAATTCAATCTGTGGATGAACCACCGTTGCGAATAATTCTTCCGGACTGTCGATTCTGATAATATCTAGTGGCGCGTAACTTCTTACCAAAGTAAATCCGCCAAGAAGGGCAGGAGCAACGTTGTCGGCGTGGGCATTTCCGCTGGCTAATTTCTCGCCCTGCATCGCAAACTGAACCAAATCTTTACGAGAATAAGGTCTTCCTAATAATTCATTAATTCCGAAAACCGCTCCGGCAGAACTTGCTGCACTGCTTCCGATTCCGCTTCCGGCTTTGATATGTTTGTAAATTTCGATTTCGAAACCAAAATCTAATTCGTCAAGAGTTGCTAACATTGCTAAAGCTGCCACACCAGAAACGTTTTTCTCTGTTTCAAGCGGTAAATCGGCACCAACGATTTTAGTAATTCGAACGCCTTTTTGATCTGATTTTCGAACAATCATTTCATCACCCGCATTGTCTAAGCAAAGTCCCAAAACGTCAAATCCACACGAAAGATTGGCGATAGTTGCTGGGCAAAATAATTTTATTTCCATTTTTTGTTGTTTCAGGTTTCAGGTTTAAAGTTTCAAGTTGCTAAACTTTGTGAGCTTAACCGCAAAGTTCGCAAGGGTTTTTCGCAAAGCACACAAGGAAAAAAAACAAGACTTTGCGAACCTTGCGTAATCCTTTGCGTGCTTTGCGGTTAAAATTTAAACCCGAAACAAAAATTTATATATTTCCTACACGGATCACATCAGCAAAAATTCCTGAAGCGGTTACGGCTGCACCGGCTCCGGCTCCTTTGATTAATAACGGCTGATCTACGTAACGATCGGTGTAGAAAAGCACGATATTATCTTTTCCTTCTAAATTATAGAAAGGATGATCTTTCGGGATGAACTGCAGACCAACGCTTGCTTTTCCGTTTTCGAATTGCGCTACGTATTTCAATCTTGAATCTTTTGCTAAAGCTTCTTTGTAAATATTTTCAAAATGAGAAGCGTGTTTAATTAACGAAGCAAAAAAGTCATCGTTGTTTGTTGTTGCCAGACATTCTGCAGGCAGGAACGATTCGTTTGCAATGGCGTCAATATCCATTTCATAACCACTTTCACGAATTAAAATCAGGATTTTACGCGCAACGTCGATTCCGCTTAAGTCGATTTTTGGATCTGGTTCTGTGAAACCTTGAACTCCCGCTTCTTTTACCACATCGTGGAAAGAATTGTTTTCATCAAAATTGTTGAAAATAAAGTTCAGACTTCCCGATAAAACCGCTTGAATTTTATGCACTTTATCTCCAGATGCAATAAGGTTTTTTACGGTATCTATAATTGGTAATCCCGCACCAACATTCGTTTCAAATAAAAACGGAGCGTTGTACTGACGCGATAAGCTTTTTAGTTTTTTATAATTGTCATAAGCCGATGAACACGCAATTTTATTACACGTTACAACCGCAATACTTTCTTTTAGGAATTTCTCGTACATTTCAGAAACGCTTGCATTTGCTGTAATATCTACGAAAATACTGTTACGTAAATTTAGTTCTTTGGCACGTGCGATAAATTCTGTGGCAACGGCATGTTCTCCTTTTTCAAGAGTCGACTGCCAATCTTTTAAAGAGATTCCGTCTTCATCAAAAACCATTTTTCTTGAATTTGATAAAGCAATTACGCGAACATTAATCTTTAAAACATCTTTCAAGAATTTCTTCTGGCTGTGAATCTGCTCGATGAATTTTTCACCCACATTTCCAACACCCATTACAAATAAATTCAGCTGTTTGGTGTTTTCTTCAAAGAAGTTTTCGTGTAAAGTATTCAACGCTTTCTTAACGTCTCTTTCGTTAATTACAGTCGAAATATTTCTTTCAGAAGCACCTTGTGCAATCGCGCGGATGTTTACGTTGTTTTTTCCTAAAGTACTGAACATTCTTCCGCTTAAACCCTGGTGATTTTTCATGTTTTCGCCAACCAAAGCAATAATGCAAAGGTCTTTTTCTACATAACAAGGATCGATTTTATTCTGCGAAATTTCGATTTCAAAAGCTTTGTTGATTGCAGCTTCGGCATTATCAGCATCAGAATTCAGGATTCCGATACAAATTGAATGTTCAGAAGAAGCCTGAGTAATAAAAATAACGTTGATTTTTTCCTGAGACAATACTTCAAACAAACGTCTTGACGAACCCGCAACACCAATCATTCCCGGACCTTCAAGCGTTAAAAGCGAAATATTATCGATATGGCTGATTCCTTTTACAACTGTATCTTTTGAAGAAGGTTGACTAGAAATCAATGTTCCTTCGGCTTCCGGCTCAAAAGTATTTTTAATTAAAATTGGAATGTTTTTTCTTAAAACCGGCTGAATTGTAGGCGGATATAAAACTTTCGCTCCAAAGTGCGATAATTCCATAGCTTCCTGATATGAAATAGTTGCAATTGGCTGTGCTTGTTTTACGATTTTTGGGTTGGCAGTAAACATTCCGTTTACGTCAGTCCAGATTTCCAATTGTTCCGCATCAAGCGCTCCGGCAATAATTGCTGCAGTATAATCAGAACCACCGCGTCCTAAAGTTGTAGTGATTCCATCTTGAGTCTGAGAAATAAATCCAGGTAAAATATTGATTTGCGCTTCGTTATTTTTGAAATATTCCTGAATTAAATTATTAGAAATTTCAAAGTTTACAACCGCTTTTCCGTAGTTATGGTCTGTTTTAATTAATTCGCGGCTGTCTTTGTAAACCGCATTTTTTTCAATCTGCTGAAATGCCTGTGCGATGATAAATGAAGAAAGTAATTCTCCAAAACTTAAAATAGTATCGGCAGTTCTTGGTGATAATTCGCCTAAAAGGAAACAGCCGTCAAGTAAAGTTTCTAAATGGTTGATGATTCTTTTTACGTGGCTTAAAAGACTGCTTTGCTCGCTTACCGGAATCAGTTCTTTTAAAGTATCAAGGTGTTTTTTCTCGATTTCGGCAACAATTTCTCTAAAGCTTTCGTCGTTTGCTGCTGCTTTTGCCGCTGCCGACTGTAGTAAGTCAGTCACTTTGCTTAAAGCCGAAACTACTACAGCAACTTTATCCTGCTGCGATTTTTGTTTAACAATTTCGAGAACGAGTTTTATATTTTGAGCATTGGCTACAGAAGTTCCGCCAAATTTTAATACTTTCATTTTTTTTGTTTTTAGGTGCAAAGGTTTTGAGTGACAAAGGTTCAAAGTTGATCAACTGTGAACTGAAACTGAAAACTGCGACTTTTTTTTTTCTTCTTTGTAAATGTTTCTATGTATCCATTACCTTTCTTCTTTTGCGAAAAAAGTATAGACAATCAGGATTATATGTAAAAATGTATACCCCTAAGGGGTAGTAGTTGTTGTAGTAGAAATTGTGGTAGCAGCAATTGCAGCTCTTGTTTGAGCTGTAATAATTGTAGATTGATATTTTATGCTGTTACTTTTCATTTTTGATTTTCCAAAAGTACAGCTTTTTATAAAAGTTAAAAACTTCAAAAGCCTTTTTACGAATATTTTAATAATTCAAATCTCAACAATTCAATATTGAGTATTTGTTAAAATTAAATATGTTAAGTTGCCGTTTTAATATATTTATGATTATGATTTATTGACTTTTGCCCAAACAAGGGTTTGATTTTTAAGGGAAATTTGAACTAAAATTACCAGCTGCTCACTTTTTTATGATTGAGAAATAAATAAAAGGCAAGAATCTCTTTTGAAGAAATTTTAATTATTGTGATAAAATGTTGCTTTTTAATATTGATTTGTTGAATTTTGACGTTTTAAAATTTGAAATCATCATGAGAGAAATCCATTATATAAGTACAGATACCATAACTTTAGAAACGCTTCATGAAATTTTGGCAAACAACAAAATGCTCGAATTATCAGAAGAAGCTAAAGTAAACGTTCAAAAATGCCGTGATTATTTAGATAAAAAAATGGCATCGCATACGGCACCTATATATGGAATTAATACTGGTTTTGGATCGCTTTACAGCGTAAAAATCTCAAATGAAAATTTATCTAAGCTTCAGGAAAACTTAGTAAAATCGCATGCCTGCGGAACAGGAGAAGAAGTTCCTGCCGAGATTGTAAAAATGATGCTTTTGCTTAAGATTCAATCTTTAAGCTACGGACATTCTGGAGTTCAGTTAAAAACTCTGGAGCGTTTGGTTGATTTCTATAATAATGATATTCTGCCGATAATTTATACTCAGGGTTCACTTGGAGCTTCTGGAGATTTGGCGCCTCTGGCACATATGTCGTTACCGTTAATAGGTGAGGGAAAGGTGCTTTTTGAAGGAAAACAAATGGCTTCTGCCGATGTTTTAAAACATTTTAACTGGGAACCAATTGTTTTAATGTCAAAAGAAGGTTTGGCTTTATTAAACGGAACTCAGTTTATGAGTGCTTACGGAGCTCATATTTTAATTAAAGCCTATAAATATTCGTATCTGGCGGATTTAATTGGAACGATTTCCTTGGAAGGTTTTGATGGAAGAATCGAACCATTTAACGAATTGATACATTATATACGTCCGCATAAAGGACAAATCGTGACCGCACAGCGTATTACTGAATTTCTAGACGGAAGCGAAATTATCGCGCAGGAAAAGAAACACGTTCAGGATCCGTATTCTTTCCGTTGTATGCCTCAGGTTCACGGTGCTTCAAAAGATGCCATTGATTATGTTCGAAAAGTATTTAAAACCGAAATCAATTCAGTTACTGATAACCCTAATATATTTATAGAAGCTGATCAGATTATTTCTGGCGGAAATTTCCACGGACAGCCTTTGGCTCTTGCTTTAGACTTTTTAGCAATTGCTCTGGCAGAATTAGGAAGTATTTCAGAAAGAAGAACCTATCAGTTAATTTCGGGATTGCGTAATCTTCCTGCATTTTTAGTAGATAATCCGGGATTGAATTCAGGATTTATGATTCCGCAATACACTGCAGCAAGTATTGCCAGCCAAAACAAACAATTGGCAACTCCGGCGAGTATTGATAGTATCGTCTCAAGTAATGGCCAAGAAGATCATGTAAGTATGGGAGCCAACGGAGCGACAAAAGCCTTACGAATTTTAGATAATTTAGAGCGTATTCTGGCTATTGAATTATTGAATGCATCGCAGGCAATTGCTTACAGAGAGCCTTTAAAATCCAGTGATTTTATTGAAATGTTCCTAAGCAGCTACAGAGAAGTTGTGCCTTTGGTTAAAGAAGACAGAATCTTACATAATGACATAGAAAACACAGTGTTATTCTTGAAGAGTTTCCAAATAGAAAACGATTTGTTAACAATGGCTTAACATTGCAAAGTATTAATGGGAGTAATTTTGCACTATCAAAAATAAAAAAATGTCAATAAACAGTATTTTCCAATTTTTAGTGCCGAAAGACAAGAAATTCTTTCCACTTTTTGAAGAAGCTTCAAGCAATTTAATTGAATTAGCTTCTAACCTTCACGAAGCTGTAAACCTTCCATTAAAAGAAAGAGAAGTTCTTTTTCAAAAAATTGACGAATTAGAACAAAAAGGCGAAGACATAACACGTCAGACCAATTTAGAATTAAGCAGAAACTTTATTACTCCATTTGATAGAGAGGATATTCATACATTAATTACGTCTATCGATAACGTTGCTGATTACCTTCACGGTGCAGCAAGCCGTATGAGATTGTATCAGGTTGATAAGATTACAAAATCAATCAGAAAGATGACAGAAATTAACCTTGAAGCTTGTCAAAACATTGACAGTGCTGTAAAAGAGTTAAGAAATTTAAAGAATTTCAAAGTCATTAAAGATGCTTGTGCAAGAATTAATAAGCTTGAGAACAAATCTGATAATGTTTATAATAAAGCAGTTTTTGAAATATTTGAAAACGAAACAGACGCTAAAAGTATTATTAAATACAAAGAAGTGTTATCTGTTTTAGAATCAGCAACAGACAAATGTAAAAGTGTTGCCAACATACTAGAATCTATTTCTGTAAAACATTCTTAATTCAATCTTTCATTCTGAAGTTATAATTTTATGACGCTACTTATATTAATTATAGTACTGGCCTTAATTTTTGATTACATCAATGGTTTTCATGATGCGGCAAATGCTATAGCGACTGTTGTTGCCACAAAGGTTTTGACACCTTTTCAGGCCGTTGTCTGGGCAGCATTTTTTAACTTTTTGGCTTATTGGGTTTTTGGGTTTGGTGTTGCTGATACTGTTGCTAAAACAGCGCACACCATGGAAATAAACCTGGTTGTAATTCTCGCAGGAGTAATTGCAGCAATTTGTTGGAATTTATTGACTTGGTGGTTAGGAATACCTTCAAGTTCTTCACATACTTTAATTGGAGGTTTTGCCGGAGCAGCCGTTGCACACGCAATTGCAGTTCATGGTTTTTCTGGTTATGTTGGAGAAGACGGAGCAACACATTACTGGTACGAAATTGTAAGCTGGTATAAGGCAGGAAAAGACGGGGCGATGCCTTCGGGAGTTCTTATTATTATTGCCTTTATTGTTCTTGCGCCATTATTAGGAGCTTTGGCTTCGTATTTAATTTCTATCTGGTTGTTAAATGCTTCTCGTAAAACAATTGGACCTAAAATTTTTACTGCAGCTTTAATGATCGCTACGATTGTTTTTGTGTATTATCAAATGGTACCTTACGATAAGATCGATAAACCAAGATTTGATTCTCATTTTTGGAGTGTTGCTTTTGAGGCTCACAATATTAAATGGTTTTTAGTTGCTTTTATTATCCTGACAGTTAGTGCATTTTGTTTAATATTCAGTAGTTTAAATCTTCATCAGGCCGATGCTGCTTTAAAGAAAATGCAGTTATTATCTTCTGCGGCATTTAGTTTAGGTCACGGGGGTAACGATTCGCAAAAAGTAATGGGTATTATTGCTGCAGCTGTAGCGGTTTATATCAACACAAATCATGGCGTACATATGGACGAATGGCTCGATGTTGTTTTACCAAATGAAGACTTAGGTATTAAAGGACAAATGCCAAGCTGGATTCCGTTAGCATGTTATTCTGCTATTGCAGCAGGAACATTAAGCGGCGGATGGAAAATCGTAAAAACGATGGGTTCTAAAATTACTAAAGTAAGTTCGTTTGAAGGTGTTGCAGCAGAAACTGCAGGAGCTTTGACACTTTACTTTACAGAGCACTTAAAAATTCCGGTAAGTACAACGCATACTATTACAGGTTCTATTATTGGTGTTGGATTAACAAAACGTGTGTCTGCAGTTCGCTGGGGAGTTACAGTAAGTTTAATCTGGGCTTGGATTTTAACTATTCCAATTTCGGCTATATTGGCAGGTTTGGTTTACTTTATTCTAAGTATTTTTATGTAATAAACTGATGTTTTAAAATGGGAGATAATCACATTTTATCTGCATATAAAAGCCGGTTTCAATTTTGAAATCGGCTTTTTTTATATGTTATTATTGTCTTTTATTGAAAGTTTTATAATTTTTAGGGGATATTTTTTAAATGAAATAATAAGACCTTTGCCGAAAAATGAGCGGTAATTTTTAGCTCAATATGTTTAATTTAAAATAAAAAAAGTGCAAAGATTTAATGGTTATGCAGCAGTAATAATCACTGTATTATTTACAAGTATTACTTTTTATTCATGTAATAGTAAACCTGATGATATGAGAGAGGTTCATTTACAAGAAGATCAAAAAAAAGTTACTGACAATCCGGATCAAAAAACAGATTCTATTTCCTATTTCCTAAAAGACTGTGTAATAAAATCATTAACAGGTATTAAAACAGATGAATTGAAATATTATTCAAAAGAAAAAAACGATACTATAATGATAATCGTAAAAGTAGGAGATATGAAAGGAATTGAAAAATCTTCAAGAAAAGAATTATTATTTGCTGTTGAAGATTGTTTAAAAGCTGTTGACTATTTTGCGAATAAGAAAATTTACATTGATGTTGAAGGAAGGTATAATACCTTATTAGTAAAAACTCCTGTAGAATCTGATTTAGATGGTAAATTTGCTGAAAAAAGCCTTCTTTTGCCGTTTTACGGGAAATCAGTAATACCAAATAAAGAAACTGAAAATCACTAAGTTTATAACATAAACTAAATAGAAAAGAATGGCTGAGAAGCTGTTCTTTTTTATTTTTGAAAAACTATAATTATTGACATTAAAACTATAAGGATTATTATGGACTTTAAGGTAACAAACCAAATAGAAAGAATTAAGAAAAAGCTTATTCTGGCAAAAGAAGCAGATCCTGAATTTAAAGTATTTGGAGCTAGTTCTCATAAATATGAAATTGGACCGCCAGTTACTGTTGACGATATTTTAAAATTTGAAAAAGAATATAATTTAGAATTTCCGGAATGTTATAAAACGTTTCTACTGCATATTGGAAATGGTGGTGTATCGTATCAAAATTCTGCAGCCGGACCTTCTTATGGTATTTATCCTCTTGGAGTAGGTCTCGATGAATTGATTTATGAAAATACCAGAGATTATTTAAAAGAAAGCTGTAAAATATATCCTGAGATGACAAGTGAGTTTTGGGATGATCTTACTCAAAATATCGAAAATGAAAGCAATATTTCTGAGGAAGAATACTATGTTGAATTGGGGAAAATATATTCAGGAATACTTCCCATTGGATCTTTAGGTTGTACGGGATATCAAACTATTTTATTAAATGGAGAATTTAAAGGCAGAATAGTTTATGCTAATAGCGAAGGTTATATGCCTGTGTTTACAATCGAATCTAATTTTTTAGATTGGTATGAAAAATGGCTTGACGAGATAATCCCGGAAAGTATAATAAGTAAAGATCCGGATTTGTTTAATTATACTCTGGCTGGAAACGCTGAGTATATTTTGAATGAATATTTCTCGGTGTCTGAAATTAGAACTAAAATAGAATGTTTGAGAAGTTTACTAAAAAAGGACGCTCTGGATTCAAAAACGCTCGATGTTTTAGAAAAAGATTACATCAAAAGTTCAGAAATGGAGAAAGATTTGATTCTTCAAATATTTACCAAGTTTGATTATAATCGTGCCTTTAATTATTTAATAGAAATATCCAAAGATAATCTGCTTAAAGTTTTTCAGTTTGTATTTTGGTATGCAAAAGATAAAAGTACAGATTGGCTTGAAGTAATTGAGAAAAATGCTTCAAGAATAAATGATCCTAATACTTTTAGTTTCTGCACTTATTTATTGAAAGAAATGAATATTGATTACGCACCAATTATTATTCCGTTTACTTCTCACGCTGATGAAAGTATAAGAGTGAATGCCTATTATTCTTTAGGACTTTTGAAAAACAAAAAAGATTATTTAGAGACTTTTATTATAGGTCTAAATGATAAAGCCAATAAAGTTATTCATATTACTTTACAGGCTTTGGATGGCATCAACGATAAAATGCTATTAAAGTATTATAAAAAAATTGCCGAACAATTTCCTGTAGAACAAGATTACATTTTAATCAATCTTAATCACAGGCTTAAAGAATTTGGATTAACAAATGAAAAAATAAAGAATATTGATCCGGAAAATTATTAAAATCTGAAATATAAAAGACCGAGTTCAAGCGAATTCGGTCTTTTTTGTATGTCAAAACTTCTGCAGATTTTTTCGGTTATGTCTGCGTTTATAATGCGTTTGTTTTAATTTTTTTTGATCCTCAGAAATGATGCTGATTGTTCCGTCGATTTCAAGCATGGCCAGTTTTACGTTTTTGAAAAATTCAATGCCGTGTTCTCTCATGGCTTCTTTTAATTCTTCATCAGAAATGTCAAGCTTGCTTAAAGTTTTGAAATCTAATTTGCCGTCGTGAATTAAAATTTGAGGTTTGTCTAATAGTAAGTCTCCAAAAATCTTATATCTGTGCGTTAATTTTTTAATGATATAATTAATTACAAATAATACCAAAGCAGCGATCTCAGCTATATGGGCAGGTTTGTTTTACTTTATTCTAAGTGTTTTTATGTAATAAATTGATGTTTTAAAATGTGAGATAATCACATTTTGTCTGCATATAAAAGCCGGTTTTCAATTTTGAAATCGGCTTTTTTAATATATTATTATTGTCTTTTATTGAAAGTTTTATAATTTTTAGCGGATATTTTTTTAATGAAATAACGGGATCTTTACATCATATAAGTTTATAAGATTGATAAATGGATGCTCAAATAGCAAATCAAATAGAAAGAATTAAAAAGAAACTTATTCTGGCAAAAGAATCAGATCTTGATTTTAAAGTTTTTGGAGCCAGTTCTCATAAATATGAAATTGGGCCGACTGTTACTACTGATGAAGTTTTAAAATTTGAAAAAGAATACGATTTAGATCTCCCGGAATGTTATAAAGCATTTTTACTGCATATTGGGAATGGCGGAATATCTTATGAAAATTCCGCTGCTGGCCCTTGTTATGGGATATTTCCTTTTGGAGAAAATGTTGATGATCTCATGTATCAAATTACTAAGGAATATCTGAAACAAGATTGTATAATTTATCCAAATATGAGTGATGAATTCTGGTACGAATTAACTAAACATATTGAAGAAAATGAAGATATCGAAGAAGGAGAGTTGTATGAAGAATTAAGTATTCTTTTTTCAGGAATTTTACCTATCAGTTCTCAGGGATGTTCATATTATTATGGACTCGTATTACATGGGTTTTTCAAAGGAAGAATTGTAAATATTGATATAAATGGACAAAAGCCTTATTTTGTTTATGAACAGAATTTTTTAGACTGGTATGAACGTTGGCTTGGCGGTATTATAAATGAAAATATAAAATATGAAAACCCGGATTTGTTTAGCTACACCTTAAGCGGAACTGCAGAACATATTTTAGATATTTATTTCTCAACTGATGATATTGAAACTAAAATAGAATGTTTGAAAGGTTTATTTGGTAAAAAGAATATTGATATAAAGACCTTAGATGCTTTAGCAAACGAATACAATTTAAGTTCTGGAGAGATAAAAAAAAGTATCATTTCTATATTGACAAAGAATGATTATAATTATGCTTTTGATTATTTAGTGGATTATTCAAAAGAAAATCTACTAGATGTTCTTGAATCAGTGTTTTGGTATGCAGAAGATAAAAGTAATGATTGGCTTGAAGTAATTGAAGAAAATGCTTCAAAAATAAATGATGGTGAAAGTTTTAGTTATTTTACTTATTTACTACAAGAAATGAATATTGATTACGCGTCAATTATTATTCCTTTTACTTCTCATCCTGATAAAAACATAAGAGTAAGTGCTTATTATTCTTTAGGACTTTTAAAGAATAAAAAAGATTATCTTGAAACTTTTATTTCAGCATTACATGATAAAGAAAACTGCGTAATTCATACCTCATTGAAAGCTTTACATGGCGTTAACGATAAAAGGCTTTTAAAGCATTATAAAAAAATTGCTGAACAATTTCCTGTAGAACAAGATTATATTTTGGTCAATCTTAATTACAGACTTAAAGAATTTGGATTGACAAATGAAACAATAAAACATATTGATCCGGATAATTATTAAAAAACAAAAGACCGATTTCATTTGAAGTCGGTCTTTTGTTTTTATCAAAACTTCTGCAGATTTTTTCGATTGTGTCTGCGTTTGTAATGTGTCTGTTTTAGTTTTTCCTGATCTTCAGAAATGATACTGATTGTTCCGTCAATTTCAAGCATTGCCAGTTTTACGTTTTTGAAAAATTCAATACCGTGTTCTCTCATGGCTTCTTTTAATTCTTCATCAGAAATGTCAAGCTTGCTTAAAGTTTTGAAATCTAATTTGCCGTCGTGAATTAAAATTTGAGGTTTGTCTAATAGTAAGTCTCCAAAAATCTTATATCTGTGCGTTAATTTTTTAATGATATAATTAATTACAAATAATACCAAAGCAGCGATTAAACCGCCTGTTAAACTGGTATCGGGACCAACCATAGCATTTTGGACAGAATTGCTAATAAGTAAAATTAAAATTACATCGGCAGTATTTAATTGTGAAAGTTCTTTTTTGCCAAATATGCGAAGTGCAATTGTCATGAAAAAATAGACAGCTATACTTCTTAAAACAATATCTAGATACGGAAAAGTCATGTTTTTATTTTAAAGTTAAATAAAAAAGCTTTGCCAAAGTTTTAAAACCTCGACAAAGCTGCTAAAATATTTATCTGTTATTAAGTTTAAATGAACTTAATTATAATTTGAAATTCTTTTCAATCGCTTTAATCATTTCTCCGGCAACATCTTTATTAGTTGCACCTTCGATTCCTTCAAGACCTGGAGAAGAATTAACTTCAAGCAATAAAGGTCCTTTAGAAGAACGAATAATATCTACACCGGCAACTTTTAAATCCATTGCTTTTGCGGCTTTAATAGCGATCTTTTTTTCTTCAGGAGTGACTTTGATTACAGAAGCTGTTCCGCCAAGGTGAATATTAGCTCTAAATTCGCCCGGCATGGCTTCACGCTGAATCGCAGCAACTACTTTTCCGTCAATTACAAAGCAGCGAATATCTTTTCCGTTAGCTTCTTTAATAAATTCCTGAACTAAAATGTTAGCGTTTAAGCTTTTAAAAGCATTAATTACACTTTCTGCGGCTTTTTTGGTTTCGGCTAAAACAACGCCTTTTCCTTGTGTTCCTTCTAATAGTTTTACAATTAAAGGTGAACCGCCTACCATTTTAATTAAATTGTCTGTATCAAGCGGAGAATTGGCAAATCCGGTTGTTGGTATATCTATACCGCTGTTTAAAAGTAGTTGTAAAGAATACAGCTTATCTCTTGATTGTGTAATGGCAGTTGCTGAATTTAAAACAAAAACCTTCAAAGCCTCAAACTGACGTGTTAAGGCACAGCCGTAAAAGGTAATACTCGGACGGATTCTTGGAATAATGGCATCAAATTCGTTTAATATTTTTCCGCCTCTGTAATGGATTTCGGGTTTTTTAGCATCAAGTTTCATGTAGCATTCCTTGATATTAAGGAAATGCATTTCATGGCCGCGCATTTCGCCGGCTTCCATAATACGTTTATTGCTGTATAATTCAGGATTGCTGGCCAAAAGTCCAATGCGTAAACCTGTTGTGGCTTTTTCTGAATTTTGGTATAATTCTTTTAAAGTTTCGGGAGAAGGCTGTCCTAAAAGATACTTTTCTTCAGGATCTACTAATACACGTCCGCTCATGGCTTCGCGCCCTAAAAGCATTCTAAAACCCATCGAATCACGATTGGTTAAAGTCATTTCGATAGGCCATTTTGCATCGCCTATTTTCAAATGAGTTTGAATTACGTAACGATGTTCTCTATAACCGCTTGAACTTTTTACAATTCGTTTGTCAACCAGCGGTGCTTCACAATGAATAATGGTTTTAATGTTATTCTGAATTGGATTAATGTCAAATTTTACCCAATTAGCATCATTTTTTATAAAAGGCGCTATGTTGATTGCGTGCATTGCCGAAGTTTTGGCACCGGAATCTACACGAGCTTTAATTGTCGGGATTCCAAGTTCTGGAAATGAGCACCATTCTTCACTGCCTAAAATGACTTTGTTTTGAAGCATATTTTGTTTTTTTATTATAGAATTTAAATTCAAAAATAGCTATTTGCTTTTACTAAAGATAGTGATTTCTTTAAAAAAAATACCCGTTATGTTATGAAAACGTAACGGGTAAATTATTTTTGTTATAAATTTTGACTAATTTATTGATTAGTCGGCTCTTCGGCTTTATGAATTTCTACTGATAATTCTTGTGAGTCATCTTTTAAATCCATCATGATTTCGTCTCCGGAATGTATTTTTGAAGTAATGATTTCTTCGGCTAACAAATCTTCAACATATTTCTGGATTGCTCTTTTAAGCGGTCTTGCTCCAAATTGTTTGTCGAAACCTTTTTCGGCAATAAATGCTTTTGCTTTATCAGTTAAGCTTAATTTGTAACCTAACTCTGCAATACGAGAATATAGTTTTTTCAATTCGATTTCGATAATCAAATCGATGTCAGCTTTTTCTAATGCGTTAAATACAATTACGTCATCAATTCTGTTTAAGAACTCAGGAGCAAAAGTTTTCTTTAAAGCGTTTTCGATAATGCTTTTTGAGTTTTCATCAGCCTGAGCTGTTCTAGCAGCAGTTCCAAATCCAACGCCTTGTCCGAAATCTTTCAATTGACGTGCACCAACGTTAGATGTCATGATAATAATAGTGTTTTTAAAGTCAATTTTACGACCTAAACTATCTGTTAAATATCCGTCATCTAAAACCTGAAGCATCATGTTAAATACATCTGGGTGTGCTTTTTCGATCTCATCTAAAAGAACCACACAGTAAGGTTTTCTACGAACTTTCTCAGTCAATTGACCACCTTCTTCATACCCGACATATCCAGGAGGCGCTCCAACTAAACGAGAAATCGCAAATTTCTCCATGTATTCACTCATATCGATACGAACTAATGCATCTTCAGAATCAAATAATTCTTTTGCTAATACTTTAGCTAACTGCGTTTTACCAACCCCAGTCTGACCTAAGAAAATGAACGAACCAATTGGTTTGTTTGGATCTTTAAGTCCGGCTCTGTTACGCTGAATAGAACGTGCAATTTTAAGAACAGCTTCATTTTGACCAATTACTTTATTCTGAATTAAATCAGGAAGTTTGGCTAGTTTGTTGCTTTCTGTTTGTGCAATTCTGTTTACAGGAATACCGGTCATCATAGAAACTACATCGGCTACATTATCTTCTGTAACTTCAATTCTGTTGTTTTTAGAATCTTCTTCCCATTGTTCCTGCGCAACAGCTAGATCTTTTTCAATACGTTTTTCATCATCGCGAAGTTTGGCTGCTTCTTCATATTTTTGTTTTTTAACAACCATGTTTTTCATTTCGCGAACTTCTTCTAACTGACGCTCTAAATCTAAAATTTGTTTAGGAACATCAATATTAGTAATGTGTACACGAGATCCGGCTTCGTCAAGAGCATCAATCGCTTTGTCTGGTAAGAAACGCTCAGACATATAACGGTCAGTTAACTTAACGCAGGCTTCAATAGCTTCCGGCGTATAAGTTACATTATGGTGATCTTCGTATTTATCTTTTACATTGTTCAAAATAGCGATTGTTTCTTCAACAGAAGTCGGCTCAACAATTACTTTTTGGAAACGTCTTTCTAAAGCACCGTCTTTTTCAATATATTGTCTGTACTCGTCGAGAGTTGTTGCACCAATACATTGAATTTCACCTCTTGCTAATGCAGGTTTAAACATGTTTGAAGCATCAAGAGATCCTGTTGCTCCTCCGGCACCAACAATAGTATGAATTTCATCAATAAAAAGAATGATATCGTCATTTTTCTCAAGCTCGTTCATAACGGCTTTCATTCTTTCTTCAAATTGTCCTCTGTATTTTGTTCCGGCAACTAAACTTGCCAAATCAAGAGTTACAACTCGTTTGTGAAAAAGAATACGAGATACTTTCTTTTGAATAATGCGCAATGCTAATCCTTCTGCAATTGCAGATTTACCAACTCCGGGTTCTCCAATAAGAAGCGGGTTGTTCTTTTTTCTTCGGCTTAAAATCTGCGAAACACGCTCAATTTCTTTTTCGCGTCCCACAACAGGATCAAGTTTACCTTCCTCAGCCATTTCTGTTAAATCTCTCCCAAAATTATCTAAAACCGGAGTCTTGGATTTTTTGTTTGACTTATTGGCGGGATTATTAAAACTACTTTCCTTTAAACTGTCATCTTGTCCTGAATCGTCATTGTAAGATTCGTTTCTTGGCAAGTTTTCTAAGAATTCTTCTTCGTTTGGCGTCATATTTAAGTATTGTTCTTTAGCTACGTCATAATCTATTTTCAGCTTATTCAGTAACTTGGTTGTTGGATCGTTTTCGTTTCGTAAGATACACAAAAGCAGGTGAGCGGTGCTTATCGACGAACTTTGAAATACTTTAGCTTCAAGAAAAGTGGTCTTCAGGGCTCTTTCGGCCTGTCGGGTAAGATGAAGGTTTTTCTTTTCAGTGTTTATTTCAACGCTGTGATTGGCTGGACTCAGTATTTCTACTTTCCTGCGTAAATGATCTAAATCAACTGCTAGGTTATTAAGTATATGAATAGCTTTTCCGTTACCATCTCTTAAAATGCCTAGCATAAGATGTTCGGTACCAATAAAGTCGTGTCCTAAACGAAGGGCTTCTTCCTTACTGTACGTAATAACATCTTTTACTCTTGGTGAAAAATTATCATCCATAATATATAATTGGTAGTGTAAATTTAATTATTTACTGATTGAAAAACAAAAATCATACCTAGTGAGATCTGCTGTCAGCTAATTGACAAAAAAAATAACAATAAAAGCGTTAAAAAACGCTTAATTTATTAACTAAAAGCGAAAACAAAGTTGTTAATAAATCATTTAAATAAGTGTAAGGAAATAGCTGAAAAAATTTTAAAAAAACGTATCTTGGCACGCTTTGAAACTAATATAATTATTTAAACATAACAACTTATGTCTGAAGGAGAAAAGTTAATTCCTATTAACATTGAAGATGAAATGAAATCTGCTTACATCGATTATTCGATGTCAGTAATTGTATCGAGAGCGCTTCCTGATGTTAGAGATGGCTTGAAACCAGTTCACCGAAGAGTTCTTTACGGAATGTATGATTTAGGTGTAACTTCAAGATCTGCCCACAAAAAATCTGCGAGAATCGTGGGAGAGGTTCTGGGTAAGTATCACCCTCACGGAGATACCTCTGTTTATGATGCAATGGTACGTATGGCGCAGGAATGGAGTATGCGTTATTTATTAGTGGATGGTCAAGGTAACTTTGGGTCTGTTGATGGTGACAGTCCGGCAGCGATGCGTTATACTGAGGCCAGAATGCGAAAAATTTCTGAAGATATTATGGCAGATATCGAAAAAGAGACAGTTGATTTTCAACTTAACTTTGACGATACATTATATGAGCCAAAAGTAATGCCTACAAGAGTTCCTACTTTATTAGTAAACGGAGCTACTGGTATTGCAGTTGGTATGGCGACTAATATGCCGCCACACAATTTAACTGAGGTTATTAATGGTACTTTAGCGTATCTGGATAATAACGATATTGAGGTTGATGAATTAATGACACATATTAAAGCACCTGATTTTCCAACAGGAGGTGTAATATATGGTTATGAAGGAGTTCGTGAAGCTTTTAAAACTGGTAGAGGACGTATTGTCATGCGTGCAAAAGTTGGTTTTGAAGAAGTTGATGGTAGAGAATGTATTATTGTTACTGAAATTCCTTATCAGGTTAACAAAGCCGAAATGATTAAACGTACGGCTGATTTAGTTAACGAGAAAAAAATTGAAGGTATTGCTAATATACGTGATGAGTCGGATAGAAACGGTATGCGTATCGTTTATATTCTGAAACGTGATGCTACACCAAACGTAGTTTTAAATACCTTATATAAGTATACGTCATTACAATCTTCTTTTAGTGTTAATAATATTGCATTAGTGAAAGGTCGTCCGCAAATGTTGAATCTAAAGGATATGATTCACTATTTCATCGAACACCGTCATGAAGTTGTGGTACGAAGAACACAATTTGAATTACGCAAAGCTGAGGAAAGAGCACACATTTTAGAAGGTTTAATTATTGCTTCTGACAATATCGACGAAGTAATTGCGTTAATTAGAGGTTCTAAAAACACAGACGAAGCCAGAGAAAAATTAATCGAAAGGTTTAAATTATCAGATATTCAGGCACGTGCCATTGTAGAAATGCGTCTGCGTCAGTTAACAGGTCTGGAGCAAGATAAGTTAAGAGCTGAGTTTGAAGAATTAATGAAGTTAATTGAGCACTTAAAAGCTTTATTAGCAGACATTAATTTAAGAACAAACTTAATTAAAGAAGAGCTTGTCGAAATTCGCGATAAATATGGCGATGACCGTCGTTCTCAAATTGAATATTCTGGAGGTGATGTTAGTATCGAAGACTTAATTGCCGATGAAAATGTGGTAATCACAATTTCTCATGCTGGTTATATTAAACGTACAAACTTAACAGAATACAAAACTCAAAACAGAGGAGGAGTAGGACAGAAAAGTGCTGGAACAAGAGATCAGGATTTCTTAGAGCATATGTTTGTGGCAACAAACCACCAATATATGATGTTCTTTACACAAAAAGGGAAATGTTTCTGGATGCGTGTTTATGAAATACCGGAAGGAAGCAAAACGGCAAAAGGAAGAGCAATTCAAAACCTTATCAATATCGAAAGCGATGATAAAGTAAAAGCTTTCATTTGTACGCAAGACTTAAAAGACAAAGATTATATCAATACACATAACCTTGTAATGGTAACTAAGCAAGGACAGGTTAAGAAAACTTCTTTAGAGAAATATTCTAAACCTCGTGCAAATGGAGTAGCGGCAATTACAATTAAAGAAGGTGATGAATTACTTGAAGCAAAATTAACCGACGGAGAAAGCCAGATTATCTTGGCGGTTAAGTCAGGAAAATTAGTTCGTTTTGAGGAAACAAAAACACGTCCTATGGGAAGAACAGCTTCTGGAGTTCGTGGTATTACCTTAAAAGATAGTACTGATGAAGTAATTGGTATGGTTACTGTTGCTAAAAATGATATTGCAGATTCTCAAATACTTGTTGTTACTGAAAATGGATACGGTAAACGTACTAAATTAGTTGACGATGACGGAGAAGATGTATACAGAATTACAAACCGTGGAGGTAAAGGTGTTAAAACGCTTAATATTACAGATAAAACAGGAAAACTGATTTCGATCAACGCTGTAACAGATTCTGACGATTTAATGATCATTAACAAGTCTGGATTAACAATTAGAATGGCAATTGAGGATTTACGTGTTATGGGACGTGCAACTCAAGGTGTTAGATTAATTAACCTTAAAGGAAAAGATTCTATCGCTGCTGTTACAAAAGTAATGAAAGATGATGCAGAAGAGGTTGTAGTTGATGAAGATGGTAACGTTGTAGAGTCTGCTATCGAAAGAGTTAAACCGGATATGGAAGTTCTTGAAGACGACGGAACTGTTGAAGAGGACGACGATGACTCTGATGATGTAGTTGAAGACGAAGATGATTCTAGTGACGAAGAAGAGTCTGAGGAATAAAATAGAACCACAAGAAAATTAAATTAAATATACAAATTGAACATTATGAAAAGTAAATATGTTATACTAGCATCAGCATTACTGATTTCTGTAGCTACATTTGCTCAAAAAGATCAAATTAAAAATGCAGAGAAAGCGCTTAAAGGCGGTGATGCACAAGGAGCTCTTGCACAATTAAAAGATGCTGAGAACTTAATTGTGAATGCAAAAGATACTGAACAGGCACAATACTATTTTGTACAAGGAAATGCTTACTTAGACCTTGCAAACAAAAAAGTAGAGGAAAGTAAAAACCTATCTGCAGCTGCTGACAGTTACAAAAAATTAATTGAGGTTGAAAAAACGTCTGGAAAACAAAAATATTCTACTCAGGCTGCAGCTTCAATTACTAACATCAAAGGATTGTTAATTAATTCTGCAATTGCAGATACTCAGGCTAACAAACATTCTGAAGGAGCTAAAAAATTGTATGACGCTTACGCATTAGATAAAAACGATACAATTAACCTTTACTATGCTGCTTCTACAGCTGTAAATGCTCAGGATTTTGATACTGCACTTCCTATGTACGAAGAGTTGAAAAAATTGAACTATTCTGGAAAAGGAACTTTGTATTTAGCGATAAACAAATCAAACGGAAACGAAGATAACTTCGCAAACGCAAAAGAAAGAGATTTAGCTGTAAAATTAGGAACTCACGAAAAACCTAAAACAGAAGCTATTCCTTCTAAAAGAGGTGAGATCTACAAAAACTTAGCTTTAATCTTAGTTCAAAAAGGACGTACAGAAGATGCTAAAAAAGCAATCGCTGACGCTAGAAAAACAAATCCAGATGATTCTTCTTTAATTTTAACAGAAGCAAATCTTTATTTAGAAACTAAAGACTACGATAAATACAAACAATTAGTTGGTGAAGCTTTACAAAAAGATCCAAACAATGCTGATTTAGTATTTAATTTAGGGGTATTAAGTGCTAATGCAAAAAACAATGCAGATGCAGAGAAATACTATTTAAAAGCTATCGAAATCAATCCTAACTATACAAATGCTTACTTAAATCTTGCTGCGTTAAAGTTAGATGCTGAAAAACCAATCATCGACGAGATGAATAAATTAGGTACTTCTGCAAAAGACATGAAACGTTACGATGTATTAAAAGCACAAAGAGAAGATGTTTTTAAAGGTGTTATTCCTTACCTTAAAAAAGCAAATGAGTTAGATCCTAAAAATGAAGATGTTGCAAAAACATTATTAGGAGTTTACAAAGCATTAGAAATGACTGCTGAAGCAAAAGCTCTAAAAGCTACAATGAACCAATAATAATTTGGTAAATGCATAAAAAAACCATCCGCGAAACGGATGGTTTTTTTATGCTTAAAAAATACTTTTAAACTAAAGAAGCTGATAAAGTAATCGTAGTATTTAAAAGCTTAGAAATCGGACAGATTTCTTTTGCTTTTGCAGCTGTTTTTTCAAATTCTTCCGCAGATATTGAAGGTACTTTTCCTTTTAAATCCAAATGAATTAAAGTGATAGAACCGTCTTCAAAAGTTACTGTTGCTTCTGTAGATAAATCATCTGCGGTAAATCCGGCTTCGTTAAGCAAAAAACTTAACTGCATTGTAAAACAGCCCGAATGCGCTGCTGCAACAAGTTCTTCCGGGTTTGTACCTACGCCGTCTGCAAATCTTGTTTTAAAAGATAATTGAGCGTTATCTAAAGTTGTACTCTGTGTACTAATAGTTCCTTTTCCTTCCATACCGGTTCCTTTCCAGTTGGCATTTGCTTTTCTTGTAAATTTCATGATTTGTAGTAATTTAAAATTAAAATTGTATTTTGTTGATTGTCAATAATAAGTGGTTACTCAAATATAAAAAATATTTTCCAGTATTAATTTACGGATTTGTTATTTGAAAGTAAATTCATAAAAAAAAAAGACACAATGAATTGGTATGCGTCTTTTTGAAATGGTAGAAAAAGAAAATTCCAAATCCCAATTGTATGTAATTAATTGGAATTTGGAATTTATAAAATTTGAAACTTTGAAGTTTACTCCTGATTCAAGTTTCTTAATTGTTTTAGTTTATCTTTCCAGACTTCAAGGCTTTCTTTGTGTATTGCAATGTTTTTGCGTACTTCGGTAACAATTGAATTCTCTTTTTTAGCGTTTTTAGTATTGGTAAAGAACTGAATGTTGTTTTCTAACTGGAAAATTTCATTCTGAACCTCTTCAATTTTACGCATAATAAAGATCTTTTCATTGTCTAATTTGCGAGTATCGTTGCTGTCAGATAAAGAATCGATTCTGTTAGTGAAACGCATCATTTCTGATTCTTTTTTACTTAAGCTAAGTTTTTCAAAAAGAGCATCTAAAATTTTATTGAATTTACCTTCAATATGACGTCTCGAAAAAGGAACTTTTCCGTAACCTTTCCAGATTTCAATGTGCTGTTTAATAGCGTCAAGATCAGTTTTATGGTCACCTGTTAATTGGAAAGCTCTTAAAGTTTCTAAATACGCTTTTTTGTTATCAAAAGCGGCAACCTCATCAGCATTTTCTTCTGATTTGTGTTCTTTTAGTTTATCAAAATAATGATTGCAGGCATCTTTAAACTCCTTCCAGATTTTATCTGAATATTTTTTAGGTACGTGTCCAATCTGTTTCCATTCTTCCTGAATTTGTTTCATGACTGGCGTAGTAGCGCTAAAATCAGTGCTTTCCTGTAACTCTTTTGCTTTTG
Source organism: Flavobacterium ginsengiterrae (assembly GCF_039539785.1). Lineage (NCBI taxonomy): Bacteria > Pseudomonadati > Bacteroidota > Flavobacteriia > Flavobacteriales > Flavobacteriaceae > Flavobacterium > Flavobacterium ginsengiterrae. The sequence goes on along the minus strand of NZ_BAABDU010000004.1, from coordinate 380,729 downwards.
CAACAAGAGCCATTTTTTTGCTTAAATTATCGTTTTGATCTTTTTTAATGTCTTTGTAAAACGAATTTTTAAAAGCATTAAAGTTTCTAACGGCAGTTTTAAAAGAAGCCCAGGTTTCTTCATTTACTTCAGAAGGAACTTTTCCTGCTGCGAAAAATTCATTACGTAAAGCTTCTACTTTTTGAATCTGAACCAGCCATTGCGAATGTGAATTTACTTTTTCAGTTCCTAAAACTTCAATTTTAGCAATAATATCTTTTTTAACTTCAAGATTTTGCTGTTCGTTAGCTCTTTGGCTTTCAAACAAAACTTCTCTTTTATCGTGAATTTTTTTAGTTAATTCACTGAATTTATTCCATATAGTATCACGGTGTTCTTTAGAAACCGGACCAATGTCTTCTTTCCAAAGTCTGTGTAAATCCTGCAATTCACGGAAAGCTTTGTTTACATCATTTTCGTTTACAAGCTCTTCAACTCTTGCAATAATTTTTTGCTTTTGATCCAGATTATGTTTGAAGTCTAAGTCGCGCGCTTCACGGTCTAAATGCAGATAATCATAGAAATTTTCTACATGAAAATGGTAATTATTCCAAACGTGATTGTATTTGTCCTTTGGAATTGCTCCTGCATTTTTCCATCTTTCTCTTAAATCATTAAAATGTTTAAGGGTATCTTTTATATTTTCCTGAGGATTAATAAGTTCTTTTAGTTCCTCAACAATCGCAAGTCTGTTGTCTAAGTTCGCTTTTAGATTGGTTTGTAAATGTTTAAAGTGGGCATTTCTTTTCTCTCTAAAAACATTATAATATTCATCAAATTTAGATTTTAAAGGAGAATGATATTCGAACTCTTCATTTTGATCTTCTTTTGAAGCATTAAATTCTTCTCTTTTTTCATCTATAAGATGATTGTATTGTAGTAAAAATGATTTTTTGATTTCTTCAATATGATCTTTTACAGACATAACTTTGTCTGTATTAATCAGCTTTTTAAGTTCATCAACAAGAGCATCAAGAGAAAAAGTATGATAATCCTTCATAGGAATATCATGACGCTCTTTTAATGTCTCATCTTCGCCTTCTTCAGCATTTGAATTTGTTATGGCATCTAATGCATTTTGATGATCAGCTGTTTCATCTGCTGTATTTTCAACAGTTTCTGCAGTGGTTTCAGAATCTGTATTTTCAATTGCATTGTTTTGCGTAGAATCGCTTATTTCGATTCCTGATTTTCCGTCTGCTTCCTGCAGGTTATCATTCTTTTCTTCTAACATTTTTAAATGTATAAGGTTTTTACTTTAAACAGAGCGAAAGATAGTAAAGGTGTTTCTAAATACAAAATAAATCGTTTGTTTATGCAGTATTTTACGATGAAATTCTTATTTAATCCAGTATTATACAAGTTGTATCGATGTTTTTTTACTTCTTTTTTGAAAGATATAAAAAATTAAAATTATTGTGTTTTTTAGAAAAAAAGGTATAAAATGATGTTTTAGCGGCTAATTCTTATGTTTTACATCAATCAAAACAAAATCAAAATCCCCACTTCTAATCCGTAATTGTATGTTTTTTGACCTCCAAAAGCCACGCTTGGATGAATGTACACTAAATTATCTGGTGTAATTTTTCTTCCAAATTCTAAAAAAGCATTGTTTTGAAATCCTTTAGCGGTATTATTGTATCGAAAGGCTGCATCAGCTCCAATCCAGTTTTTTCCAAAGAACCATAAAATGACATTTTCAAAAGCAGTGGTATTAATATCGTTGCGATTGCTGTCGCCTGCAAAGCTTTTTTGATATTCAAGCGAGGCAATCCATAAATATTTTTTTGATTTTAAATAACGTCCGTAAAAAACGGTTGGAATAAATACCCATTTTCCAGAGCCAAAGGCGGGATCAGAAGCAGCATTAGAAACTACTCTTGCGCGTACAGCAATGGCGTTATGATTTTCCATGTAAGGAATATAACTGATTCCGGCGCTTACATCACCAATACTGGTTTTGTTAACAGAGGTGGTATTTGCCGAAATTAAAGGAAGATCAAAACGAAGATTCCAGGCTTTGTTTCCTATTGGGTAAAGAAAACGTAACTGGGTTGTGTTGTATGATCCATTTTCAGTATCTAAATATTCATTAAAAAGTAAAATAGTTTTTAAAAAATAATGATATCTGGCTTCTGAAAATGGATTATTATATTGAATAGTATCTTGTGCTTTGACAGCATATGAAAAAAGAAAAATTATGCAGATGTAAAAGCGGAAATTTTTCATAACTATCTACAAATGAGTAGACTAATTTATGAAAAAAAAATACTTTAACTTCTTGAAAATCAGTTTTTTTTATTTGTTCCAGATCTTCCAGGCTTTTTCTGCCTGAAAAATCAGCATATCATATCCGTTTTTAATTACGGCGCCTCTTTCTTTTGCATTTTTTAAAAACTGGGTTTCCGCAGGATTGTAAATCAAATCGTAAGCGATGTGTTTTTCTGTAAAAAACTCATAAGGTAAATCAGGACAAGCCTCGATATTTGGACTAGTACCAACCGGAGTACAATTAATGATTATTTGAAAATTATCAAAAGTAGTAGCGTTGATTAAGTTGTAATCAATAATATTTTCTTTTGCTTCTCTAGATACAAAAGTATACGGAATGTCTAATTCATCAAGCGCAAATGCAACCCCTTTTGATGCACCGCCTGTTCCCAGAATCAAAGCTTTTTTATGATGTGGCTCTAATAATGGTTTTAATGATTTTTTAAAGCCGTAATAATCAGTGTTGTAGCCTTTTAGTTTTCCGTTTTTGGTAAATTTAATAGTGTTTACGGCGCCAATTAAAGCAGCTTTTTTTGAAAGTTTATCTAAAAAAGGAATAACTTGTTCTTTATAAGGAATGGTAACATTTAACCCCTTTAAATCCGGATTGTTTTTAAGTAATCCGTTAAAATGGCTGATTTCAGAAATATCGAAGTTTTCGTAGCTGTTGCCGGCAAAAATTTCGTTGTTGAATTTTTCTGTAAAATAACCTTTTGAAAATGAGTAACTAATATTACGGCCTAATAAACCAAATCGTCTTTTTAGAGTATCAATCATTATTATTTTCTGTGTTTTTCTATGTAATTTTTAACTGTTTTTTTAGTCCACACAACCGGAAACAAATCTTCGATAATAATATAATTATCAAAGTTTAAGCGCAAACCATTACTTAAATGGAATTTTGCTTTTGTGTTATCCTGAATCATAAAATACAATCCGGCTAAACGATATTCGATTTCGTTTTCTTCCGGAAAATATTCTGTGGCCTGTAATAAAGTCTGAATGGCGCTTTCAAATTCTCCAAGAAACTGAAGAATATCAACCCAATATAACCAGGTATCCAGAGCATAATCACCAAATTCTACTGCTTTACGATATCCAAATTCTGCTTCTTCAAAAAAGTTCATTTGTTTGTTAATCGTTGCATAGCGTTTCCAGTACATACGATTTTGATTATCGATTGCTAAAGCTTTGTTTACAAAAAATAAAGCTTTCTGGAAGTTTTTCTGGCGAACGTGGAAATCCGTAATAGCAATCCATCCTTTGTCTAAAAGCGGATCTTCGTGTACAGTTTGATTGTAATATTGAAGTGCTTTTACAGCATTTCCTAATTTTTCATAACATTTACCAATACGTAGAAGGGCATAAGAAGTGGCATCGTCCAGTTCAATTGTACGATTGTAGCTTTCAATGGCTTCATTGTATTTTTTAAGACGCTCATAAGCTTTTGCTTTTTCCATAAAAGCGCCTAAAAATTCGTCGTCGATTAATGTTGCATAATCAAAGGCACGAATTGCATTTTCATATTCTTTTACGCCATAGTGAAGACGCCCAAGCTGATGCCAGGCAATCTCGCTGTAAGGGTTTTTGTTTATATAATCGTTTAAATATAAAATAGCTTCCTGATTTTGGTCTAAAAACTCAAAACAATACACTACGTTATATAAGGCAGATTGATCTTCTAAATCTTCTTCAAGACATTTAATGAAGTTTTCTTTTGCCAGTTCAAGACTATCCATAAAAAGATATTCCATTCCAATCAAGTTATACACATCAGCGTAGTCATCTGTATATTGCAAAGCAATTTTAAGTAATTCTACGGCTTTTTCGTGCTGATCTCTTTTAGAACAGATATTGGCTTTTTGGATATAAATTTCCTCGTTGTTCGGTTCAATTGCATACAACTCGTTTAAAAGCTTCTCAGCAATATCAAGTTTGTCTTCGTAAACCAGCATTTCTACTTGTACTAATTTTAAGCCCGTAGATTTTGGATGCTGATCTAATGCAAGTTTTAAGGCCTTTTTTGCTAAATTAGCCTTACCTATATCTAAATAATGAAGAATAATTTCTTCAAATTCTTCAGAATCAAAAAAGAGTACTTTGTTAGTTTTTAACATCGACTCAAATTTTGATAAGGATCGGTTATAATCTTCTTCTTCGTTGCTTAATTGCATACTTTGTTTTATTTGAAATTAGCCTGTTATAAATTTAGGCAACCATATTATTGATGTGGGAAGGTAAATTAATTGTTTTGAACAATTTAATTAACAATATGCACAGGATTTTTTATTCTCTTTTTAAGTTAATAGTTTGATTTTTATACTATTAAATTAAGTTAAATTATGCTTTTTCCTGTTTCATAATTTCGTCCATAACTTCTAAAATTACAGCGCATCCTTCCTTTATTTCTTCTTCAGAAATGGTTAATGGCGGTGTTATTCGGATGGCACATCCTTCAAACAATAACCAGAAAAGTATCAGGCCTTTATCCTGACAATTTAAAATTACCTGATTGGTAATATCTGCCGTTTCGGTCATCGCAGCCAGCATTAAACCTTTTCCTCTAACTTCTTTTATCAAAGGATGTACCAAAAGCGATCTAAAGAGCTTTTCCTTCTCAAGTGCTTCTTCCATTAAATTTGTTTCAGTTAATTCCTGCAAAGTGGCTAAACAGGCTGACGCAATGACAGGGTGGCCACCAAAAGTGGTTATATGTCCCAGTTTTGGGTTTTCTGTTAAAAGATCCATTTTTTCTGCCGAAGCTGTAAAAGCTCCCACAGGCATTCCGCCTCCCATGCCTTTTCCCATTACTACAATATCAGGAACAACATCGTAGTTTTGAAAGCCAAAAAGTTTTCCTGTTCTTCCAAATCCGGGCTGGATTTCATCTACAATCATTAATGCTCCAACTTCATCGCAGCGTTTACGGACTTTTTGCAGAAAGTTATTTTCCGGCTGAATAAATCCTGCACCGCCCTGAATTGTTTCTAAAAGAATAGCAGCAGTTCTTGTTGTGATTTTTTCTAAATCGGCTTCGTTGTTAAAGGTGATAAAGTCTACATCTGGAAGCAGTGGACGAAAAGCCTGCTTGCGTTCTTCGAATCCCATAACACTCATAGAACCCATTGTGTTGCCATGATAAGCGTTATGACATGAAATAAGCTGACTGCGTCCTGTTGTTCTTTTTGCGAGTTTTAAAGCGCCTTCAATTGCTTCTGTACCAGAATTTACTAAATACGTTTTGTTTAGAGAATCAGGCAGGAGAGAAGCCATTAGTTTGCAATATTCTACAGCGGGACTTTGTGAATATTCTCCGTAAACCATTACATGCGAATATTTATCCAGCTGGTCTTTTATGGCCTGATTTACTCTTGGATGCTGATGCCCAAGCGTACAAGCCGAAACTCCGGCAACAAAATCCAGATATTTTTTATTATTTGTGTCGTATATGTAAGATCCAATGGCGTGCGAAACTTCCATTCCTAAAGGATAAGGAGAAGTTTGAGCCTGGTATTTTATAAAATCTGGATTCATTTTTTTAAGGTTCAAAGTGGCAAAGGTACTAAGATTCAAAGGTTTCTACTTTAGCCTTAGGTTAAGATTTATAAACCTTTGAGTGCTGAAAACTGAGATTGCGGCTAAAAACTACTTCTTTTTAGGTTTCGTATCTTCCTTAACAGCAGGTTTTTTCTTATCGTAATTTAAAGTCTCTTTTCTGACTCTCAGCGGTACGTTTTTATTTTTTTCTTCCTGATCTTTGCCTTCTTTAATTAATTTTTCATTGAGTTCATTGTCTTCAGCTGTAAAAATATCATCTTTTGATTTTATTCTTTCATCACCGCGCCAAACAAAGCCTCTCAGCTTGCGTGCGTTTTCAGGCAGATCTGTTTCGGGATAAATATCTCCGTCAACTTTATTGAAGAATGTAATGGTTTCAATTAGATTATTTTCTAAAATCAAATTGATTTTACTACTCACATTTTTATTAATTCCAATAAGTTCATTGTCGTCATTCCGCATAAAATAGACGACTTCCGTATTTTTAATAACGTCTACATCGTGCAGTTTTCCTTCTTTAAATTTCCCGAATAAATTGAGCCCTTTGACCTGATTATATCCCGTGCCGAGGGTATCTTTAGATATGACAAAAGTATTATTGAGGACTTTTAACGAATCTAATTTTTTGGTATTATTATCACCAATTAAGTGCATTACGTCTCCCGTAATCTGGCTGTCTCCATTCCATATAATTGGTTTTCCAATTAATTTGGTCAATGCCGTTTTAGAATTTGAATGTATCGAATCGCATTTACCGCTCATATCGGTTTTATAAAAACGAACGTTATTAAAAGCTCTTAAAATTCTTTCGCCTTCTTTTCCGGTTACCATTAATTTTTTTCCATGAATATAAACTGAATCGTTTTCAACTAAGTTAATTGCAACGGCTCTTTTAGTAACAAACATCGAATCTTTTAGTTTGAAAATTTCGGCATAATGACCTTTTACAATTCCGCGGTTTATAGAATCTGTAATCTTTACATTCCTCGTTGCCGAAGCAAATTCAGTATTTCGGTTGTAATACAGACTATCGCCTTCAATAAGCCTGTCATCATATTTTATATACGATTTCCGTAAAAAATGGGCGAGGTTTTTCTTCGTATCATAAAAACCTCTTTCGGTATAAATATAATTAGCTTTACTTGTAATAGTCGATGGGCCAAGCAGATAAGTGTGTCCAGAATTGCTGTAATAATCTAAATGGTTTGATTTTATAACATATTTTGGATTCGTAATAGTAACTTCTGTCAGGAATTGAAACTTTTTCTCTTCTGCAAAATATCTTCCTGATTTACTTACTAAAGTATTGTCTTTATTAATAATAGTTCCTTTTGTGTTATAATAAGCCTGTTGAATGTTTCGGTCAAAATGAATCGTATCTGTCTGCAAAGTCGCATCTGGAGAAGTCATAACAGCATCTCCGGTTGCAAAAGCTTGTTTTAAATTACCGCTGTATTCAGCATATTTACTGTTTAAAAATAAAGTATCGCCCTGTACCAGTTGTACATTTCCGAACGCTTTAAGATAATTTTCATTTTCAAAAATATAAGCTCTGTTGCAAGTAAGCACAATACCGTCATGATCTACTTTTACATTTCCGCTCAAAAGTACTGCCCCCGGTACTAAAGGTTCATTTCGTTCAAAATTATCGGCATGTTCTACGTGAATCTGTTTTGGGGCTGTTTTTGCTGTTTTTGCCGCTTGCGCAAAAGTTGATTGAACGCTTAAAACAAGCACACAAAATATAAAAAAGAGTGATTTCTTCAAGTGATTAAATTTTTGTCAAATTTATGAAAAAGGAAATAACCTTAGATTGTTATTAGGATTAATTTATAAAATCAAAATTTACATGTTAACGGCGAACAAGTTCCGTTTTAATTTATCAACAAAACTCAGAACTCTCACGTTGTAGTTTATGATTTTACAATGGTAAATAAACAAATCATTACTGCGGTATTCCGGGTTTTAAAAAATAAACTAAATTTAAGAATTGGTTTTGAAATTAAAGTTTCATTTCCATATTGTTAAGTTAGATTAAATAATATGATAAAAAGTAAATTTATTGCCACAGGAATTGCTGTGACAATGTTGTTTTCGGCTTGCAAAACAAAAGATTTAAAAATGAGTGAAGTAAAAGAAGAAAATTCAAAAGAACACAAAGTTGTAGTCTATCAGGTTTTTACCCGTTTATTTGGAAATAAAAACAAAACCAATAAAGCTTGGGGAACTATTGAAGAAAACGGAGTTGGAAAGTTTAATGATTTTACAGATAAAGCACTTCACGAAATTAAAGATTTAGGCGTAACTTATATTTGGTACACTGGCGTTCCTCATCACGCTTTAGTTCGCGATTATACAGCTTACGGAATTTCAAATGACGATCCCGAAGTAGTAAAAGGACGCGCCGGATCGCCTTACGCCGTTAAGGATTATTATAATGTAAATCCTGATCTTGCTGTAAATCCGGCAAACAGACTTCAGGAATTTGAAGATTTAATTGCCCGAACGCATAAAGCAGGATTAAAACTGATTATTGATATTGTTCCCAATCATATTGCTCGTAAATATGAAGGAAAAAATAATCCGCAGGGAGTAAAAGATTTTGGTGCCGATGATGATGTAACAGTTGAATATAAAAGAGACAATAATTTTTATTATATCCCAAAATCACATTTTGAAATTCCGGACGGAGACATTCCTTTAAATGGAGAAAAGAATCCTCTTGTTGATGGTTTTTTTGATGAAAATCCGGCAAAATGGACGGGAAATGGATCTCGTAAAGTAAAACCGGATCAAAATGACTGGTATGAAACGGTAAAAGTAAATTATGGTGTTCGCCCTGATGGAACTAAGGATTTTCCAGAACTTCCGGCTGGTTTTGACCAAAAAACGTATCAGGAACATTTTGCATTCTGGCAGGATAAAGACGTTCCAAATTCTTGGAAAAAATTCAGAGATATTGCTTTGTATTGGACAGCTAAGGGAGTTGACGGATTCCGTTATGATATGGCAGAAATGGTTCCGTATGAATTTTGGAGTTACATGAATTCATCAATTAAAATGAAAAACCCGAACGCATTTTTGCTTGCAGAAGTTTATAACCCAAATGAATACAGAAATTATATTCGTTTAGGAAAAATGGATTATTTGTATGATAAAGTTGAAACGTATGATAAATTAAAAGATGTTATTCGTGGTAAATCTTCTCCAGATGGTTTATCAGATATTCAAAAAGGAATGGCAGATATTGAGCATCACATGCTTCATTTTTTAGATAATCACGACGAACAGCGTTTAGCTTCGCCAGAATTTGCAGGAACTCCGGAAAGAGGAAAACCTTTGATGGTAGTTTCAACAACTTTAAGTACATCGCCGACTATGGTTTATTTTGGACAGGAAGTAGGAGAGGCCGGAAACGAAAATGCCGGTTTTGGAACACATTCCAGAACTTCAATTTTTGATTACATTGGTGTTCCAAATCATCAGAAATGGATGAACGAAGGAAAGTTTGATGGTGGTCAGTTGTCTGATTCAGAAAAAGCTCTCCGTGATTTTTACAAACGATTATTGAATTTCTCTTTAAAAAGTTCTGCTTTAATGGGAAGTTTTCAGGAAATTCAATCAATTAATCGTCAAAGTACGGCAGGTTATGACGAATTGATTTATTCTTATGTGCGCTGGTCAGAAAATCAAAAACTGGTTATAACGGTTAATTTCTCTTCTGAAAAAACAAGTGAATTTGATTTGAAAATACCTTCAGATATTATTTCAAAGTGGAATTTAAAAGACGGAGAATATCAGCTTACGGATCAATTATATAATAAAACCTCTGTGAAACTCATTATAAGTAACGGAGAAGGAACGGCAAGAATTAAACTGCTTCCATCTGAATCGTTTATATTTGAATTAAAAATCTAAATATAAATAATCATCAATTATATTCCCTTCTATATCAACATCAAGGGAATAATATCCTGAACGAAAAGTTTTTATTTTTTCTAAAGATAAATCGTAGGTTGTTCTAATTATTAAATGACCCTCATTATCTGAATCGGGAAATACAATTACAGATTGATTTCTTTTAAAAAACACAAAATCATCTAAAGTAATATTAGATGATTTTGTGTTTATATTATCTCCATTATCTTCAAGATAATTTTCGATGCATTGTATGCCACGATTTTTTGTAAGATTCCAAAGGTCATTTTTTTGTGAAAAATTCTTTAAGATATCTTTTACTGTATTCATTTGTATTTTATTTTAGACTTTCTTGACTTTTTTGAGGGCTTCGACGTAATATTCGTTTACTTTTTCCCAGTTTATATGTTCGTAAAAAGCATCAATATAACTTCCTTTTCTATTTTGGTAATCCAGATAATAAGCATGTTCCCATAAATCAATTCCCATAATTGGAGTTCCGGGAATCAAAGCATTTTTCATTAAAGGATTATCCTGATCTTCTGTTGTTGTAACCTGCAGTTTTCCGTAGCGGTCAACAACTAACCAAACCCAGCCAGAACCAAATTGTTTTTCAGCCTGACCTTTAAACTGAGAGGTTAAATTTTTAAAAGAACCAAATTCTTTATCAATTGAACTCGCAAGAGTATCTTTTGGAGTCTGCTCTTTTGGAGTTAAAATATTAAAATAAAGTGTATGGTTGTAATATCCTCCTGCATTCTGACGAAGTTTAGCATTATTAAGATCTAATTTCTTTAAAATATCCTCAATAGGCATATTTTCAAATTCAGTCGAAACAATCGCTTTATTAAAATTATTCGTGTACGATAAATAATGTTTCGAATAATGCGTTTCCATTGTAAGTGATCGCAATGCAGGACTTAAACCATCATACGCAAAAGGCAGTTTGGTCATTTCAAAAGAACCCGGATCTGCTTTTACATCATTTGGTGATCCAATTACTATTTTTTCCTCTTTAGTAGGCAGAGGAACTTCTACAACTTCGGTCAGCTTATTGTTATCATTACAAGAAAATAATAGTATGAATGAAGGCAAAATGCTGAAAAGAACAATGATTTTCTTCATAATATTAATTTATTTAGATATTAGCGAATTGATAATCTCAATATAATTTTCTTTGGCTTCATCTGTAGATAAATGACTTATCTGCATCCACGCATTTGTTTTGAATGCATTTCTCAAGTCAAAATTCTCTGACTGATTGTAAACGGCAGTCCCAAAAGTGGCCTGTTTGTAAAATGCATAAAGTCTTAGCTGCACATCCTGCGGCAGCGAAGCCTGAGTCATTTTCATTGCATTCTCTACAGCTTCAGAAAAACGTTTGTCTAAATCTTTGTCCGCCATTTAAGCTTTTGTCGCAATAATAGTCTTTCCACCAATTGCTTTTTGTCCTAAAACAACATTAATTGGTGTACCTAAAGGTAAAAATAAATCTACTCTCGATCCAAATTTAATAAAACCTGCATCAGTACCTTGTACAACCTGCATTCCTTCTTTTGCATAATTTACAATTCTGCGTGCAAGAGCTCCTGCAATTTGTCTGTAAAGAATTGCTCCAAAAGTATCATTTTCGATAACTACAGTTGTTCTTTCGTTTTCCTCGCTTGCTTTTGGATGCCACGCTACCAAAAATTTACCAGGATGATATTTACTGAATTTTATAATTCCGTCCATTGCATAACGTGTAACGTGAACGTTAATTGGAGACATAAAAATAGAAACCTGTAAACGTTTATCTTTGAAATATTCACCTTCGTAAACTTCTTCAATTACAACAACTTTTCCGTCAACTGGAGCAAGAACATGCTCGATATTACGAATTGCAATCCTTTTTGGATTTCTAAAAAATTGTAGAATAATAATTAAAATTACCAGTGCTGCTATCTGAACAAGCATTCTCAGCCAATAGATATCAATAAATTTATCGGCTAATAAAACCACAACAACAGTAAAAATTACACCTATTAAAATAGACGGGCCTCCTTCTTTATGAAACATAATATAAAATTTGATAAAATAAAAATATAATTGGTGCTACAAATATAACACTATCTAATCGATCTAAGATACCTCCGTGGCCAGGCATTATTGAACCACTGTCTTTTACGCCTGCAATTCGCTTAAATTTGGATTCAATCAAATCACCGATTGTTCCGAAAAAGCTTACAATAAGAGCAATAATCATCCAGATTAAAATTGATTTGTCGCTGAATTCCGGTTTTGGCTGAATGTAAAATTTTGAAATTAAAAATCCGGCAAAGGCTGCGAAGACCATTCCGCCAACAAAACCTTCAATTGTTTTTTTAGGAGAAACGCGTTCAAAAAGTTTGTGTTTTCCCATTGATTTTCCTACCAGATAAGCAAATGTATCATTGGTCCAGATTAAAACAAATAAACCAATAATAATTTTTGGGTTATAATCATTAGTTCCAAAGGAAATTTTTACAGTAAAAATAAAGGGAAGCGTAATGTATCCTAGTAAATATAAATATTTTGATGAAGTACTGATTTTTTGAACCGAATCATAAAACAGGAAGATGATGCATTTAATAGATACTACAAGCGTAACGGCAAGAAGTACCAAATCTAACTGTTTAATGTTTGCGTTTAAAGTCAGGTTTGAATTAAAAGTATTGTTTAAAAAGAGTTCAGACTGCTTATTATAATGACTGACTAGTATTACTGATGAATATATCAGTACACCAAATAAAATTGAAAAGACTTTATTAAGGTTTACAATATTGCTGAATTCGTAAATGGTAATAATAAGGAAGATACCAAAAAGAATGATGAAGCTCTCAGTAGAAAACAGGATTGAAGTTAACAACAGAGCAATATAAACAGCACCAGAAATGGTTCTCTTAAGCGTTTCGTTCATCTTAAAGATCTTCTAAGAGCAGTAAATAAAGGTTTTTAGCAACACTTCCGTATTGAGTAAAATCTTCTTCTTTTGCTTTTTCGAAATATTTTATTGTGGTGATATTAGTTGGAATATCTCTTTCGTATTTGCGTTTAATGGCGCTTAAGCCATCACTTTTCATTGGGAGAATCTGGCTTGTTGTAGCAAGAATAACAATATTTGCCGGTAAATCGTTTGGTTTGTTTTGTCTGATTTGTTTAGATGAAAACAAAATTGAACCTTCATCTGCAATTAAATTTTCACAGCTTGCCAAAAGAAATTTTGGGTGAGAAGGAGCGATATAAAATAATTTGTTTTCTTCTAATAAAGGGAAAAGTGCCGATTCGTAGCATAAAACTTCATTTTCAAACCAGTCGTTTTCTTCTAATATGTTTTCAAATTGCTCAGCAACCTCGGTTCTATTTTCACAGTATAAAAACTTTCCTCCATTTTTCTTGAAATTGAAAATGAATTGCTCATCTAAAGACAAATGACTATTCGAAGCAGAAGAAGTTCCTGCGTACTCGCTTTCGTGCTCTTCGTCAGAAGCCGATTCGCCGGAACCAAATATTTTTTTGAAAAAATTCATTTTTTATATGAAATACTTTACATGTTAATTGAAAACGTTCAAAGATAAAAAAATCTTAATTCAAAAGGGTGTTTTGAATTAAGATTTTAAAAAATATTACTTATTTACTGAATAATTTACGAAACGACCTCTTCTAAATTTTTATCCCAGGTACGTTTTCCAAAAATTGTTTCAAGGTCATCTTTAAAGATTACTTCTTTTTCGATTAAGATGTCAGCAAGCTGATTTAACTTATCCTTATTTTCTTCAAGAATTTGAATAGCTCTTTGGTATTGGCCTTCAATTAATTCTGAAATCTCAGCATCAATAATTTTTGCTGTTTCGTCAGAATATGGTTTAGAGAAATTATATTCGCTTTGTCCTGTTGAATCGTAATACGTAACGTTTCCAATTTTATCATTTAAACCGTAAATCGTTACCATAGCACGAGCCTGACGTGTTACTTTTTCTAAATCGCTTAATGCACCAGTCGAAATTCTGTCAAAAGTTACTTTTTCAGCAGCTCTTCCTCCCATAGTAGCACACATTTCGTCTAACATTTGATCTGTTCTTACGATTTGTCTTTCTTCTGGTAAATACCATGCAGCTCCTAAACTTTGTCCGCGAGGAACAATAGTTACTTTAATAAGTGGTGCAGCATGCTCTAACATCCAGCTTACAGTAGCGTGACCCGCTTCGTGAATTGCGATTGCTCTTTTTTCTTCTGGAGTAATGATTTTATTTTTCTTTTCAAGACCACCAATGATTCTGTCAACTGCATCAAGGAAATCTTGTCTGTCAACAGCCGGTTTGTTGTTACGGGCAGCGATAAGAGCGGCTTCGTTACAAACGTTTGCAATATCAGCACCAGAGAATCCCGGAGTTTGTTTTGCTAAGAAATCAAGGTCAAGACCTTCAACTTTTTTAATAGGAGCTAAGTGTACTTTAAAGATTTCAGCTCTTTCGCGAATGTCTGGTAAGTCAACAAAAATTTGTCTGTCAAAACGTCCGGCACGCATTAAAGCTTTGTCTAGAACGTCAGCTCTGTTTGTTGCTGCTAAAACAATTACGTTAGAGTTTGTACCAAAACCGTCCATTTCTGTTAGTAATTGGTTCAAAGTGTTTTCTCTTTCGTCGTTTCCGCCAGACATATTGCTTTTTCCTCTTGCTCTACCTACGGCATCAATCTCATCGATGAAAATGATTGCCGGAGATTTTTCTTTTGCCTGTTTGAATAAGTCACGTACACGAGATGCACCAACTCCCACAAACATTTCAACGAAATCAGAACCTGAAAGTGAGAAAAACGGAACTTGTGCTTCTCCTGCAACTGCTTTTGCTAATAATGTTTTACCAGTTCCCGGAGGCCCTACAAGTAAAGCTCCTTTAGGAATTTTACCTCCAAGATTTGTGTATTTTTCTGGGTTTTTAAGGAATTCAACGATTTCCTGAATTTCTTCTTTTGCACCTTCTAAACCAGCAACATCTTTAAAAGTAGTTTTAATATCTGTTTTTTCATCAAACAATTTAGCTTTAGATTTTCCAATGTTGAAAATCTGTCCGCCTCCGCCAGCGCCTCCGCCAGACATTTTACGCATAATGAAAATCCATACACCAATGATAATGATGATAGGAAGAAGACTGATAAGAATATCGCTCCAGTTATTTTTCTGAATGAAATTAAAATCTTTTAATTTTCCTTCATTAACTGCTTTTTCTAGTTTTGTTTGAAAGATCTGGTCATTACCAATTTCTAATGTAAAGTGCGGACCTTTATTTTCTCTGTCAAAAATATCCTTTGAAACTTTTTTATTTGAAGGATCTTTAAGGGCTGCTTTAGTTAAATAAACTTCAGCTTCAGCTTTATTATAAACGATAACTTTTTCAATTTGTCCTTTTTCTAATAAAGTATTGAATTTAGAAGAAGTTAATTGAGCAGGTTCGCTTAAGTTAGATCCACCGGTAGCAAAACTTATAAATAAAAAAACTAAAAGTATTGCGGTATATATTAACCAGGGACTTATTTTAAATTTACTCGGATTTGGATTATTATCTTTAGCCATTTAGAAAAATTTTTCTTTTAGTATTTGTTTTCGATTGTAGTTATTTTGGCGTCACCCCAAAGGCTTTCGATATTATAGTATTCACGAATGTGTTTTTGGAAAACATGTACCACGATATGCACATAATCCATAAGAACCCATTCTGCATTATCGGTTCCTTCTACGTGCCAAGGTTTGTCTTTTAAGTCTTTGGATACTGTTTTTTGAATTGAGTTTACAATGGCGTTAACTTGGGTATTTGAGTTACCGTTGCAAATAACAAAATAGTCGCAAACTGCAGTGTCTATATCTCTTAAGTCAAGAATATCGATATCATTTCCTTTTACTTCCTCAATCCCTTTGATTATGTTCGCCAGTAGAACATCATTATTAATAGTCTTTTTCGCCATGAATTATTTTATATGAATTTGTAAAGTTACCAAATTTTGTGATTATTTTTGAACCTTAACAAAATATTAAATTAAGTTATTTCAATTATTTAATGAAACTAATCAAACTCGATGCCATAGATTCGACAAATGACTTCTTAAAAGCATTATCAAGTCAGGATGAACAGGAGAATTTTACGGTGGTAACGGCTGAAAATCAGACAAAAGGCAAAGGCCAAATGGGAGAGAGATGGAGCTCTGAGGCTGGTAAAAACTTAATTATGAGTGTTTTGGTAAAGGATTTTCTTTTCGATAATGAAAAGGTTTTTGATCTAAGCATTGTAGTTTCTTTATCGGTTATAGAAGTTTTAAAATCGTTAAATATTCCCAACATATGTGTAAAGTGGCCAAACGACATTATGTCATACAATAAAAAACTTGGTGGCATATTAATCGAAAATACCATAAAAAGTGATGGCAGAATCATGTCAGTTGTCGGGATTGGGCTAAATGTTAATCAAACCAACTATACTGATCTGCCAAATGCTTCTTCGCTTGCCGTAATTTCGGGTGAAACTTTTAATAAAAACGAATTGGCGGTTTTAATCGTCGAAAAAATCAAAGAAAAAATTGATTTATGGCAGACTTCGGTTCAAAGTTTCTGGACAGATTACTTTGATTCTCTGTTTAAAAAAGGTGTTCCAATGCCTTTTAGAAACTTAAATAACGAAAACTTTATGGGAATAATTCAGGGCGTTTCTCCAATAGGAAAACTACAGATTTTACTTGAAGATGATTCTGTTGCTGAATTTGATATAAAAGAAGTTAAGATGCTTTATTGAGAGGAGCAAAGTGACAAAGATTCAAAGTTACAAAGGTTCACTTTTGTAAATGAAAATTTTAGTTTGTCATTTCGACGAAGGAGAAATGACAAAAATGTGGTTAAAACTTTGTGATTAAGCAAAAAAAATACCCGGCAAAAGCCAGGCATCTTAATTTATAATTCACAATTTATAATTTACCATTATTAAAGTTTGTGCATATTGTTTGCTAAAGTTTCGATAAACTTGCTGATTGGACCTTTAACCATCATAGCCATCATGGCGTTGAATTCGCCTTCAAAAAATAACTGAACTGCACTTTCTGAATCAGAAACACTATCAATGTTTGAAGTCAGCATAAACGGAAGTTTATCGCTTGCAGCACCCAGAACAATTTTGTTTGGAGCTGTTTTTTCTTTCATTTTTAATTTGATTTCCGGCATCCCTTTCAATCCAAAAATAAAAGCGTCTTCGCCAGTCACTTCAAATTTAGCAATGTTATCCGGCATTAATTTTTCGAAATTCTTTACATCAGTCAGTTGATCGAATAGATCCTGAGCTGATTTCTGAACTGTAACTTTTGGACTTTCTAAGTTCATATGTTTTGTTTTTTATTTAACCGCAAAGTGCGCAAAGTTTTTTTAATATACAAGGTTTTAAAAAGTTCGCAAAGCTAAAACTTTAATAAAATTCCAATTTTTGTAAATCCCAAATTCCAAAAAGAGCGAAGCGATTTTTAGAAAATCTAAAATCTAAAATCTAAAATCTAAAATCTAAAATCTAAAATCTAAAATCTAAAATCTAAAATCTAAAATCTAAAATCTAAAATCTAAAATCTAAAATCTAAAATCTAAAATCTAAAATCTAAAATCTAAAATCTACTCTTCCTGTCCCCAAGTCGATGGGCTTTCGCTCCATTCAAGCAGGGTAGACTGCTGGTCTTCTGTAATATATTGTTTTTGAACAGCTAAGCTAAGAAGGTTTTCGTAGTTGCTTAAAGTGAATAAATCAATATTAGCTTCTTTAAAATTTTCTTCGGCAACACCAAAACCGTAAGTAAAAATAGCGGCCATACCTTTTATGTTAGCGCCTTCGTTACGTAAAGCTTCTACAGCAAGTAAACTGCTTTTTCCGGTGCTGATTAAATCTTCAACCACCACAACATTTTGTCCTTTTTGTAAAAAACCTTCAACCTGGTTTTGTCTTCCGTGTTTTTTTGGCTCCGGACGCACATATACAAACGGAAGTCCTAGACTTTCGGCAACCAGAATACCAACTCCAATGGCGCCAGTAGCAACACCGGCAATGACATCGGGCTTTCCAAATTGTTTTTCGATGTTCTTAGCAAATTCATCACGAACATAGTTTCTGATGCTCGGAAATGAAAGAATTAACCTATTATCGCAATAAATAGGAGATTTCCAACCAGAAGCCCATGTAAAAGGATTTTCGGGATTCAATTTAATTGCATTTATTTGCAAAAGCAATTCGGCTGTTTTTTCGGCAGTATCTTTATTAAAAATCATAGTACAAATGTATAAAGTTTTTGTAAACGACAAACCACTTTTTTTGACAAATGAAATCTCAAAAGAAACAGATTTTCAATTGTTCTTGTTGGAAAGTATTGATATCGAACAGCTTATTATAAAAATTTTTCAAAATAAAATTCAAAAAGCGATTCTGTATCATCCAGATGAAAGTGAGATCATGAAAACCCTTAAAGCCAAGATTCCGGTGAATAAAGCGGGCGGTGGTTTTGTATACAACAAGAAAGGCGAAGTCTTATTTATCTTTAGAAACGGAAAATGGGACCTGCCAAAAGGAGGAATCGAGAAGGGGGAAGACATTGAAGCGACGGCTATGCGTGAGGTAGAGGAGGAGACAGGAGTAAACCAGCTTCGTATTACGAATAAACTTCAAAAAACCTATCATATCTTTAAACGCAACGGAAAGTACAAACTCAAAATCACGCATTGGTTCGAAATGCAGTCTGATTTTGAAGGAACTCCGCACGGACAAATAGAAGAAGGAATTGAGAAAGTAGCGTGGCTAAATCCAGAGCAGATTAAAGAAGCGCTTACAAACTCGTATGAAAACATTAAATTGTTGTTTCAGGAAGAAATTAGCGTTCCAGCAGATTTAAAAGTAAAAAAAGAAAACACACAATCTTAAGAAGCTAAAAACTCAGTATCTTAAAACCTCATCACCTCAGAGTCTTAGAATTATGGCGTGCCACCAATTAAAAAAAGACCCAATAAACTTTGCGTTCATTGGGTCTTTTTTTAATTGCTGTCGGGCTATCCGCGTTACTTCGGTAACTTGCTTCTATCCCTCACGCGAGCAGCACTTTTTTGTAAAAATCTAATTTTATTTTTTTTGAGATTTAAAAATTTTTCGTGTCTCAAAAATCGTACTTTTGTTTAATGTAAAAACAAATTTTTATACTAATGTGATTTGTACGATACAAGTCAAGTTTGTTTTTTACCAGTTACTCGTTAACACCATAAATAGTATTTTTGAATTATGAACACACTTACAAAATCAAACCATATAGGGCGAAAAATAAGCCGAATTCGTGAACTTAGAGACATGAAACAAGAAGCTTTGGCTCAGGCTTTAGGCACAAACCAACAGGCAATTTCTATTTTGGAAAATAGTGAAACCATAGAGGATGAAAAGCTTAAAGATATCGCAAAGGCTTTGGGAGTAAGTGTTGAAGCAATTAAGAATTTTTCAGAAGAAAGTGTGTTTAACTATTTTAATACTTTTACTGATCACAGCGCTGGAACTTTTAATAATAACTGTACTTTCAATCCATTAGATAAGTTAATGGAGTCAGTAGAAGAAAATAAAAAACTTTACGAACGTTTAATTCAGGCTGAAAAAGATAAAGTTGAGTTTTTAGAGAAGATATTGAAGGATAAAAAATAATTTTTTTGTTCTTTCTAGAATATTGAAAAGCCTAATAAAATTTGATGTTTTTATTAGGCTTTTTATTTTCAATTTATGTCGCTGGCGCGAGCGTCCCGCTCGTGGCTCTTTATGTATTGATTTAGATTGCGTTCACAAGCGAGACGCTCGCGCTAGCAAAGTGACTCGCGTTAAATCTGCTTCCTTTTGTTGACCAAATTTTATAATTTAATTCTTCTAAAAAAGTCTTGTTTAGATAATCTTTATACGTTATTTTCCATGTCTTAATTTTTTCATTTCGATGCATTAATAAGTTTTTCAGCATCTTTGATGAATTTATCATTTTCTTTAATCAAAGTTTCAACATCTTTATAAATTGTATCTCCAATATTATCTTTCAGATAAATCAATTTGTATGTGCTATCCGCTTCAAATGAATATTCTGCTAAAATTTTAGCACCGAATTTGTTGTTGCCTCGAAAGGAAAATATTCCTTTATACTTATTTTTATTTAATAAATTATAAAATTGATTTTGTGATTTTAAAAACTCAATTCTTTTTTTTGATTTTGCATTATTTTGATTTTGTAAATTCTCTATTTCTTTTAAATTTTCTGCTGTCATTTGTTTGTTAACGATGTGTTCTACAGAATCTAAATGAAAATAATTGAATTCATAACTACTTGGGTCGTTCAAATTAGTTTTAATTTCATTCTCAATTTCGTTTTTAAGATTTTCTTCTTTACTTTTTTTACAAGAAATTATTATGAAGAAAATACCAAAAAAAAATGTTATTCTTTTCATGCTTACTATATATTTAGATTTAATTCTTCAAAATTAGATACTCAAATTAACAGACATTTACGGAAAACCATATTTCCATAAAAAAACTACAAAACACGATAAACAGGATACTGCATATGCGCCTTTTCATAATAAACAGAATTCTTATAAATCCAATTTAACTGCGCCTCAGCATTTTTAGCAAATTCGCGGTCATTTTGTTTTTTGGTTTCTAATTCTGCTTTTAAGGCTGGATTATCTTTTAGAAGTTTTGCAGCGGTATCTTCAAAAATATATTCAGAATAATGTTCTTTTTGCTGTAAAATAGCATCGAAGAAATTCCAGTTAAAAAACGAATCAACACCTTCCTGTTCAAAAGCTTCAAGAAGATATTTTACGCCTTTTTGATTGGTTGGAACATAATAATCTCCTTTGGCAAAATTTATTTTAACCATTTTAGAAGTTATGTTTGTATTTCGGTGTAAATAATGTCCTTCGTAAGCAGACGGAACGGTTTTAAAATCAGCAATTTTATAGCTTTCGACTTCGATAATTGTGTCATTTTTAAATTGTCTAAACGTGATATTATTGTTTTTTAAAAGATCAATAATATTCCAATAACCTCTTGGAATAATATAAGCCGTTGGAATCACAACTTCTTTAACTGATTTGAATTCTTTAATATAAGGAACGTCTTTTTTGTACGATTTGCTTCGGTCATAATACAAACGATCGCCTGTTGTGGCTTCACTTTTTTTATAACCCGCTTCGTAGCCTAAAAATGTGAATTTTGTTGCTTTTGTGCTGTCCATTTCCCATTTTAAAGTATAGGATTTTTTAGGCTGATACTGCTCTAAGTTTTTTACACGAAATTCTTTGATTTTGAGATAATTGGCATCGGTAAAATCCATTGTCGTTTTCATGTATTCGTACGTCATTTTTACACGTTCGGCATATTTTTTCAGCATGTGTGTTTCGACCACAAAACCAATTGTATTAAACAAAGAAGTATAACCCGTTGTATATCGCGGACTATCGACAAACTGCCCGAAACCTTTATCCGGCGTGTCTTTAAACGAATCGACATAAGGCGTGGTTTCGATTTTCTTTTTTTGAAGATCTTTTACCAAAGCCGGCATCATTTCGTTATTCATAAAATCGCCCAAAACAGTTCCCAATTTGTTGTGCTGTGTCATGATATACGTCAGTTTGTATTGATAATCAGAACCATTGCTTACGTGATTATCGATAAAAACATCAGCATTTATTTTCTGAAAAATCTCGACAAAACTTTTGGTGTTTCTTGTGTCGGATTTCATTAAATCACGGTTTAAATCGTAGTTTCTGGCATTTCCTCTAAAACCGTAAATCTCAGGTCCGTCCTGATTGACGCGCGTTGTCGAATTTCGGTTTAAAGCACCGCCAATATTGTAAACCGGAATAGTAACCAAAACGGTATTTTTTGGCGCTTTCATTTTTCCGGTTGCTAAATCTCTGTAAAACTGCATTGTGGCGTCGATTCCGTCTGGTTCTCCGGCGTGGATTCCGTTATTGACAAACAAAACGGCTTTTGTTTTCTGGATTTTATCAAAATCAAATGTTAAGTCAGGATTAAAAGTAATCATGTGCAAAGGTTCACCAGAATCTGTCAGTCCCATTTCTTTAACTTGAATCGTTGGAAAATCATTTGCCAGCATTTTGAAATAACGAATAGTTTCGTAATAATCTGCTGATTGGTTTCCGTTTCCTTTCTCGAAAAACGTGTCGTATTTTGTGTTGTTCTGCGCGAAAAGGGAGATTGTGAAAAGTGAAATGAAAATGGTAAAAAGTTTCATGGTTTTGGTTTTTATGGAAATCAAATATAGTGTTTTGTTTCAAGTTTCAGGTTTCAAGTTGATATGCTTTGTCTATATTTTCTTAACCGCAAAGTGCGCTAAGGTTTACGCAAAGAACACAAAGTTTTTATTCGTAAAGCTTTGCGTTCTAAACTCAATCAAAAAGCAAAAAAAACTCAGCGTGCTTTGCGGTTAAATCGCCGGTATTCAAACTTGAAACTTGAAACAGGAGAAACTTGAAACCTTTTAATTACTTTTGCAGCATGAAAAATCACCATTCCAATACTATACTTTCGAATTTAGGGATTCAGAACCTCAACGAAATGCAGGAAACCGCACAAGATGCGATTCTGAATGATAATAATGTTTTACTGCTTTCGCCAACCGGATCTGGAAAAACGCTGGCTTTTTTACTGCCGGTTTTAGAATTATTACAGCCCGAAATTTTATCGGTTCAATGTTTGATTTTGGTTCCGTCGCGCGAACTTGGACTTCAGATTGAACAGGTTTGGAAAAAAATGGGAACGCAGTACAAAGTCAATATCTGCTACGGCGGACATTCGATTGATACAGAAATTAAAAATTTAAGCAATCCGCCGGCGGTTTTAATTGGAACTCCGGGAAGAATTGCAGATCATATTGACCGCGAAACTTTTAGAACTGATAAAATTCAGACTTTGATTTTAGATGAGTTTGATAAATCGCTTCAATTAGGATTTCACGAGCAAATGTCTTTTATAATTGGCAGACTTTCTAAAGTGAATAAAAGAGTTTTGGTTTCGGCAACTTCTGATATTGAAATTCCAAAATATACAAAAGTTGTAAATCCTACTGTTTTGGATTTTATTCCGGAAGAAGAGGAAAAAGCGAATCTTTCTATGAAAATGGTGATTTCGCCAACGAAAGATAAACTGCAGAGTTTGTTTAATTTGATTTGTTCGCTGAAATCACAGTCGGCTATTATTTTTTGCAACCATCGCGATGCTGCAGAACGAATCAGCGATACTTTAAATGAAAAAGGCATTTATTCGGTGTATTATCATGGGGGAATGGATCAGGAAGAACGTGAAAGGGCTTTGATTCAGTTTAGAAACGGAAGTATCAGTTATTTAGTTACAACAGATTTGGCAGCGCGAGGTTTGGATATTCCCGAAATGAATCACGTTATTCATTATCATTTACCTTTAAAGGAAGACGAATTTACACACCGTAACGGACGTACAGCGCGTATGCAGGCTTCTGGAACGGCATATATAATTGTTCACGAAAGTGAAAAACAACTGGATTATATTGATTATGAAATGGAAGTTTTAAATGTTGAAGGAAATGTTTCGTTACCAAAACCGCCTCAGTTTCAAACTATTTATATTAGCGGCGGGAAGAAAACAAAATTGAACAAGTTTGATATTGTTGGTTTCTTTTCTCAAAAAGGGAAATTAGAAAAAGACGATTTAGGATTAATTGAGGTAAAGGATTTTGTATCATTTGCTGCCGTAAAATACCACAAGGTAAAAGATTTGCTTAAAAACATTCGGGACGAAAAAATGAAAGGGAAGAAGTTCAAAATCGAGATTGCCCGAAATGTGATTAAAAAAGAAGAAGAAGATAAAAAGGAAAGATATTAGAACTTGTAAGACAAATTTTGGACTTAAATTATTGGTTATTTATTTGAAATTCAAGTGTTTGTAAAATATCAACTAAGTTTAACAAATTTATGTTAAAAAAATAATCAATTGATAGCTGTTTTTTCAATATTTCTGTGTTTTTTTGTGATCGTAAAATTGTAAACCCCAAATTCCATATGAAAAAGATTATTACTCTTGCTGCATTGTTCTTTAGTTTTGTTTCGTTTGCACAGGTTAAGGTTCTTGAAACTGTTCCTGTTGAAAAATTAGGAAAAGTAAATAACAATTACATTCAAAAAATTGGTGACGAATACACTGTGTATTACACTATTGTTCAAAGTGATGATGATTCTACTTTGAGAAAATTTTCATTTAAAAACATCGATAATGCTTACAACTCTTTATACAGCATTATTATGGGTGGATTTACAGCTACTCCATTGTACGATATCAAATTAGAGTTACCTAACAACTACATTTGGTTACACTACACAGGAAATGTTGTTCCAGACAAAGCTACAGTTCAGTTTATGGTTTCTGGTAAAGAAAGAGACGCTGCTACAAACAACGTTTCTGAGCCATTCGTAAAAGATCAAATCAATAAATTATTCCAAAAGTAATTTTTTAGGTTAAAGCTTCTAAGCTACTAAGTTTCTAAGTTTTTAACCTTTATCTATAAATTAAAAAAGCTGTTCTAATCGAACAGCTTTTTTTGTTTTGTGTTTTTTACCGCAAAGCACGCAAAGTTTTTATTTTTTAGAGACTTTATAAAAGCGCAAAGTTCGCAAAGCTTTGTGTAAAAAACTTTGCGAACTTTGCGTAAATCTTTGTGTTCTTTGCGTTTAAACTTTTTAAGCCTTCAAAATAAAAACTTAAAAACTTAGAAACTTAGCAGCTTAGAACCTCAGAAGCTTAAATCTTTTTCACATACTGCGTAATAATCACAATCTGCTGTCCGTCTACTTTTCCTTCTATATATTCAGCATTTTCGTGGTCAAGACGAATGTTTCTAACAGCAGTTCCTTGTTTGGCAACCATGCTTGAACCTTTTACTTTAAGGTCTTTAATTAAAACTACAGAATCTCCGTGTTGTAAAACAACGCCGTTGCTGTCGCGGTGAACCAGTTTGTTTTCATCATCTTCGCCTTCGCCTGTAGCTTTTGCCCATTCAAGAATATCTTCTTCTAAGTACATCATATCAAGTAATTCCTGAGGCCATCCTGCAGAACGCATACGGCTTAACATTCTCCATGCAACAACCTGAACCGGAATATTTTCATTCCACATACTGTCGTTAAGACATCTCCAGTGATTTAAATCTACGTTATCTGGATTTTCAATTTGGTCAATACAAGTGTTACAGGCTAATATAGCTTCATCAAGACCACCTTTTTTGGTTGGCAGTACTTGGTAAACTTTTAAATTTTCTTCGGCACCACAAAGCTCACATTTTGATCCGCTTCGTTTGCTTAATTCTCTTTCGATACTCATTATTGGTTGTTTATTTTAAAAATGCGAAATTACTTATAATTAGTAAGGGTTGCAAATTTATGTATTTGATTGTTGTGTATTGTCATTGCGAGGTACGAAGCAATCTCACGAGGATATGCTTTGTGCAATGTAAATTTGATTACTTCATACCTCGCAATGAGTTTTAGGGTGTTTATTTTTTTACTCTAACAGCATCCGGAACCAGCATTTCATATTCGCCTCCATGACGCAATACATCGCGCACAATACTCGAACTAATAAATGAAGTACTTGCAGCTGTCAATAAGAAAACTGTTTCTATTTTAGAAAGCTTTCTGT
Organism: Flavobacterium ginsengiterrae; assembly: GCF_039539785.1. Taxonomy (NCBI): domain Bacteria; kingdom Pseudomonadati; phylum Bacteroidota; class Flavobacteriia; order Flavobacteriales; family Flavobacteriaceae; genus Flavobacterium; species Flavobacterium ginsengiterrae. The sequence goes on along the minus strand of NZ_BAABDU010000004.1, from coordinate 355,203 downwards.
TGGTGTGTGCGATTGCTTTTTCAAATTCGAAATCGGCTGGGTTGCGCAGACCTCTTAATATAAAATTGGCTTTTTCTTTTTTGGCAAGATCAATCGTAAGGCCTTCATAGGTAATAACTGAGATTTTTGGCTCGTCTTTAAAAGTTTCTTCAATAAAGCGTTTTCTTTCTTCGAGTGAAAACATGTATTTTTTTTCGGCGTTGACACCAATTGCAATTACAATTTCATCAAATAGAGGTATTCCTCTTTTAATAATGTCTTCGTGCCCAAGTGTAATTGGGTCAAATGATCCCGGAAATATGGCTTTACGCATCTTTTTAAAGTTTCTAAGTTTCTGAGCTGCTAAGCTACTAAGATTTTTTCTTTTAAGGTCAAAAGTTATAAAGATACAAGGAGTAAAGACGTAAAGTTTTAGAATTTGGGATTTGAATACTTGAAATTTAGATTAAGTGATTCTCTTCGTATTGATAGATTCTACCCATTCCTCTTTTTTACATACTTTACATACAGCGGTTCCACTTTTTTGTTCTTGTGTGTGACCGCAGAAAGTACAGGAATAGATACCATCTTTTGGAATGAATTTACTTTTATCATAAAATAAAGAAGGAAGAATAGGGAGGCCATATCCTACTTTTTCATCTTCATAGAAATACACACTAATTTCACCGCTCGTTTCAATATAAGCATGTTTTACCTGTCCTAAATGTTCAATTGACCGAATTCGTAATTCTGCAAAAAATTCGTCCTGCGCTAAACTTTCCTTTTTAAAGGTTGAAACAGAGAACTTCCCGTCGTTGATTAAACATTCGGTTTTGCCTTCAATAAATTCTTCAAATTTTTTACTTTTCCCTGTAAGCCAGGTAACTGATCGGTATAAAACAATAATTACGGTAAATACAATGACAGCAGGAATAATGCCGACATCTTCATAAAACATTGGATCGCCGGCAGCAGATCCCAGAGCAATAATAATAACAGTTTCGAAAATAGATAATTGTTTAACACCGCGTTTTCCTGCCAACTTAAGTGTCAGCAATAGAATAATAAACATGATGGTTGAACGAAAAATAACTTCGAAAATAAAGCTTTCCGGAAGATTGTTAAAAAGTAGTCTTTCCCATTCAAATATTTGTTTCATTTTTTTAAGCTGCTAAGGTTTTGAGATACTAAGATACTAAGTTTTGATGTTTGAGATGTATCTTAATTTCCATGTCAGATCGCAATTTTTAATGTAAATTTTGATAAACTATGATTGAATAACAGATATAAAAAAAGGTGCTAAAATCTTAGAATCTTAGCACCTTAGTATCGTAGAGGCTTTTTATTAGGCTAAGGCCAGCTCAATTGCATTTGTAAATAAATCTTCAAGTGAAATTCCTGCTGCTTTTGCCTGCTGCGGAATCAAACTTTCTGTTGTTAAACCCGGAATTGTGTTCATTTCGAGCATATACGGTTCGTTGTCTACGATAATAAATTCGCTTCTTGAGAAACCTTTCATTTTTAAAACTTCGTAAGCACGTTTTGCTGTTTCACCCACTTTTTGTGTCAGCTCATCAGAGATTCTTGCCGGAGTGATTTCCTGCGATTTTCCTTCATATTTAGCTTCATAATCAAAGAAATCATTGTCTGATACGATTTCTGTAATTGGCAGTACTTTAATTTCGCCTTTGTAATTAATTACACCCACAGAAACTTCAGTTCCGTCAAGGAAACTTTCTATGATAATTTCGTTGTCTTCTTTGTAGGCTACTTCAATAGCAATTGGAAGTTCGGCTTCCGTTTTTACTTTAGAGATTCCAAAACTAGAACCCGCTTTGTTTGGTTTTACGAAACATGGCAGCCCGACTTTTTTAACGATTTCTGCGGTATTAATTTCGTCGCCTTTGTTTAAATAATACGAAATCGCTGTTTTGATTCCGTATGGTTTTAAAACAGATAATAAGTCTCGTTTATTGAAAGTCAAAGCCGATTGGTAATAATCACAAGATGATTGAGGTAATCCAATTAGTTCAAAATAAGCCTGCATTAAACCATCTTCTCCCGGAGTTCCGTGAATAGCGTTGAAAACACAGTCAAAAGTGATTTTTTCGCCGTTTACCGTGACAGAAAAATCGTTTCTGTCTATTGGAAATTCAGCGTCATTGGCGTCTACATAAACCCATTTATCTTTAAGGATATGAATTCTGAATCCGTTGTATTTTGTTTTGTCAAGATATTGATACACAACGTTTCCGCTGATAAGCGAAATTTTGTATTCGCTGGAATATCCGCCCATGATAATGGCAATGTTTTTCATTGACTTTTTTGTTTATTTGTTTAATCGTTAATTTGTTTAGTCGAAAATGGCGAAAGCGGGAAAATGCTGCTGATTATTGGCTTTCTTGTTTTAAACAAAATTATCATTTTTTTTGAAATGAAATACTTTATCTTTGCGTTCATCTAAAAATAAATTTATGAGTTTACGTAAGTATTTAACAAGCCGTGTGTTTTTTTTACAAGTATTGGGTGCCGCTGCTATTATAGCAGTTTTGGGTTATTTGTTTATGCACTGGCTGACGTTTACAACAGATCACGGACACGAAATTGCGGTTCCAAATTTAGCCAGATTAACTGAAGAACAAGTTGAGCAAAAACTGGACGAACTTGACTTAGATTATGTGCTTTTGGACAGTGTTGATTACAGAAGTGAATATCCGAAGTTTAGTGTTGTTGAGCAGGATCCGCTGCCGGGAACTAAAGTTAAAGTAGGAAGAAAAATATATATTAAAATTAATTCATCTGGATTTTCATCAGTTAAAATTCCTGATTTAATTGAAAAAACATATCGTGAAGCGGTTCCAACCTTAAAAGCTTTAGGACTTGAACCGGGAACTATTACTTATATTCCAAATCTTGGAAAAGATATGGTTCTTGAAATGCGTTTAAAAGGCAGAAATTTAAAAGTAGGAGATCGTGTTTTAAAGGCATCTAAAATTGATTTGGTTTTAGGTGACGGAAAAGCGAGTTATGTAGATGACAGCCAGGCAGACAGTACTGCGGTGCCTGTAGAAACCCCACAAGATGAACAATAATATTGAAGAAAATTTAGATCTGGAAGACGAATTATTTGAGCATTACAGATTTGAAGTCCCAAAAGGTCAGGCGTTTTTGCGTATTGACAAATATTTAATGTATTTGATTCCGAATGCCACGCGAAATAAAATTCAGAACGCGGCTACAAACGGAAACATTTTTGTAAATGATATTCCGGTAAAATCAAACTACAAAGTAAAACCTTTTGATGTAATAACGGTTATGTTATCGCATCCGCCGTATGAAAACCATATTCTGCCGGAAGATATTCCGCTGAATATTGTATATGAAGATGATGCTTTACTGCTTATTAATAAAGAGCCGGGAATGGTTGTGCATCCTGGACACGGAAATTATACCGGAACACTGGTAAATGCTTTGGCACATCATTTTGATAATCTGCCAATGAACAGCAGTGAACGACCAGGGTTGGTACATAGAATTGACAAGGACACATCCGGACTGTTGATTATTGCCAAAACCGAAGCTGCAATGACGCATTTAGCAAAACAGTTTGAAGCTAAAACTACTGAACGCGAATATATTGCGCTTGTTTGGGGAAATGTAGCTGCTGATGCGGGAACTATTGAAGGAAACCTTGCTAGACATTTAAAAGATCGCATGCAGATGGCTGTTTTTGCTGATCCTGAAATTGGAAAACCTGCCATTACACATTATAAAGTTTTGGAACGTTTTGGATATGTTACTTTAATTTCATGTAAACTAGAAACAGGAAGAACGCACCAGATTCGTGCGCATATGAAACATATTGGTCATCCGTTATTTAATGATGAGCGTTACGGCGGTCATTTGATTTTAAAGGGAACGACTTTTACAAAATACAAACAGTTTATTGAAAATTGTTTTAAAGCACTGCCACGTCAGGCGCTGCATGCTAAAACGCTTGGATTTGTTCATCCTAATACAGGAGAAATGATGCGTTTTGATACTGAATTACCTCAGGATTTTCAGGATTGTTTAGATAAATGGCGCAATTATTCTAAATCGCATCAGATTGATGAAGAAGAGGATTAATTAGATAATTTTTTATAACCAGAAAGATAATAAGAAAAATAAGTCCTTAGATTTGATTTTCTTTTAAATAGTTAAGAGATTAAGTTAGTTAAGCAGTGCTTAATTTTCTTAATCTCTTAATGGTTTTATAATGTTTTAATAACTAGATTCTTAATTTGTGATTTTCCATTCGTTAAGAAACCAATTTTTCCTTTTTGACTTAGATTTTGTTTTTCCAGTGAACACTCTAAAGACGTATTTTCGTCTACAATAAACTTGAGCTGTTTGTTTTGAACTTGTATTTTGACTTTATGCCACACATTTGAAGAAAAATCAAATGGTTTCTTTAAAACAGTTGGACCGCCCCGTTTGCCATATTCGTCACTATTTTTAATGTAAGTTCCTCTGCCAATTACAATATTCTGGTCGATGTTGTATAAATAGGTTCTAATATAGTTTTGACCTTCAAAATTGAGCATTACTTCAAATAAATTACCGCTTGTAAGGTTAACATCGAAAGTGATTTGATAATTTTCAGGAAGCTGTTTTTTTGATGTAATTGCAGCCCAATGTTCTGCAGAACCCGTTCCGTTAAAGATTTGATTTTCTAACGACCATTCTTTCGTATCGAATTTCCAATCAGATTCTGGTTTAGATTCTTTTGTCAATTGATATTCTTTTTTAGAACTTGAAATAGTGCCGGAGCACGAAATTAAAAACAATTGTAATAGTACAATTGCGGTAACCTTCATTTTCATTTTTTTTTTAATTTAATTCTGAATGGTATTTTATTTTACCAATTGATCCGGTTTCGGCAGGTAAAAGTTCAAAAACAGAAGTAGGAGCAAGGCCTTCTTCAATTCGGTGTGAAACATAAACAATACTAACACTGGTTTCTTGTTTTATGGTATTAATGAGCTGAATTACCAAATCAACATTTTCATCATCTAAACCTTCAACCGGTTCGTCTAAGATTAATAACGGCGGATGTTTTAAAACGGCACGAACGATTAATGCAACTCTTTGCTGTCCAATAGAAAGATCTATGAAACGTTTTTTGCGTAAATGTGTCATTTCAATTACTTCCAGCCATTGTGAAACAATTTGCTGCTGATGAGTAGTTGGTTCGGTATAAAGCCCGATAGAATCAAAAAATCCAGATAAAATCATTTGTTCTAAAGTGTGCCCTTTTTGAAACAAATCAGTCATAGAAGTGGCGAAAATTCCAATTTGTTTTTTGATATCCCAAACGCTTTCTCCGGTTCCTTTTTTTCTTCCAAACAAAAATAAATCCTGTCCAAAACCTTTCGGATTATCTCCTGTGATTAGTGATAAAATAGTACTTTTTCCTGAGCCATTCGGGCCAATTAACTGCCAGAATTCGCCTTGTTTTATAGTCCATGAAATGTTGTTCAGAATTTTTCGTTCTTCATAACTTACAGATACGTTTTCCAGTTTAATTAATACACTTTCGTGGAAGGTATGTGGTTCTAAAGCTTTTGGAATTGCAGCCGTATTTAGCGTTTTAAAGTGGCTTTCAGTTTTTGAAATAGGATGCAGTTCAAATGAGTTGTCTTTGATTTGTGCTTTGTTTGGAACAAATTCCAGGACATCTGTTATTCGGTTTAAAAGCTGAATAATGGCAATGTCTTTCGTTAAATCTTTTAAAGAATCGGCCAATATTACTCTCGAAGCCTGATCTAAATGATCGAACGGATTATCAAAAATGATAAAATCCGGTTTTTGATTGATGCAGTATTTTAAAAACTCTTTTTTACGTTCGCCCGAAGAAAAAGTTCTTAACTGACGGTGAGATTCTGGCGATGCCTCAACACTGTCATATTGAAATTCTTTTTCTATAAATTTTTCAATTGCAATATCAGAGAAAAGAATTCCTTTTTGATTGTTAAAAACGGCTAATTCTCCTTTTATTTCGCCGTTTAGTATATTTTCTATGAAAGCTTTTTTATTTACCTGATTTGAAAGAAGTATGTCCCAATGCTGCATTTTTGGTATTTTAATATTGTTTAGTGTTGTTTTTATTTTATTTTTTTTAAAGCCATTTCGCGGTCATTCCTTGACCATTCGCTCCATGAACCTACATAAAGTTTTGGAATTTCTATTTCGGCATAATCCATTGCCAGTAAAGTATGGCAGGCTGTAACTCCAGAACCGCAATGTACGATTACGGCATTTGATGTTTTGTTTTTTAAAACTTCTTTATATTTCTCATTTAAAATTTCAGGAGATTTAAAAAGTCCGTTTTCATCCAGATTTTCGCTAAACGGAACATTTACAGCACCCGGAATATGTCCGGCAATTAAATCCAGCGGTTCTGTAAGACCATCAAAACGATTTTTATCCCGTACATCAATTACAATGCTTTCATTGTTATTTCTTGCTGTTTCTACATCGTCAATGTAAGCTGTTTTTAATTTCCATTCAGAAACAGGATATTCTGTGTTCTCAAAATTTACGGTTTCAGAACTTACAGGAAAACCTGCTTTTACAGCATCTTGTAAACCACCGTTTAAAACCTGTACCTTTTCATGTCCAATTGAACGAAGCATCCACCAAAATCGCGACGCAGCGTTTGAACCGTTTTTGTCATCATAAACAATAATATGTGATGAAGGAGAAATTCCAAGTTTAGAAAGCACCTCAGAGAATTTAGAAAGTGAAGGCAAAGGGTGTCTGCCACCGTTTGAGGGATCATTTTCGACAGATGCCAAATCTTTATTTAGATCAACATAGCGGGCATTTTTTAAATGCTGCGCTTTATAATTTTCTTCGGCATTTACTCCGGCTCTGGCGTCTATTACTATTATTTCAGATAAATTTAGTTTTAGTAATTCATCTGCATTGATGATAGGAGAAAATTTTGATGCCATTTTGATTTTATTTTTTAGAATTTCCTAACCAAAGCAAACTGTTTATAATTAACTGGCTTTGTGTTTTATTTTTAAATGTATATGAAAGCGTTTTATTAGTGCCGCCTTCGTAATCAATATCATTATGACCCATGTTTACATAGACCATTTTGTAGTTTTTATTTGTCCAAACAACAGGATAATAACCGTTGTGCCATATTTCGTGTGCTTTTGGACCGGTTCCCAGTGGAAAACTGCTTTCGTCTATAGCCAAAAGAATTTTTATATCGGGATTTTTCGTCAGATCATTGCTCCATCTGTACCATTCGTTTGGAGCTGAAGTAAAAGTTTTGGGCAGATTTTTGGTAATCGTATGCTGGTTTTCAACTCTCAATACAGCCGATGTTGGTCTCCATGTATTGCTTCCGTATTCGCCGGAACCTAGAAAAGTGTTATGATACCAGTTCCAGTTTTGCGTATAAGTAGAACCATTTAAGGCAAAGGCAGAAAAATGGAATCCCATAAAGCCGCCCCCTTTTTCCATGTACTTTTGAAAAGCTTCTCTTTGTTCCTGAATTTCCGGTCTTGTGTCTAAAAATAAAACAACCTGATAATCAGCAAGAAATTTAGCATTTAGATTATTCCAATTGCTTGTTGAATCATATACAAAGTGATTTTCTTCGGCTATTTTTGGAAACCATTTATTTGCTTCATGCACAAAACTTATATGAGCCTGATCATTTTTGGCGGTATAAAAAGCTATTACTTTAAATTTAGCTTTTTCTTTTTTATGCTGAGAAAATCCTGTAAAACAAACTAAAAAAAGCATCAAAAAGACACTTTTTTTAGTTGCAAAATTTATTCGATTGGAATTTTTCATTGGTGAAAAAAAACTATTATTCAGGAATTTTCTCGATTAAAATTTCGTTTTGAGAACTATCAAAATAAGTGCAGGTCATTTCGATAATATCTACTCTCCATTTTGCGATACCGCATTGTCCGGCATGATTGCAAAAGGTAATATAATCAGTTTCGCCCTGCTGGTGTTTTACAAGAAATTCAATAAAAAGTTCTTTGTTTACCGTAGAAGCAACAGAAATTGGATTGTATTTTTCGTCTGATGTTACTGAATAACCATTTACACCATAATATTCGACGTGTCCGTCATTTACGAATGTGTCGTATCCTTTTACGCCCAGAATAATTAAGTCTTGTATATAATTTGGAAAATCGGCACCGCTTTTTACTTTAGCATGAGCTTCTTTAATTTGGTCGACTGTAAACATAATATTTATAATTTTAGATTGTTGATTTTAAGTTAATTTAGCAGCGAATTGCACAGATTTTTCTTTAGATTTCAAAAAAATAATTCGTAGAAATTCGCGCCCGTGAAAAAATATTATTTCAAAAATACGATTAATGGTTTTATAAAAGCATCAAAAGATTCAATATGCGGCAAATGTCCTGTATTGGCAATTTCAACTAATTTTGAATTTGGAATTGATTTTTGAGTTTTTTTACCCAGCTCAGCATAATTTCCCATTGTTTTTTGAACTTCTGCAGAAACTAAAGGTTTTCCTAAGGCAGTTTTATCTCTTGTTCCAATAATTAAAAGTGTGGGACTTTTAATATTTTTAAATTCATATAAAACGGGCTGTGTAAAAATCATGTCGTACAAAAGTGCTGAATTCCAGGCTACTCTGTCATAATTAGGAGCCGTTGTCCAGCCCGCTCCAAGTTCTGCCCATTTTTGATAATCAGCATTCCATTTTCCGTCATAATAATTAGCCATTTGGTATTTTTTAATGGCTTCGTAATTTTGTTTTAATTCAGATTCGTACCACCAGTCAACAGATTTGTAAGGAACAATCAGCTTCCAGTCTTCTAAACCAATTGGGTTTTCTAAAATTAATTTTTCGGTTGTTTCAGGATACAGTAATGCGAAACGTGCAGCAAGCATACCGCCCATAGAATGCCCTAAAACCGCTGTTTTTTCGATTCCTAAATGATCTAGAAGTTTTTTTGTGTTTTCTGCTAACTGCTGAAAAGTATATTGAAAATTGTCTGGTTTTGTCGATTTTCCAAAACCAATCTGATCCGGAACTATAACACGAAAACCTTCTTTTGTAAGCGCTTTTATAGTAGATTCCCAATAAGCGCCGTTAAAATTTTTTCCGTGAAGAAGTACAATGTTTTTCTTGTTGTAATTTTCGGGAATAATATCCATATATCCCATTTTTAAATTCTGGCGCTGATTGCTTAGTTCTAAAAATTTTACTGGAAACGGATATTCATAATTCGTTAAATTGATATCTAACTGCTTTATCTTTTCTTCCTGAGAAAAGCAAAGTAACGGTAATATTAGTATGAAGAGTTTTATAAATTTCATTTTGATATGCTTTTTGGGTATGAACTATAAAATTACGTCATGCATTTTGAAAAGCAAGAATTAAACTCTTAAAATTATCAGAAAAAAAGTAAAGCCAATCTTTATGCCATTACAGAAATAATATAAAGAGCCTGTTCGGCAAGAGGTATGTTTCCTGTTATTTCTACTTTTTGTTTTGCTTCTTCCGGCGACATTCCTTTAGAAAATAATAACCAGGCATCATACGGATCGATTTTTAAAACTGCATCAGGTTCTGTTTCAGGAATATCAATAAATTTCCAATTCTCTTTTTCTTTAATAATATGCCATTCACCGCCAATTTCTGTTTTAATAACTAATGTAAAAACACTGTCAGCCGGGGCGTTGATTTTTTTATAAGTATATGGCAGAGCCTGAAGAAAAGTATGAATAAATGGGTGAAATAATTCGCGGGTTAAAAGCGCTTGTTTTCCAACGGCATCTCTTATTTGCTGCTGATGCAGAAATTTTTCGGTGTATTCGCGCGCTATGTGAAAAGAGTTTAACGAAGTTTCTTCTCCGGCCCAAGCCACAGGAAATATGGCATTTTCATTAGGATGTAAAGTTTGCAAATGAGCATAATATTCTTTTCCTGTAATTTCGAGTAAGTTTATAATAACATTTGGACTGAGCCTTTTTGCAGCATTTGTCCATGTCATGTTTAATTGATTCAGAAAATCAACCAAATCCTGATAAGAGTTTATATTTTCTGGCTTTTCTCCAAAATAATGATCTCTGGAAATCGATAATCCTCTTAGATTTCCGTCGAGTAAATGTGATGCAATATCTTTAACAAGCCATTTTTTGCAAACCGTTTGTGCATGCCATTCTTCCTCTGTTAATGATTTTAAAAGATCAATTAATAGCTCGTCTAAAATAGGGAAGAGGTGAACAGTTTCGATTGGTTTGCTTTCTAAAGATTCCATTTTATAATTCTGTAATGGATTGTATCAGCCAAATGTTGTTGGTCTTTTTTAAGCTAAATTCAAATGGCATTGCAATTTCTTGTGATGAAACGATAATTACAGCTGTAGATTGGGTTATTTCTTTTTCAGTATAAACAGCATTTTTTTCTTTATTGAGAAATTCCGCTTTTCGATTATCGGGAATGCTTTTCTCCATCTTTTTTAGTGTTTCCAGAACCATTAGATTTTGGTTGTTTAAAATCAATAATTCCTTTGCTGCATCACTATCAAAACGGTTTGTTGCTGCCAAATAAGCTTCAACAGTTTCTTTTGGAGATAGTGTTTCTTTTGGAGATTTACAGCTTCCTAAAAACGTTAGGATAATCAAAAAAGAAAAAAAATGCTTCATGTTAGTTTATATTTTAAAGTCCGACAAAATCATCACTTTTTGGAAAAATGCTTAAAGCCTGAATTGCAATTTCCGGAGTTGGCGAAGCCAGTTTTCTAAGTTTGGTATCCATCCATGCTCCGTCAACGGTAATTGTGGCGCAAAGCGTGTCATCTTCTCTTCTAAATTCATGAATAATGGACCAGCGCGAAGCATCGGCTTTCATTTTTGAAGTTTTGGTATGAATAAATATTTTGTCTGAAAGTTTTAATTCTTTTCTAAAAACACATTCTTCTCTAAATAAAACCGGACCAAAACCTTGTGTCTGCATTACTTTTAATGTTAAGCCTAATTCTTCTAGAATTTCAATACGATGCTGTGCACCAAAATCGTAATAAGCACTGTGACGAACATGAAAGTTTGGGTCAAGATCTGACCAGCGAAAAGATATTTCTTTTGTAAATGAAGCCATTTTGTAGTTGTAATTTTAATGATAAATCGAAATTACGAATAAAACAAATGTTTACATTAGAAATTCCGAAAATAAGTTTAATTGATTTTAATGTGAAAAATTATTTATCACTTCCCAATTAATACATTATACTCAGCAGGAATTCTTACACCATGAAAATAATTTGTCAAACCCAATATGATTAGTAAAGTGAAAGAAAGTCCACAAAATAAAATGATTTTGGATTGTTGATTAGGAGTTAAATGTAATATTTTGCGTTTCATTTTTTTATAATGAACTCCTGCGATATGCCCAAAAAAAGAAATTATTGCAAGTCCATAATATGGTATGAAAAATATATTGAAAGGAAAAGTGTTTAGTCCGGCTGTTCCGAAATAAAAATTAGTATTAAGATGTAAAATGAATCTTCCGCTTAAAATTGCACTTAAATGTATGATTAGGAAAAGAGCAAGATAAAGTCCTGACCATATATGTATTTTTTCAAAACCCGAAATTACTCCTTTTCTTTTTTTTTTGAAAAGTGTTAGCCCTGAAATAATTTGTATAAAAACAGCAGATATTACAATAGTCTCAATGAAGATATTTCGATAGAAAATTCTTAAAGATTCCATTACAGAAATATGTAAATCCTCTCCAAACAAACTACAAATATGATTAAATAAATGCAGTACTATAAAAATTGTAATAGTTATTCCTGAAATGTAATGAATTTTAGTTGTGCTCATTTTAAATGCAAATATTATTGATTAAGCATTCGTTTAATATTTGTGTAAAAATAAGTTTTCTTTTTATTTTTTATAGGTTTTTTAATGTTAAATATATTTTTTAACCGTCATTTTTAGACTTTATTTTTCTTAGCGATGTATATTTTAAGTCTATTTACCGCCTTCGAGAAAATCAAACTTGTTGAAAAGTATTAATGAAATTTTTTGTTCTTCACTAGTTTTTTTTAATGGCCTCTTTATCATTCAGTTTTTTTACAACCCACGGCAATGTAAGACCTTGCCCAATTAATGTTAATAAAACCACAGCCACAGAAATAAAGATTATAGCATTTCGTTCAGGAAACGGATTTCCATTTTCAAGAACTTTTGGAAGTCCAATTGCAATGGCAAGTGAAACAATACCGCGCATTCCGGACCAGCTTAAAATAATGCTGTTTTTGGTGTCGAGAAGTGCATGTTCGCTGACTTTTCTTTTTCCTCTAGTATTCTGAAAAGCTTTTTGGAGATTAATTTTCTGGAGAAATATCCTGACCATTCTAATTAAAAGTGCGACAATAGTGATAATGAAAGCATAACCAATGTAAGGAAGAATCATTTGATCGTCTATATCTTTTAATACATAACGGAAATTAAGTCCAATTAAAATAAAGATTAATCCGTTTAGGAGGAAAATAATAACATCCCAAAGGTTTCTGGAATTGTTTTTCAGGCTTTCGGGGAAAATTTTATTGCTGAATCTGGCAATAGATAATCCTAAAATAACAACCGCAATAACGCCCGAAACATGCAGATGTTCTGCAACTAGGTAAGCCACAAAAGGCATTAAAAGCATAAAACTAATTGTGACATTTACGTTTTTGTGGACTTTGGTTAATATGAAAGCGAGAATTTTTGCTATTACGAAACCCACTAAAAAACCGCCTCCTAATAAAAACATGAATTCTAAGGTGGCTTTCCAGATTATAAAAGAAGATCCCATAACGGCAGCGACGGCAAATCGGTAAGCGACAAGTGCCGAAGCATCATTAATGAGACTTTCGCCTTCTAAAATGGTTATCGTTTTATGTGATATTTTTAAACCTTTTGTAATGCTTATTGCCGCAACCGCATCTGTTGCAGAAAGTATGGCGCCTAGTACAAAGGCGAGAGGCCAGGTCATACCTGGAATTATGAAATACGCCACAACGGCTATTCCGGCAGCGGTCATGAATACCAGTGAAACGGCTAATGCTCCAATTGTATTTATATTGGTTTTAAAATCCTTTGGAGAAATATTAAAAGAAGCGTCATATAATAGTGGCGGCAGAAAAATCAGGAAAATAATTTCGGGATTAATTTCTATTTCGGTCATTGTTGGAATAAAACCAATAGCAACTCCAACAATCACTAAAAGAATAGGATAGGGTAGTTTTGATTTTTCAGCAAATGCAGAAAGACCTATAACAATTGCCAGAATGAAAATGATGATGGTGTAATTCTCCATTATTGTAAAAGCGAGTTTTTAAGAATGATTCGCCTAATTATAAAAATCAGTAATCGAAGTGTTTTCAAATAAATACTTTTTTGTTTTTGCCTTTGAAGTCTGAGATGTTGTAGGTTCGTCTTCCTTCATTGTATTGGTTTCGGTTTCTGTGATTTCTCCTTTTTCATAATCATAATAAAGTCCAGATCGACCACCAGCACCTCTAAAATATGTTTCCATGTAATAAAGTATAAAATCATTTTCAACATATTTAAATTTACTCAAAAATGTACCGCTGGGTCCGTAACTATATAGGTCAATTGTTAGTTCTCCGTTTTCGATATTGATACTTTCTGTATCATAAAGTTTAAAATCATGATCATTGTATTCAGCTGGCATTACAACATCTGAAAGTTTATCTAAATGATATGATTTGTCTTCGTTTTGCAAAAGAATCAGCATGGGTCTTTTTAAAGTATTGCCTTGTTTGTGTTTCAAAACAGCTGCAATATCAGCCAAACCGTCGTTATTTAAATCTCCCTCAGCCTCATATTGTACTTCGTAAATGTCAAGTTTGGGAAGGAAGTCTGCAATTTTATTTCCTCTCTTTGGAAATGTTACATCGGGTTCAACAGGATCGTTTTCTTCTATTTCTTCGTTCGTTTCTTCAATTTCCTGATGTGGAAGACTGTCTACAACCGTAGTATTGTTTTGGTTTGTTTGCTTCTTGTCGTTACAAGATTGAATTGCTATTGAAAGCAGTATGAATAAAATAAGTGAGATGCTTTTTTTCATTTGAATATGGATTCAGTCCGGAAACTTTTTTTTACTCTTAAAATTAGCGTTTTACAAATGTAATAGAATTCTTTACAAACTTAGAGAAGACTTATAATTCTTTAAAAATAGTAAATCATATATTTTCTTGTCATAACGATTGCTCTAGCCCTGATGGAAGCGGCATCCTTTTTCCTGCTTCTTTAACAGGAAAAAGATATAGCGTACAGCAGGAATCAGCTCCTAAATGACAGCTAAAGTATTGATATGCCATGGTTGTCAGGTTTTAAAAATGTCATGTTGGCAGATTTTTTTGGCATGCCAATAGCAAACTGACAATTTATATTGGTTTTTTATATTGGCATAATGATTGACTTATGCCACATGAGTTTAAAAATTAAATCAAAAATTAAATATATAAAAAATGGGTAAAATAATCGGAATTGACTTAGGTACGACGAACTCTTGTGTTTCTGTAATGGAAGGTAACGAAGCAGTTGTTATCCCTAACGCAGAAGGAAAAAGAACTACTCCTTCTATCATCGCTTTTGTTGAAGGTGGAGAGATTAAAGTAGGTGATCCTGCAAAAAGACAAGCAGTAACGAATCCTACAAAAACGATTGCTTCTATTAAACGTTTTATGGGACACACTTTTGCTGAAACTCAAGAAGAAGCGAAAAGAGTTCCTTACAGTGTTGTAAAAGGTGACAACAATACTCCACGTGTGGATATTGACGGTCGTTTATACACTGCTCAAGAATTGTCTGCTATGACACTTCAAAAAATGAAAAAAACTGCTGAAGACTATTTAGGTCAAACAGTAACTGAGGCAGTTATTACAGTTCCTGCTTACTTTAACGATGCGCAACGTCAAGCTACAAAAGAAGCTGGAGAAATCGCTGGTCTTAAAGTTATGCGTATCATCAACGAGCCAACTGCTGCTGCACTTGCTTACGGATTAGATAAAAAAGGAAATGATCAAAAAATTGCTGTTTACGATTTAGGTGGAGGTACTTTTGATATCTCTGTTCTTGAATTAGGAGATGGTGTATTTGAAGTATTATCTACAAATGGTGATACTCACTTAGGTGGTGATGATTTTGACCAAGTTATTATTGACTGGTTAGCTGACGAATTCAAATCTGAAGAAGGTATTGACTTACGTTTAGACCCAATGTCATTACAGCGTTTGAAAGAAGCTGCTGAGAAAGCTAAGATTGAATTATCTTCTTCTGCAGAAACTGAAATCAACTTACCTTACGTAACTGCTACTGCTTCTGGACCAAAACACTTAGTGAAAAAATTATCTAGAGCTAAATTTGAGCAATTATCTGACGCATTAGTAAAACGTTCTATGGAACCAGTTGCTAAAGCATTAAAAGATGCAGGTTTATCTACATCTGATATCGACGAAGTAATCCTTGTAGGAGGTTCTACTCGTATGCCAAGAATTGCTGACGAAGTTGAAAAATTCTTCGGTAAAAAAGCTTCTAAAGGTGTTAACCCTGATGAGGTTGTTGCTATTGGAGCTGCTATTCAAGGTGGAGTTTTATCTGGAGATGTAAAAGATGTATTGTTACTTGACGTAACACCTCTTTCTTTAGGTATCGAAACTATGGGTGGCGTATTGACTAAATTAATTGAGTCTAACACAACTATCCCAACTAAAAAATCTCAAGTATTCTCTACTGCTGCTGATTCTCAACCATCTGTTGAAATCCACGTATTACAAGGAGAAAGAGCAATGGCAGCTGATAACAAAACTATCGGTCGTTTCCACTTAGATGGTATTCCACCAGCACCAAGAGGAGTTCCTCAAATCGAAGTTACTTTCGATATTGATGCTAACGGTATCATCAAAGTTTCTGCAACTGACAAAGGAACTGGAAAATCTCACGATATTCGTATCGAAGCTTCTTCTGGTTTAACAGCTGAAGAAATCGAAAAAATGAAAAAAGACGCTGAAGCTAACGCTGATGCAGATAGAATCGCTAAAGAAAGAGCTGAGAAATTGAACGAAGCTGATAGTACTATCTTCCAAACTGAATCTCAATTGAAAGAATTAGGAGATAAATTAACAGACGATCAAAAAACAGCTATCGAGTACGCTTTAACTGAATTGAGAATGGCTCACCAATCTCAAGATCTTGACGCTATCCAAAAAGGATTAGACAACGTAAATGCAGCTTGGAAAACAGCTACAGAAGCAATGTATGCTCAAGGTGGTGACCAAGCAGGTCAGCAAGCTGCTCCACAACAAGAGCAGTCTGGAGACAATGTTGAAGACGTTGAATTTGAAGAAGTAAAATAATTCTTTAGTGCTAATTAATTAGTACAAAGTATTAAGATAGAAAACCGAGTCAGAAATGGCTCGGTTTTTTTATGTCCAATTGTTATGAATGCAAAGCCCCATTACAATGCGTCTATTTTAACGATTTTCACAAACTGACAATTGTCATTTCCTGTTCAAATTCTTTTTCGTAATATTACTATTGTAAATTTTTTTGAATGAGAAAGATCAAATACAAAAAGGGACGAAAGCTTCAGCATATTACATTAGAGTACACGGGAACACATAAAGAACATGAAACTGAGATGCAGCTTTTTGTGTATGACGATGCCGATGTTGTTGAATATGATAAATTTACAGTTCTGGCATTGAATTCCTGTTTTGATTATACAAAAAATAACTGGCTCAATATTCATGGCTTAAATGATATTAATTTAATAAAAACAATTGGTGCACATTTTAAGCTGGATGATTTCCTTTTAGCTGATATTTTGAATACAACCAAAAGAACAAAGCTTGAAGAACAGAAAGATGTTCTTTTCTTTAATATAAAATCACTTCTTCCTTCGGAATATTCAGATAATATAAGCGTTGAGCAAATAAGTTTTATTCTGAAAGACGGAATTTTAATCTCTTTTCAGGAAAAACGAAGTGACTTTTTTACACATATTCGTGAAAGGCTGCGTACACATGCGGGAATCGTTAGAACTAAGAGAGTAGATTATTTACTATATCTGCTTTTAGACGCTGTGATGGAGAATTTTTATATCACATTAGAAGATGAAGAAGATAAAGTCGAAGAATTGATTAATCTCACGAAGAAAGACGCTAAGCCCATTATCTTAGAAAAAATTGAGAATCACAGAGATAATTTAAACTTTTTAAAGCGTTCAATTGTACCGCTTAGAGATTCACTTTACTATTTGAAAACGAAGAAAGATGATGATGACGATAATGGCTTAATTCAGAAAGAAACATTCAATTTTTTTATTAGACTTCATCAAAAGAGTTTAGAGCTTTTAGAGCAGATAGAATCAGATATGAGCGCGCTGGAAAGCGCATCCAACTTTTATTTTTCGGAACAAAGCCGAAAAATGAACGAAATCATGAAAACACTGACTATTATTTCAGCCATATTTATTCCGCTTACTTTTATTGTTGGAGTTTACGGAATGAACTTTGAAAACATGCCGGAACTAAAAACACAAAACGGTTATTTTATCGTAATGGGAATCATGTTTTTGCTGGTAATAGCCTTAATCATTTATTTCAAGAAAAGACGCTGGTTTTAACGTTTGTTTGTCTTCGGGAAATTTGATTTTGTATAAATTTGTTATTTAGAATAAATATAAATAATTATGAGTAAAGCAATATATATTGCCACTAGTGATCATAATAGTGGTAAATCAATTATTACGCTGGGTTTAATGAGTATCTTAATTGGTAAAACAGCCAAAGTAGGGTATTTTAGACCTATAATTGAAGATTTTGTTGATGGCGAGGTAGATAATCATATTCAAACCGTTTTGTCGTATTTTAACCTTGATATTCATTTTGACGATGCTTACGCAATTACCAAAAGCAAACTCATCAAGAAAAAGAATAAAGGTAAAATTGGCGAAGTTCTTGATTTAATTATTGAGAAGTACAAAAGACTGGAAGAACGTTTTGATTTTGTATTGGTTGAAGGAACAAGTTTTACCGGAGAAGGAACTTCAATTGAATTAGACTTAAACGTTTTAATAGCTAAAAACCTTGGTATTCCTACTATAATTGTAGGTTCTGGTGTTGGAAAAACTTTAGAAGAGCTTTTAGACAGCTTGTATTTGGTATATGATTCTTTTAAAGTAAAAGAGGTTGAGGTTTTATCAGTCTTTGCTAATAAAGTACAGCCGGAAAATATTGAATTAGTTACAAAAAGCCTGAAAAAAAGTCTGCCTTCAAATGTATTGATCAATACTATTCCACTTATTTCAACTCTGAACAATCCAACGATGCAGGAAATTGTAAATGAGCTTGACGCAAAAGTTCTTTTTGGCGAAAATTATTTAAATAATGAAATTGGTCATTACAGCGTTGGAGCCATGCAGCTTCATAACTATTTGGTGCATTTAAATGACAACGCTTTGGTAATTACGCCTGGAGATCGTTCGGATATTATTTTAGGTGCTTTACAAGCGAATGAGTCGGCTAATTATCCAACCATTTCCGGAATTATCTTAACTGGAAATATTGTTCCTGAGGAAAGCATTTTAAAACTTATAGAAGGGCTTTCGGCAATTGTTCCTATTATTGCTGTTGATGGCGGAACTTATCATATAACCAATAAAATTGGATCGATAAAATCTCAAATTTACGCGAACAATACCCATAAAATTGAAACTTCGATTACAACATTCGAAAAATATGTTGATAACGATGCGCTGTCTGAAAAATTAATCACTTTTGAAGCAGAAGGTATGACGCCGAAAATGTTTCAATACAACATGGTTAAAAGGGCAAAGCAGCATAGAAAACACATTGTTCTTCCGGAAGGAAATGATGATAGAATTATTACAGCGGCTTCGAGATTACTGGATATGGATGTGGTTGATATTTCAATCATTGGAGATAAAAAACAAATTGAAAATAAAGTTGTTGAACTTGGAATTACTTTAGATTTTTCAAAAGTGAATATTATTAATCCTAAAGAATCAGAACTTTATGAAGATTATGCTAATACTTACTACGAGCTTAGAAAAGCTAAAAACGTAAGTATTACCATGGCAAGAGATTTAATGGAAGATGTTTCGTATTTTGGGACTATGATGGTTTATAAAGGCCATGCAGACGGAATGGTTTCTGGAGCAGCGCATACAACACAACATACAATTCTGCCAGCGTTACAATTCATTAAAACAAAACCGAATTCATCTGTAGTTTCATCAGTATTTTTTATGTGTTTAGAAGATAGGGTTTCTGTTTTTGGAGATTGTGCAATTAATCCAAATCCAACAGCAGAACAACTGGCAGAAATCGCGATTTCATCTGCAGAATCTAGTTTGGCTTTCGGAATCGAACCAAAAATAGCGATGCTTTCGTATTCATCAGGATCTTCGGGAAAAGGAGATGAAGTAGACAAAGTAAGAACAGCTACAGCTATTGTAAAAGAGAAAAGACCGGATTTAAAAATTGAAGGACCAATTCAGTACGATGCGGCGGTTGATTTAAGTGTTGGAAAAAGCAAAATGCCAGATTCTGAAGTAGCAGGGCAGGCAAGTGTATTAATTTTTCCTGACTTAAATACCGGAAACAATACTTACAAAGCCGTTCAAAGAGAAACCGGAGCTTTAGCCATTGGTCCAATGCTACAAGGCTTAAACAAACCAGTAAATGACTTAAGCCGAGGATGTACAGTTGATGATATTATCAATACAGTAGTAATTACGGCTATCCAGGCACAGGGAATGTAAATTCAATTAAAATTAAAAATCTAAAAGACTTAGCGTCTTAGTATCTCAGAAACTTAATAAAATGAAAATATTAATTATAAACTCAGGAAGTTCTTCAATTAAATATCAATTAATGGTTATGCCGACAAATGAAGTCATTTGTTCAGGAATGATTGACAGAATTGGCTTAGAAACTTCAAATATTACTTTTAAAACAGCTTCAAATTCATTTGAAGAAATACTGCCAGTCCCAACTCACAAAGTAGGATTACAAAAGGTAGCCGATATGCTTTTGGATCCTGAAACAGGTGTAATCAAAACGACTTCAGAAATTGCAGCAGTTGGACACAGGGTGGTTCACGGAGGAAGTTATTTTTCAAATACAACAGAAATTACCGAAGAAGTAAAAGAGAAAATTAAAGAACTATCAGAACTGGCACCGCTTCATAATCCGGCGCATTTGGTTGGAATTAATGTAGCAGAAGAAATTTTCTCTGAGGCAAAACAAGTAGCCGTTTTTGATACAGCATTTCACCAGACTATTCCGGTTGAAGCACACAAATATGCTATTCCAAATTTTCTTCTAACAGAACATAAAGTTCGTGTATATGGTTTCCACGGAACAAGTCATAAATACGTTTCAGAAAAAGCGATTAGTTATTTACAGAAAAATTCTAAAATAATTACCATTCACTTAGGTAATGGCTGCAGTATGACAGCAGTAAAAGACGGACAAAGTATAGATACCACAATGGGATTCTCGCCTGCAAACGGTTTGGTTATGGGAACCCGTGCAGGAGATATCGATCAGTCGGTTATTTTTTACATGGTTAAAAGCCTTGGGTACACGCCAGATGAAGTGAATTCTATACTGCTGAAACAAAGCGGTATGCTTGGATTAACAGGTTACAGCGATTTAAGAGATATTGAAGCAAAAGCGCAGGAAGGGAACAAAGATTGTCAGCTGGCTTTATTAATGAATGCTTACAGAATCAGGAAAACAATTGGTGCCTATGCTGCGGCTTTAAACGGATTAGATGCCATAGTTTTTACGGCTGGTATTGGCGAAAATTCCTCATTTATGCGTAATTTAATCTGTGCCGATATGGATTATTTTGGGATTGAAATTGATACATCAAAAAATCAAATCCGTTCTAAAGAATTAAGAGAAATCAATTCAGAAAATTCAATTGTAAAAGTTTTGGTTGTTCCTACAGATGAAGAATATGAAATTGCAAATCAGGTTTATCATTTATTAGAAGTATAATTTCTTAAAACATATTCAAACCAATGGCAAAAATCATTGCAGTTGTATTATTTTCGATATTTCTTTTTCTTTCATTAGTTCATTTTTATTGGGCTTTTGGAGGAAAATGGGGAACTGAAGGTGTTTATCCAACTCCGGATTCACAGACTCCACCCAAAAATCCCGGAATAATATCAACATTGATTGTTGCCATTGTGTTATTTACTTTTGCTCTTTTTTATTTAATAAAAGTTAGCATCATTTTATTTGAATTACCTTTTTGGATTCAAAAATACGGTCTTTGGATTTTAACCTCAATATTTGCTGTAAGAGCAATAGGAGATTTTAAATATCTTGGCTTTTTCAAAAAAATAAAAAACACCAAATTTGGGCAGAATGACACTAAATATTTTGCTCCATTGTGTTTGGTGATAAGTATTCTAACTTTTTTTATTATAGTGTCAAACTAAATGACTTCTAGTTTTTTAAAATAGAAAATTAAATATTTGTGAGTATCTTTGGATTTAAATCCGAATATCTTGAAATCGATACTTTTAAAATCAGTTTTCTTCTTTTTCATTGCTTTTCAAATTCAAGCACAAGAATTACTTCCTTTCGTAGAAAATTACAATAAATCAGACTATCAGGGTGACAATCAAATCTGGAATGTTGCTCAGGGTAAAGATAAGGCCATGTATTTTGCCAATAACCATTATTTATTGCGTTATGACGGCGTCGTCTGGGAAAAATATTCTCTGCCAAATAAAACCATTATCCGTTCGATATTAATCGAAGGCGACCGAATTTATTCTGGCTCTTATAAAGAATTTGGTTATTGGTATCGAAAAAATGGAAAAATGCATTATGTTTCAATCACCAAAAAATTGAGACTGTTTGATGAAAAAGATAACGAAGAAATCTGGAAAATTTTTAGATTCAAGGGTTCGCTGTATTTTCAATCTTTTAATGATGTGTTTATTTACAACGGAAAACATATTCAAAAAATAAAGTTTCCGTTTTTAATTTCGTATTGTTTTGTAGTAGACAATCATGTCTATGCGGCATCTGTAGATAAAGGACTTTTTAGAATGGACGGTTCTAAAATTTCAAACCCCAAAGGCTGGGATATTCTCAAAAATACAGTTGTGCATGCCATTGAAAAGTATAAAAATCAAACTTATATTTTTACCCAAAAAAAGGGAATTTTCATAGTCGAAAAAAATGGTCTAAGACCATGGGAAAATCCTTTAAATGAAACTCTCAAATCAAATGGAATCAATGTAGCAAAATTTATTAAAAATAATAAGCTCGTTGTGGGAACAGGAAATAAGGGAGTTTTTATTTATGATTTTAATACTAATACTTATAAAAATATTGATCGAAACAATGTTTTAATGAACAATTCGGTTTTAAGCATTGGTTTTGATAAAGAAGAAGATTTATGGCTTGGACTCGATAACGGAATTGCTCATGTTGAGGTAAATTCACCAATTTCATTTTTTTATGATAATTCAGGAATTTTAGGATCAGTTTATTCTGTTGCGACAATAGATAAAGGATATTTAATTGCTTCAAATCATGGAATCTTTGAATTTGATTCTGGTAATTTTAAAATGATGCCTGGTACACAAGGCCAAGGATGGAATATTACCAAAATAGGAGAGAAGTACGTTATAGGTCATAATGACGGAACATTTTGTTATGAAAATGGTGTTTTGACTAAAACTAACAATGTTAGCGGAGGTTGGAATTTATCTAAAAGTATGATAAATGAAACGTATTTTCAATCAACTTACAGTGGCGTTTTGGTATATAATGATGATTCAAATCTAAAGCAGAGTATTAAAATTAATGATCTCACTAAACCCATAAAGTATGTTGCACAAAATAAGAAAAATGAAATTTGGGCAGCTGATAATTATCGCGGTTTATATCGAGTGCTTTTTGATGACAACTTTAAAACCAAAAAAGTTGAAAATATTACACAGCAAAGTAAAATTACAAATGATTTTGGAGTAAAGGTTTTTGAATTTAGAAATGAAATACTTTTTTTAATTAATAATGTCTGGTACACTTTTAATTCGATTTCTAACAAATTAGAAGAAAATGAATTGTTTAATACCAATTTTAAAAATATTACCGATGTTGTAGCTATTGATAAAGATCATTTCATTGTACTTCAGGATGGAATTTTATATCACATATATTCGCACGACAATAAGTTTGTCTGGAATATGATTCAGGAAAAATATTATAAAGGGAAGCTGATTAATGAAAATTTGAGAATTTTTAGAAGTCACAACCATTATTTGATGAATCTTGATGATGGGTTTATTTCACTTCAGCTGGGTTATGAAAACGAACAAAATAAAGGAGTAAAAGTTGAAGCTTACAATGAAGGCGAATTATTACCAAATGATGGAAAAATAAAACACAACACAGAACTTCGTGTAAACGTTATCTCGGGGATTTACGGGGCCAGCAAGCCTAATTTATTTTATCAAATTAATAAAGGAAAAAACTACATTCCTATTTCAAACGGTTCAGTTGTTTTAAATAATTTAAGCAGCGGATCGCATTCTGTTGTAATCTTTAAAAATGACGGAGCTAATTATGATAAAGTTTCCAGTTTTGATTTTAGAGTTGCACAGCCTTGGTATTTTTCATTTTGGATGATTTTCCTTTATTTTTCAGTAATTGGTGCAGTGCTGTTTTTCTATTATAAATGGAACAAGCTTCGTTACACCCAAAAATTAAAACTTCAGGCTGAAGAATTGAAACATCAGCGCGAAATTCTGGAAATGGAATTGAAAAAAGAAAATGAGTTAAATGTTCAGGAATATGAAAAACATATTCTAGAACTCGAACTTCAGAGTAAATCATCAGAAGTTGCCGGAAAATCATTATCTATAGCCAAACAAAGTGAAATGATTGAGAATATTCAAAACATTCTTAATTCTGAAAAGGATTTCAATAAACTCAAAAGCGAAATCAAAAAAGCAATTAAAATAAACGAAGTAAATAAACACGAATGGGAAATATTTGAAACAAATCTGAATCAAATACATAATGAGTTTATTATTAATCTTTCTAAAAAATACCCTCACTTAACTCCTAAGGACATAAAACTTTGTGTTTACCTTAAAATGAACCTTTCTTCTAAAGAAATTGCCCCTATGATGAATATTTCTTTTAGAGGCGTAGAATTGCATAGATACCGCCTTAGAAAGAAATTAAATCTTACTCAGGACGATAACCTATCAAAGTTTTTATTAAGTCTATAAGATTTGATTTTGTTTTTTACGGAATTTATATTTTTTACCATCAATTTTTACATAATTGTAACACATCATTACTACATCATAACGTTGTGTTAAAGGAATTTATTTAACATTTAATGTATTGATATTCATTAATGTATAGTAAAAAATTAACACAATGATGTAGTTGTGTTGTAGTGGTATTTGATGTACTACAACGTTGTAATTGCTTAATTTGGCTCTACTAACTTAAACGATTACAAACTGTATGAAAAATTTTATTTTTAGCTTATTTGTGCTCTTATTGCTTCCAGCATATATGTCTGGACAGGCACAAGCGATTAAAGGAAAAGTAGTTGACAGCAGTGGAATGGGAATTCCGGGAGCAATTATTGCTTCATCTGATGCCAGAGCTACAGCCGACGCAGATTTCGACGGAAACTTTACAATTAATGCAAAACCAGGAGACATTTTAAAAGTTTCTATGTTAGGCTTTGATGCAGTTTCTGTACCGGCAACTGCCGCACCAATGACTATTACTTTAAAAGAAGCGGGTGATACTGCTTTAAAAGAGGTTGTAGTAATTGGATACGGAACGAGAAAGAAAGTGGATAACACCACAGCAATATCTTCAATTAAATCAGAAGAAATTACGAAAACAAAAGTTTTGAATGCCTCTCAAGCAATTCAAGGTAAAGCTGCAGGTGTTCAGGTGGTTTCTTCAGATGTTCCAGGAAGCACTCCATCTGTTGTTATTAGAGGTTTGGGTACCGCTTTGGGAGGAAGAAATCCTCTTTATATCGTTGATGGTATGCAAACGGAAAACATCAATAATATTAATACAAATGACATTACTTCTTACGAAGTTTTAAAAGATGCATCTGCACTTGCTATTTATGGTACCAGAGCAGCAAATGGGGTTATTATTATTACCACAAAAAAAGGTAAAAGTGGAGCGGTATCTGTTGAAATAGAAAGTTTTGCAGGATTTAGACAGCCATTACAGAAAGTAAAAATGGCAGGAAGTAATAAGTTTTCTTATTATACCAACTCTGCTTTACAGTCAACAACTTATTCACAAGATCAGCCAGTAAATACTGATTGGTTTGATGCTATTACAAGAACGGGGTCTTATACACAAAATAATATTTCTGTTTCAGGAGGTAGTGAAAATATTAAATATTTTTTTAGTTTAGGAAATTATGAAGAGAAAGGAGTTTTAAATGGTTTAGATTACGGTCGTACCACATTTAGAAATAATAATGAATATAAGATTTCTAAAAAACTTACTTTAAACCAAAATTTTAGTTTTACTTCTACAAATTCAACTCCAAAACCTTTAAGTGCTTTTACTACAGCTTACAAGCAATCTTCAATTGTTCCAGTACGTTTTGCAAATGGCCAATACGGAGTAGCAAGAGTTGGAGAAAATGGTTTTGCAAGTACAACTGGTACTGCTATTAATAATGTCGGAAATCCTGTTGCTCAACTAGATCTTTTTGATGAACAACAGAGAAGTGTTACATTACAAGGAGGTCTAAAATTAGATTATGAAATTTTACCTTCTTTAAAGTTTACTTCACAGTTTAATGGAGAGTATTATACTTGGAAACAATACAATTTTTCAGATTCTGAAAGTATTTGGTTAGCTGCTAATCCAGATAAAACAGCTGCTGATTATGATCAAAGAGTAGATAATGAAAAAATACCATACAATTTATTAACAAAAGGAAGAGAAGAATATTTTAATTGGAATTTATCAAATTATTTAACCTTTAATAAAGTATTTAGTAAAATTCATGATGTTGAATTAACTGCTGGTATTGAAACATCGGTAAGAGGTCCTAGACAAAAGCTGACTATTATTAGAAAAAATGCAAATACAGATTCTAATTACTGGTCATTAAAAGATGTAGATTATGTTGCCAATGTGACTAGTTATAAAGACGAAGTATTTAATGAAACAAAATTAGCCTCTTATTTTGGCCGTTTTCAATATAAGTTAATGGACAAATATCTTTTAACAGGTACAATCAGACGAGACGGTTCTTCAAATTTTGCAAGTGACTATCGTTGGGGAACTTTTCCAGCTTTCGGTGCGGGATGGGTTATTAGTAAAGAAAATTTTATGGCCGACGTAAAAGCAATAAACTTATTAAAATTAAGAGGAGGTTGGGGTAAATTAGGTAATCAAAACGTACCTCTTAACAGACAAGGATATGCTTCTGGACTGACTTCATATTTAGGAGGATCTATCTTGTACGAAGGGACAACAATTAGCTCTCAAATTGACCCAAGTTTGTCATGGGAGGTTACAGAAGAGACTTCTGTAGGATTAGATTTTGAATTGTTAGATAATAGATTGAAAGGAACTTTTGATTTATATAATAAAAACACAAACAACGTTATTTTAAACGTAATGCCATATATGGCTTCTGGTATTACTACTGCTTCGCCTGCTCATGTTGGAGAAGTTTCTAACAAAGGATATGAAATTTCGCTTCGTTGGGATGATAAAATCAATGATAATTTATCTTACTGGATTGGTGGTAACTTTTCAAATAACAAAAACGAACTTACAGGTTTAAAAAATGTTGTTCTTTCTCCTATTGAAGGTGGAAGTTTAGGAAATGGTCAAATTACTAAATTTCTAGATAACTCATCAATTGGACAACCATTAGGAAGTTTCTTTTTATATGAATACGCTGGTTTTGACGCGGACAATGGAAAAATGCTTTATTATAAGGCAGATGGCACAAAAGTAACTCAAGATGCTTTAGCTGTTGCAGACAAAAAATATGTAGGTTCAATTCTGCCAAAATCTAATTACGGCGTTACACTTGGAGTTAATTATAAAAACTTCGATTTCTCGGTAGATGGATATGGTACGTCAGGAGCCAAAGTTTACAATGGTAAAAAAGCACAACGTTTTGGAGGTGAAAATATTGAAAATTCAGTTGCAACCGATTTCTGGACACCAAATAATAAGACAGCTTCTAATCCTGGTGCTTTTAATTCAACGCCTATTGCTTCTACATTTTATTTAGAATCGGGTGATTTTTTTAGAATTAATAATATTACGTTA
This sequence comes from Flavobacterium ginsengiterrae, assembly GCF_039539785.1. NCBI lineage: Bacteria > Pseudomonadati > Bacteroidota > Flavobacteriia > Flavobacteriales > Flavobacteriaceae > Flavobacterium > Flavobacterium ginsengiterrae. The sequence continues at coordinate 327,802 of NZ_BAABDU010000004.1, read as the reverse complement.
GGTTACAAGCTTCCTTTAGAAGAAAATAGTTTTATCAGCTATTGTAGATTATATGTAAATGCGATTAACCCATTTATTACTCAAAAATTCTCAGGATTTTCACCAGAATTAAATGGAGATGGGAATCCATATGGTACCCAAGGTGTTGAGCTAGATGCTTATCCAACTTTAAGATCATTTGTTATTGGTGCTAATTTAAAATTTTAATAGTATGAAAAAGTTATATATATCAATCTTTGTATTAACAGCATTTTTCTTTGTAGGCTGTGCAGATGATTATTTAGATGTAGACCAAACAGAGTCTATTTCTACCGGTGACATTGAATTATTTAATAATGACGCTGGTGCGACAACATTTGTTACCGCTATTTACAGTAAGTTTTTGGATTGGGACATGACATCTTTTGGATGGATTGGATTAACTAGTATTACCTCAGATGATGCAGATAAAGGATCAACGCCAAGTGATTTAGGTACTGATAAAGATGTATTGGACGCTTTAACTTATAATGCGTCAAATATATCAGTAAGAGACAATTTTAAAGCATATTATGCTGGAATTAACAGATGTAATCAAGCTTTAAATATTATTCCTCAACTAAATAAAGCAAACGCTGGTTTAAGAGAGAGATTAATAGGTGAAGCCAAATTTATGAGAGCTTTTATGCATTTTACTTTGGTAAAACTGTATGGTGGAGTACCAATTGTTGATCACCTGCCAAATCCGTCATCTGCAGAAGATAATGCAATGTTACTTACACGTAAACCGGTTGCAGAGGTTTATTCCTTTATAGAAAAAGATTTAGCAGACGCTATAGCAGCTTTACCATTAAAGTCAGCATATTCGGCTGATGAGAAAGCCCGAGTATCAAAAGGTTCTGCCTATGCACTTTTGGCTAAAGTAAATTTATATCAAAAAAACTGGCAAAAAGTGGTAGATAATTGTAATCTAGTTACAGGTTATAGCCTAGTTCCTGATTATGCCACAATGTTTAGATTAGAAGGAGAAAATGGACCAGAATCTATATTTGAAATTAACGGTGTAGGTTCTGTTCCGGCAAAAGGTATTAGACAATTTTCACAAGTTCAGGCACCGCAAGGAACTGGCGGATGGGGATGGGGTTTTAATACACCATCACAAAGTTTGCTTAATGCCTATGAGCCTGGTGATGTTAGAAAAGCGGCAACAATTATTTTCAGAGGCCAAACTTTATATGATGGAAAATTAGTTCCCACAACAGTAGGAAATGAAAGATATAGTTATAAAGCGTATTCGTCAAACTATAGCGGAGCAGATGATAGTGATGCTAACGTTATTTTCTTAAGATATGCAGAGGTTCTTTTAATGAAAGCGGAAGCATTAAACGAGTTGGGACAAACAAGCGAGGCTATTCCATTGTTAAACCAAATTAGAAACAGAGCAGGATTAGCAAATACAACTTTTACGTCACAAGATGATATTAGAAAGGCTATTTGGAGAGAAAGAAGAGTTGAATTGGCTTTTGAATTTGATAGATTTTTTGACTTAGTGAGAACAGGTCAGGCAAAAGCAGCTTTTGAGGTAGACGGTAAAGTGTTTACTGAAGGAAAAAACGAGTTGTTCCCAATTCCTGAATCATTCTTAAATGAAGCAAAAGGTTTATCTTCTCAAAATCCTGGTTACTAATCTTTAATAATAATTAAAATGAAAACAAATAAATCTATTTTATTACTTTCTTTTGTTTTGGCTTCATCATTTTTGATTAGCTGCGAGGATAGTATTGATAAAGTAAATAGCCCAATTCCATATGAGTCAATCGGCGGATATGAAAGTTCTGATGAAGTTGCAGCTTCACACTTAGTTTCTAAATTTAGTTTTGATGGAAATTTAGAAGATAGTAAAAACAATATTGCAGGCCTAGAAGGTATGAATATCTCATATGCTGATGGTATTAAAGGGAGTGCTTATCAGGGTTCAAGTTCTGTTAGTCGATATGCTGTAGGAAATGCAACTTCGAAAATTACGTCTTTAAATGATTATACAATTTCATTTTGGATGAATACTGCTAACACAGTAGCAGCCGGAGAAAGTCCCGGGCAGGGAAAAGGAGCACAAGGTATTTTTTCAATTGTTAGACCAACTGAGTTTTGGGGCGCTATTAATTTATTTTTAGAAAATCCTGATAGTGCATTTCCAAACAGATTAAGATTAAAACTTTCGGTTGAAAATGGAAGAGAGGGAGTTGTTTGGAGATCACAAAGTATTATCATGAATATTGATCAAGGTATAAACACTTGGGTACATGTAGTTTTAGCGTATGATTCTAAAGCAAGCACTATTTCTTGTTATACAAATGGCGCTGCAAGTACAAATTTAAGTGGTAATACTTTGTGGTATGCCAATGATCCTGGAGGTGCCAATAATCCAAATAATGCACCTAAATATGGAGTGTTTGAAATGACTGGTACAAATGGTAAAGTTGTTTTTGGAAATCATCAGTTCGAAACTACTCCTCCATTAAATAATGGTTCTCAACAAGATTGGGCAACAAGTTATGCAGGATTAATGGATGAATTTAGAATTTATGATGCAGCACTTACAGACAACGAAGTTACGGCTCTTTATAAATTAGAAAAAGATAAGAGATAAAGTTTTTAAACATACACCTGAATTGTATTTCAGGTGTATGTTTTAGTTAATAATTATTAGTAAGAGATAAAATGAAGTTAGGTTTATATATTTTAATGTTTTTAAGCGCTGTTAGCTCTTGTTCTTCATCTTCTCCAGAAGGAGGAAGTAATGGAGGAACCCCATTGCCGACTAATCCGGTAACACCAACCACACCATTGACTGATATTGAGGCGATGGATCAGGTTCAAAAAGATGCAATTAAATATTTTTGGGAATATGCAGAGTCTAATTCAAAATTAGGAAGAGAGCGTTATCATACAGATCAACCTGAATTTGAAGCCAATAAAGTAGCTGTTGGAGGTTCTGGTTTTGGATTAATGTCACTGATTGTTGGAATAGAAAGAGGTTTTATACCAAGAGAAGAAGCTGTCAATCGAATGACTACATCTATGAACTTTCTTGCAAAAGCAGATCGTTTTCATGGAGCATGGTCACATTGGATAGATGGAAATACAGGAAAAGCTATCACTTTTGGAAATAAGGATGATGGTGGAGATATTGTAGAAACGGCTTTTTTATGTCAAGGCTTAATTGCTGTCAGAGAATATTTTAAAAATGGTAACGCCAATGAAAAAGCATTATCTGTAAAAGCTGATGAATTGTGGAAAGGAGTAGAATGGAGCTGGTACACAAACGGTGAAAACGCAATGTATTGGCATTGGTCTCCCACTTATAATTGGGAAATGAAATTCAAATTAGAAGGATATAATGAGTGTTTGATTGCTTATATTCTAGGAGCATCTTCATCAACTTATCCAATTCCTGCGGCTGCTTATCATGAAGGATGGACCCGAAACGGAAATATTACAACTTCAAAAACACAATATGGAATTCCGTTAATATTCAAATACAATACTGTTAGCGGAAATGTTGGACCATTGTTTTGGGCACAATATTCATATCTGGGATTAGATCCTTCTCAATTATCTGATAAATACGCAAATTACTGGGACTTAACTCAAAATCAGGCTAAAATTGTTAATAAATATTGTATTGATAATCCTAAAAAGTGGAAAGGATATTCTGAAAAATGCTGGGGTTTAACTGCTAGCTATTCTAGAAATCCTGATGGAACAATAGGGTATTCTGCTCATGATACTGACAATGATTTGGGCGTAATTACACCAACGGCAGCATTATCATCTTTTCCATATACACCAAAAGAAAGTATGGAGTTTTTGCACTTTTTATATGACGAAAATAAAAATACTTACATTGGAATTGCAGGTCCCTATGACGCTTTTTCACCTCATTATAATTGGGTTGCACCTCGTTATTTGGGAATAGATCAGGGAACTATAGCTCCAATGATCGAAAATTACCGTACGGGATTATTGTGGAAATTATTCATGAATGCACCAGAAGTAAAACAAGGATTAACAAAACTTGGATTTAAATCCGGAAAATACGGAATTTAAGAAGCAGTATGAAATATAAATTATTCCTTCTATCTCTTTTGTTTTCAGTTTTTGGCTTTAGCCAAAGTGAAACAACCGGAAAAATTAATACAGTGATAATGGCAAAGTATGAACTTGGTTATGTTTTGCATAAGCCAGCGAATACAAAAGATAAAAAGCCTTTAATAGTGTTTATTTCCGGAGATGGAGAAAAGGGAACGGATATCGAAAAGGTAAAAATCAACGGTCCTTTAAAATATCTAAAAACGCATCAGTTAGATGCTTATGTTCTGGCACCGCAATGCAAAGAAGACGAAAATTGGGATATAGAATCGATTTATCAGCTGATTCAAAAAATTCAGAAAGAAAATAAAATTGATCCCGACAGAATATATGTTACTGGTTTGAGCTCAGGAGGCTGGGCATCATGGAATTTGGCTTTTGCACATCCGGATCTATTTGCCACAAACGTACCTGTAGCCGGTTTTGTAGATTTAATTCAGTTAGAACACGCTTGTGAAATAGCCAATATTCCAACCAGAATTTACCACGGATTGTTAGATGATGTAGTAAATGTGAATTATGCAATCACAATTTATAAAGAATTGAAGAAATGTAATGCCAAAGATGTAAAGCTCACCATTTTTGATGATGCAAATCACGACAGCTGGACAAGGGTTTATGATAACACAGCAATTTATGACTGGATGTTTCAGCAGAAAAAAACAAATACAAACAAATAAATAAAATAGAATGAAAAACAAATTAGTCTTACTTTTTTTAGGATGCGCTGTTTTGGGTTATGCTCAGAAGAAGACACCTAAAAATACAGTGAAAATTAAACCAAAGTCTGAATTTGTGGCGGAGTTGATGTCAAAAATGACTTTAGACGAGAAATTGGGTCAGTTAAATTTGCCAACATCTGGAGATATTACTACAGGTCAGGCAAACAGCTCAAATGTGGCAAAAAATATTGCTGAAGGAAAAGTGGGTGGTTTGTTTAACATTAAATCAGTTCAAAAAATTAAAGAAGTACAGAAAATTGCGGTTGAGAAAAGCCGTTTAAAAATTCCGTTACTTTTTGGTATGGATGTAATTCACGGTTACGAAACCACATTCCCAATTCCGTTAGGATTATCTTGTACTTGGGATATGGGATTAATCGAAAGAAGCGCGCAGATTGCAGCAAAAGAAGCAAGTGCAGACGGAATCAACTGGACATTCTCTCCAATGGTTGACGTTTCCCGCGACCCAAGATGGGGAAGAGTTTCTGAAGGTTCAGGAGAAGATCCGTACTTAGGAAGCCAGATTGCTAAAGCAATGGTAAACGGTTACCAACAGCACGATCTTTCAAAAAATAATTCAATTTTAGCATGTGTTAAACACTTTGCATTATACGGAGCTCCAGAAGGTGGACGTGATTACAATACTGTAGACATGAGCCACATTAGAATGTTTAATGATTATTTCCCACCATATAAAGCTGCAGTTGATGCCGGAGTAGGTTCTGTTATGGCGTCTTTCAACGAAGTTGACGGAATTCCTGCAACAGGAAACAAATGGTTGATGACAGATGTTTTAAGAAAACAATGGGGATTCAAAGGATTTGTAGTAACCGATTTTACAGGTATTCCTGAAATGATCGAACACGGAATGGGAAATCTTCAGGATGTTTCGGCATTAGCTATGAATGCTGGTGTTGAAATGGATATGGTTGGAGAAGGTTTCTTAACAACTTTGAAAAAATCTTTAGATGAAGGAAGAGTAAAAATCGAAACTATCGACAATGCTGTAAAACTTATTTTAGAAGCAAAATACGATTTAGGTTTATTTCAGGATCCATACAAATACTGTGATGAAAAAAGAGCTAAAACTGAAATCTTTACAACAGACAGCAGAAAAGAAGCTCGTTCAATCGCAGCACAATCTTTAGTATTATTAAAAAATCAAAACCAGCTTTTACCACTTAAAAAATCGGGAACTATTGGTTTAATCGGACCATTAGCAGATGCTAAAGAAAACATGCCGGGAACTTGGTCTGTAGCTACAAAAATGGAAAACGCAGTTTCATTATTGGCAGGTATTAAAGAAGTTGCCGGAGCAGGAACAAAAGTTTTATATGCAAAAGGAAGTAACTTAGATTACGATGAAACTTTTGAAACAAACGCTACAATGTTTGGAAAAACATTACACCGAGATTCACGTTCTAAAGAAGATTTACTGGCTGAAGCTTTAAAAGTAGCGGAGCAATCAGATGTAATTGTGGCTGCCTTAGGAGAATCTGCAGAAATGAGTGGAGAATCTAGTAGCCGTACGAATTTAGAAATTCCACAAGCGCAAAAAGATTTATTAAATGCTTTATTAAAAACAGGAAAACCAGTTGTTTTAGTTTTATTTGACGGACGTCCGTTAGTAATTACTGATGAAGAAAAAACAGTTCCTGCGATTTTAAATGCTTGGTTTGCTGGTACAGAGGCAGGTTACGCTATTGCTGATGTATTATTTGGAGATGTAAATCCTTCTGGAAAATTGACTTCAACTTTCCCAAGAAGCGTTGGACAATTACCAATTTACTATGCACACAAAAATACAGGAAGACCACTTTCTAATTCAGAAGGGAAATTCGAAAAATTCAGATCAAATTATATTGACGAAAGGAATGAGCCGTTATTTCCATTTGGATTTGGATTAAGCTACACGACTTTTGATTATTCAAACATCAAAATTTCTTCTGATAAAATGAACCCAACAGGAAAATTGAAAGTAACGGTTGATGTAACGAATACTGGAAATTTCGACGGAAAAGAAACCGTTCAATTATACATTAGAGATATTGTAGGTTCTGTAACAAGACCAGTTAGAGAATTAAAAGGTTTCCAAAAAATAACACTTAAAAAAGGTGAAAAACAAACAGTAAGTTTCGACATTACTGTTGAAGATTTAAAATTTTATAACTCTGATTTACAATTCGTAGCAGAGCCTGGACAGTTTGATATTTTCATTGGAGGAAATTCAACTGCCGACAAGAAAGTTAGTTTTGAGTTAACTAAATAGTTGGTTTATTGATTAGTTAAAAGCCCTTCGTTTGGAGGGCTTTTTTTTAAACCGAAAAGACCTTTTTGTAATTTTTTAACTACTATTTATATGAATACTTTAAAAATATTTAGTGCAGTGTGTCTAATCGTTTTTTCATCTGGCCATGCACAAAAAAACGCAATTGTAGCACATCGCGGTGCATGGAAAAAGAATAACCTGCCAGAAAACTCAATTGCATCATTAAGACATGCGATAGATTTAAAACTTCCGGGTTCAGAATTTGATGTATGGAGAACTGCAGATGATTCACTTGTAATAAACCATGATGCACATTACAACAAACTGCTTATTGAAGAAACCAATTATGCAGATTTGATAAAGTTTAAACTTTCGAATGGAGAAAAACTTCCAACACTTCATGAATATATTTCAGAAGGAATGCGAAATAATAAACACACTCTTTTAGTCTGTGAAATTAAACCTTCAGAAATTAGTAAAGAGAGAGGGCAAAAAACGGGTGTAGCAGCAGTCGAAACCATTAAAAAATTAAAAGCCAATAAAAATGTCTGCTACATCAGTTTTGATTATGATATTCTAAAGACAATCAGGGCGATAGATCCAAAAACTTCTCTGCAGTATTTAGAAGGAAATAAATCTCCAAAAGAAATAAAAGCAGATAAAATTAACGGAGTCGATTATCATTATTCTGTTTTTCAAAAACATCCGGAATGGATAAAAGAAGCAAAGGATAACAAGATAATTTTAAACGCTTGGACTGTAAATGAAGCATCTGATATGGATTGGCTTATCGATCAGAAATTCAATTATATCACAACAAACGAACCAGAACTTTTAAGTGAAAGATTAAAAGCTAAAAAATAAACTTTACACTTTACAAACAATCTTACCATGAAAAATATATATAAACACTTTACACTGCCTATTTCATTGTTTTTGATACTTTTCGGAAACAGTATTTCGGCACAAAATTCTGGTAAAACAGAATGGTTTGACCCTGCAAAACCAGCGACCACTTATTGTAACCCTATTAATATTGGTTATAATTATACAACATTCAATCACAACAGAATTCCAGAATCACGTCGTTCAAGCGCAGATCCTGTAATTATTACTTATAAAGGCGAATATTATTTGTTTGCAACCAATCAGGCTGGTTTCTTCTGGAGTAAAGACATGTCTGACTGGAACTTTGTTTACGGAAGTTTTCAAAGAGAACCAGGTGATGACGATCAATGTGCGCCTGCTGCATGGGTGGTAAACGATACTTTATTCTACGTTGGTTCTACTTGGAAAAGAGATCATCCAATCTGGAAAACAGCCGATCCAAAATCAGGAAGATGGACACGTCACGTAAACAAAGCGATGCTTCCAACTTGGGATCCTGCAATTTTTCAGGATGATGATAAAAAAGTATACATGTATTATGGTTCAAGCGGAAAATTACCGCTTGTTGGTGTTGAGGTAGATTACAAAACATGGCTTCCAAAAGGAAATCAGGCCGATTATGCAACATTGTATAAAGCAACAGAAGTTGAGGATATTCAAAAACCTTACGGACAAATCAAAGAGGTTGCTATTCTGGATCCTTCAGCTCATGGCTGGGAACGTTTTGGTCCAAACAATGATATGGAACCTGCGCCATGGGGGAATTTTATTGAAGGGGCTTGGATGACAAAACACAACGGAAAATATTATATGCAGTACGGAGCGCCTGCAACAGAATTTAAAGGCTATGCAAATGGAGTTCATGTGGGTGATAATCCGTTAGGACCTTTTACCTATCAAAAACACAATCCAATGTCTTATAAACCGGGTGGATTTGTAATTGGAGCCGGACACGGAAATACTTTTGCAGATAATTACGGAAATTACTGGAATACAGGAACCTGTAAAATTTCTATTAAAGATCGTTTTGAGCGTCGTATAGATATGTTTCCTGCCGGATTCGACAAAGATGATGTAATGTATTCTATTACAGCTTATGGAGATTTTCCAATTGTACTGCCAACAAGTCAGCGCGATCAGACAAAAGGCGCAGCTTCTGGATGGATGTTACTTTCGTATAAAAAGCCTGTAACCGTTTCTTCTTCAGAAGAATGCATGGAAGTTGAAACACACAGAATGGATAATGGAGGTAAAAAAGTATACGAGAAATTCTGTTACGGACCAGAAAACCTTACTGATGAAAATATTCAAACCTATTGGTCTGCAAAAACTGATAATCCGGGCGAATGGCTTCAAATGGATTTAGGAAGACCAATGGAAATTAACGCTTTACAAATTAATTACGCCGATCATAAAGCAACTCAGTTCAATAAAGCCATGGATATTTATTACCAATATAAAATCTATATGTCTAATGATGCTCAAAACTGGACTTTGGTTGTAGATAAATCTAAAAACGATAAAGACGCTCCGCACGATTATGTAGAGCTTTCAAAAGCATTTAAAGCGCGTTATATTAAAATGGAAAACATTCATAATGCATCTGGATTGTTTGCAATTTCAGATTTTAGAGTTTTTGGAAACGGATTAGAATCAAAACCAAAAGCTGTTGCATCGTTTAAAGTTGATAGAAACAAAGCAGATTCCAGAAATGCTATGATTTCATGGAAAAAACAAGCTGATGCAGTTGGATACAATATTTATTACGGAATTGAGCCGGACAAATTATATAACAGCATTATGGTTTACGGCGACAATACTTATGACTTTAGAGGTTTAGACAAAGGAACAAAGTATTATTTTACAATTGAACCTTTTAATGAAAATGGAATAGGAGCAAAGAATAAGATTATCGAAGTAAAATAGTTTTATTTTATATAAATCATAAAAACTCTAATTATAAACTAACAGGTTTGTAATTAGAGTTTTTTTTTGAGAAAGGTTATCTAAAAACTCTGACAATTTTATAGATTTTTTGTTTCTTTGTGAAATAAGCCAAGAAATTGGAACAAACCCAAAATGCTATAAAAATTATGAAAAAAACGATTCTTTTAACTGCTTTAGTTTTAAACGGATTGACATTGTTTGCGCAGTCAAATGATGAAAAAAACATTAAATTATTTTACAAAAAAGCTTTAACCGAAGCTAAATGTTATTCCTGGCTGGAATATTTATCTAATGATATCGGCGCTCGTTTATCTGGATCGAAAGGTGCTGCAGAAGCTGTAGAATACACTAAAAGACAATTAGAAAACCTTGGATTAGATAAAGTATATTTGCAAGAAGTAATGGTGCCTCACTGGGTTCGAGGCGAAAAAGAAACTGCTTTTATCCTTGACGGAAAAGTAAAAACGACAGTGCCAATCTGTGCATTAGGAGGTTCTGTAGCTACACCAAAAACAGGTTTAACAGCAGAAATAATCGAAGTTCAGGGAATAAAAGAATTAAACGAACTTGGTGCCGATAAAGTAAAAGGAAAAATTGTTTTCTATAACAGACCAATGAATCCTGAAAACATTGAAACTTTTACTTCATACGGAGCTTGTGTTGACCAAAGATATGCGGGAGCAAAAGAAGCAGCAAAATTAGGAGCTTTGGGAACAATCGTTCGTTCTATGAATTTACGTCTTGATGATTTTCCTCATACAGGAGCACAAAGCTACGGTGATCTTCCAAAAGAGCAATATATTCCAACAGCTGCAATCAGCACAAACGGAGCTGAGTTATTAAGCAAAACCTTAAAAAGAAATCCTGCTTTGAAATTTTATTTCAAACAATCTTGCGAAACTTTGCCAGATGTATTATCACATAACGTGATTGGAGAATTAACAGGAACTGTAAGCCCTGAAAATATTATGGTTGTTGGGGGACACTTAGATTCTTGGGATTTAGCCGATGGTTCTCACGACGACGGAGCAGGAGTGGTACAAAGTATGGAAGCCGTTCGTATTCTTAAAAACTTAAACTATAAACCAAAAAATACTATTCGTGTAGTATTGTTTATGAATGAAGAAAACGGCGGAAAAGGTGGTGCTAAATACGAAGAAGTTTCAAAACAAAAGAACGAAAATCACATTTTTGCTTTAGAAAGTGATTCAGGAGGATTTTCTCCAAGAGGATTTTCTATCGAAGCAGATGATGTAAACCTGAAAAAGATACAAGGATACAAAGATCTTTTTGAGCCTTATTTAGTTCACAGTTTTACAATTGGGCACGCGGGTTCAGATATTAATCATTTAACGTCTAAAGCAATTGTAAAAGCAGGTTTAAAACCAGATTCTCAGCGTTATTTTGATTATCACCATGCAGCAAACGACAAATTTGATGCAATCAACAAAAGGGAGCTTGAACTTGGAGCTGCTACAATGACAACATTATTATATTTAGTAGATCAAAACGGAATTGAACTTCCAAAAGCAAATTAATATTTCAAATAAAATTTATTTTAAAAAAAAGGCATTTTCAATTTTTTGAAACTGCCTTTTTTATTTTTATCTACGAAATGTTCCTATGGAATATAATCCAATATCTAAAAAAGCTTTTAGACTTATTAAATGTAGCTTTTCATTTTGAATTTGAATTCAGTAAAAAGCCAGCTATCTCCAAAATCATCCGCAGCCTGTTTACTTATTCGTACTGGTGGTTTTACTTCTTCTATGGCTTCTACGCCCTGAGCATTAAAACGTAATGGCTTAGTAATGCTTTTAATATAATACGTTAATTTCTGGTACAACGGATAAGATTGTGGAGAGTGAAGCTTAATATCTTCATATACAAAATATTTACCCTGAGAATTTTCTACATTTAGACTAACGCCTTTTTGCAATGTTATTTGTACTGCCCAATCCGAGATTCTTACCGCTCCATCATTATAGAGCCAATGCACCATATTAGCCGGATTTATAATAAATCCTATGGAATTTTCCGGCCTCAGTTTACAGACAAAACTTCTTAAATCAATAAATGAAATATTGTCGCATTTCATGTAGTTTGAGGGCTTCGTTTTACTTATAAGCGCACTATAAAAAATTTCGTATTGCTCATAAATAGTCTCTCTGTCCCGATATATATTTAAGCCGATAGCATATTCCGGATATATATTTAAGTCGATAACATATTCTATAAATTGCTTAAACTCATCAGGAGTTATTATGAAAGCCAATTTCCAAAAACCTGTTTTTATTGTACCCATTTTTTGTGTCAAATAAAAACAAAACTACAAAAAACAGCTGTGAATAAAATCATTAAATGAAAAAAAATACAGAATTATTGTGTTAAAACTTTAAAAAACAGATGCAATATAAATCAATTAGAATGCATTATAACGGTATAATAAAAAAAGGTAATGGGAATATTTGAAAGCAGAATCAAAATTTTAACCGCAATATCTCTTCGCTGTAATGGTAAATGAATAAATTTTTCAGTTAAATGAAAAAGCATTATAGTATTTACAATTATTGCCGAAAGAGCAAACGGCCACGCAATAATAAGAACGTTTGGATTTTGATTCGAAAAAATGTAAAGTATAAACAAAAGCGTAATAATGATAAAAGATCCAATCGCCAGTTCTGTAGATTGTTTTTCTTCAAAAGGTTCGTTATGAATTTTCATGATTTTTAAATTTTAAAAGTTTGCTGAATAGTTTGTACAGGCATAAAAAGCATTTTTGAAAAATCGAGATAATAAAACGGAAGAGCTTCTCTGCCTCTTTTATACTGATGAAGGAAATATTTTATTTGTTTTGGATAAAAAATGGTACCCGATAGAATAACCATAAATAAATACAAACTTCTTTTTCCGTTTCCAAGCAAATAGTACTGCATTCCAATTTCTTCATAAACAGAAATTCCTGTATTCGTCAGGACATGAATGATGTCATGATCTTCGAGTTTTTCCTGAATATCAAATTGATTTTGATATAGAAAATTCCCCAAACCATATCCCAGACTATCTTTAGGAAAATCAAACAATTTGTTTTTATCGATATTCCACGGTTCGTTCTTTTTAAAATATTTTTGATACGGCTTTTTAGTGCTTTCGTATAATTTTTCAATTAAATAATCTCTCATATTTTGTCTAGTTAAAAGTTCTTTGAATTTCAAAGTAAATAGTTAAAATAAAAAGCTAATGGAGTTAAGATTAGCTTTTATTGATTTCTTAATAATTATCTATTACAGTTACAAGTAAATTAGAATCAGCAAGATCAGAAGGGACAACCACTTTCTCTTTAAGCGGAATATTATTGCCATATCTTTCTTTTAATACTTTTTTTACTCTTGGATCTTCCAGATTAAATTCTTTTAATTCTCGTAGTTTAGAAAGTTCTATATCTGCTGCGTTTTTGTATATTTTCCAAACCAGTTCTGAACAGTAAATTCTGTTATCTGTCCATTCAAAATAAGCATCATATTCTTTTCCGTCAAACTGTTGGCCATAGTTCTCCATTTTTTGAAGAATTTCCGGAGTTAAAACAGCTTTTGCATTTTTCAGTCTTTTTACAACATATTTATTATCTTTTCCGTGTTGAATCCATTCATCAAAAGGAGTCAGTTTAACTGGTTGTACAGCTTCATAAACAAACCATTTTCCGTTTAGGTTAAAAATAATACCGCAATGCGAAAATTTTGAATTTGTAGCAATTCGTACCGCTTCACATTGTGGCGACTGTGATGTTTGAAATATAATATCGCCGCTCTCGATTTTATTTGACATCACTTTATCTGTTTCTGTTTTTGTTTTAGAAAACGGATTATTTGGAAATACCTTCATTGCCACAAATAGAGCCAAACCAAAGCTTAGGACAAATGTGATGATTAGGAAAATATATTTTTGCTTTTTCATACTATGTAAATTGATTATTAAAGTACTTTGAGTTACAAAGTAAATAATAAAAAAAATAGTTACCAAATTAATGATAACTATTTTTAATATATTTTCTAAATCGATATTAGATTCTAAAGATTCCTCCAACAGCAATAATTCGTTGAAAGAAATAAAAATGCTGAGAAGCTTTGTCTTCGCTGCTTACAGTTGTTCTAATGTCTTTCATATCGATATAACCGCCTTTTAATTCACCCTGAAGATAGAAATGTTTAAAGAAAGTAATATTTAAACCCGCTTTTGCAGAAACTCCAAAACCAGAAACGTGAAAATCATCGTGACGTTCTTTACCTAAAAGCGTAGTATTTGTTTTTGGATATAAAACACCCGCTCCTAATCCTTCAGTTAAATTGATTTGAACTTTATCAATATTAGGTAATCCAAACCATTTTGAAACATCATCAAATCTTGAAACTTCAGTATTAATGTAGTTCAATCCATCAGTATGCTCATAAATTAAAAAAGGAGTACCGCCTGTTGAGCTTCCGCCGCCTTCCTGAGCACCGCCTATAGACATGTCTACAGGTCTGTTGTTGTACTCTCCGTTATAAATAGAACCAGGCTGATCTGCTGGTAAATTAATGTTTCCGGTAACATTTGCAGTTTGATTTTGTGTCATTACATATTTCATGTGATCGACACCAATTGTAACGCTGTAATGATCGCTAAAGAAATATCCTAATCTTAAATTAGTCTGCGGAATAGTCATATTTGCAGGATTAATATAATCTACATGCCATCCTTTTGGTTTGTCATGAGCAGCCATATTATCTACAGTAAAGTTGTAATCCTTACCTCTAAAGTTTACATCAGATTTTGAGTAACTTTCTCTGTTACCACCCCACATAACAAAGAATTTTCCTTTATTGTGAGCAGCGTATTTTTGTACTGGTATTTCTTCCTGAGCAAATGTGTTTAAAGAAACACAAGTCAGTAAGAAAAATAAAAATTTTGTTTTCAAAGAACTTGAGTATTATAATTATTAGAATGAGTTAACTGTTTTTCTAATAGCAACTAATTTATTCATTAAGCCTTCGAAATAATCTAAATGAAGCATATTAGCGCCATCACTTTTTGCGTTTGCAGGGTCAAAGTGTGTTTCAATAAAAATACCATCGACACCTACTGCAATACCCGCTTTTGCAACAGTTTCGATCATATCTGGTCTTCCTCCTGTAACTCCCGCAGTTTGATTTGGCTGTTGTAAAGAGTGTGTTACATCCAAAACAGTAGAAGCATATTGCTGCATAGTTGGAATTCCTCTAAAGTCAACGATCATGTCCTGATACCCAAACATAGTACCACGGTCTGTAACCATTACGTTTTCGTTATTACAGTCTAAAACCTTTTGTACAGCATGTTTCATGCTTTCCGGACTCATAAATTGTCCTTTTTTAAGGTTAACTGTTTTTCCTGTATTAGCCGCCGCAACAACTAAATCAGTCTGGCGTACTAAGAAAGCAGGAATTTGTAAAACGTCAACGTATTGAGCAGCCATATCGGCATCTTCATTAGTATGGATATCTGTTACAGTTGGAACGTGAAAAGTTTCAGAAACTTTTCTTAAAATTTTTAAAGCTTTTTCGTCTCCAATTCCTGAGAAACTGTCAATTCTAGAACGGTTTGCTTTTTTAAAAGATCCTTTAAATACATAAGGAATCTGAAGATTGTCGGTAATACCAACTAATTTTTCAGCAATTCTAAGAGCCATTTCTTCTCCTTCGATAGCGCAAGGTCCCGCCAGTAAAAAGAAATTTCCGCTGTCAGTATGCTTGATTTGTGGAATATGTTGTAAGTTCATAAAATTATTTTTTTGCACTGCAAAGGTAGTTATGATTTATGAATAGCAGATGAAGATTTAAGATTATTTTAAGACCATTACTTTTATTAAAAGTCAAGGCTGAAGCGAATAAATTTATTCTGATGGCATTTTATAATTAGGCCAGTTAAGTATGTTATCCATTATCCAAAAAGTTAAAGGTTCAGGTTTATTAAAAACACTCAAAACAAGACCTTTTTTGACAAGAGAAATATAATATTCTTTATTTGTGTACTCATGCTGACCTCTTTTATTACGGATAGCTCTTGTTTTTACACTATCATCCGGCGACCATTCTGCATACCAGGCTAAATCCGGAGGATAAATTTCCTCATTTATTAAATCTATTTCCCCTATAATCGTGAAAGGTCTTTTTTTTAAATATGTATCATCAATAGCGATATAAATTTCAACTTGATTTTGAATAATATCGCTAATTTGTAATTTTTTGGAACTCATAATTTTATATATTCCAATTATTACACTGTCAAGTTTTAAACCATAAGCAAGTCTTCCATCGGGAAGAGAGATTTCTATTATTAAACCAGGCTCTATTTTATACATTAAATTTTGTAAAAAAAAGTTAGTGATGCTAAATTAGCTTGTATTTAATATTATAATATCCTCAATAAATTATAATTGTATTAAAATAGGATAAATTTATTTCAATGCAATCTTCTTTTTTTTTGATATATTATTTTTGTTTATTTAGAAATCTTAATTCTTTTTATCTCTAAATTTTTTTATCAGAAACTGAATCAAAATAATAATAAGAAGAATACAAAATAAAAAGAAACATGCCATTGCTGCTCCAAGAAGCGGCATTCCGCATCGGACAGGATTGGCAGATTGTTCATATTGTTGTGTGAAATTGTAATCGGCAATTTTAAAAGAAACAATTGAGAATACAATGTGTGAAATAATACTAACAAGGCAGACTTGTCCAAACATAAGAGAATCGATACGATAAAGTGATCTTGTACCCATTATCAATTGAAATAGGAGAGGCAGCAAAATGAGTATTAAAGATATAGTGTGAAGCATATTTTTACGGATTTATTACTACATTTAGTTTACATTTTTCCCAATTTTTAACTTCAAAATCATCCATTAAAGAAAGTAGTCTTTCACTAACAATATAACCATTAAAGGCTTGTCTGAAATCAAATGAGTAGAGACGATCTTTACTTATTAACCACAGTTTTTGTAAGTGTATTTGATTGCATTTAGTCACAATTGTTCACAAAATTAAATTGTGATGATTTATTAAATTACCACAATAAAGTATTATTATATTAAAATAAGACACAATTAAGAATATCCTGCAGCAAGATTTTAAAATCGTTATTTAAAAGTTTGTCTCAATTACTGATTAATGTACATTATTCTTTTTTCAAAGTCAATCCCATCGGAACCATTAAAATTCCTTTTTCATAGATGTTCAAATAAAGTGTGACAGGCTTTTTTTGACCTTCCCAGGTTAATTGGTAAACATTTAAAAATCCGGCGCCCATATCACTTCTTTTAGTTGGAAAAGGACAGCAGGTTTCTAAACGTTTAAACGTAATTTTTTCGCCGTTTGGTCCGGCAAGGGCATTTAAAAAACGAAGTTCATTTTCGGCTTCATTGCGGGTATTTCTAAAAAATATATTTATTGGATAATCAGGATCATAGCCATACTTTTTGTCTTTGCTGAACAATGAAATTATAAACGTATTATTTTTACCTAAAACTAAATCGGGAGCATTATCATCTACATTTTTTAAAGTAGATCTTGTGCTTATACAAGAGGCGGTAACAAGTAATATAGTTATAAAAAGAACTATTTTTTTCATAGTTGAGGTTTATTTTGGTGGCACAAATGTAAAAGGTTTTTATTACGAAATTTAAACTCAAATAAAAAAGAATCAAAAATTATTCTATGATAATCTTTTTAAAAAAGTGTTGTTATATTACTGTTGTTCTTCTTTTTTTGAATTCAGTTTTAATATACCAATTACAATCAGATATTGTGCCACAAGATAAGTCAGCATAATAATAAACGAACTTTTTTTGAGCGGTGTGTGAAATTTGTTTAATGCCAAAATACTATCTGAAATAACAAAAAACAAGGCTCCGAAAAAAACAAGCTGATTGGCTGGTTTTTTCCAGATCAGGAGACCGTTATATGCAAATAAAAGCATTATAGAAATTACACTGGCATAAACCATAACAGGAATTTTTAAATCGCCTAAAGAGGGCAGTAATACAGAAAGCATTCCAATTAAGTAACAGGCAATCAGAATACTTCCGGTCATAAAAAATGCGACGTTTCTTTTTATCTTCTCTTTTATCTGCCAGTTAAAAAGCACGCAGTAAAGAATGTGAGAAATTAAAAAAGAAACTAATCCTAGAATAAAATAAATCTCGGCAATATCTGCAAAAAGCAAAATTACATCTCCAATCCAAGAAAAAAGCAATGCTGTAAGCAGAATATTCTGAGTTGGGAATTTTTTAGAAAAATAAACACCTAAAATTAATAGCGGAATTAATACGGGTTTTAAATAACAGTCCAGGCTTTCATATCCCAAATATAAAAGCAGCAAATAAATAAAGCAGAATGCTGTATAAATTTTAAAAAATAGAACTTTTTTCATTATGCGGTTTGTGAATTTATGGTTTGGTTTTGGTTAGTTTTAAAATCAACGGTAACAAAGTAAATCGTTATTAAAAGTGATAAACTTAGATACCCTAATAGTATATAATTGCTAAATGAGAAAACTGAGTTAAGACCAAACCAATCGCCATAGAATGAAATAATTCCTGCTGCGAGCATTAATCTGAAACCTTCCCAAATAACAGCAAATTTGCTTTTATCCATAAGTTCAGAATTGCTGTAGATGGTTATAAAGATAAAAAATCCGTAGACAAAAATATTAGGCAGACCAATTTTGGCGATGTTTTCAAATAAATAACTCACAAACAAAAGCGTAATTAGAATTTGTGTTACAGACCAATAAATAAGCTTTTGAGAGTTTTGCATGCCGTATTTTTCAAAATCAAATACATTTTCGATTTTGTGTACAGGATATTTTTCTTCAAAATTTTCTGGCCGCCATCCAGTTGGTTTAAACCAAATAGTTAGTTTGTCTTTCCATTTTTCGGCACGCCAGGCATCTTTTATTAATAAAGTTAAATGCTGAAAATTAATTTTTATAGGATTCCAAGTGTTGGCAGGTCTTGTAATGCCAAATACTGGAGGGACATCATCTAGTTCTTCCTGAAAGGTTCCGAAAAGTTTATCCCAAAAAATAAAAATCTGCGAATGGTTTTTGTCTAAATATTCAGGGTTTATAGCGTGATGTACACGATGATGAGAAGGCGTAACAAGAATTTTTTCTACAAATCCCATTTTTTTAATGTGTTTGGTATGATACCAAAATTGTAAAAATAAATGGAGTGGAAGAGTAATAGCAATAACAGTGGCAGGAACGCCCAATAATGCTGCCGGAATAAGCAGAAAAGTAAATAAATTAACCAAACTCGCAATAGGCTGGCGAAGCGCACAGGCCAGATTAAACTCTTCACTGCTGTGATGTATGGCGTGTTTGTTCCAAAGAAAATTTATTTGATGTGCCAGACGATGACTCCAATAACCATAAAAGTCAATAACAAAAAAGGCGATAATGTAAGAGAGGATGCTGGCTTCCTGGTGAAAAAGAGCGATTTTAGATACCATCCATTCATAGGAAAGAAAAGTAACGCTCAGGCCTAAAACATCTTTTACAGAATTTGTAATTCCGGAGCTGATACTGGAAACGCTGTCTATTAATGGTGCAGTATCATTCTTTTTGTAAATGCCGTAAAGTTTTTCGATTACGATTAAAACCAGAAAAACAGGCATTGCAATAATTAATATTTTTCCATACTCTTCCATAAAAAAACATTCTATTTTATTTCAAATATAAAATAAAATAGAATGTTTTTTAAATTATTGGTAAATTAAACAATCTCAGCGCTTAGTCCAGCTTCCAAAAGTTGTGTACATTGAGGTTTAAGTTTTTCTATAGGGCCTGTTTTTACAGTGCATTTTCCATTGTAAT
This sequence comes from Flavobacterium ginsengiterrae, assembly GCF_039539785.1. Classification (NCBI taxonomy): domain Bacteria; kingdom Pseudomonadati; phylum Bacteroidota; class Flavobacteriia; order Flavobacteriales; family Flavobacteriaceae; genus Flavobacterium; species Flavobacterium ginsengiterrae. The sequence goes on along the minus strand of NZ_BAABDU010000004.1, from coordinate 307,951 downwards.
GTACAATTAAGGAACATTGTTCGGCTTGTTCTGCCGTGTGGTCACAAACGCGCATTAAAGTATCAATAACATGGTCAAACGTATTTACATCATCGTTATACATAATGATTTCGTTATTGAACACAGCCGCTTCTTTCTCGCGGACTTTTTCTCTTACTTTCTCTTTAGTACTCATCTTAATTTAGTTTTTTGTACTTTGTAATTACTATCTAATTTACGTATTTTAGTGATACCCAGTTATTTCTTTGTAACTTTTTAACATACGTTAAACCTTTTTCTGTGCACGAAGCATCGATAAAAGGAATGTCTTCTTCATAGAAACCGCTGAATAATATAATTCCCTTTGGATTTAAACTATCAACATAAGCCTGCATGTCGTTTAGCAGAATATTTCGGTTGATATTGGCAATAATCAAATCATATTTTTTTCCTGCCAATAAAGCTGCATCGCCCTCATAAACGCTTATATGTTTGCAATTATTGCGCTCAGCATTTTCGATAGAGTTAAGATAACACCAGTTATCAATATCAATCGCATCAATAGGTTCAGCGCCTTTCATTTCGGCAAGAATAGCCAAAATTGCAGTTCCGCAACCCATATCAAGAGTTTTTAAACCTTTTACATCCATTTCAAGCAAATGCTGAATCATCATGTGTGTCGTTTCATGATGTCCTGTTCCAAAACTCATTTTTGGTTCAATCAAAATATCAAATTCAGCATCTGTTTTTGGATGAAACGGCGCGCGAACGTGGCATTTACCGTCAACATCAATTGGTTCAAAGTTTTTTTCCCATTCTTCGTTCCAGTTTACCTGATCGATTTCTTCAATTGTATACTCAATTTTAAACTCTTCAGACTGTAGAATATAAATATCATCCAGAATATTTTCATCCCATAAATCTTTTTTCACAAAAGCCGAAATTCCGTTTTCTGTTTCTGTGAAGCTTTCAAACGCTTTTTCGCCCAGTTCAGCTACTAAAATTTCTGATCCAAGTTCTTTTGGTTCAATTGTAAAGTGATATCCTAAATATATATTCGACATAAATAAAAAATTTTTGCAAAGGTAAGAATCAAATACAAAAGTTGTTCATAAATAAATTAAAAACTGGAATTATGAATGCCAACTTTTACTTATTTTTGTAGGAATTTTATATATTATGAAGAATATGCTTATTGTTGTACTCTTTCTGTTTTTAAACGGAATGGGCTGTGTGAAAGATCATGAAATTGTAAGGTCTTTTTGTTACTGGAAAACGGATTTATATTTTCAGAAAGAAGATGATTCTATGATGAATAAATTGGGTGTAAAACACATGTATGTTCGCTTTTTTGATGTCGATTGGAATCCATATTCGAAACAAGCTCTCCCTGTAGCAACCATTAACAATGTTTCGTTTAATAAAAACTATCCGGAAATTACGCCGTCTGTTTTTATTACTAATGATGTTGTTTTAAATACCAATAAAAAACAATTAGACACTTTAGCGCTCCGAATCTCAATGCGCATAAAGGAAATAGGGCAGAAGATTATTCAAAGCAAGGCAGAAAAAATTGCTTACGGAATTGTGTATCCTAAAGATTATTACAAACAAAAAGATTACAAAAATCTCAATTATGATTCGGTAAAATCGCTGGAGTTAGCAAAATTAAAAATCGATTTTAAAGAAATTTTGATTGATTGTGACTGGACAGAAAAATCAAAGAAAAACTACTTTTATCTCCTTGAAAAAATTAAGAATCAGTTTCCAAACGCTCAAATTGCCGCTACAATTCGTCTTTGGCAATATAAATATGCCACCAAAGCCGGAACACCTCCCGTAGATAAAGGTCTGCTGATGTGTTATAATATCACAAAACCAGATGATTTTCAAACCAAAAATTCTATCGGAACCAGTGATGAATTAAAACAATATATTACCCACAGTGATTATAAATTAAAACTCGATGTTGCACTGCCACTATACAGCTGGGCAGTTGTTTTTCGGGGAGGTAAGTTTAAAGGAATTTTGTCTAATTATGAAAATATAATGGACGATACCGTTAAACTCAAGAAAATAAACGATAGTAAATACGTATTGCAAGATGATATTCTGGTTGGGCAGACTTATCTGCGAAATGGAGATGAGGTAAGGATAGAGAAAATTTCTGATGCTGAACTCGAAAAGATGATTTCTATTATAAAAAGTAAAATCCCAATTGATAATCAGACCAAAGTAACGTTTTTCTCTTTTGATAAAAAATACATTAAAGAATATGGAATCAATAACATATCAAAATATTATGAAAGTTTTTAGCAGTTTGTTTTTACTGTTAAGTTTTCAATTTTCTTCTGCCTGCGGATGGAGCGTTTCGCCGGAAACATCTCGTCTGGCTTTGTTTAAAGCACAAAGAGAAGGCTTTTTTAGACTAACGCCCTTTTATTATTCGGCAGATTGGTATTACTCTACAAATACTTTTTCTACAGCCGACTGGGAAGTGAATTGCAAAGAATGGCAGCAAAAAATAGGCAGTAATGTTAAGACCGAAGATATTCATGCCATTTTATATGAAACTAATTCTGAGGATTTTGACAATGCTTTTAAAAAGAAAGCATTAAAAGAAGTATTTCCTAATAATACTTTCGTGCAGGCATTGTTGCAGTCTAAAAATAAATCCCTGCTCACATATATTTTATTTGCCAAAAAGATGGAATACAGTGGCAGCCAGGATGTAAAATGGGAATCTTGGCGAAATATTGGATACAGTCAAAATCATCCAACTGCTGATATAGAGAGCTTTGATAAAAAAATAAAATCCGCCAAAGATGAATTTTTAAAACAACGATATGCATTTCTATATTTAAGATACAATTTTTATGCTGAAAATAAACAAGAAGTAATTAGGCTCTATGATACTTATTTTGATAAAGAAACAAACACTATTTTAAAGCCATGGGCTTTGTATTATAAAGCTTTGTGTATTGATAATTTTGCAATGCAAAACTATTTGCTTAGTAAAGTGTTTACATCGTGCGAAGAAAAAACATTTGCCGTTTTACAGCATTACAACTGGAAATTAACAGCAGAAACTTTGGCGTTGGCACAAAATAATGAAGAAAGAAGCACAATTTTAGCCATAGAAAGTCTTCGAAATCCCGCTCCGGATTTAAAAACAATTCAAAAAGTTTATAAGCTGAACCCAAATAGTCTGCTTTTAAGTTTTTTGATAGGAAGAGAAGTCAATAAGCTGGAAGATTGGCTTTTAACACCGGAATACTCAAACGCCGGATCACCTTCGATAGTTTTTGACCGAGAAATTTGGTATGATGATTATGATAAAGCCAAAGCTGAAAATTATACTAAAGATATTTTTTACTTACGACAAGTGCGTGATTTCTTAATCAGTATTCACAGTAAGGCCTCAGGAGAACAGAAAGATTATTTAAGCGCTGCAATTGCCCAGATTTTATTTTTAAATGACGAAATTGATTTAGGAAAGAAATACACAGATATGATTTCTGCCAATGCTAATCAGTCGATACAAATGCAAAAAAATATGCTGCTGGCTTTAGTCTCTTTAAAACAAGATGATTTGAAAAACGAGAAAGTTAAAAATCAATTGTTTACTTATTTTTCTTCAATCGAAAATTTGATTGAAAAAGACAGTGGATTATTTAAAAATCTCTACAGTTTGTATCGAATTGCCAGTGAAGAATTTTATAAAAAAGGAGATACCGTTTCGGCAGGTTTGTTTTTTATGAAATCAGATATTAAAAATGAGGGAGAGTATTCTGCCTACAACAATCTTTATTATTATAGTTATATTGGTTATTTTGACCGTCATGCCACGTTAGAAGACGTTGATCGTTTAATTGCTTTACAGAAAAAGGAAAACAAAACGCCTTTTGAAAAATACCTTTGTGCCGGAACACTTGCGCCAAACAGTAACTATTACAAAGATTTAAAAGGAACAATTGCCTTTAGAAACAATAATCTAGAATTGGCTTATGAGACTTTTGCCAGTATGCCAAAGGATTTTTGGGATAAAAATTATGAGTTTAAAAGCTATTTGAATGAAGATCCTTTTAAACCAAAGATTTTACAAAAATATGAAGAACGTAAATTTGATTATCATTTTAATAAAGCAGATTTTATTGCCAAACTTATTGAGTTGAAAAAACAAAATACAGCTTCAAGTAATTTACAGCTGGCAAATGCTTATTTTAATGTTTCATATTTAGGAAATTCATGGATGATGAGCGCCTACGACTGGACGTCAGGAGAATCTTATACTGATTATGTTTACGGAGATAATACAGAGAATAAGAAGAAGTATCAAAATGGAAATTACTTTCATTTAAATACCGCAAAAATGTATTATCAAAAAGCACTCAAAATGTCTAAAAACAATAACGAGAAAGCAATGGCAAGCTTAATGCTTTTTGAATGTAATTATTACGCATATTATGCTGATTTTATAGATGATAAAAGGCCGGCCTTTAAAGCTGGAAAAGAACTTCGTGATTTTTATTCTGTGTATAAAACAACATCAACGTTTAAACAATACAATTGCCCGCTTTTGAAATCATTTATTAATTAGTCGAAAGTAAAAGAAGCTAAAAAAAGCGTTCGCTGTGCGAACGCTTTTTTTATATGATTTCAAAATCTAAAATCTAAAATCTAAAATCTAAAATTAGATAGCTGTAACAATTGCTAAGAAATCGTCAGCTTTTAAAGCAGCACCTCCAATTAAACCACCGTCTACGTCTGGTTTAGAGAAAATTTCCTTAGCGTTTTCTGGTTTTACAGAACCACCGTATAAAATAGAAACTTCGTCAGCGATTTCAGCTCCAAAAGCTTTACGGATAGTTTCTCTAATAAATTCGTGCATTTCCTGAGCTTGTTCTGGCGAAGCAGTTTCTCCCGTTCCAATAGCCCAAACTGGTTCGTAAGCTAATACGATTTTAGACCAAGATTCTTTTGCAATATGGAAAACTCCGTCACGTAATTGATTTTCAACAATGTTAAAGTGATTGTTAGACTGACGGTCTTTTAGTTCTTCTCCAAAACAGAAAATAACTGTCATGTCATGTTTTAAAGCAGTATCTACTTTGTTTGCGATTAAAGCATCAGTTTCGTGAAAAATAGCTCTGCGCTCAGAGTGACCTAAAATTACAGTATTTACGCCAATGCTTGTTAACATATCTGCAGATATTTCTCCTGTAAAAGCACCGCCTTCAGCTTGGTGAACATTTTGAGCAGAAACGCCTATAGTTGTGTTTTTTAATTTTGTCGCCGCCGCTTGTAAGTTTACAAAAGTTGGTGCTACAATAACTTGTGCATTTGTTTTTGCTGGAATTTTAGTAATTAATTCGTTTAATAATTCTTCAGTCTGCGCTGCGTTTTTATGCATTTTCCAGTTTCCTGCAACAATCGATTTTCTCATTTTGGTAGTTTTTGTTATTCTTTTAATTTTTTTTGTTTGAATGAAGTAGTCAGTGTCAAAATTAAAATTTGATTTTTGACATTGATATTGCTATTTAAATTATTTTAAGCTTTTTAGCGTTTCGTTAATTTTATCGAAATCAGTTTCGATAGCACGGTATAAAACAATTTTTCCCGTTTTGTCAACCACAATATATCTTGGAATCCAGTCCAGATCAATTGCTTTTCCAAAGAGGCCTTTCATACCGTCGTTCATCATAAAATGATCGCCTTTGTTTAATTCGTGTTTTTCGATTCCAGCTTTCCATTTCTCAGCCGTTTTATCAGCAGAAAGGAATAAATAAGAAACATCAGGATTATTTGCCTGTAGTTCTTTTAATTTTGGCATTGCTTTTACACAGTCGCCGCACCAAGATGCCCAAACTTCGATTACCAAAGTTTTTCCTTTATATTTTTTTAAAATGTTTTTAAAAGTAACCTGACTTCCGTCAATGGCAGATAATTTTTCAGATAAAGCTTCTTTAGAAAAACTTGTTTTTTGAGCCTGTGAACAAGAAAATGTAATAAAAGCAATAAATATTAAAGCTATTTGTTTCATAGAATTAGTGATTTTCAACAAAGTTAAACAAACAAATTGAAAGCCAAATGCGGATTAACAAAATTTCAAGAGTCCTTTATTTTGTAACAAAAAGACAGTTTTGGGTTAGAAAAACAGGATTGAAATCGTAATAGTTGGCTTCGAAATCGATTATTTTTCCAAGTTATATTTTTGAAAAACTATTGATCAGTATTTTTTTTGTAAAAAAGAGAAAAATTTGAAGGAGAAAAACGTCGTGAAAAGGCATTTTTATGTTTTATTTTTTTTGAAAATAAAGTATAAAAAAAGAGCTTAATTTTTAAGCTCTTTAAGATTTACACTTGTCTAAAAAATTAGATCTTAGTAGTAATACGAATTTTATAAACACCATTTGTTTTGTCTAATTCTGATTCAGCATTTTTAATTTCGAAAGAATTCACTTTACTGAAACTACAGCCATTTTTACTTAATCTTTCGGCAGAAACATGCAGTTCAAAAATACTTTTGTTTTCAATTTTTATTTCATAATTAAAAGTTCCTGATTGAAATCCTATGGCATCTATCGAAAGTCGGTTTAAATTATCACTTTTCATATAGGCATATTGCACAATTTTCTTTGTATCCATGTCAGTTACTGTAATAGCCTGTTTAGCATCAAAAGTACCGTTTGTGTATAAATTTTCACCAGAATCTTTATCTATAAATTCAAAAGCAAATGACACAGGCGGCGAAGTACAATCAATAATATTAGAATCGCTTGAGCAGCCAAAAGCAGTTATTAATAATAAAACAAATGATAATTGAATCAATCTTTTCATGGTTAGTTTTGTTTTTGGTACACGCCAAATGTAAGATTATTATTCATTTTTGCAAATTTTAAAAACGTATCTGAAATTTTTAATTCAGATCATAATTTTCATTTGCCCATTTTTTGCATGGAGCAATCCAATTATCTGCCGCTTTATATAAAAAACCATGTTTGAGTCCTGTATTTAATTCGATTTCTTTAAAATGATTTACTTTTAATTTTGATGTTTCTTTTCTTCTAATTGCTGACACACCATAGATATCTGATTTTTCATAAATAGTCAAAATGTTGCCACAGTAATTAATATCTTGAATTTCTTTTATGTCTGAATCTCTAAAACATCCAATAAAAACAAAATTAACATCGGGATTTGCCAAATAAGTCGAAACATACTGCGCAATATAACCGCCTTTTGAAGTTCCAATAACCGTAATTTTATTTGGTTTTACGCCTTTTTTTATGAGCTTTTGAATTTGCTTTACAACTTTTTCGGCATAATCTGCAGCGTTGGTATTTTTCTTTCTTTTTTCGCTGAAAACTATAAAATTATCTTTTCTAAAAGATTCTAAAATTTGATTATATTCTGCTTTCCCATATTCCGGATGAGAAACATTCAAATCATTTTCTTCGACAAATTTGTTGTGAAAGAAGAAAATATAACGTTGATTTTCATTTTGTTTTTTTTCTTGGCTAAATGCAATTGAAAACGAAAAGGCTGTAATTAAAAAAGCAAAAAATAATTTTAGTATTTGTTTCATAGAATTTTCGTTTTGAAAGATATTTTTCAGGCATAAAAAAAGCCCAATTTAATATGGACTTTATGTATTTAAAATAATAATGTTATATCTTTAATTTGAAAGTAAGTTTGCTTACTTCTTCTTGTTTGTCACATTCGATATTTTTTAAATCGTCTAATTTTTTATTAATCTTTGTCTTTGAATCAGTAGACAAATTTATATTTTTAGATAATTCTTTTTTTATTATCGTCTTCATAATTCTTTTCTTTTTAAAATGAATCCAAAAAAATCTTTATTTGATTTAAAAGGGACATTTATAACATTGCCAGTCTCATTCTTTATTGCTCCAAAGATAAGAAAAGTTTTGGATAATTCTTCTAAGTTAATGGTTATTACTCGTCTGTATAATCTGGTTCTTCCTAATGTACTTCCTTTAAAAAATACCATTTTTTCAGGATATTTTTCGGTAAAAATATATATCGATTGTGCGACAGTGGCAAGAATAACATTTCTATCGCCGTTATTAGTAATTACTGAATCGTCTAAAAGATATTTTTGTTCAGTTTCATTATATATCAGATCTCCAAATGCCAAATTGTAAATTTGTTCAGATTGAAGTGCTTTAAAAAGTATAACTTTTTTTATTTCTCCATTTCTGCTAATGCTTTTAAATTCGAAAATGGTAGTGTTGCTATTTTTATACAGATCGTATTTCTGATAATTCATTACCTTAATTTAAGAATGCAAAAATAAATAATTATGTAAAAAAAAAACCACAATTTATATTGTGGCTTTTTTGATTTTATATTTGATTTTAAATTCCGTATGCAACGTCTGATAATTTTAAATCATCAATATCATTATAATGAACTTTTTGTGCTACAGTTCCTTTGTGAAGGACTACAATACTAGGATTTGCTCTTTCGATGGTTTTTAAAGTTGTAGCATCGCAGAAATAAAAATCAACATTTAAATTGTATTCTTTTTTAGCTTTTGCAATTTCATCGGCTCCAGAAGCAGTCATAGCGATAACTTTGTAGCCTTTTGCTTTTGCATCAGCAGAAACTTTTGCTAGTTTCTTCATTCCGTCAGGATTTGATTTTGTTAAATCGTAAGTAACAAAAACAACTAATTTTGGTTCTTTCAGTAATTCGTCTTTGTAGTCAGAATCATCTTTTGTCATTGTAAAATCATGAATTGGCGGCACATAACCTTCAGAAATTACTTTGTCTTTCCTGTCAACAAAAACGGCACCTTCTGGAATATTCATTAAATCTTTTTCTTTAAATTCTTTGTCAACGCCGTTTACTTTGTAAATAAAAATCATTTCAACAACTGATTTTGGTGCGCCTTCCGGAATTTCCATTCCTTTCTCGATATTATTTCCAACTTTATACGGACGGAAATCTTTTATTGGATTGTGATTTAAAACCCAATACGCCATAAAAGCAGATAAAATGACACTTAAGTAAACAGCAAAATTTGTTTTTGCAGTTGAAAATAAAGGTTTTATTAATTTTTGATTGAAAAATAAAATCAGGATAAAGAATAATAAAACAACATCTTTTGTAAATGACTGCCAAGGTGTTAATTTTAAAGCATCGCCAAAACAGCCGCAATCTTTTACCACATCAAAATAAGCAGAGTAGAAGGTAAGGAAAGTAAAGAAAACAATTAAAAGTAATAAAGCCCAAATGGTTTGTGTGGCTTTGTAACCTACCAGTAACATTACACCTAAAACTACTTCTAAAATTACCAGAAAAACAGCCATACTCAGCGTAAAAGGCTCTAAAAAAGGCAGGTTAAAAACAGGCTCACTAAAATATTCAGTTAATTTATAAGAGAATCCAACCGGATCGTTTAATTTAATTAATCCTGAAATTATAAAAAGTACGCCGACAAATAATCGGGAGAATTGAGTAATGATGTTTTTCATGAGACTTATTTAGAAATTCCAATTTTTTAAATTCCAAATTCCAAGTTTTTAGTATTGGAATTTGGAATTTTATTTTTTGGAATTTTATTTAATGATTGGGTTTAAAATTAAGGCAAAAACAGAATAATTAATCATATCCTGATAATTAGCGTCGATACCTTCAGAAACGATTGTTTTTCCTTTATTATCTTCAATTTGCTTTACACGAAGGATCTTCTGCAGGATCAAATCAGTTAAAGAACTTACACGCATATCGCGCCACGCTTCGCCATAGTCATGGTTTTTGGCTTCCATTAGTTCTTTAGTCTGTTTTACTTTAGCATCATATAATTCAGTCGCTTTTTCAACGTCAAGATCCGGTTGTTCGACAACGCCAAGTTCTAACTGAATCAAAGCCATAATCGAATAATTGATAATTCCGATAAATTCGCCTTTTTCGTCTTCGTCAACTTTACGAACTTCGTTTTCCTGTAAACTTCTGATTCTTTGCGCTTTTATGAAAATCTGATCTGTAAGCGAAGGCAGTCTTAAAATACGCCATGCGCTGCCGTAATCGGTCATTTTATTAATAAACAAGGTTCTGCAAACCTCAATTACATTATCAAATTCTTGAGAAGTATTCTTCATTTATTGCTGTATATTTGCTAAAATTTCTTCAAAAATAGGGATTATATTAAATAGTTTCAAGTTTCAGGTTTTCTTTGTTTCAAGTTTTTTCCAAACAAATTGTTAACGCTAAGCCTGAAACCTGAAACAAATAAAACTTGAAACTAAAATGTTTATTAATTGCAAAGGCCGTTTGATCGATTTGGAGATTCCTAAAATAATGGGAATCTTAAATGTAACTCCAAATTCTTTTTTTGACGGCGGAAAATATAAAAACGAATCTGAAATCCTTTCACAAGTAGAAAAAATGCTTGCTGAAGGTGCTGATTTTATTGATATCGGCGCTTATTCAAGCAAGCCAAGCGCCGAATTTGTAACCGAACAAGAAGAAATCGACCGAATTGTTCCCGCAATCAAATTGATTTTAAAGCACTTTCCGGAAACATTATTATCAATTGATACTTTTAGAGCTGAGGTTGCAAAAGCCAGTATAGAAAGCGGTGCTGCAATTATAAATGATATTGCAGCCGGCGAATTAGACGATAAAATGTTTGATGTAATTGCGCATTACAACGTTCCATACATTATGATGCACATGCGTGGAAATCCGCAAACAATGCAGAGTCTGACGCAATACGATGATATTATAAAAGAAATGCTTTTTTATTTTTCAGAGAAAGTTGCAAAAGCAAGAAGTTTCGGAATCAACGATTTAATTCTCGATCCAGGTTTTGGTTTTGCAAAAACTACCGATCAGAATTATGAAGTTATGCAGAAAATGGAGCTTTTTAATGTTTTAGAATTGCCTGTTTTAGCTGGGATTTCAAGAAAATCGATGATATACAAAACATTAAATATTACACCTCAGGAAGCTTTGAATGCTACAACATTTTTAAACACGATTGCTTTGACAAAAGGAGCAAAAATTCTTCGCGTTCACGATGTAAAAGAAGCGGTAGAATGTGTTACTTTGTTTAATAAATTGAATTTGTAAACGAGTGATTGTCATTTCGACTGAAAGGAGAAATGACAAAAAAGTTTAAAATATTTAAAAACCATTATGAGATACCTTAGCCTTATTATTGCTTTACTTCTTTTTTCTTGCGGAAATAAGCAAGACGTTTTATTACCAAAATCAAATGTCTCAATCGTAAAAGATGTACAGGATCATTCGCCTATTTATATATTTTTTAAAGTTGAAGGAAAAGACACTCTGGCTGAACTAAATCGAAAAAGCGCTATTATTTCAACAAACTGGATTTTAAATATTGATAAACGTCTGCCGTTAAAACTGGTGATACCTCAGGTAATGAAGATGCAGGAAAAAAAGCGCAGCGAAAAAATGCATCAAAACGAAGAATCTGAAAACTATTATTCGTATGCAGATTCTGTTGGAAAGAATCTTGCTTTTTTGCCTTTTACAAAAGTGTTTTACAAAATGGAAAAACCAACAGAAAATGTGGGTTTTATATTTCATTTTAGAAAAGGAAATGATTTAGTTGTACTGAATAACAATTCTGAGGTAAAGAAAACCGATCTTTTAAAAGAATTTTCTAGAATTGATTTAGCGATTAATTCGCAGCTTATTTTTGTTTTTGATAAGAATATGAGTTACGAAGAATATATTCAAAATAAAATTTTGGTTCATGATTTAGATACTTTTAGCGATAAAGTTCCACTGGAATTTATCTATTAAAAAGCTGAACACTAAATTATTGATGATGATAAGGCTCGTTTCTTAAAATCGTAAATCCTCTATACAGCTGTTCAATAAAAAACAAACGCACCATTTGATGTGAAAACGTCATTAGTGAAAGCGAAACTTTTCCCTGCGCTTTTTTATAAACCGTTTCAGAAAATCCGTAAGGTCCGCCAATTACAAAAACTAAGGTTTTAACGCCTGAATTCATTTTCTTTTGCAATTCTTCAGAAAAACCAACGCTGGAAAAGTTTTTTCCATTTTCATCCAACAAAATCAATTGATCGGTTGCTGAAAGTTTAGAAAGAATCAATTCGCCTTCTTTTTCTTTTTGCTGACTTTCAGATAAGTTTTTTACGTTTTTGATGTCTGGAATTATCTCCAAATCAAATTTGATATAAAAAGACAAACGTTTTGTATAATCGTCAATCAAAGTTTGAAGCGATTTATTATCTGTTTTGCCAATGGCGATAAGTTTGATATTCATTGTATTGTTTTTTTCTTGCCACGAACTGCACTAATTCGCACAAATTTTAAATCGGCTTAATCTGCAATCCCGATAGCTATCGGGAGTGAGTGATTTTTTGCCGCAGATTAAAAAATTTAAAATGATTTTTTTAATCTGTGTTAATCTGTGAAATCTGTGGCGAAATAAAATTATTTCTTATTTTCAAAAACCGTTTCAAAATGTTCTACAATTGGAAACGGTTCATAATAATTATGTAAAATCTTTTTCCATTCTAAATACGCTTCAGAAGTTCGAAAACCTACTGTATGATCTTCAAGCGTATTCCAATCAACCAATAAAAGATATTTGTTTTCAACTTCAAGACATTTTTCTAATCGATGTCCCAAATAACCATCAATTGACGAAATATATTGACTTGCTTTTATAAAATCACCTTCAAATTGATTGGCCAATTCAGGCTTTACGTAAAGAAATGCGGCTTCTAGAATCATAATATTATTTGAATTATCTGCCAGATTTTATTTTTATTTAAAAGATCAGCGATTATCAGCTTAAACCTGTAAAATCTGCGTGAAACATTTTACAGTTTAATTTTTAGAAAACTTAGCTTCAAAAGTTTTAAAACGATTGTCCAAATCTTTCAATAATTGTTTTTTAACCGAAGCGTCTTGAATAAAACTGTAATTAATGCTGTTATAAACGTATTTTTTAATCGTTTCATAATTTACGTCAGGATATCTTTTTGCCAATAAAACATATTGCTCGGTCATATTGGTTCTTAAAATTCCTGCATCATCCGTACTGATCACGATTGGAACATTGAATTCTTTGTAAAGTGTAAAAGGATGCCTGTTTTCTTTTACTTTCAAAATGAATTCGTTACTCACTAAATTAATCTCAATCGGAATATTATTTTTAGACATATAACGCAATAAATCGTAAGAGTTTGCTTCGTAGGCCATATCAACTCCGTGGCCAATTCTGTTGGCTCCTGCAATGTAAATTGCATCATTAATATGCCAAGTCAGTTCTTCCGGCTGAACCAAACCTAAAGTTAGTTCGCCCGCATGAAGCGTATATTTTACATCTGGAAATTTAGAATGACAGTATTTAAACATCACCATATGAAGCCAGTAATCTTTCATCGAATTTTCGCCATGTTCTGGAGAAACGATATTTACACCCGCAGTTAATTTGCTTTCGCTTGACGAAATAAAAGCAATTGTCAGATTTTTAAACAAATCTACAGGTTCCATAAAACGAAGTACAAAGTTTTGATAACGCATTGTAAAACGTTCGTCATCCATTTTCAAATCTTTATGGAGTTTTGCTAAGAAATTGTTGTTGAAATCATCAGCATATTTTTTAGCATCTTTTTTCTGAAGCGCTTTATACAATTCGTCTAAAAGTTTAAAAACCGCTTTTTCATCTTTTTGAGCCGAAGCCTGTCGAAGTTTTGTATTGAAATCGGATAAATCTGAAACATTCATATCGCACGGAATTGTAGATAATTGGGTTTCGATGTAACTTACGTTTTCAGAAAGTGCGCGTTTTTTTAATTCCAACATTCCTTCTGCAAAATGACCTGCAATTGTGGGTTCGAATTTCATGAATGAATCAAAGAATTGATCATCAGAAGGTACTGATCCGTTATAATCTTTAATTGACCAAGTCTGCATAATTTGCTGCTGATAATAATCTAATTTATCGTTATTTTTTAGAGAAGAAAAAGTCTGCCAGTTTCCTTTTGCAGGTTTCGTTTTAGAGACCGCCATCGTTTCTACATTCAAATAAAAGTCTTCTGCGATGGCTCTTTCTAAAAGCGGTTCTGCATAAACGGATCCTGAAAAATGGTGGTGTAAATCGCCTCCTTTTGGCATTTGTTGAAAAAAAGCTGTTAAGAGAGCTTCATTATTTCTGATTTTTTCTAAATAACTTTCAGCCGATTGAGAAAAGCCGATTTGCGTCATAAAAATACAGAAAAGCGTAATTATCCTTGTCATACTCTAAGTTTAAATTACATGCAAATGTAAGAGTTTTGGAGGAGATTTCCAAAGAGGCAAAGTTTCAAAGAGACAAAGATGCAAAGTTTTTTTAACCGCAAAGAGCGCAAGGTTTTTTTATATGCTAACTTAGTATAAACGCAAAGTTCGCAAAGCTTTGTCTAAAACTTTGCGAACTTTGCGTAATCCTTAGCGTGCTTTGCGGTTAAAAAAAACTTAGAACCTTTTCTCAAGAAAGTACATCACGTATTTCCTCCACCTTATCAAAAACGCTTTTCGCGAAAGGACAAAGCGGAATAATTTTTACATTATTTTTTCGGGCGTAATCGACAGCTCCCATAAGCATTTTTTTACCGACACCTTTTCCATTGAATTCCGGACTTACTTCTGTGTGGTCAATAATAAATTGCGAATCTCCTGCCCAGGTATATGTCATTTTTCCGGCTTCTTTTCCGTCTTCTACCGCTTCAAAATAGCCTTTTTTAGTATCGTTTATTTGTTGAATTTCCATTATGTTTTTTAGATTAAAGTCGTTTTAATTTCGATGGTATGTGTCAATGTTTTATGAATCGGACAGCTGTTTGCTATTGTTTCTAAGCGTTGTCTTTGCGTTTCATCAACATCTCCGATTACTTCAATTTTTCTTGTGAAAACCGATACGCTTCGTTCAGAATTTCTGTCAAAATCTATTTTTACATTGATTTCTTCAACGTTCCATTGTTTTCTGTTAATGTACATTCGTAACGTAATTACGGTGCACGAAGCCAATGAAGCGGCTAAAAGTTCGGTCGGGTTCAAACCTAAATTTTTACCGCCCAATTCCTGCGGTTCATCAGAAATTAAAATATTATCAGATGCTGATTTTATTTCGGTACGATACAAACGCGTATCTATTTTTGCTGAAATGGTATCCATAATTATTTCATTCTTGGTTCTGGTAATGGAACAAATTCGGTTTCGCCAGGAACTTTCGGGAAAGTCTGAGCTGTCCAGTCTCTTTTTGCTTTTTCGATTAATTCTTTATCCGAAGAAACAAAATTCCAAAAGATAAAATGTTCTTCCGGAAACGGCTGTCCGCCAAAAATATAAACTGTAGAATTTGCAGTAATTTCAAATTCACAAAGCGTACTGTCATTCGTAATCAAAATTTGTTTCGGATCGTAAACGTGTTCACCGCTTTTGATGCTTCCTTCTAAAATGTACAAGCCGCTTTCGCCAAATAAATGGTTTCCAATATTAATTTTTTGTGTCGTTGGACTTTTAATTTCAATAAAATATAACGGACTGTAAACAGGAACTGGAGATTTTTTTCCGAAAGCTTCACCGGCAATTAGTTTATACGAAACGCCGTTTTCTTCCCAAGATGGAATATCATCTGCTTCAACATGCGTAAAATTCGGGTCCATTTGTTCCAATTCTTTAGGAAGTGCCACCCAAATCTGTAATCCATGAAGCATTTTGTCCGAATGTCTTAAATATTCAGGCGTTCTTTCAGAATGTACAATTCCTTTTCCGGCTGTCATCCAGTTTACCGCGCCGGGTTTTATTTCGAGTTCTGTTCCTAAACTGTCTCGATGCATAATGCTTCCTTCAAACAAAAAAGTAAGCGTAGAAAGTCCGATATGCGGATGCGGAGGAACATCCATATTTTCATGGTCACTTAAGTGTGCCGGTCCCATATGATCGATAAAAACAAATGGTCCAACGGCTCTTTTTTCGCGGAAAGGCAATAATCTCCCTACCATAAAATTGCCAATGTTGGCAGCGCGTTCTTCGATAATTAAACTGATATTTGACATGTGAAATTTTTTAGTTGAAACAAAATTAGAGAGGTTGTGTTGGTCTCTAACTTAATTTAGGTTAAGAAAGTTGTTTTTTGCTTTTTGTGTTATAAAAATAAGCAAAATACCCCGGAGGGGTAAAATATTTATAGAAATAATTAACAACCGCATAATAAAACCCCAGCGGGGTGAAATATGTCGCTCCGCTGGAGCTTTTTTTAATATGATGTTCTAATTTTCTATAAATATTTTACTCCTCCGGAGTATGGTTAATCAATCAATTCAAACTCTAAAACGTCACTTTCAGTTCCATTAATAATAATTGACAATTGATGAATTCCAGTGTGAAAAACACGTGTCGTAATAATCTTGAAAGATTGATTTCTTTCCACTTTGGTTAATTGATTGGGATGATAAATTTTCTCGCTGATTTTGAAAACCTTTTTTGCCAAATGACCTTTTGCTTTTTTATAATGAACCGCATATTCTAAACGTACCGTTTTCGCTTCTTCATTTTTATTATTTAAATGAAAGTGAAACTGCAGATATTCGCCGATTTTTACTTTTGGCGTTTTGATTTCGAAAGACGAAAGTTCAATATTTGTGCTTTCTAAACCATAATGACTTAGAATTTCAGGATGTCCTTGTTTTAATAACGTTCGGCAGCCGTGTTTGATAATTCCGTCAGTTTCTTTGGTGTGGCCTTTCCATCTTTTTGCGATTTCTAAAACAATTTCCGGATTATCTTTTACAATATCATTCAGATTATTGGCGACACTTCTTCGAACATATTCTGAAGGATCATTTTTGAGGTTTTCTAAAATTGGAAGAATAGAAGTAGGATCTTTTTTTAAGAAAGGAATCGCCATTGCCCACGGTAATCTTGGGCGTGAACCTTCGCTTGCTAATCTTCGAACGTGATGATTTTCATGCAAAGACCATTTGACCATTTCATCAATCATTTTTTCTTTGTATTTTAAAATGAAAGGACGAACGGCAAATTCACAACTGATAAATTGTGTGATTGAAACAAAGGCTTTCGCCGAAGTTTTAAAATCGTCTAAACCATACATTTCGATGTAATCGGCAAAAAAAATGAAAGCCAGATTGCTGTCTGCAAAATTGTTTTTCCTAAGATTTTTAATGATTTTATCAATTAAAGCTGTGGCTTCGGGAAAGTTTTGAGGCATAAATTGATGAAAGACAACTGTAGTATGTTTCATGCGTTCTTTCCATTCTTTTTGAGCAAAATCGCCTTCGTAAATGGTTTCAATAAATTTTTGTTTGTCGAATGAAGGATAAACTTCGGCGACAGCCTGACCAAATTTTTCGTAAAAAGAAACCGAGTAAATATCTTTAATTAGTGCCATGATTTTGTTTGAATGAACTTCAAAGGTATTTAATGTTTTTCTTTTTCAATCATTAAGAGATCAAGTTTATTAAGAAATTGAACTTAATCTTGATACGCTGTATTCAATTAGATAATCGAGTTTTGCTAACTAAATAAAAGCTTAATTTTTCTTAAAACCTTAATGGTTAAAAAAGAAAAATTTAATGTTTTAAATGATTTTTCATATTAACTGAACTTTTAAATCCCCGAAATATGTTCTAATTTAGCAATTCATAAAATTTAAAAATATGATAAGCGAAGCACAATTTCAAGCCGAATTACAACTGTTGATTACCAATGCAATACGCGAAGATGTGGGTACAGGCGATTACAGTTCGCTGGCATGTATTCCAGATACAGCACACGGACAAGCAAAATTATTGGTAAAAGATCAAGGGATTATTGCTGGTGTTGAGCTTGCTAAAATGATATTTGAACACGTTGATCCAAAATTAAAAGTAAAAACTTTTATCGAAGACGGAACGCATGTAGAATACGGCGAAGTTGTTTTTGAAGTTTCTGGAAGCTCACAGTCTATTTTAAAAGGCGAAAGAGTGGTTTTGAATACTATGCAGAGAATGTCGGCAATTGCTACGAAAACCAGTCAGTATGTTGACTTATTAGAAGGAACCGGCGCTAAAATTTTAGATACCCGAAAAACAACTCCAAATTTTAGAGCTGCAGAAAAATGGGCGGTAAAAATTGGAGGAGGTGAGAATCACCGTTTTGCTCTTTATGATATGGTAATGCTGAAAGACAACCATATTGATTTTGCCGGCGGGATTACACGCGCTATTTCTAAAACAAAAGAATATTTAAAAGAAAATAATCTTGATTTGAAAATTATTGTTGAAGCCAGAAGTTTAGACGAAATCAGAGAGATTTTGTTAAGCGATGGTGTTCACAGAATCCTGATTGATAATTTTAATTATGAAGATACAAAAACGGCAGTTCAATTAATTGGAACAAAATGCCAGACAGAATCTTCGGGTAATATTAACGAAAAAACAATTCGCGAATATGCTTTATGCGGTGTAAATTACATTTCATCTGGAGCTTTAACGCATTCTGTTTATAATATGGATTTGAGTTTGAAGGCTTTTTAAGCAAAAAGTTAGAAGTCAGGAGTTAGAAGTTAGAAATATTCTAAAATCTAAAATCAACAATCTAAAATTTAAAATATGTCGAAAGAAATAGAAGACCGGATTGATAAATTGCCTGTTATACGCAATCTGGCCGGACTTTTAAAAAAAATAAAGCTTCCGTGGCTGGAAGGTTTTTCATTGTATGATTTGCTGGAAATGTACACTTTAGGGATTCTTGAGGGGGCTTTTTCATATCATGCAAGTGCGGTTTCTTTCAGCTTTTTTATGGCTCTTTTTCCTTTCGCATTATTTATATTAAACTTAATTCCGTTTATTCCTATAGATAATTTTCAGGACGATTTTCTGCAGTTTGTGCAGCAGAGTGTTCCTCCAAATACTTATGATGCTATTAGTAAAATTATCAGCGATATTTTAAATAATAGTCATTCTGGCTTACTTTCTTCGGGATTTTTGCTTTCTATTTTTTTAATGGCAAACGGTATTAACGGAATTTTAAGCGGTTTTGAATCTTCTAAACACGTTTTTGATAAACGCGGTTTTTTCAGACAGTATTTAGTTGCACTGGCAATTTCGCTGGTTATGACTGTAATCCTCTTTGTAACTGTAGCAACAATTGTTGTTTTTGAGGTTTTTATTCAAAAAACTATTATTCAGGATGTGCTAAGTGATCGTATTCCTTTGATTATTTGGGGTCGATATTTGTTTGTAATGTTAATGATTTTGATAACATCTTCAATATTATTGCGTTATGGTACCAAACAGTACAATAAAGTGCCTTTTATAAGCATCGGCTCTGTTTTTACGACTGTCTTATTTGTTATATCTTCGTTCTTTTTTGGGATTTGGGTTATAAAATTTTCAAAATATAACGAACTTTATGGTTCTATTGGGACATTATTAATTCTAATGTTTTATATTTGGATAAACTGTATGATTCTGCTTTTAGGGTTCGAATTGAATGCTTCTATCAGAAAATTAAAACAAAAAAAAGAAAAATAATATGAAAAACTTGATGCTGACTATTGGAGTGCTCTTCTTTGCCCTGACCATGCAAAGCCAAAATGTAATTGGAAAATGGAAGACAATTGATGACGAAACAGGTGAAGCAAAATCTGTAGTAGAGATCTATGAAAAATCTGGAAAAATTTACGGTAAGGTTGTAGAAATACTTCGCGAAAATCATAAAAAAGACGTTTGTTCAAAATGTGACGGCGCCGAAAAAAACAAACCAATTTTAGGAATGGTTATTATAAATGGTCTTAAAAAAGATGGTTCAGAATATAACGGCGGGACTATTTTAGATCCTACAAGCGGTAAAAAATACAAATGTTATATCTCATTAGAATCTGCAGATAAATTAAAACTTCGCGGTTATGTTGGAATATCTTTAATGGGAAGAACTCAATACTGGACGAGAGTAAAAAATTAATTTAAAAATATAAATGCGAAAAATAGCTTCGATAGTTTTATTCTTAGTTATAGTTTTAAACAGCTTTGGACAATCTAAGAATTCACCATTACAAATAAGTCATCTTACAGGTGACTTTTATGTTTATAGGACATTTAATGATTATAAAGGAAACAAGATTTCTGCTAATGCCATGTATGTTGTTACAGATAAAGGAGTTGTTCTTTTTGACGCACCTTGGGATAAAACGCAGTTTCAGCCTTTATTAGATAGTATAAAATCACGACATAATAAAAATGTCGTAATGCTTTTTGGAACACATTCGCATGAAGATCGCGCGGGAGGATTTGATTTTTACAGAAAAAAAGGAATCAAAACGTATTCTATTAAATTGACAGATGATATTTTAAAAGCGCAAAACGAACCAAGATCTGAATTTATAATTCCAAATGATACAACATTTACTGTTGGAAATCATACTTTTGAGGTTTATTATCCGGGAAAAGGACACGCTCCTGATAATATTGTAGCTTGGTTTGGAAAAGAGAAAATCCTCTATGGAGGCTGTTTTGTAAAAAGTGCCGAAGCAGAAGATTTGGGG
Source organism: Flavobacterium ginsengiterrae (assembly GCF_039539785.1). Taxonomy (NCBI): domain Bacteria; kingdom Pseudomonadati; phylum Bacteroidota; class Flavobacteriia; order Flavobacteriales; family Flavobacteriaceae; genus Flavobacterium; species Flavobacterium ginsengiterrae. The sequence continues at coordinate 287,406 of NZ_BAABDU010000004.1, read as the reverse complement.
TATTTAGGAGATTCTGATGTAAAAGAATGGAAAAAATCAATTAAAAAAGTACAAACAAAATTCAAAAAACCGATTTATATAATTTCGGGGCATGATGACTGGACCAATCCGGAATCATTGAACCATACTTTAAAACTGGTTAATGATTATCTTGCTAAACCTTTACAGAAAAAGTAATTTTCTACTCATATATACTATTGCATGTTTTTTATCGAAGTTATTTTACCGCTTTCCTTAGCAAAAACTTTTACATATCGTGTTTCTGAGGCTGAGTTCCATTTTATAAAAAAAGGAATGCGTGTGGCGGTGCCTTTTGGTAAAAGCAAAATATACACGGCTCTCGTTCTTGATATTCATGAAAATGCGCCGACTTTATATGAAGCAAAAGAAATCCATCAAATTTTAGATGAAAAGCCAATTGCTACCGAAACACAGATTAAACACTGGCTTTGGGTGGCTAATTACTATATGTGTGGTATTGGCGATGTATACCGCGGTGCGTTTCCTACGGGATTACTGCTGGAAAGTGAAACTATAGTTTCGCATAAGCCGGATGTTGTAGTAAATGATTCTGAACTTTCTGATGATGAATTTTTGATTTACGAAGCTTTACAGCATCAGAGCTCGCTTACGGTTCAGGAAATAGCTTCGATTTTAAACAGAAAAAATATACTTCCAATTCTTCAAAAATTAATAGCGCGTGATATTATTTTTTTAGAAGAAGAAATAAAGGAAAGCTACAAGCCAAAATTGGTTCGATATGTAAAATTGCATTCTAAATACGAATCAGATAATGGTTTAGAAGAATTACTGGAAGTTTTAAAAAATGCCAACAAACAAAAAGAAATTGTTTTAGCGTATTTTCAAATCAGTGCTTCGGAAAAGAAACCTATTACAGTAAAAAAGTTAATTGAATTTTCTAATTCTACTGCGGCTGTTGTAAAAGCTTTAATCGATAAAGAAATCTTCGAAGAATATCATTTACAACATGACAGGGTTTCTTATAAAGGTGAGAAATCAGAAAAAGAACTTCAGTTAAGCGAAGCGCAGGAAAATGCATTTCAAGCCATAAAAGATAGTTTTACAGAAAAAGAAGTGTGTCTGCTTCATGGTGTAACTTCGAGCGGGAAAACCGAAATTTATATTAAATTAATAGAAGAATATCTGCAGACAGGAAGACAGGTTTTGTATCTGCTTCCTGAAATTGCACTTACAACACAGTTAGTTTCACGTTTAAGACTTCATTTTGGAGATAAAGTAGCTGTTTTTCATTCTAAATACAGCAATAATGAAAGAGTTGAGGTTTGGAGACAAACACTCGAAAACTCAGAGAAAGCTCAGATTGTAATAGGAGCAAGGTCTGCTTTGTTTCTTCCGTTTAACGATCTTGGTTTATTGATTGTTGATGAAGAGCACGAACAGACTTTTAAACAGACTGATCCTGCACCAAGATATCACGCAAGAGATGCGGCAATTGTTTTGGCTAATTTTCATAATGCCAAAGTTTTGCTGGGATCTGCAACGCCAAGTATTGAGACTTATTTTAATACGCAAAATGATAAATATGGTCTGGTTACGCTTACTGAGCGTTATAAAAATGTCCGCATGCCCGAAGTTGTTTTGGTTGATTTAAAAGACAAACACTTTAGAAAAAGAATGACGGGGCATTTTAGCGACGTTTTAATAGAAGAAATTACCGAAGCATTGGCATTGGGTGAACAGGTTATTTTATTTCAAAACAGAAGAGGATATTCGCCTATAATAGAATGCATGACTTGCGGACATGTGCCGCACTGCCAGCAATGTGATGTAAGTTTAACGTATCATAAATTTAAAAATCAGCTGCGATGTCATTATTGCGGTTATGCTATTGCCAAGCCTACAAATTGTCACAGCTGTTCGAGTATAGATTTAACAACCAAAGGTTTTGGTACTGAACAAATAGAGCAGGAGCTGGGATCACTTTTTCCCAAAGCAAAAACGGCCCGTATGGATCAGGATACAACGCGAGGGAAATTTGGTTTTGAAAAAATTATTGATACGTTTAAAAATCGTGAAATTGATATTTTAGTCGGCACACAAATGCTGGCCAAAGGTCTGGATTTTGACAATGTAAGTCTTGTTGGAATTATGAATGCTGATAATATGCTTCATCATCCTGACTTTAGGGCTTTTGAACGTAGTTTTCAAATGATGACTCAGGTTGCAGGAAGAGCAGGAAGATCTGAAAAACAAGGAAAAGTTATTATTCAGACTTATAATCCAAATCATAATACAATTCAGCAGGTTACAAACCATAATTATTTAGGTATGTATAAGGAGCAGTTGTATGACAGACAGATTTATAAATATCCGCCTTATTTTCGAATTATAAAATTGACTTTAAAACACCGTGATTTTGATAAATTAAAAGAAGGATCTATGTGGCTTTATCAGGTTATGAGTCAAAATTTAAATTTACCTGTTTTGGGTCCGGAAGAGCCGGCAATAAGCAGAATACGAAATGAATACATTCGAACCATTTTAATTAAGATTCCGCAGAATATGCATTTGGGTAATACAAAAAAAACTATTCAGAAAATGTTGAATAGTTTTGAAGCTGTTGCTCAATACAGAGCTATAAAAGTTGTTGTAAATGTCGATTTTTATTAAAATTACGACGTAGACAGTGCTTTTACTAAATCTTCTTTTTTGTTTCGGCTTAATGGAATTTTAGTAATCCCGATTTCGGCAAATTTACTGTTGAATCTTTCTACTTTGTCGATATTGATAATATAAGATTTGTGTACACGAATAAATTTGTCTTTTGATAAATCATTTTCAAAAGATTTCATCGTTGAAAGCACAAGATTGCTGTCATCTTCAGTAACTACTCTTACGTAGTCTCCAAAAGCTTCAATCCATTTAATTTTTGCCGTAAATATTTTAAGCTTTTTAAGGTTGCTTTTAATAAAAATATGTTCACCTTCTTCTTCTTTGACTTCTTTTTTCAGCAAATGCATATCAATAGCTCTTTTCACAGAAGCATTAAAACGATCTACCGCAATAGGTTTTTGTAAATAATCCGTTGCATCATAATCAAATGCTTTTAAAGCATATTCTGCTTTAGAAGTAATAAATATAATCTGCGGTTTAGATTTTAAACCGTCAAGAAAATCAAATCCATTAATAACCGGCATTTCTATATCAAGAAATATTAAATCGATATTATTTAGAGAGATACAACTTTTTGCCTCTATTGCATTAGAAAAATCCCCAACTAAGTGCAAACCTGGGTGATTATTAACTAATTTTGCAATAATTGTCCTTTGTATAGAACTATCATCTACAACAACACAGTTTAGTTTCATAACATTTAAATTTAGAATAAATTCAGGATAGCAGTAGTAAATGTATTATTTTTTTGGAAAAAAAACTAAAATCAGTACATATTTTTTGCATTATGACGAATAATTGAAAAAACGTGTTGCATATTTAAAAATAATAATTACTTTTGCACCCAATTTTAACAAATAAATATTGTATTTATGAATCATTATGAAACTGTTTTCATTTTAAATCCCGTTTTATCTGAGGTTCAGGTGAAGGAAACAGTAACGAAATTTGAAGAATTTCTTACTAGTAGAGGAGCTGAAATGGTATCAAAAGAGGATTGGGGTCTTAAAAAAATGGCTTACGAAATCCAAAACAAAAAAAGTGGTTTTTATCACTTATTTGAGTTCAAAGTAGCTGGAGAAGTTCTACTTGCTTTTGAAACTGAATTTAGACGTGACGAAAGAGTTATGCGTTTCTTAACTGTAAGTTTAGATAAACATGCTATTTCATGGGCGGAAAGAAGAAGAGCAAAATTAAAATCTACTAAAGCGTAATTATTATGTCTACAATTGAGCAATCTGCAAAAGGAAAAAAAGACGGAGATATCAGATATTTAACGCCTTTAAACATTGAAACTAACAAAACTAAAAAGTATTGCCGTTTCAAAAAATCAGGAATCAAATACATCGATTATAAAGATGCTGATTTCTTATTGAAATTCGTTAACGAGCAAGGAAAAATTCTTCCACGTCGTTTAACTGGAACTTCATTAAAATACCAAAGAAAAGTTTCTGTAGCTGTAAAAAGAGCTCGTCACTTAGCTTTAATGCCATACGTGGCCGATTTATTAAAATAATTAAAAACTCTAGTCGCTGGTTTCTGTATAAAGCAGAACCTAACTTCTAAAATATAAGGACAACAACATGGAACTTATTTTAAAACAAGATGTACAAAACTTAGGATTTAAAGATGATGTAGTATCTGTAAAACCAGGTTACGGACGTAACTTCTTAATTCCTCAAGGATTTGCAGTATTAGCAACTCCTTCTGCTAAAAAAGTTTTAGCTGAAAATTTAAAACAAAGAGCTCACAAAGAAGCTAAAATCGTTGCTGATGCAAAAGCTACAGCTGAAGCGCTTAAAGCTCTTGAAATTAAAATTACAGCAAAAGCTGGTGGAGAAAAATTATTTGGTTCTGTTACTAATATCGATATTGCTGAGGCATTAGAGAAATCAGGTAACGCTATCGATAGAAAATTCATTACAAGCGGAATTGTAAAACGTACAGGAAAATACAATGCAAGCATCCGTTTACACAGAGATGTTATCGTTGAATTACCATACGAAATTGTTGCTGAAAAGTAATAGTTTTAAACACAATATAAAAATCCCGATGTAAATCGGGATTTTTTTTGTTTAATAAATATAGTAAGTTATTTGCTTAAGTGTTTTCTTAAAGCTTATAGCGTAATACATAAAGCAAAAAAATAAAATGAAATACGCAAGATTGACAAAAGAACAGTTTGATGAACTGCATGCTGAATTTGCCAGTTTTTTGGCATCACAGGCTATTGATAAAAAAGAGTGGGATGAGTTAAAAGTTAATAAGCCGGAAGTTGCTGAGCAGGAACTTGATGTTTTTTCTGATTTGATCTGGGAAGGTGTTTTAGGAAGAGCAGAATTTTTAGAGCATTTTTCAAAAAATCATATATTTTTATTTCAATGTTTTGATACTCATGTTCAGTCTATAGTATTAAAATCATTGGTTCCTGAAACTGACTTTTTAACCAAAGAAGGTCTGCAATGGTTAAGTGATAATATGTTTACAGAAAACATTGAAATGAAGGTTGGAAAAAAGGTATTTACTGAAGAACGAAATACTTCTATTTTTGAATTAATTAAACAGGGCGCTTTTTTGAGTGACGGGCAATTATTCACGCAAATCAATACAATTTTAGAATCTTAAGATGTAAATGATTCATTTTCAAAATTTTATTTAAGGGTAAGCGGTAATGTTAAATTGTTTACCCTTTTTTATTTTTTTAACTTTTGTTTAAGCTTTTTTGTTTTTTATACCCCGTAGTTTTACTTGCTTATTAAGGAATATTCAATTTTTTATGATTTTAGTTATAAATCATCAATTTAATGCCTCGTATAGTGAATATTGTTAAAATTTAATTGTTTACAGTTTGTTTTTTGTATTATTATTCTTTCAAATATTAAAATTTATATAAAATTTATATTTTTTTTAAGCCTTTAAAATAATCCTTTTTTCTTTCAAATCCTCCGTTTTTTCTTATATTCACGCGGTTTTGCGTAATTTTCAGATTTTACATTTTAAAAAAAAATAAGAATTTTATGCTTGTTTTATTATTTGCTTTTTTATAATTTTAGAATACAAAAGTTAAACAAAATACAGGCTTCACTTTTACCACTTAAAAATAAAGTCCTTATTAACTTTTCAAAAACAAATAATTGTATACGCTTAAATGAAATTAATTAGACTTTAAATAATAATTTAATTCGCCTGCTTATGGAACTGACAATTACTTTTTTTATCACGTTTATATTAGGTCTTCATATTATTTCATTTTTATTTTTTCTTTTGAAGAAAAGTAAATTTCTTCAATCTTTTAATTTCCCTTCTTTAATAATAGACTTTTTTAAAAAGTTTTCAATATTCAATTTTCATTATTTAAGATTTGGCCGACATCATGTCGATGACGTGTTTCGTTAAATATTTTATTTAATGAATAACTTGTAACGTTTAATTATTCAGTTTTGAATTTGATTTCAAAGATCAAATTATAGGAAGAGTAATCAACTTTCGATTTGGACTGAAGCAGTTAAATATTATAAATTAAATACTCCCTTCATACGTTAGATTTTCTTTGTGAAAATTATTTTTAAACAGATCACTTCATTTGGAAGATTGGTGCGGATCAATATTCCCTAAAATTTACGAAATATTTTATTTCAAAAAGATAAAAGTTCAGAATTGTATGCGTAAAGAGCATACTGATATAAAAGCAATATTTTTTTAAAATTAAACTATAGTCTTTATGTGCTAAGGATTTATTGTAGAGTTTAAGTAATTGATTTTTAACGTTTTTTTTAATTGCATAAGCATGTTTGTTTATGCAGCAGGTATTTTATTGTCCATTTTCTAATCTTCCAAATTATGAAAAAAAAATTTACTTTTTGTAATCTCGGCTTCCAAAAGAGATTATTAGGACTATTATTTTTATTCTTATTATGCACTAATGCATTTTCGCAGACTATTTGCCGACCTGTGTCTCAAACAAATAGTCAAGGTGGATTATTGTGTGTAGGATTAAACGTTGATAGCCCTGCCAACGCTTACGACAGCGCTGGCTTAACAACTTATGCAACCTTAACGAACGCTGTAGGCGTAGGTTGTTTTGTTGAAGAAACGCTGACTTTAAACCAGACAGCAAGAGCAGGTGACCAGATAGCCATTTATTTTGGTACTGGAAACGGCTTATTAGATGTAGGTTTATTGTCTAATGCTACTCTTCAGGCTAAACTGTCAGGTGCAAATGTAGGTTCGAGTGTGGCTTTAAATAGTCCGCTGTTGAATCTAAACCTGTTAAATGGTAATACAGTTGCCGTAGCCAAGTTTAACGTAACAGCTGATACTAATCAGATTCAAATTCAGGTTGGAGGTTTATTAAGTCTTTTGGTAAGCTTGAGAGTTTATGATGTACGTTTAGAGTTTGCTCAGCCTGTAGTAACTGGCGGGTTAACGCAGACTATTTGTGCTGGCTCAACAGCATCACTGACAGCAACACCGGCTGCGGGAACAACACTGGCGTGGTATAGTTCTGAAGCATCGACTACGCCATTAATAACAGGGAATACATTTACAACTCCTGTTTTAACTGCTAATACTACTTATTATATAGGTATTTCCAGAGCTGCAGGATGTGAAGGTAATGTTCGCGTACCTGTGGTTTTAAATGTTTCAAATCCAATTGCGCCTGCGATTAATAATGCAGGAACTTCGATTTGTTCTACCGGAGCAACACAGCAAACTACTTTAACGATTTTAAATCCTATTCCCGGAACAACATATTCATGGTATTCTGGACCTACTGGAGGAACAGCGCTTGCGACAGGTACAACATATTCACCAACAGTTCCTTTGGGAACTACGCCTTTTTATGTTGGAGCTTCAATAGGAAGTTGTGTAAGTACTCGTACACAAGTGAATGTAGTTTCTACAGCAGTTCCGGCTAATCCAACGGTTTTAACTCAAAGTGTTACTATACAATCAGGTCAGAATGCAACTTTAACAGCTGCTTCTTCTGAACCTGGAGCTCAGTTAAATTGGTATGATGTTGCATCAGGCGGTACTGCAGTTGCGACAAATACAGCAACTTTTACGACACCAATTTTAACAGCAACTAAAATATATTATGTTGAAGCTCAAAGCCCAAATGGACTTTGTCCGAGTGCTGCGAGAATACCGGTTACGGTAACAGTACAACCTGCTGCTTTAGGCGGATGTCTTGAAGCCAGTAGTCAGGTAACTGCTCAAAATGGTTTGTGTTTATTGTGCAGTTCTTCAAATCAAAATAATTCTGTAGATGGAAATCCAGCTACAGCATCGACGCTTACAGTTCCTGTTGGTTTAATTAATGGATGGGTTCAGCAGACATTACAATTTAATAATCCTGGAAAAGCAGGTGATATTGTAGATGTAGAAATGGAACTGCCAGGCGGTATAGCCGATCTTTCTTTATTAGGAGCGGTAAGCTTAGCTACTTATAACGGGGCGACTTATAATAATGACAGAATTGCGATTAATAATCCATTAATTACTTTACAGTTATTATCAGGAAACCGTTTTAAAGCCAGCGTTGTTGCAGGTGCTAATTTTGATCGTGTAGAAATTCGATTAGGAGGTTTAGCGACTGTTTTAACAACTGCCAATATTTATCAGGCAACATATAGATACAAAGCCCCGACAATATCAGGCAACACTTCTATTTGCAGCGGACAAACTACAACTTTAACAGCAGCGCTTGCTGTAGGTGAAACTGTTAATTGGTATAGTGCAGCAACAGGAGGAACTTCATTAGCTTCGACTGCGGCATTTACAACACCAGCTTTAACAGTGCCAACAACGTATTATGTTGAAATAACAAGAAACGGTTGTGTTAATAGTGAAAGAAATCCGGTTCAGGTTTTAATAGTAAATCCGGTTCTTCCTACGGTTAGTATAGCGCCATTAACGATTTGCAGCGGACAGACAGCTACTTTAACAGTTCAGGCTCCAGTTGCAGGTACAACTTATAATTGGTACGATGCTGCTACAGGCGGTACTTTGGTATTTACAGGAACAGCTTTTACTACTCCGACTTTAAGTGTAAATACAAATTACTATGTTGAAGCGGTTATTGGAGATTGTATAACTCCAACTCGTACGCCTGTAAACCTTATCGTTAATCCGGTTCCTGCGGTTCCTACGTTTGCGTCATCAAATGTAATTATACAAACAGGACAAACGGTTACTTTATCAGTAGCAAATCCGGTTGTGGGTGTTACATACAATTGGTATAATGCTGCAACAGGCGGTACATTGTTAGCTGCTAATGCATTAACATATACACCAACTCCTGCTTTAACATCTAATCAGACTTATTATGTAGAAGCTTCTACTGCACTTACAGGCTGTGTTAATTTAACAAGAGGAGTCATTAATGTAATCGTTACTGCCAGCGCAAGTACATGTTTACAAGCAGGTACTCAAATCCCGGGAACTGATGGATTACTATGTGCTTTATGTACAGATACTAATCCAAATAATTCTGTTGATGGTGATATTGATACTTATGCACATCTTTCAGTACCACTTGGAGTTGGAGGATATATTCAACAGCAATTAGTTTTTGCTAATCCGGGTCAGGCTGGTGATATTATTGATGTTGATTTAGAGGTACCGGGAGGTGTTCTTGATCTGAGTCTTTTATCTAATATTACATTAGCAACATATAATGGTGCAACATATAATAATGACAGAGTAGCTGTAAATAATAGTTTGATAGGAATTCAATTATTATCTGGAAATAAGTTTAAAGCTAGTTTCACAACTTCTGCCACTTTTGACCGTGTCGAAGTAAGATTAGGCGGACTTGCTACAGTTTTAACCAATTTGTATATTTATCAGGCAGCGTATAGATATCCAAATGCAGCAGTAACAGGAGCGACTGCTCCAATATGTGCAGGGCAAACAGCTTCTTTAACAGCTTCTGCTACAGGAGGAGAAACCTTTACTTGGTATGATGCTCCAACAGGAGGAAATGTTGTAGCGGTTAATCCTACTACGGCATTAACAACTTCAACTACTTATTATTTACAAGGAACTCGAGGAACTTGTGTTAATAGTTTAAGACAAGGAGTTACAGTAACAGTTTTGCCGCTTCCTACAGATGCAGACGTGGTAGTAACAACGCCTGTTGAGGCAACTTGTACAGGAACTGCTGTAATAGCGCCTTCTACAACTATTGCAGGAGCTCAGTTTAGATATTATACAGATCAGAATAAAACTGTTGAAATCGTTGACGGAAGTACAATTGGCACAGTTACATTTGCTAAAGATCCTATAACTGGAGCACTTTCTTTAACTGGCTTAAATGCAGCAGGATCTCCATACAATTATTTTATATCTATTTTAAACGGCGGTACTTGCGAAAATGTCAACGGAACATTAAAACAGGTAACGGTTAATTTCCCTTCAACTACAGTTTTAACAGTTAACGCAACATTGATAGGCTGCGGAAGTGCTAATTTGAGAAATGCAATAACTAATTTTGATTCATCAGGAAATACTACATATACTTTCTATGATGCTTCAAATAATGTTATTACTTCAGATGCGGCGTCAAATATTACGGTAAGTGGTAATTATTCAATTGAAGCACAGCTTACAGGCGATACTTGTCCATCAGCCAGACAAACAGTGGCAGTAACTATTAATGCTTTGCCGAGTATTGTAGTAACTAATCCGCAGGAATCTGTTAATATAGGAACAAGTGTTACATTAACAGCAACTTCAACAGCAGCTGTAACTTGGTTTGATCCACAAGGAAATGCTTTGGCGGGTCCTCCATTTTCAACAGGACCATTAAATACACCGGGAGTTTACACATATACTGCCGTGGCTAATGATGGTACATGTACAGCAACAGCAACAAAAACAATTAATGTAATTAATCTTGATGCTTGTAAAGCATTAACAGAAAGAGTTTATGCAACAGCTCAAACATCAGGTTCGATAATTACAGGAACTGTTACAGATGGGGCAAATGCTGTCGATGGAAATCCACAAACATATTCAACCATAACTACAGGCTTAGGGCTTTTAGGAGTAGGAACAACCTGGCAGGATTTAACGTGGCCGTCTACAATTACAAAAGGAACACCTGTAACAATTAAACTTGGATCTGAATACAGCTTATTGGCTGTAGGTCAAAATCTATCTGTAGTTGGAACAATAGGAGGTACTCCTATTGGAGCAATGCAGTCAGTATCTGGTTCTTTATTGAATTTAATTTCTGGAGACAATACTTATGAATTTACTTTTGTTCCTTCAGATGCATCTGGACCACAGGCTTATGACGGAATTCGTATTCAATCAGCATCGGTTTTAAGTGTTGCACAAAATACAAAAGTATTTGATGCTCATTATAATGTATCAGTTCCATCTGTAGCTTGTACACCTGGAGATATCCGAGATGTTTTCTACGGTGCAACAGATTTAGGACTTCCTGTTGGGGCAGCGACTGCTTTAGTGGGAGTAAGTGACGCATGGAATATTGCAGATAATGATATTACAACTTTTGCCACCATGTACAGTGGGGTTGGAGTAGCAGCAGCGTCAGACTTAACAGTAGAATTTAAAACACCATCTGTTGTAAGTGATACTTTAAGAATTGTAATTTCAAAACCAGGAATGCTTTTAGATGTTAACTTATTGACAGGATTTACAATTCAGCGTTATTTAGGAAGTGTTGCCGTTGGGGCACCAATTCAAAATACAAGTACATTATTAAGTTTAAGATTATTGCCGGGAAATACAATGGCAATGGTTCTTGTTTCTTCACCAACAGAATCTTATGATAGAGTAAGAATTCGTTTTGGAGGAGTAGCAGGCGTTTTAGATTTTTTAAGAGTTCATACAGTAGAGAGAGTAGCCAATACAAGTGTAACAGGTGCTGATCCTCAAAACAAAGTCATAGTATGTCCGGGATCTGAAATAACACTGGTAGTTCCCGAAGAAGCCTGTTCAACTTATATTTGGTATGATTCGCCAACCGGAGGTGCTTCGTTAGCAACAGGACCTTCGTTTACGGTACCGGCAAATTTAACAGCAGGAATTTATAAATATTATGTACAACCAGTAAGATATGGTTGTGAGGCCTTTACAAGAGGTGAAGTTACTGTTGAGGTAAGAGCATCTGCTCCGGTAAATGCTTTAGCAGATATTACTTTAAACGGAGGAACAGCAACATCAATTTGTTCGCCTTCAGGAACAGTAACTTTAGCAACAGGCTTAACTGGGGCGCCAGTTGTAACTACTCCTGTTTACTATTGGTATAGTCTAAACGGAACTACACCTCAGTTAATTCCGGGAGAAACAACTGCACAATTAGTCGTAAACGGATTAGCTCCGGGAACTTATACATATTATGTAGGAGTAAGTTCAGACCAATTTTGTCAAACAGCAGAAGCAGACAGAAAACAAATTACATTTACAATTCTGCCTCCTTCAACTATAAATGATATTTTGGTTGATGATGTAACAGTTTGTCATGATGTACCAGCTTTGTTGACTCCAAGTGCACCAGCATTAATAAATCCTGTTTTTACATGGTATTTAGATGCTGCTAAAACACAACCAATTACAAACGGTGCAGTTATCGCCGGAGTAACTTATGCAATTGATGCAGCCGGAGTTTTAACGGTAACAGGTTTAACAAAAGCTGTAAGTCCAATAACTTATTATGTAGCTGTAGCAAGCGATAATACCTGCGAAAACTTAGCAGGAACATTACAAGATGCTGTAATTATTGTCAGCGATCCAAGCGAGCCTGTATTAACAAATCCTGGAGATCAAAACTTCTGTTTAGTTGATGCGCCAACTTTTGCCAGCATTTTGCTGAATGAATCAAGCATTGCATGGTATACAACAGCAACAGGAGGAACTCCAATTCCTTTAACTACTGCTTTAACTACTGGTGTTTACTATGTAGGGCATATAGATCCGGTTACATTATGTGAAAGTTCAACAAGATTAGCAGTAACAGTAAATGTAAACGATCCTGGCACACCAACACTGGTAACAGCAGGAACACAAAACTTCTGTTTAGTAAATGCACCAACATTTGCAAGTGTTCAGTTTAATGAAGCTAATATCGTGTGGTATACAGCTTTAACAGGCGGAACTGCAATTGCTTCGACTACACCGTTAACAAGCGGAACTTATTACGCAGCGATCAGCGACCCGACAACTACCTGCGAAAGTGCATTAAGATTAGAAGTTATAATAAATGTAAGCGATCCTGGTACACCAACACTGGTAACAGCAGGAACTCAAAACTTCTGTTTAGTAAATGCGCCGACATTTGCAAGCGTTCAGTTTAATGAAGCGAATATCGTGTGGTATACAGCTTTAACAGGCGGAACCGCGATTGCTCCAACTACAGCTTTAACAAGCGGTACATATTATGCAGCGATCAGCGACCCGACAACTACCTGCGAAAGTGCAGTAAGATTAGAAGTTGTAATAAATGTAAGCGATCCTGGCACACCAACGCTGGTAACAGCAGGAACTCAAAACTTCTGTTTAATCAACGCACCGACATTTGCTAGCGTTCAGTTTAATGAAGCCAATATTGTTTGGTATACAGCTTTAACAGGCGGAACTGCGATTGCATCAACTACGCCTTTAACAAGCGGAACATATTATGCAGCAATCAGCGACCCGACTACTACCTGCGAAAGTGCGGTAAGATTAGAAGTTGTAATAAATGTAAACGATCCTGGAACGCCAACACTGGTAACAGCAGGAACTCAAAACTTCTGTTTAGTAAATGCACCGACATTTGCGAGCGTTCAGTTTAATGAAGCGAATATCGTGTGGTATACAGCTTTAACAGGCGGAACTGCAATTGCTTCGACTACACCGTTAACAAGCGGTACATATTATGCGGCGATCAGCGATCCTGCAACAGGTTGTGAAAGTAACACAAGATTAGAAGTTGTAATAAATGTAAGCGATCCTGGTACACCAACACTGGTAACAGCAGGCACACAAAACTTCTGTTTAATCAACGCACCGACATTTGCTAGCGTTCAGTTTAATGAAGCCAATATCGTTTGGTATACAGCTTTAACAGGCGGAACTGCGATTGCATCAACTACGCCTTTAACAAGCGGTACATATTATGCTGCGATCAGCGATCCGACTACTACCTGCGAAAGTGCGGTAAGATTAGAAGTTGTAATAAATGTAAACGATCCTGGCACACCAACACTGGTAACAGCAGGAACACAAAACTTCTGTTTAGTAAACGCACCGACATTTGCTAGCGTTCAGTTTAATGAAGCGAATATCGTTTGGTATACAGCTTTAACAGGCGGTACTGCGATTGCTCCAACTACGCCTTTAACAAACGGTACATATTACGCAGCAATCAGCGATCCTACAACTACCTGTGAAAGTGCAGTAAGATTAGAAGTTGTAATAAATGTAAGCGATCCTGGAACACCAACACTGGTGACAGCAGGAATACAAAACTTCTGTTTAGTAAATGCACCGACATTTGCGAGCGTTCAGTTTAATGAAGCCAATATCGTTTGGTATACAGCTTTAACAGGCGGAACTGCGATTGCGTCAACTACACCGTTAACAAGCGGTACATATTATGCGGCGATCAGCGATCCTGCAACAGGTTGTGAAAGTAATACAAGATTAGAAGTTGTAATAAATGTAAGTGATCCTGGTACACCAACGCTGGTGACAGCAGGAACTCAAAACTTCTGTTTAATCAATGCACCGACATTTGCGAGCGTTCAGTTTAATGAAGCCAATATTGTTTGGTACACAGCTTTAACAGGCGGAACAGCAATTGCTTCGACTACACCGTTAACAAGCGGAACATATTATGCAGCAATCAGCGATCCAACAACTACCTGTGAAAGTGCGGTAAGATTAGAAATTGTAATAAATGTAAGTGATCCTGGTACACCAACGCTGGTAACAGCAGGAACTCAAAACTTCTGTTTAATCAACGCACCGACATTTGCTAGCGTTCAGTTTAATGAAGCCAATATTGTTTGGTATACAGCTTTAACAGGCGGAACTGCGATTGCTTCGACTACGCCTTTAACAAACGGTACATATTACGCAGCAATCAGCGACCCGACTACTACCTGCGAAAGTGCGGTAAGATTAGAAGTTGTAATAAATGTAAACGATCCTGGAACACCAACACTGGTAACAGCAGGAACTCAAAACTTCTGTTTAGTAAATGCGCCGACATTTGCGAGCGTTCAGTTTAATGAAGCCAATATTGTTTGGTATACAGCTTTAACAGGCGGAACAGCAATTGCTTCGACTACACCGTTAACAAGCGGTACATATTATGCTGCGATAAGCGATCCTGCAACAGGTTGTGAAAGTAATACAAGATTAACAGTAAATGTTAATGTAACAGATCCTGTAACACCAACAACTAGTAATGCTTCTCAAAATTTCTGTTCTGGAACTGCACCAACAGTTGCAAACATTCAGGTAAACGAAGCAAATGTAATCTGGTTTAGTGCTGAAACAGGCGGAACAGCAATTGCTCCAATGACAGCATTAGCAACAGGTACATATTATGGTGCTATCTTAGATCCAACAACAGGATGTTCAAGCAGTGTAAGATTAGCAGTAGCAGTTACAGTTGGAAACGCAATAAACCCAACGACTAATAATGCAGCTCAAACTTTCTGTTCATCAGCAGCGCCAACAGTTGCTAATATTCAGGTAAATGAAAGCGGAGTAACTTGGTTTAGCAGTGCAACAGGCGGAACAGCAATTCCACCAACTACGCCATTAGCTTCTGGTACTTATTTCGGAAATATTGTAGATCCAATTACAGGATGCGAGAGTTCAACTCGTCTGTTGGTGACAGTTACGGTGACAGACCCAAGTCCAACACCTACAACTACTGATACAACACAAGATTTCTGTACACTAAATACACCAACAATTGCTAATATTCAGGTAAATGAGGCAAACGTAATCTGGTATAGTACAGCAACGGGCGGAACAGCAATTCCATCAACAACAGCTTTAGCAACAGGAACTTATTATGGTGCCGTTGCAAGTGCCATAAATTGTGAGAATCCGGCCAGACTAGCTGTAGCAGTTACTGTAAATACACCGGGTACAGTTACAACACCTAGAACAACACAAACGTTTTGTTTAGCTGCGCTTCCAACTATTGCAAGTATCTTGGTTAATGAACCAAATGTAGTTTTCTATGCTGCAGCAACAGGAGGAACGCCATTAGCACCTAATACAGCATTGACTGCAACAACGTATTATGCATCTTTACAAAGCAATATCACTAATGGCTGTGAAAACGCCGGAAGATTAGGTATTACAATAAACTTTGAAAATGATGCTTTGGTGCAGCTTACAACTAGTGACGACACACCATGTGTTTTTAAAGGCGTAACATATTCAATTGCAAACGGAAAATCGGATTATGTATGGACAATTACTAACGGAACTATTCTTTCTGGCGGAGGCAATGCAGATGGAACTGTAACCGTTTCATGGTCAGATGTTGGTCCGGGAAGAGTTGAGGTTTCTTACATCAATAACTGTAATGAAAACACCACTAAGTTCTTAAATGTAAATGTGGCAACTTGTTCTGATATAACCATTACGAACGTAGTAGATAATCCAACTCCTAATTTTGGAGAGAATGTAACATTTACTATAACAGTAAATAATGTAGGCGAGGGCAGTTTCATAAACACTATTGTTAGTGAAATACTGCCAAGCGGATACGATTTAGTAAGCTTCAGTACAACAGGCGGTACATACGACCCTGCAACACAACTTTGGACAATCCCAGCTTTAGCTTCAGGACAAAGCATGGTGCTTACCATAGTGGCAGAAGTATTGTCCAGCGGAAATTATCTAAATGTTGCTACTATAGAAATTTCAACTCCTTTAGATGTAGATGCGGCAAACAATTCAGCTTCAGCTTCAGTAGAACCAGTTTGTTTAACAGTTTACAACGAGTTTACGCCAAACAATGACGGAGTAAATGATCTGTTTAGAATTGACTGTCTAGAATCATATCCAAACAATGAGTTGAAAGTATTTAATAGATATGGTGCATTAGTTTACAGCAAGCAACATTATGAAAACGACTGGAACGGAACTGCAAATGTATCCGGAGTTGTAAATAGAGGAGATATGCTGCCAACAGGTACTTATTTTTATGTGATTACCATTGGAGATGGAACGGTTAAAAAAGGATGGTTATCAATTATGAGATAACATTCAATTAATCATCTAATTAATTAAACTAAATAAGTATCGTTATGAAACTATATATAAAACCATTAGAAACGTATTTTATTTTAATATGTTCTTTTATTACAATATGTGCCAGTGCACAGCAAGATCCCGAGTATACACAATATATGTATAACACAATGGCGGTAAATCCGGCTTATGCCGGGTCTACCGGCACTTTAGAAGCCACCCTTTTGCACCGTTCGCAATGGGTAGGAATCTCCGGAGCACCAGAAACACAGTCATTCTCGATTCATGCACCGCTTAGAAACGAAAAAGTGGGTTTAGGGTTAAGCGTTGTGAACGATAAAATTGGTCCTTCCAACGAATTGTATCTTGACGGAAACTTCTCTTATTCATTACCTCTTGGTTACGAAAAAAGATTAGCATTTGGTCTTAAAGCAGGAATGAGAATGTTAAACATCGATTGGTCAAAAGGAAGATATTATGACGGAAATGATGTTTTGTTAAATCAAAATATCAACAATCAGATGAAACTGGCAGTTGGAGCAGGGGTTTACTATTATACAGAAAAATGGTATTTAGGATTCTCTATTCCAAGTTTTATAGAAAACAACTATTATGATGATGTTCAGGAATCTATAGATTATGATCGTTTACATTATTATTTAATGGGAGGATATGTTTTTGATTTGAACCCAAATTTAAAGTTCAAACCAGCATTTTTAGTAAAAGCAGTAAGCGGAGCACCACTTACTGCCGATGTTTCGGCGAATTTCATGATCAATGAAAAGTTTGTCATTGGAGGATCTTACAGAACAGATGATTCGATAAGTATTCTGGCAGGTTTTCAAATATCAAGAAGTTTTTATCTCGGATATGCTTTTGATTATACAGTAGGCGGATTGAATAAATACAACGACGGAACCCACGAGTTCATTCTGCGTTATTCATTCAATAAAAATCAAAGCAAAATCAAGTCTCCACGATTCTTCTAAAAACAAAACATATGAAAAAACTATATATCCTGAGTTTAGTCTTGAGCATTACGTTTAGTTTTGCTCAAAAGACTAATTTAAAACAAGCCGATGCATTGTTTAGAAATTATTCATATGCAGATGCTTCAAAAGCATATGAAGAAATTTTGCAGAACATCAAAAATCCTTCGGCACAAACATTAAAAAATGCGGCCGACTCGTATTATTTCATTTCAGATGCCAGAAATGCGCTTAAATGGTATAAAAAACTATATGAAGTTCAGGGAAATAACTTAACAGATATTTATTATCTGCGTTATATTCAGACTATGAAAGCTGTTATGGATTATGATGAAGCAGATAAGATAACGAAAGAATATCTTGATAAAAAAGGAGATAAAAAAGAAATCAGCCGTTATGTTGCCCAAAAGAAACAATTAGACAGTTTAGCAAAAGCAAAACCACTTTATCAGGTTAAAAATCTGGATATAAATACCAGTAAGTCTGATTTTGGAGCAACATTTTTTGGAGAGAAAATCGTTTTTACTTCTGCAAGAGATACTACAAAGTTTAGCGAAAAACTCTACACCTGGAATAATCAGCCTTTCCTGAATTTATATGTTTCAGAAAGAAATCCGGCTGATGGAAGTTTGTTTGACGAAAAGCTGTTTCTGCCAAATGTTATGAGTAAGTATCATGAAGCAACAGCTTCTTTTGATGCCAGCGGAAAAACCATTTACTATTCGACCAATATTGTAAAGAAAAACAAGTTGGTTGTTGATGAAAATAAAATCAACAATTTTCAAATCGTAAAAGGCACAATTGTCGACAATAAATTAGAAAATCCGCAGAGTGTTTTCTTTAACAGCGACGATTACTCAGTAGGACACCCATGCTTAAGCGAAGACGGACAATGGCTTTTCTTTGCCTCAGACATGCCCGGAGGTTTTGGAGAAACTGATTTATATGTTGTAAAAATTGCAGCCGACGGTACAATGAGTTCTCCGTTAAATTTAGGCCCAAATATTAATACAATGGGTAACGAAGTTTTTCCTTTTTACAGAAACGGAATGCTCTATTTTTCTTCAGACGGACATTATGGTCTGGGAGATTTAGATGTGTATGAAAGTAAATTTTTATCTGATGGAAATTTTACAACGCCTCGAAATCTGGGAGCTCCTATAAACAGTAACAAAGACGATTTTACGTATGTAGTTGATAAAACAGATACTTATGGTTATGTTTCTTCAAACAGAGCCGGCGGAAAAGGCGATGATGATATTTATTCATTCATAAAAGGAAAACCGGTTTGTAACCAAAGTATTTCTGGAATGGCGGTTGACAGAAAAACAAAACTTCCGTTAACAGATGTCACCATTATGGCTTACAACTCATTTAGAGAAGTACTGGGAGAAACAAAAACCAATTACGAAGGAAAATATGCTATTGTTGTTCCATGTAATAAAGTCGTAAATATGATTGCGGCAAAACCAAATTACAGCAGTGACGAAAAAACGGTCGAAACAACCAAAGAAAATGAAGGCGAAATCAAAGATGTTAATTTTGAACTTAGCAACTACGATGATTTAGTAGTTAAAAAGAGAGGTGTTGAAATGGTAGACGTACAGCCAATTTATTTTGACTACGATAAATACGATATTACACCAAAAGCTATTGAAGAATTAACAAAAGTTGTTTTCATTATGCAGAAATTTCCAAACATCAAAATTAAAATAGAATCTCATACAGATTCTCGCGGGAAAGATTCGTATAACTTAAAACTTTCAGATAACAGAGCTAAAGCCACAAGAGATTATATTCTTTCGCAAAACATAGACGCCTCTAGAATTGAAAGTGCCATAGGTTACGGTGAAAGCCGCTTAATTAATAAATGTAAAAACGGAGTAAAATGTACTGAAGAAGAACATTTATTAAACAGACGCTCTGACTTTATCATTATTCAAAAATAGTACTATATTTGTGTGTTAATAATTTGATTATCAGTACAAAAATATAGAACGCAGAAACCATTTGGAAGTTGGTTTTTTTAAATTCTTTTTTAAGAATAATGGACAAGGAGAAAATCAGACTGCATGAATTTGCAGTCTGATTTTTGATTTTATAAAACTTTTGTTTTTTAATGTTTTTGAACCAAAATAATCCTAATTTTGATATTTAAATTACCTTTAAATCAAAATCAGCATTATTTTAATATCAATATGAATATTCAGGAAACCATTCAAACATTAAGAGAAGAACTTAATCAGCACAATTACAATTATTACGTGTTGGATAACGCCACGATTTCTGACTACGATTTTGACATCAAATTAAAAGAACTGCAGGACTTAGAAAATAAACATCCGGAATTTTTTGATGAAGATTCACCAACACAAAGAGTAGGTGGAGCTGTAACAAAAAATTTCAAAACGATTGCGCATCAATACAGAATGTATTCCCTTGATAATTCGTATTCTAAAGAAGATCTAATCGATTGGGAAAACAGAATTCAGCGCGTACTCGGAAATGTTAATCTGCAATATACCTGCGAATTAAAATACGATGGAGCATCTATAAGCATTTCATACGAAAACGGAAAACTAGTTCAGGCACTTACGCGCGGAGACGGTTTTCAGGGCGATGAGGTTACCAATAATATTAAAACCATTAGATCTATTCCAATAAAACTAAAAGGAGATTATCCCGAAAGATTTGATATACGAGGAGAAATAATCCTGCCTTTTGCCGGATTCGAAAAAATGAATCAGGAACTAATCGAAATTGGAGAAACGCCATATTCGAACCCAAGAAATACAGCATCAGGAAGTTTAAAACTTCAAGACAGTGCCGAAGTTGCCAAACGTCCGTTAGAATGTCTTTTGTATTTTGTTACCGGAAACAATCTGCCTTTTAAAACCCAGTTTGAAGGATTAGAATCAGCCAGAAAATGGGGATTCAAAGTGCCAAATGAAGCCAAACTAGTCAATAATATGCAGGAAGTTTTTGATTTTATTGATTATTGGGATGTTCACCGCCATAAATTACCTTATGAGACAGATGGTGTTGTTATAAAAGTAAATAGTATCCACTCACAGGAAGAACTAGGATATACAGCAAAATCGCCTCGCTGGGCAATTGCATATAAATTCAAATCAGAACAAGTATCAACGCAATTAAAATCAATTTCTTATCAGGTTGGACGAACAGGAGCTATTACTCCCGTTGCCAATTTACAGCCTGTGCAATTAGCAGGAACTATTGTAAAAAGAGCATCGCTTCATAATGCAGATCAAATTCAAAAACTTGATATTCGAATAAACGATACCGTTTTTGTTGAAAAAGGAGGAGAAATTATTCCAAAAATTATAGCAGTTGATTTAGATAAACGTCCCGAAAATTCAGAAGTAACACAATACATTACACATTGTCCTGAATGCCAGACAGAATTAGTTCGAAATGCAGGAGAAGCCAATCATTACTGTCCAAACTTTTATGGATGTCCTCCGCAGATTATTGGAAGAATACAACATTACATTTCAAGAAAAGCAATGGATATTGAAGGACTTGGAGGAGAAACTGTTGCATTATTATTCAAAAACGGATTAGTTCATAATTATGCAGATTTATACGAATTAAAAGTAGAAGATATTCTTCACTTAGAAAGAATGGCAAAAAAATCTGCTGAAAATTTGGTAAACGGTGTCGAAAAATCAAAAGAAATTCCATTTGAAAGCGTGTTGTTTGCCCTTGGAATTCGTTTTGTAGGAGAAACTGTAGCCAAAAAATTAGCCAAGCATTATAAAAATATAGACGCTTTAAGCCAGGCAACTTTAATGGATTTAATCCTTGTTGATGAAATTGGTGAAAGAATTGCCAGAAGCGTTGTAGAGTTTTTCGAAAACGAAGAAAATAAAATCATAATCGAACGTTTAAAAAACTACGGAATTCAGTTTGAGATCGTAGAAAAAGTCAACCCAAATGCTACCGAGAAATTTATTGGAAAAACTTTTGTCGTTTCAGGAGTTTTCAGCCAATTTTCAAGAGATGAATTAAAGAAAGCCATCGAAGATAACGGAGGAAAAGTAGGAAGTTCAATTTCTGCAAAAACCGACTTTGTGGTAGCAGGAGATAATATGGGACCGGCAAAATTAGAAAAAGCAACTAAGTTAAATATTCCTATACTATCTGAAGACGAATTTATAACGAAACTAAATGAAAGCGAATAAACCCTCGTTGATTTTATTTTTTTTAGCATTACTGTTTACAATCGTATTCGATTGTACTAAACAGGACTTTATGGCTATTTATGCCAAAGCAATAGTATTGCCTGCCATATTTATCTATTTCCTGATTAGTAATGAATTTAAAATAAAAAAAACAGAAGGTTTAATATTCCTCTTTTGTTTTGTTGGACAGGTTTTTGACTTAATGGATGTTGAGGTTTCGGAGATTGGCGGCGTAATAAGTTTTTTGATTGTATATTCTTTAATAATGCTTCTTTTTATTAGAGAACACCAGCGGATAAGACTTGTAAAAAAAGATATATTGCCAATTTCTATAGTAGTAGTTTTTATTGTCTATCTGCTTATTTCTGTACTTAGTATGAAATTCGACAATATGCAGCAATTTAATATGCTTTATGTTCTATACGGAATTGTATTGAGTTTAATAAGCTACTTTTCGTTTGTAAGTTATATAACAAAAGGGACATTTATAACATTATTAATGTCCCTTATGGCTGTAAGCTATATATTTTCAGATATATTTTATATTTTCAACGAATACTTTTCATATTCTGTTGTATTAGTTTTAATTCGGGATGTAACACAAATACTCGCGTATTACTTTATGGTAGAATATTTCCTCGAAAAAACTAAAATGAAGCGAAGAGCATTACACAATGATTGATGCTGATTGATTAGTGTGTGCTTTATCTTTATCAAAATAAAAATCGATACGGCCTAAATTTATTCCGTAGCAGCCCACCTGATTTACCAGTACATCTTTACCCGCTTTATTTTTTACAATTGTAGGTTTGTCTAGAAAAGTGTGAGTATGTCCGCCAATAATCAAATCGATATCCTGTGTAAGCGTTGCAAATTTTAAATCAGAAATTTTATCCTCATCATCTTTGTATTTGTAACCAAGGTGAGAAAGGCAGATAACTAAATCACATTTTTCCTGTTTCTTTAATAGCTGCGTCATATCCTGAGCAATTTCAACAGGATTATTATAAACCGTTTCTTTGTACAATTGTTTGTCAACCAGACCCTGAAGTTCGATACCTACGCCAAAAACACCAACTTTGATTCCGTTTTTGTTGAAAATTTTATATGGTTTTACAAGGCCGTCCATAACCGTGTTTTTAAAATCATAGTTAGAGTTGATAAACTCAAATGTAGCATGAGGCATTTGTGCATGCAAACCATCAAGACCATTATCAAAATCATGATTTCCAATAGTCGATGCATCATATTTCATCATACTCATTAGTTTAAATTCCAGTTCACCGCCATAATAATTAAAATATGGAGTTCCCTGAAAAATATCTCCGGCATCTAATAAGAGCACATTTGGATTTTCCCTGCGGATAGTTTCAATAAGTGCCGCTCGGCGAGAAACACCTCCTTTATTTGCATTACGAGGATCATCAGCCGGAAACGGATCGATATGACTGTGAACATCGTTGGTATGCAGAATAGTTAAGTGTTTAATATCGTTAGTTTCAAAACTGCTCAAAGACAATCCTAAGCTTAATAAGGCAGTACTTGCAGCTGTTTTTTCGATAAATTCTCTTCTTTTCATTTCGTATATTTTTTGCGTAAACGCTTTTATTTTTTCTTAATTTGATTTTTATTCTTCTGTAATTCTAATATCTTTTGATACAGGAATTGTTTTAACTTCTTTAAAATAGTCAATCAATACATTTCGAAGTTTATAATTCAAATCAAATTTCTGTGTGTTTTTTGCGAAAAAAGACATATTGTCGCCTCCATTTGCCAAATAATCGTTAGTAGCAACATAATAGGTTTTATTTACATCAAAAGGTTTACCCTGTATTACAATATTTTTAGCCGTTTTATCTTTTGTAATCGTAAAAGTCATACCAGATAACGGCTGTGCTTTTTGAGTTTTAACAAAATAAGAAGTTATTTCAAGAACTTGTTCCCCTTTTAATGCAAGTACAACTAAATTGTTTTCAAACGGCATAATTTCAAAAGCACTTCTGCTTGTAACATTTCCTTTTGGTAAACCAGCTCGGATTCCTCCAAAATTTAAAAGACAAAAGTCGATGGTTTTATTTTCTCTCGATTTAAAAATAATGTTACCACGCTGTACACATGCATCTGCAAGCATATTACCAATTGTAGTCTGCCATTTTCCGGAATTTTTGTCAAGATTTTCAGGACAGTAAGCAAGAACACTGTCTAAATCTTTATTAATATGATCACGGTAAGGTTTAATAAATTTTTCAATTTCTGGAGTTTCAGCACCTTTTTCTGTAATAGGAATTTGTTTTCCTTCTATCTTCGTTAAATTATAATTCTTCTCACTGCAAGAGAAAATCGAAGTTAGTGTTAAGAATATAACAAAAAGTTTTAAAAATCGGTTATACTTTTTTAGTTTTACCATCTTAAATGCGGCTTAAATAATTAATTTTGTAATTTGTAAAAGTACTATGTTTTTAAATTATATAAAGGAATTTTTTGTAAAAAAATCATTAAAAAATAACCTGAAAATTGTCAAAAATGAAGTCTTTACAAGCAATATTCAAACGGTTGGTTTACTTGTAGATGAAACAAAATTTCGTTATTCAAAAGAATTAATAAAGGAACTCATATCGAATGGAATTGCTGCAGATAATATAAAAATTGCAGCATACAGACGTAAGTTCAAAAAGAAAAAAATCTATTCAAGACCTACTTTTGGTAAAAAACATATTGATTGGAGAGGTCAGGTTACAGAAGATTTTTTAGCTGAATTTATTAATACAGAATTTGATCTTTTAATAAGTTATTATGAAGTTGAAACTCCGGTTTTAATGATGTTAACAAGCAAATCAAAAGCCAGATTTAAAGTAGGATTTTCTTCTGTCGATGCAAAGCTGAACCGATGGATGATAAGTACAACAACAGCAGAATATAAACTCTTCGTTTCAGAATTGTTTAGGTATTTAAAAAGTATAAAATAAAATTATAAATCAAAATATGCAATCATTAATAGGAACGGGTGTTGCACTTGTAACTCCATTTAAAAAAGACTTTTCAGTAGATATCGAAGCATTGCAGCGCATTGTTAACTTTTCGATAGACGGAGGAGTTGAGTATCTTGTTGTTATGGGAACAACTGCAGAAAATGCAACCCTTACGCAAGAAGAGAAAGAGTTGGTTATTAACACGGTAATTGATGTTAATAAAGGGAGACTGCCTTTAGTTCTTGGAGTTGGAGGTAACAATACAATGCAGATTGTTGAAGAATTAAAAACAAGAGACTTCTCTGCTTTTGAAGCTATACTTTCTGTTTCACCATATTATAATAAACCTACACAAGAGGGAATATACCAGCATTTTAAAGCAATTGCCGAAGCTTCTCCAGTTCCGGTAATTTTATATAATGTTCCGGGAAGAACAGCAAGTAACATGCTGCCATCTACCGTAATTCGTTTAGCTAATGATTTTAAAAATGTCGTAGCTATAAAAGAAGCTGCGGGAGATATGGCCCAGGCGTTAAGACTTATTAAAGATGCACCAAAAGATTTTCTTGTAATTTCTGGAGACGATATGATTGCCTTACCAATTGTTTTAGCGGGTGGAGCAGGAGTAATCTCAGTAATTGGACAAGGATATCCAAAAGAATTTTCAGAAATGATTCGTTTAGGCTTAAATAAAAAAGCAACTGAAGCATTTAAAACCCAATACTTTTTATCAGACTGTATCGATATGATTTTCGAGCAAGGAAATCCTGCAGGAATTAAGCAGATTTTTCAGGCCATGAACATTGCCGAGAACACGGTTCGTCTGCCTTTAGTTTCTGTAGACGAGTCTTTAGCAGGAAGACTAAACGACTTTGTAAAAAACAGCATTAAATAATTGTTAAAGTGTTAGTATTTTAATATACTAAAAAATTATTTTGCAGTCGCTAAATTAATAACTAAATTTGCCACCGAAAACTTCGGTGTGGTTTTACTTTGGCATAACGTCTAAGAAATCATAATAAAAGTAAAAAAATGAAAAAAATAGTATCTCTATTTATTGTTGTTGCCCTTTTTTGTTCTTGTAGTGAGTATCAAAAAGCATTAAAAAATGAAGATGTCGCAGCAAAATTTGAAGTAGCGACAAAAATGTATGATGCTGGTAAATACAATAAGGCAATTCGTCTTTTTGAACAACTGGCACCTAGTTATAGAGGTAAGCCTCAGGCAGAAAAGCTTTTTTATATGTTTTCTCAGTCTTATTACAAGACAAAACAATATTATTTAGCAGGTTACCAGTTTGAAAGTTTTGTTTCCGGATATCCTCGAAGCGAAAAAGTACAGGAAGCCGCTTTTTTAGGCGCATACAGTTATTCTAAATTAGCACCGGTTTACAGTTTAGATCAGGCTGATACAGTAAAAGCATTAGATAAATTACAGGCTTTTATTGATAATTATCCAAATTCAGAATATCTGGCTCAGGCTAATGAAACCGTTCAGGTGTTAAATGGGAAATTAGAGAAAAAAGCATACGAGAATGCTAAAGGATACAATACAATTTCAGATTATAAATCAGCTTTAGTAGCTTTTGATAATTTTATTGCAGATTTTCCTGGAACACCTCTAAAAGAAGACGCGTTATTTTACAAATACGATTCAGCATATCAACTGGCTATAAACAGTGTTCCTTCTAAAATGGAAGAACGTTTGCATGTTGCACAAACAGCTTATGCTAATTTGATGAAATATAAAAGCGATACAAAATATAAAAAACAGGCAGACGAAATGAATGCCAGAGTTGAAACTGATTTACAAAAATTTACTAAATAAAATAAAGTCATGGATTTAAAAAAGACGAATGCTCCTGTTAACACAATAACTTACAACAAAACAGTTATTGAAGAGCCAACAGGAAATGTGTATGAGGCAATTACCATTATGGCTAAAAGAGCAAATCAAATTAATTCTGAAATTAAAAAAGAATTAACTGAAAAATTAGAAGAGTTTGCTACTTATAATGACAGTCTTGAAGAAGTTTTTGAAAATAAAGAGCAGATTGAAGTTTCTAAATTTTACGAAAAATTACCAAAACCACACGCTTTAGCTGTTCAGGAATGGTTAGACGGTAAAACATACCACAGAAATTCAAACAAATAATATAGTATAATGTCAGTTTTAAACGGTAAAAAGATTTTACTGGGAGTTTCTGGTGGAATTGCAGCGTATAAAACAGCCTCATTAGTACGACTTTTTATAAAAGCAGGTGCACATGTCCAAGTGATAATGACACCTGCTTCTAAGGATTTTGTAACCCCGCTTACATTATCAACCCTGTCAAAAAATCCGGTACATTCAAATTTCTTTAATCAGGACGATGAGGATGCTGTGTGGAATAATCACGTCGAATTAGGTCTTTGGGCAGATTTGATGCTGGTAGCACCAGCAACAGCAAATACGCTTTCTAAAATGGCAGGCGGAAACAGCGATAATCTTTTAATCGCGACTTATTTATCGGCAAAATGTCCTGTTTATTTCGCTCCGGCAATGGATTTGGATATGTACAAACACCCTTCAACACTTTCTAGTTTTAATGCTCTGCAGCAATTTGGAAATATCATGATTCCGGCAGAAAGCGGTGAACTGGCAAGCGGTCTTTCCGGTGAAGGCAGAATGGCTGAACCTGAAAATATAATTGCTTTCTTAGAAGCTGATTTAGAGAGTAAATTACCCTTAAAAGGAAAAAAAATACTAATTACTGCTGGCCCTACATACGAAGCAATAGATCCCGTACGTTTTATAGGAAATCATTCTTCAGGAAAAATGGGATATGATATTGCTAATGAAGCGGCAAATCTTGGAGCTGAAGTTGTTTTAGTGTCAGGACCGACACATTTTAAAGTAAAGAATTCTTCTATAAAAGTTGTAAATGTGATTTCTGCACAGGAAATGTACAATGCCTGTCATGAATATTTTAACAATGTCGACGCAGCAATAGCAGCAGCGGCAGTTGCAGATTATAAACCTAAAGAAGTTGCTTTACAGAAAATTAAGAAAAATACTGACGAATTTTCTATTGAATTAGAAAAAACAAAAGATATTTTATCTTCATTAGGAGCAATCAAAAAAAATCAATTTTTAATTGGGTTTGCTTTAGAAACTGAAAATGAAATTGAAAATGCTAAGTTGAAAATCCAGAAAAAAAACTTAGATTTGATAGTTCTAAATTCTTTGCAGGATGAAGGCGCTGGTTTTAAAAAAGAAACCAATAAAGTTACATTTATTGATAAAGATTTTAAAATCGAGCCAATGGAGTTAAAAGCAAAAGAATTGGTGGCAGAAGATATTTTGAAAAAAGTAATCTCACATTTTTCAAAATCGTGATGTTTAAAAATACAGACTAAAAGCAGGGAATAGAAAAAACTATTCATGCTTATTAATAATATTTTATTTGTATGAACAGAATAGTTACTTTTTTAATTTTTTTGACTTTTGGCTTTACTCAGGCACAGCAGCTAAATTGTACTGTAACTGTCAATACAGAAAGGCTTCCAAATGCAAATCAGCAGGTATTTAAAACCCTGCAGACTTCTTTATCTGAATTTGTTAATAAAACAGACTGGACAGGTGTTGCTTTAAAACAAAACGAACGAATTAACTGTTCAATGTATATTACATTGTCTTCATACGGTTCAGATCAATTTACAGGAACCATTCAAGTTCAATCGTCCAGACTTATTTTTAACTCGACATACTCGTCGCCGGTTTTTAATTTTAATGACAAAGATTTTAACTTTAAATACACAGAATATGAGCCTTTATTGTTCAATCCGTCTGTGTACGAGTCAAACTTAGTATCTGTAGTTTCATTTTACAGTTATGTAATTTTGGGTATGGATGCCGATACTTTTCAGTCTGGAGCCGGAAATCAATACTTTGAAACAGCGCAAAACATTGCAAACGTAGCGCAGCAAGGTGGTTTTAAAGGCTGGACTCAAACTGACGGACTGCAGAATCGTTATTATTTAATAAACGATATGCTGTCGCCAATGTTTGCTGATTTACGCCAGACAAGCTTTTTATATCATACCGCTTTAGATACCATGAGTGATGATATTAAAGGAGCAAAAGAAAAAGTGAAATCTTCTGTAGTGCTTATTGGTAAATTAAATTCAGTAAGACCAAATGCCTTTTTAACAAGAGTATTTTTTGATGCCAAATCAGATGAAATTGTTTCCATTTTTTCAGGAGGGCCAAGCATTCCCGTTACAGATCTCACAGATGTTTTAAATAGAGTTTCTCCATTAAACTCAACCAAATGGTCTCAAATTAAGTTTTAAAAACTTAATTTTTTTTACTTTCTTCGTAACACTTTTATTTTATATTTTTCCTTTATGATAACTTCACTGTCTATTAAAAATTATGCGCTGATTGAAAAGCTTTCTATTGATTTTTCAAAAGGATTTTCCATAATTACAGGTGAAACCGGTGCAGGTAAATCTATTATTCTGGGAGCAATTGGACTTGTTTTAGGAAAAAGAGCCGATCTTACATCGTTAAAAAACAAAGACGAAAAATGCGTTATCGAAGCACAGTTTGAAATCTCAAAATACAATCTAAAAGAATTTTTTGAAGCAAACGATCTTGATTATGAAGACGAAACCATAATCAGACGCGAAATTCTGCCTTCTGGAAAATCCCGTGCCTTTATAAACGACAGTCCTGTAAATCTTCAGGAACTACAGGATTTAAGTTTGTTTTTAATCGATATTCATTCACAGCAGCAAACTCAGGAATTGTCTGATGAATCAGTTCAGTTTAAAATAATTGATGCTATTGCCAATAATGCAGATACGATTTTAAAATATCAGGATTTATTAAAAGATTATAAATCAGAAAAATCAAAATTAAATGCTTTATTAAAAAAGCAAAGCGATTCAGGAAAAGAGCAGGAATACAATACTTTTTTATTGAACGAATTAGTTTCTGCTAAATTAAAATCAGGAGAACAGGCAGAATTAGAAGCTGATTATGAAAAGCTTAATAATGTTGAAATTATTAAAGAATCAATCGATAAATCGCTTGTAGTTGCAAATGAAGAACAATTTGGTGTATTTCATAATCTTAATGAAATCAAAGCTTCGTTGCAGAAAATAGCGCCATTTTCTGCCGAATATCAAAACTTATTTGATAGAATAACAAGTATATCAATTGAGTTTGACGATGTTTCAAAAGAACTGCAAAACGCCTCAGAAAAATTATTAAACGATCCTGAACAGCTTCAGTTAGTAAGTCAAAAACTGCAATTGATTTTCAATTTACAAAAGAAACATCATGTGGCTTCTGTAGAAGAATTACTGCAAATTCAGGCAGATTTAGGTAATACGCTTCTTGAGCTTGATAATATGGATGAAGAGATTGAAAAATTATCTAAATCTATAGAACAAAAAGCAGGAGAATTAGACGCTTTTGCAGATACAATTCATAAAAACAGAATAAACGCTATTCCGGTTTTATCAAATCAGTTGATTTCTATTTTAGAAACTTTAGGAATGCCAAATGTTCGTTTTAATATAGAACTTATTCCGTCTGAAACTTATTTTCAAAACGGAAAAGACGAGTTGCAGTTTTTATTTTCAGCAAACAAAGGAACTGATTTTGGTCTGCTCAAAAAAGTAGCGTCAGGAGGAGAAATGTCTCGTATTATGCTGGCTGTAAAAGCCATTTTAGCACAATATTCAAAATTACCAACCTTAATTTTCGACGAAATCGATACGGGAGTTTCTGGAGAAATTGCCATTAGAATGGGCGAGATTATGAAGGAAATGAGTACCAAAATGCAGATTTTTGCTATTACGCATTTACCACAGATTGCAGCAAAAGGCGATTCGCATTTCAAAGTTTCAAAAGCAACAATTGATGATGATACCCAATCAGAATTAAAGCTATTGTCTCAGGACGAAAGAGTTATAGAAATTGCTCAAATGTTATCCGGTGCGGTTGTTTCTGATTCGGCTTTAAATCACGCCAAAGCCTTGTTGAACTAAAGAAATACTTTATATTTGTCATCGAAAAAATAAGTAAACAAACGGTAGTAAGCATTCATTTATTTAATAAACAGCTTATTAACGAATAAATAAAACAAGTATGATCATAGAACCTAGAATGAGAGGATTTATTTGTTTGACTGCCCATCCAACGGGAGCTGAACAAAATGTTAAAAATCAAATTGAATATATCAAATCAAAAGGTGCGATTGCTGGAGCAAAAAAAGTATTAGTTATTGGTGCTTCTACTGGTTTTGGGTTAGCTTCAAGAATTACAAGTGCTTTTGGATCAGATGCTGCTACAATTGGAGTGTTTTTTGAAAAACCGCCGGTTGAGGGTAAAACAGCTTCACCAGGTTGGTATAATTCTGCTGCATTTGAAAAAGAAGCTCACAAAGCAGGTTTATATGCAAAAAGTATCAATGGTGATGCTTTCTCAAACGAAATTAAAAGAGAAACTTTAGATTTAATTAAAGCTGATTTAGGTCAGGTAGATTTAATTATTTACAGTTTAGCTTCTCCGGTACGTACAAATCCTAATACAGGGGTTACACACCGTTCAGTTTTAAAACCAATTGGACAAACATTTACAAACAAAACAGTTGACTTTCATACAGGAAACGTATCTGAAGTTTCAATTGCTCCGGCAAATGAAGAAGATATCGAAAATACAGTTGCTGTAATGGGAGGTGAAGACTGGGCAATGTGGATTGACGCATTAAAAAGCGAAAATTTATTAGCAGAAGGAGCAACTACAATTGCTTATTCATACATTGGGCCAGAATTAACAGAAGCTGTTTACCGTAAAGGAACAATTGGTCGTGCAAAAGACCATTTAGAAGCTACAGCTTTTACAATTACAGATAATTTAAAATCTATTGGTGGAAAAGCTTATGTTTCTGTAAACAAAGCTTTGGTTACACAGGCAAGTTCTGCAATTCCGGTTATTCCGTTGTATATTTCTCTTTTATACAAAATCATGAAAGAAGAAGGTATTCACGAAGGTTGTATCGAGCAGATTCAGCGTTTGTTTCAAGACAGATTATATAATGGTTCTGAAGTTCCTGTTGATGAAAAAGGAAGAATTAGAATCGATGATTGGGAAATGCGCGAAGATGTTCAGGCAAAAGTTGCGGCACTTTGGAAAGAAGCAACAACAGAAACATTGCCATCTATTGGAGATTTAGCAGGTTACAGAAACGATTTCTTAAATTTATTTGGATTCGAAGTTCCTGGTGTTGACTACAAAGCAGATGCTAATGAGGTAGTTAATATCGAAAGTATCAAATAAAAATACTCATAACGCAAATAGAAACCATCAACCAAAAGTTGGTGGTTTTTTTATGAATATAACTTATCTTTGTTAAAATTTTTAAAGTTTAAAATATTCCACTTAAAACCGCATTCCCGCTATGATTTTTTCTTTAATTATACCAGTGTATAATCGTCCAGATGAAGTTGATGAACTTTTAGAAAGCCTGACAAAATCAGATTACAATGAACCCTTTGAAATTGTTCTTGTAGAAGACGGCTCTTCTATTCCTTGTAAAGATGTAGTGATGACGTATCAGGGGAAATTAAATATTTCATATTATTTTAAACCAAATTCTGGTCCGGGCGATTCAAGAAATTTTGGAATGCAGAAGGCAAGGGGGGATTATTTTATCATTTTCGACTCAGATTGTATCATTCCGTCAAACTATTTAACAGAAGTTAAAAAAGCACTAGATGAAAAGTATGTAGATTGTTTTGGAGGCCCGGACAGAGCTTTAAAAAGCTTTTCTAATATTCAAAAAGCAATCAATTTTGCTATGACCTCCTTCCTGACAACCGGAGGAATTAGAGGCGGATCTGAAAAGATAAATAAATTTCAGCCGCGTAGTTTTAATATGGGAATTTCTAAAAAAGCTTTTGAAGCTTCAAAAGGTTTTGGAAACATACATCCTGGCGAAGATCCGGACTTATCGATCCGTTTATGGAACCTTGGGTTTGAAACCAGACTGTTTTCTGAGGCTTATGTGTATCATAAACGCAGAATTGACTGGGAAAAATTTTCGATTCAGGTAAAGAAATTTGGTATTGCAAGACCTATTTTAAACAGCTGGTATCCAGAACATAATAAGCTCACTTTTTTCTTTCCAACGGTTTTTATTCTGGGGTTATTATTAGCTTTTTTATTGTTAATTTTCAATATTGATATTTTATTACAATTATATTTTGTATATTTCGTTATAATTTTTCTTACAGCAAGTATTCAGAATAAAAGTATCAAAATTGGATATTTATCTGTAATTGCTGTTTGGAAACAATTTTACGGATACGGAACAGGATTTTTGGAATCTTTTATAAAAGTCATTTTATTAAAGAAAAAACCTCAAGAAGCTTTTCCACGTATGTTTTTTAAAATATAATATGACAAAAATTATTGGGCTCACTGGCGGAATAGGAAGCGGTAAAACGACAATAGCTGGTTTTTTTAAGGAAGAAGGTATTCCGGTTTACATTGCAGATGATGAGGCTAAAAAAGTAATGCAGTCATTAGAAATTATAGATCAGATAAAAAACTCTTTTGGAGAATCGCTCTTTGATAATAATGTTTTGAACCGGGCAAAATTAGCCGAAATAGTATTTAACAATAAAGAGAAACTAGAAAAGTTAAATTCAATAGTTCATCCCGCTGTAAAAAAAGATTTTCAATCGTGGCTCTTGCAAAATAAAGGCAAGGATTTTGTGGTGTATGAAGCAGCAATATTATTTGAAAGCGGTAAGTATAAAGAGTTTGATTATATAGTTACCGTTACAGCGCCAGAAGAGACTAGAATTGAAAGAGTTATGAAACGCGACAATTCTACAAGGGACCAGGTTTTGAGCAGGATGAAAATGCAGTGGAATGATGAAAAACGAATTTCTTTAAGCAATTTTGTAATTAATAACAGTAATCTTAAAATTGCAAGAGAAGAAGTTGCTGAAATTCTTAAAATTTTGAAAATAAAACAAAAACAGTCTTAAATGTTAATATTTGGTTAATGTATTATTTAGTATATTGTTAAAATATTAATTTTGTTTCGATGAATAAATTATTTTTTAGAATACTTGTTTTATTAATGAGCTTGTCCTTAATAGGGATAATTCTGGTACAGGTATTTTGGTTTAATTCTTCATTTAAAAATAATGAAGAACAATTTAAATACCACGTTACACAAGTAATCGGAAACGTTGCAGATAAACTTGAGCAGCAAGAAGAATACAGCTTTTACGACAAATACAACCGTATAAAAGACAGTACAGGTAAAATTCCACAAAAAGAAGATTTGCTTGAAGTGTTGTATGTACAGAGAAATACAAAAACAAATAAAACAATTGTATATTCTAATACGCTGAGTTCTGAAGATTATGATATCAACGGATCTGTTTTTAATAAAAAATTCAGCAGCGAAAGATTTAAAAATTTCAGTTCTAAAAGAGTAACAGAAGTTTACAATAACAATAACGGAATTGATAATAATAATTTAGGTCAAAGTATTATTCCGGATCTTAAAATTGAAAAATCTGGAAGCTTAGATATTTTAAATAAAGTTCAGCAGCAAATTCAGTATAAAGATATCGCCTCATTAACCCCCATTGAAGGCAGAATCACAAAAGATAAATTACACAAGCTGTTAAAAAAAGAATTAGAAGAATACGGAGTAAAAACCAAATTTGAATACGGAATTTATAGTAGCGGCGTGCCGACTAAAATTAAATCAGACGGATTTCACTACGATAAAGAAGCGACATATAATATACCAATATATACTGATAATGAAGGAAACAGCCGATATGAATTGTCTGTAACCTTCCCAAATAAAAAGAAATTTTTATTATCTGAATTATTGAGTATTACAATTCTGTCAATAGTATTTACATTAATTATTATAGTTGCTTACACAAGTGCATTAAATCAGTTGCTGCGTCAAAAGCATATTTCAGAAATCAAAACCGATTTCATTAATAATATGACGCATGAGTTTAAAACACCCATTGCAACTATAAATCTTGCACTCGACGCAATTAGAAATCCTAAAATTATTGAAGATAAAGACAAAGTCTATCGTTATCTTCAAATGATAAGGGACGAAAATAAAAGAATGCATGCTCAAGTTGAAAACGTACTGCGTATTTCGAAACTTGAAAAAAGAGAACTCGATATAACAAAAGAGCCTACTGTAGTTACTGATGTAATTGATGATGCAATTGAACACGTAAATCTGATTTTAGAAGATAGAAAAGGTACAGTAGTAAAACATTACAATGCAGCAAGAACAACCTGCTTAATAAATGAAGTTCATTTTACAAACGTATTGGTTAATATTTTAGAAAATGCTATAAAATATTCTCCTGATATTCCTGAAATTGAAATTTTTACTGAAAATGTAAAAGACATGATTTTAATAAAAGTAAAAGATCATGGTTTGGGAATGAGTAAGATAGCTCAAAAACGAGTATTTGAGAAATTTTACAGAGAACATACAGGAGACCTGCATAATGTAAAAGGACACGGTTTAGGTCTTGCGTATGTAAAAAGAATTGTTGAGGATCACAATGGACAAGTATATGTTGAAAGCGAAAAAGGAAAAGGTAGCACCTTTATAATAAAAATACCATTAATAAATTAAAATATGGAAAATAATAACAAAAGAATACTTTTAGTAGAAGATGACCTAAATTTTGGGGCGGTTCTTAAAGATTATCTAATGTTAAATGACTTTGAAGTTACTTTAGCTAAAAACGGTATGGAAGGTTTCGAAAAATTCAAGAAAGATGTTTATGATTTATGTATTCTTGATGTAATGATGCCTTATAAAGATGGTTACACTTTAGCAAAAGAAATTAGAGAAAAGAACAGCGAAGTGCCAATTATATTTTTAACTGCAAAATCGATGAAAGAAGATGTGTTAAAAGGGTACAAAGCAGGTGCTGACGATTATTTAAATAAACCTTTTGATTCTGAGGTTTTATTAATGAAAATTAAAGCAATCATTCAAAGAAAATCTGCAGATACAAAAGCAGAACAAGTACAGTTTGAATTTAATATTGGTAAATTCCACTTAAATTCAAAACTAAGATTCTTGACTTTCCAGGATGAAGAGCCAATAAAATTATCTCCAAAAGAAAACGAATTGCTTAAAATGCTTATTCTTCATGAAAATGACTTAATGCCAAGAGAATTAGCTTTAACAAAAATCTGGAGAGACGATAACTACTTTACTTCAAGAAGTATGGATGTTTACATCGCTAAATTAAGAAAATATCTAAAAGCTGATGAAGATGTTGAAATCTTAAACATTCATGGAGAAGGTTTCAGATTAGTAGTTAAAAGCAAAGTTTCTGAATAACTAGTTCACCGAAAAATATAGAAAGCTCTGAGAAATCAGAGCTTTTTTTATGCAATAAACCAAAATATTTTGATTTAATATTTTTGAGATTAATCAATTGATTTTTAAAATTTTAATGTTGATTTTGAAAGCTCAAAAAGTATTCCTGAATTTTTTTTTGAGGAATTTTCTTCAAAATAATTTGGAAAATCCAAAAACAATTTACAATATTTGCACACGAAAAAATTAATAATAACCCTTTAAAACGAAGAAATAGTGTTTGTACTTACATCAACATCTCAGAGCTTTACATCAAATAAATTTGGTGAAGCACTTCTTCGTGGCTTATTTCAATCTTAGAAATACATTTTTAGATATATAAAAAAGCCCGAAGACAATAAGTTTCGGGCTTTTTTTATTCTAGACACTTCAAAATTCTTCCGAAAATCGATTTTTAGATTTATCCATTTTTTAGGATAAAATGTTATGCCTATACGGCAGTTAATTTAATGCACGATAATTTTTTTATGGAAAATTATACGGTAAATGAGTATGCTTTATGTGCTCGTTTTAAAAGTAAAAGAAGAAAAAAAAGACTAGTAAAAGAAGATTTTGAAAAACAATTAATTCATTTAAGAAAGCTTGAAGTTTCACTTTGGAATAAACGCAGAGATTTACCATTAGTTCCTCTTGAAGTATCTTATCAGAAAGGATGGCAGCGCAATTTTAAATTAAGAGACGATGTTGCCAGATCGGGTGAAGCTTCATTCTACAAAGAATTATTGGAAAAAATAAATACATGGCAGTTTTCTCCCGAAAAATCTTTTAAGAAAAAGAAAAAAAGAAAAAGAAGACATGTATATGTTGAAAAAATCCAAACTGTAAAAGAATTTTCGGAGTGGGAATGGAAAAGCTCAAAGTTAGAATTAACCGAAAAAGAAAAAGCACATTTTTATAAAAGAGAACGTTGGTGCAGCAACTTTAAACGATACAAAATTCATTATGTGTTTAATGAGCCCTGGCGTTATGTGTTGCGTGTGAGTCCTTATATGATAACACATACGAAAATGGTTGATTGTGATTTAGAATGTGAAATCCAGCTTATTGACAATTATATTGTGAATCATAATCTTAGAGATAAAATAAACAGATTAATGTACGGCAGTTCTCTTAAATGGAGTTATTACGAAAAAGAAAATCCAAAAGAGATAAGCCCAATTAAAAATAAAAGTCTGCACGAATTGTATCAGCAATATGTAGACGAAATGATAGAAAATCATGGGAAATAAATTAACTGGAAAAGACCTGATTAAGTTGGGTTTTCCAAAAAATAATTCGATAAATATTGCCTTGGGGCAGATAAACAGATATAGAAAAAGAGAAAAAAAAGAATCTATTCTAACAGAAGCAAAAGATGTTTTGTTAAATCCTGAAAAATACGAAGGAAACGGAACATGGGGCAAAGTTGCCGAAGGTTTAATAAAACCGGTTCAGGTAAGAATGCATCAGCTTAATAACACAAGAGCGCCTTTTACCATTTTTGGTGAAAATGAAATTGATGATCAGGCTAAATATCAATTGTATGATTCTTTAAAACTGCCAATTTCTGTTGCTGGAGCTTTAATGCCGGATGCACATTCGGGTTACGGACTGCCAATTGGCGGTGTGTTAGCGACTGATAATGCAGTCATTCCATACGGAGTAGGAGTTGATATTGGATGTCGAATGAGCCTTTCAATTTTTGATTTACCAGCGTCTCATTTCAAAGGAAGAGAGCATCAATTAGAAGCAATTTTAAGAGATAATACCAAATTCGGAATGAACGAAGTACAATCTTCTAGAGTGGATCATGAAGTTTTTCATAAAAGCGAATTTCAGGATATTCCGCTGTTAAAGAATCTTTTACCAAAAGCTTATAAGCAATTAGGAAGTTCGGGCGGAGGAAATCATTTCGTAGAATTTGGAATCGCAAAAATTGATAATCCAGAGAACGAATGGAAATTGGAAAAAGGCGAATATTTTGCTGTTCTGTCGCACAGTGGTTCTCGCGGATTGGGCGCTAACATTGCAAAACATTATACATATCTGGCAACAAAGCAATGTCCGTTGCCCAAAAATGTACAGCATTTGGCCTGGTTAGATTTGAATACGCACGACGGTCAGGAATATTGGCTGGCAATGAATTTAGCCGGAGAATATGCAAAAGCCTGCCACGATGATATACACAGACGAATTGCCAAAGCGATTGGGAAAAGGGTAGTGGTAACGATAGAAAATCACCACAATTTTGCATGGAAAGAAATCGTAAAAGGCAAGGAATGTATTGTACATAGAAAAGGAGCAACACCAGCAGGTGAAGGTCAGCTTGGAATTATTCCGGGTTCGATGACGGCACCGGGTTTTATTGTAAAAGGAAAAGGAAATGTTGAGAGTTTAAACTCGGCTTCGCATGGAGCAGGACGTTTGTTTTCGAGATCAAAATGCAAAAGTACTTTTACGCAAAGTCTTATTAACAAAGAGCTAAAGAAACACGATGTTACTTTAATTGGCGGTAATATTGATGAAGCTCCAATGGCGTACAAAGACATTGAAAAAGTAATGGCAAACCAAACGGAATTGGTTGAAGTACTTGGCACTTTTACGCCTAAGATTGTTAGAATGGATCGTTAAAAGAGAAAAGTTATGGAAAGATTTCAGGATGAAAATAAATGGCTGGGAAGCTTTTATAATGAGATTTTTGTTAAATGCCCCAAATGTGAATCGAAAGCGATTGTAAAACAAGAATTATTAGAAAAATGTGAATGCGGAAAATGCCATAATATGGTTTTTGAGTGTAAAAATTGTTTCTATAAATTAAAAGAGGTTGTTTATCAATACGTTGCTTACGGGAAAGAATACTGTAGTAATTGTTTCGAAAAGTTTGAATATCAGTCACAGCCATTAAAAGATAAGCCTTTGACGTATAAAACGAAATGTCCGCATTGTGATTTTCAGGAAGAATGGAAAACAAAATCTTACAGAATCAAAGAAGAGTCAAAATTAGACAATGGTTTAGTAAAAGAAATGTGGTATGGTTTAATGCTTTGGTTTCAGAAAGAGTTCGATGGCTCAATTTTCTGGGCATATAATCTTGATCACATTGATTATCTCGAAAGATATATTGGTGCTGATTTAAGAGAACGTAATGTAAAAGGAAGTTATAATTCAACTTTAGTATCTAGACTTCCAAAGTTTGTAAAAGCAGCTAAAAACAGAGAAAAGCTGCTTAAAATTTTAAAGAAATGGAAAGAATAATTCAGATAACAGCGGGTCGCGGGCCTGCAGAATGCACTTGGGTTGTCGCCCAAGTGCTTAAAAAAGTGCTGGAAGAAGCAAGTGAAAACGGTCTTGAAACCGTTTTACTGCAAAGGGAAGCCGGAACTGAAAACGGAACTGTAGAAACAGCTTCAATTGCTGTGAAAGGCAAAAACGCAGAGGAGTTTATAAATTCCTGGATTGGAACCATTCAATGGATTGGTCAGAGTCAGTTTAGGAAAATGCACAAACGCAAAAACTGGTTTATTGGCATTTTTGAAATTGAACAAAATAAGAATGCTTCATTTTCGGAAAATGATATTCAGTATCAGGCCATGCGAAGTTCTGGCGCAGGTGGTCAGCACGTTAACAAAGTGAGTTCTGCGATTCGGGCAACACATATCCCGACAGGAATTGCCGTTGTATCAATGGACAGCCGTTCACAGCATCAAAACAAAAAACTGGCAACAGAACGATTAATTAAAAAATTAGAAGACGAGAAATTACTTCAGCTTAAAAATCATGTGGGTAAACAATGGGAAAACCAGCTCAATGTACAGCGGGGAAATCCTATAAGAGTTTTTACGGGAAGTGATTTTAAAAAGAATAAAATAGAGAAAAGCTACAAAGGAACTCGTCAGAAATTAAAAAACGATTTACGAAATGAAAACAATTGATAAATACCTTTTTCAGGCTTTAGATAATTATCCGTATTGGCTGGAAGGAACTATAGAATCTTTGGATTATGCATTTTCTTATGATTCAAAAAACACCATGATTTTGTGTTTGTACGGAAGAATTCAGGCAGAACAATTGATGAATTATGAAGAAGCTAAGTCTTATTTTCAGGAAGCTTTGTCAATTAATATTCACGCGCTTGAAGTGTATCCATATTATTTGCAGACTTTAATTTTGAATGAAGATTACGAAGAGGCCCAAAAACTGATTGATTTTGCTTTAACAATTAAAGGAATTAATAAAGCTGATATTTATATTAAAAAAGCAATTCTGTTAGAAGCGCAGCAAGAGTTTAAAAAGGCATTAAAAGAAATTAAGCAGGCAAAATTATACTCAGTTCAGCATGATTACGATTCTGGAATTAGTGATGTTGAGAAACGAATTAAAAGTAAAATGAATTTATTAGAAAATAAGAAATCTAAAAAAGGCGGGAAGGATTCTAAAAAGAAATCAAAGTGATTTTAATCAAACAATAATCGATGCAATTTTGCATCGATTATTGTTTTTACACAAAGTTTGTCATTTCGACGAAGGAGAAATCTTCGTTAGAAACTCTACAAAGATTGAAATACTGTTGCTGAGTTACTTGTGAAGATTTCTCCTTCGTCGAAATGACAATATTGCGTTACAAAGAGGAAAAAGTCTTTTTGAATTCCTTTTATTTCCAGTGCAATTCTAAAGCAAAACAAGTTTTTTCGCCTTTTGTTATGCTGAAAGTAGTTTCGGTTTGATCTTCGTTGTCACTTTCGTGTATGATTACTTTATCGTTTAAAGAAAGTTCTTTAAGGAAATTCATTTCAAAACTTTTTACTTCTTGTTTTAAAATTCGTTTTGGATTGACATGATCCAGACACCATTCTAAATATTTTACATTGTTGGCATGATTTACAATATCTAAATCTGATAAATAAACTGTTTTTTCGAAAACAGATTCTTTCTCCGGATTAATGTTTATTTTAGAGAAACCTTCTTCTGTGGCTCGGTTTTCAGGAAATAATTCGAAATGTTCAAAAGGTAACGCCAAAGCTTCCGGACGTCGGGCTTTTGTATTGAAAACGGCCCAGAATGTTTCGCTTCCTACTATTTTTTCTCCGTTTACATACATTTCAAGCGCACGAACAGAACGTGAATTTTCAAGACTGTTAATCCATGTTTTTACTGTAACAACATCCTGCCATTTTGGTAATGCTTTAATTTCTACACGCATACGGCTTAAAACCCACGCCTGATCAAATTCCTGCATATCGGTAAAACTGATGCCGCCAACTTCTGAATGTGCTGCTGCGGTCAATTGCAGAAGATTGCACAAATCGGTATATTTTAAATATCCGGTTGGTGTACATTGCGTGAAATTGATTTCCCAGTCTTTGCTTAAAACTGATGTGAAATTTGGAGATATTGGCATTTTTGAATTTTAGATTTTAAATTTTTGATTTTAGATTTTCTTCGACATAATTAATGATTTCTTTTCTGTCTGTCGCATAATCAAACCATTTGGTGTTTTCATTTCGTTTGAACCACGTTAATTGTCTTTTGGAAAATCTGCGTGTATTTTTCTTGATTTCTTCAATTGCAAATGGCAACGTGAAATCTCCGTCAAAATAACTAAATAATTCTCTATACCCCACCGTTTGTAAAGCATTTAACTCTTTGTTAGGATAAAGTGCTTTGGCTTCTTCCAATAATCCCATATCCATCATAATATCTACGCGCTGATTGATTCTGTCGTAGATAATTTCTCGGTCAGCATCTAAACCTATTAAAATAGGTGTGAAGTTTCGGTTGTTTTTCTTGAGATTGAGAAATGAAGAATATGGTTTTTTTGATCCAATGCAGACTTCTACAAAACGCATCATTCTTTGCGGGTTTTGTAATGTCTGCGGATTTTCTATTGTTATTTTTTGATAATATTCTGGATCGAGATTTTTTAATTGTTGTTGAAGATATTCTATTCCAAGTTTTTCGTAATTGGAATTGACTTCGGTACGAATTTCTGGTGCGATTTCCGGAAATTCATCAAATCCTTTTAAAACAGCATCTACATATAAACCAGATCCGCCAATTAGAATGGCAAAATCATTATTTTGATATAATTCTTCCAGTTTTAAAAGTGCTTCTTTTTCGTAATCACCAACGGTATAATTTTCAAAAATTGATTTGTTTTGAATGAAATGATGTTTTGCTGATGCTAATTCTTCTCGACTTGGAACTGCTGTACCAATGGTCATTTCTTTGAAAAACTGACGGCTGTCGCACGAAATAATTTCGCATTTAAAATGTTGTGCCAAAGCAATGCTCAGGGCAGTTTTGCCTATAGCTGTTGGTCCGACAATGGTAATTAGGTATTTCATATTTTTTAGCCCAGATAGAAACGAAAACCC
This sequence comes from Flavobacterium ginsengiterrae, assembly GCF_039539785.1. Taxonomy (NCBI): domain Bacteria; kingdom Pseudomonadati; phylum Bacteroidota; class Flavobacteriia; order Flavobacteriales; family Flavobacteriaceae; genus Flavobacterium; species Flavobacterium ginsengiterrae. Next base: position 244,542 of record NZ_BAABDU010000004.1, on the reverse strand, counting down.
CGGACTTATATTTGTTAGTTTTTTTGGAATAAAAAAGCGACTCCCGAGGCTTCGGGAGAAACTCTTTTTATGACTTAAAAAACAACAAAGATAAGGAGGAGTTGTAGTGTATAGCTGGAAATAGCTTCATAAATTAATTATTTGGTAATGTTTTGCCACATTGGTAACAATATTTTGCATTGTCAAAATGTAATTGCGCATTGCATTGCGTACATGTTTTTTTACCGCTTACTGAACTGTTTCTAAGGCTGGCTTTGGCAAATTCAGCCGTTACGATTCCCGTTGGAACGGCTATGATTCCGTAACCCATTATCATGACTAATGAAGCGAGAAATTGTCCTAAGGGTGTAATGGGCGAAATGTCTCCGTAGCCTACTGTTGTAAGTGTTACTATTGACCAATAGATACTGACAGGAATACTCGTAAATCCGCTTTCTTTTCCTTCTACAACGTACATTAATGCACCAATAATGACGCAGCTTATAACCACAAAGTAGATAAATACCAGAATTTTTTCTTTACTGGCTTCTAAGGCTTCTTTCAGCTGATAGGATTGATGCGATATTTGTGGAATATGCAGAATTTTGAATAATCTTAGGAAACGCAAAACACGTACAATCGTTAAAACGCTGGTTGCCGGAAAAAAGATAGATAAATACATTGGCAAAATTGCCAGTAAATCGATAATTCCGTAAAAGCTAATGGCGTATTTTCGTGGTTTTTGAATCGAAATAATTCTTAAAATATATTCTGCAGTAAAAAATATAGTGATTATCCATTCGCAAATTAAAAGCTGTTGATGGTATTTTTTACTAATTCCTTCAACAGTGTCAAGCATTACTAAAAGTACACTAAGCAAAATAAGTCCAAGAAGAACTAAATCAAACATTCTGCCTGCCAAAGTATTGGTTCCGTATAGAATGATTTTGATTTTTTCTCTAAAGATTTCGTATTTTGATTTGTGTTTTGTCATATCGCGAAGATACGTAAAGTTTATCGTATTAAAAATGCAGGATTTTTAATGACTTACTTTTGCGAATATAGCTTTGAATGATGTTTTTTACATCACGATTATGCTGCATTGGGATTAGAATGTTTTTTAGTATATCGATATTCGTGATTTGATAATTTAGATCGTAATAAGCGTAACCTTTATAAGTTCCGTTTTCTATTAAAATAGCGCTTCGTTCGTTAACGTTACGTCCTCTGTCGATTATGATCATGCTTTTGTTTTCGAAACTGTTTTCGGAAATAAACTGCTGTACGCGTAAGTTATAAACTTCAGGAGTTACTTCGCCAATACAAGCGCCGTCACATTCTTTAATGGTGTATTGAAAACATTCTTTTTTGGTTTGGTATAAACCAGTCAGTTTCTGGCATAAATGATATTTTGCCGTAAATCTAAAAAGAGCGTTTTTACCATCTTGCAAAGAAGCAAACGATGTAATTTCTTTTTTACGTCCGTCAGCTTTTTCAAGTTTTAGATTAATATATCCGGCAGCATCTTTTTCTGCGTAGATTGCAAAAGGAAAAACGGTTTTCTTTTGTGAACGATTATAGCGCGGACGATTGATTTTTACTTCCTGACTTTCTTTTAAAAGTGCAATTAATTCACTTCCGGTTTCGTCGTATGTAATTGTAAAAACTTCAGCCTGAATTCGTTTGCTTTTAGTTGTGATTCCCGTAAAATGCTGGTTTACTCTCTTTTTTATATTGTGGCTTTTGCCTATGTAAATTAAATTACCCCCTTCATTATAAATGTAATAAACACCGGTTTTAGCGGGCATTTGGCTTAAAATGTCTAAAAATTTAGGTGCAATTCCTTTTTCGACTTCGAGTTTTATAAAATCTTTTACAATTGTTTTCTCGGTGTCTTTTTCCAAAAGCATTTTAAACAGTTTGGTTGTTGCCATGGCATCTCCGCTGGCGCGGTGTCTGTCTGCCATAGGGATTCCGAGTGCGCGTACCAATTTACCTAAACTATATGAAGGCTGTTCTGGAATTAGTTTTTTTGCTAATTCTACTGTACAAAGTGTTTTGGCTTCGAAATCGTAGCCTAAACGGCGAAATTCAGTTCGAAGAATTCTGTAGTCGAAAGAAGCATTATGAGCTACAATTACACAATCAGAAGTTATTTCGATAATGCGTTTGGCGATTTCATAAAACTTTGGAGCTGAACGCAGCATAGCGTTATTGATTCCCGTTAGTTTTACCACAAATGGCTGAATGGGAATTTCAGGATTGACAAGGCTAATGAACTGGTCAACTACTTCATGTCCATCAAATTTATAGATGGCGATTTCGGTAATTCCCTCTTCATTAAATTGTCCTCCAGTGGTTTCTATGTCAAGTATTGCGTACATTTTCAATGTCAATATCAAAAAATCAATGGCAATTACAATATCAAAATATCAATATCAATTTTGAAAACTGTTATTGTAATTGCTATTGTTATTAATATTGAAAAAACTATTTTTTATTAATTATCATTTTTGATGAGATTGCAATAAGCTGTTCAACTTCAACTAAAAGTTTATTTCTTTTATCGTTATCTCCTTCTTTAATATAATCTAAAATTTTTAAAGAGTTTCTTGACTCTTTTAATTCTTTTACAACTAAGGAAACTTTAAAAACAAAGTCCTTATCTGTTATTGTTCCTTGTGCTTCTCCAAAATTTAAAGATGCACTTCCTGAGGATCTTATTAATTGATTTTGGTAATACTCGTTTTCAAATATTCTTTCTAATTTTCTAGTAAAGAAAATACATTATTCTCCAGCAAAGCGAACTAGTCGGTCTTCAAAATTGAATATTTTCTCCATTTAAAATTATTGATTTTTGATATTGTAATTGATTTTTGCAATTTAGCGTCCTCCAAAAATACTGCTTCCAATTCTTACCATTGTGCTTCCGCATTCAATTGCCAATTGGTAATCTCCGGACATTCCCATTGATACAGTATTCAGTTCGCAGTTTTCAGTTTTCAGTGTCTGAATAGAATCAAAAATAGATTTTAAATGTGTGAATTCTTTTTTTATTTGGTTTTGGTCTTCGGTAAAAGTGGCCATTCCCATTAAACCTAAGATACGAATATTTTTCAACTCTTTAAACTCAACAGACGTTAAAAGTTCATTTAGTTCATTTTCATCTAAACCAAACTTAGATTCTTCTTCGGCAATGTATATTTGCAAAAGGCAATCTATTGTTCTGTTATTTTTTAAAGCTTGTTTATTGATTTCCTGTAATAATTTTAAGCTGTCGACACCGTGAATCAGAGTAACATACGGCGCCATAAATTTAACTTTATTTGACTGAACATGACCAATCATATGCCATTGAATATCTTTTGGCATTTGTTCCCATTTTTCAGTCATTTCCTGAATTTTGTTTTCTCCAAAAATGCGCTGTCCGGCTTCATAAGCCTGCATCAAGTCGGAAACAGGTTTTGTTTTTGAAACGGCAACCAGAGTTACATGTTCAGGTAAACTTGCTTTAATTGTATTTAAATTCGATTGAATCGACATGATATTTCTTTTTTTATAAAAACTGCTTCGAAATTTTCTCTGCTTTTTTGTTTTCGCTGTAATCATAAAAGCCTTCTCCGGATTTTACTCCTAGTTTTCCAGCTCTTACCATATTTACTAAAAGCGGGCAAGGAGCGTATTTTGGGTTTTTGAATCCGTCGTACATAACATTTAAGATGGCAAGACAAACATCAAGACCAATAAAATCAGCTAATTGAAGCGGTCCCATTGGGTGACCCATCCCTAATTTCATAACGGTGTCGATTTCGTAAACACCAGCAACTCCATTGTATAACGTTTCAATTGCCTCATTTAGCATTGGCATTAAAATTCGGTTAGCCACAAAGCCAGGGTAATCGTTTACTTCAACAGGAACTTTACCTAACTTCTCAGATAAGTTCATGATAATTTTAGTTACTTCATCGCTAGTGTTGTAACCACGAATGATTTCAACCAATTTCATGATCGGCACCGGATTCATAAAGTGCATTCCTATAACACGTTCAGGATGTGCTACAACGGCTCCAATTTGTGTAATTGAGATAGAAGATGTGTTAGTTGCTAAAATGGTATTATGAGAACAATATTCGTTTAATTGTTTAAAGATATTCAGTTTTAATTCAACGTTTTCTGTTGCAGCTTCGACTACCAAATCAACACCTACAACACCATCTTTAAGATCTGTATAGGTAATAATATTGGTGATTGTTTTGGCAACATCGTCCTGAGTAATGGTTCCTTTAGATAACATACGATCTAAATTGGCAGCAATAGTTGCCATTCCTTTATCTAATGATTTTTCTGAAACGTCGATTAATTTTACAGTAAATCCGCTTTGCGCAAAAGTATGTGCAATTCCGTTACCCATTGTTCCAGCTCCAATTACAGCTATTGTTTTCATAGTATATCTTGATGTTATATTTATGATTTAGCCACGAATTCATCAATTATTTCGTGAATTCGTGGCTAATTTATTTTTTGAAATTTTATTATTTATTGAAACAATCAATAATTTGATACGCCACTCTTAAAGCATCTGTGGCTTGTTCAAGCGTTACTACAGGAGTTGTATCTGTGTTGATTGCATTAGCAAAAGATTCTAATTCGTCCAGAATTGCATTATTTTGCTCCACATCTGGATTGGTAAAGTAGATTTGTTTTTTTACACCTTCGGCATTTTGAAGAATCATATCGAAATCTCCTGGAACTTCTGGTGCATCTTTCATACGAACCACTTCGCATTTTTTTTCTAAAAAGTCAACCGAAATGTAGGCATCTTTTTGAAAAAAACGTGATTTACGCATATTTTTTAATGAAATTCTACTGGCTGTTAAATTGGCTACACAGCCGTTTTCAAATTCGATTCTGGCGTTGGCAATATCCGGAGTATCACTAATTACTGATACACCACTTGCATGAATATCTTTTACTTTTGAATTAACGACACTCAAAATAGCATCAATATCATGAATCATTAAATCTAAAACCACAGGAACATCTGTTCCACGCGGATTAAACTCGGCCAAACGATGCGTTTCTATAAACATCGGATTTTCGATCATGTTTTTTGTTGCGATAAAAGCAGGATTAAAACGCTCAACGTGTCCCACTTGTCCTTTTACATTGTATTCTTTAGCAAGTGCGATAATTTCCTCTGCTTCTTCTACAGTATTAGCAATTGGTTTTTCGATAAAGATATGTTTTCCTGATTTGATTGCCACTTTTGCACATTTGTAGTGTGAAAGTGTAGGAGTAACAATGTCAATTACGTCGACAGCGTGAATGAGTTTTGCAATTGTGCTGAAGTTTTTATAGCCAAACTCTTTTGAGATTCTTTCGGCATTTTCCTGATTTTCGTCGTAAAATCCAACTAATTCGTATTTGTCAGATTGTTGTAATAAGCGTAAATGTATTTTACCAAGATGACCAGCACCTAAAACTCCTACTTTTAACATGAGAATGTATTTTAAACAAAAATATAATTTATTTGTTTACCGTGGAAATGAATTTAATTAATTGTGTGTTTTTGGTTTTATGATATGAGTTAGAAGTTATGAGTTGTGGGGTTAGACTTCTAACTTTTAACAAATAACTCTTAATTCATAACGTTATTAATTTATTATTTAAAAATCAATATTTGAAATCCTGTTTTGTTTCTTATTTTTGCGAAAATAAAACCTACTTATTTTGAAAGATACTGCCAAACATCAAGGACTTCGTAATCAATTAGTAACCACTTTAGAGCAAAAAGGAATTACTGACAGAGCGGTTTTGGATGCGATAAAAAAAATCCCAAGACACCTTTTTTTAAATTCTAGTTTTGAAGATTTCGCTTATCAGGACAAAGCTTTCCCAATTGGGGCGGGACAAACTATTTCTCAGCCTTATACCGTTGCTTTTCAGTCGCAATTGCTTGAAGTTAAGAAAGATCATAAGATTTTAGAAATCGGAACCGGGTCTGGTTATCAAACAGCAGTTTTGTTTATGCTTGGCGCAAAAGTGTATACAGTAGAAAGGCAAAATGAATTGTTTAAAACAACTTCAAATCTTTTTCCTAAATTAAATATCCGTCCAAAACATGTCACTTTTGGAGATGGTTATAAAGGATTGCCAAATTTTGCTCCGTTTGACAGTATTATAGTTACAGCTGGTGCACCATTTATTCCACAGCCTTTAATGGCACAGCTTAAAATAGGAGGAAGGCTGGTTATTCCGCTAGGAGAAGATGTTCAGATTATGACTTTATTAATAAGAAAAAATGAAACTCAATTTGAAAAACATGAGTTTGGAGAATTTAGATTTGTTCCTTTATTAGAAGATAAAAATTAAATAAAAGCCCGTTTAAGCGGGCTTTTATTTTGTATTCGATTGTATTACATTTATTAGATTTTCTTTTTCGATTTTTAGAATATAATTAATAAAAGCCGATTTATCATTTTTGATTTTATATTCATCTAAAGCTGTAGAATATTCAGTGTTGTTTTTATCTGTCTGCGTTAAGACATAAATGTAATTATTTTGAAGTAAAATCCAGTTAATTACAATATTTGCTATCTGAAGACTGCCTTTTTCGAATGGATTTATATCGAGAATTTTTAGATATATTTCAGATGCCAGAATTATCGGATGAAGATTGTTTTTATGACTTTCGTACCAATTAAAAAGCAAATTCATTTCACGTAAAATCAACGGGTCATTTTTATATTTTCCTGAGTTTTCAAATTCAATTCCCTTATAAATGAGGCTGTGAATTAAAAGCAATTCTTTTTCATTAAAAGCTGTTTTCTTTTGACTTAAATCTTTTATGTAAACGGCAGTTTCTTGAAAATTAATTGCTTCAAGATGTTCTTGCATGCTTTTTCCAGAAATAGTAATTCCATCATTAATAACAGATTTGGTTTCTTCTAAAGTTAGAGAATTTCCATTAGAATGAATATTTTGAAAAATAAATTCTAATTCCAGTGTTTTAGAAATTTGTCGGAGTTGAAAATGATTAAAAGATTGAAATTGATTTTTTAATTTTTCTATCTCATCTAAAATAATTTGATTAGAAGATAGTATAACAGAGTCAATTGCTTTTTTATTCTTTTGGATTTCCTGTTCAGCAAGAAGAAGAGCTTTCAAGGCAAATTCTTCATCGCTAATTTCATAAAGAATTTTTTCCTTTAGCCATGCAGTCATTAAGGTTTCATAATCAATTTCTAAAAGCTGAGAAAGTTTTATAATTTGATCTTTGGTGGGTTTTCTTGTTCCCGATTCGAATTTACTGATCAACGCCTGATCGATATTAGCAAGCTGAGCTAATTCGCGGGTTTTAAAACCTTTTTGCTCTCTGGCATCTTTTAGAAGTGATTTCATTTTGATGAAAAATTAAGTCTTGACAAAATTAGTCAATTTTTATAAAACAAAAAAAGCAGCAATTATGCTGCTTTTGATTTTATTTTGGAGGAAGAGAACCATCTTTTCTCATTTCCTTAACAACTGCCTGCATTATAGCATCAACAGTTTGTCCAACATCAGTCACATAATCAGATCTTGTAGTTCCTGTCCAGATTAGTTTATTTTCTTTTAATGAAAAAATGTTGGTTTCAACCATGTAATACGTTGTTTCCTGATAATATCCGGGATCGTAGAAGGCAGGCGAATACATTCCGTACCAGTTTCCAAAACCATAACCATACATTCCGGAGTATAAACCGTCAAAACCTCCATAATACATTCCGGTGTAAGATCCGGGAACGTATGTTGTTTCTTTTTCGGTACTTACTAAACGCATGGTTACAACACCGTCAAAATTTTCATCCTGCAGAATTTTTAATTTCTGTTCCTGCGTAAGCTGTTTAGTAGTTTCGTTTAAATATTGGTAAGACGTTTTAAAAATAGGATTACTGGCAGCAATTCTGTTTTCTGCAATTCTTCTTGAAGCCTCATCTTTAACAAGAGCCACAACAAGAACTTTTTTAAAATGTTCCTGTGCAACTGTAATTTTTGGATCTCTCCAGCTGTTTACAATAGTTGTATTACTGCCGCAACCTGAAAGCGCCAGAATTATAACGAGTAGAATTAAGTACTTTTTCATATTTTACAGTTATTATTTTGTAATAAAAATAACTATAAAATTTGATAAAAATGATATTAAGTTCTTAAATATGTGTTAGTTATATGCCTTTTTAATTCTGTCTAAATCTCGTTTGGTATCCTGTTCTTTTAAAGATTCTCGTTTGTCATAGTTTTTCTTTCCTTTACAAAGACCAATTTGTAGTTTGGCAATACCTTTTTCGTTTGTAAATAATTTTAAAGGAATAATGGTAAGACCTTTTGCCTGAACACTTTTATGGAGTGTTTTTAATTCCTTTTTATTTAAAAGCAATTTTCTTTCACTTCGTGATTTATGATTGAATTGATTTCCAAACGAATATTCTTCTATATAAGTATTGATCGCAAAAAGCTCCATGCCGCTAAACTCGCAAAAGCTTTCGGTAATATTGGCTTTTCCTAATCGTATTGATTTTATTTCGGTTCCTGCCAAAACAATTCCGGCAGTGTAGGTGTCGATTATTTCGTAATCAAACCTGGCTCTTTTATTAAGTATATTGACTGATTTTAACATGTGTACAAAAGTAAGAAAATTGCAGAAATATAATCTGCTCAAATATAATTAAAGATTTTTTTTAATCTATGATTTTAATCATTCTTCTCAAAAATGCTTCCCCCTAAGTTTGCTCCATAATTCAAAAACAAATTTATAATGAAAAAAATTGTAACATTAGTCAGTGTTGTGCTAATGGGTTTAACCGCTAAAGCCCAGGATTCAGCTCAAGGACTAAAAGGAGCTTGGTTTGCAACCTCTCAATTCGGATATCAGCAGACAAAAACTGCAGACGAAAAAAATACAAGTTTATCTGTGCTTCCAATTGTAGGAACATTTGTTACACCATCTGTAGCTGTTGGAGCAGGATTTGGTTATATCAACATAAAAGCTGAATCAGATGCGGGAACTGCTGCAAAAACAGATTTAATTGTTATTCAGCCTTTAATTAGAAAATATTGGAATGTAGCTGGTTCATTGTACTTCTTCGGACAGGCAGCGATACCCGTTATTACCGGAAAAGAAAAAGAAAGCGATTTGAAAGTTAATCAGGTAGGATTATCAGTATCAGGAGGTTTTGATTATTTTATAACCAAAAATTTCTCTGTAGAGTTCTCTTACGATTTGGCTAATTTTACTTCGACGACTCTGGAGCCTAAAAATGGAGAAAAAACGACTGTTACAAATTTTGGATTGGCACATGTTGCAAATGTTGACCCATTTTACAATACAGCTTTAGCAGGAAGTAATCCAAATTTAACTTCTCCGCTTTCTTTTGGATTTAAATTCATATTCTAATTAGTGAATTGTTTTAGGTCAATTCCTTAATTTTGCAAAAAAGACCGTGCTTTTTAAGTACGGTCTTTTAGTATATAAAAAAGATAAAATGGAAAGTAAATCAAAAGATCCGCTTCACGGAATTACACTTCAAAAAATTGTTGAAACGCTTGTTGACTATTATGGTTTTGATACTTTGGGAGAATTAATTCCAATAAAATGTTTTAATTCAAATCCAAGTATAAAATCAAGTCTTACTTTTTTAAGAAAAACAGATTGGGCTAGGAAAAAAGTAGAAGATTTATATATAAAATCACTTCCTAAATTCAGCTGATTTATTGTATTATAATTTATAAGAAATCATCACTCCTCCGCCATAAGGAAGCCATTCACCGCTTTTATTATAGTTAGGTGCTTTTTCGTATCTTCCCGGAGTTCCGTCGTTATAATATCCTTTATAAAAACCTTGGTGCCATCCGCCTCGGGCAAAAATATCAAGATTAAATTTTTCGCTTAATTTTACATTATATCCAACAGAAACTCCTAAACGATAGCCGAATCCGTCTTCATAGCGGTTGCTGTCCCAGTAATTCCATTTTTGTAATTGATATTTATCTGCACCAACGTGACCTCCAACATAAAATCCGTTGTATTTTTCTTTAAAATGGTAACGAACTTCTGGAGTTAAGGTGTAAAATTTCATTGGATGCTTACCATCAAAAGATTCCCAAAAAGATGCCATAATATCAACACTAAAAGTCATTTTTTCTCCAATACTGGTTTCTACACCAACATTAGGAATACCAACTAATGCAGTAACTCCGTTAAATTTTACAAAAGTCTGGCTTTGTAATTGAATAGATAAGAAAAGAACAACTAAGGCAAATATTTTTTTCATGGTATTTTTGATCTTACGATGATTTGATTTTTCGGATGCAAATATAACGCAATAGCGTCGTTGCTATTGCAAAATATAGATATTTAACAAGAAAAAAATATTGGTGTTTTAGATGTAATAGTCTAACTGTTTAATAACGAATATATTACTTTGTCGAGAAATTTTCCTTCCCAGAATTCTGACTCTTTTAAATGTGCTTCTTTAACAAATCCGCATTTTTGCAGTACTTTTTCAGATGCATAATTTTCCGGATCAATTACAGCTTCTATAGAATGTAGTTTTAAATCTTCAAAACCATATTTTAATAATACGTTTACAGCCTCAGGAATAATTCCTTTTCCATGAAAATCAGGAGATAACATGTAGCCAATTTCGGCGCGGTAATTTTCAGGCTGCATTCTGTAATAGCCAATTATGCCTAAAAGTTTAGGATTGTCTTTTAAAGTTATTGCCCAATTAATTCCCACATTGGTTTCAATTTTTTCATCTATCATAGCAATGTGCGCCAAAGCATCTTCATTATTTTTAACTAATGGACGCGGGATATATTTCATGGTTTCCGGATTCGAACGTAATTCAAAAACCTCATTAACATCATCATTGGTAATTCTTCTTAAAAGCAGACGTTCTGTTTCGATTACCGGAAAAGGGGTAAAGTTGAATTCTAACATTATTTTGCTATTTTGATACTAAATTGAGAATGAAAATTTTGATCAATTTCTAAAACAATAATTCCTTCTTTTTGAAATAAATCACCAGTATTGTCTGCTGTGTCAGAATATCCAAACCAAGGTTCAATACAAACAAAAGGCGCCTGATCTTTGGTCCAGATTCCTAAACTTGGAAAATCTTCAAAATCAACCTGAACATACGGTTTTTTGTTTTCAAGAATTGTAAGTGATTTTGATTCTAAAGTTTTAAAAACCAAAGCATCGTTTTCAAAAAGTTTATATGTTAAAGGAACTACATTGTCTGTGGTTTTTAAAATTTCTGTTTTATTAGAAATTAAATCATTTTCTAAAAGATTGAATTTTAGATTTTCTTCTTTTTCAAACTTAAAAGAATAGCTTTCAAAATTTTCAGGAAGAGCAATCGCGGGATGCGCCCCAATAGAAAAAGGCATTTTTGTATCTCCTTTATTAATTACGATATATTCTATTTTTAAAGAAGTATTTTCTAGTGTATAAATAAGTTGTAATTCAAATTTAAAAGGATATTTTTTTAAAGTTTCTTCGTTTGATTCTAATGAAAAAACAGCGCTGTTTTGCGTTTTTTCAATTAGCTTAAATTCCATATCCCTTGCAAAACCATGTCTTGATAATTGATATTCTTTTTTATCAATAGTATAGGTGTTGTTTTTTAAAGTGCCTACAATTGGAAACAAAACAGGAGAATGTTTTCCCCAAAAATCAGGATTTCCTTCCCAAATGTATTCTTTGTCATTATTATCTTTTAAAGAAAATAATTCTGCTCCTGCATGTTTAATAGAAGCTTTAAGTATTGAATTTGATATTGTTGTGTCCAAAATAATATAATTGAATTGGGTTTTTAGTTTTAATTGTGATGTAAATATATTTTATAAATTTTGTTTTTAAAGAAAATTACTCTGAATTATTTTATTGATAAAATTTTGCTAAAATTAAATTTCAGCTTAACTATTTCTCTGTAAATAGCTTTTTTTTTCATTAATTTGCTACATAAACAGCTAAAAAATATGAAAAAGCATTCTGCAAAAGCCATTTTAACCGCGGCTTTATTTTTTGGGATTTCATCTGCATGGGCGCAGCAAACAACGCCTTCAGCGACAGCAAATCCTGTAAATAATTATAATTATCATGACGCCTTTGGTCCGCATTTTTATACAAAAAACGGAACTGATACCCGCACAGCAAGCGGTCAGCCTGGAGTTGCATACTGGCAGAACAGAGCTGATTATCAGATTACTGCAAAATTAAACGGAACAACAAACGAGATTGTTGGTACAGACGAAATTACTTATACAAATAATAGTCCTGAGAAATTAGGCTTTCTTTGGTTAAATTTAGATCAGAATTTATTTAAAGATGATTCCAGAGGAAATGCTGTTGTGCCATTAACAGGAAGCCGTAACGGTGCTCAAGGTCAGGTTTTTGACGGCGGTAACAAAATCAAATCTGTTAAAGTAATTTCAGGCGGTAAAAACAAAACAGAGGTTAACGCAAAATATATCGTTACAGATACCAGAATGCAGATTTTCCTTCCACAAGAATTGGCTGCTAAAGGAGGTTCTGTAAAAATTAAAATTGAATTCTCTTTTATTGCTCCATTTGAAGGATCAGACAGAATGGGAGTTCTTGAAACTAAAAACGGAAAAATCTTTACTATTGCGCAATGGTATCCACGTATGTGCGTGTATGATGATGTAAGAGGATGGAACACAGCTCCTTATTTAGGTGCTTCTGAGTTTTACTTAGAATACGGGGATTTTGATGTAAAATTGACAGTTCCGGGGAATCACTTTGTAGTGGCTTCTGGTGAATTAGTAAATGGTCAGGAAGTATTTTCTGCAGATCATTTCAAAAAATATAAAGATGCTGCAAACAGCGACAAAACGGTAACAATTCGTTCTGAGCAAGAAGCAAATGCAGCTTCAAATGCAAACGCAGGAACAGAAAAAACATGGCATTATAAAATTAAAAATGCACGTGATTTTTCTTGGGCATCATCTCCGGCTTTTATCTTAGACGGAGCAAAAATTAATTTACCAAGCGGTAAAAAATCTTTAGCATTATCTGCATACCCTGTTGAAAGTGCAGGGCAGGGAGCTTACGGACGTTCTACTGAATATGTAAAAGCTTCAATCGAACATTATTCTAAACAATGGTTCGAATATCCTTATCCGGCAGCGACAAACGTAGCAGGAAACGAAGGAGGAATGGAATATCCTGGAATTGTTTTCTGTGGATGGAAATCTAAAGGACAAGATTTATGGGGTGTTACAGACCACGAATTTGGTCATATTTGGTTCCCAATGATTGTAGGTTCAAACGAAAGGTTATTTGCATGGATGGATGAAGGATTTAATACTTTTATCAATTCACTAAGTACAGCGGCATTTAATAATGGTGAATATAAAGAAGCACCAACAAATTTACACGAGCAGGCAGAACCTTTTACAAGACCTGATTTAGAAACTATTATGAGCTCGCCTGATAACATGAAGGAAGCTAATATTGGAATGTTATGCTACTTTAAACCAAGTGCCGGATTAGTAATATTAAGAGAACAAATATTAGGAAAAGAGCGTTTTGATAATGCTTTTAGGACTTATATCCAGCGATGGGCATATAAACATCCACAGCCGGATGACTTTTTTAGATCAATGGAAAATGTTGCCGGAGAGGATTTAAGCTGGTTCTGGAGAAGCTGGTATGTAAATAACTGGCGTTTCGACCAAGGTATTAATTCTATTAAATACGTTAAAAATGACCCTGCAAAAGGTGTTGTTATTTCTGTAGAAAATTTTGATAAAATGCCTATGCCAATTGTTTTAGACGTTAAAACAAAAAGCGGAAAAGTAACAAGAGTTAATCTTCCGGTAGAGATCTGGCAGCGTAATAATGAATGGTCTTTCAAACATAATTCTACTGAAGAAATTGAAAGCATTACCTTAGATCCTGATAATGCATTCCCTGATAATAACGAATCAAATAATGTTTGGACAGCAGGAAAAGGAAAAATTGAAAAAGATGTTATTCTGGACGGATATCTTGGAACTTTTGTTACAAACAGAGCACCGCTTACAATTGAAGTTACAGAGAAGAACAGCACATTGAGCGTTGAAATTACAGATTTTCCTAAGTTTACAGTAAAACCAGTTCCAAACGAAAAAGATACTTTTGAATCTAAAGGAGCAGGTTTGAAATTCAAATATAATGAAGCTAAAACAGGTTTTGATATGATTGTTTTAGGAAACGGACAAGTGCTCCCTTTTACTAAGAAATAATATCTTTAAATATAAATAGCTTAAAACCCGATAATTACTTTAATTATCGGGTTTTGTTTTTGTGTAAATTCACAAAACGCAAAAAAAATGTTAGAATTTAATTTTTTTGTTTTGTAAAATAAAAAATAGTGTACATTTGCAGCGATGAATAAAATAAGTTTACATATAACTTCTTTGTCACGGACAAACTCACCGATTACTTCTCCCGAAGTACGGACACTATTTCTATAGTATCCACTGAGTTTTATAGCCGTATATTTATTCATATCCATTTTTCATTTTGAAATCACATAATTTGTCCATTGGACAAACATATCCTAAAACTACATATTTTTTTGTGAATTTTCTTGATCAAGTTTTTGATTTTGAGAATGTTACTTCTTTTATGCTTAATTTTATTGGATTCAATTCTGGATTTCAATCGAATCAATATGCTTTAATTTTTAACTCTAACTTCAATTATTGAAATGAAGATCTCTATTGTTGTTACCCAGGAAGAACACTTCAAATTCGCACAGGAAATCTGCGATACGATAGAATCATCTGCCTTGTTAAGAGGTACGGGGATTGCTAAAAGAACTCCTGAGTACATTCAGAAAAAAATGTCGAATGGTGATGCGATGATTGCTCTGGCCGATGGAAAATTTGCAGGTTTTTGTTATATCGAAAGCTGGGAACACGGAAAATTCGTGGCGCATTCTGGCTTAATTGTGCATCCTGATTATAGAAGTTTAGGTTTGGCAAAAAAGATAAAATCGAAAGTTTTTGATTATTCTTTGAAAAGATATCCTGATGCTAAAATATTCGGAATTACAACTGGTTTGGCGGTTATGAAAATCAATTCAGATCTAGGATATAAGCCTGTTCCATTCTCAGAATTAACAACAGATCCGAGTTTTTGGGCGGGCTGTAAAACCTGTACAAACTTTCCAATTTTACAAAGCAAAGAAAACAAAATGTGTCTTTGCACCGGAATGTTATACGATCCAAAAGAAAAACAAAAAACACCGCCGAGACATCCTTTTAATGAGGCTGTTTTAAGCAGACTTAAAAAAATCAAACAAGCTTTATTCTTAAATAAAATAATAGCATTTTTTGTTTAAACCATTAATTAGAAAAAATCTCAACTGCTGCATACGAAAGTATTAGCCTAAATTATAAAAAATGAAAAAAGTAGTATTAGCTTATAGCGGAGGATTAGATACCTCGTATTGTTTGAAATATTTAAAAAATGAAAAAGGATACGAAGTTCACACTGTTCTTGTAGACACAGGAGGATTTTCTGCTGAAGAATTAACAGCTATTGAATCAAGAGCTTACGAATTAGGAAGTGCGCAACACGCCAACCTTACCATCGTAGACAAATATTATGATAAAGCAATAAAATATTTGATTTTCGGAAACGTATTAAAAAATAATACTTACCCGTTATCAGTAAGTGCAGAGCGTGTTTTTCAGGCAATTGAAGCTATAAAATACGCTAAAAAAGTAGGAGCAAGCGCAATCGCTCACGGAAGTACAGGTGCAGGAAACGATCAAATTCGTTTCGATTTGATTTTCCAGACAATCGCTCCGGAAATCGAAATCATCACACCAATTAGAGATTTAAAATTATCAAGACAAGAAGAAGTAGATTATTTGGCTCAAAACGGAGTTCACTATTCTTGGGAAAAAGCTCAATATTCGATCAATAAAGGGCTTTGGGGAACCAGTGTTGGAGGAAAAGAGACTTTGACTTCTGGTCAGCCATTGCCAAGTGAAGCTTATCCTTCACAATTACAAAAAGAAGGAGAAGAAAAAGTTACACTTCATTTTGAACAAGGAGAATTAGTTGGTCTTAACGGAAAAACTGATAAACCTTCAAATAATATTGTAGCGTTAGAAAAACTAGCAAACGCTTACGCAATTGGTAGAGATATTCACGTTGGAGATACCATTATCGGAATTAAAGGAAGAGTTGGTTTTGAAGCTGCTGCTCCGTTAATTATCATCAAAGCGCACCATTTATTAGAGAAACACACTCTAGGAAAATGGCAGCAATACTGGAAAGAACAACTAGGAAACTGGTACGGAATGTTATTTCACGAAGGTCAGTTTCTTGATCCGGTTATGAGAAACATCGAAACTTTCCTTCAGGACACTCAAAAAACTGTAAACGGAACAGTAACAGTTTCATTAAAACCCTACCATTTCTCACTTGACGGAATTGAATCTGAAAATGATTTAATGAACACAGGTTTCGGTCAATACGGCGAAATGAACAATGCTTGGACATCTGATGATGCAAAAGGATTTATTAAGATTTTAGGAAATGCTCAAAACATCTTTTCATCTGTAAACAAATTAGATCATGATTAATGTCGGAATTATTGGTGGTTCGGGCTACACGGCCGGAGAACTCATCAGAATTTTAATGTATCATCCAAAAGTAAACATCGATTTTGTTTACAGTACAACAAACGCCGGAAAGCCTCTTTCTGTAGCGCACCATGATTTGATGGGCGATATAGAAATGAACTTTACAGACGAAATCAATCCGAATGTAAATGTGGTATTCTTGTGTTTAGGACATGGAAAATCGATTTCATTTTTGAAAGAAAATCAGTTTGGCGGACATACTAAAATCATCGATTTAGGAAATGATTTTAGATTGAATAAAGATGCTCATTTTGAAGGAAAAGATTTTGTTTACGGTCTCCCGGAATTGAACAAAACCGAAATCAAAAAAGCAAATTATATTGCAAATCCGGGTTGTTTTGCAACTGCTATTCAATTGGCATTATTGCCTTTAGCAAAAGACGGATTGTTGAATAATGACGTTCATATTAATGCGACAACAGGTTCTACGGGAGCGGGAGTTGGTCTTGCTGAAACATCTCACTTTAGCTGGAGAAACAATAATTTCTCGCATTATAAAGCTTTTGAACATCAGCATTTAGGTGAAATCACAGAAAGTTTGGTGCAGTTACAGGATGATTTCGAAAGTGAATTGCTTTTTATTCCGAACAGAGGAGATTTTCCAAGAGGAATTTTTGCAACGCTTTACACGAAATCAGACGACAGTTTAGAAACTCTGGTTGCAAAATATGAAGAGTTTTATAAAAATGAGCCTTTTGTAACGGTTACAACGACGAACATCAATATGAAACAAGTCGTACAAACTAACAAATGTATCATTAGTTTATTGAAAAAAGGAAACCGGGTTCTCATAACATCAATCATAGATAATTTAACCAAAGGTGCTTCGGGACAAGCGATTCAAAACATGAATTTAATGTTCGGATTAGAAGAAAGCACAGGTTTACATTTGAAACCAATCGGATTTTAATTTTTTAGTTTCAAGTTTAAAGTTTCAGGTTTCACGTTCTGTACGTGACTTGAAATGAATAAAAAGAAACATAACTAGTTTTTAGTTTTAAAGTCTCAGTTTTCACATTCAGTGAATAACTTGAAACTTGAAACCTGAAACAAAACAAACAAAAAAAATGAACTTATTCAACGTTTACCCATTATACGACATTACTCCAGTAAAAGCAGTTGACTGCACAATTATTGACGACAAAGGAGTAGAATATTTAGATTTATACAGCGGACATGGCGTAATTTCCATCGGACATACACAGCCGGATTATGTGGCTAAATTGAAAAATCAAATTGATAATTTAGGATTTTATTCAAACGCGATTCAGAATCCTTTGCAGGTTGAATTGGCACAGAAATTAGGAAAACTTTCTGGTCTTGAAGATTATGAATTGTTTTTATGCAGTTCTGGAGCTGAAGCAAACGAAAATGCTTTAAAATTAGCTTCTTTCCATAACGGAAAATCAAGAGTTGTGGCTTTTGATAATTCTTTTCACGGAAGAACTTCTGCAGCCGTTGCGGTTACCGATAACAAAAAAATTGTTGCTCCAATAAATGCACAGCAAGAAGTTACTTTTCTTCCTCTAAATCAAATCGAATTAGTTGAAGCTGAATTAGCAAAAGGCGATGTTACAGCAGTAATTATAGAAGGAATTCAAGGAGTTGGAGGTTTAGATCAGGGAACAACGGAATTTTTTCAGGCTTTGGAAAAAGCATGTAAAAAATACGATGTCGTTTTAATTTTAGACGAAGTACAATCAGGATACGGAAGAAGCGGTAAATTCTTCGCTTTTCAACATCACGGAATCAACGCTGATATCATCTCCGTTGCAAAAGGAATGGGGAACGGATTTCCAGTTGGAGCGATTTTAATTTCTCCAAAATTTGAAGCAAGTTTTGGATTATTAGGAACTACTTTCGGCGGAAGCCATTTATCTTGTGCAGCAGGAATTGCCGTTTTAGACGTAATTGAAAAGCTTGATTTACAGAAAAATGTAAATGAAGTTTACGAGTATTTCTTAGAAAAAATCAAAGAAGTAGACGGAATCAAACAAGTAAAAGGAAAAGGATTAATGCTTGGAGTAGAGTTTGATTTTGATGTTGCTGCTTTAAGAAAGAAATTAATTATTGAAAAACACATTTTTACAGGAAGCGCCAACAACAAAAATCTATTGAGAATTTTACCACCGTTGACTGTGAAAAAAGCAGATATTGATACGTTTGTAAAAGCGTTGAAAGAAAGTTTAGAAGAATTAAAAAACTAAACAATATACTATTATCCTGGCAGGTTTTTAAAACCTGTCAGGTATAAAAAAGTTTCGATTACAAGAAACAACCAAAAAACAACCAACCACTTGAAATTATGAAACCATTATCAATTGAAACGCGCAACGTAGTTTTGCGGACCATGGCAAAACTGGTCGAACAGGAGCGGAATCAGATTATTTTGACTAATCAGGAAGATCTTGCAGATTACGACGGTTCTGATCTTGCGATGGAAGAACGCCTGAAAGTAGATGATAAAAAAGTAGATGAAATGATTTTGTCATTAAATCAGTTAGCATCTCAGGAAGATCCAGTTGGAGTTGAGCGCTTTCATTTTACACACGATAATGGAATCAAAGTCATCAATAAAACTGCAGCTTTTGGAACGATTTTAATTATTTACGAATCGCGTCCTGATGTAACCATTGAAGCTGGCGGAATCGCTTTTAAATCCGGTAATAAGATTTTATTAAAAGGAGGAAAAGAGTCTTTAAAATCCAATTTAAAAATTGTAAGTCTTTGGCATAAAGCTTTAGAAGAAAATAAAGTTTCAAAAGACTGGGTTGAATATTTAAATTATAACAGACAAGAAACCCAAGCCTTTTTAGAAAAACCAACACAAAAAGTAGATTTAATTGTTCCGAGAGGAGGAGAAAAATTAATTGAATTTGTAAAAGCACACGCGACTTGCCCGGTTATCGTAAGCGGACGCGGGAATAATTTTGTTTACGTTCATAAAGATGCCGATACTGATTTGGCTTTAAAAATAATTTTAAATGCTAAAACAGCTAAAATTTCGGCTTGTAATGCAGTTGATAAAGTTCTAATTGATTCAAAACTTCCCAATTTTGAAGGGTTTACTGCTATTTTAATCGAAACATTAAAAGAAAAAAATGTGGAAATTATTGTAGATAAATCGCTTGAAAGTTTTGAAGATACAGAAACACTTCAAAACGAAGATATTTGGTACGAAGAGTTTCTGGATTATAAAATAGTAATCGGAACCATTGATTCTGACGAAAATGCAATCGACATGATTAATAAATACTGCGGAGGACATTCGGCAGCAATTATTACAAGAGATAACGAAGTTGCCAAACAGTTTATGGAATCTATAGATGCTGCAGCTGTTTATCAAAATGCGTCAACACGTTTCACAGACGGCGGACAATTCGGCCTTGGCGGTGAATTAGCAATCAGTACCGATAAACTGCATCAACGAGGTCCAATTGGTTTACAGCATTTGGTAACTAATAAATGGTACGTTTACGGAGAAGGACAGATTAGGTAATTTTAGAGTTCAGATTTTAGATTTTAGATTGTGAATTACTGATTTTTGAATTTGATATTCATTGGAATTTGGAATTTAAATTTGGAATTTAATTAAAGTTTTAGCTTTGCGAACTTAGCGTTTATATAGACAAACAAAATCAAAAAAACCTTGCGCCCTTTGCGGTTAAAAAACAAAATATGGGTAAGAAACGGATTTTATTAAAAATAGGAAGTAACACCTTAACAAAGGAAACCAATCATATTTCTCGGGGAAAGATTGAAGACCTCGGAATTCAGATTGCAGCTTTAAACGACGAATATGAATTTATCATCGTAAGTTCTGGAGCAATTGCAGCGGCAAAGCAATTTGTAAAGCTGGATAATCAGGATAAAGATGTTTTTGTCAAACAGGCTTTAGCTTCAATCGGACAGCCACATTTAATGCGGATTTACAATGAAAATTTTAAGGATTTAGGATTAAATACCTCGCAGTGTTTACTTTCTTATTCTGATTTTGAAAAAGAACAGACCAAAAAGAACATTGTAAATACGATTAATGTATTAGTTAAAAACAATTACATTCCGATTATCAATGAAAATGATACCGTTGCGACAGATGAGATTCGGTTTGGCGATAACGACAAATTAGCGGCATTAACGGCAGTTCTTTTAAATGTTGACATTCTGATAATTGCAACCAATACAAACGGAATTTATACGAAAGAATCCATTCATAATGAAAATCCGGAAACCATAAAATTAGTTGAAGATTTAAAATCTCTTGAAAAAGAAATCGGAGATTCAAAATCCTCGCACGGAACAGGAGGAATGCAGTCGAAAATAGAAGCTGCAGGAATTGCAAAAGCAGCCAACATAGAAACCTGGATAGTCAACGGATTAAATGATAATTTTATACTGAAAGCATTAAAGGAAGAAATTTCTTTCACAAAAATTGTGTAGATTTATACGCGGATGAAACGGATTTGCTATCGCAAAGACACGGAAAAGAACGGATTTTTTATTTATTAAATTAAAAATTTGTTTTTATTAGTGTTTTCACGAAGTGAATTTGTAGAATCGGTGTCTAAATTGAAGCAAACATGAGTACAGGATTATTACATGAAAAATTGACAAAAGAGATTATTAAAACTTTTTATGAAGTTTACAATGAACTAGGATATGGATTTTTAGAAAGAGTTTATCAAAATTCATTGTATTTAGAATTAAAAAGTAAAGGTTTTTTTGTTGAAGCTCAAAAGAAAATTAAAGTTTACTACAAAGGAATTGAAGTCGGAGAATATTATGCCGATTTAATCATCTTAGAATTAAAAGCAGCTGATTGTATAATTCCTGAATTCGAAAATCAAATTATAAATTATTTAAGAGGAACAGATTGTGAAATAGGTTTGCTTTTAAATTTTGGAAAAAAACCGGAATTCAGAAGAAAGATTTTTGAAAATAAAAGAAAAACAAGAATATAAAAATCCGTATAAATCAGCGACTTCGCGATAGCGAATCTGTTTTATCAGCGTACAATTTTTGACACAAAAAACAAAGAAAACAAATGAATTACATCTCAATAAAAGAAATCAACTCATTATCAAAATGGGTAAAACAAGCGATCAAAATCAAAAAAAATCCGCTTAAAAATCAAAGTTTAGGAAAGAATAAAACGCTGGGAATGTTATTCTTTAACCCAAGTTTAAGAACGCGTTTGAGTACTCAAAAAGCGGCGATGAACTTAGGAATGAACGTTATGGTAATGAATTTTACCAACGAAGGCTGGACTTTAGAGTTTGAAGACGGAGCTGTAATGAATTCTGGCGCTTCAGAACATATCAAAGAAGCGGCTGAAGTAGTCTCTCAATACTGTGATATCATCGCAATCCGTGCTTTTGCTGGTTTGGCTGATAAAGAAAAAGATTATCAGGAAACGGTAATTTCAGGATTTTTGAAATACGCTACAGTGCCAATCGTAAACATGGAAAGTGCTATACGTCACCCGTTGCAATCATTAGCAGATGCAATTACGATGGAAGAATTTAAGCCTAGACACAAAAACAAACCAAAAGTAGTTTTGTCTTGGGCTCCACATCCAAAAGCGCTTCCGCAGGCAGTTGCAAATTCATTCGTAGAAATGATGCAGATGCAAAAAGATATGGATTTTATAATTACACATCCAGAAGGTTATGAATTAAGCCCGGAAATTACAAAAGACTCTAAAATCGAATACGATCAAGACAAAGCCTTTGAGAATGCTGATTTCGTTTACGTAAAAAACTGGAGTAATTTCAACGATTACGGAAAAGTAACCAATTCAGATCCAAACTGGACAGTTACAGCAGAAAAAATGGCTTTAACCAACAACGGAAAATTCATGCACTGCCTTCCAGTTCGTCGTAATGTAATCGTAAGTGACGAAGTTTTAGACGGCGAAAACTCAATTGTAATTGAGCAGGCGAATAACAGAACGTATTCGGCACAATTAGTTTTACAGAAGATTTTGAAGAAATTATAAATTTAAGTTGCAAAGTTACAAAGTGACAGAGATTCAAAGTTTTATTGACTTTGAGAAAAAACTCTGATCCTTTGTCTCTTTGTCCCTTTGAACCTTAAAGATAATGAACGTTTCAGTAATAAAAATCGGTGGAAATATCATCGACAATCCATTAGAATTAGAGCAGTTTTTAACTGATTTTTCTAAAATTGAAGGGCATAAAGTATTAGTTCACGGCGGTGGAAAATCGGCTACAAAAATGGCGCAGAGTATTGGTTTGGTGCCGCAGATGATTGATGGACGCCGAATTACAGATGCTCCAATGCTTGATGTTGTGGTCATGATTTATGCAGGACAAATCAACAAACATATTGTAGCTCAATTGCAGGCAAAAGACAATAATGCAATCGGATTTTCTGGTGCTGACGGGAATTTGATTCAATCAACGAAAAGAAATCATCCAACGATCGATTATGGTTTTGTAGGCGATGTAAAGCAAGTAAATACTAAATTACTGGCAACTTTATTAGAAACTGGAATTGTTCCTGTTTTCTGTGCGATTACACACGACAAAAACGGACAATTATTAAATACAAATGCCGATACAATTGCAAGCGAATTGTCAATAGCTTTATCTGAAGTTTTTGATGTAACGCTAACATACTGTTTTGAAAAACAAGGCGTTTTGCAAGATTCAGAAGACGATTCATCTGTTATATTAGAAATCAACGAAACATTATATAATAAACTTAAAGAAGAAAAAGTAATCCACTCCGGAATGATTCCAAAACTGGATAATTGTTTCAACAGTTTATCAAGAGGCGTGCAGAAAATCAAAATTGGACATCATAGAATGCTTCAAAATTCAGATGTTCCGCATACCACAATTACGTTATAAAAAAGTTGCCACAAATTGACGCTAATTTTCTCAGTTAAAAGAGAAAATAGTTTTAGGTTCATATTAAAAAAATCATTTTGATTTTAAATCTGTGACAAAAAAGTAATTTGCTAAAAGTAGTGTAATTGGTGGCAAAAAAACACATCTGCGCAGTACTTTTAAAGATTAATTTTAGAAATTTGCGCAAACTTAAAATGTCACAGTTTGAATAAAAAACTTTGTGACTTTGTGCCTTCGTGGCAAACAACTCATACTTATGAAGAATATTGCAACGCTTACCAAAGAAGCCATTGAATTATTAAGAAACCTGATTGAAACCCCTTCATTTTCAAGCGAAGAAGATCAAACAGCTCTTTTAATAGAAAATTGGTTCAATCAAAACGAAATTCCGTTCAAGAGAGAAAACAACAATGTGTGGGCTTTCAATAAATATTTCGACGAAAACAAACCAACACTTTTATTAAACTCACATCACGATACCGTACGTCCAAATCAGGCGTATACAAACGATCCGTTTAAAGCTATTGAAAAAGACGGTAAATTATTCGGTTTAGGAAGCAACGATGCCGGAGGTTGTTTAGTTTCGCTTTTAGCAACATTTGTTCACTTTTACGAAAACCAAAACTTATCACACAATATTGTGATTGTGGCTTCCGCCGAAGAAGAAAGCAGTGGTAAAAACGGTTTAAACAGCGTTTTAAAACACTTGCCAGAACTAGATTGTGCTATTGTTGGGGAACCGACTTTAATGCAATTAGCTGTAGCCGAAAAAGGGCTTTTAGTTTTAGATGTAAAAGTAAAAGGAACCGCAAGCCACGCAGCGCATCAAAATGATGATAACGCATTATACAAATCAATTCCGGTAATGGAATGGTTTAAAAACTATAAATTCGACAAAATCTCAGACGTTTTAGGTCCCGTAAAAATGACCGTGACGCAGATCAACGCAGGGAAACAGCATAATGTTGTACCGTCAGAATGTGATTTAGTAGTAGATATTCGTGTAACGGATCGCTATACAAATGCTGAAATCTTAGAAGTAGTAAAAGCAAACGTAAATGCAGAAGTAACACCAAGATCAATGCATTTAAATGCTTCGTCTATTCCGGTTGAGCACGGTTTAGTTCAAGCCGGAATTGCGTTAGGAAGAACAACTTATGGCTCACCGACACTTTCAGATCAGTCGGTTTTAAGCTGTCAGTCTTTAAAATTAGGACCTGGAGAAACGTTGCGTTCGCATTCAGCAGACGAATTTATTTTTGTAAATGAAATAGAAGAAGGAGTCGATCTTTATATTAAAATATTGACTGATTTCTTTAAATTATAATATTAATTAGGAGCTAATCCCGCTATCCGTTCCAATCTTTTCCTGGCTAAAGGAGCCAGAAAAAGGATTTCCACTACTATCGGGGCTAGAAACACCAACAGTATAAATCAAGACGTTTTGGGGTTATAAGATCTAAAATCTAAAAATCCAAGAAGTCTAAAAATCTAAGTTATGAAACTTTGGGAAAAAGGAATACCAACAGATAAACAAATCGAGCAATTTACAGTTGGAAACGACCGTGAACTGGATTTAGTTTTAGCAAAATACGACGCTTTAGGTTCAATCGCTCACGCAAAAATGCTGGGACAAATTGGGTTATTAACTGAAGAAGAAACAACTTCTTTAGTCGATGCTTTAAATGAAATCATTGCAGATATCGTAGTTGGAAATTTCGAAATCGAAGACAGTTTTGAAGACGTACATTCAAAAATCGAATATTTGCTGACAGAGAAACTTGGCGATGCAGGAAAGAAAATCCACACCGCACGTTCTCGTAACGATCAGGTTTTAGTTGATGTTCATTTGTATTTAAAGGACGAATTAAAAGCGATCAAAGAACAGGTAAAAACATTGTTTGATTTGTTAATGGAATCGGCAGAAAAATATCAAAACGTTTTATTGCCAGGATATACACATTTACAAATTGCAATGCCATCGTCTTTCGGAATGTGGTTTTCTGCTTACGCTGAAAGTTTGATTGATGATGTAACAATGCTGAATGCAGCTTCGAAAATTGTAGACCAAAATCCGTTAGGTTCTGCAGCAGGTTACGGAAGTTCATTTCCAATCAACAGAACTTTTACCACTCAGGAATTAGGTTTTGAGACCTTAAAATACAATGCTGTTGCGGCACAAATGAGCCGTGGAAAAGCAGAAAAAACAGTTGCTTTTGCCATGACAAGTGTTGCAGGAACCTTATCAAAATTTGCAATGGATGTTTGTTTGTATATGAGTCAAAATTTTGATTTTATTGGTCTTCCGGCACATCTTACAACAGGTTCAAGTATTATGCCTCATAAGAAAAACCCGGATGTTTTCGAATTAATCAGAGGAAAATGCAATAAGATTCAGGCGCTTCCTTATGAGATTACTTTAATTACGAATAACCTTCCAAGCGGATATCACAGAGATTTACAACTTTTAAAAGAAGGTTTATTCCCTGCGATTCAAAACTTAAAAGCGTGTCTGGATATTGCGATTTTCTCAATAAAAGATATCACGGTAAAAGAAGGAATATTAGAGGATAAAAAATATGATTATTTGTTTACAGTAGATACTTTAAACGAAATGGTAGTTGACGGAATGCCTTTTAGAGATGCTTACAAAGCTGTTGCGGAACAATTAGAAGCAGGAACGTATAAATCTCCAAAAGAAACGAAACACACACACGAAGGAAGTATAAATAATTTGTGTTTAGATGCAATTAAAGATAAAATGAAAGCAGCTTTCTAAAAGCTCTTTTAAATCTAAATAAAGATGCTAAGTCTATAAACTGCTAAGCTTCTAAGTTTTTCTTTTTAAAACTTAGAAGCTTAATTTTTTTATATTTTAGAATCTTAGCACCTGGAACCTTGTTTCTTTAAAATAAGTATTTATACCTTAAGAAAATTCGACCTAAATTCTATACATTTGAGAAATAGTTATTTTTAAGTTAAGAAATATGACGCAATTTGACGAACAGTTAACTCAGGAGCTTTTCGAGAAAAATTTAATTACTGAAAATCAGTTTCAGGAAGTTAAAGAATATCGAAATCTCAATATTTTCTCTTTAAATGTAGAATTAAAATTATTGCTTTCTCTTGCAGTTTTAATGTTTACCACCGGAATAGGAATCCTTATTTATGATAATATAGACAGTATTGGTCACATCGCACTTTTGGCTATTTTATTTATAGTAACATGCGGATGTTTTTATTATTGTTTTAAAAATTCTAAAGGATTTCAAAAAAATGAAACTACATCAGAAAGTCCGTTTTTAGAATATGTCGTATTAACTGCAAATGTTTTAACCTGCATTTTTATAGGTTATCTTCAATTCAAATATGAAGCTTTTGGAACTCATTATGGTCTGGCGACGCTGGTTCCAACAATTGTTAGTTTTGGATGTGCTTATTATTTCGATAATAAAAGTGTTTTAACAATTGCTGTTACAGGTTTGGCGGCGTATGTTGGTCTTTCGGTAACGCCGCAGGATATTTTTAACGACAATAATAACTTTTATGCGAATCAGAGTTTGAGTTATTCGGCTGTTTTTCTGAGTGTATTATTAGTTTTATGGACAACTTACAGCTATAAAATTAACCTAAAAACGCATTTTGCATTGGTGTATCTCACTTTTGCACTTCACATTATAAGTGTTGCGTGTATAAGCAATATGGTTGGTGATGAGTTAACATGGCTGTTTTTTACTTTAATTCTGGCTGGTTCATCTGTTTATTTTTATAAAGCCAGTTATCAGCAAAAATCAATTTCGCTGTATGTTTTTATGATTATTTATGCTTTTATAGGATTAAATATTCTTCTGTTTAGAATCTTTGATCATATTGATTTAGATGATTTCTGGGAACTTTTGATTCTTATTCTGCCGATTTACGCAATTGGATCAATTGTAATGTTTATAAGATTGATTAAAAAATTCAACAAAGAAATTTCAAAATGATAGTACACGATAAAAATTTGTTGCACAATGCAGCTTTGATTGATGAGGCTGAAAATCTTGAAAATGGCGGTTTTATCAGCAAAGAACAAAAAAAGATCATTAAAAAATCACTTCCGGCTTTTAATAGTCAAAGTAATATTTTAGTTCGTATTGGATTCTTTTTATTAGGATCATTTCTTCATTCGTCAATTTGCGGGGTTATTGCTCTTGTGGGATTCAGCGGTATGTCAGATTCTTTTTTAAAGGTTTCTATGTATCTTTTTGCGATTATTGGTTTTGCCGGAGCAGAGCTGCTTGCTTCTCAAAAATACCATAATCATGGTTTAGATGATGCTTTTATTTTGGGAGGCATTTTAAATCTTGGAATTGCGGTTGTTTTTTCAACAGAACACTATTATACGGGAATTATTCCTGCCATTTTTATCGCTGTAGCTTCTATTATCGCTTTTCTTCGATATCTGCATTTGCTGTCAATGCTTGTTTTTTGTTTTGCTGCTTCGGCTGTTTTATTTTTTGGAATGTTTGAAATTGGCGATCTAGGAAAAACAATTCTGCCATTTGTGGCAATGCTGGTTTCGGGCGGGTTTTATTTCTTTACAAAACAAAGACTTAAGCATTTAAAAGAATCTTATTATTATAACGGATTATTGTTAGCAAACAGTTTTTGTTTAATTCTGTTTTATCTTTCCTGTAATTATTTTGTAGTAAGAGAACTTTCATTAGAACTTTTAGGAGTAGACGTTCTTCCCGGGCAGGATATTCCGTTTTCATTTTTCTTTTATGCTTTTACATTTTTAGTTCCTGCGGTTTATCTGGTTCAGGCATTAAGAACAAAGGACAGAATAATGCTTTGGATAAGTTTTGCAGCAATAGCATTCACAATTTTTACGATTAGATTTTACTATTCTGTTCTGCCTATTGAAGCCGCATTAACTATTGGCGGACTTATAATGTCTGCGATTGCGTATTTTTCTATTCAAAAATTAAAAAATAAGGAATCAGGTTTGACTTTTAAACCAGATAGAATTACTCATTCAACTGCTATTTTAAATGCCCAGACTTTAATTGTTGCTTCGGCTTTAGGAGTAAAACCAGAAGTAAAAACAACTTCGCCAATGGATTTTGGAGGCGGAGGATTTAGCGGTGGCGGATCTGGAGGAAGTTTTTAAATATATGTTGTAAAATGTAAAAAGTGAAATGTAATCTGTATTCCAGTTTACATTTCACTTTTTAATTTTTTACAAAGAAAACTAATCTAAGTATCGCTCGTATTCTTCTATTTTACTGCGTAAACGATTTTCTAAATAAGCGTTTCCGCCTTTTAATTTTTCTAGAATAATAGCCGCTTCTTTTTTATAATTCTGTCTTTTAAGATTGTCCCAGGTTTTTGGCGGTTTTTGCAAATTTGTAATTCTATCCGCTAATTTTACAGCCCAGACTTCTTTTCTTAGTTTTGAAATTCGGTCTAAACTATCCAGCATTTTTTCTTCTTTTGGGAGATTTTCATTTTTAGTAAGCGCCGAAACTCCTTTGGCAATTTCCAGTCCAAATTCTGTTTCCAATTCCTCAAATGTCGTATTGGTATCTTCTAAAGTATCATGAAGCAAGGCAACTTGAACAGCAAAATTCAAATCAAAATTATCAGAATGATTTGCTGCAACCAGAATTTCCATTGTAACATTACTTAAGTGAATAACATACGGAAGATTTGAATCTGTAATCGTTTGATTGTTTTCTAAATGCTTTATTGTGGCAAAAATTATTGTTTTTTGATAAACCGTCTGAACATCCATTTAAATCATCTTTAGAATTACTAAACTTTACTTTTTAAAGCTTCGGCATCGATATCACTATGCGAAACATTGTAAACTGCTTTTCCGTTTTTGATTAAAATAAGTTGTGGCGATTCATGATACACACCAAATCGGCTGGCAATTTCATTGGAAACATCTCTGTGAGCAATTAAATCCAGAAAGTAAGCATCAACAACTCCTTCAAGATTGTATTCTCTTTCAAATTGTTTTAAAGCCATACGGCTTATACTGCATCTGGTACTGTGTTTAAAGATTACAACCGGCTTTTCGTTAGAAATAGCTTCAATTTCCATTAACTGATGAATATCAGTCAATTCTGTCCAGTTTACTTTACTTTTTGAAGCTTCTGAGTTCTCTGAACTTCCGAAGATTGAATTAAAAAAACTCATATTTGGCTTGTTTTATGACTTTTTGACGTGTAAAAATGATTAAATTCAAGTTTTTAGCGTCATTTTGTCTGTTTTTTTACTATGGAATATAATTTGTCTATTCGAACACAAAGTTAAATTATTTTGAGTTAAAAAATGATCTCAATAAATCGTAACTTTAATCTTATAAAATAAATAACAATCAATCATAAATCGAAAAAATATGAATATAAATAAGTTTACTATTAAATCGCAGGAAGCCATTCAGTTGTCGCAGCAATTAGCGCAGCGAAACGGCCAGCAGCAAATTGAAAATGAACACATTTTCAAAGCTATTTTTGAAGTTGATGAAAACGTAGCGCCATTTATTTTGAAAAAATTAAACGTAAATGTGCCTTTGTTTTTACAAATTTTAGACAGTACAATTCAGAGTTTTCCAAAGGTTTCCGGAGGTGATATTTTACTTTCAAGAGACGCTAATAAAGCTTTGAACGAAGCTGAAATTATTGCACAAAAAATGAACGACGAATATGTTTCGATCGAACATTTAATCTTAGCCATTTTTGATTCTAAAAGTAAAGTTTCTCAGATTTTGAAAGATCAGGGCGTTACTGGAAAAGGTCTTAAAGCGGCGATCGAAGAATTACGTAAAGGCGAAAGAGTAACTTCGGCTTCGGCAGAAGAAACCTATAATTCGTTAAATAAATATGCTAAAAACTTAAACGAATTAGCCAGAACGGGAAAACTGGATCCGGTTATTGGTCGTGATGAAGAAATTCGCCGCGTACTTCAGATTTTGACTCGTAGAACCAAAAACAATCCAATGCTTATTGGTGAGCCCGGAGTTGGTAAAACGGCTATCGCAGAAGGTTTGGCACACAGAATTGTTGATGGTGACGTTCCGGAAAACCTGAAAGATAAAATCGTTTTCTCATTAGATATGGGAGCTTTGATTGCCGGAGCAAAATTTAAAGGTGAGTTTGAAGAGCGTTTAAAATCGGTTGTAAAAGAAGTTACAGCGGCAGAAGGTGATATTGTTCTTTTTATTGATGAGATTCATACGCTTGTAGGAGCGGGCGGAGGTGAAGGCGCAATGGATGCTGCCAACATTTTGAAACCGGCTTTGGCTCGTGGAGAACTTAGAGCAATTGGTGCTACAACTTTAGATGAATATCAAAAATATTTTGAAAAAGATAAAGCTCTTGAAAGACGTTTCCAAAAGGTACTTATTGATGAGCCGGATACCGAAAGCGCGATTTCAATTTTGCGTGGTATTAAAGAAAAATACGAAACGCACCATAAAGTTCAGATTAAAGACGAGGCAATTATTGCGGCTGTCGAACTTTCACAGCGTTATATTACAAATCGTTTCTTGCCAGATAAGGCAATTGACTTAATGGACGAAGCAGCTTCGAAACTGCGTATGGAAATCAATTCAAAACCTGAAGAATTAGATGTTTTGGATCGAAAAATTATGCAGCTTGAAATTGAAATTGAAGCCATTAAACGTGAAAAAGAAGAAAGTAAGCTTAAAATTCTTCACATGGATTTGGCTAATTTAAAAGAAGAACGCAACGAAATCTATGCAAAATGGAAATCTGAAAAAGATATTGTTGACGGAATTCAGGCTGTAAAACTTGAAATTGAAGATTTTAAATATGAAGCTGAACGCGCTGAACGTGACGGCGATTATGGAAAAGTAGCTGAAATTCGTTACGGAAAAATCAAAGAAGCACAAGAACGTCAAGAAACGCTGCAAAAACAACTGCAGGAATTTCAACAAGGTAATTCTTTAATTAAGGAAGAAGTTACAAGAGAAGATATTGCTGAGGTTGTTGCAAAATGGACAGGAATTCCTGTAATGAAAATGCTTCAGACAGAAAGAGAAAAACTATTGCATCTTGAAGATGAATTACACAAACGTGTAGTAGGTCAGGAAGAAGCGATTGAGGCTGTAAGTGATGCCGTGAGAAGAAGCCGCGCCGGTTTACAGGATATGAAAAAACCAGTTGGAACATTCTTATTCTTAGGTACAACCGGAGTTGGTAAAACGGAGCTGGCAAAAGCTTTAGCCGAATATCTTTTTGATGATGAAAATGCGATGACTCGTATCGATATGAGTGAGTATCAGGAACGTCACAGTGTGAGCCGTTTAGTTGGTGCGCCTCCGGGATACGTAGGTTACGATGAAGGCGGACAATTAACAGAAGCCGTTCGTAGAAAGCCGTATTCTGTAATTTTGTTAGACGAGATCGAAAAAGCGCATCCGGACACGTTCAATATTTTACTCCAGGTTTTAGATGAAGGCCGATTAACTGATAATAAAGGACGTCTGGCTGATTTTAAAAACACGATTATTATTATGACTTCAAACATGGGAAGTAATATTATTCAGGATCGATTTGAAAACCTGAAAGGAAGTGTTGAAGCAGCAATGGAATCTGCAAAAGATGAAGTTCTGGGATTATTAAAACAAACCGTTCGTCCTGAGTTTATTAACCGTATTGACGAGATTGTAATGTTTACACCGCTTACAGTTGATAATATTTCTAAAATTGTAACGCTGCAGTTAAAAAGTGTTACCAAAATGCTGGCACTGCAAGGTATTACAATGGATGCAACTCCAGAAGCTATTGCTTACTTGTCAGACAAAGGATATGATCCGCATTTTGGTGCAAGACCTGTAAAACGTGTGGTTCAGAGAGAAGTTTTAAATCAATTGTCGAAAGAAATTTTGGCAGGAAATATAACAACAGACAGTATCATTCTTCTTGATGCTTTTGATGGAAAATTGGTTTTTAGAAACCAAACAGGTAATGTTTAATGATTTGTTTAGTTAATTATTACATTCGAAGGACACCGGCAGCAATGTCGGTGTTTTTTATTTATAACCGTGAATAATGAAACTTTTAGAAAAATTAATATAAAGAAAATTTTGTTCTTAATTCTCAAATTTACAGTAACATAAAAACAAATTACTATGAACAATTTATTTAGAGGATTACTGGCT
Source organism: Flavobacterium ginsengiterrae (assembly GCF_039539785.1). NCBI lineage: Bacteria > Pseudomonadati > Bacteroidota > Flavobacteriia > Flavobacteriales > Flavobacteriaceae > Flavobacterium > Flavobacterium ginsengiterrae. The sequence continues at coordinate 211,800 of NZ_BAABDU010000004.1, read as the reverse complement.
GGTTACGGAGCAAAAAAATTAGGCGGAGGATGTTTTGGAACGATAATCGTTTTTATAATTCTTTGGGTTTTATTAGGTCAGTGCAGTTAAAATTAAATCCAATTTTCGTTAAAGAGATTAGCGTAAAAAGTAGTAGATTCGCACAGCTAAACATAAAACAAAGACAAATATAATGGCATCAGGTTTTTTCGTATTATTAGACGATATCGCAGCAATTATGGACGACGTTGCTGTAATGAGTAAAGTTGCAGCAAAAAAAACAGCAGGGATTTTAGGCGACGATTTAGCCGTAAATGCAGAGAAAGCTTCGGGATTTGCATCCTCAAGAGAGCTTCCTGTTTTATGGGCAATTAGTAAAGGATCGCTTCTTAATAAAATAATTATCCTGCCGATTGCGTTTTTATTAAGCGCATTTTTTCCGGTAGCGATTATTGTAATTCTAGTTCTTGGAGGCTTGTTTTTAGCTTACGAAGGAGCAGAAAAAATATACGAATTTATTTTTCCTCATAAACATGAAGAATCTGAAGGAATTACCGAAGAGACTTTTACGGAAGAACAAATCTTGGAAGCAGAAAAAGGAAAAATTAAGTCTGCAATCGTAACTGATTTTATATTATCTGTTGAAATCGTAATTATTGCATTAGGAACTGTTATTGGTCAGCCTATTGCGCAGCAGATTATCGTAACTTCTATTATCGCACTAATTGCAACGATTGGTGTTTATGGTATTGTAGCGCTTATTGTTAGAATGGATGAAGCTGGTTATAAACTTATAAAATTCAGCAAAAGAGAAAAAAGCATCTCAAAATTTATTGGGAATATTTTGGTAAAAGCACTTCCGTTAGTTATTAAAGGTTTAACGGTTGTTGGTACAATAGCTTTGATACTAGTTGCAGGCGGTATCTTTGTACATTACATTCCATATTTTCATCATATAGCAGAGGAAATCAATATTCCTTCTATTATTAAAGAATTTGTAATAGGACTTATATTAGGTTTTGTTGTTTTAGGTCTTGTGAATTTGTTTAAAATGATTTTCAAAAAGAAAGAACCAGCATCGTAATTATACTTTCTAAAAATATAAAAAAACACCAGTCGAAAGACTGGTGTTTTTTTTATTTCTACTCATAAATGATTATCAATATCAATAGTTTTAAAAGTTTGTTTTGTACAGTAAAACTTACTTGTATGAAAAATATTTTAAACAATAAGTTTTTCAAATTCAATTGTTTAGTCTTTTTAATATATCAATTAACATTTTGTATAAGCAACCATTATCGTCGCTTTACATCTTCATAGTAATTAACAATTAATTATTATTTTATATGAAAAGTTTTAGATTAAATTTTGCTTTAGTAGTATTATTTTTAACAATTGCATTTGTTTCATGCAATAATGATGACGATCATGCTGAAGCACCTGTTAAAACAAAAACAGCATTTGTAACAGATATTAAAGGGCCGGCAACGGGAAAAGTAAATGATGAATTGAGTTATGATGTAACTTTTGTGCTAGACAATGCTTGTGGCGAATTTGTAAAAATTAGTGAAACAGCAATTGGCGCTGCAAAAGGATTTCAGGTTGAAGTAAAATATCCTTCAGAAGTTTGTACACTACAGATTCCGGAACCTAAAAAAACAATTTACAAATTTAAATCTGCAACAAAAGGAACTTTTGAAATCAAATTTAAAAAATCAGAAACTGAATTCTTAACTCAAAAAGTGGTTATTGAATAGGTTTTAGCTTTAGGTTATATTAACCATTTTGCATCTGTTTGAAATTTTAAAACATTTGTAAAATGGTTTTATTTTTAAAGACGTAGAAAAAAAAATAGATTATTTAACATTTTATCAAGCAACCTTTGTATTTTAGCTTCATCTTCATAATAATGAACAATTAATTAAATTTTATATGAAAGTCTTTAGATTACAATCAGTTCTAATAATGTTATTTTTGGCCGTTTCTTTGGTTTCATGCAGCAGTGATAATGATAATAAGAGTGAAACACCGCAAACTACTTCGAGATCTGCAAATGTTACTGCAATCAGCGGGCCGGCTACTGGCAAAATTGGAGTTGATATTAATTATGATGTTTCGTTTATCGTAGATAATGCTTGTGGTCAATTTGACAGAATCAGCAGTATATCTATAGGAAAAGAAGAAGGATTTCAGGTAGAAGCTAAATATCCATTAGAAACTTGTTCAAACCAAACACCAACAGCTCTTCATACTGTTTATACTTTTTCACCGGTTTCAAGAGGAACTTTTGAAATTAAATTCAAAAAATCAGAAACAGAGTTTTTAGTAAAAAAGCTAGTGATTGAATAGTTATTCTACAGCATATTAAACGAAACCATTTTACAGCACTGTAAGATGGTTTTTTTATTTAGAAATATTTATCATTTCATAGACATCTCCGTTTTTGCTGTTCCTTTAAAAATTACTATTTTTGCACTCTAAATTTTATGTCATGTCTAAAAGAAAATATAAAATATCCGTTATTCAGTTAAATCTGAATGATGTTGCCGAAAATAATCTTAAAAAATGTATCAGCTGGGTAAGAGATGCTGCAAGTCAGGGAGCAGAAGTTATCTTACTTCCGGAATTATATAGCAGTCATTATTTCTGCCAAAGTGAAGATGTAGATAATTTTGCATTAGCAGAACCATTGTACAGTACTTCATTTATTGCTTTCAGCGAATTGGCAAAAGAACTTGGAGTAGTTATTATTGTTCCTTTCTTCGAAAAAAGAATGGCTGGAATTTATCACAATAGTGCTTATATTATTGATGCAGATGGAACTGAAGCTGGTTTATACCGTAAAATGCACATTCCGGACGATCCGCATTTCTATGAAAAATTCTATTTTACACCGGGAGATTTAGGTTTCCAAGCTATCGAAACTAAAAAAGGAACTGTTGGAACATTAATCTGCTGGGATCAATGGTATCCGGAAGCGGCTCGTATTACAGCTCTTAAAGGTGCAGAAGTTTTATTTTATCCAACAGCAATTGGATGGCATCCTAAAGAAAAAGAACAATACGGTGAAAACCAATATGGCGCCTGGATGAATGTAATGAAAGGGCACGCAGTTGCAAATGGAGTTTTCGTAGCAGCAGCGAATAGAATTGGTCTTGAAAAATACATTGACGGAACTGAAGGAATTCAATTCTGGGGAGCTTCTTTCATTGCTGGACCACAAGGAGAAATTTTAGCTCAGGCTTCTCATGATAAAGAAGAAATCTTAATTGCTGAGGTTGACTTAGATTTACAAGAAAACGTTCGTCAAAACTGGCCGTTTTTCAGAGACAGAAGGATTGATGCTTTTGGAGATATTACAAAAAGAGCAATCGATAAATAATTAGGATTTACCTATAATTAAAAAAGCTGTCTTTTCTAGACAGCTTTTTTTGTATGCTCCAGCGGAGCAAAATATTTATAGTGTTTCAGCACAATACAAATGAAAAGAGCTCCAGCGGAGCGATATCTATAAATTGTTAACATGTCGCTCCGCTGGAGCTCTTAATGCACATGTCTTTTCTTTTCCATAAATATTTCGCTTCTCCGAAGCTCTTTTGTAATTTATATTTAAAACAAAAAAGAACTGTTTCATTATTGAAGCAGTTCTTTTTCTTGTTTTTATGTTTATAGGGATTACTTCACCTGGAAAGTAACTCTTCTTACGATTTGACGAGCTTCTTTAGAATTTTTATTTACAGAAGTATCTTCACCGTTTGCAATTACATTTAATCTTGAAGCATCTATTCCGGCATTTACGGCTACTTTTTTCACAGCCTCAGCTCTTTTTCTAGACAATTCAGTATTGTAAGATGTGTTTCCAATTTCATCAGCATATCCAATAATGTCAGCTGATTTTCCTGGATTGTTTTTCAAGTATTTCACTAAGAAATCAACACCAGATAAAGAAGCATTTGTTGGTTTAGACGAATTAAAGTCGAAGTAAACATTTACATAGCCGCCATTGATTAACTGTTCAACAGATCCGTTTGTTGCTGTTTCGCTTCCTTTTTTAACATAAGTGTTTTCTAAGTAGCTTTCTAACTCGTCAGGCACACCATTTTGATTTGTATCAATAGATTGACCTTTTGTGTTAACTGCAACACCAGAAACAGTGTTTGGTTCTAAATCGTATAAATCAGCTACACCATCTTTATCAGAGTCAATAAGACCTGTTTCGATTACATCAACTCTTTTTTCAAGTTCACCAATTCTGTCTTCTTCGCCAACCCAGTCAGCATGTTTTTCGTTTTTACCTAAGTAGAAAGTTAAACCAACAGAAGCATTTAATAGAACTCCATCAAATGAACCAGTTGTAGTATTTCCCATTCCGTCAAAGTTCCAGTTTTGTCTTCCGTTTACAATTCCGGTAAGGTCTCCAGTTAAAGCAACTCGGTTACTTAATTTAATTTGTCCTGTTAAACCGGCAATTCCGTGCGCCATGTAATCTTGTCCTCCAAAACCAGTTTCAGTGCTGATTTGCGAAACTCCAAAACCACCATGAGCCAAAATACCAATTGTATTAGTCCATGTTTCAAAGTTTAAAGCACGTCCAATGTTTACAACACCTTGGAAACTAGCTCTTACATATCGGCTTTCAAAATCAGGAGTGTTTTTTTTCTCTTTAAACTGATCGTATCCAACATCTAATTTAACCCCGAATTTTGGATTAAACATATATCTAACACCTAGATCCCCGTGAAAGAAATTTAATGATTCAGTTGTATAACCTGCAGTCATTGCTCGGGTTGGTTTGTTAACACCACCATTTAGTTCGATAGACCATTTGTTGTATTCAGGTTGGTTGGCTGCTGGTTTTGCCGACGTAGTAGCCATATTTTGTGCACCTGCTGTTAGTGCTAATAGTAAAAGGGAAAATGATGCTAATTTCTTTTTCATGATATCAAAAATTTAATTGGGTTTTTATTTAAACTCCAGACAAAATTAAAGGTCATGTTTAAGACAAAGTTCTATTTACTCTTACATAATTTCCACTAATTAACGTATAATTCTGAAAATCTGTTAATTAAAATTCAATTTTTAATCAAAAAAAAGGGTAAAATTTAAATTTTACCCTTTTTGAAATAGCGAAATAATGGTTATTTTAAATCTGGCTGATAAATTTTTACAGTTCCGTCGCCTTCGCTGCTTACTACTAATAAACTTCTTTTAGTAGGGCTTTTTGAAGCTGGAATAAAAAGAATTCCTTCTGGTGCATCGCCTGTTTTTACAGTTTGTAAATATTGAGGAGAAACTGGATTTGTAGCGTCATAGACCATAAAAGCGTCAGATCTTTCAAGACCTACGAATATAATATTCTGATTTCCCATTTTTGCAGCAACTACCGCTTCTGGTTCAGAACCCTTGTCGTCACTTCTTTTATCATCATACGTTCCTAATTCGTTTGTTTTTTTGTCAACATCATTTTTGCTGTCATAAACAATTTTTCCAGTGTTGCCGTTCCAGATAGAGAATGATCTTGCACCAAAACTTACCATTTCGTCTAAATCACCGTCACCGTCAGTATCTCCCATATCGGCAACAAGATTTAATCTTCCCATATTGGCATCTAATTTTAAAGTTGCTGCATCTGGAAAAGCAGTTGGGTCAAGCTTCATGTTTTTCATACGTTTCACATCAGAATAAGCATTGTATTCTCTTGCATCACCTTCATTGGCTGTAACAAAGTACGGAGTGTTATTTACCGTAAAATGACTTATAGCATCCGGCATATATAATCCTTTTACTTTCCATGGATTAAAAGCAATTTTGTCATCACTGTCACTCACATCAATTGCATTTTCGGCAGTATTAAAATCTTTTAAACCCAAAGGATAAATAGCAGTAATTGTTTTAGAAGTTAAATCAACTTTTGCAACGCCATTGTTTTCTTGTAAAGTTACCCAAGCCGTTTTAGAATCATCAGAAATTGTAATGTATTCCGGTTCAATATCCTGAGCAAAACTTTTAGCAAATTTTGAAATTCTGAATCCGTCTTTTGCTAATGCAGCTGCCTGACCTGCAAATGAGCTAAAATCAAGTGTCGTAACTGTATAAGAAGCAGTTTCGATAATTGAAATCGTTCCGTTTGGATCTAATGAATAATCTGTATTTGGTTCCCCTTCATTTGCTGTCATAATATATTTACCATCTGGAGAAAACGTAATCATATCAGGTAATGCACCAACCGTAACTTGTTTGATTAAACTGTAATCTGAAGTGTTAAAAACAGCAACTTTACCATTTGCCTGTTTGTTAGTAGTCGATTCTAAAGCAACAGCAAGTTTTCCATCAAAAACAGAAACACTGTTTGCAGCACCCTCATAAGCAGCTAAATCAATTTGTCCAATTTTGGCTGGTTTCGTTGGGTCAGTAATATCAATAATATCAATTTGGTTAACTCCGCTGTTATTTACCGTAAATAATCTTTTTGTTTTTTCGCAGTAAGCAGAGATTTCGGCTGCAGCTTCACCGCCAATAGTAATAGATCCAATTTCTTTAAAAGTTCCCGGATTTTCGTTTATTGTAACTTCTGGTTCGTTTTTAGGATTTTCATCGTTATTGCAGCTTGTCATAAATACAAGAGCGGCTAATAATGTGATGCTTAAATTTTTCATTTTGATTGTGTTTTAGTTTTCGCCAAAAGTAATTCCCGGATTTGGGTGGAATATTAAGGATGTATTATTTAATCTTTAACTTAAATTTTATAAGATATTTTATATGAAATGTTACATCTTTTCAAAGACTTGTTTTATAATCCTATCGAATGATTATCTTTGCACTTTCTAAATTAGAACGTATTTATGTCAACAAATAATAGAAGATTTCCAGCAGAATGGGAAAAACAGCAAGGAATTGTATTGTGTTTTCCACATAATGGTAATGACTGGCCGGGCAAATATGAAGCTGTTCAATGGGCTTTTGTAGAGTTTATTAAAAAAGTAGCCGCATTTGAAACTGTTTTTTTGGTAGTTGCCGATGAAAAATTAAAAGAAAAAGTTGCCGAAATGCTTGAAAGAGCTCGTGTTAACCTTAGTAATATATCGTATATCATTCATAAAACGAATAGAAGCTGGATGCGTGATTCGGGACCTATTATTGTAAAAAATGGTTCAAAAAGAGAAGCATTAAACTTTAATTTTAATGGCTGGGCAAAATATAAAAATTACCAGTTAGATAAATTCGTTCCGGGTAAAGTAGCCGATTTTATTGATGTGCCATTAACTCAGGTTATGTACAAAGGAAAGCCGGTAATTGTAGAAGGCGGCGCTATTGATGTAAATGGAAAAGGAACCTTATTAACTTCTGAAGAATGTTTAATGCACCCTACAATTCAGGTTAGAAATGCCGGATTTACAAAAGAAGATTACGAAGCTGTTTTTAAAGAATATCTTGGAGTAACAAATGTAATCTGGCTTGGAGATGGAATTGAAGGAGATGATACACACGGTCATATCGACGATTTATGCCGATTTGTAAATGAAGATACAATCGTAACTATTGTAGAAACCGATAAAAATGATTCTAATTACAAACCGTTGCAGGATAATTTAAAACGTCTTCAAAACGCAAAATTAGAAAACGGAAAATCTCCTGTAATTGTAGCATTACCAATGCCTAAGCGTGTTGATTTTGAAGATTTGCGTTTACCGGCAAGTTATGCAAACTTCTTGATTTTGAATAATTGTGTTTTAGTACCAACATTTAATGACAGCAATGATAGAGTGGCATTGAATATCTTGGCAGAATGTTTCCCTGATCGTGAAGTAATCGGAATTAGCTGTATTGATTTTATTTGGGGCTTTGGAACTCTACATTGTTTGAGCCAGCAGATTCCGGCATAATTTTCCGTCGTTAATTATACTGATTTTCAGATATCTTTTGATAAAATAGAGAATTTTTTTATTGACAGAAAGATTCTTTTATATTATTTGAGCTGTCACTTTTAGTGGCAGCTTTTTAATTGACATATACTTAACATAACAGTCTGCCGAGTGTACTAACAACCTTCTTATATTCGTGCAGTTAACAATGCAGAAATGCAGATTCAATTTTTATATGAATAAAATATTTTTTATCCTTTCTTTGCTTTCTTCCGGAGCACTTTTTTCACAAACTGATTTACAAAAAAATCCTGAACTTACATTTGCGACTTACAATGTAAGTATGGAATCTGAAAATTATTCGCCAAGAGGTGCAAAAGGAAATTCAGAACAAATATTGATTAATGAGCTAAATTCAGGAAAGAATCCTCAAATCAAAAACATTGCACAAATTATTCAGACCGTAAGACCGAACGTTATTCTGTTAAACGAGTTTGATTACATTGAAAATCCTAAACTGGGTGTAAAAGCTTTCATTAAAAATTATTTAAAAGTGAGTCAGGGCGGAGCGACGGCTATTGATTACCCTTACTATTATTATTCAACTGTGAATACGGGTAAGCCAAGTCCTTTCGATTTGAACAATGATGGCAAATTAGACAATTATGGAAATGATGCCTGGGGATTTGGTATGTATCCGGGCCAATACGCTATGGTGCTTTTGTCAAAATATCCTATTGATGTTAAAGCGGTTCGTACTTTTCAAAATTTCAAATGGAAAGATATGCCTGGTGCATTGCTTACTAAAAAGCCTGATGGATCAGATTGGTATAGCAAAGTGGCATGGGCACAATTTCCGTTATCTTCTAAATCTCATTGGGATGTTCCTGTTTTAATAGGAAAGAAAACAGTTCATATTTTAGCCAGTCATCCAACTCCTCCTTCTTTTGATGGCGCCGAAGATCGTAATGGAAAAAGAAATCATGATGAAATCAGGTTTTGGAAAGACTACATTTCAGATGATTCTGCTTCCTATATTTATGATGATAAAGGTGTAAAAGGAGGTCTAGCCTCGAATTCTCAATTTGTTATAGTGGGAGATCAAAACGCTTCGCCTGTGGAAGGAAGTGCAATCGCAGAAGGTATTAAGTCATTATTAGCTCATCCTAAAGTTAACAGTGAGTTTACACCCGCAAGTAAAGGCGGTGCTGAATATACACCGCAAAACCCTTTTGGAGTTAATCATACAGCATTTTGGAGAATGCGTGCTGATTATGTATTACCTTCTAAATTTGGTTTTAAAGTTATTGATAGTGGTGTATTCTGGCCGGCCAAAGGTGAGCCAATGTCTGAATTGGTTGAAAAACGTGAATCAAGTTCAGATCATCGTTTAGTTTGGGTGAAGGTAGTTTTAGAGTAGTTTTTTATGCTTGAAATAAAACTTTAGATAGTTCTAAATAAAAAAGCTTGTTAGAGAATATCTAACAAGCTTTTTTAAAATATATTCTACATTAAAAATTAATGTATACTATCTTCTCTTCATTGTCTGATAAAAGGAGGTAATAACTGGCTTGAAACTTCACCAAAACCAATTCTTACTTCGTTATTCTCACAGAAACCGCGAATAATAACCGTATCGTTATCTTCAATAAATTTACGTTCCTCTCCGCCATTTAATTTTAACGGATTTTTTCCGCCCCAAGTTAATTCCAGCATAGAACCAAAACTATCCGGAGTTGGTCCTGAGATTGTTCCTGATCCCATCATGTCACCAGAATTTACACGACATCCGTTAGACGTGTGATGTGCTAATTGCTGGGTCATAGACCAGTATAAATATTTAAAATTAGATTTTGAAATAACCGTTTCTTCCTGATCTTCCGGTTTTAAAGAAACTTCTAAATGAATATCAAAAGCTTTTTTACCTTTTGTTTGTAAATACGGAAGCGGAGTAGGGTCTTGTTTAGGACCTTTAGTTCTAAAAGGCTCTAAAGCATCAAGCGTTACAATCCAAGGAGAAATTGAAGTAGCAAAGTTTTTAGCTAAAAATGGTCCAAGCGGCACATATTCCCATTTTTGAATATCTCGTGCGCTCCAGTCATTTAGTAAAACCATTCCAAAAATATAATCTTCAGCCTCATAAGTAGAAACATTTTCGCCCATTACATTGACATCAGTAGTAATAAAAGCAGTTTCTAATTCAAAATCTACTAAACGTGAAGCACCAAAAACAGGAGTGTCGTGTCCGGCAGGAAGAGTTTGTCCCATAGGTCTGTGAACCGGAATTCCAGATGGTACAATTGTAGAGCTTCTTCCGTGGTATCCAACCGGAATATGCAGCCAGTTTGGCAGCAAAGCATTGTCTGGATCACGGAACATTTTACCTACGTTTGTAGCATGTTCTTTACTTGAATAAAAGTCAGTATAATCACCAATTAAAACCGGCAGCTGCATCTCTACATCTTCGATTTTAAATATAACAATATCTCTGTGTTTTGTTGTATCTCTTAGTTGAGGATTAGTTTCGTCGAAAATATCAGCGATACGATTTCGAACCAAACGCCATGTTTTTTTTCCATCAGAAATAAAATCATTCAGCGTGTCCTGCATGAACATATCATCTGTTAATTCTATTCCCTCAAAATAGTTTAATTGTTGTAAAGCCCCTAAATCTATAGCATAATCGCCAATTCTGGTTCCCACTGTAACGACATTTTCTTTGGTAAGAAACACGCCGAAAGGAATATTTTGAATAGGGAAGTCACTATTTTCTGGTACTTCTAACCATGATTTTCTATTGGTATCGTTGGCGGTTATTGGCATGTTAGATGTTAATTATTTGTTGAAAAATTACATGTCAAATATATCATAATCTAACAGTATCACAAACGTTTTTTTGTATTTTTGCAGGAAATTAACGAAAAACGAAAAAATGCAACGCGACGAACAAATTTTTGATCTTATCCAAGAGGAAAAAGAAAGACAAATTCACGGACTAGAGCTTATCGCTTCAGAGAACTTTGTAAGTGATGAAGTAATGGCAGCAGCAGGGTCTGTTTTAACGAATAAATATGCTGAAGGTTATCCAGGTAAAAGATACTATGGTGGCTGTGAAGTAGTTGATGTTATCGAGCAGATTGCTATTGACAGAGCTAAAGAATTATTTGGTGCTGAATATGCAAACGTACAGCCACACTCGGGTTCTCAGGCAAACACTTCTGTTTACCATGCTTGTTTAAATCCTGGTGATACTATTTTAGGTTTTGATTTATCTCACGGAGGTCACTTAACGCACGGATCGCCTGTAAACTTCTCAGGTCGTTTATACCGTCCGGTTTTTTACGGTGTAGATGCTGAAACAGGTCGTTTAGATTATGATAAAATTCAAGAAATTGCTACAAAAGAAAAACCAAAATTGATCATCGCCGGAGCTTCTGCTTATTCTCGTGATATGGATTTTGCTCGTTTCAGACAAATCGCTGACAGCGTTGGAGCAATCTTATTTGCTGATATCTCGCACCCAGCTGGTCTTATTGCAAAAGGATTAATGAATGACCCAATTCCACATTGTCATATTGTTTCTACAACAACTCATAAAACATTAAGAGGACCACGTGGAGGTTTGATCTTAATGGGGAAAGATTTCCCAAATCCACAAGGATTAACAACTCCAAAAGGAGAAATCAGAATGATGTCTTCATTATTAGATTTAGCTGTTTTCCCTGGAAATCAAGGTGGACCATTAATGCACATTATCGCTGCTAAAGCGGTTGCATTTGGAGAAGCATTAAAAGATGAATTCTTTACATACGCTATGCAATTGCAGAAAAATGCAAATGCAATGGCAGATGCTTTCGTAAAAAGAGGATACAAAATTATCTCTGGCGGAACTGATAATCACATGATGCTTATTGACTTAAGAAATAAAAATATTTCTGGTAAAGAAGCTGAGAATGCATTAGTAAAAGCAGAAATCACAGTAAATAAAAACATGGTTCCATTTGATGATAAATCACCATTTATCACATCTGGTATTCGTGTAGGAACGGCTGCAATCACAACTCGTGGTTTAGTTGAAGCTGATATGGAAACTATCGTAGCTTTAATCGATAAAGTTCTTTCTGATCATACAAACGAAGATCTTATCGAAGAAGTTGCTGCTGAAGTAAACGAAATGATGAGCGAAAGACCGATTTTCAAATACTAATTATTTAGTTTCAGGTTTATCCCGAAACTTCGGGATCAAGTTTAAAGTTTTGTAATGCGGAAACAAACGTATTACAAAGCTTTAAACTTTTTTAGCTTTAAGCGAAATTTAAAATATAATTGTTAAATAAGTTTTGGTTCAATAAGGATAATTCTGTTTTGTCAGGCTGAGCGAAGTCGAAGCCCACAACCTGAAACTTGAAACCTAAAACAAAACAAACAAAAACTATGGGCGTACTAAGATTACAATTGCCAACCGACCCAAGATGGGTAAATATCGTTGAGAAAAACATCGAAGAAATCCTTACCGATCACGCTTGGTGCGAGCAAAAAGCAGCAACAAACGCGATTACGATTATTACCAACAACTCTGAGCATCAGGATTTAGTAAAAGATTTATTGGCTTTAGCCAAAGAAGAAATCGATCATTTTGAGCAGGTTCACAACATTATCATCAAAAGAGGATTGAAATTAGGGCGCGAACGTAAAGACGATTACGTAAATGAATTGTATCAATACATGAAGAAAAGCGGAGACGGAAGCCGTGTTTCAGGTCTTGTAGAAAGACTTTTATTTTCTGCAATGATCGAAGCAAGAAGCTGTGAGCGTTTTAAAGTGTTGTCTGAAAATATTCAAGACGAAGAATTAGCTGTTTTCTACAGAGAATTAATGGAAAGTGAAGCTGGACATTACACTACTTTCATTACATACGCAAGAAAATACGGAACAGGAATCGACGTTGAAAAACGATGGAGAGAATGGCTGGCTTTTGAAGAATCAATTATTACCAATTACGGAAAAGGAGAAACGATACACGGATAGTTTTTTAGTGATCAGTGTTCAGTTTTTTTAGTGTTCAGTTTTCGGGTTTTATAGGCTCAGCGAAGTCGAAGCCAATTCTAAGGATATAAAGTTTTAAAAAAAATCCGTGAAAATCCGCGTTTTCGCGAAAGCGAATCCGTTTAATCCACGTTCAAAATAAACATTTAGTATATTAATCTAAAATCTACATTCTAAAATCTAAAATTCCTATATTTGAGAGTAACCAAAATCTCGAACAATGAGAATAGAAATGGACTTAAAATTAGGGTTTAAAGATGTCATGTTTAGACCCAAAAGATCAACACTGAAAAGCAGATCGGAAGTTAGTTTAGAACAAAATTTTAAGTTTTTGCACAGTACAGCAAATTGGACAGGAATTCCGATTATGGCCGCCAATATGGACACAGTCGGAACTTTTGAAATAGCTAAAGTTTTGGCTAAAGAAAAGCTTTTTACAGCCATTCATAAACATTACACTTTAGAACAATGGAATGATTTTCTGAAAGATGCAAGCCCAGATTTCTACGATTATATTGCCGTAAGTACTGGAACCGGAAAAGAAGATTTTGATAAAATCGGACAGATTATTACTTCAAATCCGCAATTAAAATTCATTTGTATTGATGTTGCAAACGGGTATTCAGAACACTTTGTTGAGTTTTTGCAGAAAACCCGAAAACAATATCCGGATAAAATCATTATTGCCGGAAATGTAGTTACAGGTGAAATGACCGAAGAATTGCTTTTGGCTGGAGCCGATATCGTAAAAGTCGGAATTGGTCCTGGTTCTGTCTGTACAACTCGCGTAAAAACAGGCGTAGGATATCCGCAATTGTCTGCAATTATTGAATGTGCTGACGCTGCTCACGGTTTAGGCGGACACATTATAAGCGACGGAGGCTGTACAACTCCAGGAGACGTTGCTAAAGCTTTTGGCGCCGGTGCTGATTTTGTAATGTTAGGTGGTATGCTTGCCGGACATACGGAAAGCGGCGGTGAACTAATCGAAATAAAAGGCGAAAAATTCAAACAGTTTTACGGTATGAGTTCCAAAACCGCCATGGACAAACATGCCGGAGGTGTTGCAGAATATCGTGCAAGTGAAGGAAAAACAGTTCAGGTTCCGTTTAAAGGAGAAGTGATTTATACTGTTTTAGATATTCTCGGCGGCATTAGAAGTACTTGTACGTATGTTGGCGCTTCAAGATTAAAAGAATTAACTAAACGAACGACTTTCATCCGCGTAAGCGAACAAGAAAATCAAGTTTTTACAAAATAATATGATTAAAATTACTGACGCATCAATTGAAGATATTGCTAAAATTCAAGAGATTGCACACATAACCTGGCCAATTACGTACGGCGAGATTCTAACTGCTGAACAATTAGAATATATGCTCGATTTAATTTATTCTGATGAAGCTTTATCAAGACAAATTCAGAATAAAGAGCAGTTGTTCTATTTAATTTCAGATGCTGATTCCGTAATTGGTTTTATCGGAATTGAGCATAATTATAATAATGAAGCTGTAACCAAAATTCATAAAATCTATCTTTTGCCGGAAACGCAGGGAAAAGGTTATGGGAAAATAGTTTTTGAGGAAATTGGAAAAATGGCTTTAGAAAACCATTCCAAAGATCTTTTATTAAACGTAAACCGTTTTAATACCGCTTTAAATTTTTACAAAAAATTAGGTTTCGAAATTAAAGAAACTGTTGATATTGAAATTGGAAACGGTTATTTAATGGAAGATTATATAATGGGAAAGCGAATATAATTTTTTGAAAAAACTGCCAAATTTTGAACGCGAATAAAACGGATTTGCTATCGCAAAGACGCGGATTTACACAGATTTTAAAATTTCAATTGCTACCAGCTTTAGCTGGAGATGTTTCAAATAAACTAGAAGGGCTTTAGCCAAATGCAAGTTTTGGCTAAAGCCTTTTGTATTTTTAATTCTATCCCCACAGCTAAAGCTGTAGGCAATTGATATATTGATTAGACAGGATTAAAATCCGCGTTAATCCGCGTCTTTGCGACAGCAAATTTGTTTTATCCGAGTATTATTTACTACGTCACAATAACATCATGCGTAAACAGTAATCCTTTTACTTCTTTCAAAGAAAAAACAGCTTTCTTCAATTTAGTTTTTGATGGATCAATGGTATAATTAAAACTTGTTCTAAAATTAGCTTTGTTGGCAATTGCTTTTGAAAACTCTGAACGGTACAAATCGCAGTTATCAAAAAGAACTTCGGTTAAATCGGCAGCCATAAAATCGACGGCAACAAGACTGCAGCTGTTGAATGTAGTTCCTTTTAGTTTTAAAGTATAAAACTTCGAAAAATCTAAAATACAATCGTAAAAGTGAACTTCAAAAATCAATTTATCGCACATCGCAAAATTGACGTCTTTTATTTCACAGTTATAAAAAGTAACACTTCTAAAAGCGACATAATTAATTTTGGCTTCGCTGAAAATACAATCATTAAAAGTGCAGTCAATAAAAGTAACGGCCAGAAAAGTGCAGGCAGAAAAATTACAATTATTAAAAACGCAGCATTCAAAATCTTTAAAATTCAGATCGTCTTTGGCGTAAATAATCGTATTATATTCTTTATCAAGAAAATATTCGCTTTCTTTTTTCAACTCTTTTTCAATAATTATTTGAGAGTGAAAAGGTAATAATTTACAACAGAATATGCTGTAGAAAATCCTAAATCATTTTGATTTTATTCACAATTTTAATCCATAATTTGATGTAGCTTTACACTTATTTTTAAGTCAAAAACATATCAATTTTATTATATGGAAGCAACAAGAAAGGAGCATGATTTTTTAGGAGAATTAGAAATTCCAAATCATCTGTATTACGGAATCCAAACCTTTAGAGCAGTAGAAAACTTCAATATTACCGGAATTCCAATTTCAAAAGAACCTTTATTTATCAAAGCTTTAGGATATGTAAAAAAAGCGGCAGCTCTTGCAAATAAAGACTGTAATGCAATCGATCCTAAACTGGCAGAAGCCATTTGTTATGGAAGTGATGAGGTAATTTCAGGAAAATTCGATAAAGAATTTGTAAGCGATTTAATTCAGGGCGGGGCAGGAACTTCTGTAAACATGAATGCTAACGAAGTTATTGCCAATATTGGTTTGGAATATTTAGGTCATAAAAAAGGAGAATATCAATTTTTACATCCTAATAATCACGTCAACTGTTCGCAGTCAACAAACGACGCCTATCCATCGGCTTTTAGAATTGCTTTGTATTTAAAAATGGAAAGCTTTATTAAAACTTTTGCCGGTTTAGAAGTTGCTTTTGCTAAAAAAGGCGAGGAGTTTAAAGAAGTTCTAAAAATGGGAAGAACACAGCTTCAAGACGCTGTTCCTATGACTTTAGGACAAGAATTTAAAGCCTACGCCACAACAATTGGAGAAGATATCATTCGATTAAAAAATGCTCAGGAATTATTATTAGAAATCAATATGGGTGCAACGGCAATTGGAACAAAAGTCAATGCGCCGGAAGGATATCCGGAATTATGTGTACAATATTTAGCCGATGAAGTTGGAATTCCGTTAACGCTTTCGCCGGATTTAATTGAAGCAACCGTTGATACCGGAGCTTATGTGCAGATTATGGGAACTTTAAAACGTTCTGCCGTTAAGATTTCTAAAATCTGCAATGATTTACGATTGCTGAGTTCAGGACCAAGAACTGGTTTTAACGAAATTAATCTTCCAGCGCGTCAGCCGGGATCATCTATTATGCCCGGAAAAGTAAATCCTGTAATTCCAGAAGTTGTAAACCAAACTTGCTTTTATGTTATTGGTCAGGATTTAACCGTTACAATGGCTGCAGAAGCAGGACAGTTACAGCTTAATGTAATGGAGCCAGTTATTGCTTTTGCTATGTTTACTTCTTTAGATTATCTATCAAATGCTATCCAGACTTTAATAGATAAATGTATCAATGGAATTACGGCAAACGTAGATCATTGCTATAATATGGTTATGAACAGCATTGGAATTGTAACCCAGTTAAACCCAATTATAGGTTATGAAGAAAGCGCCAGCATTGCCGGAGAAGCTTTAAAAACAGGAAAAAGCGTGCACCAAATTGCTGTTGTAGAAAGAAAACTTATTACACAGGAAAAATGGGATGAAATATATTCTTTAGAAAATTTAATACATCCAAAATTTATCACAAAATAAAATTGTTATAAATATTTTAATAACAAGCCGTCAAACACTGACGGCTTTTTTTGTTTTTATATAAAAAATGTTTTTACGTAAAGTGTTGAAAATGAATTATATTTACAAGAAGTTTAATTTGTTGTAATAGAAATTAAAATTTTTAGAGAGTGAAAATCTTAAGAAATATAAATTTTCGGTGTAAAAATAAAAAAGCATTTTTGCTCTTTCTGTTTCCATTATATCTAATGGCTCAAATTGAAACAGAATCAAAAGAAAAAGAAATATGTCCGCCCAAAACTATTTTCGAAGTCTTTAAAAAGAAGGATTCGGTTTTGCAGATCAAACCCGCAAAAAACAATTTTTTTCTGGTAATTCCCGCTATAGGTTCTCAGCCTGCAACCGGATTCTTTTTTGGGGCCGTTGCGCAATATACTTTTAAAGGAAAACAAGAATCAGATAAATATTCTGTTGCCAATCTGGGCATAATCTATACGCTGAAAAAGCAATGGATGATTAACGTAAAAAATAATATTCTCCTCAAAAACAACCGAATATTTTTAAGCGGCGATTACAGGCTTTACATCTTTTCACAGCCCAACTATGGTTTAGGAACTGATATAATTCCGCGTCGTCGAGATCGCGATCCCAGTTTTAGCATTGATTCTCTCGCACAGGCTATGGATTACAACTATTTCAAATTCCATCAAACGGCTTCATTTGAAATAAAAAAGAATTTTTATGCGGGCGGCGGTATCAATATCGATTGGTATACTAATATTAAGGATAAAGAATTAGACATTGATAACGGAAATCTAACTTATCATTACAATTACAGTCAGGAACATGGTTTTGATACTTTAGAATATTTTCTAACCGGTGTAAGTTTAAATCTTGTTTACGATTCGCGCGATAATCAGGTAAATTCTTCACGTGGCTGGTTTGCTAATATTAATTATCGTTTTAATCCGGTTTTGTTTCATAATCAAAAATACAGTAATGTGCTTTATGCAGAATATCGAAATTTTATTCCGGTTTCGAAGAAAAATGACCGATATATTCTGGGAATCTGGGCTTACGGGCAATTTATAACCAGAGGAACAGTTCCGTATTTAAACCTGCCAGCCATTGGCTGGGATCAACGAAGCAGGAGCGGAGAAGGTTATACGCAGGGATTATTTAGAGGAAACGGACTGGTTTATCTCTCAACAGAATTTCGTTTTCCCATTACCTGCAATCAAATGCTGAGCGGCACGGTTTTTACCAATTTTGTAACCGCCAGCAATGCTGATACTAATACAGCGCTTTTTCATTCAATTCAACCCGCAGCCGGAGTGGGTTTAAGACTTTTAATAGATAAAAAAACGCGGACAAATTTTGTTGCAGATTATGCATGGGGAAATAATTCGAAAGGATTTTACTTAAATGCTGGAGAAGTTTTTTAATTTTTGAATATGTAAATATTTGATTATGTGTAAATTATGTTCTTAAAAGTAAAAAATTTAGAAGAAAAAACTTAATTTTGGATTACCTTTTAACAATCAAAATCCAAAATTTATGAAAAAGTACAGTTTATTATTAGTTGTGTTTCTTTCAGGGATAGGAATGCAGGCTCAGGATGCAAGATCATTTTCTCTTAATTTGTATGGAGGATATAATTTTTCAGATGAGCTGGATTACGACGGTTTTCGCGCTACTGTTGAAGATGGTTTTCAATATGGAGCGGGATTTGAATATTTTTTTTCAACAAATAACTCAGTTGAACTTAAGTATTTAAGAGCAGATACTAAAATACCTTTTTATGATCCGGCAGGAATACAAATTAATGCCGGAAACGATAAAGGTGCTTTCAATTTTATTTTAGCTGATTTTACCCATTATTTTGATACAGGATCAAACTTGCTTCCCTATTTAGGTGCAGGTGCCGGAGTGAGTATTCTGGAAACACCGCAGGGCGGAAGCGGCACTTATTTTGCCTGGGATGTAAAAGGCGGTGTAAAAATTAAAACAGATTCATCAGTGTCTGTAAATGTCAATGCTTATTTACAATCAATGTCGGCGGCAGTTGGCGAGAGTTATTATTGGAGTTACTATTTTGGACCAGTAGCGGTTCAGGATTATGTTTCTACTTTTCAGTTTGGACTAGGCGCCGTAGTAAGTTTTAATTTTAAAAATTAAAATAGATTTCTTAAATTTATTTCAAATCATAAAAAGCATTCATTCTTGAATGCTTTTTTTATGTCCTAAAACCTATTGTTCATAATTTAATCATAATTTATAACTGTTACGAATAATATTTTTGAACTCAATCCTTATTTTTGTTGTATATACAAATTAATATGAAGTTACTGATAGTCGAAGACGAACCAAATCTTTTATCGATTTTACGAAAAGGATTTGCCGAAAACAACAACGAAGTTAGTGTGGCTCTTGATGGTACAACAGCTCTTGAGATGATTCATAACTATAATTTTGATGTTGTAGTTTTAGATGTCATGCTTCCGGATATTAACGGAATCGAAATTTGCAGAAGACTTCGCGCCAGTAAAAACTTTGTTCCTATTTTGCTTTTGACTGCCTTAGGAACTTCAGAAAACATTGTAACTGGTTTAAATTCCGGTGCCGATGATTATCTTGTTAAGCCTTTTAAATTTGGCGAACTTGATGCCCGTGTAAACGCATTACACAGAAGAGCGCATCAGGAAACAGATAAAATTGATGTTATTACTATTGGCGATTTAGAAATAAACGGACGCGCCAAAACGGTAAAACGAGACGGCGAATCGATTATTTTAACTGCCAAAGAGTTTAAACTTCTGTATTATTTAGGAAAAAATGCCGGACGAATCGTATCCCGCGACCAGATTTTAGATAATGTCTGGGATATTAATTTTGATATGAACACCAATGTTGTAGATGTTTATATTACTTATTTAAGAAAAAAAGTAGACAAACCCTTCAGTACTAAACTTATTCATACCATGAAAGGTTTAGGTTATGTTATAAAGCCATAAAATGGATATTAGAAAAAAAATTACTTTTACTTATGTAGCACTTTCTACCTTTAGTACACTGCTATTGAGTTTAATAGTATTCGTTTTATTTAGAGAAAACAACCGCTACCATTTCTTAAAAAGGCTTGAAGACCGTGCTAAAATTGTGGCTTCGATTCATTTTCAAAATGATCCCGAAAAAATCAAATATTACAGCAATCTAAAGAAAAACGGACTGGAAGAACTTATTGAAGAAGAAGAATATGTTCTTAAAATTAACAGTGCCAATAGTTTTGATTATAATACCAAACTAAATCTTCCCAATACATTTTACTCAAATATTCTTGCAACCGGCGAAGACTATTTTGAAGTAAACAGCAAATATTACCTTGGTCAGGTTTTTACAGAAAATAAACAGAAATATATTGTAATTGTAGGCGCGCGCGACCGAAGAGGAAAAACAACCACAGTTTATATTGTCAAAATATTGCTTTTTGGAGGTATTGGCTTTATACTTCTGGCATTCTTTTTAGGTCGTTTTCTGGCAAAACGAGTTATTAATCCTGTAGCCAGAATTACAAAAGAAGTAAATAGAATCAGCGCATCCAATCTTCATAACCGATTACCTGCCGTTAAAAACTCTGATGAAATTTCAGATTTAACGGAAACCTTTAATGATATGCTGGACCGACTCGAAACGTCTTTTGAAATTCAGGCCAATTTTATCAATAATGCTTCACACGAATTAAAAACGCCAATTACGACCATTATTGCCGAATCTGAAATCATGCTCTTAAAAGAGCGTGAAGTAGCAGAATATGTAGAATCATTGCAAAATATTTACAGTCAGGCATCAAGATTAGGAAATCTTACAGAAAGTTTATTAAAGCTGACTCAAACAGGTTATGACGGTAATAAACAAGTTTTGGATATTGCCAGAATAGATGAATTATTATTAGAGGTAAAATCAGATTTAGATAAAATTTATCCGGATAACCGTGTAAGCATTAAACTAAATTTTGCACCAAAAGATTCTAATCTGCTTTTAATTCCGTGCAATAAGCCGCTTTTAGAGCTGGCAATTAATAACATTATTACCAACGGAGTAAAATATTCAGATAATAATGAGGTATTTGTAACCCTTTCTGCCAATCAGGAAGCGATTAAAATTTCGATTAATGATATCGGAATTGGTATTCCGCCAGAAGATATTCCGCATTTGTATGAACCTTTCTTCAGAGGTAAAATTGCTGCCAAATATATAGGTTATGGTTTAGGATTGCCTTTAGCTTCAAAAATCATTCGTATGCACGACGGAGAAATACAAGTACAGTCTGAACAAAATAAAGGCACCATTGTAACAATTATCTTCAAGAAAATAAATCCGAAAAAATCCAGCATTAAAAATTCTAATGTTGAATCTTAGAAAAATCTAATTTTAGATTAAGACCCTTCTAATTTTCAGGAAGTTACTTTGTATGTATAAACTAAAAGATTATACATATGAAAAATTTCCTTATACCTACTACTTTAAAAGATGATACAATTTCTGCTGTAAAATCAGCAATTAGTCAGGCTAAAGAATCAGGCTCAGAAATTGTTTTAATGATGGTTTCTGAAACTCCGGACGCTTTTTCATCATCTAATTTTTTACGAGAAATGAGAACCGGACTTACCAAAAGTCAGGAAGAAGTTCTTGAAACCTGCAGATATATGATTGATCATACTAAAAATTGCAAAATTAAAATTCATAATCAATATGGGCTTTCGTCTCCCATTTTTAAAGGCATAATCGATCATTTTGCTGTAAAACTGGTTATTCTTACGCATTCGTATAAACAGGAAACCAAACGCATTCATCAATATTTAGTACAATTGGCAGGAAATCAAAAATGTCCAATTTTACATTTAGGAAATGAGCATTTCAAACAAGATTTTTCAAAAGCACTTTATATAGAAAACAGCAGTGCAAATGTACATGTAAAAGATGTGCAGCAATATTTAAACGAAAATTTCTCTTATGAAATTGTAAGTCAGGCTTCTAAAATTGATGACAATTACGAAGATGCAGCGCCTTTTTTAACCGAAGCTATTTCAAAGTATGAAATCGATCTGCTGGTTGAAACCCGTAAAGGCGAAAAAATCAAATTTAAAAAAGTAAAAAAACAATCTATTAATGAAAAACTGGGGCTGCCGGTGCTTTCATTATACGAAGAGCTCGCTTAAACCCGATTTCTTCCTGACGAATATTATTTAATTTAAAACCGAAAATATGTTATTAAGAAAAAGAATACCAATGAAGTACGTTCTCGGGAAAATTAAAGTAGAAATAGCTTTAGTATTGGCTTATACCGTACTATTTGAAATATTTCATCATTATTTTGTTACACTTCCCGTAGATATTCCAATAGCGATTCCAACCATGATTGGAACCATTATTTCCTTATTATTAGCCTTTAAGTCTAATCAGGCATACGACCGCTGGTGGGAAGCCAGAATTGTTTGGGGAGCCGTAGTAAATGATTCCAGAACATTAATTCGTCAGGTACTGACCTTTTATAAAGATCCGGATTTTTCTGTTGAAGCAAGCGAATTCAAAGAAAACTTTGCCAAAAGACAAATTGCATGGTGTTACAGTCTGGGTGAATCGCTTCGAAACAGAGATGCCGTAAAACCCTTAAAAGGTTTAATGAGCGACGAAGAAATCAAATATATAAAGAATCATCAAAATGTGCCAAACGCCATTTTAATGCTTCATGCACGCGATCTTAAAAATGCTAAAATCGAGAAAAAAATCAACATGTATCAGCAGGTTGAAATCGATAATACACTATCAAGATTGTGTGACGAAATGGGAAAATGTGAGAGAATTAAAAACACGATTTTTCCAACCACTTACAGCATGTATATTAGACTAACCTTGTGTTTGTTTATTTTATTACTGCCTTTTGGATTAACAAGTGTGTTGAGCTGGTTTGCTATTCCGCTGATTACAGCAATGGGTGCCGCTTTCTTTTTGATCGAAAGAATGGCAATTCATTTACAGGATCCTTTTGAAAACAGACCAACAGATACACCTGTAACAACAATTGCAAATACAATTGAAAAAAACATAATACAAATGCTTAACGAATATCAAAGTGAATTTGATATTCTGAAAGAGTTTGATTTAAATAACGAACCTAAGAAAGTCGAAAAAGACGCTTACTTCGTATTATAACTTTTTAATTTTGGTACTCTTTAATTAATTGTTGACCGGATAGTGAGTAGTTGCACTGTCCGGTTTTTTTTTTTTTGTCATTGCGAGAAACGAAGTAATCTAACGTTACAACTGTTTAGCGGCAAGTCTTCCTAAAGTTCTTATAGATTCGCGAAGTTCATTTGTCCACGGAAGACCAAAACTCAAACGCATACAATTAGAAAACTGATCCTGAAAAGAAAAAATCCTTCCCGGTGCAATGCTTATATTATGTTGTAAAGCCAAATGATAAAAAGCAGCAGTGTCTATTTTTTTATCTAATTCGACCCAAAGAAAAAAACCGCCCTGAGGCTGACTAACTTTTGTTCCTGCCGGAAACGATTCTAAAACCGTATTAATATAATTATTGCAATTGCGATTTAATATCTGTCGTATTTTTCGAAGATGATTTTCATAACGTCCGTTTTTCAAAAAATCACCTACAACCTCATGCGTAATAGTAGGAGAGGATATCGTATGATATAATTTTGTTCTCAGGATTTCTTTTTTAAATTTTCCCGGAGAAACCCAGCCAACACGATAACCCGGCGCTAAAGTTTTAGAAACCGAACTGCACGAAAGAACAATCCCGCTTTGGTCATACGTTTTACAGCTTGTTGGCCTGCTGGCGCCAAAGTACAAATCGCTGTGAATATCATCTTCGATTAATGGAACGTTGTAAAAATCCATTAAGCGTACTACTTCTTGTTTGTGTTCATTTGGCATCATACTTCCAGACGGATTGCTGAAATTACTCATTAAAACACAAGCTTTGACCTTGTTTGAAGCAAGTGTTTTTTTAACAGCTTCAAGTTCAATTCCGGTTGTCATATTAGTAGGAAGTTCCATAACATATAAACCTAAAGAACGGGCAAGCTGAAGAATTCCAAAATAAACCGGACTTTCGGTAATAATTGTATCTCCCGGTTTTGTCAGCGTTAACAAACAATCTGAAATAGCCGAAATACAGCCCGGAGTCGTAATAATATCATCTTCGGTAAGAGAACCGCCCCAGGTAAAAGACCAGCGGGCAATTTCTTTTCGCAGATTGCTGTTTCCCTGAATTTCCTCATAACTTGTACCGCTGTTTGGTAACTGACGCATGGCCTGAACCATGCCTTTATTCAGTTTTGCAATAGGAAGCAGTTCATTTGAAGGAAAACCAAGCGAAAGCATCGTAAGATCTTTTTTGCGCATATCGCCGTAAACCAAATCGACTAAATCTTCACGTTCGATATTTTCTACACTCAAAATAGGAGTACTCGCAGAAGGTTCTGTAATAATTCGTGCCGAAATATTACTGACATAATAACCAGACTGCGGACGCGATTCAATCAGCGATCTGCTCTCTACTTCATAATATGCTTTGCTTACAGTACTCATGCTGTAACCTGTTTCGGCACAGACTTCTCTAATCGAAGGCAGTTTATCGCCCACGTTTAAAAGACCAGATTTTATTTGCTTTTCTATCACATCTGCAAACTGCAGATATAAGTAATTTGAGTTTCCCATAAAAATAAACTGTTATGCTGCAATTTACAAAAACTGTATCTGTATTGCTATTTTATTTTTTAGAAATTTGTCTCATCAAAAACAAAGAAAAAAGTGAAAACTACAAAATACTACATAGCAGCTATTACCGCTTATACCATTTGGGGATTTTTTAGTTTGGTTTTAAAACCAATTCACGAATATCCAGCACTTGATATTTTGTTTTATCGAGTTTTCAGTTGTAGTATTTTAATGCTTTTGATTACTTTTTTGTTTAAAAGAAGTAAACTCAAAGAAAGCATTGTTACTTTTAATTCTTTAGCAAGCCCTGAAAAGAAAAAAGCAATTTTGTTAAATATTGGCGGAAGCTTCTTTTTGATGGCTAACTGGTTTACATTCATCTATGTAATGAATCATGTAAGCGTTAAAGCAACTTCTCTGGCATATTTAGTATGTCCAATTTTAACGACTTTACTTGCCTTTTTTATTTTAAAAGAAAAATTGGCTAAAACGCAGTGGCTTGCAGTTGGATTAAGTATTTTTGGATGTCTGCTTTTATCGTATGCAGATATTATGGATATGTTTTTCAGCATCATTATTGGTCTTACGTATGCTTGTTATTTAGTGAGTCAGCGTATAAATAAAGGTTTTGATAAATTTATTGTGCTTACGTTTCATATTACTTTGGTCGCCATATTGTTATTCCCTTTTTACCCGGAATACAGCGGACCAGTTCCTACTGAATTTAAATTTTATTTCTGTATAGAAACCATCGCTATTGTATTTACAATTATTCCGTTGTTCCTAAACTTGTACGCCCTTTCAGGAATAAACTCATCAACTGTTGGAATGCTGTTAAATATAAACCCGATGATCGCTTTTTTATTAGCAAACTTTGTCTATCACGAAAAAATCAGTGCTTTGCAAATCAGTGCTTACGGCATAATTTTTATTGCAGTGTTAGTTTTTAATTCACATCATATTTTTGCTAGAAAACAGAAATATATCCTGTCGTCTAAAGATTCTCACTAAGTTAATCTTGTATTTTTTATTGGTTTAAGGTATAAAATTACGAGAATCTTAACAGGATTTTAAAACAGGAATGAGTATTTTTCATTCCTGTTTTTTTATGCAGTAAAAAGAATTTTAATGCCACAGATTTTACAGATTAAAAGAATTATTAATTGCTTATTTTAGTTGGCCGCGAATTGCACTAATTTTTTCAAATTATGATTTGTGTAATTCGTGACAAAAGAAAAATCCTTTTAATCTGTAAAATCTGTGGCTAAAAAATAAATACTATATCCAAATCTATTTTCTATGAAAAATACCAAACTTCAAGCCTTTATTCCTTTGTTTTATTTAGTGTGGTCTGATGATCTTCTCACGCAGAAAGAATTTGCTACACTAAAAGAGTTTATACATTCTCTAAATGTTTTATCTGAAGAAGAAAAAGAATATTTACTTTCTAAAGTAGATATTTCAAATCCGCCTTCGCGAAATGAACTTACACAATGGAAATTGGATATTGAAAAAAGTATTCAGGATAAATCGTCTCTTAAATCCATTTTTGATATTGCAAAAGCACTTTCCGGAAATGATCTGGATTTAACGCCTATTGAATCTGATTTTAAAAAACTTGAAAATGATCTTGGGATTTTAGGCGAAGAAGCTTTGCAAAACTTTAAAACAAAAGCAGATTCGTTTACCGCAAGTTCAAAAACGTCAAGTAATTTTGATATTCAAAAAATAACCCAATTGCTGGACGGAAAAGAAGCTCCGATTATTAAAAAAGTAAAATCAATAATTTCAAGACCTGAATTTGCTTACGAAACTTCGACTGATATTAATGTTTTCCGCCAGACCGTTTACAACTGGTGTAAAATTCTTGCCGATGAAAACTTAGGAAATATGGCGTATCCAAAGGAATACGGCGGAGGAGGAAATGTAGAAGATTACTTCGCGATTATGGAAACGCTGAGTTATCACGACTTAAGTTTAGTAATAAAATTTGGTGTTCAGTTTGGGCTTTGGGGAATGAGCGTTCAGTCGCTTGGAACCGAAAAACATTATGCAAAATACTTAAAAGATATTGGTTCACTAAAACTTCCGGGTTGTTTTGCCATGACCGAAACGCATCACGGGTCAAACGTAAAAGGTTTAGAAACTACAGCCACATACAATCATAACGATAAAACATTTACCATTCATACACCCAATAAAAATGCTCAGAAAGAGTATATTGGAAACGCTGCAGTTCACGGACAGGCAGCAACTGTTTTTGCAAAATTAGTTATCGACGGCCACGATTATGGCGTAAATGCATTTGTGGTACCATTACGAGATACAAACGGAAATACATTAAAAGGAATAACCATTGGCGACTGCGGTCATAAAATGGGATTAAACGGCGTTGATAACGGAACCATCAGTTTTGATAATGTGGTAATTCCGAAAGAAAATATGCTCGATCGTTTTGCATCTGTAAATGATAAAGGAGAATTTGAAAGCCCGATTCCGAGTGATAACCGAAGATTTTTTACTATGCTGGGAACTTTGGTAGGAGGAAGAATAGGAATTCCGCGTTCGGCATTGGCGGCAGCCAAATCAGGATTAACAATTGCCATTCGCTACAGCGATCAAAGAAGACAATTTGGACCAGAAGGCGGATCTGAAGTTCCAATTTTAAATTACAGAATGCACCAGCGAAGATTATTGCCGCATTTGGCAAAAACGTATGCTGTTCATTTTGCACTTCAATATCTTACCAACAGATTTTTAAACAGAACCGAAGCCGAAATGCAGGAAATCGAAGCTCTTGCAGCAGGAATGAAAGCTTATTCAACCTGGAGTACAAGAGATATTCTGCAGGAATGCCGTGAAGCTTGCGGCGGAAAAGGTTATTTATCTGAAAACAGAATCGATGCTTTAAAAAATGATACTGAAATTTATACCACTTTTGAAGGCGATAATACCGTTTTAATGCAGTTAACAGCTAAAAACCGTTTATCTGAATTTAGAAAATCGTTTGGTGAAATGGGGTCTTTAGGAATCATTAATTATGTGTATGAAAATGCGAAAACGGTCATTACAGAAAAAAATCCAATCGCGACGAGAAGAACTGATGATGAGCATTTATTAGATGCCGAATTTCATTTGCAGGCTTTTGTACATAGAGAAAAAACAATTTTGGCATCGGCAGCGCGACGTATTAAAAAATTAGTCGACAGCGGTTTAGAAGCTTATGATGCTTTTAATGTTGTTCAGCATCAAATGATTGATGTTTCTCAGGCATATTTAGAACGTATTGTTTTAGAGCAGTTTCAGGAAGCCTTAAAAACAATTGAAGATGAAAACTCAAAAAATATATTAACCAAATTGTACCAGTTGTATGCGCTTTCGCAGATAGAAAAAAACAAAGCCTGGTATCTTGAAGACGGTTATATGGAAGCTGTAAAAACCAAAGCTGTCCGTAAAATCGTAAATCAGCTTTGCTGGGATATTCGTCCCGATGCAGTGGCACTGGTAAATGCATTTGATATTCCCGAAAGCTGTCTGGCTGCGCCAATTGCGGTTTAATTTTAAACTATATAAATCAAAAAAACTTTGTCGGAACTATACGCTTTGACAAAGTTTTTTTTATTTTATTTTCTTTTTGTGATAAAATTATTTATATCTGTTATTCTTTAAATCATGGTTTTATTAAAATAATTTGACTTTTCAAATTCCTGAATATTAATTGAAATTACAGGAACATTTGGAAGTATCTTATTCAAATTTGTAACGATCACTTTAGATAAAGCTGCCTTTTGTTCGTCATTTCGTCCTTCCATAATATAACTAAAAACATGAACGAAATCATCTAAAGAATCTCCGTTGTTGTAATAGCTGAAAGGATTAATGCGGACTTTAATTTCAGAAGCCGTAAACAGGTTAGTCGATAAAGCCGAGTCAAAAACATCCTGCATTATTTCATCTGCAGATTTTAGTCGTATTACATTTTCAGAGCAGTCAATTATAAAATGCGGCATAATTTTAAGTTTTAGGGTTGCTGTAACAAAATTATGAAAAAGCATACTTGTAATAGTGTTGGAAAATCTATTTTTCTATAGACACTTTATTATATTTGTACGTTTCATTTATCTTTTTATTAGTTTGAAAAATCTATTTCTGTTACTTTTTAGCGTTCTTATCAGTTTTCCTGTTTTTGCATTGGACAACACTGATGTTATTTTGAATAAGCTGAATGCAGCTTTAAAAAATAAAGAACATTATGTACGATTAAAAGAAGAACGAATTTTAAACTTCAAAAAAATAAAATCTGAAAACTTAACGCAGGAACAGGAATATAATTACAACAAAACTTTATATGTAGAATATCAAAAATTCAATTCAGATTCGGCGATACTGTATGTAAAAAAAAATCTGAAAATTGCCGTACAGCTTCAAAACAAAGAATTAGAAGATTTGGCAAATCTGCAGCTGGTTACACTTTATTCTTCTTCAGGAAAATACCGTGAATCTGAAGCTATTCTCAAAAGCATCAACAAAAAAACACTTTCTGCACAATTACTGCCAACCTATTACATTTCGTATCGCGAGTTTTTTGAGCATTATGCTGCAAATAGTTATAATGAACAATATCGTCTACAAATTATAAAATACAGAGATTCGCTGCTATCAATTTTAAATCCTAAAACATTAGATTATAAGGTTAACAGAATCCAGCAGGACATTTTTCTTAGAAAATTTGATAACACGCAAAAACAGTTACTCACATTACTAAAAAATACTCCTGAGGAAAATCCGCAGTACGCCATGATTACCTATTTACTGGGTAAAATTAACGAAGCGACAAATAATCTGGAACTTAGAAAAAAATATTACGCGCTTTCGGCAACATCAGATTTAAAAAATGCCAATAAAGACAATGCTTCACTGCAGGAACTGGCTTTGGTTTTTTATGAAATTGGCGATGTCGATATGGCCTATAAACTTACACAGTCGGCTATTGAAGATGCATTGTATTGTAATGTGCAGTTTCGAACGCTGTTAATGTCAGAAGTATATTCGATTATAAATACCGTTTATCTTGAAAAAGAAGCCAAACGAAAAACCGAATTGCAACTTTATTTATTGTGTATCAGTTTATTGTCTGTCTTTTTAGTTGCTGCAGTAATCTACGTTTACAAACAAATGAAAAAGGTTTCGAGAATTCGGGGAGAACTTTATGAAACGAGTCAGGAATTAGCAAAATTAAATAAAGAAATAACCGAAACAAACGAACAATTGCAGGAAACCAATTCGCAATTATCTGAATCTAATCATGTTAAAGAAGAATATATAGCGCATTTTTTCAGCCTTTGTTCAACTTACATTAATAAGCTCGAGAATTACCGTATTATTTTAAATAAAAAAGCGACTGCCAAACAGTTTGATGAAATCTACAAAATTCTAAAATCAACTACTTTAGTCGATAATGAACTCGAAGAATTGTATAAAAACTTCGATATTATCTTTTTGAATTTATACCCAACATTTGTAAAAGACTTTAATGCGCTATTAATTCCCGAAGAACAGATCGTTTTAAAACAAGGCGAATTATTAAACACTGAACTTCGAATTTTTGCTTTAATCAGACTTGGAATTACAGACAGTGTAAAGATAGCGGCATTTCTTCGTTATTCTTTAAGTACAATTTACAATTACCGAACCCGAGGCCGGAATAAAGCCGCAGTTTCGCGAAATGATTTCGAAGAAATGGTCATGAAAATAGGCTCAATGGCATTGAAATCATAAAAATATATTTTAAAAGCACTACTTTTTTTAGTGCTTTTTTTTATTTATATAATTGTTAATCAATGTTTTAATTTTTTAATTCACTACTTTTTTGCGTTTAAAAATCTAAGATGTACGATAACGTTTTAGTTTTACAATATTATTAAAAGGTACAATTGACCACTTGTACCATTTTACAAATTGAATGCTTAAATAAATTATAATAGTTATGTTTAAAAACGTTAAAACAATCCTTGTTTTAGTTTTATTGAGTTCATTCGGATTGAATGCACAAAATAAAGTTCCGGTTTATCTAGATGATAAAAAGCCAATCAATGAGCGTGTAGAAGATGCGCTTAAAAGAATGACAACCGAAGAGAAAATTGCCATGATTCATGCGCAGTCTAAATTTAGTTCACCTGGTGTAAAACGTTTAGGAATTCCTGAAAACTGGATGACCGACGGACCTCATGGAATTCGTACCGAAGTAAAATGGGACGAATGGGATCAGGCAGGATGGACAAATGATTCTTGTATTGCATTTCCGGCTTTAACGGCACTTTCTTCAACATGGAATAAAGAACTAGCTTCTTTATATGGAAAGTCAATTGGAGAAGAAGCGCGTTTCCGTAACAAAAACGTACTATTAGGACCTGGAGTAAACATTTACAGAAGTCCGCTTAACGGACGTAACTTTGAATATATGGGAGAAGATCCGTTTTTGGCTTCAAAAATGGTAGTTCCTTATATTAAGGGTGTTCAGTCAAACGGTGTTGCGGCCTGCGTTAAACACTTTGCATTAAACAATCAGGAAACAAACCGTAACTCTGTAAACGTAATTGTAGAAGATCGTGCGCTATACGAAATTTATCTTCCGGCTTTTAAAGCGGCAGTTCAGGAAGGAGATGTTTGGTCGATTATGGGTTCATACAATAAATATAAAGGACAACAGTGCTGCCACAACGAATACTTATTAAACGATATTCTTCGCGGAGAATGGGGCTTTAAAGGTGTTGTAGTTTCTGACTGGGGCGGTGTACACGATACTAAACAAGCTATTCATAATGGTTTAGACATGGAATTTGGTTCTTGGACAAATGGTCTTACATGGGGAACCAGCAATGCTTACGATAATTACTATCTGGCAAAACCATACGCTGAAATGATTAAAAAAGGTGAAGTAGGAACAAAAGAATTAGACGAAAAAGTACGTCGCATTCTTCGTTTATCTTTCTTAACTACAATGGACAGAAACCGTCCGTTTGGATCTTTTGGAACAGAAGAGCATGCTTTAGCTGGCCGTAAAATTGCCGAAGAAGGAATTGTATTATTACAAAACAACAATAACATTCTGCCAATCAATCTTTCTAAAACTAAGAAAATTGCTGTAATTGGAGAAAATGCTATCAAAATGATGACAGTAGGAGGAGGAAGTTCTTCTCTTAAAGCAAGATACGAAATCACACCGCTTGAAGGTTTAAAGAAAAGAATTGGAAATCAGGCTGAAATCGTTTATGCAAGAGGTTATGTTGGAGATCCAACAAGTAACTATAATGGAGTAGTAGCAAAAGTAAGTTTAGAAGAAAAACGTCCGCAGGCAGAATTAACTGCTGAAGCTTTAAAAATTGCTAAAGATGCTGATATCGTTCTTTTTATTGGAGGTTTGAACAAAAGTCCAAATCAGGATGACGAAGGACATGATCGTAACGAATTAGGATTACCTTACGGTCAGGATAAATTAATCAGCGAATTAGCGAAAGTAAATAAAAACATTGTTTTCGTAAATATTTCTGGAAATGCTGTAGCAATGCCTTGGATTAAGGAAGTTCCGGGAGTTGTTCAGGGATGGTTCTTAGGAACTGAAGCAGGAACTGCTCTAGCAAATGTTTTAGTAGGAGATGTAAACCCATCTGGTAAACTATCTTTTACTTTCCCGGTAAAATTAGCAGATAACGGAGCACACGCTTTAGGAGAATTTCCAGGTGGAGATGAGGTAAAGTACAACGAAGGAATTTTTGTTGGATACCGTTGGGCAGACAAAAATAAAATCAAACCATTATTCCCATTTGGTCACGGATTAAGCTATACAACTTTTGCTTACGGAAAAGTTACGGCTGATAAAAAACAAATGACTGCTGGAGATAAAATCACATTCTCTGTTTCAGTTAAAAATACAGGAAGCCGTGAAGGAGCTGAAGTTGTACAATTGTACATTACAGATTTAAAATCTTCATTACCGCGTCCGGTAAAAGAATTAAAAGGATTTGAGAAAGTTTCGTTAAAAGCCGGAGAAGAAAAAACAGTTACGTTTACAATCGACAAAACTGCTTTAAGTTTCTTCGACGATAAAAAACATGACTGGGTTGCAGAACCGGGAGCTTTTGAAGCAATCGTTGGAGCATCTTCAGCAGATATCAAATCAAAAGTGGGATTCTCACTTCAATAATTTCATTTATTTCTAAACTTTGGTTGGTTTGTAGAGCTGCAATGGTAAAAGTTGCAGCTTTATTTTTAAGCCTTAATTATTTTAACCATTAAGAGATTAAGAAAATTAAGATTTTAGTCTAGATAATTTTTTTAAGTTTGATTACGTCTTAATGAAACTTCATAGGCAAAGAAAACATACCCAACTACTTAATTGACTTAATGATTCAAAAAAAGAATAATATGAAGAAAATTATACTTGGAGCTATTACTATATTTTTAGCACAAAATCTTTCGGCTCAAACATTGAGTAAAATGCAGTGGTTTAATGAACCTGAAAAATGGGAAATTAAAAACAACGCCTTAATTATGAATGTTACGGCAAACAGCGATTACTGGAGAATTTCTCACTACGGATTTACGGTTGATGATGCACCGTTTTACTACGCAACTTATGGCGGAGAGTTTGAAGCTAAAGTAAAAATTACAGGAAATTACATTGCCCGTTTTGACCAAATGGGATTAATGATTCGTGTTGACGAAAAAAATTACATTAAAACCGGAGTTGAATTTGTTGACGGAAAATTCAATATCAGCACCGTGGTAACGCACGACAAAAGCGACTGGAGCGTAACAACCTTAGAAAAAGCACCGCCGTTTGTATGGATTAAAGCCGTGAGAAGATTAGATGCTGTTGAGGTTTTTTATTCTTTTGATGATAAAAACTATATCATGACCAGAAATGCGCCTTTGCAAGACAACACACCTGTACAAGTTGGATTAATGGCTGCTTCTCCAGATGGAAAAGGTTTTGAAGCTAAATTCGAAAACTTTACTGTAAAGCATCTTCCGGATCAAAGAAGATTAGAATGGCTTAAAAATCATCAGTAAAAATTAAAAAATCCCAAATCTTTAAATTCCAAAAGAGCAAGCGATTTTTAAAAAAATCTAAAATCTAATCCCGAAGTTTCGGGACTAAAATCTAAAATCTAAATGACCGAAATTAAACCAAAAAAACATTACGAAATTCTTGACGGACTTCGAGGTGTGGCCGCCATTTTAGTAGTTGCCTTTCATATTTTTGAAGCGCATAGCGGCGGTAACCGATTTGTACAAATCATTAATCACGGATATCTTGCCGTTGATTTCTTTTTTCTTTTATCAGGATTCGTTGTAGCGTATGCTTATGATGACCGCTGGGGAAAAATGGGACAGTGGGAATTTTACAAACGAAGATTAATCCGTTTACAACCCATGGTAATTATGGGAATGATTATAGGAGCGATATTTTATTACTTTCAGGCTTCGGATATTTTGTTTCCAATGATTGCCGGAATGGAAGTCTGGAAAGTAATTTTAACCATGGTTATTGGTTTTACATTACTGCCAATTCCACCATCAATGGAAATTAGAGGCTGGGGAGAAATGCATCCGTTAAACGGACCTGCATGGTCACTTTTCTTCGAATATATTGCGAACATACTTTATGCCGTTTTATTCCGTAAGTTTTCAAATAAAGTAATGACCGTTTTGGTTTTAATCTTCGCTGGATTATTGATTAATTATACCGTTTTTGGTCCAAAAGGAGATGTGATAGGAGGCTGGTCATTAAATCTGGAACAAATGAATGTTGGTTTTACGCGTTTGTTATATCCGTTTTTTGCCGGTGTTTTATTATGCCGTTTAGGAAAACTAATTCATATAAAAGGCGCTTTCTGGATTTGCAGTCTGTTGATTACTGTAATTTTAGCTATTCCAAGAATTGGAGATGAAAACAGTTTATGGATGAACGGACTTTATGAATCATTTGCTATTATTTTAGTTTTTCCTTTAATAGTAGCGATTGGAGCAGGAGGGGAAATCAAAAATGCTTTTTCATTAAAAATCTGCAAATTATTAGGCGATATTTCATACCCAATTTATATTACACATTATCCGCTTATTTACTGGTATACAGCATGGGCTGTAGACAATAAGGTTTCTTTGGCCGATGGTTACAAAATAGGACTTACTGTTTTATTTGCAAGTATTGTTTTAGCTTATTTATGTTTGAAATTGTATGACGAACCTGTACGCAAATGGCTTCAGAATAAATTTCAAAAGCAAAAACCTGTATCGGCTGCATAATTGTTGAGTTTGTAATCTTTGTTAGTTACAAATGTTAAAAGGGATGAAATTAAATTATTTCATCCCTTTTTTACTTTAAATTTATGCAGTTTTTTAAAAGTAAATAAATGTCTCCATTAGAAGAAACCCATAATATGCCGATTTATCAAAAGGCAGAACAAATTTTTCAGCTTACACAGGGATTAATTCAGATTGTACCGGAATAAAATGAATTTTTGCAGGAAACGGTTGTTAAATTCATGGCTGAAAATGCCATGCTGATTCCGGTTAAAATTGCCGGAGCAGAAGGAGGGGATTTTTATGATCTGCGAATGGAAAATGCTGCCATAATTAGAAAAGCGGCCAGAGAACTTTATGTGCAGGCCGGAAGTCTGCGTTTTGAAGAAGGAATCCGTGATAAAGATTATATCGAATTACTGCGAAACACAATTGAAGAATTTCGTCTTTTGTTTGTAGACTGGGTTGCCGGATTTGATCAGTGGAATTATATTAAAGACAGCTGGGGATTATTTAATCCGCCCGGAGTTCATGCACACGATAAAGATCCTGACGAAGATATTCCGTTTAATATAGATGAGTTTTTTGAATATGGAGGTGAAGATGATGACGATGACGATTTTTAAATATTAAAATGGGATGAAACACAATGTATCATCCCATTTTTTTTATATTAATTCGAAAAAATCCCTTTTTCCAATTTTTACTTTGGTTTCTTTTTTCAGCTGAATCAATTCGTATGGATTTGTAATTTTTGCATTATCAATCTGCACAGCACCGCTTTCTATCAATCTTCTGTTAGCAGATTTTGTAATATCATTTTTAATAGATACACAAAGATCAATTAAGGCGATCTGATCTGATGAATTTTCAATAGATGAAATCAAAACCGGCACAAACGTTTTTGATGCCGCATTTTTACTTTGAAACTGATTTGCAAAAAAGATTTCGGCTTCATCTGCCAGTTCTTTTGAATGGTATTGACTGATAATATTTTTAGCAATCAGTTTTTTAATATTCATTGGATTTTCAGTCTCTAAACGATTTTTAATTTCCTGTTTTTCTTTTAATGAAAAATTAGTCGTTAAGTCTAAAAATTCTAAAATAAGACTATCCGGAATCGACATTGTTTTTCCAAACATTTCGTTAGGTTCATCAATTAAACCTATGGTATTATGAAGCGATTTGCTCATTTTTTCTTTTCCGTCCAATCCTTTCAGGAGCGGCATGCACATAACAATCTGAGCAGGCATTTTACAGTTTTCCTGCAATTGTCTTCCCATAGTACAATTAAATAACTGATCTGTGCCGCCCATTTCAATATCGGCGTTAATTTTTACCGAATCAAAAGCCTGTAAAATTGGGTAAACCAGTTCATGCATGGCAATTGGTGTATTTTCGGTAAAACGTTTATTAAAATCATTTCTGTGCATTAATTGTGCAACAGTAACATTCGACATAATCTGAATCACTTCAGAAAAAGAAAGCGTATCAAGCCATTCCGAATTAAAAACAATTTTTGCTTTTTCAATATCAATAATTTTAGACAATTGATTAATGTAGGTTTCGGCATTATGCTGTACTTCTTCAATGTTTAAAGGTTTTCGGCTTTTGTTTTTTCCTGTTGGGTCACCAATTCGGGCTGTAAAACTCCCTACGACAATTACAATTTGATGTCCTAAATCCTGAAATTGTTTCATCTTTTTTAGTACAACAGCATGTCCTAGATGTAAATCCGGAGCCGTTGGATCAAAACCCAGTTTTATAATCAGTTTTCTGTTTTCTTTTTCAGCCAGCTTTAGTTTTTCTTCTAAACCATTTTCAGGAAGAAAGATGGCTGCATTTTCTTTTAATTTTTGAATTGTTTCCATTTTGTTTAAATAAAAAAAGCCCGGACAAAATGCCCGGGCTTTAAGGTTATATAATTTTATATCTGTTATTTTACGAAAGTAAATACGTTGAATTATAAGCATAGCCAATCCGAGCAGTTATTACTTCGTGATAATAAGTGCTGAAAAAAGGAAGGCGTAATATGCTGTTCAAGAATTTCATATTGACTGCAAAGATAAATGTTTTGTGCTAAATAAAATCTAATTTGATCTGCTTTAATCTCTATAAATCTGCGTAAAAAAATCTATGCGTTAAAGTATTTCACGCAGATTTTTAAAATTTCAGCAGATTTACACAGATTTGAATTTAAAACTGTTGTATAGAAAATAAAAAGGTCCAAAGGAAAAACTTTGTCCCTTTGAACCTTTGTAACTTTGTATCTTAAAAAAATTATTCTAAAACCAATTGTCCTAAAGCTTCTTTACTAAAACCTTTTAATTCATCTGTTTTTCCGGCTTTGATTTTAGACACCCAGTTTGGATCTGATAAAAGTGGTCTTCCAACAGCAACTAAATCAAAATCACCTCTGTCGAAACGTCTGTTTAATTCTTCAAGAGAAGTAGGCTCAGAGCTTTCTCCTGCAAAAGCACCAAAGAAATCTCCAGAAAGACCAACAGAACCTACTGTAATAGTTGGTGCTCCGGTAACTTTTTTTGCCCAGCCTGCAAAGTTCAAATCAGAATCTTCAAATTCAGGTTCCCAGAAACGACGTTGTGAAGCGTGAATAATATCAACACCAGCGTCAACAAGAGGAGTAAGCCAGGCTTCTAATTCCTGTGGATTTTTAGCCAGTTTATAATTGTAATCTGAAGGTTTAAATTGAGAAAAACGCATAATTACAGCGAAATCATTTCCAACTTGTTTTCTGATTTCTTTTATAACTTCAATTGCAAAACGGTTACGTTCCGGCAATGTTTTTCCGCCGTAAACATCTTCACGTACGTTCGTTTCGGCTCTAAAAAACTGGTCAATTAAATAACCATGTGCGCCGTGAATTTCGATAGTATCAAAACCTAATCTTTTCGCATCGGCAGCAGCTTTACCAAAAGCCAGGATTGTATTTTCAATATCTTTTTCAGACATGGCAATTCCGTTTCTAAAATCAGGACGGTTTAGACCAGAAGGACCTTCAAACGGAACCGGAGGCACCCATCCAGAATGGTGGTTGTCCATAATTCCCATATGCCAGATCTGCGGTCCCATTTTACCGCCCGCAGCGTGAACTTCATCAATCACTTTTTTCCATCCGTTTAAAGCTAAATCGCCATAAAAGTGAGGTACATTAGCATCATTAGAAGATGATTTTCTGTCAATAACAGTTCCTTCAGATAATATTAAACCAACTTCGCCTTCAGCCCTTTTTTGGTAGTAAGCTGCGACATCATCAGTTGGTACTCCGTTAGGAGAAAAAGAGCGCGTCATAGGCGCCATTACGATTCGGTTTTTTAAGTTTAACGATTTTAAGTTAAACGGAGAAAACAGGTTGTTTGTGCTCATAGTAATTTACAAATTTGTTTGAATTAATTTACTGAGTGCTTCAAAGGCACCTTCGTTACGTTTATAATAAGTCCATTGTCCAACACGTTTGGCTTCGATAAAACCGGCGCGCTGTAAAATAGACAGGTATTCTGATACTGTAGATTGTGTTAAACCGGCTTTTGCCTGAATCTGTCCCACACAAACTCCGTGTTCAAATCCGCCGTGTTCCAGCTGACCCGGAAAGTTAAATTCGGGATCTTTAAGCCATTCCAGCATTTGCAGTCTGGATTTGTTAGAGAGTGCCTTAAAAATATCTATATTTTCCATGACACAAATATATCGACTTTTCCCGATATACCAATTTCCCGATATGCTTTTGTGATAATTTTATGATTGGAGCAGGGGAAGTTTTGTTTTTCAGAAGAATGTTTTCAAAGAAAAAATTATATTTGTTATTGATTTAATCTTGATAAGTCAAATCTTTTCTCATTTTATAAGATTATCAATTAATTAAAGCCCCAAACAAATAAACGTAATCCAATTATGAAAAAAATCTACTTAGTCTTAACTTTTACATTCTTTAATTTATTTATAAGCAACGCACAAGTCGTAGGAACAGATATTGGCGATATTGCTCCCGAAATTGATCTTCCTGATACTAAAGGAGAAAAAATAGCACTTTCTTCTTTAAGAGGTTCTCTTGTGTTGGTTGATTTTTGGGCATCATGGTGCGGACCATGTATAAAAGAACAGCCATTATTGCTAAAACTGTATAATGCTTATCCTGACAAATTATCGATTTACGGTGTTTCTATGGATACGAAAAAGCCATTATGGACGGCTGCAATTGCAAAAGGAAAATTACCATGGACAAATGTTAGCGATTTAAAATACTGGACTTCGCCTGTTGTGGGAGATTACATGCTTCAATCTGTTCCTTTGAATTTTTTAGTAGACAGAAACGGAATTATCATTGCAAAGAATATTCATGGAAAAGCATTAGAAGACATGGTTAATAGTTTACTGGCACAATAATTTAATTAAATGAAGTTTCATAATTTATATATAGATACTAATAATTCTTTAGAAATTTATCAGAAAATAACGGATTTGTTAGGAGTCGAACCTAGCGAAAAAGAAGAAGGATTTGATATATGGACTTATCAAATCGTTACAGATGAAAATGATAAATATTTTGATTTCATAAATGTCTTTTTAGATATACTAGAACCAAATTTTGAAAAACTTAATGATTTAAATATATCAAAAGATGATATAATGATTTGGCTTTTTTATGAATATAACCAGCAATGTTCAGTGTCATTTAGTCCTCAGGAAATGAAGAGATTAGGTGAAAGCGGAATTGCATTTAATATTGATTGTATTAAACAAAATGACTGATTAAATCAAATACTATACATAAAGATTTTTCTTTTTTGTATAAGAAAATATAAAGATGAAATTATGATACAAAAATCAATCTTATTACTTTTTTTTCTGACGTCTATATATTGTAATTCACAAACACTTGAAGCGGTATATAAAATGAAATCCGATTATCAAAAATGTTTGAACAAAGGCCAAAACATGCGTAACTGCGCCTTTGAATATTATAATAAGTCAGACAGTCTGCTGAATGTTTCGTATAAAAATCTTAAAGCGAAGATGAGTTCAAAAGAACAATCGAAGTTAAAGAAAGAACAATTAGAATGGCTTAAAAAGCGTGATCAGTTTTTTCAAAAAGTATACTCAGATACTAAAAAAGAAGGGAATTTTATTGAAGGAACACAAGACTTTGAGATGATTATTTATGATGAACAGGCAAAATTTGTGTTTGGCAGAGTTAAAGAACTTATTAATAAAGGTTAAACTTTTTAAGTATAATAAAAAAAGCCCATTTCGATAGAAATGGGCTTTTTGGTTGTTTACATTTAGTTACTCGTTTTCTGATGGAGTTTTCTTTACACCGCCAAAATTCGTTTTCATCATTTCCCTAATCTGAAACTGAGTTTTATTTCTGGTTACGCTTTTCCATTGGTCAAAATCATAAATATGAATTTGGTCTGCATATGGATTCGTTACAAAGAAAAGTCTTGATATAGAGAATTTGTAATATTTTAATTCATGCGAAATGTGGCGGTCGGGTACGACAATAAGAATCGTATCCCAATCCAGAAAATTCTTAGGAACATCCTCTCTTTCTGTTAATCCAAGAGATTCAAAAAAGGCCAGTATCTTTTGATCATTATTCTTATCGATCTTTTCATCGATTCGTTTAATGGTGCTAAGAAGCTTTTTTTCATCTTTAATAACACTCATATAATCTCTGTTTTTTAAATTTTTATATAAAATTACATCAAATCAAAATCATTTTATAAAGTATAGCCAATAGAATGATTCTAAATTTTAGGGACACATTTTAGGGGGTATAAGAGAGTTATTGTGTGTATTTTGATAAAATACTATTGAATTAAACCAATTCTGTGCGTTATTTTTATATTTTCTAACTTTGACTAACCTGCACTTTTATGAAAACTGTTTTCTTTAAAAGAATTTTTCTGTTTTATACTTTTTTGATTTCATGTCTGGCTTCTGCCCAAAATGAATCTGAAAGAGAATTGATTTTAATTGATAAAGACTGGCGTTTTTCATTTGGACATGTATACGATACAAAAAAAGATTTCAATCATGCCGAAGGTTATTTTTCATACCTCACTAAAACCGGATTTGGCGACGGGCCGGCTGCAAAAGATTTTGATGATCGTGCCTGGAGAAAATTAGATTTGCCTCACGATTGGGCAGTTGAACAGTCTTTTAGCGAAAGCGGCAGTTTCAGCCACGGATTTAAAACTGCTGGTAAAGGTTTTCCGGAAAAAAGTATTGGCTGGTATCGAAAAAAAATCAACATTCCGGAATCAGATAAAGGCAAAATTATAAGCCTGAAGTTTGACGGAGTTTTTAGAAATTCAAAAGTATTTTTTAACGGTTATTATCTGGGAACAGAAGAAAGTGGTTATAACGGATTTGAATACGATATTTCGGCTTATGTAAATTATGGCGGAGAAAACACAATTGTTGTCCGTGCCGATGCTTCAATGGAAGAAGGCTGGTTTTATGAAGGTGCCGGAATTTACAGACACGTTTATCTGCAAAAAACAAATCCGGTTTATGTGGCGCTAAACGGAACATATATTACTTCTGAAATTAAAAATAACGAAGCAAAAGTTACTGCACAAGTTACTATAGAAAATAAAGGAAACTATAAAGGTTTAATTGAAATTGTTCAGACTATTTTTGATGCCTCCGGTAAAGAAATTTCAATAACACAAGAAAAAGTAAAGGCACCTGATTTTTATAAAACAGCAGTTTTTACATCAAACCTAAATGTGAAAAATCCGCTTTTGTGGGATCTTGATTCTCCAAATTTGTATCGTTTAGTAACTCAGATTAAGCAAAGCGAAAAGGTGATTGACCGTTATGAAACTGCTTTTGGAATTAGAACCATTAAATTTGATCCTGAAAATGGCTTTTTTCTAAATGGAAAATCACTTAAGCTAAAAGGAACCAACAATCATCAGGATCATG
The DNA here is from genome assembly GCF_039539785.1 of Flavobacterium ginsengiterrae. Lineage (NCBI taxonomy): Bacteria > Pseudomonadati > Bacteroidota > Flavobacteriia > Flavobacteriales > Flavobacteriaceae > Flavobacterium > Flavobacterium ginsengiterrae. Next base: position 169,731 of record NZ_BAABDU010000004.1, on the reverse strand, counting down.
CCGGAATTGGAACGGCTCTGCCAGACGAAATTCAATATTACAGAATTAAAAAACTTAAAGAAATGGGCTCAAATGCCTATCGCTGTTCACATCATCCGCCAACACCAGAATTGCTAAAAGCCTGTGATGAACTGGGAATGCTGGTAATTGATGAAACACGTTTAATGGGAATTAACGATTATCATTTAAATGATTTAAAGCGAATGATGGAGCGCGACCGAAATCATCCAAGTATTTTTTGCTGGTCGGTTGGAAATGAAGAATGGAATATTGAAGGCAATATTACGGGTGAACGTATAACGAATATTATGCAGGATTTTGCCAAAACTATCGATTCGACAAGATCTGTAACGGTGGGAATCAGCAGCGGATTTAAAAGTGGGATTTCGTCTGTGGTAGAAATTATGGGTTATAATTATCTCGGAAACGGCGATATTGATGCGCATAGAAATCAATTTAAGAATCAGCCGGGAATGGGAACTGAAGAAGGTTCGACTTTTGCGACACGAGGTATTTATTTTACTGATGATGCCAGACATTACCAAAGCGCTTATGACAAAAAACCACGCCCCACATTTTACAGTATTGAAGAAGGCTGGAAGTTTTATGCCGAAAGACCTTATCTGGTCGGAATTTTTATCTGGACAGGATTTGATTATCGCGGTGAGCCAACGCCTTATGGCTGGCCTTCGGTAACGTCGTATTTTGGAATGATGGATGTGTGCGGTTTTCCTAAAGACAATGTTTTTTATTTAAAATCGTGGTGGGGAAAAGAACCTGTTTTGCATTTGTTGCCGCACTGGAACTGGAGTGGGAAAGAAGGACAGGAAATCGATGTCTGGGCTTATTCGAATTGTGATGAAGTCGAACTTTTTCTAAATAAAAAGAGTTTAGGAAAAAAGAAAATGGAATTGAACAGCCATTTAGAATGGAAAGTAAAATACCAAGCCGGAACTCTGGAAGCAGTAGGTTATAAGAATGGCAAAAAAGTTTTAACCGAAACTCAAAAAACAACCGGAAATCCGGAAAATATCAAACTTTCTTTAGATAAAGAAAATTTGCCTAAATCAAAAGTAAGTGTGATTACGGCTGAAGTTACAGATAAAAAAGGACTTCGTGTTCCAACAGCCGATAATGAAATTACATTCGATATAAAAGGAGGGAAAATTTTAGGAGTTGGCAACGGCGATCCAACTTCGTTAGAAAAAGATCAATTTATAGATCAAACCACTTTAGTTTCGATAACAAATTTTCAGGAACAAAACGGAACAACAACAGTTTTACCTGAACAGCTTTCTTCTTATTCAGAAAAGGATTGGAAAGAAGCATTTAAGGACAGAGATTATAAAAAACAGGCTCCATCTTATATATATAGAGGCCAATTTGAGTTAAAAAATAATCTGCCTTCAAACATCGTAAGTTTCTTTTACAAAAAAATAGGAATTGAAACGGTAGTTTTTGTAAACGGAAATAAAATTAATCCAAGCAATGAAGATTCTCAAAAGTATATTTTGAATTCTGGCATCTTAAAAGAAGGAAAAAACACAATCTACATTGCTGCAACGCCTTTGCAAAAAATAAAAGACTGGGATGTTATGAATACTGATCCCGGAATTATTCAGATTGTAACGCCTGCTGAAGCCTGGAAAAGAAAGCTTTTTAATGGTTATGCACAAATCATTATTCAAAAAGATGAAAATGCAAAAGAAGTTCTTTTATCTGCATTTTCGAAGGGATTAAAAACCGGAAGTTTGATTATTCCGTAACGAATTCTTATCCTAAACCCGTTGCGTGAAAGACGAACTGCGACGCGTTTCTACAATGAAATGGTGATGATGCTATTTTATACAAAGTACATTCGTAGAGACGCACCGCAGTGCGTCTAACTAACGTTTTAATAATCCCAAAGCATTGCTTTATTACTGCAGTGTCTTTTTTACAACATTTGTTTTAAACAAATTAGAAGTTGCTCTTGCAATTAATCGGGTTTCATTTGCATTCCAAATTTCACATTGGGCATTTACCATTTGTCTTCCTTTTTTTATAATGAGTGTTTTAGCCAAAATCGTATCGCCAACGTGCGCTGGAGCAAAATAATCAACAACAAGATTTATAGTCGTATAAAAACTTTCTTCATTTAGCGAAAACATAGTTGCGCCAATACAATCGTCAGCAATAGCGGCTGTAACGCCACCGTGCAGACTTTTAATTGGGTTCGACATTTCTTCTCTAATAACATATTTAAAAGTTACCGTTCCTTCTTCGGCAGCTAATACTATCGGACGCATCCAAAGCATAAATGGGGAAGGAGAAGCTGTAAATTCTCTGTTTATATGATCTTGTAATACTTGTAATCTTGTTTTTGTTTCCATTTGTATTTACTGTTAAAATTTTAAATATACCAATTGGTATATTTTGTAATAAAAAAAATTATTCTAAATCTTCAATAATCTTAGTAAGCGACTGCATAATGTCTGTTAGACTAGATAAGTTTCCGGTAATTTTAGCAATCATAACGGCTCCTTCAATAATGGCAATCATGGTTAATGCCGTTTTTTCGGGGTTTATTGATTTTGCTTTAAATTCTCCCGAAACAATGCCTTGTTCTATAAAATAAACCAATTGCTCTTTCCATGACAAAATCACTCGTTCTACTTTTTTTCTAAGAACGGGATGTGTGTCATCGGCTTCTGTTGCAGTATTAATTATAGGACAGCCGCCCTGAGTAACTCTTAAGTCGTAATAATCAGAATAAAGATGTGGATAAACTAACAATTTTCCTTTAAATGTTTTTTCTTTTTCAATTTCCCTTGAAAAAATATCGTGCAGTTTTTTGACGTTAAACCTAAATGCTGCCAGTGCAACTTCATCTTTATTAGCAAAATTACCATAAATGCTTCCTTTTGTTAATCCGGTTGCATCTGTAATATCGCTCATAGACGTACCGCTGTAACCCTTCATATTAAAGATTGGAGCCGTTTTTTCAATTATAAATTGTTTAGTTCTTTGAGCTTTAGTCATTATAAATCCAATTAGAATGCAAATATATACCGATTGGTATTATTTTTAAACTTTTTCGTGGTTTTTTTATTCCGCAATTCAAAAAGGTTTAGGCTGATTGGCAAAGTTTTTTTCTTCGAGTTCTTAGCACAGTCTTCGCATCTTTTTCAGTTAAATCATCTTTAAAACAAAAAATTAAAATTTTATTTGATTTTCATAACTTTGCTGCATGAATAATGAAACAGAAATTCAAAATTGCGACTCTGCAAGTTCAGAATTAATAACAAAAGGCTTTAAGGTTTATAAACTGCAGGAGGACGTTAGTAAAATTCCGGTTTACAGCCGTAGAGATTTTTACAAAATCTGTATTAATACCAGTCAGAGCCGTATACATTATGCCGACAGGGGTATTGAAACCGACGGAACGATTTTGTTTTTCGGTAATCCAATTATTCCGTATTCCTGGGAAACTATTTCAGACACGTATGAAGGTTATGCCTGCGTTTTTACAGAAGAATTCCTAAAAACCAAAGACCGCTCTGAAACACTTCATGAATCGCCTTTGTTTAAAATTGGCGGTACGCCTATTTTTAATTTAGCTCCTGAGCAAAAGGTGTTTATCGATTCATTATTTCAAAAAATGATTGAAGAACAGCAGACAGATTATGTATTTAAAGATGATTTAATGCGTAATTATATCAACCTGATTATTCATGAATCAATGAAGATGCAGCCAACAGATAATTTCTTTAAGCCTAAAAATGCTTCTTCGAGAATTACGTCTTTGTTTTTAGAATTACTGGAAAGACAATTTCCAATAGAAACCAAAAACCAGCCTTTGAGCTTAAAAACGCCGCAGGATTTTGCACAAAGTCTTGCTGTACACGTAAATCATTTAAACCGGTCTGTAAAAGAAGTGACCGGAAAACCCACTACGGCCCATATTACCGAAAGAATTATAAGTGAAGCAAAAGCATTGATTCTGCATACAGACTGGAGTATTTCGGATATTGGATATTCGCTTGGTTTTGAATATCCAAGTTATTTTAATAATTACTTCAAAAGACTTACGGGAACGGTGCCAAAATCGCTTCGAATGTAAAATTGTTTCAATTTCATAATTTTTTGTTTGAATATTGTTATTTTCAGAAAGCATTGTCATAGTACTTTTGCTCTAAATTCGTATTAACTCATTTATCAGTTTTAACACACTAAATAATCTACTTCATAAAGCGCACTCTAGCTTTTTCAATTTAGTACTTCTGATTCTGATAAATCTCAAACAATAAAAATTTATGGAAAAATCTGTTAATCTATATTATCATATCGTTTTCTAAGGAAATCAAATGCCTGAGAAAATTTCAAACAAACATATTATAATGTTTGTTCTTTAAAGATGTATTAGTGCAAAATCAAGCGGGTTGCAGACTGACTTGAAATGGTACTGATGTTAGTTTTAAAAAAAATCAATCTCAAAAAATAAATTAATAAATTATGTCGACAAATTATTCAGCCGTTATCGAAGAAGGAAAAGTCCCTAATACATATATGACGGGTGACGTTTCCTATAAAAAACAAAGCAGTGATATTCATCCGGAAAATACTGTTATTAAGGAAGTGACTTTTGAGCCTTGTGCGAGAAGTAATTGGCATAGTAATGCAGGTTTACAAATGCTGATTGCAAAACAAGGTGCGGGATATTATCAGGAAAGAGGATCTGCCGTAAGAGTACTTAAAAAAGATGAGGTAGTTACCATTTTACCCGGAGTAGAACACTGGTATGGTGCAACTCCGTTTGAGAAATTCTCTTATGTTGCCATTATTACAGAAATTGATAAAGGCCACGGAGAATGGTTAGAAAAAGTAACCGATGGAGAATATTTTCTATTAAGCGGGAAATAGTTTTTTTTAAAGAGGCTAAGATTCTAAGCTGGTAAGATTTTGCCACTAAAAATAAAACTTAGAACCTTATCATCTTAGCCGCTCAGAACCTTTTAAAAAAAGCAACCCCCTTAAGCAATTCAACTCTTAAGGGGGTTTTTAAAAATAAATAATAACCAATTAAATTTATTTTACTTTTTCTTATCCAGATTTTGCTTCAATAATTTAGCGTGTTCTAAATGTGAAGTTAAACCCGCAATATTATTCGTAGCCCACATTTTAACATCTTCGTCATGTGCATCTTTTGCAGCTTTTTGAAGTTTGTCAATTGCTTTTTGGTGGCCGTCGATCATCATATCAGCGAATTTTTTGTCAAAATCAAGACCAGATTTTTCGTTTAGTTTTTTATATTCATCCTGACCTTCTTCTGTTAAAGATGTTGGCAGTGTAAAGTTTTTTGCTTTTGCTAAGGCACTAACTTCCGATGCTGATTTTGTATGTTCATCAACCAGCATTTTTCCGAATTTTTTTACTTCCGGGTCAGTTCCTTTTTGTTGTGCCAGTTTTCCAATTTCAATTTCGGCTAAATTAATTTCAGCTTGATCTACTAAAAATTCAGAATCATCTTCTTTATTGTCTATAGTATCAAATTTAGCTTCGTTTGCATCTTCTGCCACTTCTTTAGGATCTTCTTGTTTCGTTTCGTTTTTACAAGAATTAAGAGATATAATAATAAGTCCTGCTCCTAAAATAGCTTTACTGGCTAATAATAACTTTTTCATGATTTTATAGTTTAAATGTTATGATGTAAAATTATTATAACTTGTAATGAATGACTTACACGATTTTTAGAGATTGTTATATGATTTGGATGCTGAGAAATGTTCAGCTTCATTTGTTAACCTTACAAATAACTCTATATTTGTTTTCCTAAGAAAAGTAATAATAATTAAGGGTAGGATGTATATCACTTCAGAATTCAGGAAAATAGTAGGAATAAGAATAATAGCGGGTTTCATCTTATTTGTAATAACGTTATCATATGTTTTGTATAATGGTTTTTCAACTTTAGAAATAAATCCATTAGTAGTAATGGCATATATGTTTTTGTTTTTTCTGCTATATTGTTTTCCAGATTTGTTTAAGATTTATAAATTGACAATTACTGAGAAAGGAATTGAAAAAACTTTAGTGATTACAGGTGCAAAACAATTTATATCTTTTGATAGTATACAATATATTAAAAAAGGAAAGGTTAAACTGAGAAGTAAAACTGGTGATATCTCTGATGGTTATCACTTTACTACTTTAATACTCGAAAATAAAAAGAGTTTGGTGATCTCGCCGGATCATTTTGAAAATTATTTAATTCTAATGAATAACATTCAAGATAATTTTAAAGCCTGAGTTTATTATGTATTCAAAGAAAATCTTCTTCAAGTTATGCTTATTTGCAGGCTTAATTTTCATTGCTGTTGGTATTATAATGAATATTTTAGAAATATCATCTTCAGGAATGACCTATAGTAAAAGAGGAGCATCCTGGGGGACATTAACCGGAAGCGGAGTTTTTACTATTGCTTTTGTAATGCTGGCATTATCCGGAATATCCTACCTATTATATAAGACAGATCTGGAAGAAAGAGAAAGAAGAAAAAGCAGTGATCAGGAAAAACCGGTTCGTATCTGGAAAAATAAAACAACCCAAAAGAAAAGAAAAAGAAAAAAATAATCCTTATTATATATAATGAAGCAAAACATTACCTTATTAATAGCTTTCGTTACAACTGTATTTGCATCAGCCCAAATAAGCTATACAGGTTTTATCGATAAATATCCAATAGAGCTGGTGACTAATATTTATTCAGATGGAGTAGGAAGTGCCATATATACTTATTCTAATCATGATACTCCAATTGATTTAGATGCCAAAATGGTACAAAAAACGCTGACATTAATTGAAAAAGATAAAAATGGTAAACAGAGCGCGAAATTCATCTTTCAAAACTATAACTCAAAAAGCGCAGATTTAAGCGGAATATGGAAAGATAATTCGGGTAAAGAATTAAAAATCAGTTTAAAAAAGGTTTTTGATCTTGATGAATATAAGAACAGAGACTTTAGCGGAAAGGAAATTTTACAGTCTGTTTCTTTTAAGGATAAGTATTTTAAATTGATTCTTACTAAAGAGAAAAACGATTTTGAGGCAAAAGTTACAGGTGTGAAAATTATCGAAAAAAAGACCGATAAATTAATACAGCAGTTTGATGTCGACCGCCAGCTTTTAGGTGTAAACAGTATTAGTATCGATGATTACAATTTTGACGGTATATCCGATTTTTCTGTTTACGAAGGTGGTACGGCTGGTCCTGATAGTACAAGTCTGTATTTTTTATACGATCCTAAAACTGGTAAATATTTTGAAAGCAGTTTTAGCGGCACTTCTTTAGAGTTTGACAGTAAAACTAAACGGATTTATGAACACAATCAATGTTGTGCAGGAAGAAGCTTTATCAAAGCAGAATATAAAGTGGTTAACAACAAGATGATTTTATTAAAACAGACCTGTATGGAATATGACGACAAAACAGGAGATTATAAAAAGATTAAATGTAATTGATAAAAATCAAAAATATTCAAATCCCATTCGCAAACCGAATGGGATTTTTTTATGACCAAAAACCAAAAAGCCCCCATAACCTTAATTATGAAAGTTATAACCAAAATTGTATAACAGAAAAATCTTTCTTTTAGGGAACTTTGAATCAACATACAAACTGATTTGTTAACCTAAAAATTACAGTCATGCCAGATCCAAGAATTAAAAACGAAGCCCAATACGAAGCCCTTGTAAAAAAAGGATACAGTAAAGAAAAATCTGCACGTATTGCGAATACTCCAAATGCAGGGGAAAAAGGCGGAAAAGCAAAGCCTTATGAAGAATGGACAAAAGAAGAGCTGTATGAACAAGCCAAAAAAGTTGGTGTTCCGGGACGCTCTTACATGAATAAAAAAAGTTTGATTAAATCTTTAAGAACTAATTAATGCTGCAGACTGCACAGGTTCATCTAGAAGTTGATGAATATACATGCTGAAAGATAATCTTTTTGGATCTGTGCAGTCTGCCGTAAAAAATACAAGAATACTCATGAATACCGCCAGAACTCAAAAACTAATGACACAGCTGATTAAAACACCGCACAAGGTGTTGGAAAAACTGGAATTAGTTTATGTAAACAACCAAAATTTACCAATTGAAAGATGTCAGGGAGAAGACGGCTTTATTTATAAAAAAAATGGACGCTGTATAAAGCAAAAAAGTGAATTAAAGCGTTTTAGCAGTCTGGTTTTACCGCCGGCGTGGGTTAATGTAAAAATATCCGACTTATCAAACGGACATTTGCAGGCGGTAGGTTTAGATGTGAAAAACAGAAAGCAGTATCGATATCATCCTAAATGGAATTTAATCCGAAATCAAACCAAGTTCTATAAAATCGCAGAATTTGGACAAAAGCTTCCCGCTATACGAAAACAGGTTGATATTGATTTAGAACAAAAAGAATGGTCGAAAGAAAAAGTGGTAGCGCTTGTGATTCGGTTAATGGAAGAAACCCATATTAGGATTGGAAACGAAAAATACGCCAAAACAAACAAATCATACGGGCTTTCGACTTTGCGAAAAAGACATATTAACATCAATAGAAATTCCCTTCGGTTTGAATTCATCGGCAAAAAAGGAAAACAGCATACTATAACAACCAGAAATAAACAATTAATAAAACTGGTAAGCCGCTGTGAAGAAATTCCGGGTTGGGAAGTATTTAAATATTACGACAAAAACGGCGAGCGAAAAGTTTTAGACAGTCACATGGTCAATGAATATCTGCATAAAATTTCAGGCGAATATTTCAGTGCCAAAGATTTTAGAACCTGGGCCGCTTCGATTATATTCTTCGAAAATTTGATGGAACTTGGGGTAACATCAAACGAAAAAGAAATTAAAAAAAATATTGTTCTGGCTTATGATGCCACTGCCGAAGCCTTAGGAAACACAAGAAATGTCTGCAAGAATTATTACGTACATCCGCTTTTGGTTTCAACCTACGAAGACGGATCGATACAGGAATATTTTGACAAAGTAAAAAAGAGCCGAAGCAACAAAAAATACTTTACCCGAACTGAAACTGTTTTTGCAGAATTAATCGAAAAATATCAGGTTAATTTATTGTAATTACAATTTTAGAACGTTGTAAATAAAATCTTTAGAGTTAATGCATCTTCTTAAAAAGCATGAAATTTATATAAAAAACAAATCATTATTAACTAAAAATCAATTATTATGTTACGTTGGACAGTCATATTTATTATTCTGGCAATTATTGCAGGAATATTTGGTTTTGGTGGTATTGCTGCCGGAGCCGCTAGTATAGCAAAAATCTTATTCTTTATATTCTTAGTATTATTTATTATCTCGCTTATCAGCGGTCGAAGAAGTGTTTAATACAAGATTCAGTAAAATAAGTACGAAATTAAAAACGACACATATATCTTGGTAAATGTGTCGTTTATTTTTTAAACAAACAGTCGATTAAGAAATAAATCGCATACAAAAAGCCGTTAAGTTTTATTCTTAACGGCTTTTTTGTTGAAGACAATTAGGTGTTTTTTCATGTAAAATATTTTGTATGAAAAATTGTATTTTTGCACCTAAAAAATCTATTTTCTGTATCGTACATTAAAAATGCAGTATCGTACATTTTTTTAATTTCTTATATCAAAATTAGTATCTTTGAATTATGAGCACACTAACAAAATCAAATCATATAGGGCGAAAAATAAGCCGTATTCGTGAACTAAAAGACATGAAACAGGAAGCTCTTGCGCAGGCCTTGGGCACAAATCAGCAGGCTGTTTCGGCAATTGAAAATAGTGAAACTGTCGATGAAGAAAAACTTATTCAAATTGCAAAAGCTTTAGGAGTAAGTGTAGAAGCTATTAAAAATTTTTCAGAAGAAGGTGTGATTAATTATTTCAATACTTTTACAGATAATGACTTCAGTAATAGTCAAGGGACTAATTTTGGAAGTAATAATGCGTGTACTTTTAATCCTTTAGATAAACTTGTTGAATATTTCGAAGAAAACAAAAAACTTTACGAGCGTTTATTGGAAGTTGAAAAGGAAAAAGCAGCTTTTTTAGAGAGATTATTGAAATCAAAATAAATTTAAAGCCCATAAAAAAGCCGTTAAGAATAAAAACTTAACGGCTTTTTTATTTCAGTTTCCTGAAAAACTATAATCTTCTTTTGTGTTCATCGTTGTAATCATTGTCTTCCTGAACATCATCTTCGACATAATCATTGTTTTCTTCATCTTCAATTTCATCGTCAATGTCTTCCAGATCTTCTTCAGTTTCGGTAAAGTCGTTTTCAAAAGTATCAGACGGATTATCAAATTCATCATTATCTAAATCTTCGTCTAATTCTTCTTCCACATACTCTTCTTCGTCGTCAAGATCATCTTCATCTTCTAAAACAACCTCATAAATATCGTCATTGTTATCTTCTAAATCGCGATCTTTATGAAAATCATCATTTAAATCATCCAAATCGTCGTCGTAGACGCTCGATCTCTCATCCGGATTAGGTTTGTTAGGGTTATGGCCATTTCGTACCGTATAACCGCGCTCTGCGTCTTCTGCGCGGCTGCTTTGGGTTTCCTGAGTATTCAAATCATACAATTCTTCGTTCATAACCCCATTTCTGTCTTCTCTATTTGGATTTCCCGGATCTTTAGGAAAAGTGCCGTTTTTTCTATCTGTAGTTTCCATGATAATTGCGTTTTTAATATTTACATATACAAAGCTACTACCATTGTAAAGGCTTTCTTTATAAAATTATTTTTCGCAATTGTATAATTAACAGATGTTTAGAATAGAATTTAATCAAAAAATTTTATAACTCATTCCTTGCTTGCCGCAGTAATTTTGGAATAGTTAATTACTAAAAAATTTATACCATGAAAACTACAAATAACAAAAAGGAAACCACGCCGAAACAAACGGTTAAAAGAGGAGTTACAAAACCAAAGTCAAATGCCGCAGCAGGCTTAACTGAATTGTTTGAAGACAGCCTTAAAGATTTGTACTGGGCAGAAAAAGCCTTAACAAAAGCATTGCCTACAATGGCTAAAAATGCAACTTCAGAAGAATTAATCGATGCTATTAATAATCACTTAACAGAAACTGAAGAACACGTAACACGTTTAGAAAAAGTTTTTGAACTTATTGGTAAAAAAGCATCGGCTAAAAAATGCGATGCTATGGAAGGTTTAATTGAAGAAGGAAAAGGAATTCTTGAAGAAACAGAAATTGGAGTAGTGCGAGATGCCGGAATTATTGCCGCAAGCCAAAAAATCGAACATTATGAAATTGCTACTTACGGAACTTTAAGACAATTTGCAGAAACTTTAGGTCTTGAAGAAGTAGCAACTTTGTTAGAACAAACTCTTGATGAAGAAAAAGGAGCAGACAAACTGCTTACAGAAGTTGCTGTAAATGCCATAAATCTTGAAGCTGCAGAAGTAGAAATGGAAGAATAACAAGATGATCATTATTTGAAAAGTGCAGTCTTTAAAAACTGCACTTTTTTTTCATTAAAAATTTAAAAAGAAAGTTATGCCCGAAGGTCCGTCAATATTGATTTTAAAAGAAGAAGTACAGCAGTTTACCGGAAAAACCGTTATTGAGGTTTCTGGAAATGCAGCCATTGATCTGGATCGTTTAAGGGATAAGAAAATCTTGTCTTTTAAAACCTGGGGAAAACACTTTTTAATTTGTTTTGAAGATTTTACAATAAAAATCCACATGCTCATGTTTGGAACCTACCGAATTAATGAGAAAAAGGATACTGCACCAAGGTTGCATTTAGGTTTTTCGAGCGGAGAAATCAACTTTTACACTTGTTCAGTTAAAGTTTTGGAAGGAGAAATAAACGACTATTACGATTGGAGCGTAGACGTTTTAAATGAAAACTGGGATCCAAAAAAGGCAAAAAGAAGCCTTGAGAAAATGCCGGATCAAATGATTTGCGATGCCGTTTTAGATCAGGATATTTTTTCGGGAGTAGGGAATATTATTAAAAATGAAGTTTTGTACCGATGTTTTATTCATCCTGAATCTTTGGTTGGAAAAATTCCGCACGAAAAAATCGACGAACTCATAGCCGAATGTTCCATTTACAGTTTTGAATTTTTGTATTGGAAAAAGAAATTCGAACTCAAAAAACACTGGCTTGCATATTCAAAAAAAGAATGCAAAAGATGTAATTTACCCTTTATTAAAAAACCTACGGGGAAGAAAAACCGCCGAAGTTTTTATTGTACAAACTGTCAGCAGCTGCATATATGAAAAATCAAATTTTAATAGGGTGTTCGAGTTACAATAATCGGTATTGGAAGGGAATTTTCTACCCTGACAATCTGACATACTCGCAATGGTTTCAGTTTTATTCCCAGCACTTTAGCACGTATGAGTTCAACGGAAGCTTTTATAAGTTTCCAACCATCAGAGTGTTAACGAATTGGTATAATAAAGCGCCCGAAAATTTCCTTTTTTCGGTAAAAGCGCCAAAAGAAATTACGCATATTAAACAATTTTTAGACTGCGAAAATTTGATTTCAGATTTTTATAATGTCTGCGAAATGGGCTTAAAAGAAAAGCTCGCCTGTGTACTTTTTCAGTTCCCGCCCAGTTATTATTTTACAGCAGAAAGATTACAGCATATTATCAGTAATTTAAACTTAGAATTTAAAAACGTTGTTGAATTTCGCCATAAAAGCTGGTGGATTCCAGAGGTTTGGGATGCTTTCCGCCAAAATCAAATTACATTTTGCAGTGTAAGTCATCCGCAGTTACCGCAGACAATTTTTACAGATTTCCCTCTTGTTTACATTCGTTTACATGGAGTTCCTAAAATGTTTTACTCCAGTTATCCACTTCAAGAATTACTTCATATAAGAGATGAAACTCATTTAGAATCAGGATTTATATATTTTAATAATACAGCAAGCGAAGCCGGAATTCTTAATGCATTAGAACTGCAGAGAATTGTTGTTTGAGGTTTTGTATTAACCGCAAAGAGCGCAAAGATTTACGCAATGCTCGGCAGTAATTTAAACTAAGCGAACCCCTGCGTAAATCTTTGCGCTCTTTGCGTTTAGATTTTTAAGAAAAAAACAAAATGAAAAACGTAAAGAACGCCAGTAATTTAAACTTAGCGAACCCTGCGTAAATCTTTGCGCTCTTTGCGTTTAGATTTTTAAGAAAAAAAACAAAATGAAAAACGCAAAGCACGCCAGTAATTTAAACTTAGCGAACCCTGCGTAAATCTTTGCGCTCTTTGTGGTTAAATTCTTAATGACAAAGTCCGCAAAGAAAATACGCAGAGCACCCAAGAAAAATTATCTTAGCGAACTTTGCGCAAACCCTTGCGAACCTTGCGTTTAAGTAAAAATCTTATAATTTTAGATTTCCTTCAATACCGTCATCCATAGTTTTTCCGGTTACATAAGCCGTTGCCATTTTTGCTATAGCGACCATTTTTCCGTGTTTGTTGTTCCAGTAATAACCATCTTCAGGCGTAAAAGTTATAACGCTCAAATTTGGATCATCTTCACCGCCAGGCATCCATACCTTTACAATTGGGTCGTACAATTCTTTAATCGTTTCCCTGTCGTATGAAATTGTAGCTGTTCCGTGCAGTGTAAGGAACTTATCGTGCGGTTCAGAGAAAAATATCTCAACCGTTGGATTTAGCGTTATTTCTGCATTTTGACTGCTGTTTCGGTCAGATAAAAACCAAAGACGTCCTAAATCATCAATTTTTTGAACAGACATTGGTCTGGACTGCAGTCTGTCGCTGTTGTACGTACAAAACATGCATGTTTTTATGTTTTCTGCCAGATCTTTGATTTTATCGACAGCAAATTCTTCGGTTAGGTCTTTATGATCTCCCATGACTTTATCGTTTTAAAAGTTTTATAATAGTAGTTTGTGCTTATAATATCACTTAAAACAAAGTTGCTATTTTTATAACCGACTGAATTATAGAATTATATTTTTAAATTATTATATTTCAATTATTATTTTTGTGAGAATTTTATAACAGATTGTTGAAAATTGCCTAATTTCTCCTATCTTTGAGGGAAACAGATTTATCCCCAAAAAATATATGAAAAAAATTACTATTTTTTATACTGATGATGACGAAGATGATCTAGATATCTTTACAGATGCTGTCGAGTCATTGTCTAGAGATATAAACCTCCAGACTTACTCGGGCGGGGAAAAATTATTAAACGCTATTTATCACCCGCCGCCTACGCCAAGTGTTATCTTTTTAGATTTAAACATGCCCGGAAAAAACGGTTTTGATGTTTTAAACGAACTCAAAGGTTCGAAAGATAAAAGCGATATTCCGGTTATTATTTTTTCAACATCAAATGAACCCGGAATTATAGAAAAATGCCTAAAACTAGGCGCTAATTATTTTATTACAAAGCCTGTTTTAATGAAAGATATTGTCAAATCTATCGAGCATTCGCTTTCTATAAACTGGAAAGAGTTTGTACCAGACAGTAAGACTTTTGTGTACAAGCTGTAATTACATTTTTGATGTAGAAGAAACACCAAACTTATTTACTAAAATGAGTTTGGTGTTTTTTTATAGTTCAGGCAGAAAGATTTTAAAAGTAGCTCCCTGACCTTTTTCGCTGTGTGCTTTTATAACGCCTTTGTGGTTCTCGACAATCTTTTTTACAATTGCAAGTCCAATGCCAGTGCCGGAAAACTCACTTTCTGTATTCAGTCTTTGGAAAACCTCAAAAATTCGTTCCTTGTACTCATCGTCAAAACCAATTCCGTTATCAGCAATTCGTAGGCATAAATAGATTTTATTGGGATAATCAACTTTAAAATTTAGTTTATGACCCACAACACGTCTGGCTTTAACCTGAATTTCAGGCGGTACATCTTTGCGGGAGAATTTTAAAGCATTTCCAATCAAATTATGCAGTAATTGTCTAAACTGGAACGGCATAACGGTTCCTTCGCCCAGCGGATGAAGTTCTATAACAGCTTTCTTTTCTTCAATACGTTCAGAAAAGTCCATTATAACTTCTTCAACAATTTCATCCAGATTGGTTTTTACAAAAACTCTCTCGGCAGAATTGGTTCTGGAATAGGTAAGAAGGTCCTGAATCAGCGTTTGCATTCGTTTTGCCGAAACTTCAATACGCTCTAAATAAGTTTTGGCTTTCGCCGAAATATTCTGATCATCTAATTCAGCCAGACGGCTTGCAAAAGTTTGAATTTTTCGAAGCGGTTCCTGTAAATCGTGGCTTGAAATATAGGCAAAAGACTGAAGCTCAATATTCATATTTATCAAATCCCGGTTCTTTAATTCGAGTTCTTCCGTACGATCGTGAACCTGTTTGGCCAGCATATCTGTAAAATCTCTTTGGTTCTGAATATCAGTACTTGTACCAACCCACATTTGAATCTTTCCTTCAGCATTTCTCTGCGGGATTGCGCGACTCAATTGCCAGCGGTATTCGCCATCATGACGGCGAAAACGGTTTTCAAATAAATATTCATTTCCGGTTTTAATAGATTCCATCCAGCGGTTTATATTGGCCTCTCGGTCTTCGGGATGAATAAACTGCAGCCAGCCGTTTTTCTCAACATCTTCTTTAGAAATTCCCGTAAAATCATACAGCGACTGATTAAAATAATCTATATTTCCCATGGCATCGCTGGTCCAGACAAATTGCGGCATAGAATCAGCAAGAACCCTGAATTTCTCTTCACTTTTCATTAAAATTTCATGTCGGGTCTTTTCATCAGTAACATCCATTACCGTTCCCAGCATTTTGACAGGGTTTTGCAGTTCGTCAAAAAATATTTTGCCATGTACGCGTATCCAGCACATTGTGTCGTCTGGTTTAAGCACACGCGCTTCGTATTTGTAAATATTGGTTTTTAAAGCCGTTTGATATGCTTTTTCAAGTACAGGAAGATCAGCAATAAAAAACCTGTCCAGAACCTGCTGACGGGATATTTTAATATCTTTTTTTAATCCAAATAACTTCGGAAGATTATCAGAATAAATTAATTCCTGTGTATGAATATTAAGATCCCAGGTTACGATTTCAGCAATTTCTGAAGCCAGACGCGCTCTTTCTTCGGCATCTTCGACTTTTTTTCGGGCTTCGACTTTTTCAGAAACATCGTTTACAGTAATCATAACCGATGATATTTCGCCGTTTTTTTCAAAAAGAGGTGTGTATTGATAGTCGAGATAAAACTTTTCTAATCTGCCCCGAATATCGATATACGCAACAGCTTCGTTTTCTCGAACTGTTTTACCGTTGTATAGTACTTCATCTAGTAATTCGGGAAACTTTTGATTTAAGAGCTCCGGAAACACCTCAAAAGCGGGTTTGCCAATTACTTCGTGCGGCTGTTTCTGCCAAATTTCATTCAGCATAACCGTATTGGCAAGTTCAATGATATAATCATGGCCTTTAAAAATGGTCATGGCAATAGGCGACTGCATAACCAGATTTCTAAATGCTTTTTCGCTTTCTGATAAAAAATATCGTGCTTTTACAGAACTTGTGACTTCATAACCTACGACAATTACGCCCGTAACTTCATTATTTTCTTCATAAAGCGGATGAAAAACCAAATTAAAATAACAGTCTTCTTCTTTTCCGTATCGGTTTAAAGTTACGAGTAGTTCATTTGTAAAATACGGAATTCCGTCTTCATAAACCTGCGAGAGCAGGGGATGAACTGTTTGTTCTGCTTCGGGTATAGAATCAAAAATAGATTTGTGAAGTGTTTCCTGTTCGGTTTTATCGACAATTTGCAAGTATGTGTCATTAACCATTTCTACCACTAAATCAGCGCCTTTTAAAATGGCAATTCCCAACGGTACTTGTTTTACGATATTTTTAAAACGCTTTTCGCTTTCTTCAATCGCATTTCGGGCAATTACCTGAAGTGTTACGTCGTTGGCACTTGCAACAATTCCATATATTTTGCCATCCGGATCTTTAAGCGCTTCATAAACCACGTTAATAAAAGTGTCTACTACTTTACCGTTTCGGGTTAGTTTTACCGGAAGTTCATTGGCCGTAAACCTTTCTCCGGTAATGTAAACATGCAGTAAAATATCTTCTAAACCTCGGCCGGCCGCTTCGGGAAGTGATTTAAAAATGGGTTTATTGAGTACTTCATGTTCTTTTCGTTCCCATATTTCCAGCATGGGTTCGTTTGCCATCTCTACAACAAAATCACTGCCTCTAAAAATACACATAGCATTTGGCGTCTGCATAAGATTATCACGGTAACGTTTGTTGCTTTCTTCAAGGTTTTTTCTAATGTTTACCTTATCGGTAGTTTCAGTACAGATTACCAAAACTCCTTCAATATTTCCGTCGTCATTTTTTACTGGACTGTAACTAAATGTCCAGTAAACATCTTCCATTTTTCCGTTTCTGTAAATAGGCAAAAAGAGATCTTCGTGCCATGTTGCTTCGCCTTCTGATAAAACCTGATCGATTAACGGGCCTATAAAATGCCAGATTTCCGGCCAGTATTCTGCACCTTTTTGTCCTAGTATATGCGGATGTTTTCCATCGTTGCCCAGACTTGGACGATAGGCATCATTATAAAAGCAAATATGTTCGGGTCCCCAGAATAAAAACATGGGGAATTTTGAGTTCAATAGAATTCCAAGGGTCGTGCAAAGACTTTGAGGCCAGTTTTCGATAGCGCCAACTGGTGTTTTACTCCAGTCTTTGGTACGCGTTAACAGACCCATTTCGCCTCCTTTGGCAAGGAAATCGTAATTTTTGTTGTTCATTAAAAATTTGTTTTTGTTTTCAGTTAAAACAATAAAATTTATGTAATAAATATAGTACTTTTTACTAGATATCGACATAAAATTTAAAATTAGTGAAAATTAATTTTGATTCGATTTTGTTTTTTTGAATGAGCTAACATTAAATTCTATTGAGTTAATTTTCATTGATTTTAATAAGGAACTTTGAATTAAACAAAGATTGTAACTAATCTCAAATCATTAAAAATCATGAAACGAGAACAAAAACACGAAACCGACTATATACAGAAATATCAGGATGAAGGCTATACTAAGAATTATTTATTTGAAAATGGCTGTCTTATAGATTCTGAAACAAAATATGCCTATCAGCCAGATGAAATATATATTGTAGCCCATCACCGTTATGAAGGTATGAGCGATCCGGATGATATGTCAATTTTGTATATTATTGAAACCAAAGATCAGCAAAAAGGAACACACTTACTGGGTTACGGGCCTACCGCTGATCTGGAAGAAGCTGAGTTTTTTAAAGATATTCCGAAAAAGAACTATTCAAAAAACGGAGAAGACAATGGCGAACTTACTTAAAATAAAATAGATAAGTATTTTTATTTTGCTGAGGAGCAGTTGTTCCAGATTTAATCTGGGGCAGCTGTTTTTTCTTTTTTAAGCTGCTGAGATTATGAGTTTCTAAGAAACTTAGAAGTTTAGAACCTTAAATAAAAATTATGAAATTTCTGATTGAAATTCTATAAGACTTTGATTTGTAATTAGTACGAAATTTGAATTATAGAAAATGAGAAATTAAATATGAATTGTTTTTATACAGATATATAAGTATTGAAACGATTCTCTAACAGCAAAAATAAAAAATGAGAAAACTTTACTTAAATACTGGAGAATTTGATGCCGTTTTTAACGATCTGAAAGAAAGTTTCAGCGGTAAACTTACAGCAAAAAACAATGAATATAATTTAGAAATCAATTCTAAATGGACAAAAGGTTCTATAAAAGGAACCCGTTTTGATGATAAAGTTCTTTTTATGCATTTTGATCTTGAGTTTCATCAGGAAGTAAGTATGAGCATCGAATCTGTAAAAACAGCGCCGGTATTTTTTGTTTACTGCGAAAACGGAAATGTAAGCCACAGTTTTGGGGCAAATGGAGAAAAGAAAGTTTTAAGCAAAAATCAGTCGGCTGTTTTAAGTAATTCATCAGTAATAAACAGTGTTTTGTATTTTGAAAGCTATAAACGAATTCAGTTTACGTTATTAGGAATGCCAACACTGACTAATAAAAATACAGAATTGACAGCGCAGGTAAAACAGCGTTTTACAAACGATTCAGGAAATTATATTTATGTGGGAAAAGAGAATTCGAAAATCTCAGACAAAATTCAGGAATACAAAACCGTTCCGCAAAAAGGTGCAGTAGGAACGCTGCTTAAAAAAAGCATTTTGAAAGATATTGTAGAAATGGAAGTAGAGCAGCACAGTTTTAATTACCTGAAAACATTTGATCCTGTTGTAAATATTGCGAAGAAACAAATCAGCGAAATTAAACGAATTTCGACAATGAATTTTTCTGAAATGATTTCTGCAGCCAAACTTTTAAGAACGAAATATCACTTTTCGTTTAAGCCATACAACCAAAAATTAGCTAGCTAAGAAGCATTATATATATTAACTACTATTACGAAAAAAAACAGCTTTCCTAAAGAGCTGTTTTTTTTATTTAAGTTGCTGAGCTTCTAAGTTTCTAAGCTTTTTAGTTTTTCAGATATTGAGGTTTCCTTAAGAACCTTAGCATCTTCAAAAAAAAACTATTCTTTCTCGTAAGTAATAATAAAATACACCATCGCAAGATTTAAACACAACGAAACGCTGTTGGTGATTATAATGGGAAGATCTTCTTTTAAAATGCCGTAAATTACCCATACCAGGATTCCAAAAGTCAGGATGCCGAAAGTTTTAAGCGAAATATCTTTTACTTTCTTAGTTCTCCAAACTTTTAAAATCTGCGGAATTGTAGATATTGTAACACATGTTCCGGCAAATAAACCTATTATGTCTATGTAGTTCATTTTTTTTAAGATGCTAAGGTTCTGAGATTCTAAGTTTTTTCTTTTAACCGCAAAGACGCAAAGGTTCGCAAAGTATTTTACAAGAGTCCTAGAAATAAGCATTGCGTTCTTCGTGTTAAACCTGGCGTCTTTGCGTTTAGATAAAAATCAGCCTCCAACTAATTCTCCTCCGTTAATATGAATAAATTGTCCGGTAATATAACTGCTGTCTTCGCAGGCCAGAAAAACGTATGCAGGTCCAACTTCAGAAGGCTGTCCGGCTCTTTCCATTGGATTGTCTTTTCCAAAATCCGAAACTTTGTCAAAACTGGCCACAATAAGCGGTGTCCAGATTGGTCCGGGTGCTACGCCGTTTACTCTGATTTTTCTTTTGGCCAGCATGGTCGATAATGATCTTGTAAAACTTACAATGGCGCCTTTTGTACTCGCATAATCTGCCAGATGTTCGCTGCCTCGATAAGCCGTTACAGAACTGGTATTGATAATTGCGTCGCCTTCTTTTAAATGCGGCAGTGCAGCTTTTGTAATATAGAAATACGGATAAATATTGGTTTCAAAAGTTTTTTGCAATTGTGCGGCAGTAATTTTTTCCAATTCATTTTGCGGAAACTGAACCGCTGCATTGTTTACCAAAACGTTGATGGTTTTAAAAGCAGTGATGCATTTTTTAATGGCGTCTTTACAAAACTTTTCATCTTTTAAATCACCGCTTATAAGCAGGCACTGCTGACCTTCTTTTTCAATCATGGCTTTGGTTTCCTTTGCGTCTTTGTCTTCTTTTAAATATACAATGGCAACATTGGCGCCTTCACGTGCAAAATGTACTGCGGCGCTTCGGCCAATCCCGCTGTCGCCACCAGTTATAAAAGCCGTTTTTCCAAGAAGTTTTCCGCTTCCGGTATAGTTTTCTCGTATTATTTCCGGTTCTGGATTCATTTTATGTTCATTTCCCGGAAGCGTTTGTTTTTGCTGCGGGAATTTTTTAGGTTTTTTCGTTTCCATAGTCATAGTCATTATTTTGATTATTAAAGTTACGGCAGGAACTGAATAAAAAGGGACTGTAATAATTTTTAGGTTATCTCAATAAAATAGAAAAGAAAGAAAAAAGCTATACTTTTTTTGATAAATTGCTAAAATTTGATTATTTCAACAGGCTGAGTTTCATAAATTCTATTAAAAATGATAGTCGTACATGGGAATTATGTAACGATTTTAATTTTGAATGCAATACCATTGTATCTTAATTTTCTAAATTTGAAAGTTTGACCAACCCTCATTTAGAATAGGATCAGATGTTTTAAGTGAGATCATTTCATAAACCATGAATCAAACTTTTTTCATTAATAACGCTTTATCCCCCATAACAGCATGGTATTAATTGTTGACGACATTAAGGCAAATATTATTGCTTTAAAGAAAACATTAGAACTGCACGATATTGAAGTTGATACGGCAGAATCCGGTGAAGAAGCGCTGAAGAAAATCTTAAAGACTAATTATTGTCTTATTATTATGGATGTTCAGATGCCCGGACTTGACGGCTTTGAAGTTGTTAAGATTCTTTCGGGAAATAAACGAACCAAGGATATTCCGGTAATTTTTCTTTCGGCTTTAAACATTGAAAAGAAATATATTTTTAAAGGGTATGAAACCGGCGCTGTAGAATATATCACAAAACCCGTTGATACAGATTTGCTGATGCTGAAAGTAAAAACTTTCCTCAAAATCTACGAACAGCAAAATGAATTAAAATTAACCAAGGAACTTCTTTCTAAAGAAATCAAAATTAGAAAAGAAGCTCAGGATAATCTTGAAATCAAAATCGCGGAAAGAACCAAAGAACTGGTTTTGAAAAATGAAGAATTAGAGTTAAAAAACCACGAATTACAGCAGTTTGCCTGGGTGGTTTCTCATGATTTAAATGAACCTATCCGCAAAATCCAGATTTTTATTAAAATAATCAAAGAACTTTATCTTAAAGATGACGAAAAGGGAATTAATTATGTCGACAGAACGATAAAATCTGCAGAGAGAATGCAGACTCTTATTACGGATCTGCTGGCGTATTCTCGTTTGTCTGCACAGGTTAAACCTGAAGTTACAGATTTAAACATTGTGCTGCAGGAAGTACTTTCTGATTTTGATTATTTAATTGAAAGAAAAAATGCAGCTGTAAAAACTACAGAACTTCCTACGATTGACAGTATTCCAAGCCAGTTGAGACAAGTGTTTCAGAATTTGATTGGAAATGCACTGAAATTTTCGGGTGTCAATGAACCGCCGTTAATCGAAATAACTTCAGAATTAATTGTCGACAAATCGTTTGACAGTCCAACTTCCCCGGAAGGGAAATACTGCCGCATTATTGTAAAAGACAACGGAATTGGTTTTGATGAAATATATCTGGACAGGATTTTTATCATTTTCCAAAGCTTAAACGACCGTCAGACTTACGAAGGAACGGGAATTGGTCTTGCCATTGCTAAAAAAATCATCGAAAAACACAACGGATTAATAACTGCTAAAAGTGAAGTAGGCAAAGGCGCAAGCTTTATTATTGTTCTTCCTTTAAAATACGAATTAAAATAATTTAGAATATATGAATGGTAACTTTAAAAGAAATCTGCTAATAAGTTCATTAGTTTCATTATTAGTACTTACTATTAGTTCTGTTGCTTCTTTTATCAGCATTAAAAGCTTATTAAACAGCAATTTTTGGGTAAATCACACTCAGGATGTAATTTATAATCTAAACGAAGGTTCGTCGATTATTACAGAAGCCCAAACCAGTATGCGTGGTTATCTTTTAACCGGAGACGAGCAGTTTGTTGACCGTTTTAACGATTCTGAAGCAAAATCAAATGCTTATTTTGAAAAACTGGATGAACTTACTGTAGACAATCCTTCACAGCAAAGACTGCTCGAAGATTTAAGAGATAAACGTTCAGGTTTCTTTAAATATCTCAATAATCAAATCGTAAAAAAGCGTTTAAGCAAGGCAACACTTATTTTTGATTTAAACGAAGGCCGAAACATGATGAATGAAATGAGGGCTATTATTAGAAAAATTGAAAATTCAGAACAAAAACTTCTACAAGAACGCAATGCTAATTCTGAACGTTACGGAACATATAGTTTAGTATTAATTATTATTGCCTTTTTTATTGCCTTTATTATTTCGATTGTTTTTTTAATCAGAATTTTAAAAGATTATAATGAACGTTCTTTATTGCAGCAGGAACTGGAGAAAAAAGATATAGAAACCGGACAGAGGATAGAAGTCATCAGCACTATTGCCAGTAATATTTCTAAAGGAAATTACGACATTCGCGTAGACGATACAAAAGCCGATGCACTTGGAAGCGTTGGAGAATCATTAAATGCAATGGGAGTTTCTCTTAGAACTTCTTTCGATTTATTATCGCAAAAAGAATGGCTTCAAACGGGAATTGCAGAACTAAACAATGTTATGCTGGGCGATAAAGCGCAGCAAAAACTTTCTAAAGATATTATCGAATTCTTATGTCAGTACACCAACAGCAGTGCAGGAATTTTATATATTTTAGAAGAAAATGAACTTATTTCTTCGGGAGGATACAGCTATATACCCAATAAAAACCGTGAACGCATTCAAAAAGGGCAGGGATTAATAGGCCAGGCGATTACATCAGGAAAATTACTGGAATTAAAAACATTATCTCCAGACGATATTCAGATTAATTACGCTTTGGGTCAGGTAAAACCAACACATATAGTGGCTTTTCCTTTAATTGATAACAAAATTGAAGGCGCTATAGAGCTTGCCAGTATTTATGGATTTTCAGACCTGCATTTAGAATTCCTGAAAACGGTGGCTAATAATATTGGAATTGCCGTAAGATCGACTCAAAATAGAAGACGTGTTATGGAATTACTGGAAGAAACCAAATCACAGTCTGAAGAACTTCAAATGCAGCACAGCGAACTTGAAGCAATTAATGCCGAATTAGAAGCGCAGACCGAAAAACTGCAGGCTTCTGAAGAAGAATTACGAGTACAGCAGGAAGAACTGGAGCAAACCAACGAAGAACTTTCGGAAAGAAGTGTTCTTTTGGAAGAGAAAAACAATGAAATCCAGAAAAAATCAGAAGCTCTGGAATTAACAACACGTTACAAGTCAGAGTTTTTGGCCAATATGTCGCACGAATTACGAACGCCTCTTAACTCAATTTTACTTCTAAGCCGATTGTTATCTGAAAATAATAACAAAAGCATGAATAATGAAGAAATTGAATTTGCAAAAGTAATTCAGAGTTCAGGAAACAGTTTGTTAGGTTTAATTGATGAAATTCTGGATTTATCTAAAATCGAAGCCGGTAAAATGGAACTGGAGTTTTTAGATGTTTCGACTAAAGAAATTACAGATACACTTTGGAATTTATTCAATCTGGTTGCCAAAGAAAAAGGAATTGAATTTGAAATTATTTCTAAAGATGCGCCTCTTGTTATTAAAACAGACAAAATGCGTTTAGAACAAATTTTGAAAAACCTGATTTCAAACGCGGTTAAATTTACTGAAAAAGGAAAAGTAAGTCTGGAAATAAAAGTTGATACTGATGATGATAAAATCATTTGCTTTATTGTAAAAGATACCGGAATTGGAATTCCGTTAGAAAAACAGCCATTGGTTTTTGAAGCATTCCAGCAGGCAGACGGTTCTACAAAACGCAAATACGGCGGAACAGGTTTAGGATTGTCTATAAGCAGGGAACTTGCTAAATTATTAAGAGGAGAAATTGTGCTTCACAGTAAAGTAAACGAAGGAAGTACCTTTACGTTATGTCTGCCGGTATTTGGTTCTGCACTTCATAAACTAAATGTAGAAAAAATTCCGCCGACAGATTTTACAGAACCGGAAGCAGAATCTGAACCCAATATTCTAACTAAAAAATACATAAGTCCTGTAATTCCTGACGAAATCGACGACGACAGAGATAGTATTAAACAAGGCGATAAAGTAATTTTAATTATAGAAGACGATATTAATTTTGCCAAATCATTACTGGCATTTACACGTCAAAAAGGATATAAAGGAATTGTAGCCGTTCGCGGTGATTATGCTCTAAACTTTACTTTATTGTATAAACCTGTTGGCGTTTTACTGGATATTGAACTTCCGGTAAAAAGCGGGTGGGAAGTTCTGGAAGAGCTGAAAGATCACGCCGAAACCAAACATATTCCGGTTCATATCATGTCATCGCATAAACTAAAACAGGAAAGTTTATTAAAAGGAGCCGTTGATTTCTTAGATAAACCGGTTGCATTTGACAAAATTCCGGATGTGTTTTTACGCATCGAACATATTATTAATAAAGAAGCCCAAAAGGTTTTAATTATTGAAGATAACCCAAAACACGCAAAAGCACTGGCTTATTTCTTAGAAACGTATAATATTAATTCAGAAATTAAAAGTGAAGTTTCCGACGGAATTCAGGCGCTTGGCAAAACCGAAGTCGACTGTGTAATTCTGGATATGGGAATTCCGGATAAACAGGCTTATCAGATTCTGGACGGCGTGAAGAAAAATCCGGGACTGGAAAAACTTCCGGTAATTGTATTTACAGGAAAAAGTCTTTCGCTGAAAGAAGAAGTAAAAATTAAGAAATATGCTGATTCTATTATCGTAAAAACGGCTCATTCTTACCAAAGAATGCTCGATGAGGTTTCTTTATTCCTGCATTTGGTAGAAGAGAAAAAAGAAGGAAATGATAAAAAAGAAGGATATAAAAAGCTAAATTTACTAAACAATATTCTGCACGATAAAAAAGTACTTATTGTTGACGATGATGTTCGTAACATTTATTCGCTTACAAAAGCACTGGAAGCCTTTAAAATGACTATTATTACAGCTTTTGACGGAAATGACGCTATTAAAGTTTTAAATGAAAACCCAGATACTGATATTGTTTTATTAGATATGATGATGCCGAATATGGATGGTTACGAAACAGCGGAGAAAATTCGTGACAATCCTAAGTTCTTAAATCTGCCTTTAATTGCTGTAACGGCAAAAGCCATGACCGGAGACAGGGAAAAATGCATTAAAGCAGGCGCATCAGATTATATTACCAAACCGGTAGACGTAGACCAGTTATTATCGCTATTGCGCGTTTGGCTTTACGATAAAGTTTAAAATGAAATGATTTCAATAAACATCTGACAGGCTTTAAAAACCTGTCAGATTTGATAAAATAACACTAAATGAGTAAAAAACGACTTTTAATTGTTGATGACGATTCCAGAAATATCTTTGCATTAGAACACACACTGCGAGTTAGATCATACGATTGTGTATCCTGCACGAGCGCCGAAGAAGCTTTAAAACTGCTAAAATCCGATGAAAAGATTGATGCCGTTTTATTAGATATGATGATGCCCGAAATGGATGGATACGAAGCGATTCCGTTAATTAAAAGCATTCCGTCACGAAAATCAATTTTCGTTATAGCCCTTACAGCACAAGCCATGGCAGGCGATAAAGAAAAATGTTTAGAAGCAGGAGCAGATGAATACATTTCAAAACCGGTAGATGTAGATAAGTTACTCATAATATTGAGCAAAATTTGAATAGATTATGATTGAAGATATTGAGCTCGAAACACTTATTAATGAAGTTTATGAGTATTATGGTTTTGATTTTGGCAGTTATTCCAGAGCATCATTAAAACGACGTGTCTACAGAGTATACCAGCTGGATGGATTTACCCATTTTCATGAATTCCTTT
Source organism: Flavobacterium ginsengiterrae (assembly GCF_039539785.1). NCBI lineage: Bacteria > Pseudomonadati > Bacteroidota > Flavobacteriia > Flavobacteriales > Flavobacteriaceae > Flavobacterium > Flavobacterium ginsengiterrae. Next base: position 143,093 of record NZ_BAABDU010000004.1, on the reverse strand, counting down.
CAAAAGTCCGTACAGATCCGGAATATTATAAAAGAATGGTCGACGAAATCACGGTTAACGTAACCGAAATGTTTCGCGATCCGGCATTTTATACCGTGCTTAGAAAGGAAATCCTGCCGCAATTAGGCACAAAACCATTCATTAGATTATGGCATGCAGGCTGTTCTACTGGTGAAGAAGTATATTCTATGGCCATAATGCTCAAAGAAGCTGGTTTGCTGCATAAATCCTTAATTTATGCTACAGATATTAATGCCACAGTTCTGGATACAGCAAAAAAAGGGATTTTTCCGCTTAGGATGATGAAGGAGTATTCACAAAACTATCGCGATGCAGGCGGACAGGAAGATTTTTCGAGCTATTATACCGCAAATTATGGTATTGCCAAGTTCAATGAAGAACTGTCGCAAAAAATGGTTTATTCGCAGCACAATTTAGTTTCAGACACATCATTCAACGAATTTGATATGATTTTGTGTCGTAACGTTTTAATTTATTTTGATAATGAACTTCAAAAGAGGGTCATAAATTTATTTGATGAAAGTTTAGCCGTTTTAGGATTTCTGGCCTTAGGCACAAAAGAAACTATAAAATATTCAATTTCTCCGGGCAAATACAAACAGTTTGAAAAAGAGAAAATATGGAGGAAAATAAAATAATATCACATTGCAGATTAGTTATAATAGGAGGTTCAGCAGGAAGTTTAAATGCCTTAATGCAGATTTTACCGGGATTAAAAAAACTTAACCATTTTGCTGTTGTTATCGTATTACACCGCAAAAGCACCGATGATCAGACATTAGAAGAACTAATTACCTTAAAATCCAGCGTTCCTGTAAAAGCCATAGAAGACAAAACCACACTTAAAACCGGTTTTGTATACGTTGCGCCGTCTAATTATCATTTATTATTTGAAAAAGACGATACAATGGCGCTTGATATTTCAGAAAAAATCAATTACAGCCGTCCAAGCATAGATGTTTCTTTCGAATCGGCGGCAGAAATTTATGGAGATTCATTAGTAGGAATTCTGCTTTCAGGATCAAACGCAGACGGAACAGAAGGTTTGAAAGCCATTCAGGCTGCAGGCGGAAAAGTTGTTATACAAAACCCGCTTTCGGCAGATATGCCTTTTATGCCCAACAACGCTATTTTGTTTACAATACCAGATTATGTCCTTAACAACCAAGAAATATTAGAATTACTCAATTCAATAAATACCTGATTATTTTTTAGGTTTTGGCGTTTCCTCTTCCGGAAGGATAACTTTATAACGTTCTGCATCTTCTTCAGCACGCCTTTGAGCCGCTTTTCCTTTTCCTATAGGAATTCCGGCAGTTAAATACAAAGACCTGTTGTAAACATTTGGTCCGTCGCCTTTCATTACAGGGACAAGTCCGTAATAATACTGAATGGTAATATTAAGTCCGTTGCCCACATTCATGTGGTAGCCGGTTCCTAAGGCCACACCAGCATCGATGACACGAATTTCGTCCCGAATTTTTTTCTTGTACACAACATCATTTTTATTGATTTCATTTTTAAATTCATCAAAAGCAGAAGCCAAAAGTCCAAACTGCGGTCCTGCTTTAAGATAAATTCTATTTTTAAACTGATATTTAATTAAAATAGGCACATTAAAATAACGAATTTCGCGATTAACCGTTCCGCCTGCAAAAGTTTCATCTAAGTTAACATCATCTAAAGAATATACCGGAATGTGACGTGCACCCATTGGCGATTTTACAATAACGCCGGTATTGATCATCCAGGCAGGATTTTGTTTAGACCGAATATCGAAATAAAAACCAAGATTAAAACCCGGGTTCATTCCAGAGCTGTCAAGATTCGAAATATCAGATAAATTAAGACCGCCTTCCAGACCAAATTCTAAGAAAGGAGAATTTAGTTTATCTCCAAATATCAATGAAATCAGGACCTGCGAATTTGTCTGAGTAAGACTGAACAGGAAAACGAGTAAAAAATACTTTTTCATTTGTCTCGAATTATAAACCAAATCGATATTGAATACCTCCTAAAACCTGTGTACGGCTTCCAAGAAAACCGGCTTCAAACCTAAACATAAGATGCGGATTTAACTGATATTGCGATCCCACAATAAAATTCCACATATCCTTAGGTCTTTTTTGAAGCGAATATTGTACCGAAGAAGAATCTGCAGTACTCAAAGCCCCGTCTAAAGTAGCCAGAATAGTTCCCGCACTTTCTAAAGCCCGATTTGCAGTATTGTGTTTTACAACATTCGATGGATTTTTTTGTTCAGCGGGTGTAAGACCGTTCCACCAGTCATCTACTTTAGTTTGGTTTTCGGCAACTTTAGCCAGACCATCATCCACTTTTTGCTGTGCATTATCTAAATCCAGAAAATCAGAAAGCGGAAGATTTCCGTTTGTATCACCACTTATATGAACTCTAAAACCACCTACCCAAAAAGCAATATTTTGATCCGGATCTTTAAAAAACTTGAAAGTTTTTCCTAATCGGGGTCCAAAAACATACGAAAAAGCAGGTTTGTCAAGAGAACTAATATCAGTCCAGGCCATATTCATATCCAGAGCCAGCCAGCCGCCGCCAATTCCTATAGTGGGCGTCATACCAAATCCAAACGTTGTAGCATTAAAATTTGCTTTAGTACTAAAAGATGCCGCCTGCGACCAGTTATTGTCAGCATCCGGAATCCATATTCCGGCATTAATTTTTGTTGCGGTATTGGCTTTTCCAAAAACACCATATATATTAAGGAAAGGAAGAAGCCAGATATCCGGGCGTATGGTAAGTGCTCCGGCTTCTACATGAGATTTGTCAAATCGTACAATTTCATCGAGATTGTACATAGGGCCATTATTAAAACCAACATTAAGATCGCTGATTACAATTTCAGAATCCTGCCAGAAATAATTAACAGAAAGTCCGGCAGAGTATGGAAGTTTATAACCTTTTTTGGCTACTTTATCGCCCCAGATAGGAAGGGCATAAGGATAATCAGCGACTTTAAGACTGTCTTTAAGTTCCTGATTTTTTTCTCCTACAATTTTATCAGTGTAGACTTGTGCAGAGATTTGAAAGCTGTATAAAAATAAAAAGGCTGATATTAGTCGTTTACATTTCATTTGTTTGAGTGTTTTAAAATTAATTAATCGAACTGCGTAAATAAAAGTGTACTAATGTATTCTGAGGTGAATTTCGGCTTATTATCTTGTTTTACAGGAGTGTATAAGATTTAAGTTTTATATGTAGTAAGAGCAAATAATGTGTTTATTAGTGTTAAAGTTAATTATTTTTTTTTAACATTTGAGATTTTTTTTGAGAAAGTAGTTTTGTAATCAAAAGATAATCAGATAGTTTTGATTTAAAAGGGGTTTTCGAGCATAAAATCATTTTTGACACTACAGCTATTTTGTAAAAGAATATATCTTATTTTTGCTTTTGTGAAATGGATAGCGATCATATTATCAATTTACTTAATGGCACTTTCTAATATGCCCTGCGCAGATATGGAAGTAAACAGCGCTGCCCATAAAACGGCTCAGTTTGCCTCAGAAGACAATCATTCGCATGATAAAGACAATGATTTATGTTCTCCATTTTGTGCCTGTAACTGCTGTGGAGCTCAGGTTTTAAGCTATCAGTCTGCCGTAAGCTTTGAGTTTCCTAAACCTTACACACAAATTTCTATTTCTTTACCCACTTATAATTCTGTTTTTATTTCCAATTTCTACGGAAGTATCTGGCAGCCCCCTCAAATAGCATAAATGATAATGCCTGTGTAGTTCCGATAACTATCGGAATCGAAAACGGGCGGGAGAGTTGTGGTCTTTCCACACATTTACGGGCAATTTATTGCCTCATTTCTCACGTCATTATATATTCAAATGTTAGATAAAATTATACAGTTTAGTATACGAAACAAATTCGTTATACTGCTATTTACCCTTGTGCTTATTGCCTGGGGAAGTTATTCGCTTAAAAAATTACCGCTCGATGCCCTGCCGGATGTAACCAATAATCAGGTGCAGATTATTACAACCGCACCCACACTGGCAAGTCAAGAAGTCGAGCAGTTAATTACCTATCCGCTCGAAAGAGCCGTAAAAACAGTTCCGGATATTCTTGAACTCCGCAGTATTTCCCGTTTCGGATTATCAGTCGTAACCGTTGTATTTGAAGACGATGTCGATATTTACTGGGCACGCGAGCAGATATTTCAACGCTTAAAACAAGCCGAAGAAAATATTCCGGATTATGTAAATTCTCCGGAATTAGCCCCAATAACAACAGGTTTAGGAGAAATTTACCAATACGATGTATACGCCAAAAAAGGCTACGAAAACAAATACAGTGCCGTAGAACTCCGCACCATTCAGGATTGGATTATTATTCCGCAATTACAGGGAATAAAAGGCGTTGCTGATGTAAGTACATGGGGCGGAAAACTCAAACAGTTTGAAATAGCCGTAAACCCAAATATGCTCAACAGTCTGGGTGTTACGATTACCGAAATTTTTGATGCTTTAGCAAAAAACAATCAAAATACCGGAGGCGCTTATATCGAAAAAGATCAATACACGTACTTCATTCGCGGTGTTGGAATGGCAAAAGGCGTAAAGGACCTTGAAAATGTCGTGGTAAAAAACCGAAACGGTTCACCCGTTCTAGTTCGGAATGTAGCGCAGGTACGCGAAGGCGTGGCATTGCGTTACGGAGCTTCTACAAAAGACGGAAAAGGAGAAATTGTTTCGGGAATGGTTTTGATGCTTAAAGGTGAAAATTCCAGCGCTGTTGTAAACCGCGTTCACGAAAAAATGGCGCAGATAAACAAAAGCCTTCCCGAAGGAATCGTTGCCGAAGCCTTTATTGACAGAGGAAAACTCGTAGATAATTCCATTAAAACCGTTGCCAAGAACTTATTAGAAGGAGCTTTAATCGTAATTTTTGTTCTGATTTTATTTTTAGGAAACCTTCGCGCCGGATTAATCGTCGCTTCGGTTATTCCGCTTGCAATGCTTTTTGCTGTTATTTTAATGAATGCCTTTGGTGTAAGCGGAAACCTAATGAGTCTCGGTGCGATAGATTTCGGAATTATAGTCGACGGAGCCGTGATTATTGTAGAAGCCACGATGCATCATTTGCAGAAATTCAAAAATAAAAAAGAATTAACGCAGGAAGAAATGGATGCTGAGGTTTACAATTCGGCTTCAAAAATCAGGAACAGCGCCGCTTTTGGTGAAATTATTATTCTAATCGTTTATCTGCCGATTCTGGCTTTAATTGGAACCGAAGGAAAAATGTTCAAACCCATGGCTATGACGGTTGGTTTTGCCATTATTGGTGCTTTTATTCTTTCGCTGACTTATATCCCAATGATGAGCGCGTTGTTTCTTTCCAAAAAAACAGAACACAAAGAAAATTTCAGCGACCTCATGATTCTTTGGCTCGAAAGCCATTATACACCGTTATTGAAAAAAGCTTTAGAATTTAAAAAAGTTGTTCTTTCTGTTGCTGTTGGATTATTTGCTTTGGCATTTATTGTTTTTCAAAATATGGGTGGCGAATTTATTCCAACAATCGAAGAAGGCGATTTAGCCATCAATGCGACGATTATGACGGGAAGTTCGCTTACGCAGATGGTTGAAACCACGACAAAATACGAACAGATTCTAAAAGCGAAATTCCCTGAAATTAAAACCATTGTAACTAAAATAGGAAGCGGTGAAATCCCAACCGATCCAATGCCCATTGAAAGCGGAGATTTGATTATTGTTTTAAAAGACAAAAAAGAATGGAAAGGAAAATACCGTAATTGGGAACAGCTTGCCAACGCCATGAAAGAGGAAATGGAAGTAATTCCAGGAGCGAATATCGAAATCTCACAGCCTATTCAAATGCGTTTTAATGAATTAATGACGGGAAGCCGTTCTGATATTGCGATTAAGATTTTTGGAGACGATTTAGAAATTCTCGATGCAAAAGCGGCAGAATTAATTTCGAAGATAAAAGGAATCGAAGGAATTGGAGATCTTAAAGCCGACAAAGTAACGGGATTGCCTCAAATCACGGTTAAATACGATTACGATAAAATAGCCCTTTACGGATTGAATATTTCCGATATCAATCAAATTATCCGTTCGTCATTTGCCGGAGAAAGCGCCGGAAAAATCTACGACGAAAGCAAAAGATTTGATGTCGTTGTGCGAATGGACGAAAACAACCGCGCCGATATTACCGATGTAAGCAATTTGTTTATTCCGCTGCCAAACGGACAGCAGGTACCGCTTTCTCAAGTTGCTTCGGTAGAATATGAGCAAGGTCCCGTGCAGGTCATCCGCGAAGACGGAAAACGAAGAATCACCGTTGGTTTAAATGTCCGCGGACGCGATATTAAAAGTGTGGTTGAAGAAATTCAGGCTAAACTAGATACAAGTTTTAAACTTCCTGCGGGTTATTATGTCACGTATGGCGGACAATTTCAAAATTTGATTGAAGCAACAGAGCGACTTTCTGTTGCTTTGCCAATCGCTTTGGGACTGATTTTGGTTTTGCTGTATTTTACTTTTAAAAGTATCAAACAAGCGTTGTTGATTTTTACAGCCATTCCGTTATCAGCCATTGGAGGTGTTTTTGCGCTTTCGCTGAGAGGAATGCCCTTTAGTATTTCTGCGGGAATTGGTTTTATTGCTTTATTCGGAATCGCGGTTCTCAACGGAATTGTATTGATTTCGTATTTCAATCAATTAAAATCAGAAGGAGTTTTAGATCCTTTCCAGAGAATTCTCATCGGAACCAAAACACGTCTGCGTCCGGTTTTAATGACCGCAGCCGTGGCTTCATTAGGGTTTTTACCCATGGCTTTATCAACCAGCGGTGGAGCTGAAGTACAGAAACCATTAGCAACCGTAGTAATTGGAGGTTTAATGTCGGCAACACTTTTAACCTTAATCGTTTTACCGATTTTGTATTTACTATTGGAGAGATTTAACCGCAAAGAGCGCAAAGAATTACGCGAAGAACGCTAAGAAATTTAAAAAAGAAAAGAATGAATTCAATATGTAAAATACAGCATAAAGCCTTTGCGAACTTTGCGAAAAAAACCTTGCGAACTTTGCGGTTAAATATGTGGTTAAGCACGTTCCTATTAACAGGAATGGCAACATTTGCACAGCAATCAATAAGCTTAGAAAAAGCAATAGAACTTGCCAAATCCAACAACATCGACTTAAAAATAGCCGATAAAGAAATCGAAAAACAAACCGTTCTTAAAAAAGCGGCTTTTCAGCCAGATCCGTTACAGGTTCAATATCAGGGCGGACAATTCAATAGTGTCGATTACGATCATAATGTTTCGGTCCAGCAGTTTTTTCCGTTAGGAAACATTACAAAAGCGAACCGACAATTACAGGAAGAACTGGCAAAGCTGGCCGAAAAACGAAAAGGATTATCCGCTTACGAAATTGAAAAAGCGGTGACTTTGGCGTATTATCAATATTTGTATGGTGTTTCGATTCAGAAACTCAATTCAGAACTGAATGATATTTATACCAAATTCCTAAAGAATGCCGAGCTGCGTTTTAAAACCGGAGAAAGCGGGAACATAGAAGTAATAAGTGCGAAAGCCAAAGTAAAAGAAATCGAAACGCAGAAAGCGCAATTAGAATACGATTTGGCGATGTATCAAAAACAGCTTCAGTTTTTTATTCAAACGGATGAAAATATCGTTCCGGATTCAAATACAGCTTTGCAATACGCTTTTATAGAAAATCAGGAAAATACAAAAGCTGAAACTTTGATGACCGATTTTTATCAACAGCAAATTTCGGTTTATCAAAAAGAAGCCGGAACATTTAAAGCTTTGCGGACGCCAAAAGTGGGTTTAGGCTATTTTGCGCAAACCATTAATACCGAATCTTTATTTCAGGGATTTACTGCCGGATTGCAGATTCCGATTTTTGGAGGCGTAAATACAACCAAAGCCAAAGCAGCAGAAATCAGTATTTCGCAGTCGCAATTGGCATTAGATAAAAATAAAATGATCCTCAATCTGCAAAAAGAAGAATTGCAGAACAACTTTAAAAAGCAGCAGAAAAACGTAGCTTATTTTCAAAATGAAGGTCTGCATTATGCCGATCAGATTATTGATACTGCACAGAAAAGTTATGCCAACGGCGACATGAGTTATTGGTCGTACATCAGTTTTTTAAATCAGGCAATCGACATTAAAAAGCAATTTGCAGAAGCTACGCACAGCTATAATCAAAGTGCTATTGAACTTCAGTTTCCAACCATCAAAAACAATTAAAAATGAAAAATATACCTTATTATTTAACCGCAAAGTTCGCAAAGAAAAAGTGCGAAGTCCGCAAGGAAATTAAAATTAGCGTTTTTAGCGCATTCTTAGCGCTCTTTGCGGTTACCTTTCAAAGCTGTAATGAAAAGAAAACAGAAGAAACTCAGGAAGAAGAAAAATCAACAACAGAAGTTGCTTTAACCGTTTCTCAATACAAAACTGTCGGAATTGAAACGGGAATTGTTGAAAACCGAAATTTGAACAAAATCATTAAAGCAAATGGTTATACGACCGTTCCTCCGCAAAATTCGGCTGAGGTTTCGACTTTGATTGGTGGGACAGTAAAAGATATTTATGTTTTAGAAGGAACTTTTGTAAACAAAGGAAAAGTTTTGGCTACGATTCAGAATCTTGAAGTTATCGAAATGCAGGAAGATTATCAATCAGCAATTGCCAATGTAGAATATCTTCAGTTAGAATTTAACCGCCAAAAAACATTAAGCGATGAAAATGTAAATCCGAGAAAGGTTTTTCAGGAAGTAAAAGCCAAATTAGCTGCCGAAAGAGCCCGCGCACAGGCAGCAAAAAACAAACTTGATGCTTTGCATGTTTCGACAAAAGGAACTACTTCGGTTGTACCTATTGTTTCGCCAATAAATGGTTTTGTTGGGAAAATTAATATTGCTAAAGGTGCTTTTGCCAATACTGGAGTTTCACTTTTTGAAGTGGTCGACAACAGCCAGATGCATTTGGATTTGAATGTGTACGAGAAAGATTTAGGTTCGATTTCTATAGGGCAGGTAATTGATTTTGTCTTAACGAATCAGTCTAATAAATCGATTAAAGGAAAGATTTTCGGAATCAATAAATCTTTTTCTAACGAAAGTAAAACGGTTGCTGTTCACGCCAAAATTGATCCTGCAGATGCTAAAGGTTTGATTCCGGGAATGTATGTTTCGGCGAATATCAATATTGTAAATGCAACGGTTCCGGCTCTTCCAAAAGATGCCGTTGTCCGCAATGCCGATAAATATTTTGTATTTGTGAAAGATGAAAATCACAAAGAAGAAAAACACGAACATAAGGAAGGCGAAAAAGAAGAAGCACACGAAGAAGAAGTTCATTTTAAAGCCATTGAAGTAATTCCGGGAACTACAGATTTAGGTTTTACAGAAATTAAGTTTGTAAACGAAGTTCCGGCAAATGCTAAAATTGTTACAAAAGGTGCGTTTTATCTGCTTTCAGCAATGAAAGGCGGAGGAGAGCATGAGCATTGATCTTTTTAAAGGTGCTGAGGTTCTAAGGTTCTAAGATGCTGAGTTTTTTACTGGAGTCAAATATGCTCGCAAAGGCGCGAAGTCACAAAGTTTTTTATGAAAATTATCCTCAATCTTGTCATTTCGACGAAGGAGAAATCTTCGCGGGCAGCTCGACAAAGTTTGGCGAAATTCGATGAGGAGTTACTTGTGGAGATTTCTCCTTCGTCGAAATGACAAATGCTCTACGGCTAATTTTCATCAAACAAAAAAACTTAGTGACTTTGCGTCTTTGCGAGATTAAAAAAATATTTGCTGAAGCTTAATTGACTCAAATTGATTAAATTTAGAGCATTATTTTAAACAAAGTTTCAGTGAACCCAAAACCTGAAACTTGAAACCTGAAATTATAAAATGATACATCAAGATAAAGAAGTAAAAAGTACTAAAAATAAAGCCAAACCTTCCTGCTGCTGTTCGCATGATGAGCCTGTTCATAACGATAATGATGGACACGATCACGGAGGTCACGATCATGAACATAATGCCGGCGGAAGTTTGTTTCAATTATTTCTTCCATCGATTATATCCTTTATTTTACTGATTATAGGGATTGGATTAGATAACTATTTTCCGCAAAACTGGTTTACAGGTTATGTTCGAATTGTCTGGTATGCTGTTGCGTATCTTCCGGTTGGACTTCCGGTTTTAAGAGAAGCTTATGAAAGTATTGTAAAAGGCGATGTTTTCTCGGAATTTTTCTTAATGTGTATTGCAACAATCGGCGCATTTGCTATTGGCGAATATCCGGAAGGTGTTGCGGTTATGCTGTTTTACACCATTGGAGAAACCTTTCAGGGAATGGCCGTTAACAGAGCCAAATCGAGTATTAAAAGTCTGCTGGATCAGCGTCCGGATGAGGTTCATGTTTTAGAAAATAATATTGCTGTTAAAGTCAAAGCCAAAGAGGTGAAGATTGGTTCAATTATTCAGCTGAAAGCGGGAGAAAAATTAGGATTAGACGGCGAATTATTATCTGATTCGGCTTCATTTAATACCGCAGCTTTAACTGGAGAAAGTAAACCCGATACTAAGAAGAAAGGCGAAACAGTTTTGGCCGGAATGATAAACGGAAACACCATTGCCGAAGTCAAAGTTACAACGGCCTACAACGACAGTAAATTGTCTAAAATTTTAGAATTAGTCCAAAATGCAACAACCAAAAAAGCACCTGCTGAATTGTTTATCAGAAAGTTTGCTAAAATCTACACGCCAATTGTAGTGTATTTAGCAATTGCAATTTGTTTGGTTCCAATGCTTTTTGTAGACAATTATATTTTTAGCGACTGGTTATACAGAGCTTTAGTTTTCTTGGTAATTTCCTGTCCGTGTGCTTTGGTTATCAGTATTCCGCTAGGTTATTTTGGCGGAATTGGTGCTGCAAGTAAAAATGGAATTCTGTTTAAAGGCAGTAATTTTCTCGACAGTATTTCTACAATTCAAAATGTGGTAGTAGACAAAACCGGAACTATGACCGAAGGCGTTTTTAAAGTTCAGGAAGTAATTATAAAACCAGAATTTGATAAAGAGGAAATTCTAAAACTCGTTAATGCTTTAGAAAACCGAAGCACACATCCTGTTGCAACAGCAATACATAATCATGTCGGGCCAATTGATTCTTCAGTTGAACTGAAAGATATCGAAGAAATTTCGGGACATGGATTAAAAGCAGTTTACAACGAAAAAGAATTATATGTAGGTAATTTTAAACTTTTGGATAAATATTCGATTTCGTACGATATTGATCCTTCTTCTATAGTTTACACGACAATTGCAATTGCTTACGATGGAAAGTTTGCAGGTTATTTAACCATTGCCGACGAAATTAAAGCCGATGCAAAAGAAACGGTTTCTAAACTAAAATCTTTAGGCGTAAAACTAACAATGCTGAGTGGTGATAAAACAAATGTGGTTCAGTTTGTAGCAGATAAACTGGGAATTATAAAGTATTTTGGTGATTTACTACCGGAAGATAAAGTCAATAAAGTAAACGAAATTAAAGCTAAAAACGAAACAATTGCTTTTGTGGGCGATGGTGTAAACGATGCGCCTGTAATTGCTTTAAGTACCGTTGGAATTGCAATGGGAGGTTTAGGAAGCGATGCAGCAATAGAAACTGCTGATATTGTTATTCAGGATGATAAACCAAGTAAAATTGCAATGGCAATTAATATTGGAAAACAAACTAAAAAAATTGTCTGGCAGAATATTATTCTGGCTTTTGTCGTAAAAGCTTTTGTGCTAATTCTAGGTGCGGGCGGACTTGCGACAATGTGGGAAGCAGTTTTTGCCGATGTCGGTGTGGCGCTTTTAGCAATCTTAAATGCCGTTCGAATTCAGAGAATGAAGTTTTAGATAATCTAAATCATTAAATGATTAATTCATTTGAGTTTAGATAAAGCTTCCTTTACTTTAAAAATGAGATGATTTGGGTCTATCTTGCTATTTTTATAAAATTTAAAACTCTTTGTTGTCAGATCGAGTTTAGCAATACCTCCACTCATTCCAATAAAAACATTTTCGTCATTAATTGTGGTTACTGAGTTAATATACAAACCACTCCAAAAAGTATTTTTTAAAATAAGGTATTTTCGATATCCTTTTACAATATAAAAGTTTTTACTCGTTGCAATTAGAAGTTTGTCATTATGGATTGTAAAAGCATGTGGAGCGTCAATAAAATCAACAACTTTTTTTTCAATAAATTTGTCGCCTTTTTTATTTAATTCGTACATGGCTCCAAAACTGAAAGTCATATGGGAAAAACTTTCGATATAGTATATTTTGTCTTTAAAAAGAAAAATGAATATGATATTTCCTCCTGCAATTAAAATTTCTTTTTTTGATATATCATCTGGAACGAAAGTTAATCGTCCTCCCCATTCACCATTATTTGTGCCTTTAAGGGTACCTTTATCTATTTTCAGCTCACAGGTATTGTTTCTTTCTATTTCTTTAATTTGTAATTTTCTGTCTACAATATTTACACTAAAATGGCAAGAATAACTTATTTCATACCATTCTTGCTCGCCAAATTTAGGAAAAATAGATTCTTTAAATTCGTTAGGTATTTCTATTGCGTTTGACATTTCTATCAATTTATTATTTATTTGTCAAATATAGAAAAAAACAATTATGTAAGAATATTCCTTTTTTAAAACAATAAACAATATTTAATGTTTTAAAACCTAAAAGAAAAGCTCAATTCATTTGTTTTGAATTAGGCTTTTCTTATTTAGAGTAATTTCTTCAAATGTTCTGGCTCCTGAATTTCACCATTGCCAAAAGACCAATTTTCCAGACCATTATTTTCAAGTAAAATAATGATGACGTTATTGATTGTAAATTCTGTTGAGGTGCTGATTTTTGTTGCTATTTGATGATAGAGTTTTTTCTTTTGTTCTAAAGTTCTTCCTTGTCCTGCAGTTATTTGCACGTAAACGATTTCTTCAGAATGTGAAATTCCCAAATAACTTTTAGGATATTTTATCTGATGCGTTTCTAATTCTTCAATAACATGAAAATAATCGTCTGCAGGAATATGAAATTCTTCAATTAAAGATTGATGTACAGCTTCCGAAATATTGTTTTTGGTTTCTAGCGAAAGTTTTTTAGGCAGACTGATTCTTACGAAAGGCATTTTGGTTAAATTAAAATTTAGATAAAAATACGGAACTTTAAACTTTTAAAAATTCAATTCAATAATATTTTCATTATTCTCCAAAGTAATTTTGACTGGATTGCTTTCAGAAGGAATTTGAGTTGGATACCAATTTCGGTTGGGCTGTACCAGAATTAATAAGCCATGATGATCGCCGATTGCAGCAAATTTTTCGGTATTCGTATTTTGAGAAAAGAAATGAAGTCCGTGATCTTCAATTAATTGATTTCCTAACTCCATGGGATTTTCGGTAACAATTCCAATCTCGCTTATATTTAAAATCGAGGCTGGGTTAAATTCGCCAACTTGTTCATTATTAAGATCATGTCGGGCAATGAATTCCAGCAAATTTCCATTTTGGTCGTAAAAATAAACCGAGTGTGCATTCCAGTTTTCAAAATGGGTAACGACACTTTTATCTTCTAAAACGATTAAATCTACTTTGTCCTGGCACCATTTAATGGCTTCTTCAAGCTGGTTTGCAGGAATATTAAAGGCGTAATGGTAAATTGAATTAAATTCAGAGTCTTCAACAAATTTTAAGATAGAAGTTCCTGCCTGAAATGTTATTGATTTTTGGTCATTTTCAAGAACAAAAAGTCCTAACACATTTTGATAAAATGCTTTTATTTTTTGAATATCGTTTGTTTTAATTTGAATCTGATCTATTCTCATGATGGTAGTGTTTATAAAAGAAAAAGGTTTCTTTTGATTGATAAGACAAATTTAAAAAACACTGTTTGTATTGTAAATACAGTGTTATTTTATGGATTGATGCGAGTATAGTAAATTACTATTTAAAAATGTATCTGGCAATAAAAAAGTCCGTTTTAAATTAATAAAACGGACTTTATATGTTTTAGCATCAATGTTTTAAGCCATGTCGATCAATCCTCTTTTTACAACATAATGATCATCGTTATTTTTTTCCAGCTGAAATTGCGCAACAAATCCAGAAGGTTCGCCCATATAAGTAACGCTTACATCAAAATATCTTGTATCGTTTTCGTTTTCTTCTCCCCACATAAAATCATCCAGAATATCCAGATTTCCAAGCCATTCTAAGTTATTGAGCCATTCTTTTCCTTCAAAAGATTCATCTTCGGCAATTTCGTGAATAAGATAATGATCGCGCCAGATTACATGAATAGATTCTTCCCAGTCGTCATACAAATGATCTACGCTGTTTTTGGCATTTTCTAATTCTCCTTTTTTTAAATAAGCAAAAAAATCTAAAACTTGTTTTTGAGCTTCAAGTTCGGTTGGTTTTTCTTTCCAGGTTTTAAAGGTTGTCATAAAAATTATTGGTTTAAGATGTTGATTTTTGGGGTTTTGAAAGACTATTTCTTTCTGCACAAATAAACTAATTTTCTTGTGATATTCAAGATGGAGGAGATTTATTTTGTAATTTTTTTCTACTTAAAATAAAACTGAAAATAGATTATTTAATAAAGAAAAAAGAGCTGATTTAGAAATAGCTTTTTAACTCACAATCGCTTTAAATGGCGGATAATTTGTTTCTTTATTTTGTAATTGAGAGGGTTTTCTAAATCTTGAACTTGATTCAATTTTAAAAATAATAGTGTCGTTACTATATTCTTTTACAGAAACATTAACCCAAAGAGGAAAATGTTGTTTAGGATATGTAAGTAAATTTATAACTTCATCCAATTCTCTTATTTTATTTGGTATATTATAGTTGTTAAGAACTGCCAATCTCATCCAGTCATCAGCAGAGTTGTGATTTTTTGTAATTTCTGGATCTATTACAACTTCAAACGTGTAAGTTGTAGGGGATTTTTCGCCTGAGGCAATGATTATTTCTTCAATTGTTTTTAAGAGGTTTTCTTTAAACAATTGTTTGTCCATTTGATTTAAATTTTTATTTAATTCCTGTTTTGGCATCAATGAATATCTTTTTTGTAAATATATTTAATTAAGATTTATTGATTGAAAAGTTTAAATAAAAAAGTCCGTTTCAATTAAGAAACGGACTTTAGAGATTCGCAGATTTTTGGGGCAATTTGCAAATCAGTTACATTTATTTTTTGTCCTTATGGCGCTTTTTATGATGATTGTCTCTAAGCTCTATAATTTCAGGATTATTGCTAAAGGCGAATGGGAGTAATTGTTTTGCGGGCATCATCATTAATTCTTCTTTTCTGAATTGCTCAAATAGTGTAATTCTAAGATTTTGAATTTCAGCAGATACCTTAGGATCATTGTTCAAAAATAATTCCTGAAGTCTGTACGGATGTTTGATATTTAATCTTTTTGCAAGTTCAATGACTTCTTCTTTATTTTTCCAGATATGCAAACCAACTCTTTCCCAGGAATAGGTAATTTTTAATTGAGCAAATCTGTAAGCGTCATCATCTTTAAACTCTGCCATTAAAATAACATTTACAGAGTCTGAATATTTTTTGATTTTCACTGGATCAAATCGGTACTCAATAAGCATTTTATCGAAAAGTTCTTTCGATACTTTTATTTTTAAATTTTCATCTAAGTACTTATACTTGTAACCTATGAAATCAATTTTTCTCAACGAATCAATTTTGATCTCTTTTTTGTGTAAAATCTCCTGAATATTATCTTGAGAAAACATAGGAGAAGAAACTAAAAATAGAATAACTAAAATATTTAATGACTTCATAAAACTTGCTTTTAAAATTAATAACTCAAAATTTCAATACGACAAATTATATTGTTTTTAAATTGTTTTTGCTTTTAAAGATTTCTCGCTTTTCGCTAAAAAGAATAAAAGCGGAACCGAAACGATAAAAGGAAATAAAAAAGAAAAAATGATTACTAAATAAGGATTTTTGAACTTGCTTTTATTCTTTAAAACATAATAAATAGAAATGGAAAACAAGATAAAATGCAATAAAAGAGCGATTTGATACAGGAATAAAACTACTTCGAATTGATTTATTAATTTGTTCATAGATAATTATTTAGATTGATTTAGTTTCTAATTCATTTTAAATGATTACTTCGGCATTTCTGGGGTCATAATTCTTCTTGTCGGCGTGCTTAATGTTTCAATGAATGCTAATAAATCACCAATTTCTTCTTTGCTCAAATCTAACTTTCTAAGCATTGGATCTGATTTTGGAATCAATGAATCTCTTGCTGTTCCCAGATATTTTTTCTGAACCGGCGATGGATTTCCTAAATTATACAATTCGACAACATCGAGTAAAGTAGGGAAGTGCCCGTGATGCATCCACGGTTTTGTATTTACCACTTCGCGTAAAGTCGGGGTTCTGAATTTGCCAATATCTTTTACATCTTTGGTTACATTATAACGTCCGAAATCTTCATTTTTTGTTCCGAATAAAGTCTGTCCGTCATTATGGAATTGATTATCACTGAAATAAGGCGTATTGTGGCAGTTAATGCATTGCGCTTTAGTTCTAAACAAATGCATTCCTTTTACTTGCTGATCGGTATAAATGTCTGATTTTCCGCTTACAAACTGATCGAATTTGCTTTTCGGACTATTGATTGATCTTTCAAAAGTTGCAATCGCATATTGAATTCGCTCAAGTGTTACTTTTTTATCTCCAAATGCAGCTGTAAACAGCGAATTATAGCCTTTAATTTTAGCAATTTTATCAACGGCAATCGTTAGTTTTTCGTTCATTTCTAAAGGATCAGAAACAGGAAACTGCGCCTGATCTTCTAAACTCGAAGCACGTCCGTCCCAAAACAAAGATGTGGCATACGCCGAATTTAAAATGGTCATAGAATTACGTTTTCCAGTCTGGCGGTCGTGACCAAAAGAACGAGTAAGATTATCAGTCCATCCTAATTCCGGATTATGGCAGGAAGCACAGGCAATTTGACCGCTTTTTGATAATCTTGGATCAAAAAATAAAATCTTTCCTAAACTTTCTTTTTCCTTCGAATACAGATTATAAGCTGGATAAGGAACAGCAGGAAGCACGCCAATATCCTGAAATTTAGATTTATCGACATTTTCATGCAGTTCTGCAGCGGGCCATTTCGAAACATCTCCGCTGGAATAGATTTTTCGTAATTCCTGAATATCAATGTAATCAGGATTTTCCACGCTTTTATAAGCCGATAAGCTCAGCAGGAAAAGAATAGGGAAGATTAGTTTTTTCAATTTTTTTGTTTTTTTTTGATTTTGTTTTTTTTTGATTTGTTTCAAGTTTCAGGTTACACGTTCTGTTTGAAACCTGAAACCTGAAACCTGAAACTTTTTATTCTAGACTCCAAAAGCTTTGTCAAAGTTTTAAACTTTGACAAAGCTCATTAAGGCTTTTTTGTTTCGAGTTTCATGTTTCAAGTTTCGAATAGAACGTGAAACTTTCAACCTGAAACTTGAAACAACTTAAAATTAAAGCGTAACTTCTTTAGGACATGGAATGCTTAAAGCAGCTGGCTTTGGATATGTTTTGTTGTTATACATTTTATATTGTGTAGAAACTGTTCCTCCAAACAATTCTTCGTTTGTCAGTTTTAATTCAAATGAAATTTCATATAAACCATTGCTGATTTCTTTGTAAGTTCCTTCTCCGGAAATCGCAATAATATGTGTATTTGCTGCACTCGAACCAATTGTTATATCCTGCGGAATTACAAGAACAGTTCCTTCTGTTTTACTATTTCCGTTTGCCGGGAAAAATTCTAAAGCTGAGGTAATATTAAATCCCGGAGAAATTGCTGCTGAGTTACTTTCGTTAGAAAACCATCTTTTTAAACCAAAAGAATTAACTGTATTTGTTCCGCTGGCTACGTTAAAACCTATTTTAAATGCATCGTGATAGATATCATCGTTAGGATTTGTGGTTCCTCTGTCACTGTAAAGTATTGCATTTGGATCGTCTTTGGTAACAATTACAGGAAAAGTTAAGGCGTTGAATGTCTGCCATGCACAATTACCACTAGTATTACTAAACCAATGTTCGCCGTAAGTTAAATAAAATGCATTTGTTGGATCTGTAAATTTAGATGCCGGATACGCCTTAACGTCTCTTGAAGATTTTATTGGTTTTGCAATAGTTAAATTGATATTTCCGGTAGCTGTGTAATTAGGAATGTTGATTAACGTTAATTTAGATTCGTAGCGAACATCATCATTTTGAAGGTCTTCTAAGAGCGTTAAATGATAGTTTACAGAAGTTCTGTTATCGCCGTAATCGTCATGTGTTAACGAATATTCAAAACCGTTTTGGAATTTAAAAATAGAAGCATTTTCAATTTCTTCAGGGAAAAAGCCATTTGGATAATTCACTCTAAAATCAATAGTTTCGCCAATTTCACCTTTAATGTTGTATGATGTTACCGGAAATGTATGATTAGTTGAAATGGCACCTAAATCAATTTTAAAAGTGTCATTAGTATATTCTGTATTCAAATTTCCAATATGAATATCAGGATTGGAAACTGTTTCCAGTTTTAAAGTGATATTTTGGCTTGCAGCCCATCTTTTATCAAAAGAAACATAAATGGTATCTGTTAGTTTATTTCCCTGAAATGAAAGTTCATTTACCGGATTTACACTAAAACTGTCGCTTATACCTGTAGTTTCGGCACTAAAATGAACTGTAACTGATTCTTTTAACGAACGGGCTGTTAAGGCTACCGGAACTTTTAATGTTTTTACAGATTTGTTTTCATAAGTGTTTTGAGGAACTAAACTTCCATTAACAGCCGGATATTCCAAAGGTGTATTATCACTTTTTACTAAAAAATTGAATCTTACAAATGGGTCAATGTCGGAGCCTATTTTATAATCATCTTTTGAACAAGATGTAAATAATATGGCCGTAAATATTATACTGAATATCTTAATACGAGTCATTTTGCTGCAAGTTTGGGTTAAGATTAGTGTTGAATGTTGGTATTGGCAGTACGTATTTTAAAGACGGATAAGTCATACTGCAGACTGTAGCGATACAACCGTCGTTTCTTGAAACATCTTTATGCATTCTGGCGATATCAAAGAATAAAAAGCCTTCAAAGCATAATTCTTTTCTTCTTTCTAAAAAGATATTTTCTTTTAGATTAGCGGTACTGGTTAGTAATGATGCATTTGCGCGGGCGCGGATAATGTTAATATCTGCCATTGCCTGATCTGCACGATTTGTTTCTAAAGCAGCTTCGGCACGAATTAAATACATTTCGCTGAGTCTGAAAGCAACATAACCCGGGTTATCCTGAAATTTTTTAGTAAAATTGTAGTTACGAGTTGTTTGTACACCATCTACAATTGTAAAAAGCGATTTTTCTAAAAATAATTGTTTTCTTAAATCTGTGTTTTCGTATAGATTTATTAAATCATTTGAAGCGGTATATTTTTGAAAGTTTGTATCTGAGGTATATCCAAAAACTTGCGCCATTGATGATGAAACGTTTCCTTCGGTATCTTTTCGAATTGAAAATTCAAGCAGGATTTCTGAAATAGGAAGATCTGGTTTTTCCCATTCTGCAACTAAGCTTTCCTTACTGGTTAATACAACACCAGAATTTGTAATTACATCATTTGCAACATCGTAAGCATTTGTCCAGTCTCCTTTTTGAAGATAAACCCTTGCCAGTAATGCTTTTGTGCTTTTTTGACTGAAAAAAGATGTTGCAGAACCTGTAAGCAATGAACTGTCTGAATAATTGTCAATAGCTGTTTTTAAGTCTTCGATAATTAAAGAATAAGTTTCTGCAGCAGTTTTCCTTGCCGGATATTTTATTCCGGATTTAATAGATTCTGTGCTGTAAATTATTCCTAAATGTGAGGCATCTGGGGTGTATTTATAATCCTGACTGTATACAAGCGATAAAAGAAAATGGGCATAAGCTCTAATAGTCAAAGCTTCTGCTTTTATTTGATTTTTCTCAGTTTCTGTAGCATCAGTTATAGCAGGAGTGTACTCTAAAATTAAATTAGCCTGATTTATTATCTTATAATTAGTATCATAAAATGATTTAAAATTACTGGTTAGAGCTAAATCTTCAAAAGAATAAACTTGCTCGATATTTGATGATATTGAAATTTGTCCTTTAAGACTTCCCGTAGCAGTAGGAGCAAACTTTAGATTACCGCCTTGTAAATCAGCATAAACGGCAAAACGTTCTGGTCTAATATTGCCTTCCAGGTCATAGTAAAGTCCTGTAAGTGCTTGTAAAACACCTTTTTTGTTTTGAAAAAGTTCGTCTATAGAAGTTTCTGTTCCGGGTTCTTGTTCTAAAAAGTCACTACAGCTTTGCAGCGAAAGGATCAGGAAAAATATTGATAGGTATTTTGAATATTTCATTTTCTTAAAATTTAGCATTAACTCCCAGCGAAATTGTTCTTGCCTGAGGATAAGTATAACTATACTCTCGTATTCCATTCATTCCTTTCGGGCTTTTTTCTTTGTACCAGTATGCCACATTTGTAGCATCTGCAAAAACAGAAAGAGCATCCAGAAAACTATTTTTTAACGGAACACTATAACTTAAATTAACATTACTAATTCTGATATAGGTTGCATCATAAATATACTTACTTAAGTTTGGCAGTAGAGGAGATGCCGTAACTGCTGACTGCGAAACATTATCTCCGGGATTTCTCCAGTAATCGTAAGCGTTAACAGATAAATTTCTATTAGAAGTATTTGAATATTTGTCTACAAGAGCATCTGATACCAAGAAATCCCCGCCAATTTGATAATCTCCTCTAATTGATAAAGTTAAATTGTTATAAAAAGTAAAATTATTATAGAAACCTCCATAAGCATCTGCTTGTTTATCTCCAATAGGCTCCCAGTCAGCGATTGTATATAAATCATTATACGTTTTAGCATCGTAAACTTTACCATTTTTTTGCACAAGATCCCTGCCTGTTGCCGGATCTACACCAATCCATTTTACTCCCCATAATGTTGTAGTGCTGTAACCGATTTTTTGTGCCAGAGCTAAATTTGCCACAGAATAATCACTTCCTAAACCTTTTAGATACGTAACTTTACTATCGACTGTTGATATATTGAATGCAGTTGTCCATTTAAAGGCATTACTTTTTATCCATTTAATTCTTGTAGTAAGTTCAAAACCTTTATTATACATGCTTGACGCATTTAGTTGAACAGAACTATAACCGTTTTCTGTTGGAATATCTCTGGAAGTAATTAAGTCACTTTTATTATCGTAATAATATTCTAATGTCAATTCAACTCTTTTGAAAACATTAAAATCAAATCCTGCATTGAATTTTGTGTTTTTTTCCCATTGTAATCTACCATTAGGCGCAGTTCCTACAGTTGCCCCAATTGAACCGTTATATTGGTTTTGGCCAATATTATACAATCCGGCAGATCTGTATGAACCAATTTTAGAATTTCCCGTTGTACCATAACTGGCTTTTAATTTCAAGAAATCAATCCATGAATTAGAATTCAGAAAATTTTCATTGCTTATAATCCATCCTGCTCCCAAACCGCCATTATGAGCCACATCAGTATCGTCTCCAAAAACAGAACTTTGATCACGACGATAATTCGCCAGTAAAAAATAACGTTTTTTATAGTTGTAATTTAATTGTGAGAATAGCGAAACTCTTGAATTATAACTAATTTCACTTCTGTAAGTCTGCCCGCTTTTAGATTCATCAGCTGGTGTATCCGGATTGTCATCTCTTATTGCCTCTGCTACACTGTGAATATATTCCGGATTTAAAAAACCTATTCCAGCTTTGTAATTAACATCAGTTTTATCTTCAGCTAGTTCAAATCCAACTACACCATCAATTTCATTGCTTTCATTTAATTGTTTATTAAATAATGCTTGTCCCTGCCAGTTCCATTTTAAAGAATTTCTTTGATTTATAACACGGCGTCCCCATGCTGGTCTGCTAATTCCGTCGAGGGTAAAAGTTCCATTGTTCTGTCCGCTTTCATTTGCTGCAGAAAAGTAGCGATCCTGTTCTTTATCAGTATAATCCATACCAAAAAGAGTAGAGAATTTGATGTTTTTATTAAGTTTATAAGATAAATTTAAACTACCTAACAGACCGAAAGTTTGTGCTTCATTTTTGTTTTGTTCGATTGCAGCCAAAGGATTTCCTCTGGTTGAACCGCTTACTCCTAAATCAGCATAAGAGCCATCTGCATTATAAACCGCAAGGGTAGGAATATAGGCAAAACTGTAAAAAATATTTGGCGCATCTTTTTGTACAAAACTAGGATTCATCATTAAGTTAATGTCCCACTTTCCGGAATTATAACCTAAATTAATTCCGGCATTTAATTGTTTGGTTTTGTTTCCAATCTGCGGTTCATCAATTTTTGTATAACTAATATTTGTACGGTATGAAAACTTAGAAGTTGAACCAGAAACATTAAAATTGTACTTATTAAAAATACCAGATCTGTTTAATATGTTAAACCAATCTGTATTTATGCCATTGTATGCAAAAGGAACATGGGTTGGCGTAGTATTTTTCAAATATTCGTTTCGAAGCTCTGTGTATTGTTCTCCATTTAAATATTTAATTTGATTAATGGCAGAAGAAACCCCTAACTGATTAGAAAAACCAAACTGTGTTTTTCCCTTTTTTCCCTTTTTGGTAGTAATCAAAATTACACCGTTTGCACCATCGGCACCATAGATACCAACTGCTGCAGCATCTTTCAAAACAGAAATAGTTTCAATGTTTTCTGGAGCAATTTTCATTAATGGATTTGCCAGATTTTCAGCGAAATCACCACTTCCATCAAACGAGTTACTGTCAATAGCAAATTCTTCGCTCATTACGACACCATCAACAATAATAAGAGGCTGAGATGAAGTACCTGTAATAGATCCGTTTAAAGAAGATAAAGTTCCCTGACCACGAACATTGATTTTTACAGGACCACCAACTCCAGACGTATTTTCAACCAAAACTCCTGCAATTTGTCCGGTTATCATTTTATCAAAACTTTCAGAAGCCTGTTCAACAGCAATATCTTTAGCCTGCAATGTCGAAATACTCCCCACAATTTCTTCTTTTAATTTTTCAGTTCCATAAGAAGAAGTAATTACAACCGGATTTAATTCATCTGTAACTTCCTGAAGATAAAAAACAAACGATTTTTTATCTTCGGCTTTTTGAGATTGTGTTTCCATTCCTAAAAATCCCGCTTCAAGAACCAGATTTGGGATATTATTTCCTTTTAACTGATAAACGAATTTTCCGTTAAAATCAGTTATAGCGCCCATTCCGGTTCCTTTTATACGGATTGTCGCGCCCGGAAGAGGCAGTTTATCTTTAGCATTATAAACCGTTCCGGTAATAAATCTTTCCGTTTCATGAGTATCGGCATTCGATGTATCAGGAGCAGCACTGGTTAATAAAACCTGCTTTTTCTGAATGTAAAATGAAATATTTTTATCCTTTAATAACTGTGTTAAAGCCGTTTCAAGAGTCGCATTATTAACATCTAAATCGCCAAGCTGGTCAGTGTCTATTTTTTTAGCATTATAAATTATTCTAAAATCAGTTTGTTCTTCAATTGATTTGATAATTAGGCTTATAGGTTTGTTTTTTACGTGTAATGTTATGAGTTTATTCTGAGAAAATCCTTTAAAACCAGATATGAGAATGGCTAAGAAAAACAGAATTTTTCTTAAAACGGGTTGTATCGCAAATGTCATGTTTATTTATTTATCGAGGATTGGTAATTGTAATTGTTTTATGATCAATTGAATAATTAAAAGGAGTGTCGCGTTTTAGAAGGTCTAAAATGTTCTCGACACTAGATTCGCTGCTATTTATTGTACCAGTAAAATTCTGTCTGGCCAAGTCAGAATTTTGATTGATAATTTCAACGTCGTAGGTGCGCTGAATAATCTTAGCGATTGTAGAAAATGGGGTGTCTTTAAATGCGAGTTCTCCTTTTGTCCAGGCTGAGTAAAGGGAAACATCAACATTTTTGAGGGTAATTTTTTTAGCATTATTCTGCCATGTCGCCATTTGGTTTGGCTCAAGCAAAATTGCATTTGAAGGATCAGCAGTTTCAGACATTTGGATGCTTCCTTCAACTAAAGTACTGTTAACAGTAGGATTTTCGGGATAAGCGCTCACATTAAACTTTGTCCCAAGAACCTTAATATCAACCTGATTGGCATTTACAATAAACGGATGCTCTTTATCTTTGGCTACTTCAAAAAAAGCTTCACCGGTTAAATACACATTTCGGTTTCCGTTTATGCCAAACTGTTCCGGATAACGCAATGAACTTCCGGCGTTTAAACTCACAATAGTGCCGTCAGAAAGTTTAAGTTTAAATCGTTTTCCGTATGGAATAGTAAGTGTGTTGTAAACCACTTTATCATTTGAAGTTTTACCAAAATAAATGATTTGATTAGGAAATCTTTTAGCCACCAAATCTCCTTTGTCATTTACTAAAGTGGTTTCATTTTTTCCAGAAAAATATTCCAGACGGCCGTCGCCCATTTCCAGAACAATTTCTTTTGATGTTTTAGATTTATCGGTAAATAATAAAATAGTTTTTCCTAACCCAATAAGAACTAAAAATACTGCGGCGTAACTTAAATACTTCCTCAGTTTGTTTTTAGGTTTCATTTGAATTAATGGAACAGAATCACTAAAAATATCTTTAGATATGCCGGAAAGAACCCACGCTTTCTTTGCCGTTATAAATTGTTTCTTGTTTTCTGCCGATTCTTCAATCCATTCAAAAAGTGCCTGAACTTCTTGCTCTGAAGCTTCGTTAGAAAGATATTTTTGTATTATTTCCGATGTCATATTTGAGTATTAAAACTTCTCGTTATTGTTAGTACACCTCAGAAATAAAAAACCCTACCTTTTATTCTTAATTATTATAAATAAGGATAAAAATCAAGAACAAATAATCCGATAATTTCGTCTTTAAAATCTTCAAAGCCTTTGTCATGTGGGCTTCAACGGCTTTTAAAGTAACTTCCATTTCTTCGGCGATTTCTGCATTTTTTTTATTCTCGAAGCGTTTTTTTATAAAAACTTCTCTGGTTTTGGGAGGTAATTCGTTAATAGATTCCTGAATAATGCGTTCTAATTCGGTTAGTTCTAAAGTGTCGAATTGCAGCGAATTTAAAACCTCAATATCCAGTTCTCTTTCTTGGTGGTTAAGCAGGTCGTTTTTAAATTTATCCTTTACCTTATTATGGCGGATTAAATTCAAACATTTAGATTTGGCGTAAGTAAACAAAAAAGCCTGAATCCCGTTTATAGATTCTACATTTTCCTTGTTCTGCCATAAGTGCAGTAAAGCTTCCTGAGCCAGATTTTCGGCTTCATCAGCGTCATAAATAAACTGAACGCTGAATGACTGGATTCTTCTGAAATATTTATCGTAAAAAAAAGTATACGCAGTTTCGTCTCCATTCTTAAAAGAATGAAATAGTTCTAATTCGAAACTGGTATTGTTGTTCATTAAACGAAATTTACTTTACAGAAGCCATATAAGTATTTTTGAAAAGTACTTAATTTGCTCAGAAAGCGGCAAATATAGAAGTTTATTTATATTAATTCTAAATAAAATAAAAATAAAGACCTTTACTGAAAATTTTATTCAGAAAAGGTTTGGTTTGACTGTTTTTTAACCGCAAAGCACGCAGGGTTTTGTTGTATACTAAGGCTGTAAAAAACGCAAAGTCCGCAAAGCTTTGTCTAAAAAACTTTGCGGGCTTTGCGTAATTATTAGTGCCTTTGCGGTTAAAAAAAGCCTTAAATAGTAATCTTTCGATTAAAATTTCTCCATCCAAAACCAATCAATAATAAACTGAAAAGCAGTAATGGTAAAAAGGCTTTCATAAAACTCGTTTCAGTGTTATCTGTAAAGGTTTCGACTTTAAAATCTTCCCATTTTTGTTCGTTAACCGGAGCATTATCGAATATTTTTGGATAAAAATGCAGTCTTAGTTTTTCATGAAACTGCGTTGTTTCTTTTAAAAACAAAAGCTGGTTTCGCAAATCAGACTTTGCAATTTCATTTAACTGAATCTGCGTATGAAGCGTTGGAATAAACTGCGCGATTAATTCGCCTGCGCGGTTGCGCTGCAATAGTTTGGTCTCTAATTCTTTTGACTGTACTGCCGATTCATCGTCGCCCATTTGCTGCATGGCGTAATACCAAAGCCAGCTGAATTCTTTATCTGGAAGAAGATAATTTTTAAACTGCGGATAATGTTTGTAGAATTTATCCAGCGTTTCCTGTTTATCCATATCCCATTTTTCATGATACGCATTTCGCTGTGTAAGTGTTAATTCTAAAGCCTCAGGAACTTTGTATCGGTTAATAATGTAAGTATTAATTACCGCAGGCAGAATAATAATCAAAAACAGCCAGACAGTAAGTAAAATAACCGCATTAAAATTTGAGTTTTTTTGAAGCGAAACAACAAAAAAGCAAACCGCAAACCAAAACAAAATATACAAAACTGAAAGTCCGTAAAAAACAAAAAATGCCTTATCAAGCGGAATCTGCAAAAACAAAACTGCGGCTAAAAGTATTAAACTTAAAAGTGTTGTTAAGCTTAAAATTCGAACATAAAACAGTTTTAAAATGTATAAAAAGGTATTAGAACTTTGCGTAGCCACAATTTTCCAAGTTCCTGATTCTTTTTCTTCGGAAATAATATTATATGAAAAAGCAATAATCAAAAGCGGAAACAAATACAAAAGCACAAAGCTGAAATCAATATTTCCGGATAAAAGATTACTTGGATTATTAAGTTCAGAATCGTATTTCTGACCTTCTAAACCGCGTATCGTAACACTTTGAATCGACGGATTTACATCGCGCTGGCCAATTGCCAGACTATTTATAGGAAGCGTTTTATTAACCAGAGAAAATTTGATGTAGTAGAGGAGAAGCCCAATTTCGTCTTTATGAAAAGCAGCATTTCTGGCAATATGTTCCTTTTGATAAACTGCAGCTTCGGCAATATTATTTTGCTGTTTTTCCTGAAACTGACGACCAATTAAAAGGCTTATAAAACCAATAAGAAGTAAAAACAGCAAACCAATTTTGGTACCTTTTGAGCGTATAAAATTTTTAAATAAGAGTACTAACATATTAAATGGCTTTTAGATTTTTAGCAGCAATTCTGATTAAAATAAACAACAGAATTACCCATAAAAGAATAGAAATAACAGAAACAATTTCGGTTTTTAAAACCTCCGCAATACCTTTTGGTTCATAATGAAATTCTTCAACTTCTGCCCAGTGTTCTTTGCCAATTGTAAGCGGTTTATCGTTTGGTCCGGGTTTTTTATTGCTGATGTATTTAACTTGTAAAGCATTCATTTTCTGCGCCATTCCGTAACGATATTTTTCGGCTTGTTTTTGAAAATCGATGTACGAATCATAATCAGTATTTGATAATCCCATCGAAAGATTTTTCATCGCGATATAAGGGTTTAAAAACGATACCGCTTTAGAAAAACTGTTTTGTCTGGCATAAATTTTAAGCAGTTCTTCTAAATGTTTGTTGTAAATATTCGAACTGATTTTTTCGCCTTCGGTCATAATAAATCCCGAATAATTAAAAGGAAGTTTTTGTACCGAATCGACTTTGTAAGCTCTTAATAAAGAATCTTTTATGGCTTTATAATGTACATCGTTTGGATTATGGCTGTCTCCTTGTTTCAGGATATTTTTTTCGATATCGCTGGTAAACTGAGTTTTAGAAGGCGCTTCATACAAATACGCACCCACTGCCTGTGTAGTTCTTGGCAGAATAATGGTAAAAATAAGCCAGATTCCAATTAACGAAACCAAAGCTTTTTTTGAGGTTTTGCTTGATGCCGAAACCAAAACAGCCACGACACAAAAAAACATTAAATAAATAAAATGAAAGACAATAAACAGCAGCATTTTAATGGTTTCATCTGCCGAAATTGAAAAGTTTTGAAGTATTAACCAAATTAAAACCAGCACGATAATCGTGGGAATAAAAAGCAGCATTATAACGCCGGCAATACCCAGAATTTTTCCAAATAAAAGCTGTTTCCAGCTGATTCCCTGGCTTAAAAGTATTTTTAAAGTTACGTTTTCTCTTTCGTAAGCTACAGAATTAAACCCAACAAAAAAGATTAACAAAGGCAGTAAAATCTGCAAAACCATGGCAATGCTGATTTCGCCAAAACGAAGCATACTGTTTGAAAATCCTGCTTCAGAAAAATTAGCCGTGTTTTGTTTGTGTGCTTCCATAAAAATGGCATTTCCAAAAAATGGTTCCATTCCAAATTCAAAAACACTCAGCGATGTACTTTTTCTAAAAGCAAAATTGCCGTAATGCGCCATTCTATGCGGATTTTTATCGGGATTTTTTAACCAGTCTTCGCGCGATTCATGCTGATATTTTTCGCTGGTTTCATTTTGGCTTTTGTAATTATCCCAACCCGAAAAAGCAGCAAATAAAAGCAGTGCGCCAATAAAAAAAGTAATAATATAAAGTGCCTGATTTTTAAAAACAGAGTTTTTAAAATGTCGGGCTATAAGAATTTCTGTTTGTAATAATTTCATATAAATTAAAATTTATAAGTTACCGTAAGACTTGCATTTCTTGGACTTCCCGGAAATAAACGCAGATAATTCTGCGCGCCAAGCCAATACGTTTTGTTTAATAAATTGCCTGCGTTTACGGCAATCTGTACATTGCTTTTGCTAGGTTTGTAAAACAAAGCAGCATCAAAAATGGTAAAATCAGGAAGTGTAAAATCGCGCGTAAACCAAGGCACTTTACTGCTTTGGTACTGCATTCCAATTCCGATTCCTAAATCTTTTAAAGCAGAGTCAGCTTTAAAATTATAACGAGTCCATAAATTAGCGCTGTTTTTTGGTGTGTTCTGCTTTCTCGCGCCAATTAAAGCCGTATTGCTGTCTTTGGTAATTTCGGCATCAATGTAACTGTACGAGGCGTTTATCTGCCAGTCTGGAGTAATATATCCGGCTAAATCGCATTCAAAACCACGGCTTCTTTCAGCACCTCTTGTTACCAGCAAATCAGGATTTACAGGATCGTTGGCATTCATTAAAATATTGCGCTGATTGATTTCGTAAATCGCCGCATTAAAACTCATGCTGTTGTTTAAAAAAGTAGTTTTTATTCCCACTTCTTTTAAATCACTTTCCAGGGGATCAAACAAACTTCCAGCAGGCAGAGAACCTGTTTGAGGCATTAATGTTACCGTATTCGATTGCGGCTGATAACCTTCTAGATATGTCGTGTAAACATTAATTGCGCTGTTTACGGCATACGTAATTCCAACTCTTGGCAGTAAGGCAGATTTTTTGACTTTCAGCTCATTATTGGTTTCGTAATTTGTAATATCTTCAAACCATTCGCTTCTTAAACCCAATAAAACGGTCAATTTTTCCCATTGAATCTGATCCTGAATATAAACCGCATTTGTAGTCGTTAATGCAGATGGAAGCGCAGTTCGAACATTTAAAGTATAATCTTCGGGGCTTGTTATTTTATACACCGGATTATTTAAGTTGAAATATTCTACATTTGGTTTTGGCAGTTCAATGCCGTCTACCGTAATAGTTTGATAATTAGAAGCATTTGCCGGTACAAAAGAGCCTGCAACCGTTCCGTCATTCAATAAATAACCTCTTGCCGCGTTTTGTCCGCCGCCTTTATTTTTATTCCAGCTGCTTAAATCGTAACCCGTTAATAATTTATGATTGAGATTTCCGGTTTTAAAATCAAAATTAAAGTACGCACTTAAGTTGTCTACATCCCAATTTTGCTGACGCTGAACAAACTGCATCATTGCCAGACTCGAAACCGGCTGATTATTCATATCGACCGCAAAAGCATTTGTAGTTCTGTGTTCCTGAAGATCTTCTGTCCAGGTTTGTTTCATATACGAAGCATTAAAACCAATTTTTGAGTTGAATTTATGCGCAAAATTGGTCATCAAAATCATTTCTTTTGATTTAAAGAAATCGCCCGAAGCGCCGAGATTCAAACTTATTGGCGTTTTATTTAAACTGGTTTTTCCGGCAACGGCGCCAAAAATTGGCTGCCCGCGGTCCAGAGTCCCCGTCATGTCGCTCAAAATAAGTTCTGTATTAATTGCCGTTTTCTCGTTTGGAATATAGCTGAACGACGGAGAAATCAAAAAGGACTTATTATTAACCAAATCCCTGAACGATTTAGCCTGCTGATACGCACCGTTTACACGATACAAAAGCGTTTTTGACTCGTTTAAAGGTCCTGTAAAATCAAGTGTTCCGCGAAGAGTGCTAAAACTTCCCACGCTCATGCTGACTTCTTTTCGGTCTATTGCCAAAGGTTTTTTGGTTACCATATTAATGCTTCCGCCCGGATCTACAGACGAAAACGTGGCGCTCGACGGACCTTTTATAACTTCAATACGCTCTATATTGCTCGTTAAAGGCTGCAGAAAATAATACTGACGCGTTCGCATTCCGTTAATAATCTGACCTTCTTCATTTTGGCTGATACCACGAATCGTGTATTGATTGTAATAACTCGCCGGAATTACGCCGCTGGACATTTTTACGGCATCGGCCAGATAAAAAGCGCCTTTGTCTGCTATTAATTCTTTGGTTATGGTTGAAATAGACTGCGGAATATCTTTGTTTAAAGTGGCAATTTTTGTGGCTGCAAACGAATAATCGCTGTTGTATTTTTTAGTCGAACGGCCTAAAATTTCAACAGTCTGCAATTCATTTCGGTCAGTTTCAAGCTGAATAGTCATAAAATCTGAACTCGATTTCAGCTGTAAGGTCTTGTAACCTGCTGCCGAAATTTCAATAATTCCCTGACCTTCTAGTTTAAAATTTCCGTCCTGATCTGTAACGGTTTCTTTATTAGAGTTTAAAATTTCTACCGATGCTCCGATAATGGCTTCTTTGGAAATATTATCGATAATCTTTCCTCTAATTTCCTGCGACTGTGCATGATTTGCAAGACCAATTAAGAATAAAATAGAAAATATATTCTTCATCTTAAACGGTTTGTAAATACAAATCTTCCAGCTCATTGGCCGATATTTTATCAGCTTCAATAACCGTAACCAGATTTCCCTGTTTCATGATTCCAATATGCGAAGCGACTTCCCTTGCTCTGAAAATATCGTGAGTTGCCATTAAAATTGCTGTTCCGTCTGCTGAAAGTTCTTTTAAAATCTGCGAAAATTCATTAGATGCTTTTGGATCTAAACCGCTTGTAGGTTCGTCTAACAAAAGCACTTTTGCTTTTTTGGCAATGGCAATCGCGATTCCTACTTTCTGACGCATTCCTTTAGAATAACCGCCTAAGTTTTGATCATGCGCTGCAGCCTGAAGTCCGGCTTTGCTTAAAAAATAAGTCAGTTCTCCTGCCGAATATTTAAATCCTGCCAGCGACGAAAAGAATTTAAGATTCTCTAAACCAGTTAGATTTGGATATAACATTACCGTTTCTGGAATATAGGCAATATGTTTTTTGGTTTCCTGATTGTTTTCTGTAACCGAAATATTGTTGATTTCCAATTCACCCGAAGTAGGCTCAATAAATCCCAGGAATAAATTAATAGTAGTGGTTTTTCCGGCGCCGTTTTGTCCTAAAAGGGCAAAGATTTCGCCTTCTTTTATAGTTAAGTTTAAGGCATTTAAAGCCGTGTAATCGCCATATTTCTTGGTGAGGTTTGTTGCTGTAAGCATAAGTTTGTTTATTGAGAAAATTTGATTTTTTTTAAAATAGATATATAATTTTCAGGCTTTTAAAAAGATTTAAAAGCTTAAAATTATTTGTGTATTGAAGAATTACTGCAGGAAAACAGACGTGTTTTTGATTGAATCCGAAAGAGATACATCAAAAAAAATAGTAAAACATGTTTTCTTTTTCCTAAATAGTATAGGTAAAACTGTTTATACCTGAAAAATTGAAATGCAGTAATTATAAAAGTGCGGGAGGCGCTCGCAGTGCAAAAAGACTGCCTTTAAAAAAGGTTGAAATACTTTCAAAGTAAAAGAATATACCAGAGATTTCAACGGTTGTTTTATGAAATGAAAATGCCTCAAAAGTATTTGGAATATACGTACTGAAGGTAAAATGACAAATATGACAATTAGAATCGACAGAGTGGCTGTGTGTTATTTCTTTTTGCCCGGCAGTGTATTTATGATCGCAGTGTTTTTCTGATGCCTGTCTTAAAATATGCTCGTAGGAGTGAACCGTCTGAAACAGCATGGCGAACAATACTGCAAAAGACATCAGGAAATTTATAAATGCAATTTTCTTTTTCATTCCGTGGTATTTCCGTTGCAAGTTTAAAAGTTTAATTATCAAACAAATAAACGCAACAGCGTTGCAAATATAAATATCTTATTTATAAATGCCGTTAAATAGGCTTTATTTTTAAAAGATCTCGTGTATTTGCAAATTGATTCTTACTTCTTATAAATTGCTGTATAATAATTGTAGTGTATGAAAATCAGATGATCCGTCGAAATATTTATGCAGTACTTCCTGAAAAACCGGTTCTGTATTCTGAATGCTCGCAAACAGTGTCATGCATGACTGTAATTTTGCAACATCTGGAGAACCAAATATATCGCCGACTGTTTCTTCTTCTTTTTTGATAAGTTCTGCGGTAATTTCAATTAAATGTTTGCCTAAAATAGGATGTTCAAGAAAAGCGATGGCTTCATCGGCATTTTTAATTTCATAGAATTTTGAAGTATCGCTGGAACCCATTCCTTTTATCTGCGGAAAAATAAACCACATCCACGGAGATTCTTTTTTACCTTTTTTAATTTCATCAAGAGCCGTTAAATAAAGTTTATTCTGGGCGTCTAAAAACCTGATTAATTCTTTTGTATTATAAGCCATTCTTTACTGAATTGATTTGGGGGATTCAGGTCATAAAACTACTGAAAATATGTTTAGTTGTACATTACTAAATCTTTTTTTTACTGCTAATTTTTTTAAATATTACGAAGCAGAATATGTGTAGAGATTTAGCTGCAAAATCATTTTAAATTATGTAATGAAACAAATACATTAAAAACTGTATTAATAGAATAAATCTTAATAATAAGAGCTTGCATTGTTATAAAAGTCAATTTTAATTAGTAAAACTGTTATAAAATTCCTATTTTTATCAAACTAGGATATTTTAGGGGTATTTTTTTGAGACAATTTCTTTGATTGTTCAGCCTTCTAAAAATATCATTTCTGCTAACGAGTTTCAATACTCAATTAAAAAATATTATATGAAAATAGGATTAATCGGATTTGGAAAGACTGGAAAATCAGTAGCATCAATTTTACTGGAAAACAAAAAATTCTCACTGGAATGGGTTTTAAGACAAAGTACTGTTTTAGAACACAGATCGGTTCCGGAATTTTTAGGAATCGAGTCAGAAGAACCCGGATTAATCTATTCAAGCGCTAACAGTTCTATCGAAGAATTATTAGAAAATCATCCGGTAGATGTTATTATCGATTTTTCATCAAACGAAGGAATTTACACGTATGGCGAAATTGCGGCTAAAAAGAACGTAAAAATTATTTCGGCTATTTCTCATTATGAAGAAAATGAATTAAAACTTCTGGAAAAATTATCAGATAAAACCACCGTTTTCTGGTCGCCTAATATTACTTTGGGTGTAAACTTTTTATTGTTTGCTGCTAAATTTTTAAAGAAAATTGCGCCGTGGGTTGATATTGAAGTCAACGAAGAACATTTTAAGAAAAAGCAGGGAACATCCGGCACGGCATTAAAAATTGCTGAGGCACTTGATGTGGAAAAAGAAAACATTAATTCAGTTCGAGCGGGCGGAATTGTAGGTAAACACGAAGTTATTTTTGGATTTCCGTATCAAACTGTGCGTTTAATTCACGAATCTATTTCAAGAGAAGCTTTTGGAAACGGAGTTGTTTTTGTAGCCGAAAATATAAAAGACAAGAAAAAAGGTTTTTACAATTTTGAAGATATATTGTCGCCTTATTTTGCGGTTTAGGGTTTTTTAAAAGGGACGAAGAGACAGAGGTTCAAAGAGACAGAGGTTTTTGAGCTGTATTATGATATAAGAGCCGGAAAGTTTATTTTTTAAACTTTCCGGCTCTTTAATTTTTTTAGTGATTTATTGTAAATAATTATTGTTTGCTGATTCGTATTGCTTTCGCGGATGCATTGGTTTTTATGAAATATATTCCTGAAGCGTGTTCCGAAATTGAAATTACATTTCCTGAACCTTCCTTAATTTTACTTCCCGAAGCAGAAAACACAGTCCATTCCAGTTCTTTTGACAAATGAAATAATCCTTTTGACGGATTTGGATAAACAGTGATTTTGTTTGATTCTTTATTTGGATTTTCTACGCCCAAAGTACAATTGTGCACCGTAAAAGGCGAATTGTTTTTGGTATTATTTCCAATTGAATTGCTTACTGTTAAGGAAACAGTTTTTGTTCCTTCGGTGCCGTAAAGTACAGTATGCGGACCCGCTCCTGTGGCTGTTGCAGGCTGCGCACCTTCGCCAAAATTCCAAAGGTAATTGTCTACAGTTCCTACGGAAACTGAGGTAAAAGTTACAGCAGTATTTATACATCCTGTCTGCGGACTTACTTCATAATCGGCAATTGGAGCTGCTGTGCTTCCAGATAATACAAATTCCATTTTGTTGACATTGGTGTCGTTTTCATCAAAATACAAGGTAATAACGTGATTTCCCTGCGTTAAAGGGATATTTGGCACTGCAAATGTCTGCCAGTTTTGAAATCCTCCTGTATTTGGAATATTTACTACACCGGTTACGTTTACGCCATCGACTTCAAGATGCAGTTTTCTATTGTTATAAGGTGTTGCAATTCGCAGGTTTATGGTGTAGTTTCCGGTTGTATTTACTTTTGTGGTGTATTTTAACCATTCGTCTTTTGCAACATAGGCTAAATTAAAACCGCCTTCATTGCACACTTCAGTTCCTACGCCGTCTCCGGGTCTGTAAGCTGTATCGCCTCCGCCGTTTTTATCCAGAAAAGCACCGGGTCCGATATCGTAATTTTCGGCTTCAATAACTCCCGGAATTTGAGCAACTATTCCCTGATAAGGTGCATTTTGAAGTGTTGTTTCATTATAAAATGCAGTATAAGTAATTGTTCCAGTAGCCGGAGCTTTAAAAGTCTGATTAGCATTTCCGCCCTGACTCCAATGGTCAAAATCGTAGCGCATATTTCCAATGTATTGCGGTGTTGGAGCATTTAAAGTCTGAAGAGCAGCATTTGCTACAACTTGTTTTGTTGAAGGCGCCGTAACCGGTTTTTGATTGAATTCTAAATTAAGCGGCACGGGTGAACTTGCTGCTGTAACATCGACTAAATTAGGCTTAATGTCAACAAATGCTGTTCCGGTTAAGCCGTTGCTGTCGGTTACTTTTACTGTAAATCTGTACCACACATTTGGTGTTTTTTCTCCCTGATTTGAGGCTGTAAAAGTTCCTGATTTTAAGCCCTGCGGACTTGCACCGGGATGAGAGTGGCCGGCTCCGGGAATATCTTCGTGAAAAAGATCAATATTCCATGAAAAAGCACTTGCAGGCAGTGTTCCGTCTTCTACATCGGTTGCCGAAGCTTCAAAAGCAACTAAATCGTCTGCATTCCATTTTAATGTTGGCAAAGGAGAAACTATAGAAACAGTAGGAGCGTTGCTAAACGGTGTAACAGTTAAAA
The DNA here is from genome assembly GCF_039539785.1 of Flavobacterium ginsengiterrae. Lineage (NCBI taxonomy): Bacteria > Pseudomonadati > Bacteroidota > Flavobacteriia > Flavobacteriales > Flavobacteriaceae > Flavobacterium > Flavobacterium ginsengiterrae. The sequence goes on along the minus strand of NZ_BAABDU010000004.1, from coordinate 107,126 downwards.
CAGCCTGATTGCTGGTTACATTTCCTGCTGTATTGGTAACTATAACTCTGTAATTTCCTGCATTTGCGTTTGTTACATTGGGTATTGTATAAGTAGCAGCTGTTGCTCCGTTTATGTTTACGTTGTTAAACTGCCATTGATAGGTTAAACCTGTACCGCTTGCCGAAACGCTGAATGTTACAGGATTAGTTTCCATAATACTCTGCGATAACGGATGATTGACAATAGTAGGAGCTGCGGTTTCAATATAATCGAGTTTGATTAAAGAACCATTGTTTCCGTAAGCACAATAATAGATATAGCCGTCGTTGCCTAGCATCATTCCGAGTGCCATTTGCTGCGGTGCCACAAAAAAGACGGTAGAAACAGGATCAGCAATATTTGGGTCAAAAGATCTTATTTCGGTTCTAACATAATCTTTAATGATAAATTTTCCCTGTAAATTAGGGTATCTTGAAATTGTTGGATTATATAGCACTCCGTTTGTTAATGCGTTTCCAATACTTCCTGTAGCGTAAGTAAAAATTGGATTGGTAAATAAATTGGTTTCGGTTTGATTTCCGTCGCCTCCCTGCGGATGTCCCCATGCATAGTTACGAATTGCAGGATTGCTGATTTCGTTTATTTCTTCCCATGAAGTTCCAACGTCTAATACATATAATTTATTGGCAGTTTCATTTGGAACCAAACGCCATGGATTTCTAAAACCATAAACCCAGATGCTTTGTCTTTGTACAGAACCGCTTCCGTAAAATGGATTTCCCGGTGCCGGCTGTCCTTCTTCTGTTAAACGCAGAATTTTTCCTTTGTAAGTATCTAAATTTTGAGAATTAGTACTCTGCTGGCTGTCACCAACAGTTACATAAAGATATTGGTTAAAGAATTTTAAATCGCCTCCGTTATGAAAACCGCCGCCAATAGGTTCAAGAAGTAAAATTTCCTGTCTGCTTAAGACCTGATTGGAGTTATCTATTTTTACTCTTTCAATTCTGTGTCTGATTACACCATCGTCAATAGCATAAAAAACATAAATGTAACCATTTGCCGCAAAATTTGGGTGTAATGTTAAGCCAAGAAGTCCTTGTTCGCTGTCTGTTATTGTATTAACAGTAAAAACCGTTGAAACAGTATTGTTTTGAAAAACTTTAACGATACCGCCTCTTTCTGCAATAAAGATTCTGCCGTCTGGTGCTTGTTCCAGGGCAAGCCCTTCTTTTATTACAGCTGTCGGAGCAAGATTTTGAGTGATGTACTGACTGTAAGACTGCGTTGAAATCAGTAAAACAGTAATGAATGTGAAATAAATTAGTTTGGGATTCCTGAAATTAAATTGTAGCTTTTTTTTCATAATTATTCAGAATTTTAAATGATTTGGGTAATCAAATTTAATCTTTTTCTGTATAATATGTTAAAACTCTAATGTTATCTTTTTTAAGAAACAATCTCGTTTTACTGAGCTCAGGAATAATTTGAGATGAGGAGTTTGATGTAAAGTTTTTGTAGTGTTTAAATAAATTTGTATTTCACGCAGATTGTACAATATTCACAGATTTTGCAGATAATTGAATCCATTGAGAAAACTTAGAACCTTAGCACCTTTAAAAAAAAACTATTTCCCAATAATTTCTTTTCTGTGCAAAGTTCCCCAGTCTTTTAATGCCATAATAACATTGGTAAGCGATTTGCTGTGTTCTGTTCTTGAATATTCTACAGTTGGCGGAAAAGTGTCGTAAACAGTTCTAATAACAAGTTTGTTGACTTCAAGATCTTTAAGTTCTTTCGAAAGCATTTTATCAGTAATTCCGTTGATGTCTTTAGAAATTTCCTTGAATCGTTTTGGCCTGTCAGATAAAGCAATTAAAATAGGCAGTTTCCATCGCCCGCTCAAAACTTCTAATGCGTCACGGACAGGCAGTAACGCTGCCATACATTCTTGCGGTTTACAATCTTTTTCTACGATTTCGCTTATTATATCTGTTGTTGTTTCCATATTTTGTGCTTTACTATCTTCAAGGATAGCGCTATCCTCAAGGATAGTACTATAAAAGAGATAGCAAATGTATATAAGTTTGTATCGTAAAACAAATTATATACATTATGAGCCAAAAAATTCTACGTATAATTACCAGTACTAACGGAGATACTTCATTTAGTAATCAATTATCAAATGCAGTAATCGAAAAATTAACTGCTGCAAATCCAGAAACCGAAGTTAAGACGCTTGATCTTACTAAAACACCTTTACCATATTTAACTAACTCGCATATAAGTGCTGTTTATACGCCTGTTGATGCGCATACACCAGAGCAGACGAGCGTGCTTAAATATTCAGATGAAGCTATTGAAACACTTCTGGAATCTGATATTATTGTAATTGGTGTGCCTTTGTACAATTTTGGTATTCCGGCGGTTTTAAAAGGCTGGATTGACCAGATTGCAAGAGCAGGGAAGACGTTTAGTTACGGAGCCGAAGGGCCAAAAGGACTTGTTACAGATAAAAAAGTGTATTTGTCGATTGCATCCGGTGCTATATTTTCTGAAGGACCTTATAAAAGTTACGATTTTTCAGAATCGTATCTTCGAGCTGTATTAGGTTTTATGGGAATGACAGATGTTACTACTTTTCGTGTAGAAGGAACTGCGATTCCTGATTTTGCCGAAAATGCACTTCCAAAAGCATTATCTTCTGTTGAAGAATTTGCTTTTTAAATGATGAAAAAAATCCCAGTGTTTGTGCTGGGATTTTTTTATTTTAAACGGTTTATGTTTTGTATCTTGACTCAAGATGATCCTCTATATTAAATTGATTAGTTTCAATTTCTTCTAAAATTTGTAGAAATGTTGTATTCATTTTATGAATAGCAGGTCTAGCATCATGAACTAGAGAATATACAGAATGTTTTTTATCCACGGCTATATAATTTCCGTCTTCTAAATCATAAATAACATAAAACGTTCTGCCGTTATAATCAATATCAAATAATTCATTATAATTCAATTTTTCTTTCAGCTGGTTATCTAAACTATCATAAAAATGATCAATATCATTCTGAGGGAATTCAAAATGACTAATTGAAAAGCTTGTATTATCAATAGATGATAGTTTAAATTCATTTAAATGGTAATTAGAATTCTGAATTTTTAAACCAGAAACTAAGTTATCCTGAATCAAAATTTCAATTTCTTCAAACTTGTTCGTTAATTTAGAAAATATTTTTAGACCAGAAATTTTAAAATTATTTCCTCTTTTTCTAAATTTGTAATATGTTTCATTTTTATAAAACATAACAACATATTGAAATTCAGGGAATAATTCCCATTTCCCTAAATCAAAAAAAGTACTATTTTTTGTTTGTGTTTTTATTAAAGATAGATCTTTTGAAAAGTCTTCTGGTAAAGCATTTATTATGGCGTTAAAAAGAATTTTTTGCTCTTTTCGTCTAATGCTAAATTTGTAAGGGGGAAAAATCGTTCCCAAAAATTTTTGTAAAATATTCATTTATTTTTCGATTATCATAGTAACACCTTGTCCGCCTGCTGCACAAATTGAAACAAACCCGCGTCCCGAACCTTTTTCGTTTAAAAGCTTTGCCATTACACCAATTATTCTTCCGCCTGTTGCGGCAAACGGGTGCGCAGCTGCCAGACTGCTTCCTTTTACATTTAGTTTATTTCGGTCAATTGCACCAAGTGTTTTCTTTAAACCTAATTCGGCACTTAATTCAGGACTTTCCCAAATTTTTAAAGTTGCCAGAACCTGTGCGGCAAAAGCTTCGTGAATTTCATAATAATCAAAATCCTGAAGGTTTAAATTCGCTTTTTCGAGCATTCTGCTTGCTGCAAATAAAGGTGCTAATAAAAGATTCTGTTGATTTTTTACATATTCTACAGCTGCAATTTCAGCAAAAGTAATGTAAGCTAAAATTGGCAGTCCGCGTTCTTTTGCCCATTCTTCGCTGGCAAGAAGTACGCATGATGCTCCGTCGGTAAGAGGAGTAGAGTTTCCTGCGGTTAAAGTTCCGTTTACTTTATCAAAAGCCGGTTTAAGTTTTGCCAGTTTTTCTATAGTAGAATCGGGTCTTAAATTATTGTCTTTTTCAAGTCCGTTAAACGGCGTAATCATATCGTTAAAAAAGCCTTCATCATAAGCTTTAGCCATATTTAAATGACTCGCCAATGCTAAATTGTCCTGATCTTCTCTGGCAATTTTATAATATTTGGCCGTAATTTCAGTATGTCCGCCCATTGAAAGTCCTGTTTGAGTTTCTTCATTTCTGGGAACAAGCGGAGAAAAATCTTTTGGACGAAGTTTTAAAAACAATTTTATTTTTTCTCCTAATGATTTTGCCTGTCTGACTTTCAACAACGTTTTTCTTAATTTTTCACTTACTGCAATTGGCATATCACTAATAGAATCTACACCTCCGGCAATACCACAGTCTATTTGTCCTAAAGCAATTTTGTTGGCAATGTAAACAGCACTTTCAATACCCGTATCACAGGCTTGCTGTATATCGCAGGCTGGAGTAGCCGGATCTAGCGCAGTCTTCATAACACATTCTCTGATTAAATTCATATCATACGAATGTTTAATTACGGCACCTCCCGCAACTTCGCCTAATAATTCGCCTTTCAAATTGTACTTGTCTACAAGTCCGTTTAAAGCTGCTGTCATCATTTCCTGATTACTTACCTGTGCGTAAGCAGTATTGGCTCTTGCAAAAGGAATTCGGTTATATCCCACAATCGCCACTTTTCGTGTAATATTGGTAGTATTCATATTAAGTTTTTTTTTGGGAAAAATTTTGAAGCATTAAAGATAAGCAGTCTGAATTAATTACAACTGTTTTAAAGTACGATTTTACATGTATTTAATATCTTAGATAAATACCTTAACAGCGGTTCTTACTACGAATGGTTACGACTATTACTGGCAGACAGAACAGCCAATCAATTTTAGAGTTGGTGTTACCTATAAATTATTCTAATAGATTTGTTTTAGTTGAAAAATTACAAATCGCAAAAAAAGCATCTTACTTAATTGAAAGATGCTTTTTATTTTTTGAGGTTCTGAGGTTCTGAGGTTCAAAGGTTCAAAGGTTTGATGTTTTGAGATTTTATGAATTGCCTCCGGTTTTAACTCGAGGAATATTGAATTCAGATTGAAAAAGGCTTTAGCCAAACCAGCAGCGGTTTAGCTAAAGCCTTTTTTATTTTTTGGGTTAAAATTATCCTTTCTTAATCAACGGGATTAATTTTGTTCCGATAAGTTCGATGGCGTTCATTAACTGCGAATGTGTTAATCCTGCGTTATCCATCTGGAAAGTAAATCTTTCAACACCGCCAAGCGCTTCGCTGTGACGTAAAATTTTCTCGGCAGCACGTTCTGGACTTCCTACGATTAAAACGCCAAGATCATCAATTAAACCGTCAAATTTGCCTTTTGTAACCGGAGGCCAGCCTCTTTCGTAGCCTAATTTGGTCCAAAGTTCGGCATAACCCGGATAATATTCTTCAATGGCTTTTTCGGTTGAATTAGATACATAGCCCGGAGAATGTAATCCTACTTTTAATTCGTGAGGTTTAAATCCTGCAGCTTCACCAGCCTGACGATATAAATCAATTAAAGGTCTAAAACGATGCGTCTGTCCGCCAATAACAGCAACCATTAGAGGTAAACCTAAACTTCCTGCTCTAATAAAAGATTCAGGTGTTCCGCCAACACCAAGCCAAACAGGCATTTTTTCCTGTAAAGCTCTAGGGTAAACCGGAAGATTATTTAATTCCGGACGAAATTTTCCGTACCAGGTAATAAATTCGTTATCTCTAACTTGTAAAAGCAGTTCCAGTTTTTCTTTAAAAAGCGCATCATAATCTTTAAGATCATATCCAAAAAGCGGATATGCTTCAATAGCAGAACCTCGGCCTACAACAATTTCGGCTCTTCCTTTTGAAATTAAATCCAATGTGGCAAAACTTTGATACACTCGCACAGGATCGGCAGCGCTTAAAACGGTTACGGCGCTTGCCAGTCGTATATTGTTAGTTCTTGCCGCTGCTGCGCTTAAGATTACGGCAGTTGCGGAGTCCAGAAATTCTTTTTTATGATGTTCTCCAATTCCAAAAACATCCAGTCCGCACTGATCTGCAAATTCAATTCTCTGCAAAAGCTGCTCCATTGCATCAACACTACTCAAAGTATTGTTATCGCCATACATAGCCGAAGCAAAACTGTCAATTCCTATTTCCATAAATTTCTTTTAAAATCCATTTTTTTGAAAATTCTAAATTCAAATTCCAAAACTCTAAAATCCCAAATTCCAAATTCCAAATTCTAAATCTGCAATCCAAACTCTAAAATCCCAAATTCTACAATCTAAAATCTGCAATCTAACAATCTGCAATCTAAAATTAATGCGAGAAACCAAACGATATACTCGTTATAATAATTAAAATCACAATTAGAGTAATCGTAACATATAAGTAATCTTTCTCAAGCATAAATGAAAACAGAGAAAGCAAAACTCTAAAAACAGGTGTAAGAAAAAGTAAAATGATACCCACAAATATTAAATAAGCTCCATTTCCCTGAATTGCACCGTGGTAAACGGTTGAAATAACTTCAAAAATGTTTCGGTCATTCTCTTTAAAAACGGAATAATCTTCAATTTCATTTCCGTGATGCATTAAATATACGATTCCTCCAATAAAAGCTACTGATAATGAAATCCAAACACCATAACGTAATAAGTTTCCAATGATAGTCTGGAAATCTTTTTCTCCAAATTTTTCGTGCTGCATAACTTTAGATTTTTCCATTAATTCCGTTATAAATCATATTAATCGCCAGTACAAAAATCAGGCAGGCAAAAAAGATTCGCAGTTTTTTAGGATTTGTTCTCACTAAAACTTTAGCTCCGGCCATAGCGCCAAATAATACGCCAATAACTACCGGCATGCAAATTCCCGGTTCGATATATCCTTTTTGAATATAAATAACAGAACTTGCCATTGCCGTAACGCCCATCATAAAATTACTTGTAGTGGTCGAAACCTTAAAAGGAATTCGCATAATGTTGTCCATAGCAATTACTTTAAATGCTCCGGAACCAATTCCTAATAATCCCGACATCATTCCGGCAACGCCCATCATACTAAAACCGCCAATTACATTTTTAGTTCCGTAGTGAACCACTTCGCCATCGTGAGTTGGGTAAGTTCCGTCAAGTTTTAGTTTTTTAGCCAAAGGACTCGATTCTAAAACAATATGTTCTTCCTTCTTTCGAAGTGAATTAATAGCAGAGAAAATTAACGTAAGTCCGAATAAAACGGCAATGAATGAAGTAGGAGCAATCGTAGAAAGCAGTGCACCGCAAACGGCTCCAATTGTAGTGGCGATTTCAAGGAAAATTCCAAGTCTCATGTTGGTAATTCCTTCTTTTACATATGCCGCTGCAGAACCTGAAGATGTTGCAATTACTGAAACTAAAGCAGCTCCAATGGCATAATGAATATCGACACCGAGAATGATTGTAAGAAGGGGAATGATAATAATGCCGCCTCCTAATCCTGATAATGAACCGATAAAACCGGCCAGGCAAGCCCCAAGAAGCATAATCAGGGTAAAGGTAAGTACTGTCATTTAAGATAAATTTTTGTATCTGCTAATTTACGAATACATATTTGTTCAGAATACGTTTCTGACCTTAAATATAACTTAAAAAAATTTTCAGCCTCAGTGTTCAGTTGTAGATATAGTTTTAATTAGTGTAAATACACTTTTCAAGTTTTAGCCTTTGATGAAGCTTGAAGTTCTTACTGTCACTGAAAACTAAAAACTGAACACTTGAAGACTGCAACTCAAAACTAAACCTTAAGACGCAGCTTAGTAGGCGGGTAGCCGAATATTCTTTTAAATGCAATGCTGAAATTAGAAACATTTTGATAGCCGGAAAGATGACTGATTTCCTGAATAGAAAGTGTAGTATCAGTTAAATAATGTCTGGCATTGTTCATTCTGATTTCCTGCAGATAACCAAAAACAGTATCGCCAAAAATGGTTTTAAAACCTTCTTTTAGTTTCGTTTGGTTGACACCGATTTTACGCGCCAGTTCTACAATAGTAAACGGATTATCGATGTTTTCGCGGATTAACTGTGCGGCAAATTTTATTTTTTCTACATCGCTTCCGCTTAAATTAGAAGCTTCTTTTTGCTGATCTAAATCATGATGACTTAAAGCAATAAGTTCATAAATTTTAGATTCGATGTATATTTTTCGGGTAAGACCTTTATAAAAACAGTTTTTAATATCCTGAATAGCACTGTAAATTTTAGCGCCAATTTTAATTTCTCCTTTGGCTAAAGCCGTACTGTTATTGGTTTGGATATTATTAAGAAAGCTGTCCATAACTTTAGATTCGCCTTCGTATTTAGACAAAACATTTAAAGGAAGATGAATGTCAAAAGTATTGTAGATAATATCTTTTTTAAAGTCAATTTTTGCATGATTATCTTCAGCAGAAAGGAAAGTAATATTACCCGACATAGGCGCCGCAAAACCTTTTGCAGAACCCGGATTAATATATCCGATTTTTTGATCAGAAAGATTAAAATGCATTTCTAAAAGCGAAGAATCGCCACGTCCGGAAATCGCAATATCGTCATGCAGCTGGTAATTTCCCTGAACAATAGTCAGCTCTTCGGTAACAGCCTGCTCATGAAATAAAATGTCACCTTTTGGAGTCACGAACTTGGTGTCTTTTTCTCCTTCAAGTTCGATTTCTGAAAGTCCTGTATCTAGTTTTGGATCACTTGTCAGAAAATCTGCAAAATCATTTGAATCAATTTTAAACGCCATACCTTATACTTCTATATTCATAATTTAAACTTCCATTTTCATAAGTACAACCATCGGTTATCAAATACTTTTGCACTGCAAATATAATTTATAATAAGTTTAAATAAAAACAGCTTTGACATTTAAATTAAACCTTATGTTTATGTTCCTGGCTGGGCTTTTCTCTGCAAGTGCCTGTCCGGTTTTTATTCATATTGAAGATAATCTTGGAAATCCTGCGCAGGGTCTAACCATTCTGGTGAATAATAAACCAATGGGAAACAGCAATACAGCAGGTATTTTGGAACTTTCTCTTACTGATGGAAATTATACTATTGAAATTGTAAAAAATGATATTATTAAATCCAGACAAACCATTTCTGTGGCATGCGGCGAACAAAATCATTTTACATTCAAATTAGATGCTTCAAATAGTGATCTCGCAAATTTAAAAGAAGTTCTAATACAAAACAAAACCCTAAAAACCCAGATTGAAGAATCACCTTTTTCGGTTCAGGTTATCGATCTTAAAAAACAATATGATAAAACGGGCGATGTAGGCGACTTTTTAAATCGCGCTTCGGGAGTTAAGTTAAGAACAAACGGAAATGTTGGTTCTCAGGTTCAGATTAATTTAGGCGGACTTCAGGGAAAAGCAATCCGTATTTTTAAAGACGGAATTCCAATTGAGTTATTCGGACACGGTTTCAGCCTTGGAACAATTCCTGTAAATATGCTCGACCGTGTTGAAATTTACAAAGGCGTTATGCCGGTTTATCTGGCTTCGGATGCGCTGGGCGGCGGTGTAAATTTAGTGAGCAGAACTTCAAATAAAAACTTTGCCGAAGTATCGTACGAAATCGCTTCTTTTAATACACATCGCGCAACGGCGAATCTTTATCTTCAAAATAAAAAGAATTTTTACGGCGGTTTTAACGGTTCTTTAAATTATTCTGATAACAACTATAAAGTAAATGTTCCAATTCAAAACGCTACGAACGAGGAATTTAAAACCGTAAGACGTTTTCATGATATGGCAAGATCCAATTATGCAGAAGGTTTTATTGGTTTAAAAGAAAAAGCATGGGCAGATGATCTGCGTTTAACATTGATTTATTCTGATTTCTACAAACAAATTCAGAATGATGCACAGATGGTAAATGTATACGGACAGGCTTTCTCAAAAGAGCAGAATGTTACCGGAATGGTTCATTATAAAAAGAAATTTTTTGATGATAAACTAAAGGTAAATTTCCTGACGAATTACGGTCATTTTAATACCCGATTTATAGACACAGCCACAGTTCGTTATAATTGGAACGGAGATATTATCGCCAGCAATTTACAGGCTGGGGAAATACGTGCAGGAAATCTTCAAAAACTGCGATATAATCTTGTTTCTTCAAGGTTAAACATGGAATATCAATTGTCTGACAGAAACTTTTTGGAGTTTAGTGAATTGTTTCAATATCAAAGAAGAAAAGGAAGCGATCCTTTAGGCGCCATTTCTCCAATTGATGGTACCGACGTGATGACAATTCCTGCAACGTACAGAAAAGACAATATGGCGCTGGCGTGGCGTTCTCTATGGGTTGATACTAGATTGGAAAGTATTCTGGCAGGAAAATATTACCATTATAATACCAACGGATATACTACAGATAATTACGGCGCGGCTTGGAAATCATCAAAAGACGACAGCGAGTTTGGTTATTTAGCAGGATTTAAATGGGCTGAGAAAAACTATTTAATAAAGTTTTCTTATGAATATGCCACGCGTCTTCCGGATGAGTCAGAAATTTTTGGAGATGCTGTAATGATCCGCGAAAACTTAGATCTGAAACCGGAAAGAAGCCAGAATTTAAATTTAAACGGAGAATATTCGCTGCTTAACAACAGTCTTACTTTTTCTGGAAACTTATTTTACAGAAATGCCAAAGACGGGATTTTTCTACAGTATGATATTCCGTTCAGCCGATATATTAACTACGAACAAACCGAAATCAAAGGTTTTGAATTTGAAACCAATTATGCTCCTGTAAAATGGTTTAATACAGGTTTTAACGTAACCTATCAGGATATCAGAAGAGTAGGAATTAAGGAAGCTACTTTTAAGTATTTAAACGATTCGAGAGTTCCTAATATTCCGTTTTTGTTTGGGAATTTCTGGGCTAACACGTTTTTCAAAAATATATTTAAAGACGGCGATAATCTAAATTTTACGTGGAATGCCAATTATACACACCGATTTTTTCTGGTGGCAATTCCAAAAAATCAGGAACCTTCTTTGTTTGGTCCTGTAAAAGATTTTCAGACTTCTTTAATTATTCCAAAAGACGGCAGAACGGGACAGTTTACCAACGATGTCGGGGTTTATTATCATTTCGCAGCACATAAAACGACTATATCGGCAGAATGCAGAAATATTGGAGATGTAAAGCTGTACGACAATTTTAATGTGCAGAGACCCGGAAGATCCTTTCACCTCAAATTAGTATATAATTTTTTTTAAATCAAACCAATAAATCAGATCAATTATGAAAAGAAGCAACTCACTTCGTTCAGTACTGGCAGGAATCGCTGCTTGTATGATTTTATTTTCTTGCAGCAGCAATGACGATAACAATACTCCGGATAACGGAAACAATGATGATACGCTGCCAAAAAATGAAACTTGGGTTATTTACAACGGTGCAGCAAACTGGAGCGGTGGTATTTATGCCTTAAAAGATAACAAATCAAGAGAAATCAACCTTTCTGGATTACCATTTTTACAAGTAGCTTCTTCATTAGGAGGAAGAGCATTAGATAAAATGCTTTTTAAAGTAAATGATGTATCTAATACAAAACAAGGAATCAATAAAATGGGAATTGATGCCTCTGGAAAAATTGTAGATTTAGGATTTTTAGCTTCACAATCTAATGCTTACGAAACAAACTTCTTAGTAGCAAGTCCAACAGAAGGTTACTACTGGGATAAAGTTAGAGGCGGATTAAAACTTCAGACTTTTAACCCAACAACAATGGAAAGAACAGGAGAAATTGACTTTTCTTCACTTTCACAAGGACAGCCTTTAGAATCTATCGGACAGTTGATTATTGCAAAAAGAGACAACAAATTATACCTTGACTTATTGTTAGGAAGCAAAGCTGCAGGAAACTGGCAGGTAACACCGTCTACTAATGACGTAGCAATTGCAGTTTACGATTTAACAACAAACAAAATCGAAAACGTAACCAGAATGGAAGGTACAACTAACTTAGGTGTATTTATCGATCACGTTTTATGGACTTTAGATGAAGTTACAGGCGATTTATATTTTGCATCTGTAAGTGATATGAAATTACAAGCTTCTGCACTTTCTTCAAAAATTTTAAGAATTAAAAAAGGAGAAGTTAACTTTGATGCATCATTTGTTATCGATATGAAGTCGTACCAATTCCCGGCTGAGTTTAACAGACTTTTTGCTCACAACGGAAAAATCTACACTACAATTCCTTCAAGAGCAGTTTCTTACTACGGAGGCGGGCAGCACGGAGTTAAATATAGAGACGATGTTTGGTTTTGGAATGAAATTGACGCAGTTACTAAAAAAGCAACTCGTTTAAACATGCCGCCAGATAATTTCTACACAACACAAAATCCATTTTTCCATAACGGAGAAATCTATTTCTTATCAAACAGCACATCAGATGGTTTTTCTGGAGTTAACCAGTACAACCCTGAAACAAAAGTTGTAAAAGAAACTTTCCGTTTAAAAGAAAGCGGCCGTATTATGGGATTCAATATTATTAAAGACTAATTTGAATTTATCTTAACTCAAGCCCTGAACACTATTTTTTTTGACCGAAGTAATTTTTAAAATTGCTTCGGTTTTTTTTGAATATTACTTTTTCAAAATCACTATTTATGATGACTTCTGCAGGTTTGCGAAAATTTACATTTGCCTTTTAAACCAGAATAAAATCATGAAAAATTACCTTTCCTATAAAAAAGTAGACCCCGTTTATTTTAGCAGTGAAATTTTCTTTCCTGTCGGTATATTGTGCGCAGCATCGTTTATAAGCTACCTGCTTCTTTATTTTATTGGATTAGGGTTTGCCGTCTTTTTTAATGCTGCACTCGCTTGGTGCGGTTATTTTTACTTTTATTATTACGGAAGATCACGTTCTGGTATTACATTCGAATTTTTAATTGGATTTGTTCTTACAGCAGCTTTTTTACTTTTTACAGATTATGGCGTTTATACTTTAGTTCAGTATCAGGAAACTGGAATATTCAACACATTGTATTTTACAATCTGGGCGTTAATTCTTTTTGGAACACCAATCGTATATTATATTCAATATTTTGGCTCAAATCATTATGCCAAAGTAAAAATAGCCAACACGTATTTAAAAGTCTATTTTAGTGTTTATCATGACAGAGAACTCCTTACTTATATCGATTCGATTGCTTTTATAAATACTTCAAAAGATTTAATTTCAGATATAAAAGTAGAAAACAACATTCCGTTTTATTCAGATAAAGAACTGGCAGAAATGGAAACTTCTTCAAAATACAATCATTTACAACAATCTGCATTTTCGGGATTAATTCATATTCCGTTTGGAGCAGATCAATTTGAAATTTCGTGGTATTCTATTGTTGAAGATCAATATTATAAAGTCAATGTTCCGTTTTCTATTGACAAATTTAAACTCGAAGAAGAAAAATATCCGCTTAATGAACCCAAAAGTATAAGAGGGCAAAAAGCAAAACGAACTTTTCTGCATCTTCATCAAAACGGAGGCTTCAAATTATATAATGAAGACGCGGTTTTACTGGACTTTCAATCTCATAAACCAACAGAAATTTCAGAAGAAGAAAAGAATAAAAAACTTATCGCACATCAATCCAGTCATAAATATTATGATGACAAAAAGCATTTTTCAGACCTGATAGAGACACTTAGAAAATCAAATACTATTCAGGAACGTTTTGAACTTAAAGAGAAATTAATAGTTTGGAATTTAGAATTTTCGGGTTTGCATAAAGATCATTATCTGGAAATAAACAATACTAATTTTGAAAATTATAAGATTGAAAAAGAAGCTGCAGTCGAATTTGACCTTAAACCATTACCAAAAAAAATAACTTTTGTTTATAGGGGTTCATATTTATTTCCGTGGCTCAAACTGCACATCGATACCTTAAAATTAAATCAGCTTATTGAAAAAGTGCTGCTTGATGATTTTGAAAATAGAATTTCATTTTCTCTTGATTTTAAAGATAATGACGCTTCAGATTTGGTTTTTACCGTTATTGCAAACGGAAAGAAAACACTTTTTACTGATTGGGAAATCGAAATTGACCAATACCGAAAAAAAGATATGAATGACCAGCAGCGTGAGAAAAATGAAGACACTACAAAACGAACTCTTTTACAAGAAGGCTGGGATTTTGTTTTTGCCAAAAATTATGAAGACGCACAACAAAAATGTGATGCCTTAAAAGCCATTGATTCAGAATATGCTTCGGCTTATTTTCTAGAAGTACGAATACTTTGGTACACCAAAGGTTTTGAAACCTGCTACAGTAAAAGAGATTATTATTTTGCCAAAACCAAACACGAACCGCCGGTTCAGGCTTTGATTTACAACAGTTACGGATGTATTCTGGATCTCGAGCTGCGATATGAAGAATCACTTCCGTATTTTGAAAAAGCAATAGAAATTAATCCTAAAGAGCCCATTTTTGTCTGCAATCTCGGCGAAATGTATTATAAACTAAAAGATCCGGCAAAAGCTTTAAAAGAAGCCCGAAAAGCCAAATTAATGGGATATGAATCATCGATGCTGTCTGAAATTTTAGCCAATAAAGGCGTAATCGATTTGATAAATCATTAAGGGAAATGAAACGCAAAATCACTATTTATAGTGATGCATAAAATAAATCCTAAAGATACATTTGCCCTTGTAATTAATATTTAAAACAATATGGGATTAGCAGAAAAACGTTTAGCAGAATCAATTAAAACAGAAAAACTTCCGGCCTTTGAAGCAAAATTAAAAGAAAGAGCCGGTTATGATATTAAAGTAGATATAGACTGGAATACTTTTACAGCTTATGATGAATATCCTTTATCAAGACTGGATATTGTTTTTGATGATGTAGAGTCATTTGTAAAAAAGATTTGCACTGATGATATGGGGAAAGAAGCGCTGCAGGATAAAATGAACACCATACATTTAACCAACTCAGAAAACAACGACGATGTAAAAATGGAATTGAAAGATGATACGTTGTTTTTAACCGTTCAATTGGTGCAGTCTTCTTTTAATTCTCAAACTGATTCTCAGATTGCCAATTACGTTGAAGCCCTTTTATAGTTTAATGGTGTAAAATATATTTGGGGTGCAAAAAAAAAGGGATAGAAAATTTTCTATCCCTTTTGTATTTTATAAACTATATTCTATTGTCGACAGCAAAAGAAGTTTTACCAATATTGGCCAGCAGTAAAGCCGCTGCAGCACTTGTCCAGACAGAATAATCCAGAGGTGCTTTTACAGAAACTGAAACCGCCATAGCAAAAGCAAAAGCACACATTAAAAATGTAGTTCCCAAGGCAGCAAGACGCGTTTTAAAACCAAATAACAATAATAAGCTTAGTAATACTTCGAAGAAAGTAGCAATGCCTCCTAAAATTTCGGCTGTTGCTTTATTAGCATACGGATTTAGTGATTGTGTATAGATTACAAAGTTTTCCCAGTTTCCCCATGCAACTCCGTTTGAACCAGGTGCTCCCCAAATTCCAAAACGGTCTAAAACTGCCGAAAGCATTGTAACTGCTAAAACTATTCTTAAAATTAAACCGGCTTCTAATATTGTGATATTCTTCATTCTAATGGTATTTTTTTTGTAATAACGACATTCCGGGCTTCAAATTGCCTAAAAAGGGAATAAATGTATTATAAATATGATGTTATTCGAATGAAGTTTATTCAGGACTTACCTGCAGATGTTCCAGTTTTTTTCCAACCAGCGTTTTTTCGCCCACAACTTTAAAACCAATTTTTAAATACAGGTTTTTTGCCAGCGGATTTTCTTCTTCAACCAGTAATCCTAAAGTTTCCTTGTTTTTAAGGACGTATTCATCAATTAAAAATTTCAGTATTTTAGAACCAATTCCTTTTCCCTGATAGTTTGGATTTACACCCAAAGAATCAATGTAATATTCGCCGGCTTTTGATTCTAATTCCGGATCAAATTCCGGATTATAATTTTTACGGACATATTCGATTATGGGATTTCTCAAAAGTATTAAGTCGGCGCCATTGTAAACATTAACTGCGCCAGCAATTATATTTTCTTCTTCGGCTACAAAACAGTTTTGATACGAATACTGATTGTTTTTACTTTCAATAAAATACAACAGGAATTCTTTCGCAGCAGCGTAATCTTCTTTTTTGATAAACTTATATATAATGTCTTCCATGGCAAGAAGCAAAAGAGGAGCAATGTATGGCGAGTCAGATTTTACGGCTTTTCGAATAATCATTTTTAAGATTTTAGTATTGCAAATTTAAAGATATATTTTGTGCTGGTTATTTAGTTTCATGCAGATTTGATTTTTAATTATTGCTGCCGCAGATTTAGTAGATTTTCTAATAATTAAATCTGCAGCTAAAAAATGCTATGCCTAATTTATACCGATTTAGTATCAAAATATACCATTTGTATAATCTAATCTGCTTATATCTTTGTTCTTATAATTAAAAAAGTAAATCATAAATATATGAAAGCAATAGGATTTAAAACATCATTACCCATAGAAGAAAAAGACAGTTTTATTGAATTTGAAACTGTAAAACCAACACCCGGAGCGCACGATTTATTAGTTAAAATTGAGGCCATTTCTGTAAATCCGGTTGATTTTAAAATTCGTCAGAGCGCAGCAAAAGACACCGTTCTGGAAACCCCGAAAATAATTGGCTGGGATGCCGTAGGAATTGTTCAGGCAGTGGGAGAAAAAGTAACTTTATTTGAAGTAGGCGATCCGGTTTACTACGCCGGAGATATTACAAAACAGGGAAGTAATGCCGAATATCAAATTATTGACGAAAGAATTACAGGCAGAAAACCAAAATCGTTATCAATTGAAGAAGCTGCAGTTATACCGCTGACAGGATTAACAGCCTGGGAAATTCTCTTTGACCGAATTCGTATAAATCCGGAAAAAGACAAAGGAAAATCAATTTTAATTATTGGCGGAGCAGGAGGAGTAGGTTCTATCGCGATTCAGTTGGCCAAAAAAATTGCCGGACTTACTGTAATTGCTACCGCTTCGAGACCAGAAACCATAGATTGGTGTAAAGAACAAGGTGCAGATTTTGTTGTTGATCATAAAAACCTGATTGATTCTGTTAGAACTGCAGGATTTCAACACGTAGATTTTATTCTGGATTTTGTAGATACCAATGCATATTGGGATATTATGACCGAATTGATTAAACCTCAGGGACATATAGCATCGATAACAGGAAGCAGTGAGCCCGTAGTTTTGAATAAACTAAAAAGCAAAAGTGTTTCATTTTCATGGGAATTGATGTATACACGTTCAATGTTTCAAACTGAAGATATGATCGAACAGCACAACATTTTAAATCAATTAGCAGATTTGCTTGATGAAGGCGTTTTAAAAACGACTTTAAAAGAAACGTATAACGGACTTTCGGCAGAGAATCTGAAAAAAGCACATCAGCGATTAGAATCTGGAAAAACTATTGGAAAAATTGCCATCAAATTCTAAAAGATAATGTATTCTAACAGGCTGTGTGGAGTATTAAAATAATTATTTAGAATTATTTTAAATAATGCGTTTTTATCATAACAAAAGTTTTGTATTTTAGCCGGCTTACAAGCCAAATTTGTATTTAATTTTTTAAACCCCAAAACAAAATTGTTATGATTTCAAAAAACACAGACCTTGGATTATTGTTATTAAGAATTAGTGTAGGAGGCTTAATGCTTTTTCACGGTATTGCAAAAATCCTTCACGGAATTTCATTTCTTGTAGATAATATGGGAGCATTTGGATATGCTGTTTATATTGGAGAAGTTTTAGCACCAATTGCTATTTTATTAGGTTTCCGTACCAGAATTGCTGCAGTTCTTTTGGCGATAACCTGTGTTGTTGCTATTTCTGTAGCGCACGCTCAGGATATTTTTTCAATCAGCGAACACGGAGGTTATGCAAACGAATTATTAATGCTTTATCTTTTAGGTTCACTTGAATTGTTCTTTACCGGAGCAGGAAAATATGCTGTTTCTAAAACCAATAAGTGGGATTAAGTTTTCATTTACAGATATATACAAAAAGACCGTTTTATTTTAAAACGGTCTTTTTTTTGTTTTAAGGCACGGTAATTCTGTAAGTCTTTCCTTAAATTATATAAAACGAGCCGTTTTTAATTTTGGATATTTGTCGCTTATAACCCAAATTAATTTAATAAATAACTACTATGAAAAATTTAAAGTACATTTTTATTCTTTCGAGTGCATTATTTGCCTTTAGCTGCTCAAACAACGATGATGCGCCTGGAAATGGCGGTGGAACGGTAACAGATCCTGTAGAAACTAATCCTGCAAACACACAATATAAACCTGCTTTTACCGGACAAACCAGAATTGCAGGTATGACTACAGATACAGAATTTAAAGCAGATATTGTTACAAGCGCACTTACAAGTCCGTGGGGCGTTAAAGCACTTCCAGACGGAAGACTTTTAGTAACTCAAAAAACAACAGGAACACTTCGCATTGTAACTACTGCAGGAGTTGTAAGCGAGCCTATTACGGGACTTCCGGCTGTTAATCCTGCTAATCAGGGAGGTTTGTTAGGTTTATGTCTTGATCCTGATTTTGCAAATAACAGAATGATTTACTGGGTGTTTTCTGAAGCTGTAACTGGAGGAAATATTTCATCTGTAGCAAAAGGAAAACTGGCAGCTAATGAAAAAACAATAGAAGGCGCAACGGTTATTTATCGTTCAAGCCCTGCAAATCCAAGTGATCTTCACTATGGAGGCCGTATTCTTTTTGATCAAACCGGAAATCTTATCGTAAGTACAGGAGAACGTTCTGTTTTACAAACTCGTCCTTTAGCACAGTCACTTACTGCAAGTTTGGGTAAAGTAATAAGAATTACGAAAGATGGTCAGCCGGCTTCTGGAAATCCAACTTTTAGCGGAGCGGGAGCTTTACCTGAAATATTTACATACGGACACAGAAATCCGCAGGGATTAGCAATGCATCCGGTTACGAAAGAAATCTGGCAAAGTGAACACGGACCAAGAGGAGGTGATGAGTTGAATCGTTTAAAAGCAGGTTCAAACTACGGATGGCCTACAATTACTTACGGAATTGAATACAGCGGTGATCCTATTGGTGATGCTATTCAGCAAAAAGAAGGAATGGAACAGCCGGTTTATTACTGGGATCCGGTTATTTCGCCAAGTGGTATGACTTTCTACACAGGAAACCGAGTGCCTGAATGGGAAAATAATCTTTTCATTGGTTCTTTAAGCGCTACTCATATTGCCCGTTTAGTAATTAAAGATAATAAAGTCGTAGGTGAAGAAAGATTATTGGCTAGTGAAGGACAACGTTTTAGAGATATTACACAAGGTCCGGACGGAGCTTTATATGCCGTAACTGATCAGGGAAGACTTTATAGAATTGATAAAAAATAATTTTAGCAATTATAAATACAAAAATGACGCTTTTAAGCGTCATTTTTTTTTGTCTTTCATTCTCTGTAGTATTCGTTATCTTTGAATTACGATTGTTACCCATAAAGCTTTGAAAAATAAAATTCTAACTTATTCCTTAAACCAGCATAAAAGTCTTTTTTCAACTACTGATAAAAATGATTATTTCTACATACAAACTTCAGAGCATCCTTATATAAGCGAACCTTACAGGGCAGAAAGTTATGCCGTTGAGTTTTTACGAAAAGGTTCGATTATTATGCAGACTCAGCTTGAGAAAAAAATAATTCATGCTCCGGCTGTTATAGCATTGGGTCCCACGGTTACAAGAAGTTTTACCAAAAACAGTTCCGAAATTTTAATCGATATTATATTTTTTAAACCGCAGTTTTTTCTTGAAACACAAACCAACGTTTTCTTTTTATCGAAATATGAATTTTTTGAAAACAATAATGTTTTAGAATTAAAAGGAAAACAGAAAATTAAATTTGAACGCATTTTTAATTTAATTAGTGAACTCTTGCGCGGAAACTCTAAACATCAATCAGATACGCTTATAAGTTATTTATATATTTTGATTTATGAACTCGATTCGGTTTTAGACACAATTCCTGTCGATGTGAGTCAAAATCCTATATTCCAGAATTTTAAAATTCTTCTCTTTAAAGATTTCCTAAAACAGCGATCTGTTGAATATTATGCCGATTCTCTAAACGTAACCCGAAAATATTTATCTGAAGTAATTAAAAAAAACAGCGGTAAAACAGCCAGCGAATGGATTACTGAAGTTGTAATTCAGGAAGCCAAAGTATTATTGCAAAACAAAAGCCTGACGATTAATCAAATCAGCGACGAACTGAATTTTCAAAATCAGTCGGCATTCGGGCGATTTTTTAAAAACCACACCGGAATTTCGCCTTTAGAATATCGAAAGTAGTTTTTTAAGCCGCAGTTTTAGTTTCAGTTTTCAGCTTTTTTTGTTTCTCGCAAAGGCGCAGAGTCGCAAAGTAAGTATGCTTTAGCAAGTTTTTCCTAAGTAAAAAAACTTAGAACCTTAGCTCCTTAGTACCTTAGAACCTTCAAAAAAAGCCCTTTTGCACAAAACAACAGTCATATTGCTCTTTTCTTAAAAACATAAACCCTGCAAATTTGCTTTTCATCAATATTAAAATAAATATGAGCAAAACAGCACGATTTGTAGTTATAATTAATGATAATGTGACTTGGATGGAAAACGAGGCGCATCAGTTTTATGAGCGTTTATTTAATCAAAAAGAGGCAGTAGATAAATACGCCGAAGAAAAATTTTCGCAAAAAGAATTATTCCGAATCCAAAATGATTTTTCGATTGAAATACTAATGGTTTATGACAACGAGAATCCGCAGTCGTTTTTAAAATTAGATTCTTCCCGACTTTCAAACGAAAATCTGGGAGCGCAAAAAGCCATTGCCTTAAAAGATATTATTCATTTTAATGCCGATGATATAAATGTATTACTGAAAAGGGCAGAAGAAATTGCTTTTCAAAGAAAACATGACATAATCTGGACAAAAGTTTTTGAATGCGATCAGGAATTAATTCAGGCATTGCAGACTTCAGAATATGAACGTTTTGAATTTGAATGCGAAACTGAAAAAGATGATTTTCAGCCTCAGCTTTATTTCAAAAAAACAATAAAATGAATTTTGTAAACCGTTTATTTTGTGATCGTTATTTTATAAAACATTCTAATGAAGTTATAAAATAAAAAACCTGTTTATGATTTACTTTTAAGTTACAATTTAAACGAAAAAGTTATGAGATCAATATGGACAGGTTCGGTTAGTTTTGGATTGATAAATATTCCAATTAAAATGTTTTCGGCGGTTCAGGAAAGCAGTCTTGATATGGATATGCTCGACAAAAAAGATCACGCCAATATAAAGTTTAAACGCGTTAATGAAAATACAGGCAAAGAAGTCGATTTTGCTAATATTGTAAAAGGATATAAGCTGGATGATAAATATGTCATTTTAGAAGATTCTGATTTTGAAGCCGCAGATGCCGTTAAAACAAAAACAATTGATATTGAAAGTTTTGCTCTCGAAAAAGAAATTCAAAGTATTTATTACGAACAGCCTTATTATCTGGAACCGGATAAAGGCGCTATGAATGCATATGGTTTGCTTCGCGATGCACTTCAGGCATCTGGAAAAGTGGGCGTAACACGTTTTGTTTTGCGAAATAAAGAAAGTCTGGCGATTTTAAAACCATACAAAAACGTAATTGTTTTAAACCGAATACGATTTGAACAGGAAATAAGAGCGACAGACGAATTAAAACTGCCGGCGGTTTCTAAAAAATCAACAAAAGAAATGGATATGGCCGAAAAACTAATCGACCAGCTTACAGAGAAATTTGATATTACGGGTTTTAAAGACGAATATACCGCTAAACTTTTAGATATTATTAAAAAGAAAGCAAAAGGAAAAGTACAAAAAACTTCTCCAAAACTAAAAGTGGTTCACAAACAAAGCGACGATTTAATGTCGATGTTAAAAGCAAGTTTAGAGACTAAGAAGAAAATATCTTCTTAGTCTTTTTTTTATTTTTCCTGCTGATTTTCTTCAAGCTTTTTAATAATTTTTTTGATGTTGGCGCCTTTTGAAAGAACCGGTTTCCATAAATCGCCTTTCTTTTCAAAACGTTGTAAAACATTTTTAATAGTAAACTGCGAAGGATGTAATTTGTCGTTAACTTCACTCCATTCTAAAGGCGTAGAAACGGTTGCCCCTGGTTTTGGACGAACAGAATAAGGCGCTGCTAAAGTCTGCCCGCGACGGTTTTGAAGATAATCGATGTAAAGTTTATTGTTTCTTTTTTTAATACTTCGTTCAGTTGTAGTAATATCCGGAATTCGGCTTTGTACTTCTCTGGCAATAAGTTCGCCTAAAATTTTAATCGAGTCATAATCGTACTGCGCTCCAAGCGGAATATAAATATGAAGACCCGTAGCTCCGGAAGTTTTGCATAAACATTCTGTTTCTAATTCATCCATAACTTCTTTTACAGTCTGCGCGGTTTTAATAACAACATCAAAATCATCTTCTTTAGCCGGATCCAAATCCATTACTAGCCAGTCAGGATTATGAATATTTTTTATGGTAGAATTCCACGGATTCATTTCAATACAGCCCAGATTTGCCATATAAAGCAGTGTTTCTTTATTATTACAAATCAAATAATCGATGTTTTCATTATTCGATTCAGAAAATATTTTTTCTGTTTTAAGCCATGAAGGCGTTTTATCCAGATCAATATCTTTTTGATAAAAACTTGGCGAATCAATTCCGTTAGGAAAACGATTCAGCGACTCCGGACGATTTTTTAAATAAGGCAGAATCAGCGATGAAACTTCATTATAATACTGTACTATTTCACCTTTTGTAATTCCGTCAGCCGGATAATATATTTTATTTTGATTTGTTAAATGAAGAACTGTTTTTCCCACTTTCAAATCATAATCATTTTCTGTTTTATGTTCTTCTAAATCTGTCATTTTAGTTGTTTTTTGAGTGTTTGTGCTTTGTTTGTCTGTAATTTTAGAACTACTTCCGTTAAAAGTTACTTCAGCGGCTTTTTTATCAATTCTTAATCCCAGATAAACCGGATGCCTTAAATGGTTATCTTCGGTCCATTCTGAGTATTTTACCTGGCATACAGTTTTGGGTTTAACCCATTGAATTTTATCTCTTAAAGGCACTTTTTCTGCAAGCGGAGATTTATCAGTAAAAAGAGGTTCCAGTTTAGAATACAGTTCTTTTAAAACAGATTCTGTAAAGCCCGTACCGCATTTTCCAATGTACTGCAGTTTTTTGCCGTCGTATTTCCCCAGAAGAATGGCGCCAAAATATTTTCGTGAATTTTTAGGTTCTGTAATTCCAATAATAATGGCTTCTTCTTCATTAGAAAGTTTAATTTTGAGCCAGTTACTGCTTCTGTTTCCCACCAAATACGAACTATCTGCTTTTTTGGCAATAATGCCTTCACTGCTTTTTTTGCGTGCTTTTTCGAATTGCTGCATTCCGTCGCCCACAGTATGTTCAGAATAAAAAATATTATCGAACGAATATTTATTAAATAAAATTTTAAGAAGTTCTTTTCTGTCTAAAAGTGATAGTTCGGTTACAATATTTCCGTCTAAATTCAGTAAATCAAAAACATAATATTTTAGATTGCCAATTCCGGTTTTAAGGTAATTTTGAAGCATTTGAAAATCAGCTCGTCCTGCATCATTTTCAACTACAACTTCGCCATCGAGCACCACTGTGTGATCTATTTTTTTTAATTCTTCGGCAACCGGTTTAAAATTAGCATTAAACGAAATTTCGTTTCGGCTGAACAATTCTACAGAATCAGGATTGATAACCGCAACAGTTCTGTAGCCGTCATATTTGTTTTCAAAAATCCAATCCTCGTCATCAAACGGTTTTTCTGTACTCGTGGCAAGCATAGGTTTCATAAATGACGCTTTGACGATTTTTGTTTTAGGATTTCTTTTTGAAGTTTTACTCTCGACTGCTTTTATCTCCGGTTTTTGAGTAATTTTTTCTGCTTTTGCTTCCAGTTCTTCGAGAGTTCTTTTAGAAATGACTGATTTATCTTTTTCTAAAATATCAGTATCAGCCGCATATTTATCCTGTTTTTTAATTAACAGCCAGGCATTTTCCTGTTTTCCGTGAAGTTTTACTAATGAAAATTCACCTTTAAGTTTTTTTCCTTTTAAAATAAAACTCAAACGTCCTTTTTTAAGATCAGAAAGTAATTGTTTCTCATCAGAATTTGTTTTTTCGTCAGAAGTATATGTTCCATGATCCCACACAATAACGTTTCCGGCACCGTAATTTCCTTCAGGAATTGTGCCTTCAAAATCTTTATAACTGTACGGATGATCTTCAACCATCATTGCCAGACGTTTTACCTCAGGATCTAATGAAGGTCCTTTTGGAACTGCCCAGCTTTTAAGAACGCCGTTCATTTCTAATCTAAAATCATAATGCAAATGCGACGCCGCGTGTTTTTGAACCACAAAAATTAATTCGCTGGCTGATTTTTCAATCTTTCCTTTTGGCTCCCGCGTTTGTTTGAAATCTCTTTTTTGATTGTATTTAGACAGTGACATAGGCTCCGGTAAGTATTAAAAGCGTTAAAGTAATAGAGTAGAAGACTGTTGCGACAATAGCAAAAATTATATGGGCAAAGAACAGCTGAATGTAGTAACCTTTAATATCAATTGGGGGATGATGGGTTACCCTGAAAATAAAAATCCAGCTGATTATGCCAATTGCACCGCTGATAACTCCTAGTAGGAGAGCGCTTAACGGTGAAATTGGCAATATGTCCTTTACCCAAATAATGTGATATCCAACTACAAATAAAAACCCGATTATATAATGTAATAACCAGCCCCACGTTTTTTTTGCCTGTGTTGAAAGATCAATTTTCAATATGCTAATGGCGTATGACAAAAGTACGGGTTCTTTATATAATTCTCTAAAACTCCTGGACACAGCATAACTAAACCAGGTCATGGCTGAAGTGGCTGCAATAGAAACCAGAATTAGCTGTATAATGACATAAAAAATCATATAAAGATGCTTTTGAAATTAATGTATACCAAAGTTACTTTACAAGTGATTTTTTTGCTTATACGATTAAAATTTGTAATTATATAATTATCAGCAAATAAGCGGTAATTTTCTTATGAATAAAAAAACTCCATTCGAGAGGAATGGAGTTTTGAAGGGTTTAAATTGTATTCTTTTTAATCCGTAAAAGGGGTTTATTTTTTTTGAAGTTTATTTCTGAAATCAGTGTTGCGGCAAATATGAGGCTTCCGCCTAAAAGAAGCCTTAGAGAAAGGTTTTCGCCTAAAATAAAGAAAGCGGCAATGGCTCCAAAAATGGGTTCAAATAAATAAATGACTGCCACTCTTTCGGCAGATAAATAACGCTGCGAAATATTTGAAATGGTGTACATATATGCTGTAGAAAATAAAGCACAATAAATTATGCCCATCCAAAAAGTATTGCTTTCCGGGAACCAATCAGCATTTTGATCAGACAGTGCTACAAGAAAAGTAAACAACGCGCAAAATGCAAACATAGGAACAATAGACGCCAGAAGATTTTTTGAAGCCGAATGTTTTTCAACCGAAATTAAATAAACCGCAAAGCCAAAAGCACCCGCAATGGTAAATAAATCGCCAATGTTTATGGTAAGTTTTTCTTTTACAGCAATAATAAACAAACCGGTTAAGGCGGTTAAAGCAGCCACCCAGATTTTTAAAGGCGGACTGGTTTTGTAAACCGTAAGTTTTATTAACGGAATAATAATTACACATAATCCAGCTATAAATGAACATTGTGAAGCATCGGTATATTGTAAACCAACAGTCTGCAAATGAATTCCTAAAAACATTGGAACAGCCAGAACGGCTCCGGTTTTAACAGCTTCAAAGGTCATGTTTTTAACATGTTTCCAAAAAATAACGGTCAGTACTAATACTGCGAGTAAAAAACGATAAAATAAGAATACTGCCGGAGAGTAATTTCCAATAGCCATTTTGGTGACTGAATAGGAAATTCCCCAAAAAGCAGTTCCAATAATAAGCAATATGAGTATAATTTGTTTGTTATTCATGAGCTAAAACTTTTTTCATCATTAAATCAGTTTGTTCGTCGTCTCCTAATTTAAAAATATGTGTATCAAATTGTTCAAAGCCGTTTTTGGTATAAAAACTGACTGCTCTGAAATTTTTTTCCCATACGCCAAGCCAGATATATTGAGCATTAATTTCTAAAGCCGTTTTTAAAGCCTGATCGTAAAGTGTCTGAGCCACTTTTTTGCCATGAAATTCTTTTAAAACATAGATACGTTCAATTTCCAGAGCATTGTTTTCCTGCTTTTCTGTCTGGGCATTTCCTGTGTTTAGTTTTAAATAGCCAATTACTTTTCCTTCCATTTCTGCGAGATAAAAAAATGAAGAAGGATTGCTGAGTTCTGCCATTAGTTTTTCAAGAGCAAAACTTTCTTCGAGATATTTGACCATATTTTCTTCAGAATTAACATCAGAAAATGTTTCAGAAAAAGTGATTCTGCCAATAGTCTGGATTTTAGCGGCATCACTAATTTGAGCTTTATTTATTTTTAGGTTATTCATAATTTTATTTATTAATGCATTAAAACCTGTTTTTTGTTTCATTAAATGCGTAATTTGCATCAATGGATTTACAACAGATTAAATATTTTCTGGCTCTTGCCCGCGAACTTCATTTCTGGAATACGGCCGGAAAAATGAATATTACACAATCGGCATTAAGTCGCCAGATCCAGTCTCTTGAAAACCAGCTTGGCATTCAGTTGTTTGAGCGTAACAAACGCAATGTTAAGCTTACGGCCGCCGGCAGATTCCTAAAGGAAAAATGGGAAGTAGAACTTAGTGAACTCGAATATATTCATCAGTCTGCACGCCAGATTCATTTAGGCGAAAGCGGTACGATTACGATTTCTCATCCTGATTCTATTTCTGCTTCGCTTATGCCGGATATTTTGTCCCGAATTTCGACAGCTTTTCCAAAACTAAAAATTAAACTGGTTCAGGTATTGTATGAAAATCAGCAGGAATTTCTTCGAACTTATAAAATAGATCTGGCGATTACCAGAGACATTAACCATGCGCGCGATATAAAATCTGAAAAAATCTATACAGATAATCTGGCTATTGTTGTGCCCGATGACCATCCTTACCAAAAACCGGAAGACCTGACAAAAGAAACACTTGCAAATCAAAAATTTATATTACCTACTACTGATGAAGGCAGCAGTTACAGCGATTTGATTCAGCGTTTGTTTAATTCTTTTGAAAATGCTCCCGAAGTTTATCTTCATTCTGAATTTGGTTCGGCCATTATTGCTTTGGTTCGAAAAGGTCTGGGAATTGCTATTTTACCAGATTCGTATCTTTATCATGAAATATCCGGGATTCGTTTTATTAAACTTCCGCTGGAAAAAACAGATCTTTATATCAATTGGAGAGCCGAAGATCATAATCCGGTTCTTGCCAATGTTTTAAAGCTTATTCTTCCGTAGAAGTATTATTAAGAAGCATTTCGATGTGCGGAATCCCGTCTTCATCATAAACTTCTCCCTGTTCAGCAAATCCCAGAGACTGATAAAAATTTGATAAATGATACTGCGCACCAATTCGAATTGGTCCATTTCCAAATTTTTCCCGACAGCCAGCAATGGAAGCTTCCATTAGTTTTTTGCCTAAACCCAATCCGCGGTGAGTATCGGCTATAACAACTCTTCCAATAGAAATTTCCTCAAATGATAATCCAGCCGGAACTAATCTCGTACTGCCCGCAAATTCATTGTTTACATAATACAATAAATGAAAACTTTTCTGGTCTTTGTTATCCAGATCAAGGTACGGACAGTTTTGTTCTACTACGAAAATCTGACTTCTTAAACGCAGCAGATTATACAATTCGTTATTAGTTAATTCATCAAAAGATTTAATACAATAGTTTAAATTCATGTTTTAATTTCTATATTTTTTTGACAAATATAAAATAGATACTAATGATGTAAAATGCTTATTTTTTATTAATTGATGCTAAAAATGCATTAATTAAAAAGAAAGAACAATTAGAAGCAGCAAAAAAAAATCCACTTTATCTGAAGTGGATTTTTTAATACGATATAATATTCAATTAATGCGAAACAGCTTTAAGTCCAACAATAGAACTTACTAAAGTTACCAGAAAAAATAAACGCCAGAAAGTCGCCGGTTCTTTAAAAATAAAGATCCCCATTAAAACCGTTCCTACGGCACCAATTCCTGTCCATACTGCGTATGCGGTTCCCATTGGGAGTGTTTCAGTTGCTTTTATCAGCAGCAGCATACTTATTGTCAGCGAAGCAAAAAAGCCAATATACCAGTAATACATTTCCATTCCGGTCGTTTCTTTTGCTTTTCCCAGACACGTTGCAAAGGCTACTTCAAAAAGACCGGCAACAATTAAAATAATCCAATTCATATAATTAATAATTTTGGTGCAAAGTTCCTTCGCAGAATTCAGAATAAATTTAACAAATGATAAAAAAAGCAATTATTTTAACTCAGCCCGAATTCGGCTCAGGCTTACCTGTGTAATCCCCAGATATGAGGCAATATGGCCTAACTGAATTCTTTGAATAAGTTCGGGATTATTTTTAAGAAGATCAATATAACGTTCAGAAGCATTTTTAAAAAGCTTTGATATTAGTCTTTCTTCTGTTTTTATAAGTTCCCGTTCTGCAAATTTTCGTCCCCAGTTGGCAATATGAATATCAGAATTAAATAATCGGTCTAGATCGGCGGTTTTTAATTCATAAAGTTCACAATCTTCTAAAAGTTCAATATTTTCATATCCGTTTTGATTTTCAACATAACTTTTCATCGAAATAATGGTTTCTCCTTCTTTGCCAAACCAAAAAGTGGCATCACTGTTGTCTTCATCAATATAAGCCCTTACAATTCCTTTTTTAATGAAATAAATGCTGGATTCTACCTTGCCGGCTTTTAGTATAATATGTCCTTTAGGATAACATACAAGATTGGTTGTCAGCAGTAAGTTCTTTTTTGACTCTTGAGGTAATTGAAATATTTGATCCAGAATTGCAGATATATCCATTTTAAGAAATTGATGTATTTTAAAAATAATAATGCTTTTATTATTCACGATAAAGTTATTAAATTTGATAGAAGACAAAAGATAAAATTGCATAAATGACTCTATTTAAACACATTTATTCGACTGTTATTTCTCTTTTTCGGTTTAGCTTTTGTCGATTTTACCCCAAGATTTATATTTTAGAATTGTTTGAATTTCATAAGTAAATGTTTCTTTTCTGTTATTTTAAGGAAAAAAGCTGTTTTAATTTTACAACTTAATAATCTAAAAAAATATGAATACAAGTAACACAAAAGCATTTGGTACAAAAGCAGCAGACGCATTGCTGGAAGAAATGACAATTGCACGCAGAGATGTTTTGGCAAAAGATGTCGAAATCGAAATTTTATACTGTGGGGTTTGTCATTCTGATTTACATACTGCGAGAAATGACTGGGGAGGAAGTCAGTATCCTGCGGTTCCGGGGCATGAAATTGTAGGCAGAGTAACGAAAGTGGGGAATGAAGTTACAAAACTTAAAGTTGGTGATTTAGCAGGAGTAGGCTGTATGGTCGATTCTTGTCATACCTGCGAAAGCTGTAAACAAGATTTAGAGCAATATTGTTTAAATGGATTTACCGGAACTTACAATGGACGTGATAAACACATTGGCGGACATACTTACGGCGGTTATTCTGAAAAAGTAGTTGTAGATGAACATTTTGTTTTAAAAGTGCCTTCAAACTTAAATTTAGCGGCGGTAGCGCCTTTACTTTGTGCAGGAATTACAACTTGGTCGCCTTTAAGACACTGGAATGTTGGTAAAGGAACTAAAGTTGCCGTTGTTGGTTTAGGAGGATTAGGTCACATGGCAATTAAACTGGCAAAAGGTTTAGGAGCAGAGGTGACATTGTTTTCCAGAACTCCCGAAAAAATCCAAGATGCAATTGATTTGGGTGCTGATTCTGTAATTATTTCAACAGATGACCAGCAGATGAAATCAGTTCACGGAAAATACGATCTTATTATTGATACCGTTCCTTATGTACATGATGTAAATCCTTATGTAGCAACTTTAAATATAAACGGAACTCTTGTATTAGTAGGGTATTTAGGAGGTTTAGAACCAATTTTAAATACGGTGCCTATGATTATGGGAAGAAAAACCGTTGCAGGATCTGTAATTGGTGGTATTGCCGAAACTCAGGAAATGCTTGATTTTTGCGGTGAACATAACATTGTTTCTGAAGTTGAAATTATCAAAATGCAGGAAATCAACGAAGCGTATGAAAGAATGCTGAAAAGCGACGTAAGATACCGTTTTGTTATTGATATGGATTCTCTTAAATCGTAAGTAAGAATTTATAAAACAAAAAGGCAGTCTGTAAAGGCTGCCTTTTTGTTTTATGTTGAGATTTTAATTATCCGTGAGCTTCAACAGAAACATCATTCCATTTTTCCCAAAGTGCCAGTCTTTGCTCGTAACTTTGTTTTACGAAAGGTAAAGCTACTTTTCCTAATAACAAACGCAATGGCGGATTTTCACTTTCAACCAGTTTTACAATTGCTGGTGCAGTCGCTTCTACTTTTCCAAAAGAAGTTTCTGCTTCAGAAAATGCTTTTTTAAGATCATCATAAACAGGATTGCTTTCGCTGCTTATTCCGGTGTGCCAAATATTTGATGCATATCCGTTTGGTTCTAAAAGCGTAACATTAATTCCAAATTGTTTAACTTCAGATGCCAAAGTTTCGCTTAAACCTTCAATAGCAAATTTTGAAGCGTTGTAAAGTCCCATTGTTGGTAAAGTTCCTAATCCTAAAATTGAAGAAACCTGAATAATATGACCGCTTTTTTGATCTCTCATAATAGGTAAAACTGCTTGAGTAAGCCATAAAGTTCCAAAGAAATTCGTTTCAAATTGTGCTCTTGCTTCGTCCTGAGTTGCTTCTTCAATTGCTCCGGTTAAAGCGTAACCTGCATTGTTGATCAAAATATCGATAGTTCCAAAATGATTTTTTACTTTTTGAACAACTTCCAATGATTCTTCGCGGTTATCTACATCTAACTTTAAAGTTAAAACTGATTCGCCGTATTTTTCTTTTAAATCCTTTAAAGTTTCAACGTTTCGGGCTGTAGCGGCCACTTTGTATCCTTTTGCTAAAAATGCTTCTGCCCAGGTTTTTCCAAAACCTTTTGATGCTCCTGTAATTAAAATTGTTTTTGACATGGTATTTACTTTTTTATTGTTTATAGATTATTGTTTATGGTTTATTGTTTATGGTTTATTGTTTATGGTTTGTTGTTTATGGTTTGTTGTTTATGGTTTGTTGTTTATGGTTTGTTGTTTATGGTTTGTTGTTTTTGAAATTGTTATTGCTATTGTTTTTGCTATTGTTATTGCTATTGTTATTGCTATTGTTATTGCTATTGTTATTGCTATTGCTATTGCTATTGCTATTGCTATTGCTATTGTTATTGCTATTGTTATTGCTATTGTTATTGCTATTGCTATTGTTATTGCTATTGTTATTGTTATTGTTTATTTTAAATATGACTGATCGGTCATTTTTTTGATAAAAAAAATTAGAGACTATTTTGGTCGATTAAATTTTTAAGCGTTTTCACTACGATTTTCATTTTGTCATTATTTCCCGAAACTCTAGACATTAAATGTCCGCCTTCTAACATGGCAAACATTGCTGTTGCAAATTCAGATGGATTAAAATCGGGTTTAAATTCTTTATTTTCAATTCCTTTTTCAATCGCACCAGACAATAACTTTTGTCCTTGTTTAATAACGTTATTTACTTTTTCTTTTACAATAGGATTGGTGTCATCTGCTTCTGTTCCGAAATTTAACAGCGGACAACCTCCAATAACTGGCGGATGTGTGGGATCGCTGAAAAAGTCGATATAAGCAAATAATACTTCTTTTGAAGTTTTGCTTTTAGCTAATGCATTTTGAAGTTTAGTGTTTAGTATTTTCATGTTATGATCGACAGCTGCACAGGCTAATACTTCTTTGTTTTCAAAATGAACGTACATACTGCCTTTAGACAATTTGGTAGCTTCCATAATATCGCTCATAGAAGTTGCAGCAATTCCTTTTGTGTTAAAAATAGGAGCCGCTTTTTCTATAATAAATTGTCTGGTTTCTTCGCCTTTTGACATGATTACTAAATTTTACACTGCAAATATATGACCGATTGGTCATAAAAACAAATATTTTTTACTTTTTTTTAATTAACTGGTTTTACATAAACAAAAAAAGCGTGCTGTAAAGCACGCTTTTCCAATAGCTGATGTCTTATTTTTAGTGACTTTCGCTATTTTCAAACCCTAGAATTGTGATCATATATGGCGTATTCGAAACTTTAATTTTATTTACAATTGATCCTTTTTCAAAGCTAAATTGCAATAACTCTCCAGTTGAAGGCGAAGTGATGTAAGCAAAATTTTGCGTTAATTGCATTTGTGGTTTTAATGTCGCGTCTGAAGCCGTTTCGCTGATAACTTTAACTTCTTTTTCAACCTGAAGGTTGTTAAGATCAAAAAGTTTAAAATCTCCAGAATGCAATAAAATACCCAGTTTTTTATGATTGTAACTCACTTTACACTGCATAATTGTTGTGTTTTGAATAATTGGTTTCATTGTTCCGTTTACCACATCAATGATATAAGCACCTTTTGCAGCTGTAAAACCAACAAATTTTCCGTTATAATCAGTTTCTAAGATTGTTCCAAACCAAGCAGTTCCAAAATCTTCAGGAAAAGCAATCAGTTTTTGTTTTCCATTGTTTTCTACAACCAAAACACCGCTTGCAGAACCAAAAACAGCATACGTTCCGTCAGAAGCATTTCCATGAATTCCTTTTGTAGCAAGAGTCGGCTCGAATAAAGTTTTACCAGTATTGTCGATAATTTTTACTTTTTCAGGAAGCGTTCCTGTTACCGAATTGTCTTTTACTGTAATAGCATACGTTCCGTTTCCAAAAGCTGCCATTGCACCGTGATGTGCCAAAAGCCCGGCATTGATGGTTTTAAATTTCGCTCCGGCAGTATTTACTTCCGATTCTTTTGCCACAGATAAAGTTCCGTCACCGTCATTAAAAGTCAGGATTTCTCCAATTTTACTTTTAAAATGAGTCGGCATTGCAGATTGTCCGATTAAAGCACCAAATTGCGGCACTCCGTCAACATCAACGTGATCGCCGTGGCTTTCAAATCCGCTGTCAAAAGTTTCAACCGTATTGTCAAGTCTGTGTACAATTCCGGCATATCTTCCAGATTCAGTTGTATAAAGAGAAGATTTGGCAAACTTAGCATTAAAGAATGCTGACGTTGCATCAACAGGATTTACAAGTGTAAGCTGCGTTGTTTTTTCATCAGAAAGTAAAATTCTCAAATACTTAAATTCGGTCAGTGCTTCATCTGGAGTTTCCACAGTATTGTCGTCGTCATTGCTGCAGGAAACAGCAAAAAGCGAAAAAGCAGCTAAGAACATCAGTTTGAAATAATTTTTAGTCATTGTTTAAATGTATTTAGGGTTAATATTTAAATGATTCAGGATTAAAAGTTTAGCGTAACAGGCATTGATTTATAAGTGCTTACGTTATAAGAAGTGTTTTTATAAAGCACAACCCAATTGTATTGGCCAGATTCCCAGGCTTTTTCGGCAGTTATCGCATTTCCTTCATTATCTTTTTCAGCTCCAACGACAATACTTTCGCCTCCATAGACATCGTTTATTTTTTGCAGTGTTGTAATTTTAGAAGCCGGTCCAAGATCTTTATGTTCTACTTTAGAAATAATAATCACTTTTTTAAGATCAAGATTATCAATACTTTCAGGATGATAATCGAGACTTTTTTTAATTAAAACAGAATATAAAACTCCGTTGCCCATAATCTGGCTGATTTGTGCATGAGCCGTTAGTTTATCATTTTTTTTGAAGATCAACTGAGGCTCAACCCAAGTTTCCATATAATAAATCAGATCATCGTTTCGGGACAGCATATCGCGCCCAATTACCGGATCTACAGGCATATTCGCAGGATCTGTAATCGTAATAGTTTCTTTAATTTCAAGTACAGATCCGTTTTCATCGGTTACTTTAAATACAAAATCAAATTTGCCTTCAACGGCATCAGCAGGAATCGTAAAGTGTTTGTGAACATTGGTGTTTTTTGTTCCATTATATTGAGGCCATGTAAACTCCAATTTCCAATCTTTTGTGTATGTTTCGCCCGTTTTAGGAAGTATTTTCAGCTCTACATTTGCAATTTTATCGCCAGCGGTTACGTCGGCATTAAAATGAAAATCACGTCCAATTAAAGCTTGTTTATTATTGGCTGTTCCAATTTCAATATTTTCGGCTTTTGGTTTTGCAGCTTCATTATTATCATCACTGTCGCAGGCAGTAAAGACGGAAGCTGTCATTAAAAATAAAAGAATCGATTTTACTTTTTTCATGAGTTTTGGGTATTAAAATTTGTTTGTAATTTTTATGGATGAATTAAAAAAGGAACTTTTACAGAAAGAATAATATTTCTGCCCATTTCGGGAAGTTCGATAAGTCGGTAAAAGCTCGTATGATTTAAATATCGCGTGTTGAATAGGTTTTGAATTTGCAGTGAAAAGATAAAATCCTGTTTTGCAGTTTGTAATTTTGTGCCCAGACCAAGATTAAAAACCTGACTGGAAGCTGTTGTTTTTTCTGGCGGAACAATCTGATTTTGCTGTGCTGTAAAACGATAATCGAGTGAAAAATAAGTGTCTTTTAAATGCTTAATTTCCGGAGTATAATTAATGCCAAACAAAACCGAGGCAGGAGGCGAGAAGGGAAGTGTGTACCCTTTTTTACTGCCCGAAATTTGTTCTGAATACAGATATTCAGCCAGAATTTCACCGCTCAGATTTTGCAGAAACTGATATTTTGCCTGCAATTCACCTCCATAACGAACCACTTCGCTCTGTTGATATTCAAAAACCTGATTTCCTGCACCATAATAAATATCATGCTGTGAAGTTGGATTTAAATAAATGAAATTGGGGAAATAATTAAAAAACGGACTCAGCTGAACCGACCATTTATTTTCCTGCCAATCAATTCCTAAATCGAACTGGTAAGAACGTTCAGCATCCAAATTTGGGTTTCCTTTTTCAAATCGGAAATAATGATAATTCACACCGTTTGAAGCCAGTTCTTTGGCAATAGGCATTCTAAAACTCGTTCCGGCATTGGCTTTAAAAGAGACTTTTCCAGGATTGTAATTTACACCTGCAGACCATGTAAAACTGTTGAATGTTTTGGCTAAATCTTCAGATCGTTTTAAATATTCCTGTACTGTTTGTCCGTTGTGCGAAACCTCACTTTCAAACCAATCTGTGTATTGTTTCATTTCGATTTTGCCGTAATCCAGACGAACTGCGCCGTGAAGCATCCACAACTCATTCAGCTGTATTTTATCATAAGCAAATAATCCACTGTTAAACTGATTAAAAGCAGGAATTAAAAAACTCCAGCCGTTGATTTGATTTTGCTGTTTTTCGGCATTTAAACCAACTGTAATTTGATGTTTTCCAATCGAAAATTCATCTTTTACAGAGACAGAAAAAACTTCTTTATCATATTGTCTTTCCAAATCCTGCGGTGCATACATATCGGCAGGATAAATAGGAGGCATATAGCCGTGATTGACATAATGACTCCATTCTTGTCTAAAGTTTTTCTGAAAGCCTAACTGCGTTTGGAATTTATGATTTGCGATTTCAAACGAAGTGGTATTGCTTATTTTAGTGTGCGTAACTTCCTGATACGGCATCAAAATATCACGGCTTGATTTGTCGTGAAGTTCGAGATCTACATTGCGAGGTTCGAGTCCGTGTGCATTCGCAAAAAAGCCGCTTTTGCTGTAAATATTACTGAAATAGAAAGATGATTTAAACTTTTCTCCCACAAATCCCGCGCTTACATGCCAATCCAATTCGCGTCCTGCGGTATTACGCAGTCGGTTTTTATACAAAGGCACAGCGTAATTGTAAACATGAACGACATCAGCAGGAACGCGATAATCTCCATAATCGGAAGAAGTAATTCGGGTATCGAAAAACCAGTTTTCATTTCTTCCAAATAAATTCAGTGAACTTCCTATTTGTTCATTATTGCTTTTTGCCGTAAAATCGATGTTTCCGCCAAGTGTATTTTTCTTCGGAAATGGCACGGGTTTTATGTTGACAGCACCGCCAATTGCATCTGAACCGTACATAAACGACGAAGGTCCTTTTATAATTTCTACACGATTAACTGCATATTGATCGATTTCAAGACCATGATCGGCGCCCCATTGCTGCCCTTCGTGTTTAATACCGTTTTCGACCACAATAACCTGATTAAAGCCAAGTCCGCGGATTAACGGTTTAGAACCGCCAGAGCCAATAGAAATAGTTTTTACACCCGGAATTCGCTGTAAAGACTGCATAAGACTGCCACCCAGATTTCGCTGAATAAAACTGCTGTTTACGGTTTCTACATTTAGAGAAGCCTCTTTTTTGGCACGTTTTTCAGATTGATCGGTAACAATAACTTCTTCAAGTTCTTTTACTTCTGTATTGTTCTGAGCATGTGCTTTTATAAAAAAGGCAAAACCAAAAAACAGGTAAATCAAGATTCTATTTGATTTATTTTCAATCATTAAATCAGATTATAAAATTTTAATACTTAAACCTTTAAGGGTCTGCCAGCCTTCTTTATCTGTCAAGCGGATCATAAAATGATAATCGCCTGGATCAACATCTTCTGGAATTGTAATTTCCTGTACGGCTTCGTAGTTTTTTAAACCATCAGGAATGGTAACCGAATTAATATACAGCATTGGTTTTACTGGTTTTTTTATCGGATCTGTTTCGCAGTCAGATACTTCGGTGCTGTGTGTGTGATGATCGAAATTGTGATGAATATCAAGACTGTACGATCCTAAAGCCGCATTATCGCTGAACGAAGCACGAAAAGTGAATTTTTGTCCGCGCGTAACCTGACTGCATTGAATAGGAAATGCATCAGCATTCGAAATAATTACTGGATATTCTTTGTCAACTGCGTCATTATCACTGCTGCAGGCTGTAAAAAAAGCGCTTAATACCAAAAAGAAAAGTGTAGATTTTAGAGGTTTCATATCATTTAAATTATTTAATGAATTCTTGTTTTTATAAAGAAATTGGAATGTTAATAGACTGAGACCAATTGATATTGTAAGTAGTGTTTTTGTACACGGCTAAAAACAGATAATCGCCAGATGTCCAGGCTCTTGTTCCTGTAATGTCTTGTGGTGCTGGCAGATTATTATCTTTTACAGCGCCAATGTGCAGCAAAGGCATATCGCGTACAATATTAAAATTGGCGTCTGTAATGGTATTCGAAAAAGTGCCTGTTTCGGCTATGTCTTTGTGTTCAACAACATCATAAACAATTACTTTACTAAAATCAATCTGATCAATGCTTTCAGGAATGTGTTTGGCATTTTTATAGATTAATAACAAATACATTTTTCCATTTCCTTTAACGCCAGAAAGCGATACTTGCGAGAAGAATTTATCTGTCGTTGTAAAACTGCTTCCTTCCTGAGAATATTTTCCTTTTCTATAGAAAAAAGAATCGTTTTTAAACACATTAAATACTACAGCCGTCGGGTTTACTGGCAGATTTTCAGTAGTATAAATGTTTAGGTTTTTCTTTACTTCGAGTTTTGTACCATTTTGATCGTTTACCGTTATGATAAATTCATATTTGCCTTCTGCAGCATCGGCTGGAATATCAAAATGTTTGTGTACAATGGTATTTTTGGCTCCTGCATACTGCGTCCAGTTTATTTCATGCGACCATACTTTTGAATACGTTTCAGTACTTATTTGCACAATTTTTATTTGTATGTTTTCTATTTTGTCACCAGCAGTTACTTCGGCATTAAAGTGGAAATCTTTACCAATAACGCCGATTTCATTGTTGCCTAATCCGAGTTCAATTTTATCGATTGTAGGTTTTAATAATGCAGCTGTTTCCTGATCGTTGTCATTGCTGCACGAAGTGAATGTTAAAATGCTTAGAAATAAAACACTGATGTGTTTTAATGCTTTGATTTTGTGAGATTTGGTCTTTACTCGTTTCATATATTTGTTTTGAAATTACGTAGAAGATACTTTGTCAAAGAATTTTAGAATTGGGCATAACAATGACCGCTCAGACGCTTTTGCGCTAAGTTAAATTCAGTAAATATCTCATTTAGAGATCGTACAAAGTATGTTTATGGGAAATAGGAAATGGTCATTTCAAAACAAAACAGCAACAAAAAGTAGTTGAAGTTGATTTGATGAAATTGTAAATAGTACAGCTGTTGAGCCGTATTTTTGTAAACTTAAAAGCTATAAACAGAAAAGTGATATGCTCTTTTGTAGCATGTAAACTAAGATGCAATTACAGCATAGAAGACAGTTCTCTGATTTTTGAGTTTAAGTAAATACGAAATGATAAATTTTTGAAATGACTATTTCTTAAATTCTGGGAGGTGCACGAAGTGCAAATAAAGAGCCTTTAAAATAGCTGGAATAACTTTTTGAATAAAAAACAACAAACGAAGTTATGAAGCTGTTTTTGTAAAATTCAAAAGGTTCAAAAGTAAATGTAGTAACGGGGCTGAATTTAAAATGACAAATAGCACATTCTTCATGATGCTTGTGTATTTTAAATTCGGTTTTAGCTGTATGATGCAGCTCTGTTTTCTTAGAATTTGAATTGTGATTGTGGATATGTTCATACGAATGAATCGCCGGAAATAGTATTGCAAACAATACTACCAGCGGAAGCAGAATATTAATACATTTTAAATTCTTTTTCATTCAAATGAATCTGCACTTAATTAATGCCACAGAGTTGCAAATATAGAATTCTTATTTTTAAATGCAACACTGTTTCAGTAAAACTTTTTAAATCTGGCTTTAGATAACGAAAAAAGCCTTAAAAATTCCAGTTTAAAAAGGAACCTTTAAGGCTTTTCGGCAAGTGTTAAAATTTAGCTTTTATTCTTTATACAATATGATTACGGCTTTGTAACCCGTACCCACATTCCATTGGCTTGACTCAATAACTTTGCCTTTGTCATCAAAAACCTGAAATTCGGCAGTATTAGGAGAAGCAGAACCTTCGTTCAGAGCTTCAAAATCAATTTTATTAATTCCTTTTACTAAGTTTATTTTAAAGCCTTTAAACTCTCCGTCCAGTAAAACTTCCGGTTCGATCACTTTATCATTTAAATAGACTCTTATTTTATCTCCGTCTACAAAAGCGGCATCTCGATAACGAACTGTCGATACGTCTGATTTAGTTATAAAACCTCCTAAATATTCATTTCTTCTATAAAAAATACCTTCCACATTGGCTTCTTTTTTATACAAAGCATTATTTTTAAAAAGCTCTTCCGGATTAATCTGCAGTACAATTGGATCTTTTGCAAGAGTAGGTTCTGCAGTTGGCGGTGTCTCTTTTGGAGGAATGACTTCTTTGGTTTCGGGATTCTTAGGCTGCACGGGCTGATATTTTCCTTTAAGTTCTTCCTGCGAATGAACCTGAAAAGAAACTCCGGCTATAATTAAAAACAATATTTTCTTCATATTTCTTTTTTATTTATCATATAAATGTGACATAATTGAGCACATTAACTCTTATTTATAAAAACAAGTAATTGAAATATTTATTGCCTTAGTAATTAATTATTTTGTGTGAATACAGTGTACAGAACGACTTTTTGTGAATTGTTCAAAAACAAAACTTCGTTTCAAATTATAATATGAAACCTAATTTAAGAGCTTTAATAATTTAAAATAGGCAGGTGGTAATAACTTTGATAATCTTTTGAAGTTTAACCCTCTAAATCGATTTTCATGAAGAAATTATTTTATATCTGTTTGTTGTTTTTAGTGATGACAAGCTGTAAAAAAGAAACTGAAACGACGAACAATTCTACTAATTCAACTAATGAAGGCTCGGGCTATGAATTTGCAGGCGGTTATCCAACCGAAGCCACTATTAAAAAAGCATATGATGATGCTGATCTGACACGAGCCATACAAGTTTACAAGTTTTTCTATCCTAGTGTTTCCGGCGAAGCTATCGTAAAAGGAAACGACAGTATAAATGTAAAACCCAATAAATCATTTGGTACATTGGATACGAAACCCGGACAAATTGGTTTTACGCTCAATTCAGATACTCCTTATGGACCAATTCCGATAGATTTATCAAAAGGCCCCATGATTATTGATATTCCAAAAGGACCGCTTATTGTAGTGGCTATGGATGTAAACCAGCGCTGGGTTGCCGATATGGGAAT
Source organism: Flavobacterium ginsengiterrae (assembly GCF_039539785.1). NCBI lineage: Bacteria > Pseudomonadati > Bacteroidota > Flavobacteriia > Flavobacteriales > Flavobacteriaceae > Flavobacterium > Flavobacterium ginsengiterrae. Next base: position 66,455 of record NZ_BAABDU010000004.1, on the reverse strand, counting down.
TCCTGGTCCTGATGCCGGAAATGGCGGCAGACATCTGCTTCTTCCTCCGGATTATAAAGGTGTAGTTCCTGCTTCTGGTTATCATGTCTGGAAATCTTCATCAAATAATTTAACCGTTGGCATACGTTCGCTTCCGGTAGGCGGTGATGTTAATGCGGCAATTGTGCGTATTAAAACAGTTAAGGTTTATCCGCTGAATAAACCGGCAGACTGGAAAGATCCGGACTGGATTGATTTTACTAATAAGCATCAAAATACAACGCCGCTAGGGTGGGAAAACAGTATAAAATACTGGGAAAATTTAAACGATGTTATACAGCGCGAACCTGTTTTTGAAGGTTATCGAAACTATTATGGCGAACTGGCCATATTGGGTATTAAAAAAGGGAAAGCATTTAGCCCGGATGCCCGTATGAAAGGGATACTCGAAAAAGCGGCAAAAATTGCCAATGCACAAATGCGTGTACAATCCTTTGCTGACCGCCGGGATGATAGAATTGTGTGGAAAGACCGCCAGTGGGAATGGGTGGCGCTTCGATTTGAAGATGGTGATTTTAATACACCGGATTACGTCGATCTTGACGCTCGCGAAACCTGGTTTTATCAGGCAATTGGTGCTTCGCCTTCAATGTTTAGACGAAAAGAAGGAGCAGGTTCTTTATACTGGCTTGGACTTAAAGATAATACAGGAAAATATGTAGACGGAAGCAAAACATACAAATTAACCGTTCCTACGCCGGTTCCTGCTAAGTTATTCTGGTCGGTTACGATTTATGATGCAAAAACAAGAAGTCAGGTGAATACAGATCAAAACAAAGCCGCTTTGCGTTCTTTATTTGAATTAAAAGATAAAATAGGGGGAAACAGTGTTGATTTGTATTTTGGACCAAAAGCTCCGGCAGGAAAAGAAGGACAATGGATAAAAACAATACCAAATGTAGGCTGGTTTGCTTATTTCCGAATTTATGGACCAGAAGGAGCTGCTTTTAACGGAAGCTGGAAACTGGGAGATTTTGAAGAAGTGAAGTAATTCTAAGCAACTCAAGTTACAGAGAGTTAACCAATTATTAGTATTTAAACTCAGAACTATGTCCCTACCTGATGAACTATATAATGTCAAGTTTGCCGAGTATTTCGAATCGATAAAAAAGATGTACCTGATCGATGTCCGATTTAAAACAATGTGCGATGATTATTGTGAAAACATTGTAAATGCTGAGATTTACAAGAAAAAATTTGAAAAAAATTTTCGTCAGAAACTGGAATGTGAAAATCTGGCAAAAGAACTTGAAGAAGAAATATTATTTTACATCGTAAGAAATAGTTCAGAATAGAAATAGATGTTTTTTAGAATAAAGATGTTTTGTACAACGAAAAACGCTTCTCAATTTGAGAAGCGTTTTTAATGATTATATGTTTCTAATTTGAAGTTGTAAATTCTGTGGCAACCCATTTTACTTCATTATTTTCGATAACAACAGAAATAGTGTCACCGTCTTTTACCTCTCCTGAAATTATTTTCTTAGCCAAAGGTCTTCTTAAATGACTTCTGATGATGCTTTTTATCGGTCTTGCTCCATATTTGGCATTATAGCCATTTTCTGCAAGATAAAGTTTAGCTTCCATAGGAATTTCGACTTTTATATTGATGTTTTTCAATAAGTCCATAAATTCCTTTTTAAGATGAATTTCAAATATCTTTAAGGCATTTTCTTTACTGATAGGCGCAAAAGGTACAATTTCTGTCAAACGGCCTAAAAACTCAGGTCTGAAATAATTCCCCATAATTTCCATTAACGAATTTGAGGTTGGAATTTCTCCGCTGTTAAAGGTATTAACAATATGATCTGCACCAATATTTGATGTAAATAAAATAATAGCATTAGAAAAATCACCTTCTTTACCTAAGCGGTCATGCAGTTTTCCTTCGTCCATAATCTGCAAAAATACGTCAAATACAGATGGATGAGCCTTTTCAATTTCATCAAACAAAACAATAGAATACGGTTTCTGTCTGATTTTATTCACCAATAATCCGCCTTCTTCATAACCCACATACCCCGGAGGCGCACCATATAGAAGCGCAGCAGAGTGTTCTTCTTTAAATTCAGACATATCAAATCGTATAATCGCATTTTCGTCCTGAAACAAAAATTCGGCTAAGGATTTTGCCAATTCTGTTTTTCCGGTTCCTGTAGGGCCCAGAAAAAAGAATGATGCAATAGGCTGTCCCGCTTTGCTTAAACCGGATCTTGATTCTAAAATAGAACCAGAAACGGTAGCAATGCAATGATCCTGACCAATTACTCTTTTATTTAAAACTTCCTCAATGGTATTGAGTTTTTGTTTTTCTTCATCTTTTAGTTTTCCAACAGGAATACCGGTTTTTTTAGCAATAATTAGCGACAAATCAATAGGTTCAATATGCACGCGTTTGTCTAAAACTTTTTCTTCAAGTGTAATAATTAAGCTTTCTATATATTTAATAATAGCTTCTGAAGTTTCGAAATTTTGGTTTTCTTTTTCTTCATCTTCAATTATTAAAAATGTCGTTTTATTGATTAAATCAGTTAAAAACCAGATTAATTCTTTAATTAATTGTTCTTCTGATAAATCATTTTCATTTCTTTTTAGAACACCCAGTTTATCGAGGATTGACTGTTTTTCTTTTAAGAACGTTTCTCCGGATGTTTTAAGTACGGACATTGTATGGTCAATCAGGTTTATTGCTGATTCCGGAAGGCTTTTTTCTTTTAAATATCTTCTTGATAATCGAATCGATTCAGAGATTGTTTCGTCGTCAATTTGTATTTTATGATGTTCCTGATACGTTTTTATTGATTCGCGAATCATTCTAAACAAGGTTTCATCATCAGATTCTTCAAGTTTTACGATTTCAAACATTCCCGAAAGTCCTTGTTCTTTCTCAATTCTCTTAGAAAATTCGTCAATAGTTGAAGTTGCAATTATGGTTAATCCTTTTGCCAGCTCACCTTTTAAAACATTCGAAACACCTGAATCACCACCGTTTTTGTCCAATAAAGTATGAATTTCTTCAATAATTAAAATTGCTTTTGGATATTGTCTAAGTTCCTGAATACAATTTTTTAATCGGTCTTCGATTTCGCCTTTGTATGATGCGCCGGCAATAAGAGAAGACAGATCAAGTTCAAAAAGCTGCACTTTATTTAAAGCATCCGGAACCTGATTGGTTATAACATTCTGAACCAGTGTATCTATTAATATCGATTTTCCAACGCCACGGTCGCCAATAAGCAGTACGTTTGGTTTAGAAAATCGGCACAGAATTTCTTTTATGGTATTCAGTTCGGCTTCACGGCCAATCGCAGGAATTCGTTTTTTGTTCTTTTCAACATTTTTGTGAATAGAGTATTTGCCTAAAAAACCTTTTTTAACCTCTTGTTTTACAGTGCTGTTGGTTTCTGGAATTACAATTTGGTCTTCCAGTAATTCATTTCTGGAAATAGGATATGATTTCATCTGATCAAAATTGAAACCTACTCCCGGAGAACTTATCGCAATAATAATAGCATAAAGGCTGATTTCGTCTTCGTTTAATGCAATTCGAACTGATTCGGCTTCTTTGATGATTTCATCAATCAAATCACTTGGTTCTGCATCAAGAACATTGGTTGTTTTAGGCTCTTCTTCAATTCGTACTTCGGCCCATTCATCAAGGTAATATACATCTTTACCCATAGATTCAAGACGTTTTAAAAGAGACAAGTCTCTGTTTAAAACAGCTTTTAATAAGTGAGATGCTGAATAATATTTGTTTAAATTGTTTTTGGCAATTTTTTTTGCAATTTCTAATGCGCTTAGTAATTCTGCACTAAATACGTTTTTTTCTTCTTCCATACCAAATTTAATCTTTAGACCATCTCATAAATTTCTTTACTTTATAGCTGATATTTAATCCTTTAATGCAGTTTGTCTGTTTGTCTTTGTTTAAGCGGATCGATTCAATTTTGATTTTTTTCCCTTTAACAGAAGCGCATAATTGTGCAAAAGTGATTAAATCTTTGTCATTTTTCACGACAGGTATATCCAGATCATCACACATAAAATCTGCGAAATCATCTTTTACTTTACTGCCTTCTGCAACTTTTTTAAATAGAATTTCAAATTGATCTTCAGACATTTTAGGTGCTTTTTTGTTTACAGCCGTACTGTCTTTAACTGTTTTTGTTTTAGGCGCAACGGGAACATATTGCAGCATTTCTTCAAGCGGATCTTTTTTAACAGGGCCTCGCGGAAGGGCAAAAGCTTCGGCTTTTTTCTCAAACTCATAAGAGCTTACATCCAGCGGATTTGTCTTTTTAATAACTCTTGGATGTACATAAATAACTTTTTTGGCTACGCGGCTAAAATCTCCATTTATAACCAGTGTAATTGTTTTTTCGCCAGGAGTAATAAAGTTATAAACAGGATTAGAAGAAGTTTCATCAATGCCTTTATTTTCGCCAAATGCCCATTCCCATGTTCTGGCATCTTCTGATATGCATTTGAAATAAGCAGGCTGTCCCACTGTTATAGTTCGTGGTACAATAATCTTTGGTGTACCTATCTTATCGGCCGCATATTTGTCCTTTATTACGATTTCTTTTGTGTGCGTGCAGCCACCGTTAATTGTTAAAGTAACATAGTATTTTCCGGGATTTTTATAGATGTGAAAAGTGTGTTTTCTGACATCTTTTTCTGATCCGTCTCCAAAGTCCCAAATCCATGATTTTGCATTGGGAGTTTTGTCATAAAACTCAATGGATTCTTCGGATTGCGATTGGTCTGCGAAAATGTAAAATTTAGCATCTTCACAATCGACATGATTAAAAAATTGAACGATAAAAGCAATGATTCCAGCTAATAAGAGAATCGCGAAAAAAAACACAACTCTGATATCAAAATTTTTTTGATTCATTTTTAAATTTTAAACAATTTACTATGTAAGATAATTTTAACAAAAAACGGAAACAAATGTATGTTTAAAAAATTTAAAAACGTTATAATTATTACTATAAATTTTACAAATAATATTTGTATTCTTACAAAATATTTTATTAGGTTTGTAACCACCTCGTTTAAAAAAGTAAATAAATTCATAATAAACGAGTTACGTTCAAAAATGAGAATTTTCTCAAGCTTAAAAATCAAAAAGCAACTCGAAAGTTTGTTTTTTATTGTTACCAAATTTAAAAAAAGACCCATTTTGGGAAAAAATAATTTTGATTATCTAGAAAAGAGTACTAAATAATATTTTTTATGAGGCAGATTTTTATAATGGTTTTGATGATGCATTTATTTGCAGAATGCCGTGCTCAAAAATATATTTCACAGATTCCGTTCAAATATGATTATTCTCTGGAGTTGTTAAAAAAACAGTCAAAAATGACCGAAACCGGTTTAAAAAATAAAACCGTTATTAATGATAATTCAGAGAATTTAAGTGACGAAGTGCTTGCTCTTAAAGAAAAGTACTCTATTATTCTGGCCGTAATGCCAAATAAAATTACCAACTACAAATTATATTCTTATATAGATCCGTGGCTTAATACGCCATACAAAGAGAAAAGCTTTTCTAGAAAAGGAATTGACTGCTCTTATTTTCTTCAGTCTTTGTACAGCGATGTTTACAAAGTCACACTCCCAAAAGATCCGGCTGGAATGTGGAAATCGAAATCAATCCAGATTTTTACAGGAAGAAGTTTCCTTGCCGAAGGCGATCTAGTTTTCTTTAGATACGATAAAGACCATCCCATATCTGATGTTGGTTTGTACCTGCATAATGACCGAATTCTGGCTTGTACAGACAAAGGTCTCGCAATTTATAATTTCAATGATGAATATTTTCAGTTACGATATATAGGCGCAGGACGAATTAACGAAGATGGAAAGAAAAAGTAAAAAAAGTCTTGAACAGCTTGCATACGAAATTGAAAGTATTTCGTATGACATTAGAGCAGAAGTTATTGCTAATGAGCTTCTTGAAAATAAAGAAGTGGTACAGGATGAAATTACGATTTCTAACCACGGACAGTTTTCTAGAGCATACAGAAGCGATATTTTAGGTGCTGGAATTCAGGATGATAATTATGATAAACAAGAATATCTTAATATACGATTATCAAGAGACAGTATGTATGATGCGCTTCCGGAGGGTTTTGTACATAGTTTGACTGAAAACAATGCTGATAAATCTGTAAAACAGATGATTAGAGAGCATAAGCACCAGAAAAAACAAGAGGCTGAGGCTCGTGTGTTTTTTGCTCCTTTTGAAAATGAAGTTTTTCATTACAGGACTAAAATAGAAAGTGTTGAAAGAAATTTTTTGTATAAGCTGAACGGAAGTAAACCGTTAGATTTTTTCTACGATTTTTGGGGGTTATCTCATATTTATCCTGAAATCTTAGTTTCAAAATTCATTCAGTTACTACCATATGCATACAAAATTGTGGGTGATATTGATCTTGCCTGTCATTGTTTGTCAAGTATTATTGAAGAAAAAGTAAGCTATACAACTACAACTTCAAAAGAATACAGCGAAGAGGGAGAGCAGATTAAATTAGGCGAAAACAGACTGGGAGTCGATTTTATTACCGGAAAAGATTACATGGATTATTCTATGAATTTAAGGATAGAAATTGGGCCTATAGTCAATAAACCTTATCAGCATTACCTTAAAAATGGTGATATAAAAATATTTATAGATTGTTTTTGTGAACATTTCTTTCCAATGGAAGTAGAAGTAAAAACAGTTTTATTGATAAATGAAGAAACAGAACAGTTTAATTTTAGTAAAGAACCTGTGTTAGGGTACACAACAAGAATTTAGTAATGGTAAAAAAGCATTTGTTAGCCCTTATTGATATTAGGCTTATAGTATTTTTAGTAGTAATTATAGCGGTAAGTCTTATACTTACCATGGTATTCAGTGATAAAGTAAAAGAGTTTGCGGTACAGTATAAACGAAAATTTTATATCTATGTTTTTTCTTTTGTTTTAGTCTATGCACTGGTTGGTTTTCTAGGCTATAATAAGTTATTTACAGAATTATCAGATGAATTTCGATTCTATCAAATTGCATCTCTGCTGTTCGGAATCCTGAATGTTTATTTGTACAGATGGTATTTTAACGAGTTCAATTTGAAAGGTGTTGTGGGTATAGAATTGTTGTTTTCATTTCTAATAACCTTATATTCAAGCGTACTTTTTGTAATCATCTACACCGCATTAAACGGAATTGCACTTACTTTTTTAATGTGTTCTCATTTTTTGGTATTTATAGTGCCAACAGGAGTTTATGCTGTTTTTAACTACATGATGCAGATTCCTCCAAAGGAATATGTGACATGGAAAATTCCGGAAAGAAAAGATCCTTTTCCTGAGATTGATAACGTTGAAATGAAGGATTTATTATTGATAACATTATTAATTCAGAAAAAAGAAAGCGATACAAAATATACCTCAATACGATCAAAAGGTCCGGTTCGAATAGATTTTGGGGCACTTTTTTATCATACTGTTTCTGGATATAATGCGCATAATGCAGACAGCAAAATTGATTTAAAGCAAAACGGTGAAAATTGTAATTGGGTATTCTTTTTACAGCCAAAATGGTATCAGACGGCCAAATATGTTGATGCTAAATACACTTTAGGAATGAACGGAATTACTGAAAATTCAGTAATTATCTGTAAAAGACAGACAAAAGAAGAAATCAGACAGCCTAAAAAACAAAATGGCGATGATGGTTTTATGTTTGAACCTAAAACCGGAAAGAAAGAAAAAGAAAGAGAAGCTGAATTAACGAATTAGAAATAAAAGCAGTTTATAGCTAATGTATTTTTTAGATAAATCAGAGGAATCAGAAGAATCAGTATACGATAAGCATCTTACTTACAAGGTGAAAAAAGGAGACACACTGCAAAGTGTAGCTGATGAACTTGGCGTTGATGCTTATGAACTCAGAAGGTATCATAATATATACTGCCCGCTTTCTGATTTGATCGAAGCAGATTTTAAAAGTTATTTGAAATTTGTGATTTTGTCTCCAAAGAAAACTTTTGAAGCAGAAAAAGAAGAAAAGAAAAAAGTTCAAAAAGTAAGTTTAGGAAGTAACTATCTGCTGCCATTTGTAGCAGACCGAATTAATAGAGATTATAAAGCTCAATATACAACTGTTGTTGGAGATCAAGTAGACACAATCGAAATGGAAGTCAGCGTAAAGTGGCTTGCTACCGATAAAAACAATTATCATTTGTTTGAGATAAACAAAGGAGTCATTTATGTAAATAATACGATTCCGGATACTGTTATGGATGAGCTGGCGGCTAAAACAGCAGAAGTTCTGTATCCATTAAAAATTGTGGTTGATGAATTTGGAAAGTGGATTGACATTTACAATTATGAAGAAATTGACAGCCGTTGGAAAAATGTTAAAGAAGCAATTTTGGATTATTTTGAAGGTGAAGTCGCAGAAAAATATATTGAACAGACAGAATATGCTTTTGATAGTGCTGAAACACTATTAGAATCTCTTGTTTCAGATTATTTTTTAAGAGCATTTTTCAATGGCATTCATGTGAGTTATACAGCAAATTTAGCTTTTAAAAATGAAGTTTTTTTTCCATTAGAAAAAGATGAAGAATCCAAGTTTGAAGTTGAACAGATATTGGACCCAATTATAGATGAATCGAATTTAGTTAAAGTAGAACAAAAAGGAGATTATGTAGATTGTTCTGGTGGTGTCAGTTTTGGATTTGAGCCGTGGAAAGGGAAATATAAAGCGTCGTATTTTCTTGATGAACATACATATTGTATCGAAAAAATAGATTTAGAATGCAGTATTGAGTATGATGAAGAAATAAAAGTTATGATACAAATTGAATCATTAGAGAAATAAGAGAATTCATATTTAAGGAATTAGGAACGGAGTAGTAAAGAGAATGTATTTATAAATGGTAAGGCAATGAGTGAGAAACATGTAGTAGTACAAGGAGCCACGCTAAAATGTAAATTTAGTGTAGAACCTAAAACAGATGTATTAAAAGTAAAATCGCAGGAGAAACACTATGCTAATGATAAAGATGCAGAGAAAAAACTCATTGCTACTGACAAAGAAATTGGTCAGACTTTAGAGAAAAATACTTTTGGAAAATGTAAAATGCAGCCTAACGGAAGCGGTGATTTTCTGCCATGTCAGGCCACAATTACAAAGTGGAGTGCTTTTTATGAAAAAGTGACCTTGAGTAATCAGGGAAAAATTTTACTAGAAGACAGTAAAGGAACTTGTCCTGTTGGCGGACCGGATTGTATAGAAGTAGACAAACATGGTCAGAAAGCAGAGCCGGGTAAAGAAAATGCTAAAAAAGCCAAACCACAAGTAAACAACCAGTTAAATCCGCTTGTCAATACATCAAAATTTCAGGAGAGTTTAGAAGAGAGTGATTCTATTTGTAAATAAAATAAAACAGTATGTCAGATTTTAAAATAATTGGAAGTACGGATCCTATTGTAGGTAAGGAAGAATTCTATTCAGTAAATACTTTTTTACCGAGTGTTCTGCCTTTTCAAAATACAGCTTCAAACAATAGTTTTGAACAGCCTGTAAAATGGGAAATTCACATCCTTGAAAACGGAAGATGGCGCAAGACAAAAGAGAATGATAAAACAGGAAAGAGAATATCTTATACCTTTCTTCAAAAAAGTTTAGAGAGAAAAGGAATTCGAATTCTGGCAAGAAGAGGAGAAGATATAGCGCGATTGAATGTAACCACACATCCTGCTGAACAACCAAAAATTGAAAGTATCGAATTATTGGATAAAAGCGGGAAAAAAACAACAAAACCGCTTTCATACGGACAGACTCTTAAAGCAAGAGTTCACTGCCTGCACATGGAAAAACATAAAGTATCTGTAACACTTTGGGAAGACGATGCAGATGGTGCCGGACATAATAAAGCAAATGAAAAGAACATTATACAAACACTTTCAGGTGTTGTTAAAAATGGTATAGCAGAAGTTGACTTTTTACTGAGACCAAGTTTTGCCAAAATCGCAAACAAGAGTAAAGACGAAGGTAAAATTCATGAATACTATGTTACAACAGATTTTAATAAAGATAAAATTGCCAGTAACAATGTAAACGTTAACGATCTTGAAACTCCAGTCGCGCCATTTAAAGGCAAAGTTCCGGTACAGCAGCAAGCGCCTGCTAAACCGAAAGCTTCTTTGCCACAACCTGTACAGCCAAAAACTAAGGCTCCTGCTTCTGGTTCTTCGTCAGCGACTCAAGTTAAACCGCAAATTATCAGAGTTCATATTACAAATTCTGCTAAACAACCTATAAAAGGCGTTCATAAAGAAAAACAAATTATAGTTTGGGTTGATTCTAAAGGGCTTGTTGGGAAAGATATTCGCCTTAAATTATATGATGAAGATTATTTAAGTGATGATTTATTGTTCGATAAAACAATTAAGGTTACTGGTGATATATTTCCAATATCTGTAGCATTAGATAGTATATTAAGAAGCAAAGGAGGAATTAGTGGAGAAGGTGCAGAGCAAGAAGTGTTTGCTGATGTTGAAGTAATTCAAACCAAAGATCATAAAAAAAGTGAAGTAGTAGATGTAGATGCTAAAGTGTTTAAACCAGATCCTGTAGAGTCTAGCAATAAAGTTGCAAAAGTTGGTGAAGGCGATAAAAATGAAGGGAAAAATGGTAAGAAGGGAGCTTGTGACGAATGCGCTAAGCCTATTACAGCTAAACAATTAATTGATATTTTTCCTAAAGCTGATTCCGCAAAATTAGAGAAAGTAGCTGCAACATATACTAAATATATGAAAGATTTGGGGATGGATACTTGTTGGAATAAAGCACATTTGTTTGCTCAAGCAAGAGTTGAGTCTGGTTTAAGCTTAGATTTAAAAGAAGGAGAAGGATTTAATTATTATTATGAGAGCTTATCAATTTTTAAAGCATTTCAAAGTGAAGAAGGAAAAGAAAAAGCAAAACTATGGGGTAGACCAACAGTCAAGCCTAAAATACCAGGGGTTTCATTAGAGAATCAAAAAAAAATCGCCAATTGGGCATATTCTCCTCCAGCAAAAAAGGCAAAAGAAATTGGAAATACTGAAGCAAATGATGGTTGGAATTATAGAGGCAGAGGGTTAGTCCAGGTAACAGGAAAAGGTTTTTATGAGTATTGTAATTTATATACAAAAAAAAATAACTTAGATGTTGTTAAAAAACCAGACTTAATAGGGGAAAGCATTGAGTTATCGATATTGAGTTCTATGATCTTCTTTAAGTGGAAGAATTTAAACACAATATCAAATAAAACGCATGATGTTATAAACAAAATTTGTCCTAAAGTTGGTAACGATGTGGCTCTTAAAGATGAAAAAGGTAATCCTTCTTCAAATCATAAAGAAAAGCAAAAAGCATTTAATGATATTACATCAAAAGCATTTAAAATTGATAATTGTAAATGGGGGGAAAAAGTTGAAATTCCTAAAACTAAAGGTAAATTTTCAACATATGATAATGAATACTCAGCAGATTCAAAAACCGCATATATTAATGTTATTGTTCCTAAAGATAGAAGAACTGAAGGTTTATTCGTATTCTTTGATGATACCGAGATAGTACTGAAAGGTTATGCATTGGCGATGGGAACTGTTAACGATAACTTTTTTGAAAGAAATGGGAAAGGAAGTACACCTACTGGACTCTGGTCTTCTTCATATTCAAAAACTCACATTGGTGAAGCGAGTTATGGAGACCATGGCTTAATTCACATAAATGGAATGACTGGAGATGCAAAAAAAGCCACTGCACCAGGAAAGAGAGATGGAATAGCTATACATAGTGGACATACAACTAAAGTTGGAATAAATGATAATGGTCCTTTGATGGTTACTTATGGATGCGTTAGAGTGTATAATGCTGATATGAAAAAGTTAGTTGAAAATTATAATACGATTAAAGGTAAAGGAAAAACAATTTATGTCTATGTTGAAGAAGTAGATTCTATGGATGATGTGTATAAAGATTATGGTATGGTTGCTGATCCAAAAGACAAAAAAAGAAATTATAGTAAAAATGCAAAACAATAATGCAATGAAAAGAACAATTATTTTATTTATGATAACCATGCTGGTTATTAGTTGTAATTCTCAAACAAAGGAAAAAAAAATGGAAGTTAAAGGATCAATAAAGAAAAATGAAGATAAGTTATATGCTGAATATATGCCATTAATGAGAGATTTATTAAAAAATAATAATTACAAGTTCTTAGAACATAATGTATTTAAAAATAAAGTTATTGAATATTTTGGAGTTGATATTGATAATGCAAAATTTAATGATGTGTATTTAGAAAGTGGACTTGGATACACCGCTTTAAGTAATGAAGGATTTATAGATACTTATCAAGTTGATAGAGGTGTAATTGATGGAGCTGGAGATGCTTTTGCAGATATTCTAAAAGATGGACTCAATAACGATTATAATATTGATTTTATAAACTATAATAAGGTTTTATTTAATGATGATTTATCCGCAATATCAAAAGTAAACCTGGACAAAGATAAAATTGAAGATATTGTAGTGTATTTGAATTATGAAAAAAACAACCTTTTAAATAATTCATTTATAAAAAATATAAAGAAAGTTGAAAATTATAATGAAAGTTTTAAGTGGCATCTTTTATGGTATAATAATAGAACAAAACAAGATTTTATCAGAAAAAAAATATTACAGGATATAGCTAATAAAAAGCCAGATTTTATTTTTGATTTAGCTTATTTTCTGAATAATAATTCTAATAAAATTAAAGACAAAACAGATAGTGCATTGATTGATGCCACACTAGCTTTTTTAATAGAAGTTGAATTACAGCATTATGATGATAAAGATTTAAGTGATAATAAAGGTTACAGTTTACTTAATAATTTTTACACTCAAAATCCTAATATGTTAGAGAGATTTAAGTCTCAAAAATTTTATGGTTATCCACTAATTGATAGCTATACTAAAAAGTACTTGTTAATGTCAGAAGAAAATGAGATTTCTTATGGTAAAGTTATTGATCCTGATGGATATACTAATTTAAGGAAAGATAAAAATAGTACATCAGTAATAGTTGAAAAAATTAAGTCTGGTGAAAGAGTTGAAATATTAAATGCTTCAGAAAATTGGTGGCTTATAAAAACAAATTCTGGAAATAGGGGATATGTTTATAAAACCAAAATTAAATCTGAATAATAAATAAAAAAGCAAGCTCCTTGACATATTGAAAAGAAAAGCCCCAGCTAGCATGAGTTTTATGCTTTTGTTAGCTGAGGGAATTTATAATAAATTATTAGCATGAAAAGTTTTAATAAAGTTGTCATTATTTTGGTATTAATTATTGTTTCATGTAAAAAAGAAAAAAATAAGTCTTTTTTAAATACAGAAAAAAAAGTTCAAACAAATGATAGTTTAATGATTTTAAATGATAAGGTTCTTGATGTTAATTATGAATTATTAGATAATATTTTTCTAGGAGACTCGATTTTAGAAACTAAAAATTATTTTCAAAATTTAACTGATACTACGGGTTATACATTACTAAAAAAACAAAATGAATTATATCTAAAGAATTATTTAGATTTTATAAATAATAATATCCCTCAAATTGGTTCTGATAGAAACATCAAACTCAAATTTGAAAAGCAGTTATTTAAAAATAAAGATGAATATAGAATTGTACTTTACTCATTTTTAAATAATAAAAAAGTTGATTCACTTGAGTTTTATAGAAATGCAACACATTTGGAGTACGAACCTAGTAATTACACAAATTTGTCTTATTTGAATTTAAAGAATGGAAAAATTTGGCAGATTAAATATTTTTCAAGTCCAGTTGATAAGTCTGTAGGCTATATATTCTACGGCAGAAAGAAGATACTTGAAAGTGGAAAAGTAGAAACGGATTCATTGTGCTATCTCGATGAATCGCTGGATGTAGAAATGGAAAAAAATAAACTTTACTATTAATAAAATTAAATACACAATAAGCACCTTGGCATATTGAAAAGAAAAGCCTTGGCCAGTAAAAATATTATGTTTTTGCTAGCCGAGGTAATAATAAATAGAAACATAATGAAAAAAATATTATTTGGTCTTTTAATAATTAATTTGTTTTTATCATGTAAATCACAAGATACAAATGATAATTATATTGGGACTTGGTTAGAGGTTCAACAAAAAGAGAATGAATTTGTTATTGTAGATTGTGATTATAAAAATGAAAGTATAAAAATTACTCAGGATTCTATTGTAGAAAATGGAGTAATGGAAGATTTAAAAATTAAAATTAATCATATAAAACAAGAAAATACTGAAACAACTTTGTTTGTAGATAAACAGGAAAAAGTATATTATAAATTTTTAATTGTTGATAAAGAAAAAGGAATATTTAAATGTGAAATTAAGAATAATGAATCTTTGATTATCAGGTATTTCGTAAACAAAACCAATGCTGATAAAATAAAAAAGGTAAAGGGAACAAAAGCTGATTGCATTACAAGTGAAGATGCAGGAGATTTGATAAATGATTCTCTTATTCTTGATAGTAAAAAAAATATTCTTTTAGTTGAAGGAGATAATTGTATATCAATTAAAAATAGAAATGATGAACAGATTTATGAAAGATGTTTTGATAATTGTACAGTCAAAATTCGTCACATAAAGAATAAAGGTCTTCCATTAACAATAATAAGTGGACAAAATTCAATTGATATTGAATTTTATAAAAAAGGAAATGATTGGATTTCTAATTCTGTTACTTGTTATATTGGAGAAGACAAAAAGAGCAAGGAAATTGTAATATCTCTAAAAGAATTTGATTTTGATAATGTTTTTGAGCAATTTGAAGGTATAAAAAGTAATGAGTAAACATTTTCAACTGATGATAAAAGTGTCAATTTGCCTATGAATTTTGAAAGTTTAAAAACTGTTGCCAAAATTACATTCGATATCCCAAATATAACCTTATCATGTTTGATTTTTGTTAAAAGGTGAAAGCATAAACTTTAAAAAATCGAAATATAAATCCAAGAGGGAAAGCTTAAATCAGGCTCAATGCGCGAAATTGTTACTATTTAACCCGAAAAAGCTTGTTATTATTGAGATAAAACAAATTATATAAAAACAAAACTAACCCAGAAACGAAATACAGAGAGAACAAAACATTCTCATATCAAAATAAAAAAAATAAAGAATTATGATAGAAAAATTAAGTCATTTTCCCGTAAACTGGATTGATGGGATGAAGATAAATAAGAGTCATTTTTTATCTATTCAGGATAACGTTTCTGAACTGGTAAATGATGCGATTGGTATTCATACCACACCTATAAGTTATGGACTGCTGGATTCTGGAAATCAAAATAAGGAAGCCACAAAAATTACTTTAGGAATCGATAACCATAAACTGCTTCGTGTACGTGTTGAAGAATGCCACGCTATCACGCCAAACGGATCGAGAATCGAAATCAGTAAAAGTAATACCGATACATTAGATCTTCAGGTTCCGTATCCGGAAGATACGTATGAAATTAAAGACGGCGAACAATTGGTTTTACTGGCTTGTATATCAGTAAATTCAAAAAAAAGGATTCCTTTTGGTGAACCAGATCCAGATGAAGTACCGCCAAGATATCCATACACACAGCCGGAATATAAACTGCATTTAATTAAAGCAGAAGAATTCCGTTCAGGAATTGGTTATGGAGGTTTCTATCTGGCAATTGGTAAAGTCCTTATTGGCGATACAACAGTTCTTGATGAAGATTATATTCCGCCTTCTGTAACAGTAGCATGTCATCCAAAATTAGTAGACATGCAGGCACAAATTGCACGTTCTTTTGGGCAGATCGAAATTTATGCCGTTCAGATTTCTCAAAAAATTAATCGAGCGCAGGAATCGGGAATTTTGTCACAAACCGTAATGCAGTTAGCAGATAATACAGGATATTTTCTAGGTAGTTGTTTAACACAATTTCGTTGGTTTTCACTGCATCAGCATCCGGCTTCGATGTTAGGAACGGTAGTGTCTTTTGCTCGTGTGATGAAGAATTTTATTGATTCAAAATCCGGAGCAGGAAAAGAAGAGCTGCTAAACTATTTTGCCGAATGGTGTGATATCTCACAAGGAGATCTTGAAATCATGTTTACCACAGTTATAAATGCTGGTTATGATCATGTACATATTGATAAAACGGCTTCGCTTGTAATGAGTACGTTGACTAAAATTGAAAAATTATTCGAGACGCTTAGTAAGCTTGATTACATAGGTAAGAAGAAAGAAAATATCGAATTATTCGTGGCTGAAACAGATAAAAAAGATATCATTCATAACCCGAAAAGACACGGTTTCTTTATTAAAGATTAAAAATAAAACAGTAAAAATAAATTATGGAAGTATTAAATAAACAAGAACGCCAGAAAGCATTTATTGCTTTTTTAATTGCCTTTATCCTAACTTTTTCGGTTATGCTGATCGCAGTTTCGTTCAATTTTTATATGCCGGTGGCAGAAAACAAAATGCTGAAAGCAGAAAACGAAATTATGAAAAGAGAATACGATTATCAAACCAACTTTTCGGTTAAAATAGACAGTATCAGAATGACAATTGATTCTATTAATTCACCAAAAGTAGACAACGATTTTCAGCAGCGTCTGGCAAATGTCATGATTGCCAATATCTATCAGAAAGTACCAAAAGACACCACAGAAAATAAGAAATTATATAACAATGTTATTCTGGCATACAAGAATATTATTGATTACAAAAAGCAAATTAGAAGTCTTACCCACAATTCTCACTTAATAGACAGTTTAAACCAGTCGGCAAAAACATACAAAGAAGAATTAGAAAAAGTAAGCAGGGATCTGGATGTATGTCGTCAGATTTATCAAAATCAATAATCAGGATTAAATAGTAAAGAAATTAATAAACTAATCATTTAAAAATTTGAAATTATGTTGTCAAACTATGGAATTGGAGGAAATGAAGTAAAAATTGATGCAGATGAAGCGATCACTGCAATCCCTCAAAACAGAACACTTGTTGCTCAAAAATTAACGGTAGATGCTCCTGTAAAGCCAGAATTGGTTGAAGGAATTACAAGCATTGAAAAAGCATTTGAACATTTTAAACCAGAAGTAAAAGTAAATTTTGAAACTGCTGACGGCGCTACTAAAGTGGAAGCTTTAAATTTTAAAAATTTAGGAGATTTTGGAATAAAGGGAATCACTACTCAAAGTAGTTTTTTATCTGATCTTGAAACAGAAAAAGATCAATATCAGAAAATTATCCGCCAGTTAAAATCAAACAAGATTTTAAAAGCGGCTTTAGAAGATCCGGAAGCTAAAAAAGCTTTATTAGAAAGCCTTGGAACGCTTATCACTGAGTTAAAAGATAACAAATAAGAATTTTAAAATACTATAGATATGTCAAATAAAGAAGCATATAAAGGAGATTTGGATACAGCAGTATTAGAACCTAAAGCAGTAAAAGGAATTTCAATTGAAAAAAATGTTGAAAAACTAGCTAAGTACGGTGGTTTTGATTTATTAGAAATGGCAATTGAAGGTGTTCAAAACCTTAATCCGGAAAGAAAAGCAAGAAGAAAAATCTTTTTAGGAGAAGTAAACAAAGCTAAAGAAAGAGAAACTCTTTTAAAAACGTTAGAACTTTGGTCTTCAGTTTTAAGTAACAATGAAGCTTTGACTGACATGGTAGCTCAAAGTGAAGATAAATGCAAAGAATCTGAAGCTTTACTACAAAAAAACCTTGCTAAAGCTGTAGAAGATACAAGAGAAATTGAAGCGGCTTACAGAACTTTAGCTTTATTCTTCAAGAATACAGAAACTGATAAAGTAAAAAATGTTACGATTGTAAATGCTGAGCTAGATCAGTTAAAAGATCTTGACAATACACGTTTCATTGATGCAATTCACTCAGAATTAGTTGATAACTACGATCGTTTAGACCTTAAAAATAACTACGGTATTTTGGTAATTCCAGGATATTTAGGTTCTAATAAAGTAATTGAAAAATGGGCAAAAATCGCGCATGAAAATAAAGTTATGTTGGTTACAGATTTCGAACATTTAGATGAACCGGATGATGTAATGGAAATGTTCGACGCTGCTTCTTTAACTGGAGGTGATGTGTACCGTTCTAATGTAATCATGACTTGTAACTGGCTTGTTGGCCGTGGCAGATTTGACCAAATTGGAGAAAACGAAGATTTACACGTTGCACCTTCTGCAGCATTAGCAGGAAAAATATACAAAACATTAATGTCTCAGGTTACTGCAGGTAAGAAATTTGGAGGAATTAATGAAGTTGACGGAGTAAAATTTGATCTTAAGAAAAGTGAAATCGCAAATCTTGAAAACTTAGGATTGGTTCCAATGGTTAATGAATACGGAAAAGTAATGGCTTTTTCTGCTAAAACATTATTCAGCGGAGACAATTTAGGATTACAAACGTATTCTGTAGTTCGTGTTTTTGATTATGTGACTAAAGTGTTAATGGATTTCCTTAACCGTCGTGCTTTCGAAAACTTTACTGCAAAAACACGTAAAGAAATTATGAATCAAATCGTTGCTTTCCTTGACGGAATCACTGGTCCTGATAAATTAATCGAGAATTTCGAAATCCGCAGATTTGAACAAGATCCAGTTCAAAAAGACAGAATCTATATGGATATCCATATGAAACCATATTTCCCAGCTAAAAACTTCCTTATAAAAATGGACGGTCATAAAGGCGATGACGGAACAGAATGGGATACAGATTACGAACAAAAATAATCGTACGCTTAGTACAAAAAAAGGAAACACAATTAAGTGTTTCCTTTTTCAACAAAACATTGATCTTTTTGAATGATCAAACCAAATAATTCAAATACATGAACGTACTTAAAATTTTACTTTTAGTCAGTTTGTTTTCGATTTCAAACTCGATTAAAGCGCAAAAAGTAAATCAAATTGACACTTTAAACTGTCCTATTACGCAAAACGATTTATTGCTTTCGGGAAAGTTATTTGCAAGTGCGGCACCAATTTTACTTCGTGTGTATAACGAAGATTATGAATATGCTGTCTTTCAGTTAGGAAAAAGAAGAGGAAGCATTTATTTATATTTTAAAATTTTTACAGATAATGTCTGCGTAAAACAAGATCAGCCATTGGAGCTCTATTTTAAAAATGGAGAAATGTATATCCTTAAAAACACCTTTAAGGTAAATTGTGACGGAACTGCAGCTCTTGAACTTACCCGAAGAGACATAAAAAAACTAATGTCACACAACATTAATACTATAAAATTTTTCACGCTTAAAAAAGACTATGAATTTAGTCCTACTGAAGTTGATAATCAGAATATAAAGTTTTACCTGCACTGTTTAAAGCTCTACAAAGTCAGAAAAAAAAGATAATTTCTGACTTAAATAAAAAAAAGTTACTCAAGTATAATCTATCAAAAAATCAAAATATGCCATTTCCGGAATTAAACCTATCATTGGGACTTACAGATAACGACGGTTCTGTTTTCTATGCAGGAAGCGGAGAAGGAAAAGTGATTGTAAGAACAGATTCTGCTCTGAAAAAATACAATATTAATATCATCATTTCTGAGCAGCAAACAGGTTCTGTGTATTTAAAAACACAGTTTGAAGGAGCAGAAATTCCTGCTGAAATTGAAGTCCCAACTTATCAAATGATTGTGACTGATGATAAAACAAACGAAAAAGAAATGTATAAAGTTACCCGTGATACTTTTTTCTACAAGCAGCAGACGAAGAAAAAAGGATTATGGAGTTTTTTTGGTTTGAAATTTTTAGCACCAAAAAACTTTCTGTTTGAAAACATTCCTTTTGAACCTTTAAAAGAAGAAATAGAATCTTATGATATTTCGAGATACAGAAAATTAAATGAGAATGAGCTTACTTATAGTTTCCAAAAAGAAGGACAAAATATTCAGCTGTTTGCGGGTGATATTAATACTTTAAAAGTAGAGAAGGGAACAAGTTATTTTGTAATTGTTGATGAAAAAAAGGGACAGCGTTTTATAGGCGATATTTTGTATCGTGAAAAATTTCTAAAGCTGACACCTTCAGTAAAACTGCATATTATTAAGCGCAAGCAGGTTTCTAAACAAATGGAAACAGATAAAAAAGGACGGGCAGATAGATTGATTTATATTTAATAATAAGAATTATGAAAGGAGCATTTTACAAACTGCCTATAGATTTTAACAGCGTGATGCAAAAAAAGGAGTTAGAAAAAACTTCAATTGAACATTCTATTGCACAACAAATTATTTTATTAGCCACAACAACATTTGGCGAATGTAAGTTTGACGAAACCTTTGGATCTAAAATCTGGGAAATTGATTTTGATTTGTTGATGAATGAAAATACACTGAAAGAAATCATTTCAAAAACCATGAAACAGTCTTTAGCTTTTCATGAAAAACGAATAAAAGTAAACGAACTTAAAGTAGAATTATCAGAAACAATGTATTTGGTTGACGATGTAAGCAGAGCTAAGAAAAAAGTTGATATAATAATTGAAGCAACAATTAAAAGTACCAATCGCGATTTTGATTTTAGAGGCTATTTTTTTGTTGGTCCGTTGTCTTATAAGTAGTTTTTTTTAGTAATATTTTTATTTCATAACATCTAACACTAACTATTTTTATTGTTTAACTTATTGATAGTTTGATATTTATATAATGTAAATAAAATTTTATTAAAAAAAATATTATAATAAGATTTTATTTATATATTTACAGCATAAATAAATAAATTAATAATTAAAAATTTTTCATTATGTCGTTTTTAACATCATTAACAGTAGCAGGAAAAGATTACAAAGTATTAAATGTAAGTTATGATTTAGCTCAAGAAACAGATGCTTCTGGGCGTCCATCTACGGTAACACGCGGAGGAAGAATCATGATCGAAGTTGAATCAACTGGAAGTACTGAATTATTTGAGTGGATGACTAACAATTTCGAAAGAAAAGACGGGTCAGTAAAATTCATCAAACGTGATTCAAATGCTACTTTAAAAGAGCTAAAGTTTACAGAAGCTTACATGGTTAAGTACAAAGAAAACTTTGATCATAACAGTGAAAATCCATTAACTGAAACTTTTATGATTTCTGCTCGTAAAATTTCGATGGGTGGAGGAGAATTTGATAATGCTTGGGTATAATCCTTTGGACTTTATCAATCTTAATTAAACAAAAGGGAGTCCGCTAAACTGGACTTCCTTTTTTGTTTTCTATTTTCCGAAATATCAGGTTTTAGACTTATAAAACCGGATTTTCAAACACTTCCTAAATTTAATCATCTAATAAATCTACAAATGAGTTTTTTATCTAAATTACATATAGACGGCGAAGAATATAATGTTCTTGAATTTAATATTGGTTTTAAACAAGAGATTGACACAACAAGTAAACCAACTGGAAATGCAAAAGGCGGTGTTATCAAAATGATAATCGAAGCAAGTCAGAACAGCCATTTTTTATCATGGATGTTGAATGGTGATTTAACCAAAGACGGAAAAATTGTTTTTTACAGAAGAGATGCCTTAAGTAAAATGAAGGAACTTACGTTTACTAAAGCATTTTGTGTTGGTTATGATGAGCAATTTACAAGCACTACCGAAATTCCTATGAGAATTACTATGGAATTAGTAGCAAAAGAATTGACTTTTGGCGATGCTAAATTCTCAAATAACTGGATTGCTTTAGATTAATTGTTTAAATGCTTATTAAAAACAAGAACGTATTATTATGGCACATTTTTCAGAACAAGTACATATAACTATAGGTGGTTTTACCCAAAACATTGTTTATTATGATTTAAAGGTATCTCAAAAAATGGCCGACCACCACCATTTTTCATTTGTATGGCAATATACAGGTAAAGCGGTAATTAACCCTGCAGATCAGGCGAAAGCATTGAGAACCTATCTTGGAGACGAAGTAATTTTTACTTTTAAAAGTCTTACCGGAATCAGATTAATGAGCAAAGGAATAATTACTGAACTTTCGTCTATTGATCTTGATGGAAGTCCGGCTGGATTGCATGTATCAGGTGTAAGCCACAGTATTGTTATTGACGATATGAAAAAGTCAAGAACATTTCAGGACCGTAGTATGGATGATATTGTACTCGGGATTTTTGCTGAAGGACCAGGCGAATTTTATCAAAGAGATTCTATTAGATCAACTTATTTAAAAGAATTTAGAAATCTTCTTCAATATAACGAAACCAGTTTTGATTTTTTAAAAAGAATTGCAACGCGTTATGGGCAATGGTTTTATTTTGATGGAATGCGCATGCAGTTTGGACAAACAAAAAACAGCCAGACTAAGCTTATTAATGGTGCTTCACTGCATAGTTTTAAAATACAGGCTAATATGGCCTCTCATAAAATTTCACTTACTGGTTATGACTATAGCAATGTAGCTACTTTTCGTAACGCTGCTGCTAAAACTTCGTCAGGAAGTAAAGATAGTTTTGCTGCTAACGTTGGTTACAATCAGGGAACGGTGGCAAATTCTGACTTAAATAATGGAGTATACACAGCAAATGCCATGTATAAGGATGAGCTTGATGAAATGATTGCTCTTCAAACAGCAGGAAGCGATGCTAATAGTGTTTACTACAGTGGGATTTCTTATTTTCCAATTGGTCTTGGACAGGTATTTACGATAGTAAATCAAACAGTAATACACGAATTAATTGCTATTGAAGTTACACATCATTCTAAAGTACACGGAAATTATTCCTGCGAATTTAAAGCAATTCCTGCTGATGTTGCTGCACCGCATTATACTGATGTATTTGTTTATGGTAAAGCAGAAACACAGCCTGCGCAGGTTAAAGATAATAACGATCCAGAAGGGTTAGGACGTGTAAGAGTAGAATTTTATGGCGCAAGCGGTACAGCAGTTACAGACTGGATTAGAATGGTGCAACCTTATTCTGGTTCTGGAAAAGGATTTTATTTTGTTCCGGAAATAGGAGAGGAAGTTTTAATTGGTTTTGAAGGTAATAATGTACAGAATCCATACGTAATTGGTGCACAATATAACGGACAAGACTCTAGCGGTTATGCTGATGCGCAAAACAATATAAAAGCAATTCATACACGCAGCGGGCACATTATAAAATTTACCGAAGAAGAAAGTATTACTATTGTCGATAAAGCAGGCAACGAAATACTTTTTGACAGTGTTGGCGGTAATATTAGTATTACAGCAAATAATACTATTGATTTGAATGCCCAAAATATCAATTTTAATGCTTCACAAAATATTAGTGTAAGTGCTGGGGTAAATATTTCTGAAAGTGCCGGAGCGGATAAATCTACCACTGTAGGCATGTTGCATACAGTTATGGTTGGAGGCGATCATATGCTTAATGTTACTGGAAACTTTATGGAAAATATTGAAGGTAATTTGGAATCACATAGTGCACAAGAAAGACAGGAAGTAGCTGTAAAAGGAATTGAAACAAGTAGCGAAGGAGGGATAAATAAGCATTCTAAAAAAGAAATACAGGTTAATAGTGCCGAAAAATCTAAATCTCACTAATTATGAGTAGAATTAGGATTGTGGGTGGAACTATAACAAAAACTACAGTAGGAGATCATAATATGTACTCTGATGGTAATATTGTTTATAATTCTGGTACATCAGTTAGATTAACAAGCGATACAGGGATTGCCTATGGAGAGCCTAAAGCACTAACTTCGCAAATAGTTAATGAAGCTGTAAAGGAAATTGAACTTTTGACTACACTAGATCAAGGTTCTTCAAATGACAGATTGTTGGGCAACACTCAGCCAGGAATGATTTTCGGAAAAACATATCATTTTAAGGTAAAAAGTTATGTTAAAGATACTCCTAAAAATTTAGCAAACATAAAATGGATTCTAAAATATCATAGTCTATCACAAAATAAATGGTTAGAAATACCTCTTTCAACAAAGGGGGATTCGGTAACAATAAAGATGAATGATGAAGATATGTGCGGGCGTTTTGTTTACGTTCGAGCATATATAAAAGATTCGGAAAAAGAAGGTGAATATAAACAATGGAATCATAATCGTTTTAGATGGTTTGATAGAATGATTGTTGAAGATGAATTAATAGAACGTACTGATAAAAGTAAACCCTGGTTAATTAATCAATCTGGGACTTCTTTATGTGGTATGGCATGCATATTTTATTTGTTTGCAAAAGAACAACCAGATGCTTATAAAAAATTTGTTAAAGAACTTTTTAGGACTGGAATAGCTAAATTTAATAATTATATTGTTAAGCCAAATTTAGAAGTCTTGGAAAAAATGCCATATGTAAGCTCCGGTACAATAAATCCAATTTTTCCAAAGCATTATGACTATTATTTAAAGAAGAAAGTCAATATGCCTTTGGTTGATTACATTACAATGGCAGGAACTAGGAATACAGACAATAATAAATACAAAGGTGGAGATGAAGAATTTCAAGCGATAAACTGGCCACCATTAATGACTTCTTTAAGTGAAAAGTTTTTAGGATATAAAGATGTAAGTTCAAAAGGTGTTTATAATCCTGTAAAACCTTTAGTTTATACAACACTTGATGTTGAAAATAAAATTAATGATATAAATAAACAATTAAGTTTAGGGTATAGATTAATATTAATGATAGATTCTGACTTAATTGATGATGTTTGGGATGTAAGTTCTCTGGATTTGCATTGGGTTGTTTTGGAATCACCTATTATTTGGAATTATAAAGCTGGTTTTTTTGGAGCAAAGCAAGATGAAATAGACTTTAATGTATACTCTTGGGGAACTGATCCGTTTGGATCCACTCGATACTTAAGAAAAAAAATAACATCAAATCACTTTATGGCTAATTATAATGGGTATATAAAAATCAAGTAAAAATGAAGAAAATTGTATTGTTGTTTTTTCTAGTGGTAATTATTGTATTTTTCATTTTTAAGGCGAATGATTATCGAAATGCAAATAAATGTAGTTCTTCTGAATATGTTGCTAATGGAGAAAGAGTATGGATAAGGTTAGATCCATATTTTAAAAATTTAAGTCTAAAAGAAATTAAGATTAAAACTTCAAATAATAATGAATATGATTATAAAATAGATACTGCAAATAATCTCAATTTTTACATAGATTCAAAAATTCTAGTTGAAGACACTTTAACTATTCTACTAAAAGATAAAATCTATAAAGTTTATGATTTTAAAAATGGAGGTCAAATGTCAAACGCAGGACAGGATAAGGGTAATTTTCATTGCGGTATTCTCAATGCAGTAATAAATGGCAAAGTTTATAATCTTTATGGTTATAATGAGATTTTTCTAGGAAAAGATTTTTAGAATGTACCATTTTTATAGCAATTGTTGGATGCATTAAAGTTAAATAGAATATTACACGTATTCTTCTTGTTGTGTTTGATTATAACATTACGTAAATCAATATATTAAATGCTTAGGCAGCGGGTTTAGAAGATACTTTTATACTAATAATTATAGTATTTAGGTATAACAGAAAAGATATTATTGAAGCATACTTTGATAATTAATATTAAAGGAGAGATGATTAAAATACATAATTTTTCTAATAATATTGATGAAGGATTTAGTCAAAGTCATAGAAAAATTTGGGTTTTTCGATATTGTATATCGACGATCAATAATAAAAAAATAGAAGATCAAGATAATAATATTTATAATTGATTTTGACAAGTTGTAAATATCTAAAGAGACATATTGATAGCAGTAATTATTTTACTGCTAAATTTTTAAGGTGCTTTTTATTTCACTTAGATTAACTAATGAAGAAAATTATTGTAATAATCGTTTCTTTTATAATAATGATTACAAAATTTCTATTGTATACGACTTAATAATTTCTGTTGGTTCACAGAAAATACAAACCAAACAAGTTCCAGAAGAGTTGAAAGAACTAAAAACAGATTTAGAGAATGATAAAATTGAAGTAATATTTTACGAAATCCCAGAAATTGACCTTGAAAAATGTCATGCTAAGCAAGAAATGGAGCGAGACACTATAAATATTCATTTATTGAAGAGTAAGAATACTATGTTTTTTTTGATGTGAAATAGACGTAAGAAATATTCCAACACTACTGATAAAGCTGGAAAATATGTTGTAGGACATAATCTAAAAGAACAATAGCTGCAGAAAAGATCTAATTTGGTAGACAAAAGGTTAAATAATGAAAAGAATATTTTAAACTCCATTTACAATTGTAAAAGTTTTTTATGAAAATAAATCTTTATTAACTAAAGGAGAAGAATTTTATAATTTTCGGATCGGAACTTATAAACAGTACGATGATGCAGGTAATTTAATAAAAGAAATCAACTATGATCAAGATTATAAATTTTCAATAGCTGATTTGGCAAAGAAAATGAAAGAAGAATACAAAATAGATATTCTTAAAAGAAGTCCTTGGATCAAAGTAATGAGAGATAAAATTGATTCAGTTGTAATTTATAAAATAATGCTTTATTTAAAAGAGAATAAATACAACGATACAAAGAATTTTAATATTGATGGCGACGGCGAGAGTAATTTCTGAATAATTTTTAAGTTATCCCAAAGAATAAACATGCAATTTTTAAATAAATGATCTTAAGATTTCACAGATAATTAATTATGAGCAGAACAAGAATTGTTGGTGGTACTATAACAAAAACTACCAGAGGCGATCACAACATTTACTCTGATGGTAATATTGTTTATAATTCGGGTACGACAGTTACTGAGACAAGTGACGAAGGAATTAAGTATGGAGAACCTAAAAGTTCTCCCCCTGCTTCAAAATTACATTTCGTAGATGGTTGGTGGGCATTAGATAAAGAAGGGAAAAGTAAGATTAAAAGAGCTTTACCAGGAATGACTGTTTATTTTCACTTAAAAACTAAAAATATTCCTAATGGAAATTCTGTATTCCTATCTTTATTTGATGAAGATAATCACGAAAAAGAGGAACCTCAAAATAAAGATGGTAAAAAAGATAAAGATGATGCAATAAAACTGATCAATTCACAGACTAAAAAACAAGTTCTTCTTGGAAAAGTGATAGATAATAAAATTGTGCAAAAAATCAATCTATCAGGTCTAGGTTTTTTTATTGATCAAGAAGTAGATAAATGTTTAGATCTATATTTCCGTTGTAGTTATAAAATAGAAAATGCCCAATACCCAGCCAGCATTAAAGATTATTTAAAAGTAGGTCCTGTTATAATAGATCGTTATAAAATGCCTGGATTAAATAGCAGCGGTTTAGCCATCGCTGATGATATGACATATGGCACAGGCACTATACACAATGGTGAAGTTTATACGGCTGATGTAATTAAAAAGTTTAAAAAAGAGTATCAACTAAGTGGTTTTGACAATCATAAACATGCAGTTTTTTCTAATCATTTTACTTTTGCAGGTGAACCTTTACTAGAAGATACACAAGTAACTAATCAGGATAATAAAAACTATCAAGCAATTCAGGACAATTTGAGAGTGGTAAAACTAGATGCAGTAAAAATACTTAATGCGGACATTATTGCTAAAAATAAAGAGAAAAATAATAAAGGAAGATATTCGAAAGAGGAGATTCTAAAATTAGGATATCTAATGGAGTTTTCGAATCTGACAAATTTTAGATTATGGTTTAACTTTAGAACATTAAAGGCATTACTTGCTTGGGGTAATTTATCTTCAATACTTGAAGAAATGATTGATAAATTTCAAAGAAGTGAAGGAGGTGTTTATGAAAATCCAATTTTAACAAAATCTATAAAAGAAAATCAAAACACTATTCAATATTGCACGAAAATAGAAGACTATTTAGCAGAACAGCTAAAGACAAACTTTAATAAATTAGAAGAAGTCGAAGATTTGGAACCATATTTTGCAGATTCAAATCAAGATATGAGAAATACAAAAGGGAATAGAAAAGATTCTGGAAAAGAATTTTCTAGGCCTGCATATTCTTACTGGGATAGTGAAAATCTGGCAGGAAATTTATTTTCAGGAAGAACACTTGCATTAAATGATATTTGGGCAACCGAAGTTATATTAAAAGAATTAGAATTTGAAGGCGAAAATTATAAAGGAAAATATGAAGTTACTCTTTGGGATCATTTTGGGTTAGATAAACCAGATCTTGAAAAATTCTATTATAATATAAATGGGTTTAGAGCATGGTTTTTATTGCAACACTTACAAGGGTATAAACCTTTTCTATCTAAAATGACTTTTATAAAAGATTTTAAGGGAAATTTAAAAGAAGGTAAAAAGGAAATAGAATCCAAGAGAAAATTAGAACAAGAAAGATACGATAGATTAAAAAATATGGGGCGTAAAAAACCAGGTGAAATATGAGAAAAATAATGATGCTGATAATCTCTCTTTTTCTTTTTTCGTGTAAGGAAGAAAAAACAGAATTTATCCAATCGAAAGTAATGAGTAATAAATTTTTTTTAAAGAATTATCCGTCAGATGATGTTTTATCTAAAAAACTAATACAGGATTTTATAAAACGAAAGAAAGAATATAAAAAAAATGATTTATTAATATTTTATAAATATACAGCAGAAACCAAGTACTTTATAGATAATCTACCAGATTCTGGAGGATTTTCGAGTGAGGATTTAGTTAATATAGAAGATCAGGAACTAGCTTTTTTTTCAATCTCTAAATGTAAGGCTGACACCACAAAATTTGTTGGAAAATATCATTACTATGGCATAAATCATAATCTTGACCAAACTGATACTCTTATTTATAGATGTCAATACATACAAAACAATAGATAATAATTTTGGAATCGAGATAATTTCATGGAAATTTTTCCTGATAAAAACTTTAGTTTAAGGCTTGATAGGCATTTTAATAAGTCTATTAATGAAAATTATTATTAGGCGAAATCCTAAAAAATTGAATCTGATCTTTTTAAGAATAAGAAAATAAAAAAATAAAAATGAGACAAGATCGAATAAAAGACAGAGTGCTAAAAAGAGCAGCTAGGTCATGGGGCTTTTCTGATGTTGAAATGGAAACATCATTT
This sequence comes from Flavobacterium ginsengiterrae, assembly GCF_039539785.1. Lineage (NCBI taxonomy): Bacteria > Pseudomonadati > Bacteroidota > Flavobacteriia > Flavobacteriales > Flavobacteriaceae > Flavobacterium > Flavobacterium ginsengiterrae. Next base: position 37,249 of record NZ_BAABDU010000004.1, on the reverse strand, counting down.
GATCCTGTAGTGTCAATGATGCTTAATGCATTGTCTTATGAATTAGAAAAAGTCGCTCATGAGCTCGAAGATTCTAAAACACGCGTAGTTGAAAGGGTTTTAGAAATCATGTTTCCCGAAGTTACAGCAGGAGTAAAGCCGGCAAGAGCTATTTTGCATGCTCTGCCAATAGATAATAATATGAAAGTTTCTTTGCAGAATCAAATGATGGCAAGTCGAAGAATTCATAATATTTACAATCCTTTAGCGCCTATTACCAAAGAAATTGCACTTTCGCCAACATTAGAAGTAAAGTTATCTTCTGCTGAGGTAAAGTATGTAGCGTATGAGAGAAACTTATTCGAAATTTCAAATCTTTTTTATAAAGATGCGATTCGGGATTATAAAAATTCTCTGCCTTCCGGTATTGTGTATATGGGTATTGAATTAAAGAATCCAAAAGATTTAGAACTGGATGACTTAATGCTTTATATTGACATTAAAAATACACACCAGAAAGAAATGTTTCATTATTACTTAAAACAAATGAAATGTTTTCAGGATAATGTACAAATTCAGGTTGAAGAAGGATATAATGTTCCTATAAATAATATCGACATAGAGAATATCATTAATCGTAATTACACGCATTTAAGTGAAATTATGCAGGAAGTTAATGAGTTTTATTTTGATAATTTTTATACACTGAAAGGATCATTAAAACACAAACCAATCAATGAATACGGAGAAGAATACAAGCATTTTGAAGCCATAACAAGCAGAAATGATAATCCAATTATTTGGGTAAAAATGGTTTTTCCAGAATCGTTAATTCCTCAAATATTAGATAATGTTTCTTTTACTGCAAACTGTTTTCCGGTAATCAATAAAAAGAAACATATTATCAATAAAACACTTGGTAATTTCTTGTCATATATTGCATTAGAAACAGATAATAATATCTATTTAGATGTTGATACTGTCATAGACGGTTTCAATAACCATTATGAAATCAAGGAATTTAAAGATGGTGTTATTGAAGAAGGAAATGCAGTATTAAGAACAGGCGGTGTTTCCAGATTTGATTCAAGAAGTGCATCAGAACTGCTTCAAAATGTATTAGACTTGTTAAAAGACGAAAGTTCATCTTTTGCCGGATTAGGAAAAGACTTTATGAACAGTTCATTAGTTGAAATTAATCAGCTTTTGGCATCTGTAGAACAACAGGCAAAAGAAAGCAGTTTTTCTAAAAACAATGATCCATATTTAATGATTAAGCCTAAGATTGATGAATCTATTGGAAAATCATTTTCAATACATTATTGGTCTACATGTGCCGAAGAAGGAAATGATATTAAAGCCGGAACCGTTTTGCAAACCAAAGAAGATATGTTGTTTGTAAGTAAAGCCGCTACATTGATTACCAATACTGTGGGCGGAATGAACAAACAGAATAACAAAGATCGAATTCTGGCCTATCGTAATGCACTTTTAACCCGTGGACGAATTGTAACGTTTGCTGATATAAAAGCATTTGGTTTTAATCATTTTAAAAGTTGTATTCTAGACATTAGAATAGAAAAAGGAACCAGAAAAGAGATTTCTGTAAAAGCAGGATTCAGTCGTACAGTAGATATTTATCTGCAGGTAAATCCTGTTGAGAAAGAGTATTTGTCAGAAACAGAATGGGATTATTTATGCGACAGTTTTATGAAACAGCTTAAAAGCAGATCCTCTAATGTATTTCCATATCGAATATTTGTAAATTAAATATAAAACGCCTCTCAATTTGAGAGGCGTTTTTTGTATATCCCAAAATTTATTTTCCTCAAATAGTATTTTTTATCGGTAGAAAAGACATTTTCGTCGGCAGGTTTTTCAATTGGATTTTTATGAAAATACTTTTAAAAAAAATTAAACACTATGTCACTATTAACACCTTTTGTATGGATTTTATTAATCCTGCCGCTTTTCATTTTTGCTTCAATTAAGAGTAAAAAAATCAATGTAAAATATCTGATTTTCTTTTTCCTGTACTTTCTGGCAGATACTTATATTCAATATCTGAGCAAAACGTATATTTCTTTAGAATTTATAAGTTTGAAATTTGCCTGGGCAGGAAAAATAATAAGTCTGATCTTTTCACTTATCATTATTTTTTCGGTTGGAAAAGAAGATCGCAGAGCAATTGGTTTTACAACTCAGACCAATTCAAAAAAACAATTGAAATTTGGACTTTTATTTTTCTTCGGTTTTCTATTATTCGACTTTGCTTTTAAAATGATTTTATTTCCAAAAGGCGGCACTTTTGATTTAGAAACTTTTGCTTTTCAGTCTACTATGCCTGGTTTAACAGAAGAAATTGCATTTAGAGGAATCTGCTTATGGTTTCTTGACAAAGCGTTTGAACCAAATTGGAATTTTAAAGGAATTAAATTTGGATGGGGTTTCATCATAGTGACAGTTTTATTTGGAGTCGTGCACGGAGCAGTTTTAACGCCAGATCATCAATTTAAATTTGATATTGTTACAATTGTTTATCTTACTTTAATATCCTCTATAAGTGTTGGCGTTTTGCGTAAGTTTTCGGGAAATCTTATCTATTCAATTTTAGGGCACAATTGTATAAACGTTATGAATGCTGTAATCAGAATATTGTAATAATTAAGGAGCAGATTTCGAAAATAAATTATCTTTGAATCTGCTTCTTTTAAATAAAATACATGCAGAATCAACAAGTTTTTACAAGTTATTTGACAAGTAAAATTGCAGCACTGGATTTCGACAAATTTTACACGCTCAAAAACCGAATTTTATTTCATGCAGCCATGTGGTTTGGCTTTGCAATGCTGTTATTTTTGAGTTATGTTCTGGCTTATGAGCTTTCTTATTTTAATGCTTTTATATTAACGCTCAGAATGACAACAGTAAATGCCATGGTTTTTTACTTGTTTTTTTATCTGTTTCTGCCAAAAATAGTTTCAGGAAACGGTTCAAGAATTTTAGTACTCACTCTTATTACTTTTCCAATATGTATATTTCTTTGGATTTTTGCCACCTATCTTTTTTCGAAATTATATCAAGCTTTTGGGTTTGAAATTTTATCAGGAGAACTTCAGGGAGCAATAGGGAAGAGCGCTGCGCAGACTTTTGCAGAAGCAGTTTCTATAAAAAGAATGATTTCGCAGTGTTTTATTATCATATCAATTTTATCGCCTTTCTTTTTTGTGAAAATTCTTTTCGAAATTTCACGGCTTTATAACAAAACGCTGAAAATTCAAAATCAAAAAGCAGCACTGGAAATCCAGAATATTAATATCGAGAAACAGTTTTTAACCGCACAGCTCAATCCGCATTTTCTTTTCAATACGTTAAATAATTTATACGGTCTTTCGATTAAAAAAGACGACTCTGCTGCTGAGGTTATTTTAAACCTTTCAGATATTATAAGCTATACATTGTATGAGTCTAATAACGAAAAAACGGCATTAGGTAAAGAAATTGAATTTATAAAAAATTACATTGAATTGGAACGCATGCGTTATGCATCAGATAAAAATATTCAGTTTCATTTTCCCGAAGACAGAGAGATGTTCGGCTATTTTTTGCCGCCACTTTTGACCTTCACTTATATAGAAAATGCATTTAAATATGGTTTAAAAAGTGATGGTGAACAATTTTTGTATTTAGAAATAAAGATAGAAAATGATCAGCTGTATTTTTGTATTGAAAATGATAAGGACAAAACATCAGAAAACAATGTTTTGGGAGGAATTGGCATAACAAATGCTTCAAAGCGATTAAAGCTTTTATATCCTGAAAAACATAAACTGAATATTGAAAACCTTGAAACAAAATTTAAGGTTACTTTGCAAATAGATTTAAAAAACGAATGGAAAAATTAAGCTGTATTATAATCGACGATGAACCTCTGGGAAAAGAAGTAGTTGAAAGTTTGGTAAAAGATATTCCTTTTCTAAATCTTTCAGCTTCATTTAATGATCCTGTTCATGCACTTACATATTTACAGGAAAACACGGTAGATATTTTGTTTAGCGATATCCAAATGCCTAAAATCAACGGAATGGAATTATTAAATTCACTTGTAAATCCGCCGATGGTTATTTTTATTACGGCACATCGCGATTTTGCCTTAGATGGTTTTGATGCAGGAGTTGTAGATTATCTTATAAAACCTGTTCGTTTCGATCGGTTTTTAAAAGCAGTAAACAGAGCAAAAGAACGAATTTCTATGAATACTTCTCCTGTTATACCGCAATCAAATACAGATAAGATATTTGTAAAATCAGAAGGAAAATTAATTAAAATCCTGCTCAGCGAAATTCTCTATGTAGAAGCTCAGGGCGATTATTTAAAAATAGTAATTCCGTCCGGCGATTATTCAACACAGCTTACATTAAAATCAATGGACGAAATCTTGAGTCAGCCTAATTTTTTTCGTGTACAGCGCTCATTCATTCTAAATCTCGAAGCCGTAAGAAGCATTAACGGAAATACAGTCGAATTAACAAACGGCAAATCTATTTCTATAGCCCTCAATAAAAAAGACGAACTTTTTGCCTTACTCGGAATAAAATAAAATATTTAGTTCCGTTACATTTTATATTGCAGCATGTTTTATTTCAGAACACCTTATCTGAAGAAACATGCTTTTTCTTTTTCTGCAAAATTACCCTGTTTACTTGTCATCAATATAAAATCAACTAAGTGTTATTTCCTGATCAGACTTTTATGAAATGTTAATATAATGTTTCATAAACAGGCTGTTTTATTAATGTAAAGGTAACTTTAGTGACCTACCCTCATTTCTAATTTTGGAGACATATTATTAAACAAACTACTGTTGTATATGTCAATTTTTAAAGCTAAAAAATACCGTAAGAAAACCCTCAAAGTAAGTTCTTCAAAAAGCATTCTTTCTCAAATACACCATTCAAAAGAGAAATATCATGTATAAAGGTTACACTGACGAAGAACTTGTTGAATTACTGAAACAAGGAAAAGACAAAGCTTTTGATGAATTGTATTTTCGGTATAGAGATTTATTGGTTCGGTTTGTTTATGCGCGAATGAAATCGGTTCCAATATCTGAAGAGATAGTTCAGGAAGTTTTTACCACCATTTGGGAACGCCGAAAAACCATTCAAATTCAAAAGAGTTTTATGGCTTATATCTACACCTCTGTACGTTATAAAACTTTAGATTATATAAAATCACATTCCGTTACAGATCAATACATTCAAGAGGTTTTAGACCGAAATGATATTTTCTGCAAATCTGCAAATACTACAGAAGATTCTCTTTATTATGAAGAACTTCAGGATGCGGTCGACAAAGCAGCAGCATTACTTCCTAAAAAAGCTAAAGAAGTTTTTATTCTAAGCCGGATTAAAAACTATTCAAACAAAGAAATTGCCGACGAACTAAACGTATCTATCGAAACTGTAAAATACCATATTTCATACGCACTGAAATTTATGCGCACTTATTTGGGAGAGTTCAACTGATGCAAAGTTACCAAACAGAAAACTCCAACAGCTTTTTCTTAACGAAAGCGTAACCTCAAGTGCCTACCTCAAATTTCAATTATCAAGACATACTATTAAAGACATAAAGAAATTATAATGCCTAATAAATTAAAACAAGAAATAGAACATTTTTTAGATGGAAAGTATTCTCCAAAAGGACAAGAAATGTGGAATAAATGGTACGATCGTACTAATGAAGCCGAGAATACAGAAATGATTAAATCTGATTTATCAAAACTGAAAAAAGAATTAAAAAAAATAAAGAAAACAAACAATGTTATTTCTTTTCAATATAAAAACTGGGCTGTTGCAGCTTCTGTAATTTTCCTAATAGGACTTTCGGTATTTTTTTACCGTTCGGTACAATCATTTACAGAAACAAAAGAATATGCAACCAGACTTGGCCAGCGTGCTAAAGTAACTTTAAGCGATGGAACTCAAATTTGGCTGAATGCAGGAAGTAATTTAAAATATCCAAATGAATTTAAAGGAGATATCAGAGAAGTTTATTTAACAGGTGAAGCTTTTTTTGATGTAGCCAAAGACAAAAAACATCCGTTTATAATTCATACCAATAAAATGGATACCAAAGTTCTGGGAACGAGTTTTAATGTTCAGGCTTATCCGGATCAAACCACTCAGGAAGTTTCGGTTTTAACCGGAAGAGTAAATGTAAAATCGACTGTTACAGAAGAAAATGTGTATGTAACTCTGGGACAAAAAGTGGTTTTTAAATCAAAAAGCAACAAACTTCAGGCTTTTAAAGATATTCCTGTAAACACCATTTCGCTGTGGCGCAAAAATATAATGGTTTTTGAAGAAACGCCTCTTCCTGAGGTAATTGCAACCATAAACCGAAATTATAATGTGGCAATTGAAATCAAAAACAAAAATCTAAACACACTCAAAATAAACGGCTATTTCAAAGAACTGTCTGCAGATCAGGTTGTGGCTTTGGTATGCAATATTGTAAATGCCGAATATAAGCTTGAAGCAGGAGTATATAAAATACAATAAACGTCTGAAAATCAATCAGAAATAAAAATAACTACGTAGAAACACAAATCCCAAAACAATTAAAACTAAAAACTATGAATGAAAAACAAAAGCGGTACGTCGTAAAGTTTCAAAGCATTAAAAAAGCTATGTGGGCAAAAGTAATCTTATTTATTGCTTTGTTTTTTACCGGATTAGTAAACGCCGGAAACATTGATTTCGATAAAAAAGTAACCTTAAAAGTAGAAAATGAAAGCTTAAAGAATGTTTTTCAAAAAATTGAAAATCAGGCTAATGTTCATTTTATGTACGAATCAAACCAAGTTAATACAAACCAGAAAATCAGTTTAAAACTTACTAATGTGCCGCTTGAGCAGGCATTAGATAAAATATGCTGCAATTTCTCGCTTAAATATGAAATTGTAAGTAATAATATCGTCATCAAAAAAACGCAGAAAGTAGCTTTTGCCGATGACCAAAACAAAATTATAGTTTCGGGAACAGTTTACGGCGGAGACGATAATATGCCTTTACCGGGCGTTGGAATTAAAGATAAAGGTTCTGATGCAACTGGAACTACAGATTTTGACGGAACTTTTAAAATGGAAATCAACGCATCTGAAGCTAATTTAGTTTTCTCATACGTAGGTTATGTTACTCAGGAAGTAAAAGTAACTCAGACAAGTACGATCACGGTAAAATTACCAGCTGATATGAAACAGCTTCAGGAAGTAGTTGTAATGGGATACGGAAGTGTAAAAAAGAGTGAAGTTCTTGGGGCAGTAGGTTCTGTTTCTATGAAAGAAGCTTCAAGCAGAACTTACAACAGTGCTGCCGAATTATTGCAGGGAACTGTTGCCGGTGTTACGGTTATTAATGACGGTGGAGATCCTACTGCATCGCCAACAATTAATATTCGCGGTATTGGATCTTTAAATGCAGAAACTCCGTTAATCGTTTTAGACGGAATTATTTACAGCGGTTCTTTAAACACAATTAACCCAAATGATATTGCTTCGATCAGCGTTTTAAAAGATGCGGCTTCGGCGGCAATTTATGGAGCAAGAGCTTCTGGAGGTGTAATTTTAATTACTTCTAAAAAAGGAGTTTCGGAGAAAATTAATGTTGATGTAAATTTTCAGGGAGGTTTTCAAAACGTAGCTAAAAAGCTTGAAGTTTTAAATGCTGCCGAATATGCAGATGCTATGAACACAGCTCGCGACAATGCAGGATTACCAAGAATTCCGGCTTTTGATCCAGAATTTGAACCAACTGCAAGAACTACAAAAACAAACTGGATGGATGAAATTTTCCGTACAGGACAAATCAACGATTTATCGATTTCTGTAAACGGAAGAACAGAAAAATCTAATTTCTTTCTTTCCGGAAGTTATAGAAAAAACGAAGGTATTTTATTAAATACTTACGGAGAACGTTATACAATTAGAGCTAACTCATCTTTTAAACTGGCGCCTAATTTTACAATTGGTGAGAATATTTCGTACTCATTAACAGACGGGCAGACAGCAAATACTTCAAGTTCATACACAGGAGCAATTCAGGCTGCAATTTTATATCCGCCAAACGCAACAATTTACAGAGAAGATGGTTCTGGACAATTTGGAGGCGTACCTGAAAAGTATATTGGTTCTTATGGAGACGTTATCAATCCGGTAGCGTATTTAAAAAGATTAGATAATAAAAATCCAATTTCTACTGTTTTGATTAATCCTTATGCAGAATGGGAAATTATATCAGGTTTAAAAATTAAATCAAACTGGGGTTACACCAGAATTCAGGATAACGGAACCGATTTTACAGTTAAAATCACAGAACCGGGAAAAATATTCGACTTTAACCGTTTGACTAAAAAGTCTTTAACTGTTACTGATTTATTGAGCGAGCAGACTATTTCTTATGAAAAATCATTTGGAAAACACAATTTCAAAGCTTTGGCAGGATATACTTATCAGGAAACTAAAAAAGATTTTTATACAGTAGAAGGAACTGGTTTTGACAGCGAAGATCCATCACAGCGTTATTTATTAAATGCTAAATTAATTCAGCAGACAGCGGCCGGAAGATCAGATGAAATTATTTCTTCTTATGTGGGAAGAATCAACTACGATTTCAATCAAAAATATTTAATCTCTGGAATTATTCGTCGTGACGGAACATCAAAATTATTAGAAAATAACCGTTGGAAAGTATATCCTTCAGTTTCGGCAGGATGGCTAATTTCCGAAGAAGAATTCATGAAAGGTATTGAGCCAATTATCAGCAACTTAAAACTACGTGCAAGCTGGGGACAAATTGGAAACTTAGGAAACCTTGGACCATATCAGTTTAGTGTGCCTTTATTGCAGACTCAGGCTTTAATTGGAGCAGTGCCTTCAATCAATTATGGTTATGCAGAAAGCGAATTATCAAACCCAAATTTAAAATGGGAAAGTTCAGAGCAAACCAATATTGGTTTAGATTTTACAATGCTTAACAACACGTTGGTAGGTTCTGTAGATGCTTATGTGAAGAAAAATAAAGACATGTTGGTTCGTGACCAATTGCCTGGAGTTTCAGGAACGCCGCAAGGAAGGATTGTTAACTCTGGAGATGTTGAAAACAAAGGAATCGAGGTGAGTTTAACATATCAAAAAACTCGTGGAGAATTTAAATTTGATGTTACTGCAAATGCTGGATTCTTAAGCAATAAAATTGTTTCTATTAAAGACGATTTAAATTCACTAGAACCTCTTGGTTTAAGCAGAGTTCGTAGTTTACCATTAGCGAATATTTATCAGGTTGGAAGCCCTGTTGGAGCTTTTTACGGATACAGAACAGATGGTTTATTTCAAAGTAATGAAGAAGCAAAAGCATTTGTAAACAAAGACGGTGTTGCTTATCAGCCAAATGCAGTTGCGGGAGATATTAAATTTAGAGATGAAAACGGAGACGGAGTAATCAATAACAGCGACAGAGTAGTATTAGGAAGTCCGTTTCCAAAAACGACATACAGCTTAAATGCTAATTTTAAATACAAAGGTTTCGATATGAATATCTTTTTCAGCGGCGCTGCAGGAAACAGTGTTTTCAATGCTGTAAAACATACAGGATTAAACGCTTCTTTTCCGGGGTACAACTTATTAGCTGATTCAAAAGATGCGTGGTCGCCAACAAACAGAGATACAAATGTTCCGGTTCTTTCATCTACAGATAACAATAACAACTTCGGACGTATTTCTGATTTGTATATTGAAGATGCTTCTTTCTTACGATTAAAAAACCTTTCTCTTGGCTACACAATCAAAGAAAGCTGGTTAAACGGAAAAGCAAAATTGAGATTCTTTATTTCTGGACAAAACTTATTTACAATTACCAAATATTCTGGAATGGATCCTGAAGTTGGTCTTAGAAACTTTGGAATGGATTTAGGCAGATATCCGCTTTCACGTATTTATATGACTGGTGTTAACGCAACTTTTTAAAAAATAAAAAACAAACAAAATGAAAAAAATAAGTCTTTTATTATTGAGTTTTACGCTTTTAGTGGGCACTTCGGCTTGCGAAAGTGAACTTGATGTTGTACCTCAGGGAGCACCTTCGAGCGGGAATTTCTGGAAAACTCCGGCAGATGCAAAAGCAGGCGTAAATTCTATTTATGCTTTGTATTCTGATGATAATATGTACGGTCGCGGTTTCTTTTGGCTTAACAATGCAAGTGACGATATAGGAACAAAACCGAGACAAAATGCTGAGCGTATTAAAAACTTTATCGTTGACGGATCTGAATCAGACACAAAAGATATTTGGAGAATTCACTACGAAATTATGAAACGCTGTAACGACGTTATTCGTAACATTCCAAATATTCCTTTAGACGAAAAAACAAAAAACGGAATGCTGGGCGAAGCTTATTTCAATCATGCTGTAATGCATTTAGAATTAGCGTATCATTATGGCGATGATCGTGCTGGAATTCCAATTCAGGACAGAGATAACCCGACAAATGTTTACGTGCCTCGTGCTAAAAACGTTGCCGAAAACTACGCATACATTGCCGCTGATTTAATTAAAGCGGCTGATTTACTGCCGTATTTTAATGAACTGTCTGCAGACAATTACGGACGTGCTCATAAAACTGCAGCCTGGGCTTATTTAGTTCGTACTTATTTGTATGCAAAAGATTGGGACAATGCTATTAAATATGCCAACATGATTGTAGAAAGCGGTAAACACAAACTGCTTGATAATTTTGAAGATGTATTTAAAATTAAAAACAACTGGTCTTCAGAATACATTTGGTCTGTAACGTCAAGTGCCGAAAATACTTCTCTTGGTTCTATTTTTCCGGGAGTTTGTTTAGAAGATAAAGGCTGGGGAGTTTACAACGGCTGGGGAAATTTCTATCCAACAAAAGAATTATTCGATACATATGATCCAGCAGATAAAAGAAGAAGCGCAACGATACTTCAAAAAGGAGACAAGTTTGTGTATTTTGGAGAAGAAGTAACTTTTAATGAAGGTGCACATATTGTAAGTTCTAGTAACAGAACAGGTTATCAGTTTAAAAAATACATGGAGCCTTTTAGTTATCCAAAAACAACTTCTGGCGGAATCGATATTCGTTATGTAAATGCAAACGGAGACAAGCCTTCAACAGCTTTAAACGTGCCTCTTTTACGTTATGCCGATGTTATTTTAATGCTGGCAGAAGCTAAATTAATGAAAGGACAAAATGCCGATACAGAAATCAATATGATTCGTCACCGCGCTGGTCTTGGAGACATTTCCGGAGCAACAATGGTTGATTTAAAAAGAGAAAGAAGATGCGAGTTAGCAGGAGAATGGACAGACCGTCATTTTGATTTAGTGCGCTGGGGCGATGCAAAAGAAACTTACGCAAAACCACTTCACCATTATGATGGAAGTGTAATTTATCCGGCTCGTAATTTTAATCCTGCCATTCACCATGTATGGCCAATACCGCCAGATGAAATTGCAGTAAGCAAAGGCGCTTTGATCCAAAACGAAGGATGGTAATTAATAATTTCATTTAGTTTGTTTAGTTTTTTTTTTACACTGCAGACTTGTTGTGGAGTCTGCAGTATGTAAAAAAATAGACGTATTTATAGTATGAAAACCAGTCTTTTAAATAAGGACTGGTTTAAGTTTTCAAATTAATTTCTAATAAAGTTACCTACAGCTTTAAAAGAATAAAATAATTTTCGATGAAAAAAATATTCACCCTTTTCTGCCTTCATTTTTTCCTGTGCATGCAGTCGCAGGAATACACATCATCAAACATTCATTCTCATAACGATTATGCTTCGGCACTTCCGTTTTACGGTGCGTATTCTAATGAAGCAGGCGTTATCGAAGCCGATGTTTTTTTAGTTAATAACGAATTATTTGTAGCGCATACTTCAAAAGAAATTGCACTGCAAAACACATTAAAAAGCATGTATTTAGAACCGCTTTCTGCTAAATTGAAGAATCTGGGTTCAAAAGCATATCCAAGCAATAAACCTTTAATTTTAATGATCGATATTAAATCAGATGCTGATTCGACTTTAAAAGTAATTGCACAACAGTTAAAAACTTATCCGGACATAACAGTAAATAAAAATATAAAAGTGGTCATTTCCGGAAACAGACCAAATCCTGCACAATGGAAAGATTATCCTGATTTTATTTATTTTGACGGAAGACTGAATGAAAACTACACAACAGATCAGTTAGCGCGTGTTGAAATGATAAGTGAAGATTTGCATGAACTTACAGTTTGGAACGGAAAAGGAGTATTGACTCAGGCTGATTTAGAAAAAATTCAGTCAACAATTAAAAAAGTTCACAATCAGAATAAAAAAATACGTTTTTGGGCTACTCAGGATAACGTAAATACGTGGATGACTTTAATGAATTTAAAAGTTGATTTTATAGGAACTGATAACGTTGCAGAATTAACGCATTTCATCAACAATATTAAATCAACGTTTTATCAAAACACAGAATTTCATCAGGCTTATGTTCCTAAAAATGCTTCGGCTTTCGCGAAAAAGAAGCCTAAAAATGTGATTCTGTTAATTGGCGACGGAATGGGATTAACCCAGATTTACTCAGGCTATACAGCAAATAAAGGTCAGTTAAGCTTATTTAATATTCCAACTCAGGGATTTTCTATTACAAAAGCATCTGATAGTTATATAACGGATTCTGCTGCAGGCGCAACCGCAATGGCAACAGGAAATAAAACAAACAACCGTTTTATAAGTGTTGACGAAAACGGAAAACCTTTAGAATTAATCACACAGCAATTGGCAAAAAAAGGCTATAAAACGGCTGTAATTTCGGCAGGAAATATTACAGATGCTACTCCGGCGGCATTTTATGCACATCAGCCGGAAAGAAGCTACAGCGAACCTATTGCCAATGATTTTCTTTCAAATCCTTCGGATATTTTAATTGGAGGCGGACAAAAAGAATTTATTTCCAGAAAAGACGGTAAAGATTTATCTAAAGCTTTAATTGAAAAAGGATATACTTTTTCGGATAAATTCAATTCGCTTGACACAATTAAAAACAGCAGATTTGTAGTTCTTGAAGATGCAGCAGTTGTTTCTATGAAAAACGGAAGAGGTGATTTCCTAACTAAGTCTTTTAAGAAAGCCGTAAATACTTTTTCAAAAACAAAAAATCCTTTTTTTATGATGGCCGAAGGTGCTCAAATCGATTACGGCGGACACCAGAATAATGTTGAATATGTAGTTAGAGAAATGCTTGATTTTGACAAATTAGTTGGTCAGGCAATGGAATTTGTAGACCAAAATCCGGAAACGCTTTTAATCGTAACAGCAGATCATGAAACGGGCGGACTTTCTTTAATCGACGGAAGTATCGAAAAAGGTTACGTTCACGGAAGTTTTAGTACAAACGATCATACAGCAGTTCCGGTTCCTGTTTTTGCTTATGGCGCTGGCGCTCAAAACTTTTCCGGAGTGTATCAAAACACCGCAATTTACACTAAGATTTTAGAAGCTTTAAAGTAGAAAAAACACATTTTTAATTCAAAAGCCCTTGCTAATGCAGGGGCTTTTTGTTTATGCTTTCGATTTTTTCGATAATAAGATCAATTCTTTCTTGCAGCGTAAAATCGCCGGAAATTTTTAAAACCGGAAATGGAAGAGTTTCGATCCAGTTTTCGTGAGCCCAGAAATTTCGGTTGGCAGTTCCATTTTGAATATCATAATTGGAAGCCCAATCTATAAAATCTTCAAACTGTTTTATGCGTGCAGGTTCTGTGTAAATTACGTCTCCATATCGTTCGAATTCTCTCTTTTTTAGTCTCTCCATTCTAATTTGAGGCGGAATCCATAAAAATACAACCAAATCAAAATCCGGAAAAACATTTTCTCCCCATTCAAAAACAGAACCTCCCAAAATCCAGTTTCCTAAAGTTTCAAGATCGGATTTTATTAAAGAATTTCGCAGTTCAGGATCTCTTTTTGCAGTAAAAGGCACTTCTGCAATTTCCCAGAAATAACCATCACTGTCTAAATAGTCAAGATGCAGTATTTTGGCCAATGCTCTGCCAGTTGTTGTAACACCGCTTCCGGATGCACCAAAAATATGAATCTTCATTTGTAAATATTTAGTATGTAATATTACAAAAACTTTTCAACCCCGGAAGCATGAATTTTGGTATTTAAATTCAGTAAAAACTTCTTAAAAACAGGCCTTAAACAATTCTTAAAAAACAGCTGTTTTATACAATAAAAAATTACCTGTATACAGGTAATTTTTTATTGTAATTAGTTGGTAATCATTTGTTTGTGTTTTAATGATTTGAATTTAACAGAATAAAAGAAATGTTTTTCCTACTTTTAAGCTGATTTTTTAACAAAAGGTATCTTCTTAATATACTGGTATTTAAACATTAATCTATGAAGAGAAAACTACTTATTGGATTGCTATTTTTGTTTAGCAGTCTTTCTTTATTATCGGCCAAAAACAGTTTTAATATTCCAATTCCGGATTCAGAATATCAGGCTCTGGTAGATTTTTATAAAGCTACCGGAGAAGCTAACTGGAGCAACAAATGGAATACAAAAGAGAACAATCTGCATGAAGTGCCGTGGTATGGCGTAACGGTCGAAAACGGGCACGTAACTGGAATTAATCTTGAGAATACCAGCAATATTACAGGTTCAATTCCGGCTTCTTTTGGAAATTTGAAATATCTTAAAACGCTTTCTATGTATGCCGGCGGTTATACAAAAGACTTAAGCACCACAAACTTAAGTGTCTTTTCTGAATTAGAAGCTCTGGAATCATTAGATTTAAGATATTGTAAGTTAAAAGGCGTAATTCCGGCATCGTGGGCTAAATTAAAAAAACTTAAGACACTTTATTTAAGCTATAATGCCCTGACTGGATTATCTCCGGAATTTGGCCAGCTTGAAAGTCTGGTAACTGCTGAACTTAACGATAACCAGATTACGACTTTGATTAAAGAACTGGAGAATCTGACTGCTCTTAGAACTTTAAATTTAACCAATAACAAAATCACGACAGTTTCGGCTTTATTGCCAAGTGTGGTGAATTTAAGTCTGCAGAATCAAACCGTTAATATTGAAAATATGACCTATAGGGGAGTCGATTTAAAAATTGAAAATCTCCCTAATATAATTTCATACAGCCGTTCAAAAAATGATTTTACAGCCAAACCAAAGTTTGCTGTTTATGTACGAGGAAGTGAAATTGCCAATAACCTTACGATAGCCGCAGATGGTAGTTTAACAATTGCAGCATCTTATCTTTCTTCGATAAAAAAAGGCGATGAGGTTTTTCTTTATCAGCAGTATGACTACGATACAGGATCTATATCAAACTACAGCCGTTTTTATTTTACAAATATACAAGTCAGCCAGCCGGCAGTTTCTTCAATAGAATATCAGGCATTAGTTGATTTTTACAATGCAATGGGAGGCAGTAACTGGAACAATAAATGGGATACAAACGAAAACAATCTTAATGAAGGAGCCTGGACAGGTTTAAGTATTGAAAACGGACATGTTACAGGATTAAATTTAAGTAATACCAGCAATGTTTCTGGTTCAATTCCGGCTTCATTTGGAAATTTAAAATACTTAAGAAATCTTTCGCTTTACGCAGGAAATTATTCTAAAAATCTAAGCACAACAGATTTGAATGTTTTATCAGAACTGCAGTCTCTGGAAACATTAGATTTGCAATATTGCAGAATAGCAAGTGCAATTCCGTCTTCATGGAGCAAGCTGAAAAAACTTAAAACGATTAATATTTATGGCAACTCCATAACAGGACTGCCTGAAGAATTAGGCGAAATAGAGAGTTTAGTTACCTTAGAAGCGGGCAGTAACCAGATAAAATCGATTCCGGCTTCAGTAGGAAATCTTGAAAATCTGGTTACATTAAATTTTTACAGTAACCAAATAGGAACTTTAATAAAAGAGCTTGAAAACGTTACGACATTAAAAACCCTAGATCTTTCAAGTAATAGTGTTTCCGTTATTTCTGCTTTATTAAGCAGTACAGTTAATTTAAGTCTTAATTCACAAAACATAAATGTTGAAGGAATTATTTACACAGGTTCTGATCTAAAAATTGAAAATCTGCCTAATACGGTTTATTATAACAGAACTAAAAATGATTTTTCTTCCCGAAGAACCTACTCAGTATATGTGGGAGGAAATCAGATAGGAAATTCAATTACCGTTGCAGCAGACGGAAGCATAACGATTCCGGCGTCTTATTTATCTTCTATAAAAACAGGCGATCAGTTTTATATCTATCAAAATTACGATTATAATGATGGCGGTATTGCACATTATACAAGAATCAATTTTGTAAATGTAAAAGTAGATCAGCCAAAAATTCCGGATTTAGAATATCAGGCTTTGGTTGATATTTACAATGCCATGGGCGGAGCAAACTGGAATAATAAATGGAATATTGCCGAAAATAATCTGCATGAAGGTGCGTGGTATGGAGTAAGTATTGAAAACGGACACATCAGCGGTATTAGTTTTAATAATACCTGGAATGTTTCCGGAGCTGTTCCCGCTTCTATTTCAAACTTAAAATACCTTAAAAACCTTTCTTTTTATGCCGGAAACTACAGCAAAGATTTAAGCACAACAGATTTAAGCGTTTTAGCTGAATTAGAATCTTTAGAATTTTTAGATCTTCGATACAGCAAAGTAAAAGGCGATGTACCGGCTTCGTGGAATAAACTGAAAAAGCTAAAAACAGTTTATTTATCATACAATAATTTAACTGCTTTACCGGAAGATATTGGCGCTATGGAAAGTCTGGTTACTATTGAAGCTCATGGCAACCAGATAAAAACCATTCCTGCTTCAATAAGTAATCTGGCAAATTTGGTAACTTTAGAATTATCTGATAATCAAATTGAAGTGCTTATAAAAGAACTGGAAAATATTAGCACACTAAGAACCGTAAATCTTTCAAACAACAGCGTAAAAGATGTCAAAGCATTATTAAACAGTAATGTAAATCTTAATCTTAATTATCAAAATATAAATGTAGAAGGACTTGTTTACACAGGTGTTGATTTAAAAGTAGAAACACTTCCAAATTCGGTTTATTACAACAGAAGCAATAATGATTTTACTGCCAGAGGGACTTTTACAGTTTATGTAGCAGGAAATCAAATTGGAAATGCCATTACAACAGCCGAAGATGGAAGCATTGTAATTCCGGCATCGTATTTATCATCTATTAAAACTGGCGACCAGTTTTATTTATACCAGCCTTATGATTACTATAACGGAAGCATTACCAATTATTCAAGAATCAATTTTGTAAATGTAAAAGTAGACCAGCCAAAAATTCCGGATGAAGAATATCAGGCTCTCGTTGATTTTTACACCGTTATGAACGGTACAAACTGGACTAACAAATGGAATGTTGCCGAAAATAATCTTCATGAAGGCGCATGGTATGGCGTAAGTATTGAAAACGGACATATTTCTGGACTTAATCTTAACAATAACAGTTCTGTAAGAGGTGCAATTCCGGCTTCTATTAAAGATTTAAAGTATCTAAAAACGTTATCTCTTTATGGAGGAAGTTACAGTAAAGATTTGAGCACAACAGATTTAGCAGTTTTATCTGAGCTTGAAAATCTGGACTTTTTAGATTTAAGATACAGCAAAGTCAAAGACGATCTTCCGGCATCATGGAACAAATTGAAAAAGCTGAAAACATTATACTTAGAATATAATGCACTTACGGCTTTACCGGAAGATTTTGGCGGAATGGAAAGTTTAGTAACAGTTGGTCTGGCTTCCAATCAAATTAAAGTAATTCCGGCTTCAACAGGAAATCTCACGAATCTGGTAACTTTAGATTTATCTGATAATCAAATCGAAGTATTGATTAAAGATTTAGAAAAAAATACAGCTTTACAGAACCTGAATTTATCAAGTAATAAAGTAGGTGTAATTGAGGGAATGTTAACGAATAAAGTAAGTCTTCAGCTGGGTTATCAGACTTTAAACATTGAAAACTTTTTATATGAAGGAACAGATGTAAAAGTGAGCAATCTGCCAAACAGTATTCTTTACAACAAATCCAGTAATAATTTTTCTGCACAAAGAACATTTAGATTGTATGTAAAAGGAGAGCAGATAGGAAGCAATATTACCGTTGCGGGCGACGGAACAATTACAATTCCGGCAGATTATCTTTCGACTTTAAAAACAGGAGATGAATTGTATTTATATCAGTCTTATGATGGAACTGAGGCTTCTACCAATTATTCAAGAATTTATTTTACCAATGTAAAAGTAGACCAGCCAAAAATTCCAGATGCAGAATATCAGGCTTTAGTAGATTTTCATAATGCGATGAATGGTGCAAACTGGAACAATAAATGGGTAACGACTGAAAACAATCTGCATGAAGGGGCATGGTACGGAGTAAGTATTCAAAACGGGCACATTACAGGGTTAAATTTGAATAATAATTCAAATGTTTCGGGAACAATTCCTGCTTCATTTGCCAATTTAAAATACTTAAAAAACCTTTCTTTATACGGCGGATATTATACAAAAAACTTGAGTACAACAGATTTAAACATCATTTCAGGATTAGAATCTTTGGAATATTTAGATCTTCGATATGCCAGTTTAAAAGGTGTTATACCATCTTCATGGAATAAACTTCAGGCTTTAAAAACGTTATATTTAAGTTATAACAATATTGAAGATGCAGATGAATCTCTGGCTGGTTTACCGCTTTTAAAAACGGTCGATTTTACATATCAAAACATTACAATTCCAACAATCGAAGTTGGTGCAAATGAACTGGTAATCAATCTGCCGGTTTTATCTACGTTTTTATTTAATGCAAACGGTGGTGTGATTAACAATAAAAACTATTTTACGCTTTACATTAATGGTGCAAATAAAGCGTCGAATTATTCGAACAGCGAAGGAAAATTAGTTTTTAAAGACATTGCTTTATTCGGAATTAAATTATCGGACAAAATCAGAATCGATCAAAACGACGGTACGGCACAGGGAACAACGATTACTTACGATCAGGTTGTTTTTGGAAAACCATTAGCTGACGAAGAATTCGAGATTCTGAAAAAAATCTACGCAAGTACAAACGGAGCACAATGGACACAAAAATGGGATATTTCACAAAATAAACTTCATGAAGTAAGCTGGTACGGAGTAGGAACAAAAGACGGACACGTAGTTTCGCTGAGTTTATCGGCTAATAATTTATCAGGAACACTTCCTGCCGAAATATCTGATTTAGTATATTTAGAAACCCTAAATATACAGTCGAATGCCATTGAAGGATCACTTCCGTCAGATTTAGGAAGACTAACAAACCTAAAAACACTTAATTTACAATCGAATAAATTTCAGGGTACACTTCCTGTTTTATCTGGTGTTTCAGGACTTAAAAAGCTTTCAATTGCCGGAAATGGATTTAAAGGAACAATTCCGGGGCATTTCAATGATTTTGAAAATATCGAACAAATCGATCTTTCAAACAATGGTTTCGATGCTGTAGAAAAACCTTTTACATACGATTTGGCTAAAGTGTACATTAATCTGCGAGGTCAGGTTATTGCAAAAGATGAATATTTGTATTTAAAAGGCGACGAAATCATTGTCGATCTTCCGGCTATAACGACTTACAACGAAAATACTCAGGACTATACTGGACAATATCAGTTTGAACTGCAAGCGAATAACTTCAAAATTTCTGAAGCCACGGCTGTAGGCAATACCATTACATTTCCAAATATTTCTGTAGCCAGTATTCCGGCGGGTGCTAAAATTGCGATTTGGCAGAAAAACGGAACGTCACAGGGAACTTACATTCAGTTTAAAGCCATTGCAGACGGTTCTGAAACGCCGTTAATTCCTGAGGAATATGATGCTTTAGTTGCCTTTTTCCAAAGTGCAGGCGGAACAGGCTGGAAAGAAGTTTGGGATACATCATCAAACAATCTGCATGAAAAGAAATGGAAAGGTGTTACAACAAACGACGGACATGTGATATCCATTAATCTTCCTGATAATAACTTAACCGGAAATATCAGCCCTGAAATTGGAAAATTCAGCGAACTGCAAAACCTGAATCTGGCTAAAAATAAGCTGACAGGAACAATTCCGGAAAGTGCATCAAAAGTAACCAAACTAAAAACGGTTGATCTTTCTGAAAATGAATTAACGGGAATTGATGCAGCATTTTTACCAGCGGTGAATTTTAAAATCGATCGTCAGAAAATTAATTTAGGAGAATTGCCTTTAACCTTAAATGCAGTTTTAAAAGATCAAAAAATCAACCATTACGATCATACCAATTCTATTTTTAATGCCACTCAGTCATACAACATGACTTTAAAGGATTATTTCCAAATGGTAACAGTTCCGGAAGACGGCATTAAACTAACGAATATTTTAAGTGAATGGAATGTACCAAACAACCAGACTCTTGAATTAAGACAAATTGCAGGTTCTGCCAGAAACAGTGTTTTAACTTATAAAATTACCTATAGAGAAGGAGATTCTAATTTAGACGGAATTGTAAATATTCTGGACATTCAGTCGACTTTAAATTACACGCTGAGCCAGAAACCAAAATTCTTTAATTACGGTGCTGCCGATATTAATAAAGATAATAACCTGAACGTACTGGATATTATTTCGCTTATTAATAAAATTCAGGCAGGAACATTAGAAAATCCAGTAAGTGCAAAACGTCAGCTTTCAGGTAATGAAGATGTGGTTTTAAGCATTGAAGATAATACGCTTTATATCGACAATCAATTGGTTTCGACTGCAGCGTTTGATATTCGTTTAAAAGATGGAAACAAAGCAGAAACCAAAGAACTTCTTTCAGCTCTAGGATATACGGTTTCAGTTGCAGAACGTGAAGGCGAAATCAGCATTGTTGGTTTTTCTATGGATAAATCACTTTCAGGAAAACAAGCCATTGCAAAAGTTTCATCGCAGACTGCAATTGTATCTGCAATGATTTCAAGTCCCGAAGCCAATGCGCTGCGCTATAAAATTGCTGGTAAAACTTTAGGCATTGATGATCCTGAAACAGCTGCAGCAAATGCACTTTTAAATTACCCAAATCCATTTACTGATAAAACGGTAATTCAATATCATATTCCTGAAAATGCAGACAACGCGGTATTAAAAGTTTTTGATACAGCCGGAAGAATGGTTTATACAAAATCTATAGATGCATCGGCAGGAAATCACGAATTTACTTTCCAGCGAAGAGATCTTGCTTCGGGAATTTATTTCTATGCAGTTGAAGTGCAAAACGGATCAAAACCAGTCGTTTTAAAAGGAAAAATGTTAATACAATAAACTCACCAAAATGATATCTAATAAATTGAAAACAATGAAAATAAAACCGTTTTTGGTCTTTATCTTCCTATTTCTGGCCACGTTTACGCAAGCCCAGAATAGTTTAAAAGTATTAAACGCATCGGCCGGACCAGGCGAAAAATCAAAAATTGTAATTGATCTGGCTAATGCCGATGAAGTTGTAGGAGCTGAGTTTACGCTTACTGTTCCGCAGGGATTACTTGTAAGTGAAAAAGACAGTAAAATTATCGAAAGCCGTAAAGGCGATCACGCGATTTATGTTAATATCGAAAAGAATAATCCTCGTAATTATCACTTTATTATTCTTTCGCTTACAAGCACTTCTTTTAAAGGAAACAGCGGCACTTTATTAGAAATTCCGATTGAAATTCCGCTCAATTATACTTCGGGACAAACACATAATTTAGATTTAAGCAGTGTTGTTTTAAGTTCAAAAAATGCGGTTGACATTGGTTCAAACCACATAAACGGAAAACTGACTATTGCCAATGCGCAATATCCTGATTTAACGATATCAGGAATCAGCACAGCCGAATCTGTTATTACGCCAGACGGAAAAATAAATGTATCATGGAAAGTAGATAATATTGGAGACAGAATTGCTTCTGGCGGATGGATTGAACAAATAAGCATTGTTTCTGACCAAACAGGTTTAGAATACAATTTGGGAACCGTTTCATACAACGAAGATCTTGGTAAACAGAATTCAGTAAACAGAACAGCCGCATTTAATCTTCCTAAAATTTTAGGTATTGAAGGCAATGTAAAAGTTAGAATTAACATTATCGCCAATACGGCTGTTAAAGAACCAGAATCTTTAAAAAACAACAATAAAATTACCGCAGCAAATTCTATTTTACTCGAAAAACGTTTGTTTTTAACTTTAGACAGAAAAAGCATTGACGAAAACTCTACAGAAGTTATTAGAGCAACCCTTACACAAAGCGGTGACAGAAGCAGTGATAAAACGTATAATTTAACAGCTTCTTTAGCATCACAGCTTCAGTTTGATGCTTCGGTAAAAATTTTAAAAGATCAGTCTTCGGTAGTTTTTTATATCAAACCAATAGACAATTCAGAAAATGACGGAAACAGAACTGTTTCGCTTTCTGTAACCGGAAATGATTATCCGGCAGTTTCAGATAATATCGAAATTATCGATAATGAATTTTCAACCATTACGCTGACTCCTTCAACAGTTGCAGCTACAGACGGTGAAACAATTACCGTTACTTTAGAAACCAATTTTGCTAAAACAAAAGATACTAAGTTTACCATTATTGCCGATCAAAGCTCACGCTGGACTGTTCCTACAGAAGTTACGCTTCCGGCTGGAAGCAAAACAGCTTCGTTTACTATAATGGTAAAAAACAATAAAGTTCCTGAGCAGACTGTAACCGGAAAATTAACGCTTAGAGCCGAAGGTTTTCAGGCAGGAAATACAGAAGTAATTTTAAAAAGTTCCAATGTTCCGGCTTTTGAATTAGAAATTGCTCCGCAGACTATTTCAAAAAGCGACGGAGTTTACGCAACTTACGCAACATTAAAACGAATCAATAAATCAGAAATAGCCACAGCAGTACGCTTAAAAGCAAGTATTGCAAATGCTTTAATTTTACCGGACGTTATTGATTTTCCTGCTAATGTAAATTCGAAAAAATTTAACATTGGAGCCATAAACAACGGAATTGTTGATGGTACAAAAGTGGTAAATGTAACAGCAGATGTGTATCTATCATCTTGTAACTGTACTATTCCTGCCGGCGATGGAAGCACTATTAGTAAAGATATTACCATTCTTGACAGCAACGGACCAGCTTTAATAGTAAAAGCAAATCCGGCAACAGTTAAAGCCGGAGTTCAAAAAGCGGCAAAAATTACTATTTCGAGAAATACGGTTGATACTTCTAAAGCCATTTTAGTAAAACTCTCATCAGATTCTCCTACGATTGTTTCAATTCCGGCAGAAGTTTCAATTCCGGTTGGGCAGGAAAGTGTCGAAGTAGAAATCAACACTATAATTGATCCGTTAAAAACAGGAGATCAAACCATTCGAATTCAGGCAGAAGCAGATACTTTCAGTTCTGGATTTGCGTGGATTTTGGTTACAGATCAAAACAAGCCTGACGCTGTCGTTAATTCGGTAAAAACAGTTG
Source organism: Flavobacterium ginsengiterrae (assembly GCF_039539785.1). Taxonomy (NCBI): domain Bacteria; kingdom Pseudomonadati; phylum Bacteroidota; class Flavobacteriia; order Flavobacteriales; family Flavobacteriaceae; genus Flavobacterium; species Flavobacterium ginsengiterrae. The sequence goes on along the minus strand of NZ_BAABDU010000004.1, from coordinate 13,639 downwards.
CAGAAGCCAATGGTGAAGATACAATTGAAGTAACAACTTCTATAACAAATCAAGGTTTTGCGACTTTAATAAAAGGTTCAAAAATAGAATATTTTCTATCTAAAGATAAATTAATCCAAAACGCAGTCCTTGTTTTTACATCACAAATTGATAAGGATATCGAGTCAGGAAAAAACCTTGACCTTATAAAATCAATTAAACTGCCTCAGCAGGCTGGTGATTATTATTTAGTTGCAGCAGTAAATTCAGATCAAAAAATAAATGAATTATCGTATACCAATAATCAGGCTTATTCAGCAATAAAACTATTTTCAAGTTACAGTGCTGTGTGTTCGGTTTCTAAATCAGTTTACAAATCAGGCGAATTGGTTACTATTTCAGGATCGGCTAAAATGGCAAACAATACTCCCGCAGTAAATAAAGAAGTAGAAATTATCGTTACAGCCGGAAGTTTTACACGTTCGTTTAAAGTAAAAACAAATGCTTCCGGAAATTTTGCTTATGATTTTGAACCATTACAGGCAGAAAGCGGCCATTACACAGTAAGTGCAGGATATCCGGGAACTAAAAATGCAGTTCAGGCAGAATTTGATATTGTTGGTTTTGAATGGACAAACAAGCCTTCTGATTATTTAAAATGGGAAGTTGTTACCAAAGTTCCGTACAAAGGAGAATTTGTATTAAAAAACAACAGCAAAACGCCTTTAACCAATATTAAAATTGAATTACCGGCAGATGCAGGTTTTGCAGTACAAACAGATGCTTTAACGCTGGCATCTGGTCAGGAAGCCGTTTTAAGCTATACAATATTAGCAGAAACACCATCAGCAGAACAAAAATATTATGAAATCAATTTCAATATAACATCTAATGAAGGCGCAAAACTTCCTGTTTTAGCGTATTATCATGCTAAAGCGCAGGCACCAAAATTATTGGCCAATCCGGTAAGCATTAATACGACGATGATTAAAGGAAGCTCTCGTTTTTATGAAATATCGGTTTCAAATACAGGAGCAGTAGATGCAGAAAAAGTAAAAGTAGACGTTCCAAATCTGGAATGGATGAAATTGAAAAGTGCCGTTGTTATTGATAAAATTGCACCAAACGAATCTGCAAAAATTATACTTGAATTAGTACCAACAGATAAACAGCAGTTAAATGTTCCTTTAACCGGAAATCTGGCTTTGAACCCTGCAAATGAAGGAGGAGTAAGTATTCCTTTTAAAGTAGAAACAGTTTCAGAAGCAACAGGTTCTTTATTAGTTGATGTTGTCGACGAATACACATACAACACAGAAAAAGCACCTCACGTAAAAGGAGCGAAAGTAACTGTGCGTCATCCGTTTTCTGGTGCTGTTTTAGCTGAAGGATTTACAGATGAAAATGGTTTGTTTACTACACCTCAAATTCCGGAAGGTTATTATACAGTTACAGTATCGGCAGATAAACACGCATCGTATCAAAATAATTTATTGATAGATCCGGGTAAAGTAACGACTCAAAAAGTATTTATTTCCTATCAGGCGGTAAGTTACGAATGGGTTGTAAAGCCAACAGAAATTGCAGATGAATATCAATCTGATTTAGTAGTTAAGTTTGAAACAAACGTACCAAAACCAGTAGTTGTTATTGATATCGATAATCCTGTTTTAGATTTAAACACAGGAGAAAGCAGAATGAGTTATGCAACTGTTACGAATCATGGTTTGATTGCATTATCAAATGTAACATTTAACGTAGACAGTCAGGGAGAATACAAGTTCAAACTAATGATTGATAAGCTGGATGTATTAAATGCTAAATCGACAATTATTGTCCCAATATTGATTACAAAACCGGCTTCGAGCGGAAAAAGTGCGGCAACTGGGCAGAACTGTAGTTATAACCTAATTACAAAAGGAACTTATGTATGCGAAACCGAACAAAATCTGGCGGCATTCCAGCCTTATTATGTCATAACTTGTACAACGCCTACTAATCCTACTGTAGGAGGTATTCCTGATTTTAACGGAGGAGGATTTGGACCATTAATTCCTATTGGTACTGCAATTGGCAACATTATTACAGAACTGCCAACAATTTGTACTAATCCTTGTATTACTTCGACTATTAGTGCGGCAATGGGATGTTCTCCATTTGTTCCTTTATCACTTGCTTCATGTCTTCTTTCACTTGCGACTGTTGATAATGACGTGATAAATATAACTTTAGCTTTAGGAAGCTGTATTCCTGGAAGGGTAGGATGCTATTTTGGACTTGCTTCTATGGCGAAAACTTGTATTGAACAATTAATGAGTGGAAAAAGTACTCAAAATAGTTTTTTACAATCTAAATATGAAGATTTTCAGGCAATGGCAGACGCGGAAACGGCCTTAGCTGATAGGATAAAAGCACATCTTGGCAATGACAGATTACTTGAAAGTCCAAATTTTCAAAACTTCATGAAAGAAGCGGCTTCGAATCTGGATAGTGGAAAACCATTTTCAGCAGTAGATATTACACGAATTAAAACCAGCGTTTCAGGCACAGATATTACAACTCAGGAAATCGATAACTTTTGTAACAGATGGAATAATACTTTAGAAGCATGGAATAAAAACATAAAGGCTCCTAATGCTGAATATCCAAACATTATAAACAAAAATGATATCGAAGAATATGACAGAATAAGAAAATCACTAATTGAGCTGACTGCAAAAAGAGGTTTTAATTCTGCATCAGAATTGTATGAGCATGATCTTAAAGAAATGGAGGAGTATGGTAAAGAATTAGCTTCTCAATCATCTGTTTGTGCGAGCGTAACGGTTAAATTCTCTCAAAAAATTACCATGACGAGAGAGGCTTTTGAAGGGACTTTAACGTTAAACAATGGAAGTGACGCCAACACAATTAAAGATCTAAACTTAGATTTATTAATTAAAGATGAAGCCGGAAATGATATGACGCATTTATTCCAGATCAACAAAGACACTTTCCTTAGCGGAACAGGACTTGTAGGACCAAACAGCAGTCAGTCAGGAACAGTAATTTTTATTCCAACTAAAGATGCGGCGCCAACCGTGCCAAAATCATATTCATTTGGAGGAACTTTGTCATATTTAGATCCAAATACAGGCGACAGAGTTACGGTGCAATTATATCCGGTAACTTTAGAAGTAAATCCAAGTCCGGATTTGGTAATGCATTATTTTATGCAGAGAGATATTCTGGGAGATGATCCGCTTACAGATAAAATAGAACCAATTGTTCCGGCAGAAATGGCTTTATTGATTAAAAATGAAGGATACGGAATTGCTAAAAATGTTCAGGTAGAATCTGTACAGCCAGAAATTATAGAAAACAAAAAAGGTTTATTAATCGATTTTGAAATTATAGGAAGCAACTTCAATAATGAACCAAAACAATTAGGTTTATTAAATGTTGATTTCGGAAATATCGAACCTCAAAAATCAGCACTGGGTCAATGGTGGTTTACCAGTACTTTGTTAGGTCATTTTGTAGAATATGATCTTAAAATTAAACATTTAAGTAGTTACGGTAATAAAAACCTAAGCTTGATAAAAGCTTCTTATGTTCACGAATTAATTAAGAGCGCAAAAGCGTATGGAGCTGGTCAGGATAATATCAACGATTTCTTAGTAAATGATGTCGTAGATTCAAATGATACTCCGGATGCGATTTATTATTCAAATGGAGAAAGCGATGAAGTGTATAAAGTAACTACAGGAACAGTTTCAAATGCAATTTCGCCAAGTGCGCTTACAACAACTTTAACGATGAATTCGTCTAAAACCGGATGGAATTACGGAAATACTGCTGATCCCGGATCAGATAAATACAAACTGGAAAGAGTCGTTAGAATCAGCGATAATCTGGAACTGCCAATAGAAAACTTCTGGCAGACACATGTAACACTGAGAGATGGACTTGAACCAAAGTATGAAAACAAACTTCATTTCCTTGATAAAATTTCGGGATTAGAAAGATATACTTTGTATTACAGTGTTATAAATACCAATGTTCCAAAAGTAGTTTCTTTTGAAAGTCTGCCTTCAACGACTACAAAACCAGTAGAATCTGTTCAGGTAAACTTTAATAAAGCAATTAATTCAAGCACATTTACTGCGCAGAATATTACCTTAATTCATCAGGGAACCAAAGTTCCTTTTAATGACAGCTTTATTGGTAAAGTAAACGATTCGACTTATGTTTTAAATATCAAAACATTGTCGCTTGCTTCAGGATATTATGAATTAACGGTTCAATGTGCCGGAATTAAAGATCTTGAAGACAATGAAGGTAATGAAGGAAAAAGCATTTCATGGATTCAGATAATCGGCGAACTTGGAATTGTTCAGTTTAAAACCGACCAAATCGAAGCTCAGGCCGTAAACAGTGTTGAAATTTTATTTAACAAACCTGTAAAACCAGTTCAGTTTACAAAAGAAAAACTGACCTTAAACGGTAAAGCACTTGAAAACATTTCTATTGTAACCGAAGATAATTTAAAATACACGATTGTTGGATTAAACGAATACAATAAAGATAACGGACAATATGAGCTTGCGGTTGATCTTCCGTCGATAAAAGCAGAAGACAACACTTTAGGTTTAATTGTTCAAACGCAGAAATGGAAAGTCGATATTTCGATTCCGGAAATTGATGCCTTTACTCCTAAATATCAGGGAGCAGTACACAGTCAAAACGTTACAGATATTGTAGTAACTTTAAATAAACCAATAAGCAATTTTGAGAAAAACTGGGTATCGCTTTATAAAGGAAGTGTGAATTTAAATGCTAATTTAAATGTGACTAAACAAGACGATTTACATTACTTAATTTCTGGTTTAGGAGAATATACTCAGGCTGAAGGCGGTTATAAAATTGTTGTAGATCAAACGAGCTTTAAAGACCTTTCGGGTAACTTTGGAACTGGAAATTCCAGCACAATGTGGGAAGTGAAATTTGGAAAACCTACAGCACCTTCTAACATGCGTATTACGCCAGACAGAGGAATATCTGCAGCAGATAATATTACTTCTGGTAATGATTTATCGATTGCTTTAACAACAAATGGAAATAAGCAAACCGTAGAGTTATATGCAGTAACGCCAACAGGAAGAACGCTGGTTAGTAAACAAAATCAGGAAACAGCAAAAGAAGTTTTAATTCCGATAAAAGGATATATTGGAAAAAATACTTTTGAAGCTGTCGTGTATGATGAATTTGGAAATGCAAGCGATGCGAGCAAAGTAGAAGTTTTTATAGATATTGTAGATCTTAATTGTACAGTTACTCCGTTAAGCGATGCCAACAGCGGCTGTTCTGAAACTGATGTTTTAAAAGTTGAATTTGCTGATGAAATTATCGCTGCAGGATTAACTAAAAATGATATTATTGTGAAGTCAGGCGGAATTGCAGTTTCAAATGAAAACATTACTTTGACCAAAATTTCGGATAAAGAATTTGAAATTGGAAACATCGAGAAGTTTACAGGAGATCATTCATTCGCAATTGATTTAACAAAACTGAATAAGAAATCAAGCGGTCTGCAAGGTAAAGGAATTGTATCTGCAAGTGTTGAAACCGGATTAAACACCACGGCTCAGATTTCAGGAGATATTCTTATTACGAGCGATAATACCACGGTAACATATACAGCAACACAATTTATGCAGGCGTATACTTGGAATGTTACGGGTGGTGAAATTATCGATCAAAGCAATAATACTGTAACGATAAAATGGACAGAAAAAGGCGATCAGACACTTTCTCTTAGCTATTTAACTCAGGGTTTATGCAGTAAAACAACATCACTGGAAGTAAAAGTAGAAGCAACGTTATCTGTAGATAATCCTGTTTCGGAACAAAACAGTTTCTTTATTTCTCCAGTTCCAAATGATGGAAACTTTACTTTAAACCTAACGGGTGATTCAGGAACTTTTGATTTAATTATTTTTGATGCCCATGGAAAAGCGGTTTACAAACAGCAGAAACTCGAAATCAATGGTAATTTCAATAAAGAAATCAAAACACATTTAAGAGCTTCGGGAGTTTATTTCTTAATACTGCATAATGCAGAAAAGAGTTACAAAGCGAAGTTTATGATAAAATAACTTTAAGAATAAAAGCAGAAAAGAGATGTCAGTTTTGGCATCTCTTTTTTTGTACCTGATATTTAAGGTTTTGCACCAAAGAAAAGCCATTAGATGACATTTTATTGATAATCAGTATTTAGCTTATATAAATTTATACTCCTAAAAGACCCAATATAAACTTAACTAAATCAAGAATTATGAGTAAGATTATTATTTTAACAGTTGATGGAGGCGGTATTAAAGGAATTATACCATCTTATTTTCTTTGGCAGATAGAAGCTGCCCTCAACAAATCTTGTTATAAAATGTTTGATATAATAGGCGGAACTTCTACGGGCGGTATTATTGCAACCGCTTTGTCATCTCCTATAAATGGAACACAGCCTTATACAGCAAATGAAATCTATAATATTTATACCAGCGACGGATCTCAGATTTTTGTTTCGCAGGATTCTATTATACCAGATTATTATGCTCTTTATTATGCAAATGACGGAAATGGAAATGGAGTAGAATGTTTTCTACAGCAAAAATACGGCACTTATAGTTTAAACGATGCCAGACAAAATATGCAAAATCTGCCAGATAGCAGAACAAAACATGTTTTTACGACTTGTTATACGGTTAACAGCAGCGGAAATAATATTCCAAATCCAACTTTGGGACGCGATTACGGACCGTATTTATTTAACTGGTATGATGCTGTAAAACCAGAAAATGATTATTTGGTTTGGGAAGCAGCAAGAGCTACAAGTGCGGCACCAACTTATTTTCCGGTTGCAAAACTAGGCGGAGGTAATGCACCTAATTCTTCTGCTAACGAAAGATGGGCGCTTGATGGAGGTGTAATGTCAAATAATCCTGCAGTTTGGGCGGTAAGCGAAGCATTTAGAACAGGATTAGCTTCACAATTAAGTGATATTATTCTAATTTCTTTAGGAACTGGTTCGTACCCAAGCGGTGCAGGATTGGTAACAGATCAAACAAAAATTTCTGATCCTGATTATGGAAATTGGGGATTTACGCCTTGGCTTGTCAGTGATTTAGACGATTTATCAGGTACAGAAAACGGACGTGGTGCTATTGTCAATATCATTACAGAATCAGTACAATTGGTTTCGAGCCAGCAGTTATCAGGACTTCAGAATTCAGGACTTACATATTTCAGATTGGAGCCTTCAATAACAAGAGAGCAGTCAAAGATGGATAATATATCGCAGTCAAATGTTGATTCTCTAATAGACACGGCAACAAATTATTTAAATAATGATGGAAATGCCGTATTTCAGCAGATTATAAATACATTAAAAGAGAATACTTAATTTAGAATAAACCAGAATTCCAAAAAAAAAGAGTCTTCGAGAAATATTTCTGAAGACTCTTTTTCATTAAAGTATATTATTCTAAATTATTTTTTAACCAAAGATTGACGTCATCAAACATTTGTTTATTAATCGTATGACCTTCTTCATAAGAATGAAATTCAGGTTTTAAATGTTTTGTTTTTAAAAATTCTGAAGCATCAACTGCATATTGGTAATTTAAAACAGCATCTTGTTTTCCGTGCGAAATAAAGATTTTAAGTTTTTCAAGACGTTTTTCATCAGCAATTAAAGGTTTTATTTCCGGCAGAAGTCGGCCGCTTAAAACCGCAATTCCTTTTACTTTTTCGGGAGCTGTAAGTGCTGTGCTGTAGCTCATAATGCCACCCTGACTAAATCCCATTAAATAAACTTTTTCAGCATCAAATTTGATTTCTGTTTTTAGATCATCAATAAAATCAATAATCATTTTTCTGGCGTTTTCTGCCTGCTGTTCGTTTATTTGAGGTTTACCGCTGGAGAAATCAACCTGAAACCAGGCAAAACTCGACGGACCAAAAGTAAGTGGACCTCTTGCAGAAACAACCACAAAATTATCCGGCAGATCCTGAGCAAACGAAAACAAATTTTGCTCATTTCCGCCCACACCATGAAGTAAAATAAGCAAAGGCGGATTTTCTGTTAGAACTTTAGGCTGTCTAAGCAAATAATGAAGCTTAGTATTTTTTGTATTTGAATTCATAAATGTAAAACTGAAAATTGAAAGTGAAATGAGAATTCCGGCAGCAATCACAAAAGTTCTGCTTGTACTCATGCTTTATCTATTTTTACCGACATCATATTAAGCGATCCTGCTACAATGGCATCATTAAAAATGGTTGCTTTTTCATCTTTTTCTCTAAGAGATAAAATGTACAGTAAAGGCATATAATGTTCTGGAGTTGGTACTGCCAGCTGAAATTCTTTTCCTTGTTTGTCAAAATTTACCAGCGATTGATGATCTTCTTCAATAATCATTTTTTTCATCTTTTCGTTAGCAATATGAGCCCATTCAAAAGCATATCCCGGAAGCATCATTTTATCCCATGCCGCCAATCGCAGGTTATGAACAGAGTTTCCGCTTCCTACAATAAGAACACCTTTTCTTCTTAAGGCGGCAAGTTCTTTTCCTAATTCATAATGATAAGAGGCAGGTTTTGTATAATCAATACTCATTTGAATAATCGGAATATCGGCATTTGGATATAAGAATTTTACAACCGTCCAACAGCCGTGATCCAATCCCCAGTCGTGATTTAATCCAACAGAAGTTGAGGTAATCAGTTTTTGAGTTTCTAATGCCAGTTCCGGACTTCCCGGCGCAGGATATTGCACATCAAAAAGCGCCTGCGGAAAACCGCCAAAATCATGAATGGTTTCTGGTTTTTCCATAGCTGTTACAAAAGTTCCTTTGGTTTCCCAATGTGCCGATATACACAAAATAACTTTTGGCTTAGGTAATGTTTTTGCAATATTTTGAAATCCCTGTGTAAAATTATTATCAGCAATAGCATTCATAGGATTTCCGTGTCCCAAAAACAGAACCGGCATTCTCTCTGTTGCAGCAAAAGAATCAGAAACTGTTTTAAGAGAACTTAACTTCATGGCAGCAGCACCAACAGGTAAAATTGCCATGGTTTTTAAAAAATCTTTTCTGTCCATTTTATATTGTAATTAGTTTGTGTAAAAAGTATCATTTTTAAGAGATACAAAATTGCAGCTAATAACAAGACAAACGGTAACGATTTTCGGAAGAATGGTTGTGTTTTTAAGAAAGCAGTTTTTTCATTTCTTCTCTAAACTCAGTAGGAGTCATGCCAGACTTGCGTTTAAAAGCATGTGTAAAGTATGTTTTCTCGTTAAATCCAAGTTCGTAACCTATTTCGGCTACATTCATGTCTGTAGTCATTAGAAGATTTTTAGCTTCGGTAAGTTTTCGGGTTTCTATAATTTCAGAAACACTCTGCTGTAAAATATTCTGGCAGATGAGGTTTAAGTTGCGGGAAGTCATAAAAAGCTTTTCAGCATAAAAATTAACATCTTTCGATTCTTTATAATGCTCTTCTAATAACCTCAAAAAGCTTTTAAAAGTAGAACTCTGAATTTTTTTAGACTCGTCGTAATCCAGATTTAGTTTACGTCGTTCAGATTCGATAATAGTAAATAAAGCACTTAACAGTTGTTTAATAACAGATAAGTCGGGAGCATCCTGAATATATTCGTCATAAATCATTTTACACAAAATATCCAGTTTTTCAAAACACTGATTACTCTGCATACTGATGTTGGCTTTATCATGAAAAGATGCATACAAACTAAAAGTCGTTTCGGCAATAAATTCACTTTTAAAACGCAGCACCCACATATCGCATTCGCCGTTTTTAACAAGCGGTTTTACCCGATGAATTTTCCCCTGAGTAACAAAACTTATAAAAGGCGCTTCTATTAATTTGGAATTAAAGTCGATAAAATGCTCTAACTGACCTTTACTGCCTATAATAAGTTCTTCAAAATTATGCGCATGCGGTTCATTTACAGACTGCATTATTTTTTCAGATTCTGCGACTGTAACACGAAACATTTTGAAGATTTCTGTCATTGGAAGGATTTTTATGGTTTAAAGGTAAAAGATAACTTTGATTTTTAAAAGTTGTGTTTAAGATTATATGATATGCAAGGAATCTAAAATTTGTTTTTTTATTTTGAACAACAAAGTACTAAGGACTATTTTTTCAAAAGTTGATAGCTGAAAATTTAATTTAACAACAAGTTTTTTGTTAACATCTTTTTATTATAAATATTTTTTTTAACAGAATTTACCTTATAATTGTAGTTTATTGCAAAATCATTATTGCAATTTTAACATTTTTTATTACTGTTATCTTCTTATGTTTAAATTATCTATTTCTAAGCTAACTGCAATTGCACTAGTTGTATCAAACTCCATTTTTTCTCAAGTTACAAAAGATGTACCCAATTATTTTCCTGTAAGCCCAAATGCAGCTTCATTTGCTAAAGAAGGTTTATTTCCGGTAGATTATTCAACAGGTAAAGTAAACATTAGTATTCCACTATATACTATTAAAACAAGTGAATCAACAGTTCTCATTGATCTAAGTTATAACAGCGCCGGAATACAATTAGATGAACTTGCTTCTTGGGTAGGCCTCGGATGGAATTTAAACGCCGGCGGTGCAGTTGTAAGAAATGTAAAAGGGATTCCTGATACAGGTTCTGGTGTTCCTGATATAAATAATCTTGCTTTTACTGAGGCAAATTATAATAGTTTATACTATCTATATAATCCATACAGAACCGGAGTGGTAGATGCAGCATACGATGAGTTTATAATAAATGCTCCTGGTTTATCCGGAACTTTTTATTTTGTAAATAATAAAGCCGTGTTTAAAGACCTGCAAAATACTGTAGTTAAAACATCTTCTGTAAACAATCAACTGCTAACTAATACACAGACATTAGAAATAACTAAAACTGATGGTACAATTTACAGATTTGGACAAAGTCTAGATGGTTATGCTGCAAACGAAATCACTCACAATAACACAGATACTTTTAGGCCTGATTATGTTTCAACTTGGTTCTTAACAGAAATAATTCCTGCAAACAGTAAAAGCCCTAACAATATAATATCATTTAAATATAAAGCACTTACAAATGTTTATGATTATCAAATAGTAACAGGTGAAAAATTAGTTGATAATGCCATTGCTCCTAATAAGACAGCTGCCTTAAAATCTATTTTTCCAGATAAAACAAGTTCTAGCAGACAATTTTTAACATCGATTAATTTTAATAATGGTTTTATAGAATTTACGTCTAATCAAAACAGGTTAGATTTAGTTGATGATTACAAATTAGATAGAATAAGTATTTATAGTCTAAAAGGTATTGCTAAGACTTTAGTTAAAGAATATAGTTTTGTCTATGACTATTATAACCGAGCGGGAGGATTTAGAACAACAGCAGACCCAAATGATGGAATAAGTAATCCAAATTCGTATAATTCTACAAAAAATATTAGCAGTCGGGATAAATCATTAAAACTTACTCAGGTTATAAATAACACACTAAATGTAAAACATTTGTTTGAATATGAAGGGACAATACTTCCTTCAAGAGGAACAACTAAAAAAGATTTTTGGGGTTATATAAATGCTAATACTGGTAATTTATCTCCACCTACAAGATTAGATCGTATATCAGGTGACATACGAAACAATTATTATACAACAGTTGGAAATGGTGATCGAACAGCCAATGAAGCTTTAATGAAGTCTGGGATTTTACAAAAAATAACATATCCAGAAGGTGGATATACTATTTTTGAATATGAGGCAAACAGGTTTACCGAAAATATTACTACACCAACAATAGCTTACAGAAGTATAAGTGTAGTTGCTTACGGAGCAGGATGTAATTCCAATTATGGACCTAGTTCTAAAAGTACAACCTTTACCCCTGTTAATTATGTAGCAGGAAGCGGTAGGTTAAGTGTTACATTTACAGATGCCAGTCAGGAATCTGGAGGTAATAGCAATGCTAAATATGATAGTGAAACTTTCTTTAGGCCAACTCCCTTTACAATCGGAGGAACTTTAAATTACGTTAGGGAATTTAGTAATAGTACTCATACTTTATCGGCAGTTGAATACAGAACTGGAAAGATTGGAGCATATGGATGTCCATTAACTTCTATTATGGCATCATGGCAGGAAAAATCAGGTAGTACAACCACTCCGACTGTGAAATATTTGGGAGGTTTACGAATAAAATCAATAAAATCTTATGATGGAAAAATCAACAGTTCAGGTATTTTAAAGCAATATTATTATGAAGATGAAAATCCATTAATAAAAGAGGGGAATGGAACTTTTGTAAGAGGAAGCTTTGACACAAACACCGGAGATGATATTTTTCCTAATCTATCTACTTCTTCAATTTTTGATAATAATACAGGAGGCTCACCATCTGTGACTTATGGAAAAGTATCAGAAATCGATTTTGATATGGAGAATTCTAAAAACAATGGTAAAACAGAATATTTATACGAAAATATTCCTTTATCTCGTTTATTTGATCTTAATGCGAGTAGTATTCCTAAAGTTTTCCAATCTCCTCAGTATAGAACGGCAAATGGAACTATAAATAAACCATTTGAAAGTACATTTACAAATTTGTCATTAATCTTCTTTAAAAATGATATGTGGAATCAGGGGAGTTTAATAAGAAAAAATATCTTTAAAACAGGACCTTCGCCCAATACATACACATTGATAAATAGTGTTATTAATAATTACATTATTCTTAAAGAGCAGTCATTATCATACAATGTTGTTTTTAGCAATTTTACATCTCCTGTTCTTCCTGGAGATTATCCTCTTTCATTTGCAACTCCATATAATCAAGGCAGTGATTTTTGTTCTGGACAGTTTTATTATGCAGTGGGTAAAACTTCACAAGGGAAAAAAGTATTAAGCAGTACTCTTGAGGTTAATTATGACAGTAATGAAAATCCTACTACTCAAAAAATAACTACATACAGTTATGAGAATCCAGCACATTATCAATTAACTAAAACTGAAACAAAAAACAGTAAAACAGAAACTTTAAGAACTCAAATGAGTTATCCTCAGGATTTAGTTTCAACAGAGCAAACAACAGAAATGCAAGCCCTGATTAATCAAAATAAAATCAGTATACCTGTAAAAACACAGACTTTTGTCAACAATGTAAAAACATCAGAATCTAATACTAAATACGAACAAAGCACAGTAACAGGTAATATGCTCCTGCCAAAAGAAATTCATTCTTCAAAAGGATTGATAGAAACTTTTCCTTTTAGTGATAGTAACCGAAAGATAAAATTTACTTTGTATGATTCTGATCTTATAAATGGATTAGCATTAGGAAATGGAAATGTTCTGGAATATACTGTAGAAAGCGGCACCCCTGTATCTATTATCTGGGGCTATAACAAAACCCAGCCTATAGCCAAAATTGAAAATGCTTCTTACAGTCAGGTTTCATCGTATGTTTCAAACCTTCAGGATATTTCCAATACAGGAACACAAACTGATCTGATTAATGCTTTAAACACTTTACGCACTAATCTTCCTGATGCTATGGTTACCACTTATACTTATATTCCATTGGTTGGCG